>CANMKX010000005.1 GCA_947498595.1 uncultured Aquimarina sp.
GATTCATTAAACGATTTGGCACCAATTCCCTATGCTAAATTAAAATTGGGAAAGAATAACTATATTGAACCTTTAGATATTTAAGCAGTTCTAATTTGGGGAAGCCGACACGATGATTACAACCGAGTATGCAGGTAATTATATTTATAAAAATGGAGTTTGGAATTTTTCAACCATGCCGAAGGATATATAGAACTAACAGTTGATGAGAATTTTGACTATATACCAATACAAAGATTACCTCGAAAATATAAAGCTTTTGTATTCAGATGATAATAATTATGGGGAGGTAGGTGCAGATACAGAAATCAAACAAGAACGAAATTACTATTCCTTCGATTTACGTATGTGTAGATTTAATAATGCTATGAGTGGAACTGTTCATTCATATGGATTTGTAGGGAAAGAAGGAAACAATAAACTTGGATTAGAATGATTAGGTTTTGGTGCTAGAAATTATGATGCATCAATAGGCTGATGGATGAATTTTGATTCTCTTTCTGAAATGAGCTTTGACCTTGCTTCTTATAGATTTGCAGGAAATAAACCTGTTTTATATAAAGGTTTAAGCGGTTTATGGGAATTTGGATTTGATGGAAAAATAGGAAGTTAAGCATAAATAGACAAGAAGGAGATAGTTATGAGTCTTTTATAGAAGAATCAAGTTTATCTGCTAAACCAGCAAAAAAAACTGTTGGAGTTAATAATAAAGAATTAAAAGAAATGCTTAATGAAGTAGGAAAAAGATAGCTTTGGAGTTTCAAAGTTAAATTGAAAATCTAAAATAGGAAAAATACTTCAAGAAGTTGAAAAAGCATTAACAGAAGGAAATATACGGTTGTTAAATAATGGTGATAGATTAAAAGAGAAAGATGTAATAAATAATTGTTTTAATTGTACTAAGGAGCTTAACAACTGATAGTAATGTAGATTCAAAACTATTAGCTCCTCTAACTATTAATAGAAAACCTAATCCTAAATCGATGTTATCGAATCCGCAGTTATACGATGAGATATTGTGTTTTGATTATAAGAATGTGAGTACTCCAAGTATGGATATGTACTTCTTCTAGAAAATAGTGATGGAGTTCAAGTTTTTACTAAAAATGGTCATTCAAATAGCCAGCTCTATAAAGTATTATATCAAAAACAAATTACCAAAACCTATGGAAGTCCTACTGGTATCCAAAATCTAAGGGTTAGTACTACTAATGCTGATGGTCAACAAAAAAGGTTGAGATTTCTAAAGAAGAATTAAATATGGAGAGTAATAATAAGGTATTACTTTTTATAGAAACTTCTTCTATTGAAGAAAAGAACGATAAAACAAAGCGATATTATAAGAATATCAATTTAATTGAAGAAAAAACAAATTCGACAAAAGATTTAAAATATTATTTAAATGATAAGTTAGTCTTTGTCAATAAACAAAGTAATTGCAATCTTTTAGAACAATCTTTTGATCATTTTTTGATCATTTTTTGATATTTCAAAAATCATTAAATAAAAGTGAATTTCAAGCAGCTTCTATACCTGGGTTTGAGAGAAGTGAATTTTATGTTTTTAATGTAGTAAATAATGACGCATATAAATTAATATTACCTGAACCAATAAGTTTATATTACAAAAAACAAGACATTATTGAGAAATTTTCAGAAATTAGTGATGAAGAATTTGAATCTCATAAAATGAAGACTTATGTTATAGAAGATATAGATTTTAAAAAAGAAGTTATTTCTTTTTTTGGTATGAATCGTAAAATAAAGACGTATGATATGGTTAGAATAGAACAATTACCAGTTAATTGTAATTATTAATTTAGTATGATGTAGTAAATTTTAAAATATTAAAAACCTCTGACTAGCCTTTACTTGTGACGAGTATGGGTAAAGAATAATAATTCAGAGAGAGGTAATCATCTAGAAATAGGTAGCTGTTTTTTAAGAGAAAGCTTACCTCCCAGTATTCTATGATAAAAACAAATAAAAATGATTAACTTTTCAAAGTAATGCACGTTTTGATTTAAAAATACAAGCGAGTACAGTAGTTATAACTAAAGCAATTGTTCTAAAAATTAAATTTCAAAAAACCTATCTATATGGAGTTTGTTCATCTATAAACAGAGATAGTATTGTTTTAGAGCTAGAGAATGTAAATAAAGGTGTTTTTCATAACTATTTGAAGTAATTATTTAAGTATAAACTTAGTAAGTTTAAAATAATAGTAATTGATAACATTGGATTTTATTCAATAAAAGACATAGAAACCAAAAAAATATTAGACTTCTCAGAATACCTCCATATACATTCGAACTTAACTCTTCATCAAAAAAAGATTCAAAAAATAAATTTATCAAAGCAGATAAGATTTAAAAAATAGGTTAAAACAGTTTGTCAGAAACATAAGTTAAGAAATCATAAAATCTATTGCCGAAAATGTACATTGCCTCAATGCATTTTAAGCGAAATAAAATTTCAGAAATCGTATTAGAACTATTTTAAACAAAAAAAAAGAGACCGTCTTTTTGACAGTCTCTTTTTTATTTAAGTGATTAAATCTTATTTGTTACGCCTAAATCGTACTTTAAATCGATTCACGATGTAAAATAGAGCAGGAACAATGATTAAAGTTAAAAATGTAGCGATGATCAAACCATATATAACAGTCCACGCTAAAGGTCCCCAGAAAATAACATTATCTCCACCCATATAGATTTTTGCATCAAATTCAGAGAATAATGAAAAGAAATCTATGTTTAAACCAATAGCTAAAGGAATTAAACCTAATACAGTTGTAATAGCTGTTAAAAGAACAGGACGTAAACGAGCTTTACCTCCTTTTATGATTAATAGCATTACTTCATCATTAGATAATAATTCACTTTCAGGAATATTTAATTCGGATTTTCTACGATCTATTAATAATTGAGTATAATCTAATAATACTACACCATTATTTACAACAATACCAGCAAGAGATATAATTCCCATCATAGTCATCATAATAACAAAAGAAGCTCCAGTGATTAAGATTCCTCCAAATACCCCTATAAAACTTAGGAATATGGCAATCATAATAATTGTTGGTTTAGAAATAGAGCTAAACTGGAAAATCAAAATTAACATGATAAGACCTAGTCCAGCAAAGAAAGCTCCCATTAAAAAGCTCATTTGTTTACCTTGTTCTTCAATCTGACCAGTATAATCGATTTTAACACTTTTAGGAGATTCTGTAAAATTAGCCATTTCGGTCTGTATTTGACTTACAATAGCTCCCGCATCTGTGTAACCAGCTTGTAAAGCCGAATATACTGTAACTACTCGTTTAGAATCTTTGTGTTTGATAGCGCTAAAAGAAGAAGTGTTTTTTTGAGATGCTAATGCCGAAACAGGAATTTGCTTAATTTGTCCATTAGCTGGATCTCTAAAAATAATATTCTGATTAAATAAAGCACTTTTGTTATAACGAATATCTTCATTAAAACGAACATAAATATCATAATCTTCACCGTCTTTTTTATAGATACCAGCTTTGTCACCAAAGATAGAACGACGTAATTGATTACCTACTTGACCAGCAGCTACACCTAGTTCACCAGCTTTTTGACGATCAACAGTAATTTGCATAGCAGGTTTTCCTTTATTTACGTCAATTTTCAATTCTTCAATACCAGGAATGTTTTTAGTATTGATAAAATCACGCATTTTTTCGGCAACTACAATTAGTTCATCATAATCAGAACCTTCTAATTCAATATTAATAGGATATCCAGCTGGAGGACCTACAGGATCTTTTTCTACAGAAATAGCAACACCAGGGTAAATTCCTTTAAGATCTTTTTGAATTTTTTGTCTTAAAATTTCACTGTCTTCCCCTTTTCTGTATTTATATTCACGCATTGTAGCAGTAATTTTTCCTCTATGAGGCATTTCTGCATTACTACCACCATCAGTTTGTGGATTACCAGCTCCTTCTCCTACTTGAGAAACCGCAGATTCTACTAAAAAGTTATATCCATCAGCTTCTACATATTCAGGAGAGTTAACCACATTGTATACACGTTGTTCGATTTCTTTGGTAATCAAATTAGTTTTTTCGATATCGGTACCTTGTGGATATTCTATATAAACTGTAATCTGATTAGGTTTATTATCAGGGAAAAATTCAATACTAGTACGCTTACTACCTACAGAAGCTCCGAAAGCTGCAAAAACAATGAATAAGAGAATGAAAGTACCAATGACAAAAACATACGATCTCCATCCTTTTAACGCAAATGCAAGGAAGCTTTGATATTTGTTTTCTAACCAAGTAAGAATTCTACTTTGGAAGAAGTTGGCTGCTTTTTTAAGAATGTATTTATAGATCCAGAACATGATAGCTGTAAAAATCATTACAGAACCTAAACCACTTACTTCTCCACCAAATAATAATATAAAGATACCAAACCCACCTAAAATAATGCTTAAACGAATTAGCTGTTTAATAGTTAATTCTCGTTGTCCAATTTCCATGAATTGTGATACTAACATAGAGTTAATAAAAATGGCAACAAATAAAGATGATCCAAGTACTACTGATAATGTAATAGGGAAATAAATCATGAATTGTCCCATAACACCAGGCCACATTCCTAATGGAATAAAAGCAGCAACAGTTGTAAGAGTAGAGATGATTATAGGGAATGCAATTTCACCGATTCCTTTTTTTGAAGCTTCTAAACGAGACATTCCTTCTTCATCCATCAAACGATAAACATTTTCTACTACAACGATACCATTATCAACCAGCATTCCTAATCCCATAATCAAGGCAAATAGAATCATAGTATTCATTGTATATCCTAATGCAGATAAAATCATGAATGACATAAACATCGACATTGGGATTGCAAAACCAACAAATAGTGCGTTTCTAAATCCTAAAAAGAACATTAAAACACCAACTACAAGAATGATCCCAAAAATGATGTTATTAACTAAATCATTTACTTGATTAACCGTTTTTGCTGATTGATCATTTGCAATAGTAACAGATAAGTCTGTAGGGAAAATATTTTCCTTAGCATCTTCAACAATTACATTGATTTTTTCTACAGCTTCTACCATGTTTTTACCAGAACGTTTTTTAACATCTAGCATTACTACGCTATGTCCAAATTCTCTAGCATAAGTTGTTCTTTC
Source organism: uncultured Aquimarina sp. (assembly GCA_947498595.1). Classification (GTDB taxonomy): domain Bacteria; phylum Bacteroidota; class Bacteroidia; order Flavobacteriales; family Flavobacteriaceae; genus Aquimarina. The sequence goes on from CANMKX010000005.1 coordinate 5,184, forward strand.
TTCTTCTTTAAAAGTAACCTGAGCTATATCTTTAAGATATACAGGGCCATTTTGAGATTTTACAACAAAATTATCTAACTCTATAGGTGTATCGATCTCTCCTAAAATTCTTAAAGTACGGCGTTGACCACTAGAAATCATGTTTCCAGCAGACATAGTAACGTTTCCGTTTCTAATGGCGTTGATAACATCATCAAAACTTACTTGAGCAGCCATCATTTTATAAATATCAACAGCAACTTCAACTTCTTTTTCTTGAGCACCACGAATGTCTACTTGCTTAATTTCAAGTAAATCTTCAATTTCATCTTCTAGATGTTCGGCGTATTCTTTTAATTTCTCGATAGGATAATCACCAGCAATGTTAATATTCATTATCGGTGTTTCTTCAGAAATACTTAGGTCAAAAACATTAGGTTCTACCTTAACGCCATTAAAAGTAGGCCAATCTTCATTAGCTTTCTCACTATCAACCTCATCTTTTACTTTTTGTTTTGCCTCAGCAACACTAAGACTTTCATCAAACTCTATTGTGATAATACCATAATCTTCTTGAGAAGTAGATAAGGTTTCGACAACATTACTTACGTTTTTTAATCGATCTTCTAATGGATCTACAATCAAACGTTCTATATCTTCAGCAGTGTTTCCTGGATAAGGAACACTTATATATATCTTGGTTTCCTTTATTTCAGGGAAATTCTCTCTTGGCATAGCAAAATATGCTGATAAACCAAGTGCTAAGATAATAGCCATCATTACATAGACGGTTGTTTTATTATCGATAGCCCAAGACGAGAGTTTAAACTCTTTATTTATTTTTTTATCATTTACTTGCATAAGATGCTTAGTTTAATATTTTTACTTTTTGACCATCTTTTACACTTCTAGCTCCTTCTTGAATGATTGCATCTCCGCTTTTAAGACCCTCTAAAATTTCAATTAAATCTCCTTGAGTTTTTCCTGTTTTAACAATGGCTCTTTTTGCTTCCGCTTCATTATTTGCATTTTTTGCAGATGTTATATAAGTATATTGATCTCCGTTTGCGTTTTCTGAAATAATACTTTGCGGAATTAATATAGCTTTTTTGCTAGTATAGTCATTGATTTTCAGCTTAGCAGTTAAATTAGGTTTGATTAAATTATCTCTATTAGGAACAGCTACTTCTACTGTAAAAGTACGGTTGCTAGGGTGTATATAGTTACCAGCTTGTCTAATCTTACTGGCAATTGTTTTACCTAAGATTGGGAAGAATATTTCAACTTTTTTTCCTTTTGTTACATTAGCAATATAACTTTCAGGAATGTCTGCTTTGATATACATGTTTCTCAGATTTACAATTCTAAATAAAGATGCACCTGGAGCAACAATACTACCTTGTTCAGAAATAACGTCATCAATTACACCTGTAAATGGAGCAGTAACTTGAGACTTTGCAATTTGCTTTTTTAATTGAGCTATTGAGTTTTGTTGTGCTTTGTACGTAGTTTCAGCTTGTAAAAATTGTATTTCAGAACCAATTTTTTGATCCCAAAGTTTCTTTTGACGATCGTAAGTTGTTTTAGCTAAAGCAGCTTGTACTTCTAATTGAGCTAAATTTTGACTTAAACCTCCATCATCAATAGAAGCTAATAATTGCCCTTGAGTAACACGTTGTCCTTCTTTTACAAAAATTCGATTGATAGTACCAGAAGCTTCTGCTACTATAACAAGGTTTTGTTTTGTATCTACGCTACCTTGAATTTCTAAATAGTGATTAAACAACGTATCCTTAGCTGTAATTGTAGTTACTAAAGGTAATTTTTTAATAGTATCAAGAGAGGCAATAGCTTTATCTAGCTCTTGTATTTTTGATGTAATTTCTTGTTGCTCTCCTACGATTTCTGTTCTTTTAGTTCGTATAGCTTCTAAATTTCCGCTTTCGATAATGTCTTCAACAGATTTGCTCTTCTTCTCTCCACAAGAGATAATAAGAAACGATATAGTGAATATTGAAAATAATTTTTTCATTATTAATATTATTTGTTTGGTGTGTTTAAAATTGTTTCTAAATCAGCTTTCTTGATAATGATATCAAGCATTGATTGTAATAATTCTTGTTGCGTACTATATAGTTGTAATTGAGCTTGTCTCAGTTCAAAGCTAGTAGCTAATCCTTCTTTGAATTTTATTTGGTTTTTGTTCTCAATTCGTTCAGAAAGAGCAAGATTCTTTTTTGAAGTATCATAGTTTTCTATAGCAAACTGATAATCACTTTTAGCACTGTTTAAACTAAGTTTAATACGTTGTTGTGCTTCTGTAAACTGAGTATTAGCTTGTTCTAAAGCTATTCTAGCTTGCTTTGTTTTTGAAGTTCTACTTAAAGAACTAAAAATAGGAATATTAATGCTAGCTCCAAGTATTGAAGATTGAAACCAAGCTTGATCACTGTCTAGAAAACTAAAACTATCACTGTTAGCAGCTGTACCATAGTTAACAAAAGCTGAAACAGAAGGTAAAGCTCTACTACGCTCAAGTTTTAATTCTAAACTTCTTTGTTCAGTTAAATTATATGCTAATTTATAATCTACATTATTTTCTATTGTTAATGGTGCTTGAGCAATTGCCAAATCCATGTTTTGAGAAGCTAATGTTTCTAAATTTTCTTTAAGAATAGATTTTGAATTTACATCTAATCCCAACGCAAGGTTAAACATTTGCATAGCTATTTTCTCTGTACGCCTAGCGTTGTTTAATTGACTGTTAACTTGAGCTAAAGTAATTTGTAATTGTTCAACACTTTCTTCTTCTTCAAGACCATTTTCAAATATTTTTTGAGTATCTGATAAATTTTGTTCTAGAGTTGCTTTATTTTTTTCGATAATAGCAACACTCTCTTGAGACAATAATACACTACCATATGCATTGATAACACCTTTGCGTACATCAAGCTGCATTTTTTCTTCGTTATTGTAAGTGTATTCTAGGAAACTTTTAGCAGCTTGTAATCCAACTAGGTATGAACCATCAAAAATTAATTGATTCAATGTTACGGTTGCAGAAGCTTGTTGCTTTGTTCCAAAAACTACAGGGACAAATGTTCCGGGTGCACCACCAGAAAATTCACCTGGAATAAAAGAAACAGGTTGCTTTAATTGATTTTGATAATCAATTTTACCGCTTATTTGCGGAAGCCCAGTAGCAGTAGCTTCCCATTTTCTTTGTAAAGCTTTTGCTACATCTCTGCGTGCATTAAGACTGGTATAGCTGTTTTTTAATGCAAAATCAACAGCTTCTTCTAATGTGAAACTGTGTTCGCTTGCAGTTGGTTGTTGTGCTATAATAGCTGTAGAGAAGATACAGCATATTATTAATAACCAGAGGTTGTTTTTCATAAGTTAATTGTTTATAAAATTTTGAAGTATTGTAAGTCCTTTGTTAGTTGCGATTCCTCTTACATGGTATTCTAGATATTCACCCATAAGTTTAATTATAGAAAAATCGGATAGAGGAAATAAATCTTGATCTTTAATTCCGGTAATTCCCATAAAATAAAGACGAGATATAATTTCGATATCCATATTTTCTCTATAAACACCAGAAGCAATTCCACGATGTAGGTTATTGATGATGCAATCTTGCATAACATCAAATTGTTTGGCTTTTATTTCTCTATGTATTTTTGGATAATATTTTTGAAGTTGATATTGAGGTGAAGCCTTTTCATTTTTTAAATGCTCTAATACAAAAGCTTTGATAGTAAAAAGTTCCTCAATAGGATCTTTGTCAGCGTCTAAAATAGTTTCTATACCAGTACAAACATTATTAAAAAGATGATTAGTAGTTGCTTCTACTAATTTAGTTTTGTTGCTGAAATGGGTATAAATAGTTTTTTTTGAAATCCCCATTTCTGAAGCTAAATCATCCATAGTAACGCTTTTGAAACCATAATTCAAAAACATTTTGGATGCAGATTCTATTATTTTTTCTTTCATAGTTTGCGTTATTGGAGCGCAAATTTAAGGCAAGGAAACTTTAAAAACAATAAAAGTTTCCTAAGTTTTACATAAAAATAATATTATCGTAAAGTTTCTATCGCATTTTGAGGAATTCATTTACATTAGCATAAAATTTTTTGAAGTGAATACGATTATTGATTACCAGAATTATTTTTTAGAGTACTTATCTCAAAAGGTTCAAAATAAAGAACCTAAGAATTTATACGAACCTATTTCTTATATATTAAATTTAGGAGGAAAGCGATTAAGACCAGTTCTTGTATTGATGACCTCAGAAATTTTTGGAGGTAATTATCAAAAAGCATTAGATGCAGCATTAGCTGTTGAAGTATTTCATAATTTTTCATTAGTTCATGACGATATTATGGATGATGCGCCTTTACGTAGAGGAAAGGAAACGGTTCATGAAAAATGGGATATAAATACAGGGATACTGTCAGGAGATGCAATGTTGATTAATGCGTATCAATTATTTGAAAATTACGACAGTGAAATTTTTAGAGAACTAGCTACATTATTTACAAAAACGGCTATTGAGGTTTGCGAAGGACAGCAATATGACATTGATTTTGAAACAAGAGATGATGTTACAATTCCTGAGTATATGAAAATGATAGAATATAAAACAGCTGTTTTAGTCGGGGCAGCTATGCAGATGGGAGCAATTGTAGCTGAAGCACCTGAGACTTGTAAAAAGGAGATTTATAATTTTGGAAAACTATTAGGAATTGCATTTCAATTACAAGATGATTATTTGGATGCTTTTGGTGATCCAGAAACATTTGGGAAACAAGTCGGAGGAGATATTATAGAAAATAAAAAGACGTATTTATATCTTAAATCGCTAGAATACGCTTCAGAAGAAGAGATCAAACAGTTAGAAGGATTGTTTACATTAAATCCAGAAAACCCTTCAGAGAAAATAGAAACAGTAAAAAGTTTGTTTGAAAGTACTGGTGCTAAAGAGAGAACAAGAAAAGAAATTGTTAAATATACAGAAGAAGCATTTGATGTTTTAGATACTCTTTCTATAGACGAAAGTAATAGAGAAATTTTGAGAGATTTCGGTAAAAGCTTAATGAATAGAACTGTATAGAAAGAAATTTAGAAGTAAGAGTAAAAGCATTCAAAATAAATGGATGCTTTTTATTTTTAAGAGCTATTCCGTAACACATTAATAACAGATATCTCTGTGTAAGGAAAGATATATTAATGATACTAATCCAAAGGCAAATAAAAAATTAACAAAGAATAGCTTTAATGTTAAAGTTGTAAAATATTGCTAGATAAATATAAAAAATAGCATGTTTAATATAGTGTATTTGTTGTATTTTTGTTGCGTTTTGTTATTTAAAGAACATTGTAACCATAATTATGGATAAATATTCATTTTTAAATGCGGCTAATACCGCATTTTTTGCAGATTTATACGATCAATATTTGCAAAACCCTGATGGTGTTGAACCTAGCTGGCGTGCATTTTTTCAGGGATTCGATTTTGGACTAGAAAGTGCAGAAACAGAAACTATTTATGTAGAAACAGAAAGCTCTGGCGAGAAAATAGCTGTACCTGAAAGTTTGCAAAAAGAATTTCAAGTTGTTAAGCTTATCGACGGATATAGAACACGTGGTCATTTGTTTACAAAAACAAACCCTGTTCGAGAAAGACGTAAATATACACCAACATTAGCATTAGAAAATTTTGGTTTAAGTCAAGGAGATTTAAATACAGTATTTAGTGCAGGTGAAATATTAGGAATAGGAGCAACTAGCTTAAGTAACATTATTGTACATTTAGAAAAAATCTATTGTGAAGCTATAGGAGTTGAGTATATGTATATTCGAAATCCAGAAGAAATAGCTTGGATACAAGAGCAGATTAATATAAATGATAATCATTCCAAATTTACTCCAGAAGAGAAGAAACATATTCTAAAGAAGCTTAATCAAGCTGTTTCTTTTGAAAGCTTTTTACATACAAAATATGTAGGACAAAAACGTTTCTCTTTAGAAGGAGGAGAATCTTTAATTCCAGCATTAGATGCTTTAGTTGAAAAGGCAGCGGACCAGGGAGTTAAAGAGTTTGTTATGGGGATGGCACATAGAGGTAGATTAAGTACATTAACTAATATTTTTGGAAAGAGTGCAAAGGATATCTTTAGTGAATTTGACGGAAAAGATTATGAAGAAGCGATTTTTGATGGAGATGTAAAATACCATTTAGGGTGGACTTCAAAAAGAAGTACAGATTCAGGAAAAGCTATCAATATGAATATAGCACCTAATCCATCTCACTTAGAGACGGTAGGGGCAGTTGTTGAAGGAATTACAAGAGCAAAACAAGATCGTCATTATCAAGAAAATACATGTGATGTATTGCCTATCGTAGTACATGGAGATGCTGCTGTAGCAGGACAAGGTCTTGTGTACGAAATTGTGCAAATGGCGCAATTAGATGGATATAAAACTGGAGGAACTATACATATTGTAGTAAATAACCAAATTGGATTTACAACAAATTATTTAGATGCACGATCATCTACTTATTGTACAGATGTAGCAAAAATTACGCTATCACCTGTTTTACATGTAAATGCAGACGATGCAGAGGCAGTAGTACATGCGATGCAATTTGCATTAGACTTTAGAATGAAATTTAAAAGAGATGTATTTATTGATCTTTTAGGATATCGTAAATATGGACATAATGAAGGAGATGAGCCAAGATTTACACAACCTAAATTATATAAAGCAATTGCTAAGCATCAAAATGCACGAGATATTTATGCAGCTAAATTATTAGCTGAAGGAGTTATCGATGCAGATTATGTTAAGCAATTAGAAAAAGAATATAAAGCATCTTTAGAGGAAGAATTACAAGAATCTAGACAAGAAGATAAAACTGTTATAACACCATTTATGCAAGATGAATGGTCAGGGTTTAATCTGGTTCAGGAAGATGAAATGATGAAAGTAGTTGATACTACTTATGCTAAAGATAAGCTTACAGAAATAGCTGAGGTAGTAACAAAATTACCATCAGATAAAAAATTTCTACGAAAAATTGAGCGTTTGATTAATCAGCGTAATAAAATGTTCTTTGAAGATGATAAGTTGGACTGGGCTATGGGAGAAATCCTAGCATATGGTTCTTTACTTAAAGAAGGATATGACGTACGTATGAGTGGTCAAGATGTAGAAAGAGGAACATTTTCCCATAGACATGCTGTTGTAAAAGTTGAAGATAGTGAAGAAGAGGTTATCTTATTAAATAATTTAAAAGGAGACCAAGGAGATTTTTATATTTATAATTCATTTCTATCAGAATATGGTGTTTTAGGATTTGACTATGGTTATGCAATGGCAAGTCCAAAAACGTTGATGATTTGGGAAGCACAATTTGGTGATTTTAGTAATGGAGCTCAAATTATGATTGACCAATATATATCTTCGGCAGAGGATAAGTGGAAATTACAAAACGGTATCGTTATGTTATTACCACATGGATATGAAGGACAAGGAGCAGAACACTCTTCAGCACGTATGGAACGTTATTTACAATTATGTGCTAAAGATAATATGTTTGTTGCAGATGTATCTACTCCAGCTAATATGTTCCATTTGTTACGTAGACAAATGAAAGCTAGTTATAGAAAACCATTGATAGTGTTTACTCCTAAAAGTTTATTAAGAGATAAACGAGTAGTGTCGAGTGTAGAAGAGTTTGCGAATGGACAATTTATGCCAACAATTGATGATCCAATAGCAAAATCAGAAAAGGTAAAAACATTAGTGTTCTGTACAGGTAAATTCTATTATGATCTATTAGATAGAAAAGAAGAAACTAACAGAGAAGATATTGCATTGGTTCGTATAGAACAATTATTTCCATTACCAGCTGATGAGATCAGAGCTGCTATAAAAAAATATGATGCAGAAGATATCGTATGGGCTCAAGAAGAACCACGTAATATGGGAGCTTTAAGTCATATTTTGATGCATTTGGATGAAGCAAAAAGTTTTAGATTTGCTAGTAGAAGGCCTTATGGAGCGCCAGCAGCAGGTAGTTCAACACGATCTAAAAGACGTCATGGAGAAGTAATCGATTACGTTTTCGATAAAACAAAAAATAATCAGCGTTAATAAAACGCCACAGAAATATAAATACAACTAAAAAGTAAAATAATGGCTTTAGAAATGAAAGTCCCTTCACCGGGAGAATCAATTACCGAAGTTGAAATAGCACAATGGCTTGTTGAAGACGGTGATTATGTAGAAAAAGATCAAGCAATAGCTGAGGTAGATAGTGATAAAGCAACACTTGAATTACCAGCAGAAGCTAGTGGTATTATAACGTTAAAAGCAGAAGAAGGAGACGCTGTAGAAGTGGGTCAAGTAGTATGCTTGATAGATACAGATGCTGCTAAACCAGAAAGTGGAGCTACTCCATCTGAAACTCCAAAAGTTGAAGAGAAAAAGACAGTAACTCCAACACCAGTTGCAGCAACTCCAGTAAAAACGGAAACATATGCTACAGGTACTGCTTCTCCAGCAGCAAAGAAAGTATTAGCAGAAAGAGGAATTGATGCAAGTCAAGTAGCAGGAACTGGACGTGATGGACGTATCACAAAAGCAGATGCGGTAAACGTAAAACCTTCTATGGGAACTCCAGGACCTGGTAGTAGAGGAGAAGAGCGTAAAAAGTTATCAATGTTACGACGTAAAGTAGCACAACGATTAGTTTCAGTGAAAAATGAAACTGCAATGTTGACTACTTTTAATGAAATCGACATGCAACCAATATTTGATTTACGTGCTGCACATAAAGAAGCATTTAAAGCAAAACATGGAGTTGGTTTAGGATTTATGTCATTCTTTACAAAAGCAGTTACAAGAGCTTTACAATTATATCCAGATGTAAATTCTATGATTGATGGAGATTATAAAATTTCATATGATTTCCAAGATATAAGTATAGCTGTTTCTGGACCAAAAGGATTAATGGTTCCTGTGGTACGTAATGCTGAAAACTTAAGTTTTAGAGGTGTAGAGAGTGAAATTAAAAGATTGGCTATTAGAGCTCGTGATGGACAAATTACTGTTGATGAAATGACAGGAGGTACTTTTACGATTACTAATGGAGGTGTTTTTGGAAGTATGTTATCTACTCCAATAATCAATCCACCTCAAAGCGCAATTTTAGGAATGCATAATATTGTAGAGAGACCTATTGTTCGTGATGGACAGATTGTTGCAGCTCCGATTATGTATGTAGCACTTTCTTATGATCATAGAATTATTGATGGAAGAGAGTCTGTAGGATTTTTAGTTGCAATCAAAGAAGCATTAGAAAACCCAACAGAATTGTTAATGGATAATAATGTAATGAAAGCTTTAGAGCTTTAAAATAAAGTTAATAATACAAAGAAGAGGGTTTGAATGATTTTATTCAAACTCTCTTCTTTTGTTTATAAAAAAAAGAGAGACACCTTGTAGGGTGCCTCTGAAAAAACTTAGTGAGAATATGTTAGGGGTAATTTTAAAATACGCTTTGTTAAAATGATTCATTCTCTAGGTAACTAGAAATAAATCAAAGATTATTTTTTGAGCTACATACATGTTAGTGTTTATAAAAGGTTTCTAATGTTCCTTAGTTAATTGATATAAAACTTAATTAACTATTAAAAACACGAGTTAATAACCTTACTAGCCTTTATGCTAAATTAAATTCTAGCATAAGAAATAGATATAATTAATTCAAAGAAATTTAATGTAGCCCAAAAATTAATCTTTTTCATAGTAAAAAGTTGAGTTTAATTAATGCTGGATATTAGTTAGATATCCTTTGTGTTGAGACAAATGTATAGAAGAGTTGAGAAATCAATTGTGATTTTGATCACTAAAGGAACTTGATCACAGATGTGTTAAAACCATAGCATAAAGTGTGGCTTTATTATATATGTTAAAAAGTAGTTGATTGTCGGAATAAGATGTTATGTTGTTTAAAAACAGTTTTTTATATGGTAAAAATCAATGAGTGATTCTAATAAAAAATAAAAAGAAAAGTGTTAAATATACTTTTTGTAAGAAAAATGAAAGTCGAAACATTAACATTAAATTAAGTAAATTTGGTGATAAATTAACGTTTGTTAAGATTTTGGCTTTAGTTTCTACTTAGAATAAATCATTTCTGAATAAGAAATAATCGTATTGAAACCTTTCTTTTTAAAATAAACCATATCATTTAAGGTACCAGTCACTAGAATAAAATCACCACCCCAACCACCTAAACTTTTTATACCACCAGTATAATCAGGAAAAAAAGAATCTTTTACCGTTGCAGTTTTTATGATGTTTGAAATTAACGACTCATGCTGATGAATTAATAATATGAAATCAGAAAGTGTTTCACAATTGATAAACTGACTAGTGTAAGTGTTAACTATATTTATAGCTTGATCTATCGTTTTATTGTTTTGTGCTCTGTAATGAGTGATAGATTCTTTGCTATTTTGCTTTTTATTTAAATGAATAAAAAATAAGTTGTCCTTAAAAACAGGATCAAAAGAAACGTTTTTAATTATAGGAGAATTATTATTTCTAATATAAGTAATAGGGGTATTGTGTTGCGCACAAGCAATATCGTAACCACTACCGCCAAACCCTTTTTCCAATAAAATAAATGGATCAACTTTAGCCCATTGAGCAATATTATTTATTAAAGTAGAAGAAGAGCCTAAACCCCATGAACGATCAAATTCTAAACAAGTTTCTATTTTATAACCTTCTTCTTGATTAGAAAGAAAATTAGGATTTATCTGTTGAGCAGTTTGTAATAATGTGATTAAAGTATGTTGAAGTTGATTTCCCTTGGTTGTAGATAATAAAGTAGTTAATTCTGAAAAAGAAAAAATAAAATCAAACCAACAATTGCCAAGGTGATCGTAACTCTTCCAAGAAATCATACTGGAAGTATACGAATCGATAGTCATGGATTGTCCTTTTTTTGTGGGAATTGCTAATGCAGTAGCATTATCTAATACTAGATATTCTCCGGTAAGAAGAAGTTTGCCATGACTATAAAATGCTTGTTTCATACTGAATGAAAAAATATAATTAACTTCTTAATTTCTCTAATTGGGTTACAACTTCGCTATGTGATACAGGATTAGTTTTAAAGTAAGAAACTAGATTTTCTTTTTCTGTTGGTGTTGCTTGAAACTGATTTAAAATATTCATTAGATGCATTTTCATATGCCCTTGTTGAATACCTGTAGTAATTAATGAATTTACAGCTGCAAAATTTTGAGCCAAACCAGCTACAGCAGTAATTTTCATTAATTCTTTAGCATTGGGACTTTGTAACATTTGTAATGCAAGCTTAACTAATGGATGCAGTGTAGTTAATCCACCAACAGTACCTAAAGCTAAGGGTAATTCAATATAAAAATGAAAAACATCATTTTCTATAGATGCGTGAGTTAAACTAGCATAGATACCATTTTTAGCAGCATAAGCATGCGCACCAGCCTCTATCGCTCTAAAATCATTTCCAGTAGCTAATACAACTGCATCAATACCATTCATGATTCCTTTATTATGAGTAACAGCTCTGTAAGGTTCTATCTGAGCAATTTTAATAGCTCTTACAAATTTTTGAGCATATTGAAGCGAGGATAATTCAGTGGTGTTAGGTAGGTCTTTGATAGGACAAGAAACTTCTGCCTTAACAATACAATCAGGTACGTAATTAGAAAGAATGCTCATCATGATTTCCAAATCTTTTTCTTCATCAGAAAATTCAGGATATATGGCAGCTTCATTTTTTAATGTACTAGCAAATTGTTCTAAACAAGAATTGATGAAATTAGCACCCATAGCATCTACTGTTTCAAAAGAACAATGTAGCTGATAATAATGTTCAAGATCGGTAGTCTTATCAATTAATTGAATATCAATAATACCACCACCTCTTTTCTCCATATTCTTGGTGATATTTTGAGAAGCTTCAATTAATTTGGGCTTAACGGCTTTAAAGAAGCTTTTTAACTTATCTATTGCTCCATTATAATTGAAATGTACCTGTCCAATCTTAGTCGTACTAATTACTTCAGCTTTAAAACCACCTCTGTTCTCCCAAAATTTAGCAGCTTTACTAGCGGCTGCTACAACCGAACTTTCTTCGATTGCCATCGGGATGGTATAGCGACTCCCATTAATAATGAAATTTGGAGCTACACCAAAAGGTAAATAATAATTAGAAACTGTGTTCTCAGTGAATTCATCATGAAGTTGTTGTAGTTTTTCATCCGAATTCCAATAGGTTTTTAAAACATCAATTGTGGCATTACTATTGTGGAAATGATGCTCAGCGAGCCATTGTATTTTTTCTACTTTAGAAAGTTTAGAAAACCCAGAAATAGGTGGTATCATGTGCTATTATAATTATAAGAGAGCAAAGATACTATTCTATTTGAGTATTCGAGGTATTTAAATGTAATAGAAAGATTGTATACAAGCTTTTAAATCAAATGATTGAGAAGGATGTAGGGGACGATTTTATAAAATTGCTAAATAAATGATAGATTTGACAGCAATTTTTGTGCTATTTAACAACAAATGTTATATTTTTCACACAATTTTTAGTAATCTTGACATTGGATTTTTTAGAATGATTAAAAATAAAAAGAGAAAGAGCTATTTTATGAATAACATTTTAAAAATCAGAATAAAAAATGTGAAGCCATTAAAGGCAATTAAAAAACGAAATCATTTTTAGAATAGCTATAAGTGATTATTTTAAATTAAAAATAAATGAAAATGAATCGATTGTTTATTGCAGTGTTTATTTGTATAAGTACTGTAGTTTTTGCGCAAAACAAACAATTTACGTTAGAAGAAATTTGGGGAGGTACGTTTAGAACCGAATATTTACAATCTCTTCATTCTATGAATAATGGAAAGCAGTATTCTGTTTTAGATTATAATAGATCTACAGGAGCAATGAGTATCGATATTTACGATTATGCAACTGCTAAAAAATCAAGTACATTAATAAGTACAGCTACTATCAAAGGATTGGATAGATTTGATGGATATCAATTTAGTAAGGATGAAAAAAACATCTTATTGTCAAGTCAATTACAATCTATTTTTAGAAGATCTTCAAGAGGGATTTACCACGTTTATAATGTAGAAACAAAGAAATTAACGCAAGTAAGTACTCAAAAAATTCAAGAACCAACTTTTTCACCTGATGCATCAAAAGTAGCGTATGTATACGAAAATAATATTTATGTGTTTGATATAGCTTCTGGCGATACAAAACAAATTACTACAGATGGAAAAAAGAATGAAATTATAAATGGAGTTACTGATTGGGTATATGAAGAAGAGTTTGCTTTTGTAAGAGCGTTTGACTGGAATACTACAGGAACGCATATAGCATATATTAGATTTGATGAAAGAAATGTGCCAGAATTTTCTATGGATGTCTATGGGAAAGAATTATACCCAGACCAAGATGTCTTTAAATATCCAAAAGCAGGAGAAAAAAATGCACTTGTTTCATTGCACATAAGAGACTTAGCAAAGGAATCTACAAAAGAAATAAAATTAGGAGATTATAAAGATTTTTATATTCCTAGAATCGAATGGACTATGAATCCAGATATTTTGAGTGTTCAAGTAATCAATAGACATCAAAATAATCTGGATTTATTATTTATAGACGCACCATCAAGTAAAGCGACAGTAATCTTGAATGAAACAGATGAGGCATATGTTGACGTAACAGATAACCTTACTTTTTTAGCTGATAATAGTTTTATTTGGACAAGCGAAAAAGACGGATATAATCATATTTATCATTATGGTAAAGACGGTAAGTTAATTAAGCAATTGACTAATGGTGATTGGGAAGTAACAGCTTATTATGGGTATGATGCTAAGAACAAGAAAATTTTCTATCAAAGTGTAGAAAACGGAAGTATTAACAGAGATGTGTACTCCGTAAAACTTAATGGAAAAGGTAAAAAACGATTAAGCAGTAAAGAAGGAACTAACGAAGCAGAATTTAGTGCAGACTTTACATATTATATAAATTATTTTTCTAATGCTACGACGCCTTATGAGTTTACTCTAAACAAAGCCAAAGATGGAAGTGTTGTAAGAGAAATTAAGGATAACAAAGAATTACAAGAGAAATTAGGGACTTACGCAATGAGTCCAAAAGAATTTTCTGCCATTGAGGTAAATGGAGAAAGTTTAAATATGTGGATGATAAAACCTAAGAACTTTGATCCTTCAAAAAAATATCCATTGTTAATGTATCAATATTCTGGACCAGGATCTCAATCAGTAGCTAATACATGGAATAGATCAAATGATTATTGGTATCATATGTTAGCACAACAAGGGTATATAGTTGCTTGTGTGGATGGACGAGGAACAGGTTTCAAAGGAGCTAAATTTAAAAAAGCGACATATTTAAATTTAGTAAAGTTAGAGACAGAAGATCAAATTGCTGCAGCAAGAAAATTAGGTGATTTATCTTATATAGATAAAAATAGAATAGGAATATGGGGATGGAGTTTTGGAGGACATATGTCAACTAATTGTTTATTAAAAGGAAGTGATGTTTTTAAAATGGCTATAGCAGTTGCACCTGTAACAAGCTGGAGGTTTTATGATACAATCTATACAGAAAGATATATGCGTACGCCGCAAGAAAATCCTTCAGGATATGATGATAATTCACCATTTAATTACCCAGAATTATTAAAAGGAAAATATTTATTAGTACATGGGTCAGGAGATGATAATGTGCATGTACAACATACAATGCGTATGGTAGAAGCATTGATTCAAGCTAATAAACAATTTGATTGGGCAATATATCCAGATAAAAACCATGGAATATATGGAGGGAATACAAGATTACATTTGTATACCAAAATGACCAATTTTGTGAAATCGAATTTATAAGATTCTAATAAAATACTAACTTAATTAATATTATATGTCAGCAACTGTACAAGCTCAAGAGAAAGAACTTTTTGGGCATCCTAAAGGATTGTATATACTTTTCTTTGTAGAAATGTGGGAGCGTTTTTCATATTATGGAATGCGTGCAATTTTAACATTATTTTTAGCAGCCCCAGTAATTATGGGAGATCCGTTATCAGGATATGGCTGGACTAATGCAAAAACAATAGCATTTTACGGAACATATACAATGTTTGTTTATTTGACATCTATCCCAGGAGGTTTTATAGCAGATAAATGGATAGGACAGAAAAAAGCTGTAATGCTAGGAGGAGTATTACTCTGTATTGGACATGGAATATTAGCGATTAATGCACAATGGGCATTCTTTACAGGATTAGTTTTTATTGTTATAGGAGTAGGGTTTTTAAAACCTAATATTTCAACAATGGTTGGAGGTCTATATAAAAAAGGTGATGAAAGAAGAGATAAAGGGTTTTATTTGTTTTATATAGGAATAAATTTAGGAGCATTTTTAGGAGCACTTGCTGTGGGTACAGTTGCTGCAGCTTGGGGATGGCATTACGGATTTGGTCTAGCAGGTATAGGGATGGCTTTAGGGCAATTAGTGTATATGTGGGGATTGAAATACTTGAAAGGTATAGGTGAGTTTTTAGGAAAAAAAGATTCCCCAGATAAAGAATTAATGAAAAAGCCATTAACGAAAATTGAAAAAGATAGAATGTTAGTTTTATTTTTATCATTCCTTATCATTATTGTTTTTTGGGGTGCCTTTGAACAAGCGGGTGGTTTAATGAATTTATATGCTGAACAAAAAACAGATAGAGCTTTAGGATTCTCTTTACCTTTTATAGGAGATACAATTCCATCAGCTTGGTTTCAATCTGTGAATTCGTTTTTCATTATTACTTTGGGAACAGCAGTTGCTGCTTTTTGGTATAAGTGGAAAATGAAAGGGAAAGAAGGATCATCATTATTTAAAATGGCTATTGGTGTTATTATAATGGGGTTAGGATTCTTGTTTATGACCAAAGCAACTATGGAAGTTGTAGGAGAAGATGGTAATTATACAGAAAAAGCATCAATGATATGGTTAGTGTTAGCATATCTATTTCATACGATAGGAGAACTTTGTGCTTCTCCAGTGGCATTGTCATTTATAACAAAATTAGCTCCAGTTAAATATGCATCATTTATGATGGGAGCTTATTTTGCTGCTACAGGATTAGGTAATAAAGTAGCGGGAATTGTAGGTGAATTTTCTCAATCTGCGGGAGAATTCGAAATATTCACAGGGATAGCAGTTTTTTGTACAATCTTCGGGATATTAATAATTTTATTATTAAAGCCTCTAAAAAGATTAACGCATGGAGCTGAAGATTTAGAACCAGCAAAGGATTAAAAAACTAAACATATATAAGCCTTACATAATTTTATGTAAGGCTTTCTTATTTAAAAAAAGTAAATATGAGTACAGTTACTACAAATGAATTTACTCTTCTAGGGCATAAACCATCATTGTTTGTATTATTCTTTACCGAAATGTGGGAGCGTTTTTCATATTACGGAATGCGAGCAATATTTGTGTTGTTTTTAACAGCATCTTTCGCAGATGGGGGATGGGAATGGACAAGAGAGCGAGCAATCGGATTGCTAGGAATTTATACAAGTTCAGTTTATTTAACTCCATTAATAGGAGGTTATATAGCAGATAAATTTTTAGGATATCAAAAAGCTGTAGCTATAGGAGCCTTAGCAATGACCTTAGGACATGCTGCAATGGCTATGGAAACAGAGATGACATTGTATTTAGGAATAGGATTATTGATAATTGGTAATGGATTGTTTAAGCCAAACGTTACTTCTATCGTAAGCGGTTTATATAATAAATACCCAGAGCGTAAAGATGGTGCGTTTACCATATTTTATATGGGAGTTAATGCTGGAGGTTTCTTAGGAGTTCTATTGTGTGGATTTTTAGCAACTAACTTAAGTTACTCTTGGGGATTTGGTTTAGCAGGAATCTTTATGCTTTTAGGAATGTTACAATTTTGGTTTGGAAGAAGTATTTTTGGAAGTATAGGTGCTGAAGCATCTAAAAAAGAATCAAATGTAGAGATTGAAAGTAAAGTTGAGGAAAGAATAGAAGAAAAAGTGCCTTCAAATGTACAAAGAGATCGATATATAGTTGTTGCGATTTTGGCCTTTTTCACAGTGTTTTTCTGGGCAGCTTTTGAACAGGCTAGTGGATCGATGAACATCTTTGCTAGAGATTATACACAAAGAACACTTGGAGGAGATGCAGCTTTTATATTTAAAATTGTAGATACTCTTATAACAGTAATACCTTTAGGAATTATTACGTGGGTGTTGTTAAAGCTTTTTGGACAAACATTTAAAAAGATTTCACTTTCTAATATTGTTCTTGGTATTAGTTTCTTAAGTATTTGGGGAATCGCAATTTGGAAATTATATATTATCCTTCCAGAAAATAATGCAGAGATTGAAGCTTCATGGTTTTTGATATTAAATTCTTTATTTATAATTGGATTAGCGCCACTTTTTTCTAAATGGTGGGAAAGTAAATTTAATCCATCTGCAGCAATAAAATTTGGAATAGGAATGATTTTGTTAGGTATTGGATTTGGGGCGTTAGCATATGGATCTAGTAGTATTCCTCAAGGAGCCAAAACAGCTTCAGTGAGTTTAATATGGTTAGTTCTAGCATACTTGTTTCACACTATGGGAGAGTTGTGTTTGTCGCCAGTAGGATTGTCTTATGTGTCTAAATTAGTACCTCCTAAAAAAATAGGGATGATGTTTGGTATGTGGTATTTAGTGAATGCATTAGGGAATTTTTTAGCAGCAAAAATTGGAAGTTACATCGATGTTATCGTTAATGAATTCTCAATGTCATACTTTTTCCTGATTTTTACAATTATACCAGCAGGAGTAGGTGTTATACTAATATTTATATCACCGCTAATAAAAAGACTAATGCATGGTATTAGATAATACGATTTAAGTATTTATATAAAATAAACAAAAAGCGTTTCTGATTTAGGAACGCTTTTTGTTTGTAAAATTATGATAGTTTTTACGACTATAAAAAAGAGATTTTATATTTTTAAAATTCAATTAGATAGAATCAAGGAAAGATATATGAAAAAAATAGTAATGACTTTAATGCTTGTGTTAACAGGTGTGATCATTAGTCAAGCACAAGAAATAAAATGGATGTCAATGAATGAAGCTTTAGCAGCTCAGAAAAAAAATCCTAAAAAAATATTTATGGATGCATATACAGATTGGTGTGGTCCATGCAAACTTTTAGATAAAAATACATTCCATAATAAAGATGTTGTTGAGTATGTAAATGAAAACTTTTATGCAGTAAAATTCAATGCAGAAGGTACTGAAGAGATAAAATACAATGATTTTACTTATACAAACCCGAATTATCAACATGGTAAAAAAGGAAGAAATAGCCAACACTTTTTTGCAAATGCATTAAAAATATCAGGATATCCAAGTATCGTTTTCTTTGATGAAACTGGTAAAGTTATAGCGCCAGTAGTTGGGTATAGAACTCCACAACAATTAGAGATTTACTTAAAAATGGTGGCAAGTAATGCTTATAAAAAAATGACAACACAAGACGCTTGGGCTAAATACGAGTCTTCTTTTGTTGGAACCTTTAAAAATTGATTAGATAAGATTTTGCTAAGATAATTTTATCTAATCCACATAAGCTCCCTTTTTATCGGTACGATGGAAAGGGATTTTTTTTGCATTACAAGTAATTTCCCATCGATTGATATATGATTTGTAATTACTTCCATCTGCAATAATTATTGTAGGTTTTAAAGTATGTATGACTCTATTTAAATTAACTTTTGGAGAATTTCTTAAAAGTAAAATGGTGGTTTTATTGCTTCTAGAGTGATATAAACTTGTGCTGTCGATAACAACTAAATCTTTTTGTTTGTAGCGATAACTGTTCTTTATAGAACTAAAAGAAATCTTTTTGATATTATGATTGACTACATAATTTTTAAATAGATAATTTTCAGAAGATAGTTGTTTGTCCGAACTTAAAATAGATAATTCTTGTTGTTTATGAATTCCTATAATGGTTGCTAACGGTTGATGAAAAATAATAAATTGAGAAGTATTAGATACAATTTGTTTTTCAATAATTAATACTGTCAATAAAGCGATAATACTTCCTCCTACAAAATAAACCTTGTCAAATCGAAATTTTTTTAATAATAAAGAAGTCGAAATGATGACTAGATACCATCCCAAAAGTAATCTCCATGAAAAATAAATTGATGTAAATAAAAAATCTTCTTGTTGTGCTATCGAGCTAATGAAAATATTCATAGACGAAATAATAAATTCGTAGGCAGTGATTACAAACTCGGGAAGTATATCAAGTGTAGCTAATAATATTACAAGAATACCCGATATTAAAATAATACTTAGAAAAGGAAGAATAACGAGATTTGTTATTAAAAATAATGAGGGAAATTGATGAAAATAAAATAACGAAAGAGGGAGTATACCCACTTGCGCGGCTATAGATACCGTAATAGTGTCCCAGTAGAGCTTAATAAGCTTGTTTTTTGGAATATAAATAGGCGATAGTATAGGGTGTATCCATAAAATGGAAAATACTGCGATGTAACTTAGTTGAAATCCTACATCAAAAAGTAGCATAGGATTAAAACAGAGTAATATGAAAAATGAAGCGATTAATGAGTTATAAGAGCTTGTTCTTGATTGAATTTGTTGACCAATAAGTAAAAAAGAAAACATTGTAGAAGCTCTTAATATTGACGGCGAGAAACCAGTAATAAAAGCAAAAAACCATAATAATGATAACAATAAAAGCATACGAATAATCGCGCCATTTTTAAAGCGTAACAGAAAAGAAAATAAGTTTTTAAATAAGAATATAATTATGCCAACGTGCAATCCTGATAAAGCTAAAATATGTATTGCACCAGCTTTTGTATAATTAGCTAATGTTTGAGAATCGATATCGTGTCTTTGACCAAGTAAAAGAGCATTAATAATAGCTAAAGTTTTAGAAGAAAAACTATAATGACTTAATTTTTGATTAAAATAAGATCTTATTTCATATGCATAATTTGAAAATGATTGTTGTGTACTAAGTTTTTTATAATCGTCAGAAGAAAGAGTCAATTGTTGTGTTATATATTGTTTTTTTAGATACGTTGAATAATCGAATTGATCAGGGTTTAAAGGAGCTTTGAGAGTTGTTAAAGAACTAGTCGTTAGATAAAAAGAGTTAACTTGAAGAGATGATGTTTGATTTCTTTTAGGAATACGTATAAGGATACTTCCTTTTGTGGAAGTATGATTTACTTGCCGTATAGAAGCAATATACTTTTCATAGTAATTAGATGGTTTTAAACGATCTTCTACTTTGAAGAATATGATATTTGAAGAAACTAGTTTATTGCTGTAATGATACTGATGATTTAGTTGGTGATGAAATTTAAATAATAAAATTCCAATACATACGAATAGAATAAATGTTATGGATTCGAAAGCAAATTTAACTTTGAATTTCCAATTATAAAGAGTTTTGTAAATACTAAAAAAAAGAACAAGAATAGAAGTAAACGTATAAAGAAAATATGTAGTATTTATAAAAAAGTAATGATCAATAAGAATACCAAGGGAAAGACCTATTGTGAGTATTAGTAGCGGAAGATTGAGTAATTTCATAGAAATCAGATGAATGGTCTATTATTTTTAGACGTCTGATTTCTATGGAATTACAAAATAATTAATTTTTTAATAAATCATTATAATATTCTACGAGCAGAAGCGAAGCTATTTTTCCAATAACGTTCGTTTAAACCCGATATCATTACACCTCTAGAAGAAGAAGCATGAATAAAGCTAATTTTACCTTTAATACTAATAACTAATCCAACATGGTTAATTACATTTTTTCTGTTATTGGTTTTGAAAAATAGTAGATCGCCAGGAACAACTTTGCTTAAAGATATTTTTTTACCTTTTGTAGACATTGATCTTGATGTTCTAGGTAGAACAACGTTTTCTTTTTTGAATGAAGTATAAATCAAACCAGAACAATCCATTCCTTTTTTTGTAGTACCTCCTAGTTTATAGCGAGTTCCATTAAAACTTTTTGCGTATTTAATAATGCTAGACGCTTTCTTTTTTACAGTAGTAGAAGATACTCTTTTTGTTGTAGTAGGCTTCTTTTTGGTTGTGGTAGAAGAAACTCTTTTCGTTGTTGACTTCTTTTTCGAACTTGTTTTGGTACGAGTAGAAACAGTAGTTCTATTTTTTACATGTTTACTTTGTAAAGACCGTTTAGAAGATCCACAAGAAGTTAAAATTAAAGAGATTGTTAGTAGGAACAGTAATTTTTTAATCATAAGTAGGGGAATGATAAGGGGAGTTTTATTGTAAAGAGTTAATAATAAGTTCAGCAGTGGTGTCACTAGCACCTGCACCACCAAGTTTCTTTTCTAAATCGTTATAATCAGCAAGAATTGTTGTACGTTTTTGACCTTCTAAAATTGAAGCTAATTCGTTTTTAAGTTGCCTAGCATTAAAATCATTTTGAATAAGCTCTGTAACTACAGGTTTATCCATAATTAAATTCACTAAAGAGATGTATTCAAGGTTGATTACTCTTTTTGCTATTTGATAAGAAATATTATTTCCTTTATAACAAACTACTTCAGGAACTTTAAATAAAGCAGTTTCAAGGGTAGCAGTTCCAGAGGTAACCAATGCAGCACTTGAATGACTAAGTAAATCATATGTTTGATCAGTTACAAGTCGAATTGCTTGTTTTTTTATAAATGAATTATAAAAAGAAATTTCTTGACTAGGAGCTCCGGCAATAACAAATTGATAAGCTTTAAAATCGTCTACAACACTTAACATTACATCTAGCATCTTTGTGATTTCTTGTTTTCGACTACCAGGAAGCAATGCTATTATAGGACGATCATCCAAATTATTTTTCTTTTTAAAATCAATTAGAGAAGTAGTTTCTCTACTTGAAATCGCATCTAATAATGGATGACCTACAAAATGAACAGGAAATTGATGCTTTTTTTCATAGAATGTTTTCTCAAAAGGTAGAATGACATACATATGATCAGTATCTCTTTTAATAGATGTAATTCTTCCTTCTTTCCAAGCCCAAATTTGTGGAGATATGTAATAATGAGTTTTAAAACCTAATGGTTTAGCCCATTTAGCAATACGCATATTAAAACCAGGATAATCTATAAAAATTATAGCATCAGGATTAAAGTTTAAAATATCCTGTTTGCAGTTTTTTATATTCCGTAAAATTGTAAATAAATTAAAAAGAACTTCAATAAACCCCATAAAAGCTAATTCTCGATAATGTTTTACGAGAGTACCTCCTACAGATTCCATTAAATCACCTCCCCAAAATCTAAATTCTGCTTGAGGGTCTTTTTTTAAAATAGACTTCATTAAATTGGAACCATGTAAATCCCCAGAAGCCTCTCCAGCTATTAGATAATATTTCATCTAAAGTTATTTTATAAATATAGTTATGAAAAAACTATATAGAATTTATAATTTGCTCAATGCTATAGCAACTGCTGCAACCACAGTAGCTAATAAAACACCACGAGCACGAAATGTCTTGTTTTGTTTTAAAAACAAAAAGAAAGCAACTAGATTTAAAATTGCGCCTAATGCAATTAAACTACCTAGAAACCCCTGTTCTAAAGCCGTTTTTAATGTTTCTTTAATACTGATTTTAGAAAAAGCACTGATATATAAACCTATACCTAAAACGTTAGCAATGACTCCAACAAAAAAACCGATAATAATTTCCTTTACTTTCATGAGTTTATAAATTCCAATTATTAAGCTCTTTTATATGTTGGTGTGCCGTTAGATCAAACTGAGTTGGAACTATAGAAATATAATCATTCTTTAAAGCCCATTCATCAGTGTCTTCTCCCTCATCCTCATTGATGAAAGTTCCGCTTAACCAGTAGTAATCTCTACCCATAGGATTAATACGTTTGTCAAATGTTTCTTTCCAATGTGCGTTAGCTTGTCTGCATATCTTAATACCTTTGATAGCATCACTACTCAATTTAGGAATATTTACATTAAGAACAACTCCTTTAGGTAACCCATTTTCTAAAACAGTTTTAGCAATAGTTTTGATGTATTTTTTAGCAGGTTCAAAATTAGCAGTCATAGCATAGTCTAATAAAGAAAAACCAATAGCAGGGATTCCTTCTATACCAGCTTCAACAGCAGCACTCATTGTTCCAGAATAAATAACATTAATAGCAGAGTTAGATCCATGATTAATACCACTAACACATAAATCAGGAGTACGTTTTAGAATTTCTCTTGTAGCCATTTTAACACAGTCAACAGGAGTTCCAGAACAACTATATTCTTTTTGTGGAGCATCAGGGTCAATTGTAATTGGATCACAGTATAAAGTGTTATTTATTGTGATAGCATGCCCCATTGCGCTTTGTGGACTATCTGGAGCGACTACATATACTTCACCGATTTCGTTCATGACTTCAATTAAGGCACGTATACCAGGAGCTGTGATTCCATCATCATTAGTAACTAAGATGAGTGGTCTTTCTGTATTCATGAAATGAGAATTTAGACCTGTAAAACTACGTTTTTTATATAAAATTAAGAAGATAATTGATTGAAATAATTGTTCGAGAGAAGTATTGT
The DNA here is from genome assembly GCA_947498595.1 of uncultured Aquimarina sp. Taxonomy (GTDB): domain Bacteria; phylum Bacteroidota; class Bacteroidia; order Flavobacteriales; family Flavobacteriaceae; genus Aquimarina. Next base: position 28,965 of record CANMKX010000005.1, read on the forward strand.
AATTATGCTAGCAGAGATCGTTTCTATAGATTAGTTCATTTAAGAAAAATTTAGTATTATTACTTATTCTTGGCACAGTTTTTAATGTAATTTGCCTACACCCAATTAAGAATATAAAATACGTATATGAAGAAGAGTTTTTTAATAGTGATGCTATCTGTAATCTTAGCAGGTGCATCTTGCAGTTTCACTTCAAAAAGTTTTGAAGGGAATCCTGATAAAGACAAATTGTTGATTGATTTGATAAGCTACGTACTGAGTAAGTTACATTATGATGCTAAAAATGTAAATGATGATTTCTCAAAAGAAGTTTATAATGATTATATAGATGCACTAGATCCTCTGAAAAGATATTTCTATGATAGTGATATAGCTGAATTCAAAGCTTATGAAACACAAATAGATGATCAGATTAAAAATAAGGATATTACATTTTTTAATCTTACATACGATAAATTACAAGAAAGAATGGCAGAAGCTAGAATCCTATATAAAGAGATTTTAGAAAAACCTTTTGATTTTGATAAACAAGAAGTAATTAATACAGATTATGACCATTTATCATATGTAAAGAATAAAAAGGAAATGGAAGACCGTTGGAGACAACAGTTGAAATTAAATGCATTATCAAGTTATTATGATAAAGTAAAAGAACAAGAAGATAGTAAAGATAAAACGTTAGAGAAGAAGAATATAAAAGAATTAGAAAAAGAAGCTAGAGATTTAACGCTAACTTCAATGAAAGAATATTTTGAATTTTCTGATGATTTACAAAGAAAAGATTGGTTTGCGATTTATATTAATTCTATAGTAGAAGAGTATGATCCTCATACTTATTACTTTGCTCCACAAGATAAAGATCGTTTTGATATAGCAATGTCGGGGAAACTAGAAGGAATAGGAGCAAGATTGCAGAAAAAAGATAACAACATAAAAATTGTAGAGATAATATCTGGAGGACCAGCTTGGAGAGGTGAAGAATTAGAAGTTGGTGATTTAATCTTAAAAGTGAAGCAAGAAAAAGAAGAAGAACCTGTTAGTTTGACAGGGATGAGAGTTGATGATGCTGTAAAACTTATTAAAGGACCAAAAGGAACTAAAGTAATTTTGAACGTTAAAAAAGTTGACGGATCTATAGAAGATATTCCTATCGTTCGTGATATTGTCGAACTTGAAGAAACTTATACAAAATCATCTTTGGTTAAGAAAAATGAAAGAACATATGGAGTGATTAATTTACCTAAGTTTTATTTTAACTTACAAGATTATAATCAACGCAATGCGGCGAGTGATATCAAAAAAGAGATTATTCGCTTAAAAGAGCAAGATATGGAAGGGCTTGTTCTAGATTTAAGAAATAACGGAGGAGGATCACTACAAACAGTAGTTGATATCGCAGGATTATTTATCAAACAAGGACCTATAGTTCAAGTAAAAGGAAGCGATGCTGAACCCGAAATATTAAAGGATAAAGATCATACAATACTTTGGGATGGACCATTAGTTATTCTTGTGAATAAATTATCAGCTTCTGCTTCAGAAATTTTAGCAGCTGCAATGCAAGATTATAAAAGAGCAATCATTATCGGAAGCGAACAAACTTATGGTAAAGGAACTGTACAAAATGTAATGGATCTTAATCGTTGGATGAGAAGTAATGATTTTGGTGATTTAGGAGCATTAAAACTAACAACTCAGAAATTTTATAGAGTTAATGGAGGTTCTACACAATTAGAAGGAGTGAAAAGTGATGTTGTAGTACAAGATAGATATAGTTATATCGATATTGGAGAAAAAGATCAAGAGAATCCGTTACCATGGGATAAAATTAGAGCTGCAGAGTATAAAGTATGGGATGGATATATTGATTTTGAAAAAACAATTGCAAGTAGTAAAGAGCGTATGGCGAAAAACGATCAATTGCAATTAATAGGAGAAAATGCAAAATGGATAAAAGATAAGAGAGATATTGATGAGTATTCTCTTAATTTTGAAAAATATAAAGCCAATATTGAAAAAAGCGAAATGGAAGCTGAAAAGTTTGAAGCTATCACAGAATATAAAACCGATTTACTTTATGAATCATTACCCTATGAAATAGAAATGATAAAAAAAGACACAATACTTGGTGAAAAAAGAAAAAGATGGCACAAAAGCCTAAGTAAAGATGTTTATATAGAAGAGGCTTTAAATGTTCTTGAAGACATTAAAATGAATAATATTAGAAAAGCTAAAGCTAATTCATTGACAATAAAAAACTAAAGTGAAGACGACAAAATCAAACTCACTGAATAGATTAGCGCTCCAAAAATTCAAGAAGAATTTTTGGGGCGTTTTGAGTTTTTGGTTTGTAATCTGTTGTGGTTGTATTGCATTATTTGGATATATGATAGCTCCAGATAATTCTGAAAATGCAAATCAAATGCATTTGTCAATTCATTCAAAACCACCAGGTTTTAATGTTCAAATGCTAACAATCCCTTCAAAAAAACAACTAGAAGAATCAAGTTTGAAAACACTGTTTTTTGGAAAGAAGAATAGAACTACAGAGTTGCCTATTGAAGGATATCATTTTGAAGGAAAATTATTAAAAGTAATTCCGTTTAGAGAAGGAGAAGACGATGGAATGCTCAAAGAAATCTCATTAGATAAATTTCCAAAAGGATTAACTATAAAAGAGATTGAAAAAGAATTTATCGATAATAAAACTTTTATATTAGGAACAGATAAATATGGCAGAGATTTATTGAGTAGAATGATTGTAGGCGCTAGAATATCATTTTCAATAGGTTTTATAGCTGTGCTTATATCATTGTTAATAGGCATTCCTCTAGGGGCATTAGCTGGTTATTTTGGAGGAAAGATTGATGCACTTATAATGTGGTTTATTAATGTTACTTGGTCTATTCCCACCCTACTATTGGTAATAGCTATAACATTGGCTTTGGGGAAAGGTTTTTGGCAAGTTTTTATTGCTGTAGGACTCACTATGTGGGTTGAAGTGGCAAGAGTTGTTCGAGGACAGATTTTAAGCATAAAAGAGAAACAGTATGTTACAGCTGCTAGAGCTTTAGGGTATACCCATTTTAGAATTATTACAAAGCATATTTTACCAAATAGTCTAGCGCCAGTAATAGTAATTTCTGCAGCGAATTTTGCTGGAGCCATACTTATCGAAAGTGGCTTAAGTTTTTTAGGAATTGGAGCACAACCGCCAATGTCTAGTTGGGGAGCGATGATAAAAGATCATTATTCATATATTATATTGGGAAAAGCATATTTAGCGATTATACCAGGAATTGCAATAATGAGTCTAGTAATGGCTTTTATGCTGATAGGGAACGCTCTTAGAGATGCTTTGGATGTAAAAGCATAAAACTATACTTAATAAAGAAGAAGTATAAAAAAGAGAGCATGTATCAATAGATACACGCTCTCTTTTTGTTAATCTGTGACACAATAACAATCTCCTGTAAGGAAATCTATAGCTATTATGCCATTACAAGCAGCTGAGCAATCTGGTAGTGAATGTCTAGTACCACCATTGATTGTTTTTTGTTGAGATTTATTTAACAAAGTGAAATTCTCAAGTTTTGACATTTTTTTCATGACTATAAATGATTAATTAATTAACAAGGTGTTTTTACAAAGGAACACATGTACCGTGTGATCCGTGTCGAACGCAAGCCCAATCATATTCACCAGTAACTTCAAAACAATCACGTCTAGAACGACAACCTATAGGATATTGTATCGCTCCTCCTTTAATTGTTTCTTGTTCTTTTTTATTTAAGATAGTAGCTCCTTTTATATTTTTTAAATGATTCATATGTGATAAAATTAATGAGTTTATATAATATTTTTTAATGCCCTAATCCAGAAATAGGAGTAGAACCATCTGGACAAACGTTATTGCAGTCTACAACTATAATTTCTAGCTGACCGCCTCGTCCTCTAATAATGCAGCCACAACCTTCTCTGTGGTTTGTTAAATCTCCACCAAATACATTTTTTTGATTTGATTTAGATAAAACAGTTATTCCTGCAATGTTTTTTATTTTATTCATTTATGGTTAAAATTAATTTGTTTAACAAGTACAAGGTTGACCAGGATAAATGCAAAACCATCTTAGCTGATCACTATTAAAACAAGCTTCTTGACCATTTTGGCACACAGGAGCTTTTCCACCATTAATGGCTTTCTGTTGATTTTTATCTAATCGATGAGTTGATTGTAGTTTTGAAATGTTTTTTAACATGATTATTTATTTAAAGGTTAAAATTGATTGCTTTTATACTGACTCTAGATTGGATGTATTTTCTTCGACTGATTCTGTGTAGAAATTGTCACTTAATACACTTATAAAATGGTAGAATTCGTCGTAGCTGTATTTTTTTGGATAAAATGAACCGTTTATTAAAGTAGCAGGAGTATAATATAGATTATTTTCATCTGCCCAATTTGATTGATTTTGTAATACTTCTATATATTTAGGTTCATTACTTGGAGCTCCATAGTTTTTCATCCATACTGTGTGTGTTCTGTTTTCAAACCATGCAGTATATGCTTTGATAAAAGAATCAGCACCTTGTTCGTGGAATATTTCAAGTAATCTTAAACTAATTTGAGTAGCTGGGTTATCTAATTGTGTTGGCTGTACTTTTAAACGAATTGCTATTTGAATATTATCTCCTAAACTTTTTACGGTTCTAGCATATGCTTCAAATGCATTTTTACAATACCCACACATTGGATTTGTAACACTAATGATTTTTAGTTTTGCATTGGGATTACCGATGATTATTTCGTTTGTGATTGTTTTTTGATTTTCAATTTTTTCTGATTTAGAAAATAAATAATTGAAAATTTGAGTATCCCGCTTAAAGCGATTCAGTGTAATATTTTCACTTTTTTGAGCTTTACTTTCTACTAATTTTTCTTTAAGAAGTGTATATCCTAATGTGATTATAGTAGTAATTGTTATAAATTGAGCTAGAGCAGCAATATCAAATTCAAAATTTAATTTAAATAAAGCTATAGCAGCCATCCCTATAGTGATAGCACTAATCGTTAAGCATATAGCACACCATTTTTTAATTACAAATGCTTGAGAGTATAATGCATATAAAATAATAGGAATACTAAGTAAGGATGGGAAAATTAGGATAGATGTAAAACCAAAGAAAAATTGATAAGCCGTAATACCTAAAAAATATGTCAAACTAGCATCAGCGATACTAAAGTTTTTGAAAATTTTACCACTAGTGTTATTAATTACATCTCCGCAATTGGTATTACCTACAGTAGTACAAAATTGATGCATCGTTTGTGACTGAAAGCCTAAACTTTCTCTAACGGCAAAAAAACCAAATAAACCTCCACTAATAGATAATACTAAAAAACCAATAGCTTGAAAATCCCAATTTTTAAAGAATAATAAACCAATAATACCGGCTATTAAAAGAGAGACAAGAGTGGTTTGAAAAAATGATTTTGAAATTTTTAAATGTGATTTACTACTATGCTCAACAGCAATAACTTTTGGAATCCATATTTTTTCGAATTCATTAATGCTGATTTTTTTATCTTTTTGATTAGGATATTTTAAATGGATTTTATTTTTCTTTCTTAAAACAGAAACTATTTCATGATCAGATTCTGATGAGACTAAAGATATGAAGCTATCAGGAAGTTGATCTAAAGCTTCTCTAGGAACTTCTACAGCAATATTATCAATGTTAAAATAATCAAGAGTATCTGTTATAGAATTAAAACTAGGATAATTAGGATGAATTTGTAATTGAAGATCTAAATCTTGTTTGTCATAGTTATTAATTCCGTTTTGAATTAAAACATTTTCAACAATACTTTCTATGTTGCTTTTCATGAAATGATTAATTAGTATTCTTATATTGTTTATTCGAGTTGTTTACCGATCTATAATTAGTTGATTTATTAGCATGAATCTTAGAGCTAAGAGATGAAGCGAAAGATGATGATTGAATCCTGAAATAAATAAACGTTATTAAAAATAGATATAAATAAGAGTAGTTGTAGTGAGGCTTTTTTATAAAAAAATAATGGTTTAACCGCAGTAATGAAGTTGAATTTGATTTAATCTATTGTTTTTTAATTGTTTATGTTGTTTTGTTAGATGTGTTATTGTAAGTGTTAAAGTTATGAGAAATTAATAGTGTTAATACTTTTTATTAAGTAGTGATTTGCATATTAAAAGGTGTGTTCATTGGTTAAAAAAAAAGTATTTTAATTATTTTTGTTTCAAATTTTAATAAGATGAATAGTAGTCGTAAATATGTATACCCATTATTAATACTTGTTGTAACTACAGGGTTTTATTTCTTTGAAGATTATATCGAAAAGAAGCCTACAATAGATCCTATAATAAAAAAGCAATCATTTTTTTATTTACCAACATCAACAACGAATACTATAATTGTCCATGATAATTATTCATTATCATATTCTGAGGCTAATGAACAAGCCGAGTGGGTGGCTTATGAATTAAAAAAATCAGATATTTCACGAAATGAGTTTAAGAGACCTTATTTTATAGAAGATAAAAAAATCAAATCTAAATCTGCAAGCTGGCGTAATTATAAAAAATCGGGTTATGATAAAGGACATTTATGTCCAGCAGGAGATAGAAAGTTTAGTTATGACGCATTTAATGAAACATTTTTGACCTCAAATATTAGTCCTCAAGAACATGATTTTAATGGAGGTGTGTGGAATCGATTAGAGAAAAAAGTAAGAAAATGGGCTGTTAAATACGATGGAGTTTATGTAATAACTGGAGGTGTTTTAAAAGGGGATTTAGAAAGCATTGGAAGTGAAAACGTTTCTGTACCTAAATATTTTTACAAAATAATATTTGATAACAATATGCAATCACCAAAAATGATAGGCTTTTTAATCCCTCATCAAAAATCAAATGAGCAACTAGAAAAATTTGTAGTGACTGTAGATGAAATAGAAAAAATAACTGGAATAGATTTTTTTCCTAAACTAGAGGATGCTATAGAAACTAAATTAGAAGCTGCAAAAATCACTAAAAACTGGATGTTTTAAGAATAAAAATTACCATTCATTAACCCTATTTGAATCGAGTTTAATAAAAATAAATAATAAAATAGCAAACCCCCATAGACCTGAACCACCATAGCTAAAAAATGGTAGAGGGATTCCCACTGTAGGTAATAGACCTGTTACCATTCCTATATTAACAGTAAAATGGATGAATAAAATTCCAACAACACTGTAACCATAAATCCTACTGAATTGATTTTTTTGCCGTTCAGCAAGATGTAATAAACGAAGTAAAAGTGTTATAAAAAGTAACACTATAATGGTAGAACCAATAAATCCCCATTCTTCACCAACAGTGCTAAATATATAATCAGTATGTTGCTCAGGAACAAAGCCTCCTTTGGTCTGTGTACCTTCTTTCCACCCTTTACCTAGCCAACTACCACTACCGATAGCAATTTCACTTTGATTAGTGTTGTAACCAATACCTTTAGCATCAACTTCTTTTCCTAAAACAATATTAAACCGATCTCTATGACGTTGTTCAAAGATGTTATTAAAAATATAATTAACAGAGAAAGAAAATACCATGATAGCAAACCCAGTAGTAATATAAGTTGCGAATTTTGGCTTTAATTTTCGATTTTTTAAGAATACTAAAAGAATAATAAATAAAGCAATTGAAACTACCCAAATAGGGCCAAATAGAAGCGTTACAACAAATAATAAAGTGGCCGATGCACCAATGATTAAATACATGGCAGATAAGCCTTCTCTGTAAAGAGGAAAAAAGAACGCTGCATAAACCAAAGCACTACCTGGGTCAGGTTGCGGAATAATGATTAAAGCAGGTAATATTATAATTAAAAAAGCTTTGAGTTGATCATTTAGGCGTTTGATATTAGTTTGTAAATCACTAAGGAATTTTGCGAGCGCTAAGGCTGTAGCAGCTTTGGCAAATTCTGATGGTTGTAATCCAAAAGAACCAAAATTATACCAAGATCTTGCTCCTGATATCTCTTTTCCAAAAACAAATAGACCAAGTAACGAAACTAAAGAGATAACATAGATGACACTTGCAAAACGTTCATAAAATTTAGCTTCTATAGATAAAATAATAATGACTAATACAACACTTAAAATAATAAATAAACCTTGTTTAACATAAGGTAAACTCAAATTAGTGAAAGAAGCCGTTTCTTCGTTAAAGGAAGAAGAATAAATATTACCCCATCCAAACCCAATTAATAAAATAAATATTAATACAGTAAGCCAGTCAATGGCAGCGATACTTGATTTAGCCATTTTTAATTATCTATTAATTTGAAAAGGTTCTCCACTCAATGGTTTAGCATATTCTTCTTCAAGACTATGTTCTAATACCCATTTTTCTAGATCAGTTCTAGTAACATGTCCTTTAAGATATTTTTCAATCATCAAACTTGTAATTCTACCAGCAGATCTTGAACCCCAATATCCATTTTCAATAAAAACAGCAATAGCTATTTTAGGATCATCTTTAGGAGCAAAAGCTATAAATATTGAATGATCTGTTAATTGCACTCGCTTTCCATCGATTCTAGTGTAATTTTCTGAAGTCCCAGTTTTTCCACAAATCTCGATATCTGGTACTTGTAAAGCTCTAGCTGTACCTTTGGTATATACCTCATGCATTCCTTCAATTACAGGAGAGAAGTGCTCTTTATCGATTGTTGTTTTTTTAGGTTTAGTATAGTGTTCGTTTTCTATAGGTGTATTATCTATTGCTTTGACAATATGAGGTGTGTAAAAGAAACCTTTATTTGCAATAGCTGCAGTCATATTTGCTAATTGGATAGGAGTAGTGGTTACTTCCCCTTGGCCAATAGCATTAGATAAAGTTGTGATACCTCTCCATTGATTACCAGGGTAATACCTGTCGTAATAATCACCATCAGGAATGAGTCCTTTATTACCAGATGAAAGGTCATTGTTTAAGAAAGCACCAAGACCAAAGCTTTTAGCATGAGCATTCCAATTATCCATTCCTTCTTTAGGGGAGTCGTATTTTTCAATGACATTGCGATATGTGGTAGCAAAGTATGTATTACAGGATCTTGAAACCGCAGTTGTTAAATGACGACGACCTGTTCCGCAATGGCACCCCATTTTAGATTTTTTTCCGTATTTATAAACACCTGAGCAATACACCGAAGAATGATCTGTAATAACTCCTTCTTGTAAACCGATTAAAGCGGTTAAAGTTTTAAAAGGTGACCCTGGCGGATATGCACCTTGTACACCTCGATCAAAAAGAGGTTTAGCTATCGTATCATTGTAAAGTTTTGTGAAGTTAGGAGATCTTTTTCTACCAACTAATAAACTAGGTTTGTAACTAGGAGCAGTAACCAATGCAAGAATCTCTCCTGTAGAAGGTTCTAGTACAACAATTCCTCCTCGTTTATTAATCATAAGCTCCTCTCCATACTGTTGTAATTCAGTATCAATAGTTAGTGTTAAATCTTTTCCGGGTATAGGAAGTGTATCAATTGTACCTTCTTTGTAAGATCCAATATCTCTACTAAATCTATCTTTTTGTATATATTTTACTCCTTTTTTACCTCTTAATACTTGTTCATATTGTTTTTCAACGCCTTGCATTCCGATTAAATCACCAGAAATATAGTAATTATCTTTTTTAATAATAGCATTGTTTACTTCGGCTATATATCCTAAAATATTAGCACCATGATCTGTATGATAATTACGTAAAGATCTTTTTTGAATATAGAACCCTTTAAATTTATGCATTTTCTCTTGGAGAAAAGCATATTCATCTTTTGTTAATTGAGGAACAATTACTGATGCAACTCTTCGGGAATAGCGTTTTGCTTTTTTGAGCTGTTTTTCAAGTTTTTCTTTCGGAATATTAAGAATCGAACAAAATTCAAGAGTATCAAATGGTTTTAATTCTCTTGGAATTACCATCACATCATAAGATGGTTGATTCGCTACTAATAACTTTCCATTTCGATCATATACAGCACCTCTTTCTGGGTAATCATGAATAATTTTAATTGCATTATCTTCAGATAAAGAGGCGTACGAAGTATTATAAATTTGTAGATAAAATAATCTAGAAATAAAAATGATACCAGTAACTATTATAATAAGATAAAGTAATAATTTTTTCATGAATCTTTTCTTCGAAATAAAACTAAAATTAACATACTGAGCAATATTGTAAACAGACTAGAAAATAACGTTGTTTTTGCAAAGAATAGTATGTGTGATAGATTAAATATTTCTAAAGAAAATAAAATAATATGATGTACTAATACCATTACAAGTACATAGACCAAACGCTGGATAAAACTAACACTACTCAACTTGATTGTTTGAAACTCATAACTTACACCAAAAGTTGAACGTAAAACTAATGGCCTGATAAAAGCAATTGTTACACAAGCAGCAGCATGTACCCCTCCCGAATCACTGAAAATATCTAAGAATAAACCTAAAAGAAAACTAATAAATAAAAATAAACTTCGATTAGCATTTAAAGGAAATAAAAGTATAAAAATGATATAGATATAAGGATTAATATATCCTAAAAAATCGATATGATTAAAAATCAATACTTGAAATAAAATTAGTAAAATAAATCTACCTGCGTTAAGAGCTATATCAGTATTCATTAATTTGATTCAGCTTTTATTAATGATTTAATTTCTTCTTTATTATTATTTTTAATAGCATATACAAAACCAATGTCAGTCATGTCATTAAACAATGCTATATCTATTAAATAATAACTTTGACTTTGATCTAGTTCAAAATCCAAAACTGTTCCTATACCAATTCCTCTAGGGAAAATAGTTGAACGACCGGCAGTAATAATGGTATCTCCTTTTTTAACAGGAGCCTGTCGTGGAATAACTTCAAGTTGAACAATATTGGGATCTTTTCCGTTCCACACTAGAGTTCCATAATGATTCGTTTTTTTTAAACCAGCATTAATTTTTGAATTACTATTCAATATAGATATAACTCTAGAATAATTAGAGGAAGTATGTTCAACGATACCTACAATACCATTATCTGTAATAATTCCCATATCAGTTGTTATACTATCATTAAGACCTTTGTCTAATAAAATAGAATTGTCAACTTTATTATAAGTATTGCGTATAACCAAAGCTTTATAAAATGTAAAAGGACGGTTATACGATGCTGTATCTATATATTGATGTACTGTATCACTCTTTAATAAATGTAATTGATTTCTTAAGAAAGTATTTTCATTTAATAAACGCTGATTATGTTCTTTAAGGTTGAAATATTTATGAATAGAATAATTCCAATCATAAATACTGCCACTTAAAAAATTTGTAGAGCTAATAAACTTACTCTTATGATACGAATGTGATTGTATCGTTAAGACTAATGAAATAAAAAGCAGAAACAGAAACAATAGGAAGTTTTTATTCCTAATAAAAAAATTAAATATCTGCTGCATTCTCTAGAATTATTTAATCAATACACCTTTGTATCTACTGATATTTTTAAGGGTAATTCCTGTACCACGTACTACAGCTCTTAAAGGATCTTCTGCAATATACACAGGTAAGTCAGTTTTTTGAGACAGACGCTTATCCAATCCTCTTAGCATAGAACCTCCACCTGCAAGATAAATACCTGTATTGTATATATCAGCAGCTAATTCTGGAGGAGTCTGAGATAATGTTTCCATGACAGCATCTTCAATACGTAAAATAGATTTGTCCAATGCCTTAGCAATCTCTCTATATGAAATTTGAACCTGCTTAGGCTTACCTGTTAATAAATCTCGTCCTTGTACACTCATATCTTCTGGAGGAAGTTCAAGATCTTCAGTAGCAGCTCCGATTTGTATTTTAATTTTTTCAGCAGTACGTTCCCCAACATATAAATTATGTTGTGTACGCATGTAATATATAATATCATTGGTGAATACATCACCAGCAACTTTAACCGATTTGTCACATACAATACCACCTAAGGCAATAACAGCAATTTCAGTAGTACCACCACCTATATCAACAATCATATTTCCTTTAGGTTGCATAATATCAACACCTATACCTATAGCTGCAGCCATGGGCTCGTGTATTAAGTAAACCTCTTTACCGTTTACACGTTCTGCACTCTCTTTAACAGCGCGCATTTCAACTTCTGTAATTCCAGAAGGAATACAAATTACCATTCGTAACGAAGGAGTAATCCATTTTTTCTTTAATGCAGGAATTTCTTTGATAAACATGCTTATCATTTTTTCACTAGCATCAAAATCTGCTATAACACCGTCCTTTAATGGACGAATAGTTTTAATATTTTCATGAGTTTTACCTTGCATCATAGCAGCCTCTTTCCCCACATGAGTTATCTTTCCTGTGGTTCTATCTCTGGCTACTATAGATGGACTATCTACAACAACTTTGTCATTATGTATCACTAGCGTATTCGCTGTACCTAAATCTATCGCGATTTCTTCGGTTAAGAAGTCAAAAAATCCCATGGGTGCAATTATAAAAGTTATAACTCGGTAAAGTTAATAAAATTAATGTTTAAAATGACGTGTTCCTGTCATTACCATCGCTAAATCGTTTTTATTACAATAATCAATGCTTAATTGATCTTTAATTGAACCTCCTGGTTGGATTACAGCTTTGATACCAGCTTTGTCCGCAAGTTCCACGCAATCAGGGAATGGGAAGAAAGCATCACTAGCCATAACAGCTCCATTGAGATCAAAATTAAAAGAAGCAGCTTTTTCTATAGATTGTTTTAAAGCATCTACTCTAGATGTTTGACCAGTACCACTAGCTAATAACTGTTTTCCTTTTGTAAAGACAATCGTATTAGATTTAGTGTGTTTGCAAATTTTGGAAGCAAATAATAAATCCTCAATTTGCTCTGGAGTAGGAGCCGTAGTAGTTACTGTTTTTAAATCAGTAATACTATCGGTTTTAATATCTTTATCTTGAACTAGTACACCATTTAGACAGGTTCTTACTTGTTGCTGTGGTAATTTTATAGCTTTTTGTACTAATAGAATTCTATTTTTCTTACCTTTTAGTATATCAATAGCTTCTGAAGAGAAAGAAGGAGCAATAACAACTTCGCAAAACAATTTATGTATTTCTTGAGCTGTAGCAGCATCAATCTCTGTATTACTAATTAAAATTCCTCCAAAAGCGGAAACAGGATCTCCTGCAAGGGCATCTGTATATGCTTGAAAAACGGTGTCACGTTGTGCAAGACCACAAGCGTTATTGTGTTTCAGGATAGCAAAAGTTGGATCCTCTTTAGCAAATTCTTGCATTAAGTTAACAGCAGCATCAACATCTAGTAAATTATTATAAGATAATTCCTTTCCGTGTAATTGATCAAAAATATCATTAAAAGCACCAAAAAAGAAACCTTCTTGATGTGGGTTTTCTCCATATCTTAATGTTTTTCCTTCTGTATAACTAGATTTATATACATTTTCATCATTAGCGCTATTGAAATAATTAAAAATAGCAGTGTCATAATGTGAAGAAACATTAAAAGCTTTACCGGCAAAACGCTTACGATCTTTTAAAGTGATACTTCCATTACCTTCAGAAATGATATTTAAAAATTCAGCATAATCTTGCATAGAAGAAACGCAAGTAACATCTGTGAAGTTTTTAGCAGCAGCTCTAATTAAAGAAATTCCACCGATATCAATTTTTTCGATAATTTCTTGTTCAGTTGCACCTGATGCTACAGTCTTTTCAAAAGGATATAAATCAACAATAACGATGTCGATTTGCGGAATTTCATATGCTGCTAATTCGGCAACATCGTCAGCATTATTTTGACGATTTAAAATCCCACCAAATACTTTTGGATGAAGTGTTTTTACTCTTCCACCTAAAATGGAAGGATACGAAGTGATGTCTTCAACAGGAATAACGTCAATACCTAAGTCTTTAATGAATTTTTCAGTTCCTCCAGTAGAGTAAATAGAAATGTTCAATTCATCAAGCTTTTTTACAATTGGAGCTAAACCATCTTTGTTAAATACAGAAATTAGGGCAGATTTTGCCGTTTTTGTTGTGTTCATGAGTGTATTTAGTTAATAAGCCGCAAAAGTAGCAAATAAAGAAGCAAATAAACAATGTATTAGGTTACTTATTTGAATAAGAAAACAGGATTGTTTTTATAGGTTAATTATTAGAAATGATGAAAGTAGTACAATGAATTTCAAAAATATGTAACGAATCTATTAAGAAAACGTCCTATCTTTAATTACGGAATAATTGAATTAAAAGAATAAAATCATGCTGATTTATCTTAGAGTCCTAAAAGAGAGTTTTAATTTTGCTATTAATGCTTTAAAAAATAATAAGCTTCGTACTTTTTTATCCCTATTAGGTGTAACTATTGGGATTTTTTCAATTATAGCTGTGCTTGCTGCTGTAGATTCATTAGAACGAGAAATAAAAGGAAGTATTAGTGGGTTAGATAATAGTACGATTATTATTATGAGGTTCTCTTTTGGGCCGTCAAATATTCCCCAATGGAAACGAGAACAATTTCCTGATGTAAGTTTTGATGAATATCAATATTTGAATAAAAATATGCCTGATTTAGAAGCAGCTACTTTTGTGCTAAACGTAAAATCAGAATCAGTGAAATTTGAAGATCAAACAGTTTCTAGTGTTGAGATAGGTGCCATTACACATGAATATTATGATATAGAAGCTTTACAAATAGCACAAGGCCGTTTTTTTAACGAATCAGAATCTGTAAGTGGAACACCTGTTGTCGTTTTAGGAGATGAAGTTGCTAAAGGGCTTTTTGGAGAAATAGATCCTATTGGAAAAAAAGTACGATTGTATGGACGAAAATTTTCTGTTATTGGAGTGCTGAAAAAAGAAGGGGCGGGACTATTTGGAAATTCTAAAGATAGCGCAATGTTTTTACCAGTTAATTTAGTTAGAAGAATTTATGGAGATAACAATCGATCTACTTTTCCGCAAATAATAGTAAAACCTCAAGATGATGTTGATATAGCAGAGTTTAAAGCAACTTTAGCACAGCGGCTTCGATCATTTAGAGGGATAAAGCCAAGTGAAGATGATAATTTCTTCATTAATCAATTGCAAGGATTATCCGATTTTATTGATAATATAACAACTCAAATGAATTTTATTGGATTGATTATCAGTGGTTTTTCGCTTTTGGTTGGAGGGTTCGGAATTGCGAATATTATGTTCGTGAGTGTGAAAGAAAGAACTAATTTGATTGGAATTCAAAAATCTTTAGGAGCAAAAAATAGATTTATTCTTTTTCAGTTTTTATTTGAAGCGATAGTTCTTTCAATAATAGGTGGGTTAATAGGATTGATTTTAGTTTGGTTATTATCTTATATAGCATCATTTTTTACAGGAGATTTTGAATTTATTTTATCTCCATGGAATATGTTTATAGGAACTGTGATCTCCGCAATTATAGGATTAATATCAGGTATTATACCTGCTATTTCGGCTTCTAGATTAGATCCAGTAGAAGCAATTAGGACAGGAATGTAGGAGGATTATAATTCTAAGAAATAGAAGAATAAATATATATTCATAGCCAAAGCTATAAGAATCATGATAATAACTAATATGGGGATTAGTTTAAGAAAATTTTTATGTTTTGATGAATTCATAGTGTAGGTATATATGTTAAATATACAATAGCATTTAGGAGTAAAACAATACGGGGAAATACTTGTTTTTGTATAAATGAGAAATAAAATATGTAATTGATTATTGTTTGAAATAATAAAATGAAAAAACCGAGAAGCATTTCTCGGTTTTTTATTTATAGCTAATACGAAAATTAGTTTTTAATGATTTTTCGAGTAATATTTCCTTTATCAGAAGTAATTCTAATAAAATATACTCCACTAGGAATATTGGTAATATCAATCGTATTAATTTGTAAAGTACCTTGGAGTTTTTGAGTATCAAGTAATTTTCCTCTAATATCAAAAATATTAAGATGTTGTATTCCTAAATTTGGATCTGCATTAATTGTCAAAATACCATTAGTAGGATTAGGATATACTAAAAATTGTTGATCAGTTACAAAGTCACCAACACTTAAAGTGCTATCATATAGTATAGAAAATTCTGTAGCAATAGAGTTACCGTTACTTGCATTATCAATGGCTACATTTGCTGCAATATTAATTGTAACTTCTCCATTAGAAACTGGTGTAACCTCAATATCAAATACGGTATTAGAAGTTGTTTCAGTAAAATTGCTAATAGTTCCATTAGTAACAACAATATCAGTCATCTCAAAACCAGTAACATTTTCATTGAAAGTAATCGTTACAGGTATTGGATTAGCTCCTGTCGGAGAGCTTTCTGTAGAAATAATATTTATAGATGGTAGATTCGTATCTTTATTAGCAGTATCCATTACAGTATTACCCGTATTTCCATTCGTATCAACTAGAGTTACACTTAATGATACAACACCATCACTTAATCCAGATGTATTAATATTTATGATTTGTTGATCAATAGAAGTGATTGTTCCTGTACCATTTACTGGTGTTCCACCAGTATTACTACTTAAAGTATAATTGAAAGTAGCTCCTATTTCTGCATTAGCAAAAGTATAACTTATAGCGGATGTATTCGAAGCATTAATAACAGCTTGATCTATGCTTACAGAATAACCTGAAGGAGATGAGTTATCTACATTAAAAGTAGCGCTAGGGCCAGCTGCAGGAGCATTATTTCCAGCAGTATCGCTAGCAGTATTAGCGTCGATAGAAAAACCTAAAGTACCATTACCTGTAATATTGCTAATAGTAACAGTTCTAGTAGAAGTTCCTGTACCAGTTACATTAACAATACCAGTTGCAGTTCCAGTAGTATTAAGTGTAATGTCAGCGTTTGTAAGCGTTACATTATCAGCATTAGAGTAGCTAATTGAATACGTAATAGGGCCTGTGTTTGTATCAGTTGCACTAGGAGCACCAATAGCAATAGAAGGAGGAGTATTGTCCACATTAAAAGTAGTACTAGGCCCAGCAGCAACTGCATTATTTCCAACTGTATCGCTAGCTGTATTAGCATCTATAGAAATGCCTAAAGTACCATTACCTATAATATTGCTAATAGTAACAGTTCTCGCAGAAGTTCCCGTACCACTTACATTAATAATACCAGTTGCAGTTCCAGTAGTATTAAGTGTAATGTCAGCGTTTGTAAGCGTTACATTATCAGCATTAGAGTAGCTAATTGAATACGTAATAGGGCCTGTATTTGTATCAGTTGCACTAGGAACACCAATAGCAATAGAAGGAGGTGTGTTATCCACATTAAAAGTAGCACTAGGCCCAGCAGCGATTGCATTATTTCCAACAGTATCGCTAGCAGTATTGGCGTCGATAGAAAAACCTAAAGTACCATTACCTGTAATATTGCTAATAGTAACAGTTCTAGCAGAAGTTCCCGTACCACTTACATTAATATCACCCGTAGCAGTTCCAGTAGTATTAAGTGTAATGTCAGCATTTGTAAGCGTTACACTATCTGCATTAGAATAGCTTACTGAATACGTAATAGGGCCATTATTTGTATCAGTTGCACTAGGAACACCAATAGCAATAGAAGGAGGAGTGTTATCTACATTAAAAGTAGCACTAGGCCCAGCAGCGACTGCATTATTTCCAACAGTATCGCTAGCAGTATTAGCGTCGATAGAAAAGCCTAAAGTACCATTACCTGTAATATTGCTAATAGTAACAGTTCTAGCAGAAGTTCCCGTACCACTTACATTAATATCACCCGTAGCAGTTCCAGTAGTATTAAGAGTTAAATCCGCATTTGTAAGTATTACATTGTCAGCATTAGAATAACTTATAGAGTAAGTGATAGGTCCACTATCTGTGATTATGGCACTAGGAGCACCAATAGCAATAGAAGGAGGTGTGTTATCTACATTAAAAGTAGCACTAGGGCCAGCAGCGACTGCATTATTTCCAACAGCATCACTAGCAGTATTAGCATCGATAGAAAAACCTAAAGTACCATTACCTGTAATATTGCTAATAGTAACAGTTCTAGCAGAAGTTCCTGTACCACTTACATTAATATCACCCGTAGCAGTTCCAGTAGTATTAAGAGTTAAATCCGCATTTGCAAGTGTTACATTGTCAGCATTAGAATAACTTATAGAATAGGTGATAGGTCCACTATTTGTGATTATGGCGCTAGGAGCACCAATGGCAATAGAAGGAGGTGTGTTATCTACATTAAAAGTAGCACTAGGGCCAGCAGCGACTGCATTATTTCCAACAGCATCACTAGCAGTATTAGCATCGATAGAAAAACCTAAAGTACCATTACCTGTAATATTACTAATGGTAACAGTTCTCGCAGAAGTTCCTGTACCGCTTACATTAATATCACCAGTAGCAGTTCCAGTAGTATTAAGAGTTAAATCCGCATTTGTAAGTGTTACATTGTCAGCATTAGAATAACTTATAGAATAGGTGATAGGTCCACTATTTGTAATTATAGTACTAGGAGCACCAATGGCAATAGATGGAGGCGTATTGTCTACATTAAAGGTAGCGCTAGGGCCTGCAGCAGCGGCATTATTTCCAGCAGTATCACTAGCAGTATTAGCATCGATAGAAAAACCTAAAGTACCATTACCTGTAATATTGCTAATAGTAACAGTTCTCGCAGAAGTTCCTGTACCGCTTACGTTAATATCACCCGTAGCAGTTCCAGTAGTATTAAGAGTTAAATCCGCATTTGCAAGTGTTATAGAGTTAGCTCCCGAGTAAGTAACGGTATATGTAATAGGTCCACTATTTGTTATTATATCGCTTGAAGCTCCTAGAGATATCGTTGGAGCAACTAGGTCTACTGTATGAGTGTTCCCTGAAGTAAAAGCTGAAACATTACCATTTGTACCATTACCATTTCCAGAATCATCAGTTATATTTGAAGTTCCTAAAAGATCTAATCGTAAAGAACCCTCACCTCCAATAGAATTGATGGTTACATCTATAGTTGTACCAGAGCTAGTAGAAACAGAAGCAATTGTTCCTATAGCAGAACCTGTACTAGTTAATGTGAAATCATCAATAGAAACATTATTTGTGCTCTCGTCAAAAGTAATTCTTTTGGTAATTGAAATAGCATTAGAAGAAGGCGATCCTAATGTTGTTATTGATTGTACTACAGGAGGTGCTGTATCTGTATTAACAAGACAAGAAGTGAAAGACCAAGAAATAGTACTTAATGGTTGTTCAACAGAATTATTTGAAGTATAATTATTGGATTGTAAAGGGTCTGCTGAATTAGCATAGATAGCCATTCTAATGTTTTGAGCTGTGTCATTAATTATAGTACCTGAATATACAGTATTGTCAACTTCAGGATTGACAGCAAAAGCACTTTCTCCTTCAATTAACCCTGGAGGTAATGCAGAATCATTTACATTGCTAGAGGAAGAGTCGAACATACCAGATTCATTATGAAAAGCTGTAATGAAATTAGGAGAAGCAAAAGATCCTTGATAGGCTAAGATTTGATCCCCAGAAGTTGCAAAATCAAAACCTCCAGTTGTAGTGCCTATATCAGAAGTGGAGTTGTTAACATCGTTTGCTGAGATTACAATTTCTGATCCGCAAGATAATGCTGTTCCTGATGTCCAAACTGCTACCCCTTCTGTGGCAGATGCAGTAAAAAAAGTAGTGCCAGTCCACCCTTGATCAGTGAAATTAATTACTGTATTAGCATCAATATCAACTAATAATAAAAAAGAAAATTTGTCGCCTCCATCAGCACTATATCCTGTAATGACAATATCTCCAGCATTAAGAACTGTTTGAGCAATTGAGCTAGTAGAAATAAAAGTAATAAATAGTAATAAGATATAACTTTTGGTAAAAAAAGAATTGTAATTATATTTCATTTTAATAATTTTATAAGTGAATCATGAATTAAACGTTAAAAAAATATTGACTTTTAATACGTTGAGATTATTAATGATTTAGCTTCTTGATGGATAAATTCCAATCATACATATAATGTAATTAATGCTTAAGTAAGGCTGCATATTATTAATAGCTTGACTTGATCCGGTATTATGAGCAAGGATAGAGCCATTAATAACACCCGGAGAATTAAAAGGTTTAAGAGTTACATTAGAAGTTCCAGTTGTATATGTTTTTCCATCTGTAGCTTCAGCTAAATAAGCATCTTCTGGATTGTTACTGTCTGCACCTGAATCAGCAGCAGGAATAGCAATTTGAGTTATAGTAGTAGCATTAGATGAGTCGATAATATGTGTATGTGAGGGGATTTGATTTTGAGTCAGATTATTGTATTCTAAACCTGAACGTTGTCCTAATTTTCTAGTAGATAAACCAGGCCCTGTTCCTGGGTTAATTGGGACTCTACCTCTTAAATCAGGCAAGGCAAACGTAGTTCTTCCGTCTCCTCCATATGTAGTTCCTAAAATAGAAAATAAAGCGTCGTTTTGTGAAATAGCAAGTATTTGTCCGTTGCAAAATGCCCAATTTCTGGGAGCAAAATTGCCCGCAAACATGCGTGTTTCTCCTATAGTTCCTTCCATAGTAATATATATTTAAATTCGATTTAACTTCTAGATGGGAAAATCCCTTGCATGCAAATAATATAATTTAGCCCTAAAAACGGTTGCATGTTATTGATAGGTTGATTAGCACCAGTAGCTAATGTTGTGAGGTTTCCTTGGATTACTCCAGGAGAATTAAATGTTTTTAAAGTCGTATTAGGGGTTCCTGTTATATAAGTTTTTCCGTTTGTAGTTTCCGCTAGATAAGCATCTTCTGGATTGTTACTATCAGCTCCAGAATCTGCAGCAGGGATAGAAACTTGAGTTATAGTTGTAGCATTAGATGTGTTAACATAATGATTATGAGAAGGCATCTGAAGAACATTCATAGTATTTGTTTCTAGCCCTGAGCGTTGTCCTAATTTTCTAGTAGATAAACCAGGCCCTGTTCCTGGGCTAATTGGGACTCTACCTCTTAAATCGGGTAAAGCAAATGAGGTTCTTCCATCTCCTCCATATGTAGTTCCTAAGATTGAAAATAAAGCTGTGTTTTGTGAAATAGCGATTAATTGACCTTCGCAAAATGCCCAAGCCCTTGGTGCAAAATTACCTGCAAACATGCGTACTTCTCCGATTGTTCCATCCATAGTTAATTGATTTAAAAGGTATATAAATATTAAATGTTAATAGTTTGTTTGATATTAGAATTAAAGCGATGCCCTTGTTGAATACCTAAATTCACGTATTTTGTTCCTGTAAGTATTCCAGCATCAGTATTGATAATGTTAATGCGT
The DNA here is from genome assembly GCA_947498595.1 of uncultured Aquimarina sp. GTDB lineage: Bacteria > Bacteroidota > Bacteroidia > Flavobacteriales > Flavobacteriaceae > Aquimarina. Next base: position 50,418 of record CANMKX010000005.1, read on the forward strand.
AATAATTGGCCATATTTACAACAAACAAATAAGCCTTCTTGTGGATGCGCATATATAATCTCTCCAGGTATTTTTCCAAACAAAGGAGTTTGCATATCAACAGGAGATACTTCTAATAACTTAATGACGGCTCCTTGATAAAATGTGATTGCACCTCCATATTTTGAATTGGATGCGTTTACTAAAAACTCTATTTGTTCACTTGTTTGTGTTTCCCAATTAATAGTGTAATCACTCTCTTCAGGACGTTTGTTTATCGGATATAATTTATCCGAACTTTGCGTTTTGTAATTAGATGCTTCAGGAATCAAAGCAATAGTTTTTTCGAGAGCTTCTTTTGATAATAAACTCATCTTTGAATTAAGCATATCAGCTGTTTCTCCAAAAATTATAGAAACATTTTGTTGAAAAAGAATAGGGCCTCGATCCCAGTGAGAATTTATTTTATGAAATGTAATAGCGGTTTCTTTATCACCATTTTTTAAACTCCAAAAAATTGGATCAGCACCTCTATTATCTGGAAGTTTTCCAAAATGAGTATTTAAAAAACCGTAAGTTGGAATTTCTAAAAGAATAGAAGGGATTTTTAATCCAAAACCGCAAACAATAATTAAGTCTGGACTAAGCTCGGTTAGCCAGTTTTTAAAAGTTGTAGTGATATTATCAGTAGTAATATCAAAAATAGGATACCCTTGTTGTATAACAATATTCTTAAATTTATTATTAGAGGCTGTTTTATGAAAACATACACCTATTAAGTGATTATTTGTAGATAACCATTCATAAACACCGTAACAAGTAGGGAAACTACCGATAAGAGCTATTTTCATAACAGTTGTGATTTTGATTAATGTTTAGATTTTAATCTAATAGTATTGATATACAATGCTATAATCTGTCAAATTTAAAGGATCAAGAAAAACAAACAAACGCGTATTTATACGCGTTTTTATATTGATTATTTAATGATAGTTTTTGCTCCTTTTTTTGACGATATAATAGAGATCGTATTTCCGTGAGTGTTTTTAAAAGTGAATTCAGAAACACGACCTCTTTTATAGCTTATGATCTCCTCAGGAATGCTATAATGAAAAGTGTTTATAAAGTCAACTTGCTGCTGTTCTATTTCGTGATTGAAATTGTTGATAAATGTATCTAGTTGTAAGCTAGATTGTTCGTCTATGATGAAATGATTGTATTTTGATTTTTTTTTACTAATAAAAACAAGCTCTTTTGAAGAAAAACCAAGTATAGATTTTTTATACAAAGGAATAACAAAACAATGCGCATTAAGTTGAGTTAATTGATGAGAATCAAAGAGATAATTATTGCGCTCCAATTTTTGCAATAAATATTCGTGATGTTCTTTTAACGCTTGTACTTGACCTGTTATAGAAACCTGTTTTGCTTGTGAATTGATGAGGTTTAAGCCATTTCCAAAATGATTTAATGTGATTTTTTGATCATTGGCTATTATTGAAGTAGGAATAAGAGATGCTCCACTAAAAGCTAGAAAACCTGAATTAATAAAATACCTTCGATTCATAATGAAATGATTAATTGTTAGCATATTAAAGATACTAATAAAATTATAACAAACTGAACTGTAGGTTTTTACAGTTTAATGATTGTGGTTTTATTGTACAAGTGTAAAGCTAAAAATAGCGAAGAAGATTTCATATAGGTGAAAACACCTGTTTTTATCTGAGAAAGATAAAATAGTAAGATTAAAATTAAATATGATGAAGAATCTAAAAGTGAAATTATTTTAGATATACGCATTTACGATCATAGTCGATAATTGCTTTTCCTTTTTTTAAGATATCTGCACCAATAATACCATCTACAGGTTCTGCTTGGTGATTGATAAGAGCTTTATTTACATGTTGTAGGTCAAAAAGAACTAATGAAACTTTTTTCTTAGACCACTTACCTAATTTTAAAGCGTTTTTTTTAGAAATTTGAGTTTGCATATTTGTAGCACCAGCTCCAGCAGCTTTTACTTCACTATCTTGAGCTAAGAGATTAAACTTTTCAACAGATTCAAACCCTACACAAGAATTTGAAGCACCAGTATCTAATATAAAATTTCCTTTAATACCATTAATAGTTGCTTTTACTTCAAAATGATTAGTTTTTGTAAAAGCTAATTTAATACGATGGTATTTTTTTTCGGATAAAAATTTCTTAAGTGTACTCATTTAAGTATTAAAAGATCTTAATTAGAAGATAAAAGTAGTGTAAATAGCGTAGATATTGAATGTAAAGTTAAAGTAAATCTTATGTATTGTATTTCTAGAGGCTATTTTTTTACTTTTGCAGAATGATATTAACAGATACCCATACTCATATATATAGTGAGGCATTTGATGAAGATCAAGGCCAAATGATGTCAAGAGCCATATCAGCTGGTGTAAAACGTTTTTTTGTTCCAGCAATAGATTCAACATATACAGAATCTATGTATGAGATTGAATCAAAATTTCCTGAAGAAGTTTTCTTGATGATGGGATTGCATCCAACACATGTAAAAGAAAATTATATAGAAGAATTGCAACATGTCGAAGCGCAATTGAAAAAAAGAGAAGATCAGCATAAAAAGTTTTATGCCATTGGAGAAATTGGAATGGACTTATATTGGGACAAAACTTTTTTGGAGGAACAAAAAAAAGCTTTTAAAATACAAATTCAATTAGCTAAAAAGTATCAGCTACCTATTGTTATTCATTGTAGAGACGCATTTGATGAGGTTTTTGAAGTATTAGAAGAAGAGAAAGGAAAAGATTTATTTGGAATTTTTCATTGCTTTACAGGAAATTTAGCACAAGCCAAGTTAGCAATTGATTATAATATGAAATTGGGAATAGGTGGTGTTGTAACATTTAAAAATGGAAAAATTGATAAGTTTTTAAATGAAATACCAATAAGCGAAATAGTTTTAGAAACAGATGCTCCTTATCTTGCGCCAACACCATATAGAGGTAAGCGAAATGAAAGTGCTTATTTGATTAATGTGGTAGAAAAACTAGTTGATATATATAAGTTGAGTGAAACTGAAATTGCATCAATCACAACTCAAAATTCCATAGACGTTTTTGGAATTTAACGATTGAAAATTAAAAAATAATTGCTAATTAATAGACGAAAAAAAGTGTCTTTATTTGATTCCATTAGACCATATAACGATGAAGAGGTTCCGGAAGCGCTGGAAAACTCTGTAAAGCATCCAATGATTAAAGCATTGTTGAAATTTGCATTTCCAAAACTTACGTTAGACGAAGTCATAGATAAGGCAAAACAATGTAAAAGTATACATGATTTTCAGACGAGAATAATTTATCATGCAATACAAGAATTAAGAGTAAGATCTATAGATGAAATTACTACATCAGGTTTTGAAAAACTAAATAAAAAAGAAGGATACCTTTATATATCAAATCACAGGGATATTGTATTAGATACATCATTACTAAATTGTATTTTAATAGAAAAGGAAATGACAACTACAACTTCGGCGATAGGAGATAATTTAGTGAAAAAACCATTTTTAATGTCGTTGTCTCGATTAAATAGGAGTTTTTTAGTAAAAAGAAGCGCAAGTCCAAGACAGATGTTATTAGACAGTAAAATAATGTCTCAATTTATCGGTACAGCATTAAAAAAAAGACGATCGGTATGGATAGCTCAAAGAGAAGGAAGAACAAAAGATGGCAATGATAAAACACAACAAGGGGTTTTAAAAATGTTAGCGATGGGTAAAGAAAGGAATGAAGAGTTATTAGAATATTTATACAAACTAAAAATTGTTCCAGTATCTATATCATATGAGTTCGACCCTACGGATTTATTAAAAATGCCAGAGTTACTAGCAAAAGCCCAAGAAGAAGAATATATAAAAACCCCGAATGAAGATTTTAATACAATATTATACGGTATAAGGGGGAATAAAGGAAGAGTACATATTACAGCAGGTGATGTTTTAGAATATGGAAAAGAACCTTCTCTTCTAGAAAAATCAGTTAACGAACAATTAGAAATTGTCGCAAAACAAATAGATACATCTATATATAGTACTTTTAAATTATGGCCTTCAAATTATATAGCATATGACTTGGTATTTAATACAGATAAATATTCAAGTAAATATAACGATAAACAGAAGAGACAATTTAAAAGAAGAATAAAACGAAGAGTAGAAAAAAATAATGCAATTGCATTAGAAAATTTTCTATTGATGTACGCTAATCCAGTTTTAAATAAAGAAAGAATATAATTTATGGCAAAACCAGCAATATTACTTGTGTACACAGGAGGAACGATAGGGATGGTCAAAGATCATAATACTGGAGCTCTAATAGCTTTTGATTTTAAAGAATTACTACAGCGTATTCCTGAATTGAAACAATTAGATTGTAGTATTGATACTGTCAGTTTTGAAGAGCCAATAGATTCTTCAGATATGGATATTTCTAAATGGAAACAAATAGGTGATATTATCAATAGCAAATATGAAAATTATGATGGTTTTGTTGTATTACATGGAAGTGATACAATGTCCTATACAGCATCTGCGATTAGCTTTATGTTTGAAAATTTATCAAAGCCGATAATCTTTACAGGATCTCAATTACCTATAGGAGATTTAAGAACAGATGCAAAAGAAAATTTAATAACAGCTGTTCAAATAGCAGCTTTACAAGAAAAAGGCAAGCCAGTAGTTACAGAAGTAGGCTTGTATTTTGAATATAAGTTGTTAAGAGCAAACAGGACGACGAAAATTAATGCAGAACATTTTGAGGCATTTAAATCCTTAAATTATCCTACACTGATTACATCAGGAGTACATCTTAAAGTTCATAAACAGGCATTACGATTGGTGAACAGAAGAAAGAAGATGGTTTATCATACAGATTTTAATACTAATGTTGCTGTTATAAAAATGTTTCCTGGAATTAATAAAGAAATTCTTAAATCAATGATTTCTTCAGAAAATCTTAAAGGAATTATTTTAGAAACGTACGGAGCAGGTAACACAACAACCAAAGATTGGTTTATAGATTTATTATCAGAAAAAATAAGTAAGAAAATTCCGATAGTAAATGTAACACAATGTATAGGTGGTAGTGTAGAAATGGGGAAATATGATACAAGTGTAAAGCTCCGAGAAATAGGAGTTATATCAGGAAATGACATAACAACAGAAGCAGCGATAGCAAAGTTGATGTATTTGTTAGGAGAAAAATTACCTCCTAAAGTGCTAAAAACCATCTATGAAACGTCATTAAGAGGGGAAATGTCAGAAAATTAACGCATTAAATTTTATGGAGTAACATTTTTTTCGTTATTTGCTCATCAGTTTGACTAATATTTAATAGAGAGGTGGCCGAGTGGTCGAAGGCGCACGCCTGGAAAGTGTGTATACGTCAAAAGCGTATCGAGGGTTCGAATCCCTTCCTCTCTGCATTATTATCAAAAAATTAATAGATTTTATAATATTTTTATATCTTTAACCCTTTAACTAATTAAAATTAAGAATCAGCGCAATGAAAAGATTATTTTCAATTCTGGCAATCGCAGTAGTAATAGCTTTCGGTAATATGCAGACTGCCACGGCACAAACACAGTCATTAACGACAAATGTGCAATTATTAGTAGCTCCGGTAACGGCAACTGTTTTAGCTCAAGAGGAAACTCCGGCTAAGTCAGAATCCTTCCACCAAGAGTTAAAAAAGCGTTTTATAGAAGGAGGTCCAGGATTTATGGGGATTGTACTTTTATGTTTAATTCTAGGTTTAGCTATCGCGATCGAAAGAATTATCTTTTTAAACCTTTCTACTACTAATACTAAGAAATTACAACAAAATGTAGAAGATGCGCTTAACAGCGGAGGTATCGAAGCTGCAAAAGAAGTTTGTAGAAATACAAAAGGACCTGTTGCTTCTATATACTACCAAGGATTGGATAGAGCAGACGAAAGTATTGATGCTGCAGAAAAAGCTGTTGTAGCTTATGGTGGTGTTCAAATGGGACAATTAGAAAAGAACGTTTCTTGGGTTTCTTTATTTATCGCTTTAGCACCGATGTTAGGTTTCATGGGAACTGTAATCGGGATGATTCAAGCATTTGATAAAATTGAAGCAGCAGGAGATATGCAACCATCTTTAGTAGCAGGAGGTATTAAAGTAGCACTTCTTACTACAGTATTTGGACTTATCGTTGCAATTATATTACAGATATTCTACAATTATATCGTAGCAAAAATCGATAGTATCGTAAATGATATGGAAGATGCTTCTATCTCGTTAATCGATATGCTTGTAGCATATAAAAACAAGAGATAATAATATACTTGTTTAATTGGTCTATAGCATTATTATATTTAAAGATGCTGATTTTAGACTATAAGTAATAGTGTTATTGTAAATCCAAGATCATATATGAAAATATATTGATCTAACGTAAAATTCAAAAACAGATGAAAATTTCAAAAATATTATCATATGTTGTACTAGCAGTAGGAGCTCTAGGAATTATCTTATGGTTCGTTATGAATAGTGCAATTGATAAGCTTATGGAAGCTAATGGAGCATCTGATCCAAGAGAACTTCCATTTACAGATGCTGCAGATGCTGTAAGCCCTATATACAGTCTTACACTAGTAGTATTTGTAGTTGCTCTTATAGCTACAGTTATAACTATATTTACAGCTTTGGCTAAAAATCCTGCAGGATTGAAGAAAACTGCAGTTGGTATTGTATCTTTCCTAGTAATTGTTGGGATTGGATACGGTTTAGCTGATGGAGTTGAAACTTCTCTTAAAGATGGAGAAATACTTACTGCGGGAGAATCTCAATGGGTAGGTGCAGGACTTTATATATTCTATTTTCTAGCTGCTATCGCAGTAGGATTAATGGTAATGTCAGGTGTAAAAAAATTAATAGGTAAATAATATGGCAAAGAGAGCAGCACCAGAAGTGAATGCAGGGTCAATGGCCGATATTGCTTTCCTACTACTTATATTTTTCTTGGTAACAACTACTATAGAAACTGATAGTGGTATTAGTCGTAAACTTCCTCCAATTCCTGAAGAAAATGTAGAACCACCTGTTTTAAAGGAGAAAAACATTTTTGTTGTTGAATTGAATAAAAACAACGATTTATTGGTTGAAGAGACACCAATGGAGATTAAAGACTTACGTGAGGCTGCTATAAAATTTTTAGATAATGGTGGAGGAGCAGGAGACGATGCTTGTACTTATTGTAGAGGAGCTAAAGATCCGTCTTCATCAGATAATCCAGATAAGGCAGTAATATCATTACGAAATAATCGTGAAACTAATTATGCGACGTACATAGCTGTACAAAACGAATTAGTAGCTGCTTATACAGAATTACGTAATAGAGAAGCTCAACGTTTATATAATACTTCATTTGTACAGATGGAAAAAGATCTTACAGATGTGAATTATGTTGGGAGTAAAGAGAAATTGAAGGAAAAAGTGAAGAAAATTCAAGCTTTATATCCTGAGAAATTATCTGAAGCAGAACCAAAGAAATAATTTTATAACATAAAAAAATATTAGCATATGTCTAAGTTTAAAAAGAAAAAAGGTGGTGAATTACCTGCAATTTCGACAGCGTCATTGCCAGATATCGTATTTATGTTATTATTCTTCTTCATGGTTGCTACTGTAATGCGTCAAAATACTTTGATGATTGAAAACAAATTACCTGTAGCTGATCAAGTAGAGAAATTAGATAAAAAAGATTTGGTAATGTATATCTATGCAGGGAAACCTAGTTCAAGATATCAATCAAGTGCTGGTACACAAGCTAGAATTCAGTTAAATGATAAGTTTGCTGAAGTTAGTGATGTTAAAGCATTTATTTTAGCTGAAAGAGAAGCAAAAAGAGAAGAGTTAATTCCTTTTTTGACTACAGCTTTAAAAGTTGATGGAAATACTAACATGGGACTTGTTGGAGATATTAAAAAAGAATTAAGAGAAGTTAATGCACTGAAAATAAATTACACAACCAGAACTGGTGACGTAGGTCAAAATTTTCAATAGTAGAGACTAATTTTAGATATAAAAAAATCCCGCATTTATTGCGGGATTTTTTTATACCATATATTTTGTGAAACTATAATGATTAAGATGGCACATCATTTGTATTATAAATTGCTCATTACAATCAAATTAAAGAACAGTATATATGCTAGAAATAATACAATCTATTTTGTGTTACCTATTATTTAATTAAAATATATATTAGGAATTATTAAGGTCGAATTTTATATAGAATTTAAATACATAGACTACAAATAAAATCGATGTGATAATATAAATTATTGATACATCGATGTTGTTCTAATGATTGATGATTGTAATGTAAAATATAATATTAACATTTTAATCTAAAATTTATGAGCAAAAGACAATTACCCGAAGTTAACGCCGGATCCATGGCTGATATAGCTTTTTTACTCCTTATTTTCTTTTTAGTAACTACAACTTTAGAAGCCGATAGTGGTATTAGTAGAAAATTACCTCCTATTATGGATGATGTCCCAATTGCAGATATCAAGAAAAAAAACTTGTTTGTTGTCGAGATTAATAAATCTAATGAATTATTAGTTGAAGAAGAAATTATAGAATTAAGTGATTTAAAAGAACTCGCAATTGCTTTTTTAGATAATGGCGGAGGTGTTAATGATGCATATTGTGAGTATTGTCAAGGAGCTAAAGATTCGTTTTCATCAGATAACCCAGAAAAAGCTATTATTTCTTTGAGAAATGATAGAGAAACATCTTATGCAGTATACATAGCTGTTCAAAATGAGTTGGTGGCTGCTTATAGTTTCTTAAGAAATAGAGAGGCTAAAAGGATATATAGTATTTCTTTTGAAGATATGATTCGTAATTATGAAGATGTTAGTTATACAGGTAATAGGCTCAATTTAAAAAATCAAATTGAGATGATAAAAAAAATGTATCCAGAAAAATTATCAGAAGCATTACCTATTAATTAATCATTTAATCTATTAAAAACGAAGAGTATGTCAAAATTTAGAAAGAAAAAGAAAGGGGAGTTACCTGCAATTTCAACAGCATCTTTACCAGATATTGTTTTTATGTTATTGTTCTTCTTTATGGTAGCTACTGTAATGAGACAAAATACTTTAATGGTAAATAATCAATTGCCATTTGCAGATCAAGTAGAGAAACTTGATAACAAGAGTTTGATAATGTATATCTATGCAGGAAAGCCTAGTTCAAGATACCAGTCGAGTGCTGGTGTACAAGCTAGAATTCAGTTAAATGATAAGTTTGCTAATGTAAATGAAATAAAAGCGTTTGTACTAGAGGAAAGATCTCAAAAACGAGAAGAGTTAATACCATTTTTGACCACAGCACTAAAAGTTGATGGTGAAACTAACATGGGATTAGTAAATGATATTAAAAAAGAATTGAGAGAAATTAATGCATTGAAAATAAATTATACAACAAGGTCTGGTAAAGCCACACAAAATAAGAATTGATCATCTAAGATTTTAAATCCTGCTTTATGCAGGATTTTTTATTAGCTTTATCAAAAAAGAACAAAGCGTGAAAAATCTGTTTTTGATTATTGGTTTATTTTTTACATTAATTCCATCTTCATGGAGTCAAGAAGGTATCAATAATAAAGAAAATGATTCTCTATATAGAGAGGACCAATTTTATGTAGGAGTGACTTTTAATTTGTTGTTAAATGGTCATAGTGATATTTCACAATCAGGATTTTCAGGAGGAATCCATCTTGGATTTACTAGAGATATGCCAATAAATAAAAGAAGAAATGTAGCAATAGGGTTAGGTTTAGGGTATTCATTAAATACTTATGGGCAAAGTTTATTTATTGGAGAAGAAGAAGGAAATGAAGAAACGATTTTTTCGAGTTTGAATAATGTTGATTTCGAAACAAATAGATTTACTACGCATCTAGTTGAAGTACCCTTAGAGTTTAGATGGAGAACTTCTACGGCTCAAAGCCATAAATTTTATAGGATTTATACAGGGTTAAGAGGAGGATATTTATATAGATTTAAATCTAATTTTGTACAAACAGATAATACCGTTCGTCAAACAAGAGTAGATGAGTTAAATCGATTTAGATTGGGGGCTACCTTTACTTTTGGATGGAATACATTTAATTTTCACTTTTACTATAGTTTAAATCCATTATTTGATAAAAATGCAACAATAGATGGAGAAAAAGTAGGATGGAATACCTGTAAAATAGGATTGATGTTTTATATTTTATAACCAGAAATTAACAAGAGTTAATTGAGGAATAATTCCTATTAACATACCTAGAACTAATTCTAGATTTGTATGAGCTTTACTATGTAATCTAGAGGTTCCTACCAATCCATTCGAGAATAAAATAATAGCAATTAGTAACGTTAGGTTTATATTGAAATGAATACTGATAGCTATAGTGAACATTGTTACATTTCCTATTCCAATCATATGTAAACTCGGTTTCAAGTTGAAAAGAGTCATAAATACAGCAGTTAGAGACGAAATAAGAGACCCTAAGAAGAAAAAATATAATTCTGGATAATCATAGGCATCAATTACCATTCTAGTAACTAAAAGCAGTAAGAGACTTTGTAATAAAAGAGGAATTTTTCGTTCTTTTACGTTCATTAACTCTATAGAGCTTATTAACCTTAAATTTTTTAATAAAAAATATAGAATTATAGGTATGATTACTGTAATAATAAAAAGGCCCAAGATTTTGGCCTGGATAATTGATTCTGGCGTAAACCTAGGAGAAACTACAAAATATAGTATTGCACCAATTATAGGCATTAATATTGGATGAAAAATGTATGAAAAACTTCTTAGTATAAAATTCATTATATCTTTTTTCGTAATCGAGCAACAGGAATATCAAGTTGTTCTCGATACTTTGCAACTGTTCTTCTAGCAATAGGGTATCCTTTTTCTTTTAAAATTGAGGATAATTTCTCATCAGTCAAAGGTTTTCTTTTATCCTCTTCACTAATTGTAATTTCTAATATTTTTTTAATTTCTCGTGTGGATACCTCTTCTCCTTGATCATTTGTCATAGATTCTGAAAAGAAATCTTTTATTAATTTTGTTCCATAAGGAGTATCTACATATTTGCTATTAGCAACTCTTGAAACGGTACTTACATCCATACCTATTTCATCAGCGATGTCTTTTAGAATCATAGGTTTCAAGTTTCGCTCATCTCCACTTAAGAAAAAATCTCTTTGATAATGCATAATTGCACTCATAGTTAGAAATAATGTTTGCTGTCTTTGTTTTACAGCTTCGATAAACCATTTAGCAGCATCAAGTTTCTGTTTGATAAATAAAACAGCATCTTTTTGAGATTTAGATTTCTCTTTACTTTCTTTATAACCTTTTAACATGTTATTGTATTCTCTAGAAACATGAAGTTCTGGTGCGTTACGACCATTAAGAGTTAACTCTAAATCACCTTCTACAATTTTGATAGCAAAATCAGGAACTACATGCTCAATAATTCTATTGTTACCAGCATATGCACCACCTGGTTTAGGATTTAAATGTTCAATTTCTGAAATAGCTTCTTTGAGTTCTTCTTCGTTAATATCGAATTTAACAAGAAGTTTATCATAATGTTTTTTGCTAAAATGATCGAAAGATTTGCTTAAAATACCTTTGGCTAATTTAATAGGAATCGTAAGTTCTTTACGATCTAACTGTATTAATAAGCACTCTTGTAAATTTCTAGCGCCTACTCCTGCAGGATCTAATTGTTGTACAATTTTGAGTATGCTTTCTATCTTAGGCTCATCGGTGAAGATATTTTGAGTAAAGGCCAAATCATCCATAATATCGGTTAAAGATCTACGTATGTAGCCACTCTCATCGATACTACCAACCAAGAAATTTGCAATTTCAAATTCTTGACCATTTAATCGGTATGTGTTGAGTTGAGATTTTAAATGCTGATTAAAAGAAGTACCTGATGCATAAGGAACGTTTTTTTCTTCATCATCTGTACTATAATTATTTGCACTTAATCTATAACTAGGAATTTCATCATCACTTAAATATTCATCAACATTAATTTCTGTTTCTATAACTTCAGTTCCATAATCATCTTCATTACCGTCATTACTGTAAGTATCTTCAAACTCGTCAACAGTATCTTTTCCACTATCTAAAGCAGGATTCTCTTCCATTTCTTGTTTGAGTCGTTGCTCAAAAGCCAATGTAGGTAATTGAATTAACTTCATTAACTGGATCTGCTGAGGAGATAATTTTTGGGATAACTTAAAGTTTAGTTGTTGTTTTAGCATAGAGTGAAAATGTCCTTATATTCACAAAAATAAATAAAATTTAAGTAAATATATTTAGGAGTGTTTTGATTGGTTTGTTATAAAATTCTTGAAAAATTTGGGGTAAAATAACCTAAATCCGACAAGAAGATATACTATTATAACAATAAATAAGCCAAAAATATTTTAAAAGATTATAAAAATTACTTAAAAAACTTAAGTATTAATGTATTTTATTGATTTTTAAGTATTTAATAATGTTCGTTTTTATGGAATATATATTTTATTTTTAATAGCATATACTACTAAACCTGTCCGATTACGAATATTAAGTTTCTCAAAAAGAACGTCTCTATACCCTTCTATTGTTTTAGGACTTAAACACATTTCACTTGCTATTTCTTTATATGTTTTTTCTGTACATGCATGTTTTATAAAGTCTATTTCTCTGTCTTTAAGAAATATGTTAGACTTGTTTTTAGAGTTTAAAGAATCTAATAATAGATTCGTAATATCTTTTGTATGATAGAAACCTGTTTCTTGAACTTCTAGCAATGCTTTTTCAAGAATACTTTTTTCGGTATCCTTTAATAAATATCCTTTAGCTCCAGCTCGAAGCATTTTTAAAATAGTTTTATCATCTTCTTCTACAGAAAGAGCTAATACGTTGACTTGAGAATATTTCTCTTTTAATATTTCTGTAGTTTCAATACCATTCATAATAGGCATATTTATGTCCATAAGAACAATATCAGGAATATTTTTTGGGTTTTTAAACTTAGTTAATAATTCTTGTCCATTTTTACATAAATAGAGTACTTTAAACTTTGAGAATCGATCAACTAATTCTCCCATTGCTTGGGATAATAGAACGTGGTCTTCGACAATAACGACAGAGTATTTCACGGGTGTAGTAATTGAGTTGAATTAAATAATAGGTTCGTTTTCTTTTTTATAAAAATACGTAAGCGTAATTGTTGTTCCTTGATTTTCTTTGGATAATAATGAAATATCTGCATTGATTAATTTTGCACGACTTTTCATATTAGTTAATCCTATTCCTGTATTAACTTGTGATGTAATAGCAGAAAAACCAATACCATTATCACGGGCATTGATAATCATTTTTTCTAATTGATAATCAATAGAAATATTAAGCTTAGAGGCTTTTGAGTGTTTTATAGTATTAGAAAAAAATTCTTGTAATATTCTAAAGATAATAATTTCCACTTTCTTATCAATGATTTTCATTTCATCATTAGCAATTAATGTTGCTTCTATAAATTGTAGACGATTGAACCGTTCTACTTCTAATAAAATAGCTTCTTTAAGTGTTAAATTTTTGATAGCATCTGGGTTCATTAACTTAGATAAAGCTCTTAATTCGGTTAAGCTTTTGCTTATAGTATCAATAACTTCGGGTAATTTATTGGGTTCATCTTGAGCAATATTTGCTTGTATTTTGGCAAGTGTTAATAGCTGACCGATATTGTCATGTAATTCCCAACTAATATTACGTAATGTTTCTTCTCTAATTTCTATTTGAGTTTCTGCTATTTCAGACTCGTATTTTTTTTCAGCTTCACGTTGTTCAAAAAGTAGATCATTTTTTCTTTTTTGAAATATTAAAAAGAGAAAAATAATAATAATGATAAGGCCAATAAGTGTTAGACTTGCTATTAATATAGCTGTTTCTTGTTGCTCCATATAAAGCCGATTATAAAACAAAGATTCATTACAATAGTTAATGAAATATTGATTAAAAATAAAATAGAAATATCTGCTAAATGTGCATAATATCCCCTTACAATTCTAAACGGAATATTACCGATATAATATATCAATAATCCTACAGCTATCCAAAATAGAAGATTATGTTTTACATGTAAAACTTTTCTTGAATTTAGTAATTCAATAAAATAAAAGACAATAGTAATAATTAATAAAATTGAAGCTACTATATAAGGTATTGTTTGTGGTTCTTTTAAATAATTTTCAAAAAAAGCATTAATGAAGACAGTAACTAAATAAATTATGAAAAAGGAATAAATCCATTTTTTGTGAGACTTGTTTGTAATGAAATAACGATAAAGTAATAAAAAATAACTGAAAGATACGATGTTGTAGATGTTGTAGACAATGCTATTATTATCAATATCTCCAAGAGGATTTTTAGATAAATAACTATATAAGTATATTCCAAAGTTTTCAATAAAAACAATATATATGAGGTAGAATAGAAAGTATTTAAGAATAGTGTTTTTGTATTTATAGAAAAAAACTATTCCAAGAACAGCAGCAAGGCACTCTGCTGCTATAGCAGAGGACCTCATGATATAAAATATATTAATGTTATTATCTATATTCATACGCTAATTTTGTGAATCCATTTCGTTATCTCCTTTTGGAGGAGGCATTAAACCAACTTCATTTAAAATAAGTCCTTCAGTTTTAATTGTATCCTGAGAAGGAGTTCTATTAGATGTTTTTCTAATAATATGCACTTCTTTCTCAAGATAAAGAATCTCCTTATCACCATGTTTATTTGTTTTAAAACTAAAACCTAAATGCTTTTTATGACCTTTATTTACTGTAGGTGTAATAAAAAAACTTTGTCTTCTAGGGTATTTTGCAGGTTTCCCATCCTGAAATTCTTCATTAGGATATTTTGAAAAATAGAAACGTAAACCAGAAGGTTTTATACCTAACTTTTTTGATTCTTGTTCTACATACCCTAAATATTCTTTCATTGTATTAAAATCATACCAACCAGATCTTGTTGCATGAAATTCTTCTCCAGTTTGTGATTGCTCATATTCTTGAATAAGTGGCACTCTTTCTTCAGTATAAAGGTCATACATTTCTATAGCTTGATGCAACGATATAATTTGCGTTGGCTTACGATATGTATTGTTTTCTTTGTTGCAAAAAATGCTCTTTAGTAATTTACAAATAATTTTCATTCTTATAGATTTTAATAGAGATTACAAAAATAGCTGTAAAAGCATGTTTAATAGTGTTTTAAAAAATCATAAAACATTCAAATTGTTGATTGTCAGCTTTTTAATTTTATTAATTAGGGCTTTACTTTTATGAAAAAAGGGGTTTTTCCCTATGCGTAAAAAAGGGAATAAACGATTGTTTTGTATGTAGAGTTCTTGTAATGATATTTGTTACCCTAAAGGTATTTATCCTTTCTGGAAATAGTCTTTTAGAGGTGGATTTTCAGGTGTTTACCTCTTTTGTGCTTTTGAAAATCTTATCAATTTTGTCAATGTTATTCTAGAAAAACAAAGGCGAAAACCGAAAAGCCAATATAAATAGAGTAGGTTATTATAACAATTTAATATTATGAATCACGGACAAGAATTATCTAGCATCGATTTTGCTGCTATGATAGGAGGACCACTTAATGCAGTAGTTGAGGCGCAAGCAAAATCAGCAATGACTACTGTAGATTTTATCAAACAAGTAGGATTTGAAAAGGATACAGTTTCTGGGACAGTACCTAATCAAACAACGACTCCAGGAAAAGCAAAAACAGTTGTGTTTGCATATGATAAAGCAAACCCTAATTTTGATGCAAGTGCTACTACTGGAGATGCTTCAAAAGCTGTTTTAACTTATAAATTAGAAGTGCCAACATTAGCAATAACGCCAATTCCTTATTTAAGAGTAGAAGATGTAACGATTCAATTTAACGCTAAAATTTCTAGTGCAACTTATGAACGTAACAGTACAGGGGAATCTTATGGTGGAAGTGTTAGTGCTAAAGCAAATTGGGGATGGGGAAGTGCTCGACTATCAGCATATTATTCAAAACGTAAAACAACTAATTCTGGTAATCAAGTTAACCGTACTTATTCTTTAGATATAAAAGTTCATGCTGTACAAGATGAAATTCCTGCAGGATTAGATAGAGTCTTAAATATTCTCGAAGATTCAATTACAGAAACTCAATTACCAACTGCGGCTACATCCACTAATTAAATTAACCGATCCATCTCAATTTAGCAATCAAATTGAGATGGGTTTTAAACCAACAAACAATGTCAATTCCATTAAATACTTATATAGGTGCAATTGTTTCTCAATTAACAGAATCAAGAGCAGCAGCAGATTTAACAACCGTTAGTATAGCAAAAACATACGAGAAAGATGAGTTATTAAAGAACTTCTCAGTTCCTAGGTTTAGAGCCTCAGATGTAGAAGTAACCATTCCTGTAGCTATAGATACTATCGAAGAAAATGTTTCTAGAGAATATGATCCTATAGATAATAAGGAATTTAATTCTAGAACATACCAATCCTTGAAGGAAGTCTCTAGAAAAGAATCTTTTAATAGAGAGTTGTCCATTACATTAAAAAAATTGATAGCAAATCAATCATCTGTATTAGAAAAAGATTTGAAATTAGGACTAAATAAAGACGAAGTATTAAAAAAATACAGTAATAATTTATCAGAACATTTTATTAAAATCACAGATAACCAAGATGAGAAGTATAAAGAACAAGTTGTTTCAAAATTAACAAGCGATTTAACTGCACATATCATAACATCAAGAGAGTCTGTTAATATTGGAGCCACAAGAGTAATTGTAGAAGCTGACCGATTGAGAGAGATTGATCCTAGTAAGATGATTCAAATTAAAATCAAATTAAATGAAGATGGAATGGAATGGCACACAGATTTTGATGAGAATGGAAAAGAAAAATCGAAACTATTACCAGAATAATTATTAAGGTATGAAAAAATCAGTTATAAGTTCTTGTGAAGAGTTAAAAGTACAATTGTTTGAGTTGGATACGATTGTAAATATGTTTGAACGGAAAAATCCCAAAGTAATTTCATTGTGGAAAAACTGGCTCATTGAAACAGAAAAAATTTTGAAAAAATATAATTTTTCCGAAATGGCAGAATTAGCAGGATTGAGATCTCAAATGTTGATTGAAGAAGAAATAACTAATAAAAAGATGAATCGGAGAAAATTAATACTTCAGCAATCATTAAAAACGGTTAATCCTGCTCAGCATATAGTACTACTTGTTCAAAAGCAATTAGAAGAAAAAATAGAAAATGCTCGAATTATTATAACACAAATAATTTTGGCAGCAAAGCAAGCAAATGCTATAAAACCTATAGATGACACAACGAGTTTTACAGTATATATAGATACCGTTTTAAATCAATTATTGAAAAACGAACAGATACAACCTAGAATAAATACCATCATAGCTACAATAGGAAGATTTGATGTATTGAGAATTTTTGCAGATGAAATATTAAAAGAGTAACTATTTTAATAATTTACGAACAGTGATTCGGTTCTTTTCTTGAGAATTCCAATGATCTCCTTGCACAGTGATAATTTCTCCAATTTTTACTTGCCTATATTGTTTACTGTCTTCAAGGTTAGCAAAGCTAATCATTGAAAAATAAATTGTATTGTCTTTTGTTTTCATTTTAGCAGAATATCCATCTTTATAGAATTGTATATCAATTACTTTTCCTGTAACAGCATTTTTTATCGTTAATGTGGAAGAAGAAACAACTTTGGTTTGTGTGCTATTACAAGAAAAATTGACAAATAAAAATATTACGAGTAAAATTATTGTAAAGATCTTCATAATTGAAAGACTGTTGTTTAATTGATTTGCATACTAAGAATTTTTTAAATATACGAACATATTTAAATAAACATGTAATGATGTTAAAAATATATATCATGTAAGTTTTTTACTACATAATAAATGTTAAAATAATGTTTTTAACATTTATTTATACTATGTTTGACAATGTAATAAGATGTGTCAATTAAGAGTGAAATAAAAATGAAGATTCGTACTTATTAAATTTACTATCTGTGGGGTAATTGATGAAGGGATCATCAAAAATATTAAGATAGGATTTATAAAGATAATGACTACTTAACCGGTTGAATTATAATTAGTAGTAATTGTCAAAACGAAATATCATTTTTTTAAGTTTAATTATTTAATCAAAAAAATGAGAGTATCCAAATTAACATTGGTTTTGCTGACAGTATTGTATACCCTTAATTTTAGGGGGCAAGGTAAAGTAGACCATATGGCGTGGGATCAAGTATTGATCCTAAATGTTACAGAACAAGGTAAAGTGAATTACAAAGGAGTAATTCAAGACAGTCCATTGTTGTATAAGTATTTTACAGCAATGTCAGAAAATCCACCAAAAGATAATTGGAGTAAAGAAGAGGTATTAGCATATTGGATTAATTTATACAATGCAATAGCTATTAAACTTGTAATTGATAATTACCCAATTAAATCTATAAGAGAATTACAAGAACCTTGGAACCAACGCTTTTTTAAAATTGAAGATAAAAAATACAGTTTAGATGATATAGAACATACAATCTTGAGAGAAATGAATGATCCTAGAATTCATTTTTTGATTAATTGTGCTTCAGCATCTTCTCCTATATTATGGAATAGAGCATATACAGCGACCAATATTAACAAAGCATTAGATGAACGTACTAAAGCATTTATAAATAATTCTAAGTTTAATGTGATATCAAAAACAGAGCTTAAGCTATCTAAAGTTTTCGAATGGTACGAGAAAGATTTTAAAGTTAGAGGGGGGAATGTTGTTGATTTTATTAATACATATTCTAATGTCAAAATAAGTAAAATAGGAAAAGATAATTATAAAGAATATGATTGGAATTTAAATTATTGATAATAGAAATATAAATAAATATACAAAGCGATTTACTGTAAAGTATTTCGCTTTTTTTTGGAAAAAATCTTAAATGTTAAAAAACATAAAAAGAATGTTTTTTAACATAAAATTATGTGAAGATAAAATTCAAGGTTAATTTTTAATGTGTTTATTATTAGTTGTTTATGTTGTTTTTTGTGATTGAAATGAAAAGAAATCTAAATCACATTGTGACTTGCGTCTTTTTTATTTTATGAAATAAAAAAGACCTTTGTATTGTAGAAAATATTGAGGTTAGATAATAGTCATTATAGAATAATTAAAAAACGTAAACATAAAAATGAAGAAACAATTAAGAACGCTACTATTATTATCAATATTATTTTATTCTGTCATAGCTAGTTCACAAGGAAAACCTAATCATGCACTATGGGATCAAGTTCTAATTTTAAATGTATCAGAACATGGTAAAGTTAATTATAAAGGAGTAATGCATGATAGCTCCCTAATGTATAAATACTTTACAAGTTTGTCAGAAAACCCACCTCAAGAGAGTTGGACAAAAGAAGAGAAACTTGCATATTGGATGAATGTTTATAATGCAATTACTATAAAATTAGTTATAAATAATTACCCTGTAAAAACGATAAAGGATATTGAAAAAACATGGAGTTTCAAATTCTTTAAAATAGGAGATAAGAAATATAGTCTAGATGATGTAGAACATGGTATCTTAAGAAAAATGAAAGAACCTAGAATTCATTTTCTAATTAATTGCGCAGCTACATCATGTCCTCCTCTTTGGAATAGAGCATTTACTGCAGAAAATGTTAATAAGGCATTAGAAGAACGAACTAAGAAGTTTTTAAATAATCCGAAATATAACATTATAACGAAAGATGCTATGCAAATTTCAAAAGTGTTTATGTGGTATAAAAAAGATTTTACCGATAATGGAGCAAATCTCGAAGACTTTATAAATAGATATTCGAGCATTAAAGTAACCAGTAAAACCAAGAAATCATTTAAAGAATATAATTGGTCACTCAACGAATAAGAAATTACAAAACAAATAATTAAAAGCGGCTTTCTATGTTAATAGGAAGCCGCTTTTGGTTTGAATGATTGTGACGTATGTCTTTTTTAGATAGGAAAATAATAGAGAATTTTGGTAGTCCCAAAAATACCTTGAGTTTAACCTAAAATAAATAAGATGAAAAAGTTGAGAATGATTTTTTTAGGGATGGTATTAGTATCGTCCTTAAAATTAATGGCACAACCTATATTTGATCATAGTACATGGGATCAAATATTATTATTAAATGTAACGGAAGAAGGAAAAGTAGATTATAATGGTATTGTAAGAGATAGCCCACTATTAATAAAATACTTTATGACATTGTCTAAAAACGAACCTACCGAAACATGGAGTAGAGAAGAGAAATTAGCATATTGGATCAATGCATATAATGCAGTAGCAATAAAATTGATTATAGAAAATTATCCAGCTAAAAATCTAAAAGAAATAGATGATCACTGGGATCAGAAAATTTTAAAAATAGGAACTAAAAAGTATAGCCTAGACGATATTAAATATACTATACTAAGAAAAATGAATGAACCAAGAATTCATTTTTTAATTAATTGTGCTACAAAATCTTCTCCATGGTTGTGGAATAGAGCTTATACAGCAGATAATATTACCAAAGCATTAGATCAAAGAACTATTAAGTTTATAAACAATCCAAAGCATAATATGATTATGCAAGATGAAATGAAAATTTCAAAAATATTTACATGGTATAAAAGAGATTTTACTATTAAAGGAAGGAGTCTGAGAGATTTTATAAATAGATATTCAATAGTAAAAGTAACCAATAAAACCAAGAAATCATTTTTAGCATACGATTGGACGCTTAATATGTGAAATTAAAATAGAAAATAATGAAAGGAATAATTATAAAAACAATAGTACTTCTATTAATTTCAATAGGAGTAGAGGGACAAAGTAAAGTGAATCATGAGTTATGGGATCAAGTTTTGATTCTTAATGTAACCAAAGAAGGAAAAGTAAATTATAAAGGTGTTATTCAAGACAGTCCTTTAATTTATAAATATTTCTCCGAGTTATCAGATAATCCACCGCAGAAGAATTGGAGTAAAGAGGAAAAATTAGCATATTGGATCAATGCATATAATGTAATTACGATAAAGTTGATAATAGAGAATTATCCCGTTAAGAGTATAAAAGATATTGAGAACCCTTGGAATCAAAAAGTATTAAATGTAAAAGGAGAAAAGTATAGCTTAGATGATATAGAGCATAATGTTTTAAGAAAAATGAAAGAGCCTAGAATTCATTTTTTAATTAATTGCGCGTCTAATTCTTCACCGCTTTTATGGTATAGAGCATATACTGCTGAGAATATTAATAAGGCTTTAGATGAACGTACAAGTAAGTTTATTAATGATCCTAGGTATAATATGATAACTAGAAAAAGTACAATGATTTCAAGAATTTTTTTATTGTATAAAAATGATTTTTGTGTAGGTGGAGAGGAAGTAGAAGATTTTATTAACAAATACTCTAAAGTGAAAATAAAAGGTAAATTAACCAAAAGTAATTATAGTAAGTATAATTGGAGTCTTAATGATATGGAGCATTAGATAAAAAAGGATAAGAGTAATATATTTAAAATTACTCTTATCCTTTTTTATCTAATAACCTTTTTGTTTAAGAAAAAATCAATTTATTTCTTTAAACCTTGTTCAAGCACTTCTTGTATTCCAGATAAATGACCACTAAATTCCATCATTTGAGCAAGAACTTGAGCCATTTCATTTTTATTACCAAACCCTTTTAATTTATTGTTTTTGATAAAAGTAGTTTTAATGGTTTCCCAACGCACTAGCTCATCTTGAGTAATAATATCAGATAATTCTTTATATTTTAAAAGATTAGCTTCTGCTGCACTAGTTAAAGTTTGGGATTCACTTTCGTAATGAGATAACAATAATGTTTGTAATTCTTGATGATTCATGATAGGAACTACTTTAGCAACAAGTTTACTCATATCTCTATAAGAACCTTGTAGTTTAAAAGAAGGTTCCGTTCTATTAGTATCTTCCATCGCAGCAGACTTAATATAAGTAGTATTTACTTTCATAACCATATCACGAATGATAACAACCTTTTCTAAAACAGCTAGATAATCTTGAATTTCTTGTTGAGTATGGTTTCCTTGAAATTCAATACCTTCTCTATTACCAGTTTCAGCAATTTCAACAAACTTATAAACATCTTCAAAATATTTACTGCTCAATTGATGAAGAATAGGATTAGATGTTAATGCGTTTTCAATCAAGCTTAATTTAAATAATTTAGCCGTATCCCCAATAATATCCCCTAAATTATATATATCAGCACGATTGGCTAACATGTCAGGAATTTGAAATTTGTCACCACTTTCAGTGTATGGATTTCCAGCCATAATAACACAGAATTTTTTACTACGTAAATCATATGTTTTTGGTTGTCCATTATAAACTCCTTCAATTTTACGAGTACCATCTGCTAGTGAAATGAATTTTTGTAAAAATTCAGGATTACAATGTTGTATATCATCAAGATATAGCATTACATTGTTTCCCATTTCAAAAGCTAAATTCAACCTTTTTAATTCTTCCCTAGCAGCTGCATTATTAGCAGACATTGGATCCACAGAAGTAACATCATGGCCAATAGCTGGCCCATTGATTTTCATAAATACCAATCCTAAACGATTAGCCATATACTCCATCAATGTTGTTTTTCCATATCCAGGAGGAGATATCAATAAAAGCATTCCCATACGATCTGTACGCTTATTATCTCCAACGCTTCCTAATTGTTTTGATAAATTATCTCCAAATAAAGGAAGGTATACTTGATCTATTAATTTATTTCTTACAAAAGAAGAAAGAACTCTAGGTTTAAATTCATTGAGTTTTAGATCTTCTTTAAGTTCATCTGTTACTTGATGTTTTGCATCACGATATGCTTTAAACGAAGGAACTTCGATAGCAATAAAATGATCTAGATGTTTAATGAATTGATGATAATTAAAATGAAAACTTCCTTCATGAATTGTAGGATGATTTCCAGATAAGCCTGTAATCTCTTCAGTAGGAGTTACAGAAATAAGAGTAGTACTAATCTCTTTATGAAATAATAATAAACAGGTTATTTCATGAATATATGAATCGAAATTAGGATTTGCTAGTTGAATATATGAAGTAACCCATTGTAAGGATAATTGAATTTTTTCTTCATAATTACCTAAAAGATCAAGAGTTGTTTTGAGTTTATGATAAGCGTCTCTTTGCTTGAGTGTTTGTATAAAGTCATTATATAATTCGTGAGCAGTTGAGCTAACACAAATTGTATTATTATTTTGTAATTCTTTAAAAAGATATTCAGCAGTTTCGAGATGTCTTGTAGTTTCAAACCAAGGATTTTTTGTCGCGTATAAACCTATTTCGGTAGCTAATAATTCGACAGTTTCTTTATACGAAACACTCCCAGGGAAAATAGCAAGAACTTCTCCAGAGGCTTTTATTTTTCTATTCCATAGAGATTTATTATCCTCAGATAAATGATTCCAGAAATACTGAGCATGAGCTCGAGTAAGAGGGGAATGTTTTAATAAGCCTAAATGGTGGGCTTTGCTAATTAATACTTTTAATATTTTTGAGGCGTCTATATCATGAACCCCTTTGATATACCCCTCAGCATAATTTTTGCTACTCTCAGTTTTAATTATTGATAATAATTGCTCCTCTGTTGTTGTAACATCTATTTTTTGGTTTTTATATACTTTATAGGCTAGATAGGCAGCACGATATATATTTGTATTCTCTGAAATTAATTCTTGATCCCAATATTTTTTTGATCTTAATAAAATCTCATTGTCGATTTCTTGATAAAAATCAGTACCCGTCAAATGATACGATAACGCTTTGTTTTTGTAAATTATAGTAAGATCTAGAGGTTGTTTATTAACTCCAAATTTATGTTTACCAAGTTTAATAATGTTTTCTCCATCTTCATAGAGGTCATGTTTATCTTTAAGTTTACGAGTAGCATCTTCTTTAGCAACTTTTAAAGAAGTCTCGATCATCTCAGCTTTACCAGCATCATCGAGTTCTAATAATTGCTGAATAATATCTCTAAGCTTATTAATCATTAGATCTGAAGCAAAGTAACCATTAATATCTGTCGTCGAATTAAATGATAAAGCTTTTTTACTAACTCCTTTTACAATACGATTTGCAGCATTTTCTAGAGCAATTGCTTTTTTATTTCTAGCTTCAATTAAACTGTTTTTACGAGCTTCAAAAGCATTGTAGACTTCTTCTCTTTTTTCTATGATTTGAGTAATGAAATCTTCAAAATCAGCAAAGCGTCCTTCAAGGTCTTCTAATTGAACAGAAACTTTGTTAAGTAACTCGTCTGTCTTTTCAGGAGTATGTGCTATATCTAAGTAATTAATAATGCTTTGATCGACAAGTTTAAGTTGTGCTGTAAACTCGGCACTTGCTTCTTTACTTCCTAAAGATTTTATGTTGTTTTTAATTCCTGCTTTTAATTGATTTATTGTAGCAAAAATTAAAGAAATGTTGTCAATTATTTTTGTTGAATGAGAAGTATCTTCGATTTTAAGATTAGAAACAATATCAATCAACATTTCCAGATCTATAGCGATTTGGTTTACTTCTTTTTCAAGTTTCTTAACCTCTATAACCTTTGAAACACTTTCTAGCGATAATTTCTTTTCCTCTATACGTGTATGATATGGTAATAGAGCTTTATCATCTAATAAAAACTGAACACAGCGTTGCGATATTTTTTCGGTATAAGAAGCTATTTCTTCTTCTAATGTAGAAATAAAGGTAGCATCTACATAACGAATATCATGTAAACCAATAACCTCGCCTCTTAATGTACGTAGTTGAGCTAATACTAGCACAAAATCGTCAATGGATTTAAAAGAACTGCTTTTAATTTTTCCAAAAACTTCAGATGCTTTAGTTTGCGTTTCTTGAGTAACAGCCGAAGCAGTTTTACGTAATTGAACTACTTTTTCAAATTCATCAATTGCTGCATTGGCAGCATTGTTGATTTCTTCTAGAGATTGATCTAATCTAAATGTTTCTTCTTCTCTAATCCAGTAATAACTATCTAAAACATCGCTTGATGTTATTGAAACATCATTATATAAACCATCATAATTATCTTCTTTATTAAGTAATGTTATTAAAGCTTGGCATTCTGCCATAGCTTTAACAATATCTTTATTACCTATTTTATATAATAAACTGTCAGTATGTTCTGATGGGATGGTATCTCCTTTGACAAAAGGAGTTTGCCAAATTTGAATAACATGATGTTTTGTTTGTTCATCTTCGGTTTTGAAATAACATAATTCTCCATTTTCAAGAATTGTATAACCATTACATACTATCGGAGTTTTTACTTCTTGTTCAATTACATTATATGCCATAAGGATATAGAGTCCCTTTCGACTTTCATAAAAAACGTAGAAGTAATCCTCTCCATTAGGAGAACTAATTTTCTTTTTAAATTTTACATGTTCAATGCCATTACCAAAGAGCTTAAACTCTCCAGATTGTAGATAATATCCATTAGGATAAATAACCCCTTGATCATCCGGTAATAATACACAAGAGTATTGTATACTAGGTATTTTTCGGACTTCCTGGATTTTATGATTATAAATAAAATATTGAGGAGCCTCTTGAAATGGCTTTATTTCTAATGCGATAAGGTTACCAAGGTCAGCATATCGATATTGTCCATCATCAAGAGTTTGATCAACATGAATAACGGCTTCATTGTAAATACCTTTTCCATCTTCGGTATTATCTTCAATTTTTATAGTAAGATCACCTCCTATGGTTTCAACAAATACCTTATCAAGAATCGAGATATGTGGGTGTTCTCCATATCTATGCATATCCCTACTAGCTTCCTTCCAATTGAATTCATGTTGATTAGGAAAAATGAATTCATGCTCACTACGATTGTCAATATAAGTTAGAGTACCATCACTAATTAACCACTTAAATGTTTTTATATCAGTTACACTTTCGCTCAATTGAAATACCATATGAAGATAGTTCCCCATGATGGCAAATTTTGAAAAAATAGTATTTCGATAGTATTTATATAAATTCGTAAAATCATTGATAAAATGATCGTCTTGTATTAATGTTAATGGCTGAACAGCAAAGTGATCATCTTGGTATGTGTAAATACTAAAAACATCTCCTAATGTCATTTCTGTGCGTAAGCCAAAATGAACATTATAACCAAAAAGACAATAAGAATCTATAGTAACAATATCTCGAGCAATACAATTGTTATCTGTATTGATTCTATTATTTGCTATAAGTTTTGTTTCAACGGCACCAAAAACATTTTTACGAGCATTATTTAATTGTGTAAGGCGACTTTGTAATTCTCCTTTATGCTTTTGTAAACGATTTTGAATAATTTCATAAGTTCCACCGTCTAATTGAGTATGTTGATTGTCTGTGTTTTCTTCCATAATTTACCCTAAGTTGAGGTCAGAGTTGAATGCTATTTAATGCAAAAAAGTATTGTCTCTTGTTGTTGAATGTTTTGGTAACTAAAATACTTATTTAGGTTGATAATATATCAGTAATTATTCTTTTAATGAGTTTTGATTTATAACTTCTTAAGTTTAAAAAAAGAATGATATTTTTATTGTTATTAATATTGTATACCATTCTTTAATACTGATATAAACCCTCCTATATTACCATTTGTTTTTTGATTGATGATTGTTTTAATTAGAACATTAACCAGCATGATAAACCTATAAGAATGCAAATAATTATACAGTTTAATGTTAAGATTAAATTGTTATGTTTTTTTACATTTTTATTAATTTCTTCTAGAATGTTTTCAGATTCTGGATGCGATGTTCTATGGTTTTCTTGATTGATTTTATATTTTGATGATGAATAATTTGATGTCTTATTTTTAATACTATTATTTGATACAGGAATTACATCTTTTTTTATTGATTTTTCCTTTTCCATAAAGATATGATTATATAAATGCAGTTAGTAGTTGATGGCAATTGTTATTTTTTGTAGTTAAAAAATCAGAATAAATAATTAATAACTACAGAAATTATAAAGCCAATAATGATTATGGAAAATGATGTGATAAAATATAATTTTTGTTGATGAAATAGCTGTTGTTTTTTGATTTTAATCTTGATGTCTTTCAGTGTTTTTTCTGAGATAGGATCGATTGTAATTCCTTTACTTTTTTTGTGAGTAATTGTTTTTGATTCAAAAACGATTCTTTTGGATCTACGACAATTATTTTTAAGCGATGTCAACATCGCAGCTGTACCCATATTTCCCCTTTTAAATTAAACAATTCCCATCCTAAGCTTTCCGCTTGAATGGGAAAGCTTTTATGGGTTTATAAATGTATTTATGATTAAATTCATAATGAATACGAAGTACTTAGTCTTTTAATTAACCAAGTTTTTTGTCCGAAATACCTAATCCTTTAGCAAGATTGAATAGATTGCTGAATAAAGTGTTTTCTGATTCGTCTGTAGACTTTTGTTTTAAGTCCATTAATAGATTAGAAATAGTCAGATTTTTAATATCCTCTGATGAAATTCCATATTTGGTAGCAAACTCTTTTATTTTTCCTAAAAGATTACCTTTTACATCATCACTACCTAGAATAGCATCTTTTACATCTTGTACATTGTCAGAATGTTTAACTAATCTATCAAAACCTTTGGCTTTGGTTACTTGACCGATTATTTGATCAAAGAACATAGTTTCACCACCAACAATATCAATATTTGCAGCTCTTAATGCTTCACCAATTACCTCAGCTTGTGCATCAGCAATTTCTTTTTGGATATTTATTTGAGCTAAATCAACTTGTAACTCTTTATCAAGACGTAGTTTGAATTCTTCATGTTCTTTACCTACGCCATCAAGTTTTTTCATTGCTTCCGCTTTTTCTTCAATTCCAGCAGCTTCAGCCATTGCTATTTCTTTATCTCCAGCAGCTTTAGCTAATGCTTTTTCTTTAATAACTTCAGCTTCAGCAATACCTTCTTCTTTAAATGCTTCAGCCTTTGCTAAAATTCCAGCAGCTTCAGCTTTAGCTTTTTTCTCAATAATTGTAGCTTCTACTAAACCTTGACGTTCGTGAGCTTCAGCTTTAGCATGCATAACTTGTGCTTCAGACATTCCGATTGTAGCTTCTTCTTTTGCAGTAGCTTCTGCTAACGTCTTACGAGATTGAGCTTCTTTTTCACTAGCTTCTTTTTGAGCTTGTGCTTCGATATTAATTTCTTCAGCTTTTTGTTTAGCAGCTTCTTTTTGAGCTTCAGCATCTTTAATCGTTTTGATTAAGGATTCTTGAGCATTTGCCTCGGCAATAGTTATTTTTACTTGCTTTTCACGATCAGCAGTTTTAAAAGCTTCAATATCTTTCATGTTTTCTTGTTCTTCAACAACACCTTTTTCAAGCATAACACGATCTCGAATAACATCTTGAATGTTTTTCTTTTCTATTTCTAAAACTTTTTCTTTTTCTATTTGTGCTAATGTAACGATACGCTCACGTTCTGTAGCTTCGAGCATACGATCTTTTTCAACTCTCTCAGTTTCTACAGCATCAGTACGTTGTTTGTTTTTTGAAGCTACGATAATTTGGCGCTCCATATTTTCTTCAGCAATTTTCACTTTTTCTTCAGTGGCAATACGTGCTGTTTCCGATTTTAAACGTTCTTCCTCAGAAACCTTTAATACTTCAGCTTCTTCACGTGCTTTGATATTTGCGATTTCGCGTTTTTGTTGCTCTTCTTTTTCAGCTAATTGTTTATCTAATTCTAATATAGCTTCACGTGCTTCAACATCTTGTTTGCGTATAACTTTTTCTTCATCACGTTTAATTAAATTAGCTTTAATATTTTGTTCTGCAGTTAATTTTGTGATTTTTTTGATTCCTTCTGCATCAAGAATATTATCCATTTTTAAAAGTGACACAGGAGTTTGCTCTAAATAATCAATCGCACAATCCTCAAGAGTATATCCATTTAAATCTGTACCAATAATACCTACTATCGCTTTTCTGAATTCGGTTCTTGCTTCGTATAATTCAGTGAATTCGAATTTTTTACCAGCAGATTTTAGCGCTTCAGAAAATTTAGCTTCAAAAAGTTCTTCAAGAGTAGACGGATCTGAAGCTCTTTCGCATCCGATACTTTGTGCTACTTTTTTAATGTATTCTATTTCTGGATTAACTCGAACAAAGAAAGCTACTTTTATATCAGCTCTCATATTGTCTTTACAAACAAGGCCATCTTTTCCGATTCGTTCAATCTGAATCTTTTTTACAGCAATATCCATTATTTCTAATTTGTGAAATACTGGTACTACATAAATACCTTTATCTGTTCCAACTTGAGTTCCTTTTCTACCTGTACGAACTAATGCTTGTCCTTGAGGTACTTTTTTATAGAACATCGCTATTATAGCGAAGTACACTATGATTAAGAATAGACCTATTCCTATTCCGATTCCAATGATTGATAATATGTTTTCCAAAATTTAAATAGTATTAGTTATTAGTATATGATTTTATGTAATAATAGTTTTTGTCTGAGGATTGTTTAATTATTAGAATATCGTTTTTATGATCGATAAAATTACCATCTAAAGATTTTACATAAATAGACATCACTTTTGAATTAATTGAAACCTCTGCTAATTCTAATTGATCGTTTTTTATGGATGATTTCAATGTACCTATTCTACCTATTAATTCTAAAGGTTTATCTCCATCTTGATTTAAACTTTTGAAAAAGTTTTTAAAAGGAGTCGTAAAAACTTTATTTAAAATTAATGACGGAATTATTGCTCCAAAGAAAAATATAAAACCTAATGTTGAATTATAAGAATGAGTTAAGGTGGTGGTTATTGTTGTACATAGCCACCATATAAATATCCAACAAGTAAATGTGAACATAAATGGTAATCCTACAAAATTGAAATAGATTAATACTATTTGCCACCATTTTAATGGTTTTCTTCTTTTTCCTAAAACATGGTCTTTATCAACGTCTGTATTAGCAATGTCATGTAAATCGATATTTCCTCCTTCAAGATTTGTATCCATATCTAAGTCGATATCGGTATCAACATCTACGTCCATTTCTACATCTATATCAATATCTACATCGGTATCAAAGTCGATACCAGTAACCATATTGAGTATCCAGTAAAGAATAAGTATGATTAATAGTATTGTTAGAGTTATATTGACAGGAGAAAAAAGTATGTTAGCTAGTCCATTCATGTATTAATTTTTGTTATTCTTTAGGTTTATCAGTCATTCCTAATTGTTCTTTTAATTTTGCTAAGTCGTCTTCGGCTCCCATTTCTGTTGTGTCAAGAGCATTATTGATTTGATCATCGATAGATTTTCCAGAGTCAGCAATATCTCCATAAGCTTCTGCTAAAGCTTCTTCTTGATTTACTTTATCCTTCATTCTTTCTAACATAGAAACGGTACTTGAACCATCAATTTCAGCTAATTGTTTATTAAGGTTTTTAGTAGCCTTAGAAACTTTAACTCTAGCTTTAAGGGTTTTTAATTCATTTTCCCATTTGCTGATGTTCTGTTTTATTTCTTGTACATTTTTATCTAATTGTGCAACTGACTTGTCGAACTTTTCAGATTCAGCTTTTGAACGGTTTACATGTTGTTGAGCTTCTTCTTTTTTTACCAAAGCTTCTCTTGCTAAACGATCAGCTTCTGCAGCATCTATACCACCATTTTGAGCTTTTTTCAAAATCAACATTGCTTTTTGTTGATAATCTTGTGCTTTTGAAGTGTATTCTTCTGTATCGTTTTTAGAGCGTATAGCCATAGCTTTAACTTGAGCTAATGCTTCTAAGCTTTTATCAAGGTCGCTTTTCATATCGCGTATTCCTTGTTCTGTCATTTTTATTGGGTCTTCTATCCCGTCTATTGCCGAATGTACTTCAGCTTGTCCTACTTTAAATATACGTTTGAAAAAGTTCATTTTTTTAATATTTTGAAAAGTTTATAATTTGTTCTGAGTACTCACTTAAGAGTAACCCTAATGAATTTAAAGAGCCTTCTAGCTCATTGAGATCTAAATTTTCTACTTGAAGCGTATCTCTGAAAATTACCTTATCTCCAGTTTCGTCTAATACAAATGCTCCATGTACTATATCTCGGTTTTTTTGCAATAAGTTTTTATATACTGATTCGTTTTTGTTCTTGATGTTAAATATGTGCTGTTCCATTATTAAAATAGGAGGAGCAACGCCTAAAATCAAATTTTTGATTCCTTCGTTTTCTTTGCTGATCATTAAAATACCTTCTTTAGTATTCTCGTGTACGATATTGTAATTAAGTTCTAAAACAAAGTTTTTTACCAGCTGAAAAGGAGTGTCCATAGAAATGTGGTTTTGATTGATTATTAAATTTTATTACCAATATTAAGAATATCAATATTACAAAAACTCACATAATTTTTCCACTATACTTACAGCTAAATTGGCTAAATAACATGCAATGAGTATCATTTTTTTAGGTTTTAAGATTAATATAGTTTTATGCTGCTAATAATGTTAGTAATTCTTTTTTTGCAATTTTTATTATGCGTTTTTCAAAAGAACTCTATTAAAATTAGCAAAAGTCAATTGTATTAGCTAATATTGTTAGTGTAAAAGTACAATTATTTTTCATAATTGCAAATAAAATTAGCAAAAATGTCATTTTTCGGAAAAAACATCAAAAAAATTCGCAGTGTCAAATCTCTAAGCCAACAATCGTTTGCAGAGTTATTTGACTTGAAAAGAGGTACTTTAGGGGCTTATGAAGAGGGGAGAAGTGAACCTAAGATTGAAACGATTATAAAAATAGCTAATTATTTTAGCATAAAAATAGACACACTCTTAACACAAGAATTAACAGTTAATGAGCTATTAAAATTCAAAGAGGACTTAACAACATATGCCGAAGACGTTAAGAGAGAACAATTTGCTATAGTACCATGTATCACCGAAAGTACTAGTGCAGATTATATCTCTCTATATAATAAAGAGACATTTATTAATGAATTACCAGTAATCCAATTACCTATTAATCCTTCTAAAGATTTTAGAGGTTTTACAGTCGCTAATCTTGAAATGACTACACATGATAAAGGCTTTTTTCCTAAAGATGTAGTAATAGGTGAAAATGTACCGCAAGAGATTATAAAAAAATTGAATAATGGAACTCTTGTATTTGCACTTTTAAATGGACAATTAGTCTTTAGAAGACTATATATAACTTCAAAAAAATTAATTCTTAGAGCTGATCATAAAAATATAGACGATATTGCTTTTGATGTAAATGATGTGAAAGAATTGTGGAGAGTACGTTATGTTTTCTGTAGACGAATACCTGAATTTGCAGATAAAGTTGAAGATAAACTATTTAAAATAGAACAACAATTATTGAATATTCAAGAGCGATTGAAATGATAAATAATTGATTTTGATTATTTTTGTGTTTAGTATAGTTTTTGGTTATAGTTTTATTGCTTAAAATAATTAAATTATTGATATGTAGGGAGATAAGTTCTTATCTTTATAATAAAGAAATTATCACTAAATATATCTAGAATGACACGCAAGAGATTAACAACATCAGGAGGAGCTCCGGTTTCTAATAATCAGCGTTCTATAACTGCAGGGGATAGAGGGCCAGTTTTACTACAAGATTATCAATTAATAGAAAAATTAGCGCATCAAAATCGTGAACGTATACCAGAACGTGTAGTACATGCAAAAGGATGGGGAGCGCAAGGTACTTTTACAGTAACAAAAGATATATCAAAATATACTAGAGCCAAGATTTTCTCTGAAGTAGGAAAGAAAACACCATTATTAGCTAGGTTTTCTACTGTAGCAGGAGAGATGGGAGCTGCAGATACCGAAAGAGATGTTAGAGGCTTTTCTTTAAAATTTTATACAGAAGAAGGAAATTGGGATTTAGTAGGGAATAATACTCCTATATTCTTTATTAGAGATGGATATAAATTCCCAGATTTTATTAGAACTCAAAAAAGACATCCTAAAACAAATTTGAGATCGCCAGAAGCAATGTGGGATTTTTGGTCCCAAACACCAGAAAGTTTACATCAAGTAACAATCTTAATGTCTGATAGGGGTATCCCTACAGCGCCGATGTATATGAATGGATATGGATCCCATACATTTTCATTTTGGAATGCAGACGGAGAGCGTTTTTGGGTAAAATTCCATTTCAAAACACAACAAGGACACAAGCATTATACAAATGAAGAGTCTGCGCAAGTGATTGGACAAACAAGAGAGAAATATCAAGAAGAATTATATGGAGCCATTGAAAAAGGAAATTTTCCAAAATGGAAAATGATGGTGCAGATAATGCCTGAAAGTGATGCCGAAAAAACAGCATACAATCCGTTTGATTTAACAAAAGTTTGGCCACATGCCGATTATCCATTACTTGAAGTTGGAGAGTTTGAGTTAAATAAAAATCCAGATAATTATTTTCAATATGTTGAAAATGCAGCATATTCACCTTCAAATGTTGTACCTGGTATTGGCTTTTCTCCAGATAAAGTTTTACAAGCCCGAATATTTTCATACGCAGATGCTCATAGATACCGTTTAGGAACTCATTATGAAGCATTGCCTGCAAACGCAGCTCACTCTGAAGTAAATCATTATCATAAAGATGGGGCAATGCGCTTCTTTACAAATAACCAAGATCCAGATGCTTATTATGAGCCTAATACAAAAGGAGGTCCTATAGAAGATCCTAGTGTTGCAGAACCACCTATGAAAATTAATGGTGATATAAGAAGATACGAAGAAAATGATCAGTTTGGAGATTATAAACAACCAGGAGATTTATTCAGAATGTTTAATGATGAACAGAAAGAACGTTTGTTTAATAATATAGCAGGTGCTATGAATGGAGTTTCTTTAGAAATTATAGAAAGACAATTGGCTCATTTTGATAAAGCTGATCCAGCGTATGGAAATGGTGTGCGTAAAGCATTAAACATAACTCCTCAAGGAAATTATTAAGAAATACTATTAACATACCTCATCTGGTATCCAGATGAGGTATTAATAAGCATGTTATGAAAAATATATTTGAAGCAATAAGAAGTGAAGAGATTAGCGATGTCGCTGCTATTTTAAAAGAAAATCCGAATGTTTTAGAAGAAAAAGATGCAAGAGGCTCGACTCCATTATTGTTAGCTTCTTATTACGGATTAGAGGATATAACAAAACTATTGTTAAATAAAACGAAAGCGATAGATGCTCAAGATCGTTCTGGTAATACAGCTTTAATGGGAGTCTGTTTTAAAGGGTATTATAATATAGCTAAGTTGTTATTAGATGCAGGAGCAGATACTAATAAAGTAAATTATAATGGTGCAACAGCATTAATCTATGCAGCAACTTTTGGACAAAAGGAAATTATTAAATTATTAATAGCATATGGGGCAGATCATACAATTAAAGATCATAGAGGATATACAGCAAAAATGCATGCAAATCTTCAAGGCCTTGATGTAGAAGGATTACTAACAGTAACAGCGTAAATTTGAATTTTAATAAAGAAAGAAAAAATATTAAATCTGTCAATATTCGGTCAATAGCTTTGAAACGAAAATTATTGATAGCACCTCATAAAATTAAAGTACTCCAATCTTACCTAAGAGATAAAATCGAAGAAGAAGTTATTATAGTAAACACAAACTTAGGGATAGAAATATATTACTACTCTAATAATGATTACTATAATTTTATAAAGGAAAGTAGCCTGCTTTATTTAGATAAAGATGCGGATATTTCTAAATTAAAATATAGATTTTACGATACAAAAAGTGATGTCTATGAAAGTTTTTGCGAATCATTAAACACTTTTGTTAAGTATCCACAAATATTTTTAGCATACGCTAAAAAATTTACCAAACTCAATATAGAATATCAGGATAGTAGATATATAATGCCTGTATTGAATAGTTTTTTCGAAGAGATATTAGCTACTATAGAAAAAACGGGTAAAATCCCACATGAAAATAAACTTGTAAATAGAAAAAAATCTCAACGATCAATTTTGGGAAATCATATAATCCGAAAATTGATTGTTGAGATTTTATCAAGTGAGCATAAAAACTAATATGCTTATTTTATTAAAATTCTGCGTTAAGAGGTGTTCTTGGATAAGGAATTACATCTCTTATATTACTCATTCCTGTTACAAATAATACCAAACGTTCAAATCCAAGTCCAAAACCACTGTGTGTACAAGTTCCAAAACGACGCGTGTCTAGATACCACCATAATTCTTCTTCATCAATATCAAGAGCTTTCATTTTTTCTTTTAAAACATCTAAACGCTCTTCTCGTTGAGAACCACCTACGATTTCACCTATACCAGGAAATAAAATATCCATAGCTCTTACAGTCTTTCCATCTTCATTAAGACGCATATAAAAAGCTTTGATGTCTGCTGGGTAATCAAATAAGATTACAGGACATTTAAAATGCTTTTCAACTAAAAAACGCTCGTGTTCACTTTGTAAATCTGCTCCCCATTCGTTTATAGGAAATTTAAATTTCTTTTTCTTATTAGGTTTAGAATTCTTAAGAATTTCTATAGCTTCTGTATAACTTACACGTTTAAAGTTATTCTCTAAAACAAATTTAAGTTTGTCTCTTAATAACATTTCACTACGTTCTGCTTGAGGCTTTTGTTTGTCTTCTTCAACTAATCTTTTTTCTAAGAAAGCAAGATCATCTTGACAGTTTTCTAAAGCATATTGAAGTACATATTTAATGAAATCCTCAGCAACATCCATATTTCCATCCAAATCGCAAAATGCAATTTCAGGCTCAATCATCCAAAATTCTGCCAAATGTCGAGAGGTATTAGAATTTTCAGCTCTGAAAGTAGGACCAAAGGTATAAATCTGACCTAATCCCATAGCATACGTTTCACCTTCTAATTGACCAGAAACAGTTAAATTAGCTTCTCTTCCGAAGAAATCGTTTTTAAAATCAACTTCACCATCTTCGTTTTTAGGAATATCTTTTAAATCAAAATTAGTTACTTTAAAAGATTCCCCAGCTCCTTCTGCATCACTTCCTGTAATAATAGGAGTGTTTACATAGTGGAAATCATTTTTTTGAAAATATTCATGTACTGCAAAAGATAATTTTGATCGAAGTCTCATGATCGCGCCAAATGTATTTGTACGAACTCTTAAATGAGCTTGCTCTCTTAAGATTTCTAAACTATGACGTTTTGGAGATAAAATAGTTTTTTTTAATTCTTCAGGATTAGCTTCACCTTCAACTTCTATTTTTTCTATAACGATCTCTACTTGTTGTCCTTTACCTTGACTTTCATGTAATATACCATGAACGCATAAAGCTGCACCAATGTTTATTTTTGACTTAATATCTGAATCAATAGTATTATCTTCAAGTACACACTGTATATTATTAATAGTAGAACCATCATTAAGCGCAATAAAACGGTCATTCCTGAAAGAACGAACCCATCCTTTTACTGTCACTGGTTGCAACAATTTATCACTCTGTAATACATCTATTATTTTACTGTGTTTCATTTGATTTACAATTGATTTTTTAGGATTAAAAAAATCCTGAAAATTAATAATCTAAAAATGTATAATAATTCTATGTGGATAAAAATTATTATAGCGCAGCAAAGATAAATTTTTTGAGCAATAGCATTGCAATTGTTTCCTCCAAAATCTAAAAAAGAATAAAAAAAACAAGAAAAAAATAAATGTAGATAATGTAGAATCGAGAAATCTGACGTTTTTTTAAAACAGGATTCTATAGAAAAACCGTAATTATATGTTTTTTTTTATCTGAAACTGATGTTTTTTGAAAAAAAAACACAATTATTTTTTTTGCAGGAAATAATGTAACTAATTGATTTTTAATTGATTATTGATTTTTTGGTTGTTTGTTTTTTATGGTTTTAACATAAACTTTTTACTTTTTATAAAAAAGGGGAATTTTCCCCCATAGAGCCTATTTTAAAATACGAAAAGGTACATTATATTGCATATGCAATTATGACGATTGTGTTTACGTTAAGTTTAGTTCGATAGGTTTTGGGGTAATCTATCTTACAAAGGTCCCACTAGGAGTAGTGGGACTTTTTATTGTTTTATACTTTAGTATAAAAAAGCCGCCATATTTAAATATAGCGGCTTTTGTGTTTTAATAAAAAAGTATATTGTTTTAATTAATCATTTTTAGGAAGTTCTTCTTCACTAGGGATGATTCTTAATTTTGGCTCTTTTAAAGTCCTTTTGTTAGCAATACTTCTTTCTAGAGATAATAATAATGAAGGTAACAAAAGTAAATTAGCTAACATGGCAAATAACAATGTAGCAGATACTAATCCACCTAGAGCCTTAGTACCTCCAAAACTTGAAATCATGAATACTGAGAAACCAAAAAATAATACCGTAGAAGTGTAAAACATACTGATACCAGTTTCTCTTAATGCTCCGTATACGGATTTGCGTATTTTCCAATTATTAGCTTTTAATTCCTGTCTGTATTTAGCTAAGAAATGAATTGTATCATCAACAGATATTCCAAAAGCAATACTAAAAACAAGAATAGTTGATGGTTTAATCGGAACGCCTAGATATCCCATTAAACCTGCCGTCATTAATAAAGGGAGTAAGTTAGGGATAAGTGATATTGCTATCATTTTAGTAGACCTAAACATCCATGCCATAAATATTGCGATTAAAATAATGGCTAAAGAAAGTGATAGGACTAAGTTATTAACTAAATAGTTTGTTCCTTTTTGAAAAATTAAAGCTTTACCAGTGAAAGATACTTCATATCTGTCTTTTGGAAATAACTTTTCTAATTTAGGAGCAAGGTTAGTTTCGATACGCTCCATTTGTTCAGTACCTATATCTTTCATAAAGGTAGTGATACGTGCATATCTACCGGTTGAATCCACATAGCTTTTCATAACTCCAGCTTCAGATTCGAAACTTTTTGCATATGGAAGAATGAAATTACGTTCTTGACTTGTAGGTATTTGATAATATTTTGGATTTCCATTGTAATATGTCTGCTTGGCATATTTTACTAGATTTACAATAGAAATAGGTTTAGAGAGCTCAGGAACTTCTTCTAATAGCTCTTCTAGTTTATTCATTCGTTTCAAGGTCGAAAGTTTAAGTACACCTTGTTTACGTTTTGTATCAATTAAAATTTCTAGAGGCATTATTCCATCAAATTCTTCTTCAAAAAAGACAATATCTTTAAAAAAGGGAGCTTCATTTGGCATATCTTCTAATAAACTTCCAGAAACTTTAATTGTATAGATTCCTATAATGCTAAAAATAAGAATGATTACAGAAGAGATATAAATAGTTATTCTACGAGTTTTTACCATATGAACCATCCAATTCACCAAATCATATATCCAACGTTTTTTTAGATGCTTTAAATGGCGCTCTTTAGGTTGTGGAAGATAACTGTAGATGATAGTAATAACTAATAAACATAAAACAAACAATGCAATAATGTTAATAGATGCAACAATACCAAACTCTTTAAGTAACTTACTTTCGGTTAAAGCAAACGTAGCAAAACCCGATGCTGTAGTTACATTTGTCATTAATGTGGCATTACCAACTTTTGTAATTACTCGTTGTAGTGATTTGGCTTTATTACCATGTTTTTTAATCTCCTGTTGATATTTATTGATAAGGAAAATACAGTTGGGAATCCCAATAACAATAACAAGAGGAGGAATGATCGCAGTTAATACAGTAATTTCATATTTTAATAAACCTAACAGACCAAATGCCCACATTACACCTATGATAACAGCTGTCATTGATATAATAGTAGCTCTTATCGATCTAAAAAAGAAGAAAAATATTAAAGAAGTTACTAATAAAGCAGCTAAGATGAAAATTTCAATTTCATCCATTATATTTTGAGAGTTTAAAGTCCTGATATATGGCATACCAGAAACCTTAATGTCTACATTGTACTCTTTTTCAAAAGCCTCAACAGCAGGGATTAAATCTTTCTCAATAAAATCTTTTCGTATGATTGTATTTACAATATCCTTTTTGAGGTATAAAGCACTTTGTAGTGTTTTTGATTTTTTACTAAAAACTAAGCCTTCATAAAATGGTAATTCATTAAATAACTCATGCTCGTATTTTTGAGCCTGTTCAATTGAAAAAACACTATCCTTTATAAAAGGGACCAATTCAAAACGTGGAGGATCACTTTCTTTTTTTAATTTTTTAAGATCGTTTAATGAAATAATAAGTTCTATTTCATCATATTTTTTGAAAGAATTATTAAAATAATTCCATGCTTTTAATTTTTTAGGAGTAAAAAGAGCGCTATCTTGAATCGCCATAACGATAAGATTTCCTTCTTCTCCAAATTTCTCTAAAAACTTTTGGTATTTTACATTGACCTCATGATCATCCGGTAATAAGTTAGCTTCAGAAAATGAAAAGCGCATATGCTTCCATTGAAACCCTAAAAAAACTGTTATACCAATGATTAAAATAAAAATTGCTGCACGATTACGTAGTATAATACCAGCGACAGCGTTCCAAAACCCGAAACTAAATATCTTTGCCATTCACTTATTTTGCTGAATGCAAAAATAGTAATTTCAACTATTCTATAAGCGGTATTTTATTGAAACTAATTATAATGTTATGATAAGATTATTTTATCACTTTATAACTTGAGATAAAAGGTGAATTTAAAAGCTAAGTTATCACTAAAATTAGGTAAATGATAAGCTCCATAACGATAAGCAAAACTTAAACCAAAACCAGCAAATATTTTATTGATCTCAAACCCTGATTCTTGATATAACTCATTAAGAGAATTGAATGAAACTCCATTGTGGTTTGTGATATTACTAACATCTCCAAGTGCATATCGATTGATTAATACAAGTTCTGGTTTAAACCAACTAGCAATTTTGAATGGGCGTAATTTATGTCTGATTTGTAGCGTTGCAAGCCGATCACTAAAAAACTCACTAAAATACATCGTTTCAAAACCTCTCCTACCAGCAACAGAAAAACGTTGTAAGACAGTTTCTCTTGTAGGACTATTTGGATATGCATGATATAAATGTGTTAAAGGAAGATCTCCAGTAGCCCAATCCGCTTCAAATAAAAAGTTTGTACTAGATTCGTTTAAGCGATTGATCGTGTGTTCAACTTTTAAACCTACTTTTGAATATGAAAAATCACCATTGAAAAGACCAGAAATTCCTTGAGTAAATTGGCCGCTTATTTTAGGGTAACCATCATGTATTTCTTTTAATCCATTAGGTGTTTTTAAATATTTACTAAAAGGACTCCATCGTAAAGAGAGTGTTGCTTCGGTTAATTTGTAAGAAGAATAGTTTTGATTTCCATTTGTATATGTGTATCCTCCCGTTTGATTGATTTCACTTACCGAGAATTGAGTTTCAGATAATAGAGTAGGAGCAATGCGATGTTGTAAACTACTACGCCAAGTGCGGTGTTTATAATAAAAATCAATATTAACAAGTCTAGGCTCAAATAGAGAATATACACGTTTGTCCGTAAGGTATGCAAAACTACCAACTTCACTTAAATCATCAGTATAATTAAGGTTAAGCCAGGTACCAGTGTTTTTATTCAATAATACACCACCACCAGCACTGTATTTGTACTTTTTGTCTTTAAATCCATATACTAAATAACCGTCAAGTCTAAAATGCTCAGACAGTTTGTCATTGGTAATTCCTCCAATACCTAATCGTAAACCTTCAAAATTATTATATTTAATAGGATATCTTAAATCAAAATCAAAGAAACCTACTGGGTAATATCCAATATTAAAACTTTGAATAACATTTATACGTCGTTCTATATTTTGAGCTTCTACAATACTATCAATAATAGGAAATGATTTGATATCCTTTTCTGTTATAGCAGTTGTTCTGTATTGCTCCCAATAACTTTCGGGTTTATTAATTGCTTCTTGATCAATTTGTATTGAAACATTAGGTTTTTTTAATGAAACACTATCATTGAGTTTGATGTCAAAATAATCGGTTTTTGAAACAAGAAAGTCTTTATCATGAGAAGGGTCTTTTTTGTTTTTAGCCAATCTTCCTACAGAGATGCTTCCTCCAAAAAGAGTTACTTTTTGTTTACCATTACCTTGCCTGATGATTATTTCATTATTTTTAGGGAACCATTTTTTTTCTTCTGGAAAATATTCAAAATTATGTGTAGCCATAATATTTAATTCTCCCTTAAGTTCAACCTTTGCTTTTTGAATAGCTAAAGTTTCAACATCAAGATATAAAACACCTTCTAAGCTTGCATAAGATTTTGAGCGACGAGGCTGAAATAAAATAACATAAGCAGGACGAGAAGTTTTTGTTGTGTCTAGTATTTTATAATAATAATTACGTATCGAGCGCTTAGATAAAGGACCAACATATTTATTGTCAAAAATGACATAATTTTCATTGTAGACTGTATTAGATTGTACTGTAATTCCTAAAACGTCATAAATAGGTTTTTTAAACCCTGTCATTTGAGTTGCTAGTACAGTTTCTTGTTCTCCTTTGCCTTGTTGGAAAATATGTTTACTAACTCTTTCGGATAAAAAAGAATGTGCATCATTAAAAATTGATTCAATATCAGTGTCTGCAGTATCTTGACTTTCTAAAGAAACAGTGTTTTCTTCAGTTATTTTGAACTTATTATAACTTTTATAACTATAAGTTGGTAAAGATGAATTAGGATTGTTTGTTATTCTCTGATTAATTGCTTTTTGAATAATAGTTTTAGTATTATTTTCTACGGCATTGATATTTACAGCATCTAAGTCTTCTTCTTTGGGAGATAACTTAAGGATTAAATTATTTTCATCAAGAGAATTGATTGTAATAGTTTTGGTTTGATATCCTAGATAACTAGCCTCTATCGTAGATGGTGTTTTGGTTATAGTGATAGAAAAATCTCCATTAATGTTTGATAATGTATATTCAGAATCGCTTTTAATAGTCGCAAAGGCAAGTGTATTATCATTACTAGAATCAATTATTTTACCCGTAATTGTATTTTGAGAATAGGAGGTATACGATATTAAAAAATAAAGAGCAAATAGGAGGTATCTCATTATATAAAATTCTTTTGAAGCGAAGATATAAAAAAAGCACCTATTTTTTTTAGGTGCTTTTATATGAATATAAATACTGTAATTAAACAGTCATAATTTCTTTTTCTTTTATTACAAGAATTTCATCAATCTTTTTGATGTGACCATCTGTAAGTTGTTGAATATCTCCTTCTGTATTTTTTGCTAAATCTTCAGAAAGACCATCTTTTTCTAACTTTTTTATTTCAGTATTAGCATTTTTACGATCGTTACGAATACCAATTTTAGCATTTTCAGCTTCGATTTTAGCTTGTTTCACTAAGTCTCTACGGCGTTCTTCAGTTAAAGGAGGAACAGTGATAATAACACTCTCTCCATTATTCATAGGATTGAACCCTAGATTAGCCAGCATTATACCTTTTTCTATTTGAGGTATTAATGATTTTTCAAATGGTTGTATAGAGATTGTTCTTGCATCAGGAGTGTTTACATTTCCTACTTGACTTAATGGAGTAGGAGATCCGTAATATTCAACCATAACACCACCTAACATTGCAGGTGAAGCTTTACCAGCTCTAATATTTAATAATTGCTTCTTAAGATGATTAATAGCATCTTGCATGGATTCTTTAGTCGAATCTAATATAAAATTTACTTCTTCAGTCATCGTAAAATATTTTCTTTAAGGATATTACAAAATATCCTAAATATTGTTAATTTGTATTATAGGTTTACTTTAGTTCCTATAGTTTCTCCAGAAACAACTTTTAATAAGTTTCCACTTTTGTTCATGTCGAAAACTATAATAGGTAATTCATTTTCTTGACTTAAAGTAAACGCAGTTGTGTCCATTACCTTTAAACCTTTTCTTAATACATCATCAAATGTAATAAAATCAAATTTAGTAGCATCAGCGTTTTTCTCTGGATCATCTGTATAAATACCATCTACACGAGTTCCTTTAAGAATTACATCCGCATCGATTTCTATAGCTCTTAAAACAGCGGCAGAATCTGTTGTGAAATATGGGTTACCAGTTCCTCCTCCAAAAATAACAACACGACCCTTTTCTAGATGTCTCATAGCTCTTCGTCGAATAAAAGGTTCTGCTACTTCATTAATTTTTACAGCAGATTGTAAACGTGTAGGGATATTGTGATCTTCAAGAGCGCTTTGTAATGCTAGACCGTTAATTACAGTAGCTAGCATTCCCATATGATCTCCCTGAACTCTATCCATACCTTTACTAGCTCCAGAGACTCCTCTAAAAATATTTCCGCCACCAATAACAATAGCTACTTGAACACCTT
Source organism: uncultured Aquimarina sp. (assembly GCA_947498595.1). Classification (GTDB taxonomy): domain Bacteria; phylum Bacteroidota; class Bacteroidia; order Flavobacteriales; family Flavobacteriaceae; genus Aquimarina. The sequence continues at coordinate 94,129 of CANMKX010000005.1, forward strand.
TGTCGGTGATTCTTTGAATCTCTTGTGCATATTCAGCTAAACGTTCTGGATCGATACCATATTGGCGTTTACCCATTAGTGCTTCTCCCGATAATTTTAATAATATTCTTTTGTATTTCATAGTGCGGTTTTCCTGAATAGTGCAAATATAATCATATTCTTAATGTGAGAAATATTTTGTGAACTAAAGGTGGTATAAAGTAAAGAGGTAAACGTATTTTTTTATGAAATGAATGAGTTGTTTTATTATAAAATAAGTTATAGGTTTGCTTCGGAAAACAAAGTGATCAATTGTAATTCATGATTTTTAAGAAGTAGTATCATTTTATTTGGGAATTTATTTTTTCAAGTTAATTGGGGAATTAACTATATAGGGGTTGTGTGAATACACACATTAAATGAGAATCTTCGAATAATTGAATAAATTACTATAATTGACATAAACGGAATGCCTCCATTTGGAGGCATTTTTTTATACAAAAAAAAGCCTGAAAATCTAAATTTTCAGGCTTTTTGAATAATATGAAATCTTTAATTATGCTAAAGAAACTCTTTGGAAAGAAGTAACTTCTACTTCTCCATAAGATTTTACGTAATCAGCAACAGATTTTTTAGCATCTTTAATAAACTCTTGGTCTAATAAACATTGCTCTTTGTCTAAAGTAGTGTTATCAGAGATAAAACGCTCTAATTTACCAGGAAGAATTTTGTCCCAGATTTTTTCTGGCTTACCTTCAGCTTGTAATTCAGCTTTAGCATCTTCTTGAGCTTGTGCTAATACTTCTTCAGAAAGTTGAGACATAGAAATGTATTTTGGTACATTTTTAAGAGTCTTACCTAATCTTTCTAATTCGATATTATTTTTTTCAATTTCAGCAATTCTTGCTTCAGTTTCAGAAGCAACAAATGCAGGGTCAAGGTCTTTATAAGTTAAAGAACTTGCTCCCATTGCAGCAGCTTGCATAGCTAAGTCTTTTCCTAATACTTCAGCATTATCAACTTTGCTAGATAAACCTACAACTGAACCAATTTTGTTTCCAGCATGGATGTAAGAACCTACGTATTCAGCTTCGATTTTCTTGAAATCACCGATTTCAATTTTCTCACCAATTACACCAGTTTGTTCAATTAATTTTTCTTGAACTGTAACACCATTAAAATCTTTAGCAAGTAATTCTTCTTTAGAATCAACAGCTAAAGCTAAAGATGCTAATTCATGAGCTAATTGTACAAAAGAATCATTCTTTGCTACGAAATCTGTTTCACAGTTTAAAGAAACTACAACACCTTTGTTGGCAGCTTCATTAACCTTAGCGATAACAGCTCCTTCAGATGAGTCTCTATCTGCTCTTTTAGCAGCAATCTTCTGACCTTTTTTTCTTAGGATTTCAATTGCTTTATCAAAATCACCTTCAGCTTCTACAAGTGCTTTTTTGCAATCCATCATACCAGCACCGGTAGATTTTCTTAATTTATTTACTTCTGCGGCTGTTATTTTTGCCATGTCTTTAAATAGTTTAATGGTTTTTTTAAAAAATGAATCGTTTAGTACTTACTGCAAAGTAAAGAACTAAACGACTCGTTAATTTTACCTTACGGTTAAATTTATTCTTCTTCTTGACTAGCTGCTGGAGTCGCCGCTTTCTCTACTGCTTTAGGAGCTGCCTCTTTTTTAGGAGTATCTTCCTTTTTTGGAGCTTCTTTAGCTGCTTTTCTTTCATTTAATCCTTCGATTACAGCGTCAGTTACATGAGTCATTACTTTGTCAATTGACTTAGAAGCATCATCATTTGCAGGGATAACATAATCAACTTGACGTGGGTCAGAGTTGGTATCTACCATTGCAAAAATTGGAATGTTTAATTTTTGAGCTTCTTTAATCGCGATGTGCTCACGAGTAATATCAACAACAAATAATGCTCCAGGTAAACGAGTCATATCAGAGATAGAACCTAAGTTCTTTTCTAATTTTGCTCTTAAACGATCTACTTGTAGACGTTCTTTCTTTGATAATGTATTGAAAGTACCATCTTTCTTCATTCTATCAATAGAAGCCATTTTTTTAACAGCTTTACGAATAGTAACAAAGTTAGTTAGCATACCACCAGGCCATCTTTCAGTAATATATGGTTGATTCGCTTTGCTAGCTTTTTCAGCAACGATTTCTTTTGCTTGCTTTTTTGTAGCAACAAAAAGGATTTTTCTCCCAGATGCAGCAATCTTTTTTAAAGCTTCGCTAGCTTCGCTAATTTTTGCAGCAGTTTTGTATAGGTTGATGATGTGAATACCATTACGCTCCATATAAATATATGGTGCCATATTTGGATCCCATCTTCTTGTCAAGTGTCCAAAGTGTACACCTGCATCAAGTAATTCTTTTACTTCGATATTGTTTGCCATTTCTGTAATAGTTTACGTTCTGTTGACTTTACTTAGCAATGAATAAGTGGCTATTAAAAAATATGACCTTATCCATTTAGATGCTAAACTAATCTCTGCTTGTAGCAGATAACAACAAATACTTTTTTTAAAATAATTCTTCCGAAAAAATCGGATACCATTAACGTTTTGAGAATTGGAATTTCTTACGAGCTTTCTTCTGACCGAATTTCTTACGCTCTACCATTCTTGCATCTCTAGTTAATAAACCTTCTGGCTTAAGAATAGTTCTGTTTTCCTGATCTAACTCGCATACAGCTCTAGAAATCGCTAAACGAATAGCTTCAGCTTGACCAGTGATTCCTCCTCCGTATACGTTTACTTTTACATCGTACTTTTCATCATTGCTAGTTAAAGCTAATGGCTGATTTACTTTGTACTGTAAAGTAGCAGTTGGAAAATAATCGTTAAGTTCTTTTTTGTTAACAGTAATGTTACCAGAACCTTCTTTTAAATAAATTCGAGCTACAGCCGTTTTTCTACGACCAATTTTGTGAATAACTTCCATTATTTAAATTCGTTTAAGTTAATAGTTTTTGGTTGCTGAGCTTCTTGTGCGTGCTCTGCACCAACATAAACCTTTAAATTACGGAATAATGCAGCTCCTAATTTGTTTTTAGGTAACATACCTTTTACCGCTTTCTCGATTAAACGCTCTGGTCCTTTGTCAAACATTTCCTGAGCAGTAAGACTTCTTTGTCCACCTGGGTAACCTGTGTGACGAATGTATTGTTTTTCGTTCCACTTTTTACCTGTTAAGTTGATTTTTTCTGCGTTTGTGATAATTACATTATCACCGCAATCAACGTGTGGTGTGAAGTTTGGTTTGTGCTTACCTCTAAGTAGTTTTGCAACCACTGAAGATAGACGACCTAAAGTTTGCCCTTCAGCATCGATATGCACCCATTCTTTAGTTACAGTAGCTTTATTAGCAGATACTGTTTTGTAGCTTAATGTGTCCACACTAATTAATTTTACTTATTAAACATTCCTTTCCCTGCATAAAACAGGGGTGCAAATGTACGATTATATATTATAATGACAAACTTATAGAATTATTATTTTACCGATTCTGATGTGTTGGTTATCAGTATGTTTTATTTCTTACTTTTTTTGAGAACTTGATATGTCGTTTTTGTAATTCAAAAATGTTAATTAAATATTAAATAAGATATTGTCGTGTGCCAAAAAATATTTTGACTTGTCTATGGTATTAAACAACTCAATTAATCAAAAATGAAATTAATTTTTAATACTGTGCTAATAGTTTTATTAGCATGTAATTTTGCTGTGTATAGTCAAGAAACAAATAAGATTTTAAAAAGATCATATACAACAAAAACTATAAGCGCTTCTGATGCACCTAAGATAGATGGAGTTTTAGATGATCAAGGATGGAATGTGGTGAATTGGACAAGTGATTTTATAGAAAATCAACCAGATGAAAATACAACACCTAGTGAGCAAACCTCATTTAAAATTATATATGATGATAAATTTATATATATAGGTGTTAGATGTCACGATAGTGAACCTCAAAAGATAATTAAGAGACTTTCTAGAAGAGATGGATTTGAAGGAGATTGGATTGAATTTAATATTGATAGTTATAATGATAAGCGTACTGCTTTTTCTTTCAATTTAACTGCAGCAGGAGTGAAAGGAGATGAGTTTGTATCTAATGATGGGAATAATTGGGACAGTAGTTGGAATCCTATATGGTATGGAAAAACACAGATTGATAAAAAAGGTTGGACAGCAGAATTTAAAATACCTTTTAGTCAATTAAGATTTGGGAAAAATGAAACACAGGTGTGGGGATTACAAGTAACGAGACGCTTTTTTAGAAAGGAGGAACGTTCATTATGGCAACGCGTGCCTAGAGAAGCTCCAGGTTGGGTAAGTAGCTTTGGAGAATTACATGGATTGAAAAATCTTAAAGCTCAAAAACAATTAGAAATACAACCCTATACTGTAGCGCAGCTAGAAACATATCCAGCAGAAGAAGGAAATCCTTTTAGAGATGGTTCGGATACAAAATTAACTGGAGGGTTGGATGCTAAAATTGGAATTACAAACGATCTAACATTAGATTTGACTGTTAATCCTGATTTTGGCCAAGTTGAAGCAGATCCTGCTGCCATCGCATTGGATGGTTTTCAAATATTTTTTAGAGAACAACGTCCTTTCTTTATTGAAAACAAAAATATATTTGATTATCAATTTGCAGGAGGTTCTGATAATTTGTTTTATTCAAGACGTATAGGAAGAAGTCCTCAAGGAAATGTAGATAGTGCTGAAAACGAATTTGTAGATCAACCAGATAACACCAATATCTTAGGTGCAGCTAAGTTTAGTGGTAAAACTAAAAATGGATGGTCAATTGGAGTTTTAGAAACAATTACAGGAAAAGAATTTGCAAAAATTGATAATGGAGTTTCTAGAAGAGAAGAACAAGTTGAACCTTTAACAAATTATTTTGTAGGAAGAGTTCAAAAAGATTTTAATAAAAGAAATACTTATGTAGGAGGAATATTTACAGCAACAAATCGTGATTTGACTGAAAATTTGAGTTTTCTTAGAGAATCGGCTTATAGCGGAGGACTTGATTTTAAACATAATTGGAAAGACCGTAAGTATTTTTTGTTAGGGAATTTTGTAGTCAGCTCAGTTAATGGAACTAAAGAAGCTATTACGAATACGCAAAATTCAATCACTCATTTATTTCAAAGAGTAGATGCGTCCCATGTAAATGTTGATGAAAATAAAACAAATTTAACAGGAACTGGAGGGAAAGTAGTTTTTGGTAAAGCAGCAGGAAGGTTTACGTATACTGTAGGAAGTCACTGGTATTCTCCAGAATTAGAACTGAACGATATTGGTTTTTTAAGACAAGCAGACGATATCCAACAATATGTAAATATGAGGTATCGTTTTACAAAGCCGTTTGGTAAATTTCGATATGCTCAAATAAGAATAAATCAGTTTTCAAATTATGATTTTGAAGGGAATTTTAATCGGTTGAGATTTGAGGTGCGTGGTGATATGCAGTTGAAAAGTAATTGGGAGTTTGGTTCTGGATTAATTTATAAGCCAAGAATTTATTCTAATACAACTTTAAGGGGTGGGCCTAGGTTTAGGTTTTCAGACGAAACTATTGGATATGTATATTTAAATAGTGATAGAAGAAAGAAGCTTAATTTTGGAGGAGAAGTTGTTGTTTCTCAGGCGAAACAAAATCATTTCTCATTTTTCGAAATTAGCGGAGGAATTACATATCAACCTTTAAATGCCCTCCAAATATCTTTGAGGCCTCGTTTTTCTTTAACTCCAACAAAAACACAATATATAACAGATCAAAGTTTCGAGAATCAAACACGTTATATTACAGGACACATAGATCAACAAACATTGAGTACTTCGATACGTTTGAATTATACAATTAATCCTAATTTATCAATTCAGTATTATGGAGAGCCATTTGTTTCTAGAGGTAGATATACCAATTTTAATTATATAACAAACCCAATAGCAAATGATTTAAATGATAGGTTTGAGTTGTTTGATCAAAATCAAATTTCTTTTGATGAATCTGAAGATGTATATAGGGTAGATGATGATAGCGATGGGATAGAAGATTATGCTATAGAGAATCCAGATTTCTCTTTTGTGCAATTTAGATCGAACTTAGTATTAAGATGGGAATATATTCCAGGTTCAGAATTGTTTTTTGTATGGTCACAAGGAACTACAGGGATAGGAGATGCAAACAATGATTTATTTAGAAATTTAGATAATCAAATATTAAAACAAAAACCAGAAAATATATTTCTGATTAAAGCAACATATAGGTTTATGTTGTAAAAGCATTTTAGAAAAACATATTAAAAAAGCTCATTTGATAACAAATGAGCTTTTTTAATATCATAAAAAATGTTTTACTAGTGAGCCTGTAGCCAGTTATCACCTAAACCAAGTTCTACATCTAATGGAACATCTAATTTGAATGCATTTTCCATTTCAGATTGAATAAGAGATTTCATCTCATCCAATTCAGGAAGGAATACATCAAATACTAATTCATCATGTACTTGTAGTAACATTTTTGTTTTGTAATTCCCTTCCTCTAATTTTTGGTGAATATTAATCATAGCAATTTTGATAATATCAGCAGCGCTTCCTTGTATAGGAGCATTAACTGCATTACGTTCGGCTCCGCTTCTTACAACTGCATTTCCAGAATTGATATCTTTAAGGTATCTACGTCTTCCTAAAATAGTTTGTACATATCCATGTTCTCTTGCAAAATTTACTTGATCACTAATATAGTTGCTCAAATTAGGATAGTTTTGATAATAGGCATCAATTAATGCTTTAGCTTCTTTTCTAGGTATATTTTGTTGTTGAGCTAAGGTGAAAGCTCCTTGACCATAGATGATCCCGAAATTAACTGCTTTTGCATTGCTACGTTGTTCTCTAGTTACTTCATCAAGAGGAACGTTAAAAACTTTTGCAGCAGTTGCTGCATGAATATCAGCACCTTCTTGAAATGCTTTAATCATGTTTTCTTCTTTACTCAATGCAGCAATAATTCTTAATTCTATTTGAGAATAATCGGCAGCCAATAAAGTATGGTTTTCATCTCTAGGGACAAAAGCTTTTCTAACCTCTCTTCCTCGTACCGTTCGTATTGGGATGTTTTGTAAATTAGGATTATTAGAACTTAATCGACCTGTAGCGGCTACTGTTTGCATATAATCAGTATGTACACGACCAGAATCTGCATTTACTTGTAAAGGAAGAGCATCTATATAGGTGCTTTTCAATTTAACAAGACCTCGATAATCTAAAATGTTTTGAATAATTTCATGGTCTGCGGCAAGATTAGAAAGTACATCTTCAGAGGTAGAATATTGCCCAGTTTTTGTCTTTTTAGGCTTATCAACTAATTTTAATTTTTCAAATAAAATAATACCTAATTGCTTAGGTGAAGCGATGTTAAATTCTTCTTGAGCAACTTCAAATATTTTTGTTTGTAAAACTTTAATGTCATTTTCAAGTTCTGTCGATAAAGATTGTAGAAAAGTTCTATCTAGATTGATACCCTCTATTTCCATCGCAGCTAATACCTTTAATAAAGGAATTTCTATATCATTAAATAATTTTAAGGTGTCAGCTTCTTTAAGTTCGGGTGCAAAATGCTCTTTCAGCTGTAAAGTGATATCAGTATCTTCTACAGCATATTCAGTTTGTTTATCAAGAGTTACTTGGCGCATAGAAAGTTGGTTCTTTCCTTTTTTGCCAATTAATTCAGTAATTGATATAGGAGTGTAATTTAAATATGTCTCCGATAATACGTCCATATTATGACGCATATCTGGATTGATTAAATAGTGAGCTAGCATGGTGTCAAAGAGCTTTCCTTTAACCTGAATATCATATTTGGCTAATACTTTAATATCATATTTTAAGTTTTGACCAATTTTTTCGATATGTTTTGCCTCAAAGAAAGGACGTAATTCATCAATTAATGCTTGCGCTTCTTTTCTGTCTTCAGGAAAAGGAATATAAAAACCTTTCCCAACTTCCCATGAAAAAGCAATCCCTACTAATTCAGCTGTCAATGCATTGAGTCCTGTTGTTTCTGTATCAAAACAAACACTAGATTGTTTTAGTAAGTTTTGAATAAAAAGTTTTAAACCTAAACCAGGAATTATGTTTTGATAGAAATGAGATGTATTTGTTATAGTATTGCGACTACTAATCGATTCTGTTTTTTCAGATGAAGTTTCGTTTCCTCCAAAAAGTGAAAATTGACCAGCCCCAGCTGTTGAAGTTTTTTTCTTAGCAGCAGCCTTTTCAGTCTTTACTTCTTCAGGAGAAAATAATTTAAGAAATTGATCTTTCATACGTCTAAATTCAAGTTCTTCAAAAAGGACTTGAATTTTATCTGTATCTGGCTTTGTCAACAAATAAGATTCAGCATCAAATGTTACATCACAGTCAATTATAATAGTGGCTAACTGTTTTGATAATAAACCTAATTCTTTATTAGCCTCTACTTTTTCTTTCATTTTACCTTTAAGCTCATGAATGTTTTCAAACAAACCTTCCATAGAACCATAATTGGCAATGAATTTTTTAGCAGTTTTATCGCCTACACCAGGTAATCCAGGAATATTATCCACTGCATCCCCCATCATACCTAAGTAATCAATAACTTGTTCAGGACGTTGTACATCAAACTTTTTTTGTACTTCAGGGATACCCCAAATTTCGATTCCATTCCCCATACGAGCAGGTTTGTACATAAAAATGTTTTCCGAAACTAATTGTGCATAATCCTTATCAGGAGTAACCATGTATGTTTGAAACCCTTCTTTTTCAGCTTGTTTAGCTATGGTACCAATAAGATCATCAGCTTCAACTCCCATTTGCTCTATAATAGGAATATGCATCGCTTCTAATATCTGTTGGATATATGGAACAGCAATTTTGATGGCTTCTGGAGTTTCATCTCTGTTTGCTTTATATTCAGGAAAAGCTTCTGTTCTAGCACTACTACCACCTTTATCAAAAGCAACTGCAAGATAATCGGGTTTTTCACGACGAATGACATCAAGTAAAGAATTGGTGAATCCCATAATAGCAGATACATCCATACCTTTACTAGTGATTCTTGGATTCTTGATTAAAGCATAATACCCGCGAAAAATTAAGGCAAAGGCATCTAATAAAAAAAGGCGTTTTTGTGACATGTGATAGGATGTGGTTTTTATGTAAAAATGAACTACAATTATAGGAATAACTTTCTTCTTTAATTGTATGAATTTCCAAAATTACAAATAAATAAAATCAAAACATAAGATGTAGGATTTGGTATTGTTGTAACAATTACAAATGTAATTCGTCTTATAGTATGCTAATTAAATAAGAAAAAGAAATGCGCTGGTTAATTTTTATAGCAATCTACTTTGTAATTGAATTATATGCTTTCCAAGCTATACGAGTAATAAGTAAAAATAAATGGATACTAATAGGGTATGTAGGGTGGTCTTTATTTGTACTAGCTTATTTTGTGTATGTGTTTTTTAATTATGATAGAAGTGTTGGGCAAACGCAATTATCATTAGGTGCTACAGCTTTATTATTAGTGTCTTTTGTTCCTAAAATTGTATTAATCTTATTTATGTTTGGAGAAGATATGATACGTGGAATAATAGGAGTGTATAATTATATATCTAATGGATCTTTAGGAGTGAATGAAGAAGGATATGTTCCTAGTAGAAGAAAGTTTATAAGCCAGATAGCATTAGGGGTTGCTGCGATTCCATTTGCAGGTTTTTTGCATGGAATATTTAGAGGTAAATATAATTTTAAAGTATTAAAGCATGTATTGTATTTTGAAGATTTACCAAGTGCTTTTAATGGATTTAAAATAGCTCAGATATCAGATATTCATTCAGGAAGTTTTGATGATCCAGAAAAAATAAACTATGCCGTAGATTTAATTAATGAACAAGAAAAAGATATTTTATTATTTACTGGAGATATTGTGAATACCAAAGCTGAGGAAATGGATCCATGGATTGAAACATTTAAGAAGATTGAAAAACCTATACATGGTAAATACTCAGTTTTAGGAAATCATGATTACGGAGAGTATGTGAATTGGGAAACTGAAAAAGCTAAAGAAGATAATTTTCAAGCAATAAAAAACATTCATAATAAGATTGACTTTAATTTATTGCTAAATGAAAGTACGTATTTAGAAAAAGATGGAGAAAAATTAGCATTAATTGGAGTAGAAAACTGGGGGCATAACTTTAAAAAAGCTGGTGATTTACAAATGGCAACAAACAATATTGCTAGTAATGACTTTAAAATATTAATGAGTCATGATCCTTCCCATTGGGAGCATGAAGTAAAGAAAGACGAAAAACATTTTCATTTAACATTAAGTGGGCATACACATGGTTTTCAATTTGGAATAGAAATACCAGGTTTTCTTAAATGGAGTCCTGTACAATATGTATACAAGCAATGGGCAGGAATGTATGAAGAAGCTGGAAGATATATAAACGTTAATAGAGGGTTTGGATTTCATGCATATTCAGGAAGAGTAGGGATTTGGCCAGAAATAACAATAATAGAGCTTAGAAAGGGCGTAAAACCGGCATAGTCGATATAAAGTTATATATTTACATAGTAAAATAAATACAAACATTGTTTGTTGTAGTATAAAATCTCTTATAAGATGTCAAAATTTGGAGAATTAATTAATGTTACAAAGCCTGTTTTACTAGATTTTTATACTGAGTGGAATGATTCGTCTGCTGCTATGCATCCAGTGTTGAGAGATGTTGCAGCAGCATTAGGTGATAAAGCTAAAGTAATAAAAATAGATGTAGACAAAAATGAAGAATTAGCTACAGCTTTAAGAGTTAAAGGACTTCCTACTTTAATGATTTATAAAGAAGGGGAGATGGTCTGGAGACAAAGTGGAGAGCAAGATGCTAATACATTGATAGGCTTAATAAAAGAATACGTTTAAAGCTCTATTCTTGAAAAAATATATCCTTTGTTTTTAAAATATGCTAAAACTTTGGGTAATGCGTATTGCATGTTTTGAGCAGCTTTTTGACTGTCATGAAAAACAATAATACTACCATTTACGGCATGTTCAGTTATATTTTTTAATACAACCTCTTTATCTATAGAAGAGTCCCAGTCCATAGATAGTATATCCCACATAATAATTTTATAACCGCTATTTCTTAATTTTTTAGAAGCTTGTATAGATAATTTACCATGAGGAGGTCTGAAAAGCTTTTGAGAATTTAATAGGTTTTTTTCAATAGTATTTTGAGTACTATGTATATTTTCTAGATATGTATTCGTTGAGACTTTCCAGCAATTTATGTGGTTTTGAGTGTGATTTCCTATGGAATGCCCTTCATTATTAATTCTATGAAATATGTTAAGGTGTTTATCTATGTTGTCTCCAATGCAAAAAAAAGTAGCCTTTGCATTATATTCTTTTAAAGTGTCTAAAACAAACTCTGTGATTTCTGGGATAGGACCATCATCAAATGTTAAATATAATTTTTTCTCATTTTTGAGTTTTATATCCCATACAAGATTATGAAAAATGGATTTTATCCATGAAGGAGTTTTTATAGGAAGTATATTCATCGTTAAATGATAAAAAAAAGAGGAGCTTTTAAGCTCCTCTTTTTGATGTTATTTTGAAATCGAATCCAATGTGTCAATGGACGTTTCATTCTGGAACTCTTTAATTAAGTCTTCTTCTGTTTTTTGAGTAGAGTTTCCATCGTCTTCATAGCGCTCATCATCATTGTAGAAATGAGAGAATAATCTTAAGTATCGATTAAATTCGTCAACTTTTTCCTCAATCATGTCTTGATCTCTATTCAATAACAATAAATCAACGACAGCTCTATAGCGTTCTACGTTAGTCACGATATCTTCACCAAGGGCATATTGCCTGTCTAAACTTAAACTACTAAAATAAGTAAGTTTTTCTTGGTATTTTTCTGCAATTTTAGTCCACAGAGCACGTGCCTTTTGTTTATCACCAACTTCATAATACCCATTTACATATGGTTCTAGTAGCGTATAATATTCGTAGTATTCAATAGGCATTTTTTCCATACCTAAATCAAGAATTTCTTTGGCTTTTACTTTTTTATTTTCGTTAATTAATGTCTCAACTAAACGAGCAAGATTGCTTCTGTATGTAATGGCATTTTTACGTGTTTCTGGATCGTGATAGATATTAGGATCATTACCGTTACCCCAATCCCAACTTGTAACATTTTTATACATTAAATCAGAATCTATACGCCCCATATCAAATGGATTCTTAGGATTTATTTTTGTGCGGATAGGAACTAATTTATATGTGACACCATCTAATTGTAGGTAATCCTTCATCCATAAATAATCATCATCACCAAAACTACCACCAGTAAAATAAATAGGACGTTCCCAATTGTTATTTGCGATGATATCTAACATTAATAAACGGTTCTTGAAAAGCACATTTCCTTTTAAATGAATATCAATATAAGGGACGATTAAGTCTGCATCTTCAGGTTTTACAATACCATTTTTAAGTACAGCTTCTTTGTCTACCGGAATTCTAATATGCTTAGAAGGGAAAGTATTTACTTTACTACCATTCTGAAGTTCTCCTTTTGTGCCAGCTTTATCACTTTCAATCCAACGCATCCAATTTTTGATTAACATGGTATCTTTGGTTCTTTCTTGGAAATATATCGCATCGTTATTTCCAAATCGATAGAATTCATGTTTTAATTGAGAAGGAATAGGCTTGCTTTTATATGCAGCTTTTTTCATTTGGTCAATGTACCAGTCTGTAGCAAATAAACTAGTGTTTATCGTACGAACATCAGTTCTGTATTCTTCAATATCTTGTGCGTACCATAATGCAAAAGTATCATTATCACCTATAGTAAATAAAATTGCATCTTCTTGACACGATTGTAAATACATTTTAGCCATAGATTGTGCTGTGTAACGATTCGAACGATCATGATCATCCCAGTTTTGAGCAGCTAATAAAGCAGGTACAGCAACAAGGCATACAATTGTAACAAGAGGTGCTACAATCTTTGGTTGAATCTTATTTTTTAATAAATCAAATAAAGCATAAACTCCAAATCCAATCCAAATTGCAAATGCATAAAAGGATCCAACAAGTGCATAATCACGCTCACGAGGTTCAAAAGGACGTTCATTTAAATAAATTTTTAAAGCAAGTCCTGTGAAAACAAAGAAAACAAATACAATCCAAAAATTCTTTTTATCACGTTGCACTTGAAAAATGAAACCTAATAATCCTAAAATTAATGGTAAAAAATAATAAGTATTTCGTGCTTTATTGTTTTTTGCATCAGAAGGAAGATTGTCTTGAGATCCTAAACGAATTTCATCAATAAAATCAATACCACTTAACCAGTTTCCGGCTAAATCAGTATATTGACCTTGATTGTCATCTTGGCGACCAACAAAATTCCACATAAAATAACGCCAATACATATAACCGATTTGATATTCAAATAAGTATTTAACATTATCAATAAAAGAAGGTTTATCTACATTTATATAATCACCGATAGAACGTAAAAATTTATCGTAATCATCATTATCTAATCTACCTACTGCATATTCTCTTCTAAATTCAGAAATAGTTTTAATAAGTTCCTCTTCACCCTGATATTCTGGTTTTATGGTAAAACTGATTGGACCAGTAAATTCCATATAGTTTTTGATATGCTCAGAACTCCACATTCTAGGAAGAAAAGCCTTATGAGCATCCTCAGTATTTTGTTTGGCATTTTTCCATTCATTAACAATAATATACTTACCAGTTTTTAAATCCTTTTCATATTTAGGTTTATCATCTGTATAAGGAGTGTTGCTATCAAGTGTACCATATATCTCAGTAAACTGAGGACCATAAAATAAATGAGTCTCTGGATATTGTTCTAAGTTATAATAGGCTAATAATTCACGAGCACTTTTAGGACTGTTTTCATTAATAACTGTACCTGCATTAGCTCTAATAGGGAGCATAACCCAACTAGAGAAACCTATAAATATGAATAGAACACAAAGCAATAATGTGTTAAGAAGTGGGAAATTTCTTTTTCGAGTAATTTTAAATCCATAGAAAAAAGCAATTGCAATTGCAATTGCTAATACGATTGTACCTGAGTTGAATGGTAAACCAAGAGCATTTACAAAAAAGACTTCAGTTGTACCAAATAACTTTAGAGTATTAGGAAGTAATAATTTAAAAATAAATAATAGGATAAATACAACTACTACATTAGCAACAATGAAATTTTTTGGAGTAATTGTTTTGTAATTCTTGAAATAATATAATAAACCTATTGCAGGAATGGATAATAGCCCCATAAAATGAACACCAAATGATAATCCTACGATAAATGCAATTAAAATAACCCATCGATTACCTCTACGAGAATGCATGTCTTGTTCCCATCTTAATCCTAAATAAAATAAAAGAGACATGATACAAATCGCCATGGCGTAAACTTCAGCTTCAACAGCATTAAACCAAAAACTATCCGTAAATGTAAATGCTAAAGAACCAACTAAACCACTACCTAAGACAGCAATTGCCTTGCTTTTTGTGAGTTTTTCATCTTTAAGAATCAGTTTACGTACCAAAATAGTAATTGACCAAAACATAAAAAGTATTGCAAAAGCACTTGCAAATGCAGATGTCAAGTTAACCATTAATGCAATTTGAGAAGGATCCGAAGCAAACATAGATGCGAATGCACCAATCATTTGAAATAAAGGAGCCCCAGGAGGGTGACCTACTTGTAGTTTTGAAGATGTGGCGATGTACTCCCCAGCATCCCAAAAACTAGCGGTTGGCTCTACAGTAGAACAGTAAACTGCTAATGCGATACCGAATACTACCCAACCTAAAATTTTATTCCATTTAGAGAAATTAAAACTATTCATGTGCTTTGTTATAAATATAGATGTGGCGAATTTAACAATAATACTAGTTGACGCCATGAAATTTCATAATTAAAACTATCTTTTTCTGCATTTGTTGCAAGATGAATTGATTGTTTTGTATTAAGTTGCGATTGTGATACTTTTTATTGAGAGCTTGTAATTGGTTTAGAAATAACTTATTAAGTGGTTTTTTAAATGTGAAGTTGTTTTTTTTGAAAAAAAGTTTTGTGAAAATGAAGTATTGACTTATATTTGCACCCGCAAACTGCAATGGTCTATGGTGTAACTGGCAACACGTCTGGTTTTGGTCCAGAAGAGTCTAGGTTCGAGCCCTAGTAGACCAACTAGAAAATGAATTTATTTCATTTACAAACATTGCAGTGGCCTATGGTGTAACTGGCAACACGTCTGGTTTTGGTCCAGAAGAGTCTAGGTTCGAGCCCTAGTAGGCCAACAAAAGCCGATTCGTTTAGAATCGGCTTTTTTATTTATAATACTTTATAGAGAAAGTGTAATTATATTTTAAAAGTAATTACAGGCCTTTTGGCATGATTTACAACATCTTCACTTAAACTACCGTTGATAAAATGTGATATTCCTTTTCTTCCATGAGTACTAATTCCAATTAAACCTGCATTCATGTTTTTTGAAAAGTTTAGAATACCTTTTTCAATTGTGATGTCATTGTAGATATTTAAACTATGATTGTTTATTTGGAGGTTTGACATGAATAAATTCATTTTCTCTTCAATTTCAGAAGTGGTTTTGAAATTATTAGGAGTATTGATCCAAAGTAAATGCAGTTTTGCACCTATCTCATTTGCAAACTCATGAGCAGATACGATATTATCTTTATCTTCATCATCAAAATTTGTAGCATAGACAAAATCATTAATGTCAAAGATATTACGGTCTTCTTTGATAACTAACACGGGTTTTTGTGATGTTCGAACAATTTTTTCTGCATTCGAACCAATGAATAGTTCTTCAAACCCTTGCGATCCATGTGATCCCATTACAATAAAATCAATATCGTTTTTTTCTGTTGTTTTTAAAACACCAGTTCTGATATCGTTAAAATTTACAATCTCTTCTACGTCAATATCTTTTAAATAATCTTTGTCCAATATTTTTTCGAACTTATTATGAGTGTGTTTCATTAAGAAAATGATCTCAGGTCCCTGTGCAGTTGTGGAACTGGACATTAAATCAGTTAAATGAACAGGGAGTTCTAATATGTGTAAGAGAAATATTTTACTATTGTGTTTTCTTGCAATTTGTGCGGCAACTTTTAAAGCGCTTTCTGCTTGAGTCGAAAAATCTGTAGGAACTAAAATGTGCTTCATAGATAAAAAATTAAAGTATGATGGATTAGTGTATTAATATGTAAATGAGCGATGGGATTATAACATGCTTGAAATTCATATTAAGGAAGGGGAGTGAATAGAAGCACGATAAAAAAGTCGATTTTTTTGAATCAAAAATCAATTAATTAAATTTACGAATAAATTTCGTTCTAATCAGGGTTTTATATATAAGATATTATTCCTATCTTTGCGGCGTTGAAAATGAAAAACTAGAGTGAGGGGACGATGAAGTCCCCTCTTTTTATCTATCTGATTATGTCGTTAAAAGATAAGGTGTTAAATTTGCTGCAAGCAGCATTAGATGAAAATGAATCACTGTTTTTAATTGATTTTACTATTCAAGGGGGTAATAAAATTCAAATTATTATAGATGGTGATAACGGAGTTACAGTTGAAGATTGTATCGCAGTAAGTAGAGCCGTTGAGCATAATTTGGATAGAGAAGAAGAAGATTTCTCTTTAGATGTAATGTCTGCGGGTATTACTGAAGGATTAGTCCATTTAAGACAATACAAGAAAAATGTTGGGAGAACGCTTGAGGTATTAACAGAAGAAGGGAAAGTGGTTGGAGCGCTTAAAGAAGCAACCAATGATCAAATTTCACTTGAATGGAAAGCAAGAGAGCCAAAACCAATAGGTAAAGGAAAGGTAACAGTAACCAAGAGCGCAAGCATAGCTTATACAGATATTGTAAAAGCTAAAGTGGTGATAACATTTTAATAAAAACTGATATGGAAAATATCGCATTAATAGACTCTTTTTCAGAGTTTAAAGATGATAAGTTAATAGATCGTGTGACATTAATGGCGATCTTAGAGGATGTGTTTAGAAGTGCACTGAAGAAAAAATTTGGTGACGATGATAATTTCGATATTATTATAAATCCAGATAAAGGAGATTTAGAGATTTGGAGAAACCGAGTGGTAGTTGCTGATGGTGAAGTAGAAGATAGTAATCAAGAAATATCTTTAAGTCAAGCGCAAAAGATAGAACCAGATTTTGAAGTTGGTGAAGATGTTTCTCAAGAAGTTAAAATTATAGATTTAGGAAGACGTTCGATATTAGCATTAAGACAGAATTTAATTGCTAAAATTCATGAACATGACAACACAAATATCTATAAGCAATTTAAAGAATTAGAAGGTGATATTTATACTGCAGAAGTTCATCATATTCGTCATAGAGCAGTAATTCTATTAGATGACGAAGGAAATGAAGTAGTATTACCTAAAGATAAGCAAATACCAGCGGATTTTTTCCGTAAGGGAGAAAATGTTAGAGGAGTTATAGAAGCAGTAGAGTTGAAAGGAAATAAACCTTCAATTATAATGTCAAGAACTTCTCCTTTATTCTTAGAAAAATTATTCGAATCTGAAATTCCTGAAGTATTTGATGGATTGATTACGATTAAAAAAGTTGTTAGAATACCAGGAGAAAAGGCAAAAGTAGCTGTTGATTCTTATGATGATAGAATTGATCCAGTAGGAGCATGTGTTGGGATGAAAGGATCTCGTATACATGGTATTGTAAGAGAATTAGGGAATGAAAATATTGATGTAATTAATTATACAAACAATGTACAATTATACATTACTAGAGCATTAAGCCCAGCTAAAGTTACTTCTGTTAAATTAGACGAAGAGAACAAAAGAGCGCAAGTAATCTTAAGACCGGAAGAAGTTTCAAAAGCTATCGGTAGAGGTGGATTTAATATTCGATTAGCAGGTCAATTGACAGGTTATGAGATTGATGTATATAGAGAAGGTGTAGAAGAAGATGTAGAGTTAACAGAATTTTCTGATGAGATTGATGCTTGGATCATCGAAGAATTTGCTAAGATCGGATTAGATACAGCAAAGAGTATTTTGGAACATGATATAAGTGATCTTGTAAAACGTACAGACCTAGAGGAAGAGACTATAAACGAGGTTATACGTATATTAAAATCAGAATTTGAAGATTAGTAAGCGCAATTAATTTATATTTGAGCAAAAATTAAAAGGCATTTATGGCTGAGACAAAAACAATGAGATTAAACAAGGTGTTACGCGAATTTAATATCTCGCTCGATCGGGCTGTGGACTTTCTGAGTTCAAAAGGTCACGAGATAGACGCGCGTCCTACCACTAAAATTTCTACTGAAGTGTATAAGCTTTTGTTTGATGAATTTCAGGCGGACAAAAGTAAGAAGGTTGCTTCAAAAGAAGTTGGAGAGGAAAAGAAAAAGGAAAAAGAAGCAATTCGCGTTCAATTAGAAACAGAGCAAGAAGAAAAACGCAAGCGCGCAGAAGCTCGCGAAGTAATCAAAGCTAAAGCTCAAATTGAAGGACCTAAAAAAGTAGGTAAAATTGATCTCGACAAAGCTAAAAATGCAAAATCTCCTCAACAGCCCGAAGAGAAAAAAGTAACTGCTGAAACAACACCTCCAGTAGTAGAAAAACCTAAAACGGTTGAAAAACCAAAAACGCCTGAAGAGCCAAAGAAAATTGAAGAACCTAAGGTTGAAGAAAAGAGTGAACCTAAAGTGATCTCTAATCGACCACCTAAGCGTGAAATAAAGATAATGAAGCAAGCTCCAATTGAGTTAGAACAAAAGAAGGCAGAACGTGCGGAACGTGCTCAGTCTACGCCTAAGAAAACGAAGGAAGAGCCTGTAGAGCCTGTAGTTCCTACTGAATCTGAGAAAGTGAAAACTCAGTACAAGAAATTGGATGGCCCTAACTTTACAGGACAGAAAATTGATTTGGCTCAATTTAAAAAGCCAGCTAAGAAGAAAGATGATAAAACTGCTAATAAAGGTGGTGGTGGAGACGCTCAAAAGAAAAAGCGTCGTAGAATTAGCAAACAAGGTCAAGGAGGAAATAATACACAAGGCGGTAATAACCAAAATCGTCAAGGTGGTGGAAGAGGTAGAAATAATAACAATAATAACAATAGAAAAGGTGGGCCTAATAAAACAGGACGTAAACCTATTGTTAAAGAAGAGCCATCTGAAGCAGAAGTACAAAAGCAAATCCGTGAAACTTTAGAAAAACTGCAAGGTAAATCTAAAGGTAAAGGAGCTAAGTACCGTAGAGATAAAAGGGATACACACCGTCAAAAAACTGAAGTAGAATTAGCGCAACAAGCTGCAGAAAGTAAAACACTTAAAGTTACTGAGTTTGTAACTGCTAGTGAGGTTGCTACGATGATGGATGTGTCTGTGACTAAAGTAATTTCAGCATGTATGTCTCTTGGAATGATGGTTACAATGAACCAGCGTTTAGATGCAGAAACACTTTCGATAGTTGCTGAAGAATTTGGATACGAAGTTGATTTTGTTACAGCAGATATAGAAGAAGCTATTGAAGAGGTTGTTGATAAGCCAGAAGATTTAGTTACTCGTGCTCCTATTGTTACTGTAATGGGACATGTTGATCATGGTAAAACATCTTTATTGGATTATATTCGTAAAGAAAATGTTATTGCAGGAGAAAGTGGTGGTATCACACAGCATATCGGCGCATATGGAGTTGAATTAGATGGAGGGCAAAAGATTGCATTCCTTGATACACCAGGTCACGAAGCCTTTACGGCAATGCGTGCTCGTGGAGCTCAAGTTACCGATATCGCAATTATTGTAATTGCAGCAGATGATGACATTATGCCGCAAACAAAAGAAGCAATCTCGCATGCTCAAGCAGCGGGAGTTCCTATTGTTTTTGCAATAAATAAAGTTGATAAGCAAACAGCAAATCCTGATAATATAAAAACCAAACTTGCTGCTATGAATTTATTAGTAGAAGAATGGGGTGGGAAAATTCAATCTCATGATATCTCTGCTAAAACAGGATTAGGAGTAAATGAACTTTTGGAAAAAGTATTACTTGAAGCTGAATTATTAGAGCTTAAAGCAAATCCAGATAAAGTAGCTAATGGTACTATTGTAGAAGCTTTCTTAGATAAAGGTCGTGGATATGTATCTACAATTTTAGTTCAAGGAGGTACACTTAAGATAGGAGACTATGTGTTAGCTGGTAAAAATAGTGGTAAAATTAAGGCAATGCATGATGAACGCGGTAATAGTGTAAAAGAAGCAGGTCCTTCAACTCCAGTTTCGATCTTAGGATTAGATGGAGCACCACAAGCAGGTGATAAGTTTAATGTACTTGAAGATGAACGTGAAGCTAAACAAATCGCAGCGAAACGTACACAATTGAAACGTGAACAAGATGTTCGTACAACTAAGAACTTAACATTAGCTGAGATTGGTCGTCGTATTGCATTAGGTACTTTCAAAGAACTAAATATTATCTTGAAAGGGGATGTGGATGGATCTGTAGAAGCATTAACAGATTCTTTTCAGAAATTATCTACTGATGAAATTCAAGTAAATATTATTCATAAAGCTGTAGGGGCAATCACTGAAAGTGATGTGTTGTTAGCTTCTGCATCTGATGCGATAATTATTGGATTTAATGTGCGTCCGATGGGTAATGCTCGTGTATTAGGAGATAAAGAAGAGATTGATATCAGAACATATTCTATTATTTATGACGCTATCAATGACCTTAAGGATGCTATGGAAGGTATGTTGTCTCCAGTAATGAAAGAAGAAATTACAGGTACAGCAGAGATTAGAGAAACATTCAAAATATCTAAAATCGGTACAATTGCCGGATGTATGGTTCAAACAGGTAAGATATACAGAAATTCTGGTATCCGTTTGATCAGAGAAGGGGTTGTAGTGTTTACAGGAGAGCTTTCATCTCTTAAACGTTTTAAAGATGATGTTAAAGAAGTTAGTAAAGGATACGATTGTGGACTTCAAGTTAAAAACTATAATGATATCAAAATAAACGATATTATTGAAGCTTATCAAGAAGTTGCTGTAAAGAAGAAACTTTCTTAAGAAGAATAAAATATACAAAAAAAGCCGAATCATTAGATTCGGCTTTTTTTTATTTGATACCAAAAATGGCAGTAGTCTTTAGATTACTGCCATTTTAAGGATCTACTAAATCTATTAAAGAAAATGTATTATTTTACTTTTGGTTTTAAGATAAAAGCATCAGGGAATTTTTCTTTGATCTTCATTAAAGCTCTGTCAGCCTCTAATTGATTTCTAAAATTACCTACCCATATTTTATAATTAGGAGTTTGATAAACAATAGTGCCTTTCCACTCCTCATAAGCTTCATTATATTGCTTTAGAATCTCGTTTGCTTCTTTTATGGATCCATAGTCCAATTGTATTTTATAACGATCATTAAAGGCTCCTTTTATGCTCATTTTATTTTTAAGCTTTAACAACCGCTTGATTTTTTCATCTTCATGAATGGTTACTGTAGCTTGACTTGGCTCTATAACTGTTTTTTGATAAAACGGAAAATCATTTTTTGTAGTTTCTGTATCAGAATCATTTATAGTTTGTCCTTGTGATAAGAAAGAACAGGATATAGTGAAGAATGCACTAAGTAGAATGTTTTTGTTATTTAAGATTCTCATTTCAAATGGATTTGATACAAATGTAAAGTTTAATAAGGCAATAACCTTGAAAAATATTATTTAGAATAGTTATAAATTACCGCTTAACAGTTCGCTAACATTTCTAAAATCGACATAATATGCTACTTTTGTGCTCGAATTAAACGGTATGAGGTTTTCTATGCAAACGTTGTAATGAAAAAATTATGCCAAAAAACAGACGATAATTCTACTTAATAATATGGAACAGGTTAAAAACCGTAATTCAGTCTCCAGAATCCTTCTTGTAGGGATAGCCTTTTTGTTAACGTTTTCGATGCCAATTATGGCTCAAGATGCCCCAGCAGGAGATGTGGCAAAGGGTAAGGAGTTGTTTAATTCATTATGTGCAGCGTGTCACAAGCGCTACAAGAAATCTACAGGTCCCGCACTGTTTGGTGTAGCGGATCGTCATGACACCGAGTGGTTGTATTCTTGGATCAAAAATAGCAAAGCTATGATTGATGCTGGAGATGCAGATGCAATTGCTATTTATGAAGAGTATAAAAAGACTCCGATGAATGCTTTTCCTCAACTTAACAATGCAGATATAGATAATATCATAGCATATGTTATGGAGCCTAAAAGTACGGGTGGGCCAACAGGTGCTACAGGAGATTTTCCTCCTCAGCTAGTCGATGGTACTGTAGTTTCAAATGAATTAATTCTAGGGGCTTTAGCATTCATCTTTTTGTTGTTGATAGTGATCTTAGTATTAGTAAATAATACGTTGAGAAGTATTGCCAAAGCAAATGGAGTTGAATTGCCAGATGATTTAACAAACAAAAAACCATTATGGAAAGCTTTTGTTGATAATCAATTTTTGGTAATTGTATCTTCCATACTGTTATTGCTAGTAAGTGCTTATTTTGCATATGGATATTTAATGCAAGTAGGTGTTGATCAAGGGTATCAGCCAGTACAGCCAATTCATTTCTCTCACAGAATACATGCTGGAGATAATAAAATTGATTGTAAGTACTGTCACTCGTCTGCAAGAGTAAGTAAGACATCAGGTATTCCTTCTCTAAATGTATGTATGAATTGTCACAAATCTATTAGCGAAGTAGCAGATGCTACAGCTACACCAGATCATACAAAAGAATTTTATGACGGTGAGATTGCAAAGTTATACGATGCAGTAGGATGGGATGCAGAGGATTTAAGTTATACAGGAGAAACAAAGCCAGTTAAATGGGTGCGTATTCATAATTTGCCTGATTTTGCATATTTTAATCACTCTCAACACGTAAGTGTAGCAGGAATTAAGTGTCAACAATGTCACGGTCCTATAGAAGAGATGGAAGTTGTATATCAACATGCTCCATTAACAATGGGATGGTGTGTTAATTGTCACAGAGAAACAAACGTGAAGATGGAAGGTAATGAGTATTACGAAAAAATTCACAAAGAGTTGTCTAAAAAGTATGGCGTTGATAAGTTAACAGCAGCACAAATGGGTGGTCTGGAATGCGGTAAATGTCACTATTAATTTTCTTAAGAAGCTAATATTTATATCATATGTCATCAAACAAGAAATACTGGAAAAGTGTTGAAGAGCTAAACGAAAATAGCTCTGTTGTTGAGGCGCTACAACAAAACGAATTTGTAGAAGAAATTCCAACAGATGAGTTTTTAGGTAATAAATCATCATTAGAGAACTCTTCGACAACACGTCGTGATTTCCTAAAATATGTAGGATTTAGTACTGCAGCTGCATCGTTAGCGGCTTGTGAAGGACCGGTTATTAAATCGATTCCTTATGTAGTACAACCAGAGAGCATTGTTCCTGGAGTTGCAAATTACTATGCAACCACTATAGCAGATGGTTTTGATTTTGCGAGTGTGCTAATTAAAACTCGTGAAGGTCGTCCAATCAAAGTTGAACAAAATAATTTATCGACATCAGGGCATGATGCTAATGCGAGAGTGCATGCTTCTGTTCTATCTCTATACGATAGTACAAGAGTAAAAGGACCTAAAGGTGCTGGTGAAGATATTAGCTGGGATGCTTTTGATAAAGAAGTTTCTTCAAAGTTAAATACACTTGGAGGAAAGGAAATCGTATTGTTTACACAAACATTTGCGAGCCCTTCTACTTCAAAAATTATAGAAGAATTTAAAGCTAAATATGAGAATGTAAGACACGTTGTGTATGATGCAGTATCATATAGTGAGGCTTTAGATGCATATCAGACTGTATATGGCGAAAGAGCTTTAGCAGATTATGATTTTTCAAAAGCTACTACTATTGTTAGTGTAGGTGCTGATTTCTTAGGAGATTGGCAAGGAGGAGGATATGATGCAGCTTATGCTAAAGGACGTATTCCTGAAAATGGAAAAATGTCTAAACATATTCAGTTTGAAGCTAACATGTCTTTAGCTGGAGCAAATGCTGATACTCGTGTACCAGCAACACCATTTCAACAAAAGCAAGTTTTAGCTGCTATTTATGCAGGTGTTACTGGAAATGGTTCTAAAGGTTCTTTGGATGCTAAATTAGAAGAGCAAGTAGCTAAAGCAGTGAGTCATTTAAAGAAAGCAGGAAGTAACGCAGTTGTTGTTTCTGGTATTACTGACGTAGATGCTCAAATACTAGTTTTAGAAATAAATAAAGCATTACATAGTAAAGCTTTTAATGAGCACACACCTCGTAAAATCCGTCAAGGAGATGCAAAGGCAGTTGCTCAGTTAATAAAAGATATGAATGCAGGTAAAGTTGGAGCGCTTCTAATTGCTGGAGTTAATCCATTATATACTTTACCAAATGCCTTAGAATTTAAATCAGGACTTGAAAAGGTAAGCGTTTCAGTTGCATTTACAATGCATGATGATGCTACTGCTCAAGCTTGTAATTATGTGGCAGCAACACCTCACTACTTAGAAGCTTGGGGTGATGTAGAACTTAAAAAAGGTAGCTATAGTTTAACTCAACCTACGATACACCCTTTATTTGATACGCGTCAATTTCAAGAAACTTTATTAAAGTGGACAGGTAATTCATTATCTTATAATGACTATATCAAAGATGCATGGACAGGTATTTTAGGAGATTCTTCTTGGAATCAAGCATTGCATGATGGTGTTTTAGTTAAACCAGTTATAGCAACAGAAGCATTAGAGACAGCTTTAGAAACACAGGAAGGTGACGAAACAGAAGTTGCTGTATCATACGATGCAAGTAGTTCTGCTAGAAAATTAGTCTCAACTGCTCCTGATGGTTTAGAATTGACATTATATACTAAAATAGGTTTAGGTGATGGACAGCAAGCTAGTAACCCATGGTTACAAGAGTTACCAGATCCTATAACAAGAACATCTTGGGATAATTACCTTACAGTATCTAAAGCGGATGCAGAAGCATTAGGATTAGAAAATCATAATGTAGCTAACGGAGCTTTAAATGGTAGTTATGCTAAGGTTACTGTTAACGGAGTGTCAGTTACTGCACCTGTAATCATTCAGCCAGGACAAGCTAAAGGATCTGTAGGTCTTGCTTTAGGTTATGGTAAGAGTGTAGGGATGAAAGACGAAATGAAGGTTGGTGTTAATGCATATCCTTTATATATAAATCAAAATACAGTTCAATCTGTAACGATTGAAAAAGTAGCTGGAGAGCATGAATTTGCTTGTGTACAGTTACATAATACTTTAATGGGACGTGGAGATATCATTAAAGAAACAAACCTTGAAATATTCAATACTAAAGATAAACACTACTGGAATGCAGTTCCAGAAGTTAGTAAAGATCACGTTGAATTTGAGGTTACCTCTCCTGAAGTTGACTTATGGGATGAATTTGATAGAAGTGTAGGACATCACTTTAATTTATCTATAGACCTTAATGCTTGTACAGGTTGTGGAGCATGTGTTATAGCATGTCATGCAGAGAATAATGTACCAGTTGTAGGTAAGTCTGAAGTGCGTAGATCAAGAGATATGCACTGGTTACGTATTGACCGTTATTATTCTTCTGAGGATTCTTTCGAAGGTGATAATGAGAAGAAAGATAACATTTCTGGTTTAGGTGAATCGTTGTCTCAGTTTGGAGAAATGGAAGAACCATCTGATAACCCTCAAGTGGCTTTCCAACCAGTAATGTGTCAACATTGTAATCATGCACCTTGTGAAACTGTTTGTCCTGTAGCGGCAACATCACATGGTAGACAAGGTCAAAATCATATGGCATATAACCGTTGTGTAGGTACTAGATATTGTGCAAATAACTGCCCATATAAAGTACGTAGATTCAACTGGTTCTTATACAATGGTAACGATGAGTTTGATTACTATATGAACAATGATTTAGGTCGTATGGTGTTAAATCCAGATGTAACTGTTCGTTCTCGTGGAGTAATGGAAAAATGTTCTATGTGTATGCAAATGACACAAAAGACAATTCTTGATGCAAAACGTGATGGAAGAGTGATTAAAGACGGAGAATTTGAAACAGCTTGTTCTGCAGCTTGTTCTTCTGGAGCAATGCGATTTGGAGATGTAAATGATAAAGAAAGTAAGATCGCAGCTTTAGCTAATGATAATAGAGCTTACCACTTGTTAGAGCATGTAGGTGTTAAACCTAATGTAGTATATCAAACTAAGGTGAGAAATACATCAGAAGCTTAATTTAAAAACTAATATAGAATCAATTCAATATAAAGAATTATGTCTCATTACGAAGCACCTATTAGAAAACCTTTGGTTACAGGCGATAAAACCTATCGCGATGTTACAAGAGATGTAGCAGCACCAGTTGAAGGTAAAGCAAATAAATCTTGGTGGATTGTGTTTACAATCTCTCTTGTTGCTTTCCTTTGGGGTTTAGGTTGTATAATTTATACAGTATCAACAGGTATAGGTACCTGGGGATTAAATAAGACCATTGGTTGGTCTTGGGATATTACCAACTTTGTTTGGTGGGTAGGTATTGGTCACGCCGGAACGCTGATCTCTGCAGTACTACTTTTATTCCGACAAAAATGGAGGATGGCGATTAACCGTTCTGCAGAAGCAATGACAATATTTGCCGTAGTGCAAGCAGGATTATTCCCGATTATTCACATGGGACGTCCTTGGTTAGCTTACTGGGTATTACCAATACCAAACCAATTCGGATCATTATGGGTTAACTTTAACTCACCATTATTATGGGATGTATTCGCAATTTCAACATATTTATCAGTATCATTAGTATTCTGGTGGACTGGTTTATTACCTGATTTTGCAATGATTCGTGATAGAGCTATTACGCCTTTTAATAAAAAGATTTATGGTATCTTATCTTTTGGTTGGAGTGGTAGAGCAAAAGATTGGCAACGTTTTGAAGAAGTTTCATTAGTGTTAGCAGGTTTAGCTACACCACTAGTACTTTCTGTACATACGATTGTATCTTTTGATTTCGCAACCTCGGTTATTCCAGGATGGCACACAACAATATTCCCTCCTTATTTTGTGGCAGGGGCAATCTTCTCAGGATTCGCAATGGTAAATACATTGCTTATCATTATGAGAAAAGTTTCTAACCTAGAAAATTATATAACAGTTCTACATATCGAGTTAATGAATATCGTAATTATGATTACGGGATCTATCGTAGGTGTAGCGTATATAACAGAGCTATTTGTAGCTTGGTATTCTGGAGTTGAGTATGAACAATATGCGTTCTTGAATAGAGCAACAGGACCTTACTGGTGGGCATATTGGGCTATGATGACATGTAATGTATTCTCTCCGCAATTTATGTGGTTCCCAAAATTGAGAAGAAGTATTATGTTCTCTTTCTTTATTTCGATTGTAGTAAATATAGGGATGTGGTTTGAGCGTTTTGTAATTATTGTAACATCGTTACATAGAGATTACTTGCCATCTTCATGGACAATGTTCTCTCCTACATTTGTAGATATAGGTATCTTTATTGGTACTATTGGATTCTTCTTTGTATTATTCTTATTATATGCACGTACTTTCCCTGTGATTGCACAGGCAGAGGTGAAATCAATATTGAAGTCATCAGGATCTAAGTATAAAAAATTAAGAGAAGCAGGGGTCGATCATAGAGATGAACTTCCTAAAAAAGAAGTTGTAATTGTGAGAGAAACGCTTACAGAAGATAACGAGGGTACTAACGAAAATATTAAAAACAATTAGTATGGCATCAAAAGTTATACACGCACTATATACGGATGATGATGTTTTAATGGACGCTGTTAAAGCGACTCGTAAAAAGCATTATCATATAGAAGAGGTTTTTACACCTTTTCCAGTACACGGATTAGATAAAGCAATGGGATTACCTCACACGCGTTTAGCAATTACATCATTTATGTATGGTTGTGTTGGTATTACAGTGGCAATTACAATGATGAATTATATTATGATTCAAGATTGGCCACAAGATATCGGAGGTAAGCCAAGTTTTAGCTTTATAGAGAATTTACCATCGTTTGTTCCAATTATGTTTGAACTTACTGTATTCTTTGCAGCCCATTTAATGGTAATTACGTTTTACATGCGTAGTCGATTATGGCCTTTTAAAGAAGCTGAAAATCCAGATGTAAGAACTACTGATGATCACTTTTTAATGGAAATTGATGCATCTCATCATCAAGAAGAAGAATTAA
Source organism: uncultured Aquimarina sp. (assembly GCA_947498595.1). Lineage (GTDB taxonomy): Bacteria > Bacteroidota > Bacteroidia > Flavobacteriales > Flavobacteriaceae > Aquimarina. The sequence goes on from CANMKX010000005.1 coordinate 122,606, forward strand.
TCGACTTCTTAACTAATACTGGAGCTGTAGAAATTAAAATAATAGATAAGCATTAGTTAATATGAAGAATACTGTAAAAATATTAGCATTAGTGATTATAGTAATCAGTGCTATATCTTGTCAAGATAGTAAAAAACCAAACTATCAGTATTTTCCAAACATGTACGCTTCATCTGGATATGAAACATATGGAGAATATAAAGTTTTTAATGGAGAGCAAGAAGCAATGACTCCTGTTGAAGGAACAGTTTCTAGAGGATGGATGCCTTATGATTATAAGGATTCTCCAGAAGGATATGCTCTTGCAAAGGATACATTAAAAAACCCATTGCCATATACTGAAGAAAATTTAGCAGAAGGAAAAGAATTATACACAATCTATTGTGGGATTTGTCACGGAGCTAAAGGTAAAGGTAAAGGAGAATTGGTAAAAAGAGAAAAAATCCTTGGTATACCAAGTTATGACTCTAGAGAAGTTACTGAAGGTAGTATTTATCATGTAATGTATTACGGAATCAATACAATGGGATCTTATGCTGCTCAAACTAACGAAGAAGAACGCTGGAAAATCGTTCAGTATGTTGAGAAGTTAAAAGCTGATCTTGAAGGTAGAGAAGTACGTTTAGATAAGGAAGTAGCTATAGTTGTTGAGCCAGTAGAGGAAACTCACGAACCTGTTGTTGATAATCATCAAGAGGATGCACATCACTAGTGTATTAATTAAAGTAAAGAATAACGATATTATATAGATATGTATACGCTATCAAATAAATTAAGATTATTTTCTATCATACTTATAGTAGTAGGAGCTGTTGGTCTTGTTGCAGGATTCTTACAAGCACCTCATACTATTGATGATGTAAAAGAAATAATGGCAGCTCACGATGCTCACGGAGGTGGACATGGAGAAACAACAGCTGCAGATTCTCATGCTGCACCAGCACATGGAGAAACATCAACTGCTACACATGGTGAAGAAGATGCACACGGAGGTGATGCACATTATGAGCATATTTTACACCAATTACAAAACAAACCTTGGGCAGCACTTTATGTAGCGGCATTCTTTTTCTTTATGATATCGTTAGGAGTGTTAGCCTTTTATGCTATTCAGTTTGCAGCACAATCGGGATGGTCTCCAGTACTTTTTAGAGTAATGGAAGCTATAACAGCATATTTAGTACCAGGAGGTATTATTATGTTTGTGATACTAGGTTTATCTGGATTTCATATAAATCATTTATTTGTTTGGGCGGATCCAGAAGTGGTAGCTCATGATAAATTGATTCAAGGTAAATCAGGTTGGTTAAATGGAACAATGCTTTTAGTAAGAGCAGCTATCTTTTTAGGTGGTTGGATTGCTTATAGATATTTTGCAGTTAAGTTTTCAAGAAAACAAGACGAGGCTAATGATAATGCATGGTATAGAAAAAGTTTTAAAATCTCAGCAGCATTTTTAGTATTCTTTATATATACAGAATCTATGATGTCTTGGGATTGGATTATGAGTTTTGACCCACACTGGTTTAGTACATTGTTTGGATGGTATGTTTTCGCTGGATTATTTGTAAGTGGTATTACTACAATAGCATTAATTACTATTTACTTAAAATCGAGAGGATATTTAGAGTTTGTAAATGATAGTCATATTCATGATTTAGCTAAATTCATGTTCGGTATTAGTATTTTCTGGACATACTTATGGTTCTCTCAATTTATGTTAATATGGTATTCAAACATACCAGAAGAGGTAACTTATTTTATTACTCGTATTGAAGATTACAACATCACATTCTTTGGAATGTTAGTAATGAATTTTGTATTCCCATTATTATTATTAATTAATAGTGATTTTAAAAGAATCAATTGGTTAGTAATTGCAGGAGGTATAGTAATCTTATGTGGTCATTATGTAGATGTATTCACAATGGTAATGCCTGCTACAGTAGGAGAATCATGGTTTATTGGATTATCTGAGATCAGTGCAGTATTACTTTTCTTAGGATTGTTTATTTTTGTTGTCTTTACGGCACTTACAAAAGCACCGTTATTAGCAAAACGTAATCCTTATATTGAAGAAAGTAAACACTTTCACTACTAAAATTTGAATTGTATTAAAGAAAGATAGATAAAAATGACTGTATTTCTAACCATAATAGTTATAGCGCTTCTAGGAATCACACTATGGCAAATGTCCAAAATAGTAAGATTATCTCAAGGAGTTGGTGAAGATAATTCTCAAATAGCAAATGATAAGGATAACAATACGCAAGGTAAAATTATGCTTGCTTTTGTAACGTTCTTTTACATCTTAATGGGATACTGCTTTATTCAGTATAGATCATATTTTTTACCAGTTACTGCCTCTGAGCATGGAATTGAGTATGATAGATTAATGATGATCTCTGTAGTGTTAATCATGATAGTTCAATTGATTACTCAAGTATTATTACACTACTTTGCATTTAAATATAGAGGGAATAAGAATAGAAAAGCATTATTCTATGCTGATAATGATAAGCTAGAATTTATTTGGACAATTATTCCAGTTGTTGTTTTAGCAGGATTAATTATCTATGGTTTATTTACTTGGACAGACATCATGAACATTGATGAAGAAGAAGGTGATCCAATCATAGTAGAATTGTATGCAAAGCAATTCTCATGGGAAGCTAGATATTCAGGTAAAGACAATGTTTTAGGTAAAGCAAATGTTCGTTTTATTCAAGGTATAAACACTGTAGGAGTTGATCCATCAGATTCTTATGCTATGGATGATAAGATCACAACAGAATTACACTTGCCTGTAGGTAGAAAAGTAATATTCAAGATGAGATCTCAAGATGTATTGCATTCAGCTTATATGCCCCACTTTAGAGCTCAGATGAATGTTGTTCCAGGAATGATAACAGAATTTTCTTATACGCCTATACTTACAACAGAAGATATGCGTAAGACTGATTATATGGTTGAAAAAGTTGAGACTATTAATACAATCAGAAAAGAAAAAAGTAAAGAATTAGTAGCTAAAGGAGACGAAGCTTTAGAACCATATACATTTGATTATTACTTACTATGTAATAAGATTTGTGGTGCTTCTCACTACAACATGCAAATGAAAATTGTAGTTGAATCTGAAGAAGATTACAATGCATGGTTGAAAACTCAAGAGACATTTCAGACAAAAATGTCTGCTCAAGCAGCAAACTAAGATCTAGATAAAATAAAATAATAGTAAAATATTAAATAAATAATACCGAATGTCAGCAACAGCAGCACACGTAGATGATCACGCTCACGACGAACACGAGCATCACCATAAGGAGACATTTATAACTAAATATGTGTTTAGTATGGATCATAAGATGATCGCTAAACAATATTTAATTACAGGTCTAATTATGGGTACTATAGGTATCTTAATGTCGATTCTTTTTAGAATGCAATTAGCATGGCCAGAAGAGCCTTTCACTGTTTTTGAAGTGTTATTGGGAAAATGGGCTCCTGATGGAGTTATGGATCCTAATGCTTATTTAGCTTTAGTTACGATTCATGGTACGATAATGGTATTCTTTGTACTTACAGCAGGATTAAGTGGTACATTTAGTAACCTTTTAATTCCATTGCAAATTGGAGCACGTGATATGGCTTCAGGATTTATGAATATGATTTCATATTGGCTATTTTTCCTAAGTAGTATTATCATGGTAATGTCTCTTTTTGTTGAAGCAGGACCTGCTGCAGCTGGATGGACAGTATATCCACCTTTAAGTGCTTTACCACAGGCAATGGGAGGATCTGGATTAGGAATGACTTTATGGTTAGTCTCTATGGCTATCTTTATTGCATCTTCTTTATTAGGATCATTAAACTATGTAGTTACAGTAATTAACTTACGTACAAAAGGAATGTCAATGACACGTATGCCATTAACTATTTGGGCATTCTTTGTAACTGCAATAATTGGTATTGTATCTTTCCCAGTATTATTATCTGCTGCTTTATTATTGATTATGGATAGAAGTTTTGGAACTTCATTTTTCTTAAGTGATATCTATATTCAAGGTGAAGTATTACATAACCAAGGAGGATCACCAGTTTTATTTGAGCACTTATTTTGGTTCTTAGGACATCCAGAAGTATATATTGTATTATTACCTGCTTTAGGAATTACATCCGAAATTATAGCAACAAATTCACGTAAGCCTATTTTTGGATATAGAGCGATGATTGCTTCGATATTAGCAATTGCATTCTTATCAACAATTGTTTGGGGTCACCATATGTTTGTATCAGGGATGAATCCATTCTTGGGATCTGTATTTACATTTACAACCTTATTGATTGCAATTCCATCAGCTGTAAAAGCATTTAATTATATAACAACACTTTGGAAGGGTAACTTGCAATTTAATCCAGCAATGTTATTTTCAATAGGTTTAGTTTCTACTTTTATTACTGGAGGTTTAACAGGAATTATCTTAGGAGATAGTACATTAGATATTAATGTTCATGATACTTATTTTGTAGTAGCTCACTTCCACTTAGTGATGGGTATCTCTGCATTATATGGATTGTTTGCAGGAGTTTATCATTGGTTCCCTAAAATGTATGGAAGAATGATGAATAAGAAATTAGGATATGTACATTTCTGGTTTACTGCTATCGGTGCTTATGGAGTATTCTTCCCAATGCATTTTGTTGGTATGGCTGGTTTACCACGTCGTTATTATAATAATACGAATTTCCCGTATTTCGATGACCTTCAAGATACAAATGTATTGATAACAATGTTTGCTATCATGACAGCTTTAATACAATTAGTATTCATATATAATTTTATATATTCTATTTTCTACGGAAAGAAAGCCGAGCAAAATCCATGGAAATCTAACACGCTTGAATGGACTACACCAGTAGAACACATTCACGGTAACTGGCCAGGAGAAATTCCTTCAGTACACAGATGGTCTTATGATTATAGTAAAACTAACGAAAATGGAGAATATGTTATTCCAGGACAAGATTACGTTCCTCAAACAGTTCCATTACAAGAAAACGAAGAAGAAATGCATCATTAAGATGTAAATCAATATAGAAAAAAGCCTTTTCAAATCATTTTGAAAAGGCTTTTCTTTTTCTACTATCTTTGTTATTATAAAAGAATATGTCAATCGAGTGATACTCGAAATGCAGTAGGTATATATGAACGAAAATTTAGATCCCACCAGTAGTAATTTTTCAAACGAAGAACTTGATATTGAAAGAGCTTTAAGACCTTTGAGTTTTGAGGATTTTTCTGGACAAGACCAAGTATTAGAAAATTTACAAGTTTTTGTACAAGCAGCTAATTTAAGAGAAGAAGCATTGGATCACACATTGTTTCATGGGCCTCCAGGATTAGGAAAAACAACATTAGCTAATATTTTAGCCAATGAGTTAGGAGTCGGAATTAAGATTACTTCAGGACCTGTATTGGATAAACCTGGAGATCTAGCAGGATTATTAACGAATTTAGACGAGAGAGATATTCTTTTTATTGATGAAATACATCGGTTAAGCCCTATTGTTGAAGAATATCTATATTCGGCTATGGAGGATTATAAAATAGATATTATGATCGAAAGTGGGCCAAATGCAAGAACTGTCCAAATCAATTTGAATCCTTTTACATTAGTAGGAGCAACCACACGATCAGGATTATTAACAGCTCCTATGAGAGCTCGTTTTGGTATTCAGAGTCGATTACAGTATTATACAACAGAACTTTTAGCTACGATTGTACAAAGGAGTGCAGAAATACTTAAAGTTCCTACATCAATGGAAGCAGCAATAGAAATAGCAGGAAGAAGTAGAGGGACACCTCGTATCGCTAATGCATTATTGCGAAGAGTACGTGACTTTGCTCAAATAAAAGGAAATGGTAAAATAGATATTGAAATCTCTAAATTTTCGTTGAAAGCATTAAATGTAGATGCTCATGGATTAGACGAAATGGATAACAAAATATTATTAACGATCATTGATAAATTTAAAGGAGGTCCAGTTGGATTAACTACAATTGCAACAGCAGTGAGCGAAAGTGCTGAAACAATAGAAGAGGTATATGAACCATTTTTAATCCAACAAGGATTTATTATGCGGACTCCAAGAGGAAGAGAGGTTACAGAATCGGCTTATAAACATTTAGGTAGAATTAAAGGAGATATTCAAGGTGGACTATTTTAAGAATTTAATTGCATAAAATGAAAACTAAAGAAATTTCAACAGTTAGTTTTTTTACCATTTTAAAAAATGCGAAAAGAATTTTAAAAAATCCACTTCCATTTCATGAAGAGAATTTTGAAAAATATGGAGATACTTTTAGAATTCAGTTGGGATTTAATAAAAAAGTTTATGTCACAAGAGATCCAGATTTAACCAAACATATACTTCAGAAAAAACATAAGATATATCATAAGTCAAAATTACAAACGAACGATTTAGGTAAGTATATAGGAAAAGGATTACTAACATCTAATGGTAAAGAATGGTTGCAACAACGAAGGTTAATACAGCCAGCTTTCTACAAAAAAAAACTAGAGAATATTGTCATCACTATCAAAAATACGATTGATAGAGAACTACAAAAAATAGAAACAAATAAAGCGATAGAAATATATCCTTTAATGAGTGATCTAGCATTTCAAGTAGTCGCAAAGTCATTATTTAGTACCACTAATATGGGACAAAAAATGAAACGATTACAATATGTTACTGAAACAGTACAAACCATGTTGATTAAAGAAATAAGACAACCCTATAAAAAATGGTGGTTTTCTTTAAATGGAGATGTGAGAAAACATATGGAATTGATTGAAGAAGCGCGTCAGATTCTACAAGAAATTATAGATGATAGAAGAGTTGAAACTGATGAGAAAGATGATTTATTAGACATGTTATTAAAATCTACATATGAAGATGGATCTAGTATGACTAATAAGCAATTGATTGATGAAATATTAATACTATTCACAGCAGGACATGAAACAACATCAAATGCACTTGCTTTTACACTTTTTTTATTAGGGAAACATCTAGAAATACAAGAAGAAGTTTATAAGGAAACATCTAAGAGTGCGGAAGAAGACGAAAGTTTATTTCAACAAATAAGTAAATATACCTATACAAAACAATGTATTGAAGAATCAATGCGATTGTATCCCCCAGCTTATTTTACTGATAGAATGAATATTGAAGATGATGAATTTGGAGAACTTTTCTTTTCAAAAGGAACGGATATATTAATTTCTTTTTATGAGATTCATAGAAATAAGAAAAATTGGAAAGATCCACTGACATTTAACCCAGATAGATTTATAGCCGATAAGAAAAAAGATTCTATAGATTGTTATTTTCCTTTTGGGGCAGGACCAAGAATGTGTATTGGTAATAATTTTGCGATGTACGAAATGATTTTAACAATGATAGGAATAGTAAAGAAATATCAAGTAATATCTTTGCAAGATGAAGTTGAAATTAAACCATTGATAACTTTGCGACCAGAAAAAGTAAAATTGAAATTTCTTTTACGATAAGGGATTGAATAGAAATGACAATACGAGAAAAACATACCAAACTTATCAAAGCCGAAGCAAAACGCCTCGGTTTTTTATCTTGTGGAATTAGTAAAGCAGGATTTCTAGAAGAGGAAGCTCCTCGGTTAGAAAAATGGTTATCCCTGAATCGACACGGTAGTATGCAGTATATGGAAAATCATTTTGATAAGAGATTAGATCCAACGTTATTGGTAGATGATGCCAAAAGTGTGGTTTCTCTATTGTATAATTATTACCCTGAACAAAAACAAAAAGATCTTGAAGCACCTAAAATTTCAAAATATGCTTATGGACAAGATTATCACCATATCATTAAAGCTAAGCTAAAGCTGTTAATGGAGTTTATACAAGAAGAAATAGGAGAAGTTAGTGGGAGAGCTTTCGTTGATTCGGCACCAGTATTAGATAAAGCTTGGGCAAAAAAAAGTGGGTTAGGTTGGATTGGAAAGAATAGTAATTTACTAACACAAAAAGTAGGTTCTTTTTATTTTATATCAGAGCTAATTATTGATTTAGATTTAGCATATGATACTCCCGTAACAGATCATTGCGGAACTTGTACAGCCTGTATCGATGCATGTCCTACACAAGCAATTGTTGAGCCATATGTTGTAGATGGAAGCAAATGTATTTCATATTTTACGATAGAACTCAAAGAGGAAATCCCATTAAGTAATAAAGGAAGTTTTGATAATTGGATGTTTGGATGTGATGTATGTCAAGACGTTTGCCCGTGGAATCGATTTTCAAAATCTCATAATGAGCCTTTATTTGACCCACATCCAGAGTTATTAGAGATGACAAAGAAAGATTGGGAAGAGATTACACAAGAGGTTTTTAGTAAAGTATTTAAAAAATCAGCAGTCAAGAGAACTAAATTTAGCGGATTGACTCGAAATATTTCATTTTTAAAAGATTAACGATAAAATAAGAGTTTTAAATGAAAAGAAAATGAATTAAAACTTTCCTATTTCCCTTAACCTTTTAAATTTGTAAATTCATATTATCCAATACGACGTATTAGGAGTATAATAAAACCAATATGAATAAAGAAAGTAAAAGAAGAGAAGCGCTAGTATACCACGCTAAACCAACCCCAGGTAAAATTAAGGTGGTTCCTACTAAAAAATATGCGACACAAAGAGATCTTTCATTAGCATATTCACCAGGAGTAGCAGAGCCTTGTCTCGAAATAGAAAAAGATACTTCTAATGCTTATAAATATACAGCTAAAGGAAACCTTGTAGCAGTAATTTCTAACGGAACAGCAGTTTTAGGGTTAGGCGATATAGGGCCTGAAGCCTCAAAACCTGTAATGGAAGGAAAAGGGTTACTGTTTAAAATATTTGCAGATATAGATGTTTTTGATATTGAAGTAGGAACAAAAGATGTAGATGCTTTTATAGAAACAGTAAAAAATATAGCGCCAACTTTTGGTGGAATTAATCTTGAAGATATCAAAGCACCAGAAGCATTTGAAATCGAAAGAAGATTAAAAGAAGAATTAGATATTCCTGTAATGCACGATGATCAACACGGTACAGCAATTATATCAGCTGCAGCTTTGTTAAATGCATGTGAGATAACAGGGAAAAAATTAGAAGATGTAAGGATTGTAGTGAGTGGAGCAGGAGCAGCAGCTATCTCTTGTACGCGATTATACAAATCTTTTGGAGCAAGACCAGAAAATATCGTAATGACCGATAGTAAAGGTGTTATTCGTAGTGATAGAGAAAAGCTAACGACTCAAAAGGCAGAGTTTGCAACAGATAGAGATTTGAATACTCTAGAAGATGCAATGGAGAATGCAGATGTTTTTGTTGGTCTATCTATGGCAAACTTGGTAACTCCAGAAATGTTACTTTCAATGGCGGCCGACCCAATTGTTTTTGCAATGGCAAATCCCGATCCAGAAATTCCTTATGATACAGCAATAAAGACTCGTAAGGATATTATTATGGCAACTGGAAGAAGTGATCATCCTAATCAGGTTAATAATGTCTTAGGTTTCCCTTTTATTTTTAGAGGAGCTTTGGATGTTAGAGCAACAGCTATTAATGAGGAAATGAAAAAAGCCGCAGTTATAGCATTAGCAGATCTAGCCAAAGAACCTGTTCCAGAACAAGTAAACATAGCTTATGGAGAGACACGTTTAAATTTTGGACGTGACTATATTATACCTAAACCATTTGATCCAAGATTAATATCTACAGTGCCAGTTGCTGTTGCTAAAGCAGCAATTGAATCAGGTGTTGCTACAGAACCAATTAAAGATTGGGAAAAGTATGAAGAGCAGCTTATGGGAAGAATGGGGAATGACAATAAATTAGTTCGATTATTAATTGATAGAGCTAAAACAGACCCAAAGCGTATCGTTTTTGCTGAAGCAGATCACCTTGATGTATTAAAAGCAGCCCAAGTTGTTCATGAAGAAAAAATAGGATATCCAATACTTTTAGGACGTAGAGATGTTATCCTTGAATTGATGAAAGAAATTAACTTTGATCCAGAAGGAGTTACTATCATCGATCCAAAATCTGATGAAGAAAAAGCAAAGAGAACTAAATATGCAGAGCAATATTGGGAAACTAATAAGCGTAAAGGAATTACATTATACGATGCTCAAAAATTAATGAGAGAACGTAATTATTTTGCTGCAATGATGGTTAATGGTGGAGATGGAGACGCTTTGTTGTCGGGATATTCTCGTAGTTATCCTACTGTGGTAAAACCAATGTTAGATTTAATAGGTTTAGCCAAAGGAGCAACTAGAATTGCTACAATGAATGTGATGATGACAGAAAGAGGACCATTATTTATTAGTGATACTTCAATTAATATTGATCCTTCATCAAAAGAATTGGCTAAAATTGCACAAATGACTGCTCGTACAGTAGAAATGTTTGGAGTAAAACCAGTGATTGCAATGACATCATATGCTAACTTCGGATCGTCTAAACATCCAAATGCACAAAAAGTAAGAGACGCAGTATCTTATTTACATAGACATTATCCTGAATTAATTGTTGATGGAGAATTACAAACAGATTTTGCATTGAATCAAAGCATGCGAAAGGATAAATTTCCTTTTTCAAAGCTATCAGAACATAAGGTGAATACATTAGTATTTCCTAATTTAGATTCAGCAAATAGTACCTATAAGTTACTTAAAGAATTAAATGATTCTGATTCTATAGGGCCAATTATGATGGGATTAAGTAAACCAGTACATATTTTACAATTAGGAGCAAGTGTAGAAGAAATGATTAATATGGCAGCAGTTGCCGTAATCGATGCACAGCAAAAAGAAAGAAAAAGTATGTAATTATAGATAAATAACATAAAAAAAGAAAAAGGTTTCGAAATTTCGAAACCTTTTCTTTTTATCAAAAGCTATAAATAAGTGTTATAGAAAATCAAAAGTTTATAAAAGTAGAAAGCATTAACATTCTATAATAAATTTCTTACATTTGGTTGCTTAAGATCAAATAGCTAGATGATTACATTTATTAAAGGAAAATTGGTAGAGAAAAACCCTACCGATGTAGTAATAGACTGTAATGGAGTAGGATATTTATTACACATATCATTACACACTTTTTCTCTAATTGGAGATGAAGAGTTATTACAGTTATACACGCATTTACAAGTTAAAGAAGATTCACACACTCTTTTTGGTTTTGTAGAAAAAGCAGAAAGAGATATCTTTAGACTTCTGATATCTGTTTCAGGAATAGGAGCAGGTACCGCAAGAACAATGTTGTCTTCATTACACCCCACCAAAATAAAAGAAGCAATAGCAGCAAATGACGTAGCCACAATACAATCTGTAAAAGGTATTGGAGCAAAAACTGCACAACGAGTTATACTAGATCTTAAGGATAAAATTCTTAAAATTTATGATATTGATGAAGTTTCTGTTACACAAAGCAATACGAATAAAGATGAAGCGTTATCAGCATTAGAGACATTAGGATTTAATAGAAAACAAGCAGAAAAGGTAATCGATAAAATTTTAGCAGACTCCCCTTTAGAGACTGTAGAGAATATTATAAAATTAGCCTTAAAAAAACTATAGAAGCATTGAGTACGTCAAATTATTTACACTATAATTTTATTAAAAAAATAGTATTTGTTTTAGCATTATGCAGTAGTACTGCGTTACTAGCTCAAGAAAACGAAACCGTACGAGACTCTACAAGTACAACACATTCGTTTGGAGAAATAAGACTTCCTGACCCCAATAGTATCGTAACGAAATATGAATATGATGCAGTAACAAATCGTTATATCTATAAAGAGACTTTAGGGGATTTTAATATTTCTTATCCACTATTTTTAACGCCAAAAGAATTTTTTCGTTTAGTAGAAATAGAAGAACGAAAGAATTATTTTAAAGAAAAAATAGATGCTTTTAGTGGGAAGAAAGACGGAAGCGAAGAAAAAAGAAAAAATATACTACCTATATTTTATGTGAATTCTCAGTTTTTTGAATCTATTTTTGGTGGAAACGAAATAGAAGTTACACCACAAGGATCTGTTGAAATGGATTTAGGTTTGTTATTTACAAAACAAGATAATCCAGCATTTTCTCCTAGAAATCGAAGTAATTTTACATTTGATTTTGATCAACGTATTAGTTTAAGCTTATTAGGGAAAGTTGGAAAACGGTTACAGGTTACGGCAAATTATGATACCGAATCTACTTTTGATTTTCAAAATCAAGTAAAATTAGAATATACCCCTACTGAAGATGATATAATAAGAAGTATTGAAGTAGGAAATGTAAGCATGCCTTTGAATAGTTCTTTAATACAAGGAGCACAAAGTTTATTTGGAGTTAAATTAGGATTGCAATTTGGAAAAACAACAATAACTGGAGTTTACTCTGAACAAAGATCCGAAACACGATCAGTGAATATTCAAGGAGGAGGAACTATTGAAGATTTTGAGCTTTTTGCATTAGATTATGATGAAGATCGACACTTCTTTTTATCACATTACTTTAGAGATAATTATGATAATTCATTACAAAATTATCCATTTATAAATAATAATATACAGATTACTAGAGTAGAAGTTTGGGTAACCAATCGATCTAATAATGCTCAAACAATTAGTAATGCTCGTAATATTGTAGCAATACAAGATATTGGAGAAAGTGAAGTAGCAGGTAATATAGGATTAACATCCTTACCAGGAGGGTTTTTTAATACAGCTCCAGGTGCTTTTCCAGATAATGATAATAACGATCTGAATCCATTTGAAATAGGAACAGGGAGTGTGTTGAGCAATCAAATTCGTCAGATTTCAACTGTATCTTCAGGGTTTATTGGTATTAATGCAGTAGAAGGGAAAGATTATTCAGTTATAGAAAATGCGAGGCAATTAAATGCTAATGAGTATATATTAAATACTCAATTGGGATATATCTCATTAAATCAACGATTAAATAATGACGAAATACTAGCTGTTGCATTTCAATATACGCAAGGAGGGCAAGTATATCAAGTTGGTGAATTTGCAAATGATGGAGTTGATGCTACAGTAGGAGATGATAACACTTCAGGAGGAGAAGTTGGGTCGAGTCAAAACTTAGTAGTAAAAATGTTGAAAAGTTCTATTACTAGTGTAACAGAACCAAGATGGGATTTGATGATGAAGAATATCTATAACCTTGGGGCATATAGATTAGAAAGAGATGATTTTGTTTTTAATATCTTATATACAAACCCATCTCCTTTAAACTTTATTAGTGCTGCAGAAGGTGGTGGACTAGCATTACCAGATGATGTAGATCAAACAACATTACTGAAAGTTTTTAACATGGATCAATTGAACACAAATAATGATCCTGTTGTAGGTGGTGATGGTTTCTTTGATTACGTTCCAGGATTAACTGTTGATACAGAAAATGGAAGGATTATATTTACGACAGTAGAACCTTTTGGAGAACATTTATTTAACAAATTGAATAATGGAGGAGCAGGCGAAGTGTATAATGTTCCAACAACATATAATGTGAATCAAGCAGAATATGTATTTCGAGAATTATATACAGAAACTAAAGTAGCAGCAGAACAAGAAGGAGCTTCAAAAAATTATTTCCAATTAAAAGGGCGATATAAATCTTCAGGACAAGATGGAATTCCTATAGGATCGTTTAATGTGCCTCAAGGATCTGTTACAGTAACAGCTGGAGGACGTACCCTACAAGAAGGAGTTGATTATACAGTGAATTATCAATTGGGAAGAGTAAATATTTTAGATGAAGCTTTATTAGCGTCTAATACTCCTATTCAAGTTTCTACAGAGAATAATGCAGTTTTTGGACAACAGACAAAACGATTTACAGGATTAAATATAGAGCATAAATTCAGTGATAACTTTATCATAGGAGGTACGTATATTAATTTAAATGAGCGCCCTATAACGCAAAAATCAAGTTATGGATTTGAACCAATTAATAATACAATTATAGGGTTTAATGGTACTTATTCAACAGAAGTCCCATTTTTAACTCGATTAGTAAACAAACTACCAAATATAGATACAGATGTACAATCAAATGTATCAGTAAGAGCAGAAGTTGCTCAGTTAATTGCTGGAGCGCCAAGAGGAGCTAATTTTGATGGAGAAGTAACTTCTTATATTGATGATTTTGAAGGAGCGCAAACCTCTATAGATATAAGTTCTCCATTGTCATGGGAACTATCAAGTGTGCCTTTGGATTTTGGAGGAGAATTAGTAGGTTTGGTAAGTGGTGATAAAAGAGCCAAGTTATCGTGGTATTCTATTGATCCAATTTTTTACAGTCGAAGTAGGCCAACAGGAGTTTCAGATGAAGATCTTTCAAGCTTTGCAACAAGGCGTGTTTTTGTTGATGAAATTTTTCCAAATACAGATATCGTACAAGGTCAAAGTCGGGCAATTTTTACCTTAGATTTAAATTATGACCCAACTACCAGAGGAGCATATAACTTTAGTGCAGAAGCTGCTTCAGGAACATTTACAGATCCAAGCAGTAATTTTGGTGGAATAACAAGACAATTGACTTCAACAAATTTTGAGCAATCTAATGTAGAGTTTATTGAGTTTTGGGTAATGGATCCATTTATTTATCCAGAAAATGCAGGTAATAATGGAGGTAAAATTGTTTTTAACTTAGGTAATATTAGTGAAGATGTTTTAAAAGATGGACGTAAACAATACGAAAATGGATTACCAGATATTGAGGGAACAGATTTTACACCTACAAATTATAATGCTAGAGTTCCAGTAAACCAATCATTAATTTATGCTTTTGATACAGAAGGACAGGCACGTGTAAACCAAGATGTAGGATTTGATGGATTGAGTGATGGAGAAGAAAGAGAACAATATCCAGCCTTTGCAAATTTAGATGATCCATCAGGAGATAATTATGAATATTATCTACAAGGAGAAGGAGGAATTCTAGAGCGATATAAAAATTATAATGGTACTCAAGGGAATTCACCAACATCGGTAGGAAATACAGATAGAGGAAATTCAACATTACCAACAGTAGAAGATGTCAATCGTGATAACACAATGAATACCATTAATAGTTATTATGAATATGAAATTGATATTGTGCCAGGAATGTCACCAGATAATAATTCTCAAATTAGTGATGTTAGAGAAATCACAACTGAGCTGGCAAATGGAGATCAGTTAAATACTCGTTGGGTTCGATTTAAAGTACCTATTTATGAGCCAACAGGAGCGAGAAATATTACTGATTTCAGATCAATTCGTTTTGTGCGTATGTTCATGACAGATTTTGAACAACCAACATTATTACGTTTTGGATCATTAGATTTAGTAAGAGGAGATTATAGAAGATACGTTCAAACTGGAACTACAACAGAAGGAATTAATACAACAACGACAGGGGATTTTATAGTATCAGCAGTTAGTGCAGAAGAAACTGTAAACTATGTAACACCACCTGGAGTCGTAAGAGAAGAGTTGATTAATAATAATACAACAGTAAGAGATGATGAACAATCATTAGCTTTAACGGTTATTGATTTACCGACTGATGATGCAAGAGCAGTTTATAAGAATTTTAATGTCGATATGAGACAATATGAAAATCTTAAAATGTTTATTCATGCAGAAGCTGTTTCAGGACAACCATTAAATGACGATGATTTAATTGCATTTGTTAGAATGGGGAATGATTTTACTGATAACTTTTACGAAATAGAAATACCTTTAACAGTCTCATCTGCTGGAGATCGTAATCCAGAAACAGTTTGGCCAGAAATAAATAGGTTAGATTTAGAATTAGATCTTTTGCAAAGAATAAAATCTAATGTTTTAGGAAATGATGGATTGAATCCTTTAGATTTAATATATTTTGATGAAACTGGAGAAAATCAAGTGACTACAGCTGGAGGTAGACGAATCGGAATAAAAGGAAATCCTAATTATGGGAACATTCGAGTAATGATGTTAGGAGTTCGAAACGCATCAGGAACGTCAAAAACAGGAACAGTATGGTTTAATGAAATGCGATTAAGCGATCTTAAAAATTCTGGAGGTTGGGCTGCAGTGGGATCTTTGGATGCTAATTTAGCCGATTTTGCTACTGTAAGTGCTTCGGGTAGAAAGAGTACTATAGGTTTTGGAGGAATTGAACAGGGACCTAATGAAAGAAGTCAAGAAGATGTACAACAATATGATGTAACTACAAATGTAAATTTAGGACAGTTATTACCAAAAAAATGGGGAATAAGAGTTCCTTTTAATTACAGTAGAGGGGAAGAGTTAATTACTCCACAATATGATCCTGAATTTTTGGATATAGAATTGCAAGATCGACTTGATAGAGAAACTGATCCAGCTAGAAAAGAACAAATACGAAAACAATCTGTTGATTATACAAAACGACAAAGTTTTAACGTAATTGGATTAAGAAAAGAAAGAACAGGAGAAAGTAAACCTATGCCTTATGATGTAGAAAACTTTTCATTTTCTTCTACATACAATCAAACAGATCATCATGATTTTGAAATAGAAAGTTCAATCAATCAAAATGTACGAGTTGGAGGAACATACGATTTTAGTTTTCAACCATTAACAATCGAACCATTAAAGAAAGTAAAACTGTTTAATAAGAGTAGGTATTTTGATTTGTTTAAAGATTTTAATTTGAACCTACTACCATCTAATATTTCAGCAAGTTCAAATATTAATAGACAGTATAATGAGCAAACATTTAGAGATATTACATTAACTCCTGGGAGTATTGGTTTAGAACCATTATATCAGCGTAATTTCTTATTTGATTGGCAATATGGTATAACGTATAACTTAACTAAGTCGCTTAACTTTACATTTACATCGTCGAATAATAGAATCGTAAAGAATTTTATTGATGAAAATAATGTAGTTGATAATACAGTTGGAATTTGGACAGGATTTTTGGATGTAGGAGATGCAAATACACATAATCAAAAATTACAATTGAATTATGAAATTCCTTTTAATAAAATACCTGTACTGAAATTTTTAAGAACTTCCTATTCTTATACATCAGATTTCCAATGGCAGAAAGGAAGTGAAACATTTAACAGTATAGAAGGTGTACCAGACTTAGGTAATACGATTCAGAATTCTAATGCACATAGTATCAATGGAGCTATGGATATGAATACGTTTTATAAATATGTAGGCCTAAAGAAGAAACGTAGAAACTTTAAGAAGAAAGCTAAAAAAGAAGGAGCTAAAGGTGAAAAAGATAAGAAAACAGGAAAAATAGCCGGAGCTAAAAAGAAAGTTAAAAGAACTAGAGGAGGAAAGAGAAAACTAAATACACTGACCAAAGCTTATAATACAATGATAGGTCTAGTAACATTAGTTAAAAAAGTTAATGTAAACTATCAAGAAGATAACGGTACATATTTACCAGGTTATATAAGAGACCCTGGTTTTGTAGGTACACTGAAACCAACTGTAGGATTTACTTTTGGTAGTCAATCAGATGTTAGGGATTTAGCTGCTCGTAATGGATGGCTTACGTTGTATCAAGACTTTAACCAACAATATAGTACAGTTAAAGGAAGTCAATTAAACATTCAAGCTTCTATAGGATTAATTAAAGATTTAAAAATTGATCTTAGTGCTACAAGAAATGAATCTGAAACTTATACAGAGAATTTTAGAGTAGAAAGCACAAGCGAAAATGAACTTTCTTATGTATCATTAACTCCTAATTCATTTGGGAACTTTACAATATCGACTGCATTAATAAGAACGGCATTTTCTAAGAGTGATGCAACAACGTCAAAAACATTTGATGAGTTTAGAGCAAATAGATTGATCATAGCAAATCGACTTGCTGCAGAAAGAGGAGTGACTACAGATACAGATAGTGATGGATTTCCTGATGGATTTGGACGGACAAATCAAGCAGTATTACTCCCTGCTTTTCTAGCAGCTTATACAGGTGCAGATGCAGAGAAAATAACAACAAGTCCTTTTAGAAATATTCCGATACCTAATTGGGATGTGAAATATACTGGATTGATGAAGATCAAATGGTTTAAAAAGAGATTTAAACGATTCTCATTAGCACATGGTTATCGATCTAGTTATACTATAAACCAATATCAAAGTAATTTAGATTTTGATGATAATTTAGATCAAGGAGGAAACTTTAAAAATAGATTACTTTTTTCAAATGTTAATCTAGTAGAACAATTTAGTCCATTAGTAAAGATTGATTTTGAGATGAAAAGTTCTATTAAAATTTTAGCAGAGTGGAAAAAAGATAGAGCTTTGTCATTGAGTTTTGATAATAATTTGTTGACAGAAATAGCAGGAAACGAATATACTTTAGGATTAGGATATAGAATTAAAGATTTAAGAGTAGCAACAAGAATTGGAGGAAGGAAACAAATCTTGAAAAGTGATTTGAATTTTAGAGCAGATTTTTCATTAAGAAAAAATGAGACTGTAATTCGATATTTAGATATTGATAACTCTGAAGTTACTGCTGGACAAGATATTTATGGATTTAAATTTACGACCGATTATGCATTAAATAAAAATCTTACAGCTTTATTCTTTTACGATCATACTTTTTCACAGTATTCAATATCAACAGCTTTTCCACAAACGACGATTCGTGCTGGATTAACCTTGAGATATAACTTTGGAAATTAACAATAGTATAACTTGGGAATTGTAGTGGATATCCTATATTTGTGTAGCTAAAAAAAGAAAATAGAATAAAACATATAAAAAAATAACCGAATGAATATTCCTTCAGATTTACAGTACACAAAAGACCACGAATGGATTAAAATAGAAGGCGATATAGCTACCATTGGAATTACAGATTTTGCACAAGGCGAATTAGGAGATATCGTTTATGTCGAAGTTGAAACAGTAGATGAAACATTAGAAAGAGAAGAAGTTTTTGGAACTGTAGAAGCAGTAAAAACTGTTTCTGATTTGTTTTTACCACTTTCAGGTGAGATTATAGAATTTAATGAAGCATTAGAGGGAGAGCCAGAAAAGGTTAATAATGATCCTTATGGAGAAGCTTGGATGATTAAATTAAAAATGTCGGATACTTCGCAAGTTAAAGATTTATTGACACCAGATGCATATAAAGAACTTATTGGGGCATAATGTACTTTTGTTATTAGCGGTATTGTATACCGGGTTAATAACATTTGCATCCCTTGGGAAATTTATTTTTCCAGTTAAAATAACAGCTAAGAATAGCGATAAAATAGGTCATTTAATGGCCTATTTTGTTTTTACAATCATTTGGTTTACTTTTTTATTTTTATCCAATAAAATGGCCAATACGTTTAAAAAAAGTTTAGTTATAGTAATAGCTGTAGCATTTGTCTATGGATTATTAATGGAGCTTTGTCAAACAATGTTAACCTCATATCGAACAGGGGATTGGTATGATGTGTTAGCCAATACTAGTGGTATAGTTTTTGCTGCTATTTTATTGAAAATTCTAGAAAAGACTATTGTAACCTTCAAAAGTAAGAAAAGTTAAAAACTAGAATAACTTATTGATAAATATTGAGTTGAAGTACTAAGAGTTGCAGTAATAAAAGTTAAAACTGCATTTTTTTGCTTACAATTCAATCTTTAGTTGGTAATTACAAAAGAATTTAGCTATTTTAGCGAACCTATTAATAAAATCGTAATATGGAACCGAAGAAAAATCCAAAAGCAGATTTAACTAGAAGAAGTACCTTGTTCTTACAATTAGGTCTGATTTTAGTACTTTTAATTACATGGCGTAGTATCGAGCATAAGACATATGATAGAACAGCAGTAGATATTGGTCAAGTTAATCTTGATGAATTAGAGGAAGAAGATGTGCCGATCACACAAGATTTAAGTACACCTCCACCTCCACCACCTCCACCACCAGCTCCAGAAATTATTGATGTAGTTGAAGATGAAGAGGAAGTTGAAGAAACTATTATAGAATCTACTGAAACTAGTCAAGAAGAAGAGATTGTAGAAGTTGAAGAGGTAGAAGATGTTGAAGAAGAAGAAGAAATAGCAGATGTACCTTTTACAGTAATTGAAAATGTACCTGTTTTTCCAGGATGTGAAAGTGCTGGAGGAAACAATGCTAAGAAAAAATGTATGAGTGATAAGGTTAAGAAATTTATTAACCGTAAGTTTAATACAGAATTAGGTAGCGAATTAGGATTATCAGGTATTAATAGGATTTATGTTCGTTTTAAAATTGATAAAAACGGTGACATTGTTGGAGTTCAAGCAAGAGGGCCACACCCAAGATTAGAAAAAGAAGCTCAACGAGTAGTAAAATTATTACCTAAAATGAAACCAGGTAAGCAACGTGGTAAAAACGTTGGGGTATTATATTCATTACCTATTGTATTCCAAGTGCAAGATTAATATAATATATATAAAACATTAAAATCCCGCCTATTACAGGCGGGATTTCTTTTTTGGTATGCTTGTTGATTTGTTTTAGTTGTAACGTTAAAACAATTTTATTATGAGTAACAAGCATGATGCAAATGTACGAAAAAGACCAATGCTGAACTTTCAGATTGGACTAATAGCAAGTTTATTATTTACCTATGTAATGTTCGAAATTTGGACTACAGAACCTATTAAAATAGCGGTGTCAGATCCTGATGTCGATTTCATAGAAGAAGTTTTTAGTTTTCCTCCCGATTTTAAAATAGAAAAGCCAAAAACAATAGCAGTCGTTAAATCCAAACCAAAACCAGTTCCAATATTAGAAAAAGTTGAGGTTATTAAAGATGATGTGACTAAAGATATTTCAAAAGAGGAATACAAATTTGTAAAACCAACAGAAACTAGTGCTCCTGTAAAAATTGAAGATATCGTTGAAGAAGGAGATAAGGAGGTAATAGAGATGCCTTTTACTGCTGTTGAATTTGTTCCTGTATATCCTGGTTGTGAAGGATTGAATACAAATAAAGAAAGAGCAAGTTGTTTTTCTGAACGTATTAAGAAATTAGTAAGTAAAAAATTTAACGGAGATCTTGGAGCTGAGCTTGGATTGACAGGATTACAGAGAATTTATGTGCAATTTGATGTTGAAAGAGATGGGACAATTCAAAATATAAAAGCGAGAGGACCACATCCAAGATTAGAAAAAGAAGCAATTAGAGTTGTAGGTAAATTGCCGCAAATGAAACCAGGAATGCAAAGGGATACTCCAGTAAGAGTTAAGTATTCATTGCCAATAGCATTTAAAATTTTTAATTAGGAGAACAACATTACTATCAAAAAAAAAGGGGAAATGATATTCGAATCATTTCCCCTTTTTTTGGACCAGTCATTTTCTTATTTAGTTAGACTTAAATAAATTGTTTTTCTCATTCGTTCAGAATTAATGAAACCGCTTCCATATCCTTTTTTGTCGTATTTCTCAGTTAAAGAAGAATCAGCAATAATTTTAGCTTCACTTTTACCAGCGTTAATTTCTCTTTGAACATTAGCAGTAATGTGTTTAAGCATAGCTAAAAAATCAGATAAATCTTTTTTCGAAGCTAAAGACCCATGACCAGGAATTATTTTTGTCTGATCATTAGCTAAAATTAAGGCCTTTTCTGAAGCTTCAATATAGCCTTTGATACTACCTCCAGAATTTAAATCAATATACGGATATCTACCATTAAAAAATGTATCCCCCATGTGGATTACATTTCCTTCAGCAAAATATATAATTGCATCTCCATCCGTATGAGCATTATGAACATGAGTAACCATTATATTTTCATTTTTGAAGTATAATTGAAGACCTTCATCAAATGTAATCACAGGTAAACTTTCATTATTAACACTACCTCTTTTCTTTTGGCCACTAATCATTCTAGATCGAACATTTTTTTGAGCAAAAATAGTAGCTCCTTGCTTTGCTAAATTTGCATTTCCACCTGTATGATCTCCATGATAATGTGTGTTAACAAGCATTGTCACAGGTTGGTCACTGATTTTTTTTAAGCTATTTAGAATTTTATCAGATAGTTTAGCAAATTGATCATCAATGATAAATAAACCTTTTTCATTTTTAAATGCACCAATATTTCCACCTTGGCCTACTAACATATGAATATTTGGAGCAATTTCTTGACTAGAAATTTTTACCTCTTTTTGTTGAGATTGAATGTTAAATTGTATGAATAAAACTAAAATAAATAATATTTTTTTCATGATACAGTTGTCTTTTAAGATAATAACTAAAGTCGTGATAACTTCGAGTACATTACAAGAAACATGTTAAAGATTATATAAATGATAATGAGTTAAATAGTAAAGGATATAAGATCATTTTATAAAAGTTCTTTTGTAAGGTATTATTATTGTAAGGAATGTATATCTTTGCACCACTTTAAAAAACACATTTGATTAAAGGTTATTGAGATTTGATTGAGGCGCAAATGAATACAGTGAAAGTTTCTGCAATACAAGATTTTAAAGAAATTACAAAAATGCGATTAGCATTGAGTGTTGTTTTTTCTTCTGTAGCAGGATATTTATTAGGAGTTGAGACAGTATCGTGGACAACATTATTATTGTTAGCACTAGGAGGATATTTAATGGTTGGAGCATCTAATGCTTTTAATCAAATAATAGAAAGAGATTTGGATGGATTAATGGATCGAACTAAAAATAGACCAATCCCATCAGGTAGAATGACAGTGCAAACAGCATTCACTATAGCATCATTGTTTACAATAGTAGGAATTATAGTTCTCTACATAATTAATCCTCAAACAGCAATGTTTGGTGCGATTTCAATATTTATGTATGTTAGTTTATATACTCCATTAAAAACAAAAACACCATTATCGGTTTTTGTTGGAGCTTTTCCTGGAGCAATCCCTTTTATGTTAGGATGGGTTGCTGCATCAGGGAGTTTTGGTATAGAACCAGGAACATTGTTTATGGTTCAATTCTTTTGGCAATTCCCTCATTTTTGGGCGATAGGTTGGTTTTTATACGATGATTATAAAAAGGGAGGCTTTTTTATGTTGCCAACAGGTAAAAGAGATAAAGGAACCGCTACTCAAGTAATTATTTATACTATTTGGACAATAATAACATCATTAGTGCCAGTGTTTCATGTAACAGGAGATTTATATATAACTCCAATCTCAGGAGTATTAATACTGATACTAGGGATAGCTACAATGTTACGATACGCTATTCGGTTATATAAAAATCAGGATGCGAAATCAGCAAGACAATTAATGTTGATGAGTGTATTATATATTACCTTGTTACAAATTATTTATGTAGCAGATAAATTTTTAAGAGAATGGATATAGCTCAACAAACAAATGATGCTTTCCGAGATGACGAACAATCGGGAGATCACTTAGAAAAACAAAAAATACAAAAAGCCAAAAAATCTATGATGTGGTTTGCTATGGTAAGTATGTCAATGACTTTTGCAGGGTTGACAAGTGCTTATGTAGTAAGTAAGAGTAGAGTAGATTGGTTAACAGATTTTACATTTCCTACAGCGTTTATAATAAGTTCTGTAGTTATTGTATTAAGTAGTATTACATTTTCTTTGGCCAAAAAGGCTATTTTAAAAGGAGATAGAAAACAAACAATGTTAATGTTGTTGTTAACATTAGGATTAGGAGTTGCTTTTGTTTGGTTACAATTTTCTGGTTTTAGTGATATCATTTCCCAAGGATATTTCTTTACAGGAAGCGAGTCAAATGTAACAACATCATTTATTTACATAGTAGTTATAGCACATATGGCTCACTTAATTGGCGGACTTATAGTGCTTTTAGTAGTAATTTATAATCATTATAAACAAAAGTATAAAGTAGGACAAACCCTTGGTTTAGAACTAGGTGCTATGTATTGGCATTTTGTAGACTTTTTGTGGCTTTATCTCTTTTTCTTTTTCTATTTCTTTAGATAAGAAAAATGATTACTTTTGTGTGAAATTTAACAATACCAAATTCTTTTTATGGAAACAGCTGTTAATAGAACAGGTACCGAAGGAAAAACTTGGGGTGGAGGAAATGAGCCACTCAAGGTTAGTTACGGAAAGATGATGATGTGGTTTTTCATCTTATCAGATGCACTTACATTTTCAGGTTTTCTTGCTGCCTACGGGTTCTCAAGGTTTAAATTTATAAATTCATGGCCGATAGCGGATGAAGTGTTTAATCACTTTCCATTTTTACATGGTGTAGATGCACCAATGTATTATGTCGCATTGATGACTTTTATTTTGATATTCTCGTCTGTGACGATGGTACTTGCAGTTGATGCAGGACACCACTTGAAAAAAAATAAAGTAATACTTTATATGTTCCTCACAATTGTTGGAGGATTAATTTTCGTTGGATCACAAGCATGGGAGTGGAAAAACTTCATCAAAGGTGAGTATGGAGCAGTAGAGACTAGAGGAGGTAATATTCTTCAGTTTGTAGATGCAGATGGTCATAGAGTTGCTCTTAAAGATGTTGCTATTGTTGATACGCATGCTGAGAGAACTAGGCATGAGAGAAAGAATGGACTATGGTTTGTTAAGGAACCTTCGTTACCATCATTTACTGTCAATGAAATTAAAAATGGTTTTTCAGCTAAAACAGACCTTTTAATCCGGACACAGATACTAGATGAAAAAGGGCATAAAACGATATTATCTAGAGAAGCGTCTTTAGCCAAATTAAATAATGAAGTAACTGGAGTTGTTGAAGGAGCAAACTTACATCACAATGAGTATGGAAGCCCATTATTTGCAGATTTCTTTTTCTTTATAACAGGTTTTCACGGTTTTCACGTATTTTCAGGTGTGATGATTAATATCGTTATTTTCTTTAATGTTCTTTTAGGAACATATGAAAGAAGGAAGAGTTATGAAATGGTTGAAAAAGTTGGATTATACTGGCACTTTGTCGATTTAGTATGGGTGTTTGTATTTACATTCTTCTACTTAGTTTAATTATAGAAAAGCATAGAAAAAATGGGTCACGATACAGCAGAACACGGATCAAATATCAAGAGGATATGGAAAGTATTTTTTATCCTTTCTATAGTAACAATCGTTGAAGTTATCTTAGGTATAATTAAGCCTGATTTCATGATTGAAACGTACATAGTGCGTATGAAGTTATTAAATTGGATATTTATTATTCTTACAATATATAAAGCATATTTAATTACGTGGGCATTTATGCACATGGAAGGAGAAACTAAAGGATTACGTCGTTCAGTAGTTTGGACAGGTGTATTCTTAATTTGTTATTTGATTTTTATACTTTTAACAGAAGGAGATTATGTATTTGAAGTATTCAAAAATGGATACAAGAGCTGGGATTTTTAAAATCCTGAAGTAAATACATGAAAAGCATATAAAAAGACGGTTGTTAAGCCGTCTTTTTTTATTTTTGCATCTTAAATAAAGAAGAATAGTATGAAGAAGTTTTTAGTATTAGGAATTTTATTTATGTTGCCTTTAGTTGCATATCTTTTCTTTGCTTCCGGAGTGCACAATTTTGCTAAATTACCAATACTTCATGAAGGAGTTGGAGGAATAGAAAACTTAAAGGCTTTGGATGGAAAGCAACGAACCTTTAATGATAAAATTACGATTGTTGGTTTTTTAGGAAAAGATATTGATAAAGTTAAAGGAAATGCTTTTAACCTAAATCAAAAGATATATAAGAAAAACCATACATTTAATGACTTTCAATTAATAATGATTTCTCCTTATGGAACAGAAAATGAAACAAAAGAGTTATTAAAAGAATTGGGAGTGATTACTGATATGTCTAATTGGACATTCTTATTTGGAACAGAAAGCGAAATAGAGGGTCTATTTAATAGTTTATCGGTACCTCATACATTAGATGAAAATTTAGCAACACCTTATGTGTATATAATTGATAAAAAATCAAATTTAAGAGGGAGAGATGATAACGCTAAAAAGAAAGAAGAAAAAGTCTATGGTTATAACTCGAGTTCTGTAGCTGATTTAAATAATGTTATGGTGGATGATGTGAAAGTAATATTGGCAGAATATAGGTTGGAGTTAAAGAAGTATAAAGCCGAAAGAAAAAATAAATAAATCATTAATACTAAGAGAACTTAAATGAAAAAATATTCATACGTTGGGATATCATTTGTGATTCTTGTTTTTGGAATTATTTTTATTCCTAGAATACTTGATCGAGTTAGTAGTACATCTATTACAAAAAATGATAGAATGAGTGCATCAAACCCTTTAGCTAATTCAAAACTATCTTTTATAAAAATAAATGGGGAAGCAAAAAAAGTTCCGGATTTCGCTTTTGTAAATCAAGATAGTTTATTGATTACTAATCATGACTATAGAGGAAAAGTTTATGTAGCAGAATTCTTTTTTACTAGTTGCCCAACAATATGTCCTAAAATGACTAGAAATTTAGTTTATATTCAAAATAAATTGAAAGACAATGACAATTTTGGAATAGCTTCTTTTACAATTACACCAGATAGAGATACCCCTAAAGTTTTAAAGCAATATGCAGAACAATATTCAGTAACAAATCCTGATTGGCATTTGTTAACAGGGGATAGAGATAAAATATATGAGTTGGCTAATAAAGGCTTTAATTTATATGCAGCAGAAAATCCAGATGCCCCTGGAGGTTTTGAACATAATGGACACTTTGCTTTAATTGATAAAAATGGATTTATACGTTCTAGATATGATGCTCATGGCAATCCTTTGATTTTTTATAGAGGAACAATAGGTGTCGAAGAAAAGATGGATATTAATGGGGAAGAAGAGCAAGTAAGTATATTATTAGAAGATATTAAAAAATTACTAGAAGAATAGTATGGAAAAGAATAAGGAAGTACTGGATAAGAAATATAACAGTTGGATTATAATATTATCAATATTAATCCCTGTAGCAGTAGCGCTATTATTTTCTGTAAGAATACCAAACGTAGAGCGTTTAGGCTTTTTGCCTCCTATTTATGCTACAATTAATGGGTTAACAGCTGTAGTACTAGTTTTAGCTGTAATACAAGTAAAAAAAGGAAATAGAATAGCTCATGAACAATTAATGAAATTGGCAATATCGTTTTCAATTGCTTTTTTGTTAATGTACATAGCATATCACGCAACATCTGATGCAACAATTTTTGGAGATGCGAATCATGATGGAGTTTTATCTGATATTGAAAAAGCAGATGTAGGAGGGATATCTTATGTCTACTATTTTATTTTAATAACGCATATTTTACTTTCTATCGCTGTAATTCCATTTGTGCTAATAGCATATGTAAGAACACTATCAGAACAATTTGATAAGCATAAAAAGATTGCAAAAATAGCATTCCCAATTTGGTTATATGTTGCTGTAACAGGAGTAATAGTATTTGCTATGATCTCACCATATTATCCTTAAAAGAACAAATAATGAAACATAAAAGCATATACATATTGGTATTTATATTTTTATTAAATATAATTCCAATTGAGGCACAATGTTCTATGTGTAGAGCAGTTTTACAAAGTGAAGAAGGACAAAGTGCTGCTAAAGGAATCAATAATGGTATTTTATACCTAATGGTGCTTCCGTATATTTTAATAGGAGGAGTAGGGTATTTTCTTTATAAAGCAAGAAAGTCAAATAAAAAGTAAATGTTATTTTAACATTTTGATAACATATTTGCTGTAACAAAATGTTAAAACTTGTAGTCTTATAGAATAAGACTACACTAACCTCTATAAAAATATAGAAAAGACAATTGTTTATAAAGTAATAAGGTAGTGTCAGTCTAAAATTTTAGTTGATGTTGTATAACATCATAAATAAAAGATTATGATTGAAATTAAAGATTTACACAAGTCTTATAAGATGGGGAGTAATTCACTCCATGTTCTTAAAGGGATAAACTTCAATGTACAGGAGGGAGAGCTTGTCTCAATTATGGGATCTTCAGGATCAGGAAAATCAACATTACTTAATATATTAGGGATGTTGGATGAAGCTGATGAAGGTTCTTACATATTGGATAATGTACAAATAAAAAATCTTAATGAGAAAATAGCAGCTCGCTATCGTAATGAGTTTTTGGGATTCATTTTTCAATCATTTAATCTCATTACTTATAAAAATGCAATAGATAATGTTGCCTTGCCATTATATTACCAAGGAGTAAAGAGAAAACTTCGAGAAGAAAAAGCACTACATTATTTAGAAAAAGTTGGACTTGCTGATTGGGCAGGACATTTGCCAAATGAATTATCAGGAGGGCAAAAGCAACGTGTAGCAATAGCAAGAGCATTAGCTTCAGACCCTAAAGTATTATTAGCCGATGAACCTACAGGAGCTTTGGATACAAAAACTTCATACGAAGTAATGGAATTGATTCAAGGAATCAATGATGAAGGTAAGACAATCTTAATTGTAACACATGAACCAGATATCGCTCAAATGACTAAGCGAATAGTAAATCTTAAAGATGGTTTGATTACAGACGATTCATTAGTAGAACAAGTAAGAGCTGAAGCATATGTTTAGTCTAGAACGTTGGCAAGAAATATTTGAAACCATACGAAAAAATAAACTTCGAACATTTTTAACGGGTTTATCTGTAGCTTCAGGAATATTTATTTTGGTAATTCTTTTGGGAGTTGGGCAAGGAATGCAAAACGGAATTTCTAAAGAGTTTGAACAAGATGCATCTAATAGGATTTCTGTTTGGACCAATGTAACTTCAAAGAGTTATAAAGGATTGAATCCGGGAAGATTTATCCAGATGACGAATGAAGACTATGATTTTTTGAAATTAAAACACGAAGATGAACTGGAATATAAGTCATCATTGAGTAGAATTTGGGGAGGAATAGCGAGTTATAAAAAAGAATCTGGAAATTATAGAATTGAAGGAGTATCAGCCGATTATCAATTTCTTGAAAATGCGGAAATGATTGCAGGTCGTTATTTAAATCTACAGGATAACGAAAATTTAGAAAAAGTAGCAGTAATTGGTAACAAAGTATACAACGATTTATTTGCGAAAGGACAGAATGCAATAGGAGAATATATCCAGATTTTTGATATAAATTTTAAGGTTATAGGCGTTTTTTCTGACCCAGGAGGAGAAAGGGAAGAGACAAGAATATTTTTACCATTAACATCTCATCAACGAGTTTTTAATCAAGGTCAGAATATACGAAATATGGCTTTTACATTAAAACCAGAAGCAAACTTTGATGAAGCTGTATTAGCCTCGAAGCGGTTTACTGCCGAAATGGAAACGTACCTAAAAGCAAAACATATAGTTGCTCCAGATGATGAAAGTGCTATCGGAATTAATAACAGTCTAGAAAATGCTAAAAGATTTTATCAATTAATTTTTATGATTAAAGGATTCTTTTGGTGGGTTGGTATTTGTACGATTATAGCAGGAGTAGTAGGAGTAAGTAATATTATGCTAATTATAGTAAAGGAAAGAACCAAAGAAATTGGAATAAGAAAAGCCTTAGGAGCAATGCCAGGAGCTATTATAGGTATGATTTTACAAGAAGCAATATTTGTAACAGCTATAGCAGGATTTACAGGATTAATCTTTGGGTTATTATTGTTAGAGTTTGTAGGACCATTTGTAGAAACAGATTTTATAAGAAATCCTTCGGTTGATTTTAACGTAGCAATTACCACAGTAATCGTTTTGATAATAGCAGGTGCTTTTGCAGGATTTGTTCCAGCATGGAGAGCAGCAAAAATAAAACCAATTGTAGCATTAAGAGACGAATAATATGTTTAGTAGAGATCGATGGAATGAAATAATAGAAGCGTTAACTGCAAATTGGTTTAGAACGTTATTAACAGCTTTTGGAGTGTTCTGGGGGATATTTATACTCGTGATACTTCTAGCAGCTGGAAAAGGATTAGAAAATGGAGTTAAACTTGGTTTTGGTGATATTGCTACCAATACAATGTTTATGTGGACGCAGACAGCATCAAAACCATATAAAGGATTGCCAAAAGGAAGAAGATATAATTTTAGAGTAAGCGATGTTTCTGCAATTAAATCACAAGTACCAGGTTTATTATATGTTTCTCCTAGAAATCAATTAGGTGGTTTTGGAGGAAGCAATAATGTTGTTAGAGGATTAAAAACAGGAGCATTTAATGTCTATGGAGATTATCCCGAAATTATAAAACAAGATCCATTGCAAATTACATCAGGTAGGTTTATTAATTATGGAGATAAAAATAATAATCGAAAAGTAGCTGTAATTGGAGAAGGTGTAAGAAAAGAATTGTTTGCACCAGGAGAAGAAATTCAAGGCGAGTATATTAAAATTAACGGGGTTAGTTTTATGGTTATAGGAACCTATAAAAAAAGATCTAACAATGGAGACGGAGAAGAAGATCAAAAACAAATCTATGTTCCGTTTACGTCTTTTGGTCAAGCATTCAATAGAGCAGATAGAGTTGGGTGGATGGCAATCACAGCACAAGATGGTTTCTCTATCACGAATTTGAAAACTAAAATTTTTGATGTTATTAAGGAGCGACATAGTATACATCCAGATGATAATAGAGCAATAGGGAATTTTGATTTGTATAAAGAGTTTAACAAGATAAATAAACTGTTTATAGCATTAAAAGGAGTAGCATATTTTGTAGGGATTTTGGTGTTGTTATCAGGAATTATAGGGATTAGTAATATCATGCTAATAGTAGTAAAAGAACGTACTAAGGAGATTGGGATACGAAGAGCTTTAGGAGCTTCACCATGGTCTATTAGAGGTCAGATATTATTAGAATCAATTTTCTTAACAATTATTTCGGGGATGGCTGGTATTGCAGTTTCTACAGGGGTAATATACGCAGTAAACATAATCTTGGATAGTATGCCTAAAGGTGAAGAAACGATGTTTGCAAATCCTAGTGTAGATTTAATAGTTGTTTCTGTAGCATTATTAATCCTTATTGTTAGTGGACTGATAGCAGGATTGATTCCTGCACAAACAGCTATACGAACAAAGCCAATAGACGCATTAAGAACAGAGTAATATAAAATAATAAAACATAACCGATAAAAATATAAACCGGTTACCATAAATACATACTAAAAAAATGAAGAAAACAATCACTATCATCACTTTACTACTAATTGTAGTTGTTTTTGTAGGTTCATTATACTGGTTATTTCAGAAAAATCAAGAAGATCCAATCGTTTACAAAACATCACAAGCAACTACTGAAACTATTGTTAAAAAAACAGTAGCAACAGGAAGTATTGTGCCTAAAGAAGAGGTTTTAATTAAACCAAATATTTCAGGAATTATACAAGAAATTTATATTGAAGCAGGAGATCAAATTAAAGCGGGAGATCTAATCGCTAAAATTAGAGTAATACCTAATGTCTCATCTTTACAAAGTGGTAAAAACTCTGTAACAACAGCGAAAATAGCATTAGATAATCAAGAGAAAATATATAAGAGACAAAAAGGATTATTTGATAAAGGAGTAATTTCTGCGAACGAATTTGACGGAATAGATGTTTCGTATAAACAAGCAAAGCAAAGTTATGAATCAGCGTTACAAAATTATGAAATTATAAGAACTGGTACTGCTAGAGGATTAGGTAATGCAGCTAATACATTGATTAGATCTACTGTGACAGGAATGGTATTAGAAGTTCCTGTAAAAGAAGGGAATCAAGTAATCGAAAGTAATAATTTTAACGACGGAACCACCATAGCATCTATTGCAGATGTTAATAAAATGATTTTCGAAGGAAAAGTTGATGAAAGTGAAGTTGGAAAAATTAAAGAAAGCTTACCATTAGAGATTACAGTTGGGGCAATTGAAAATAAAAAGTTTGATGCCGTATTAGATTATATCGCGCCTAAAGGAAAAAGCGAGAATGGAGCAATTCAATTTGAGATTAAAGGAACATTGAATAAAAAAGATACAACATTTATCAGAGCAGGGTTAAGTGCAAATGCTTCTATCATATTGGACAAAGCTGAAGATGTAGTTGCTTTAAAAGAAGCTTTGGTGCAATATGATGATAAAACTCAAAAACCATTTGTAGAAATACAGATAGGAGAACAGAAATTTGAACATAGAGATATTGAGTTAGGTATAAGTGATGGAATTCATGTAGAAGTTAAGAGTGGTATCACGAAAGAGGATAAGATAAAAATCTGGAATCAAATAAAAGTTTCAGAATTTGGAAATTAATTTTTAAAAAACATGTAACAACATCAATCATTTATATACTTATAGTATTGTAAAACATATAATGATTAATTGAAGAAATGATATTAATCAAAAAGCAAGAGATTTATAATCTTACGTTTTGTAACGCTATTATTAAAATGATATAAAAAATTAAACGATGAAAATAAAAGCATCAATTTTATTTGCAGTTCTTTTAGGAATTAGCGTTCAAGCACAGTCAAAAAAATGGACTTTGAGTGAATGTGTAGAACATGCTTTGAATAATAATATTACAATAAAACAAGCAACTTTAGATTTAGAAGATGCTCAGATTGATAGAAGTGACGCAATTGGGGGATTATTACCATCATTAAATGCGAATGCCAATAATAATTGGAGTTCGGGTTTAAGTCTTAACCCAGTTTCTGGAACCAATGAAACATTAACATTCAGAAATTCATCATATGGTGTTAGTGCTGGAGTTACTTTGTTTGATGGTTTACGAAATTATAAGCGTTTACAAAGAGCAAAAATAAGAAAAGTAATAAGTGAATATTCATTAGGGAGAAGTAAAGATGATATCGCATTATTAGTGTCAAATTCTTATTTGCAAGTATTACTTAATAAAGAATCTTTAAAGGTTATAGAGGCACAACATATAATTACAGGAGAACAGCTTAAAAGGACTGAGGATTTGGTTGAAGCTGGAGTGTTGCCTAAAGGAGATTTATTAGAAATAAAAGCAACGTCTGCAGATGAAATAACACGTATAGTTCAAGGGGAAAATGCAATAAAAATAGCGTTAATTAATCTTGCACAAACGTTGTTAATTAAAGATTATGAAACTTTCGATATTGAAGAAAGAGAATATATAGTACCAGTAGCGACGATTATGGAAACTCCTGTAGAACGTATTATTGCGCAAGCAAGAGAATCACGTTACGAAGTTCAAATTGCAGAGGAGAATAAGTTGTTAGCAGAGAAGGATTTAGAAATTGCTAAAGGTGCTTATTACCCAACATTGTCGGCTTCTATAAACTATAATACGCGTGAGACAGGAAGTAATAATTTTGTAAACGAAGTAGATCCTGATAATCCATTCAGAATTCAACAGATAGGAGTAGTAGAGAGTACTGGAGAAAGTGTTGTAACTCAACAGCCCAATACACTAATACGCGAAACAGGACCAGTATCTTATTTTGATCAATTATCAAATAATGATGGACTTTCGTATGGATTATCATTAAACATACCTATTTTTAATGGGTTTTCGGTAAAAAACAGAGTAAAGAGAAGTAAAATACAAGTAAAGCGTACAGAGTTTCAGTTAGAAGAAGCTCAGTTAAATTTAGATAGTAACGTATATCAAGCTTATCTAGATGCCAAAGGTTCTGCTGAAGCTTATGAAGCTTCTACTGTAGCTGTTAAGGCACAAGAACAAGCTTATGAATACGCAAAAGATCGTTATGATGTAGGACTAACTAATGCATTTGATTTTAGTCAATCAAAATTTAGATTAGAAGATGCACAAAGTAAAGAAGTACGCGCAAAATTTGATTATATATTTAAATTGAAAGTATTAGAATTATACTTTGGAATTAAAGTAGCTGATATAAAATTATAAGAAGAACAGTCTTTTTTTATAGGCTGTGAACATATTAAAATAGAATTATACATATTAATATAGATGAGCCATGAATAAAAAAAGACTGTTTATTATTTTAACCCTAGTTGTAGTACTTGTTGTAGTCTTGATTTTTGGGAGAAAACAAGGATGGTTTGGAGATGAAGGAAACTTTAAAACTGTCGAAATTTCTAAAATAGAAAAAATTGATATTATAGAAACAGTTGCTGCTACTGGAAAAATACAGCCAGAAGTTGAAGTTAAATTGTCTTCAGAAGTTTCGGGTGAAATTATAAAGTTACCAATTGTAGAAGGGCAACAGGTTAAAAAAGGAGATTTATTAGCAAGTATCAACCCTGATATATATCAATCTACAGTACAACGTTCTCAAGCTGGACTACAAAATGTAAAAGCCAATTTAAATCAGGCTGAAGCAAGTTTAAAAGAAGCAAAAGCTAATTATGAAAGAAATAAAAATCTTTTTGATAAAGGAATTATTTCTAAAGCAGAGTGGGATAAAATGATTTCTACTTACGAAATTGCTCAAGCGGCAAAACAATCTGCATATTATAATGTTCAAAGTGCATCGGCAACTGTTGTAGAGGCAAAAGATAACCTTAGAAGAACGAATATATATGCTCCAATGGATGGAACGGTATCTGCATTGAAAGTAGAATTAGGAGAGCGTGTAGTTGGTACACAACAAATGACAGGTACAGAAATTATGAGGGTTGCAAATCTCAATAACATGGAAGTTGTTGTTGATGTAAACGAAAATGATATCGTAAAAATATCTGTAGGAGATTCTACAATTGTTGAAGTAGACGCATACCTGAAAAAGGAATTCAAAGGACTAGTAACCGAAATAGCAAATTCTGCTGAAAATACAGTAAGTGCAGACCAAGTAACAAACTTTAAAGTGAAAGTTAGAATCCTTGAAGAATCTTACAAAGAATTATTAAAAGATAAACCAGCTACATTTTCACCTTTCAGACCCGGTATGACAGCTACAGTGGATATTATCACAAATAAAAAGTCAAACATAATTGGAGTACCTATTAGTGCAATAGTTGTTAAAAATGATACTACAGGAAAAAGAAATGTATCAAAAGGAAAATTAAAAGATACAGACGAAAAGTTTGAATGCGTTTTTGTTGATAATGGAGGAGAAGCAAAATTAAGAGTTATAAAAACAGGAATTCAAGACGATACTAATATTGAAATTACAGAAGGCCTACAAGAAGGCGATAATGTGATTGTAGGACCATATAATCTAGTAACTAAATCTCTAAAAACTGGAGATGCTGTAAAAGATAAAAAGAATACTAAAGAATAAATAGTGCAAATAATTTTTTGATGAGGATACTACATTCGATTATCTTTGCAAAAAAAATATTCAATGGCTTATATCCTTTGTATTGAAACTGCAACAACAAATTGTTCTGTGGCGTTAGCCAAAGATGGTGAATTAATAGCTTTAGTAGAAGATTGTAAAGGAGGGTATTCTCATGCAGAGAAACTACATAATTATATATTAGAAGTTGTTAAAAAAGCATCTATAACGCTTAATGAATTATCTGCTATAGCAGTAAGTAAAGGACCAGGGTCTTATACAGGGCTAAGAATAGGAGTATCTAGTGCAAAAGGATTATGCTATGCATTAGATATTCCATTAATAGCCGTTCCAACATTAACATCTTTAGCAGTACAAATAACACGCTATAAAGAGTTAAAGCCAGTTCATGTAATCCCAATGATTGATGCTAGAAGAATGGAAGTTTATACGGCTGTTTTTACTAATGATTATCAACAGATTGTCGAGACTTCGGCAAAAATCTTAGATTCATCTTCTTTTGAAGAATATTTAAATACTGGACAAACTTATTTTATTGGTGACGGATCTAAAAAATTTGCAGAAATATGTACTCATGAAAACGCTGAGTTTATACATGATAAATTGCCTTCAGCTCAAGAAATGATTACACTAAGTTACACTAAGTTTACTGCAAAAGATTTTGAAAATGTTACTTACTTTGAACCATATTATCTAAAAGATTTTGTGGCTGGATAGTTGCATAATACGATAAGATTTTAATAAGATCTTCTTCTCGTTTTAATTTAAGTTTTTCCTTTTTCATATACTCTTTAACCTCTTTACTCTTTGTATTTAATAAAGAAAGAAACTTCTTAGTATTGATCGGTAATTCAAGAATGATATCATTTTCCTCTAAGTAATACGAAATAATTGTTTTTAATTTACCTGGAGTAGGAGCTTCAGACATTACATAACTACTTTTGGGTTTTGTAATTTCTATAGTGTATTTTTTATAGAGACCATAATGCTTTTTCTTATCAAGTTGAACAAAATATCCAGATTGATTTAACTGTTTTTTTGTTTTAAAATCACGATAATAAAAATCTTCATGATCTAATGTAATTTGAATCGTGCTAGATTTAATAACAGTATATGTATGGGATTTATCTTTGTGTTCAAAAGCATCAGTATAAATATTGTACTTTAATTTTGCTTCTTGACTTTCTATATCTCCTTTATAAACAATTGCTGGTTTGGCTTTGTTATAAATATACATGGAACCATCATATTCATCAAATTTGGTTACTTGTTTAGATGTTTGAAAATATTCTCGAGGTAATTGTCCTAATAGTACATATGGAACTATAAAAAGAACGAGTTGTAGTAAAATTCTCACTAGTATTAATGTATTTGATATAAATCTAAATAAATTAATATTTAAATGCAAATACGTTAATAATTAAAGCTTTTTATGAAAATTTAATAAAACCTTGATAAATCATTAAAAACTACGAAAACGTTTTCATGAACCCTTGTTATTACTGATTTATTAACTCTAAAGTTTCTTCAATAGTTTCAACTGGATATCGACAACTATTATTAATACAGGTGTAAATTAATGTTTGATTAACAGTAAATCTAGATTTTAATAAAGGTTCGTTAGAATTCTTGATGCTACCAGCAATTAATTTATTAGGGACATAATGACTTTGTAGTTGATGCGTTTTTTTTAAAGCCTGATTACCTACAATAACAATTTCATAAAAATTATCAGTATAATTAAGCATAAGATCTAACCAGTTAGAATATCCCATAGGATAGTTTTCAATATTAGGTTGTATCGTATGCAGCATATTTTTACTGATATCTAGATAAGTTGTATTATCAAAGTAGTGCGATAGCAAAAATAGATTTTTTGCCATAATTGAATTAGATGCAGGAATAACGTTATCACTATATTCAATAGATCGAGTTATCAATTTTGGATCTAGATTTGAAGTAAAATAGAAAAGCTTTTTCTCATCATTATAAAAATGTTCAAGTGTATACTTTGTTAATTGGTTGGCTATCGATAACCATTCTTGGTCAAAAGTATTTTGATATAATGAAATATAACTTTCGATTACGGTCGCGTAATCTTCTAAATATCCATTAATAGTACTTTTTCCATTTTTATAATTATGAAATAAGCGATAGTCTTTTTGTAATTGCTCATTTTTTATGAACTGAGCATTTTTGATAGCAATATCTAGGAAATTCTGTTCTCCAAAAACACGATAGGCATCCAAATATCCTTTTATCATTAAAGCATTCCAAGATGTTAATGATTTATCGTCTAATCGAGGTCTAGAACGCTTTTCTCGTGTTGTACGTAAAAGATATTGCCAAGACTTTATTTTGGTGTTTAGAATCGTTTTTTCAATTTGATGTTCTTTGATAAAAGCATCTTGATTTTTATTCCTGATAAGTACATAATTGTTATTTTCCCATAAACCATATTCATTGATATTATAATAATTAGAAAATAGCTCGAAATCGTTTTCTAATAATTCGTGAAGTTCTTTTTTGTTCCAGACATAAAAAGCACCTTCTTCTAATTCTCCTTCAGGAGTAGTACTATCGGCATCTAGCGAAGAATAGAAAATTCCATCTTTTGTAGTTAGTTCTCTTTGTATAAAATCTAAAGTTTGATATACAACAGTCTTGTACCAATCATTTTTAGTAATTAAATATGCATCAGCATACAGACTAATTAACTGTGCATTGTCGTATAGCATTTTCTCAAAATGAGGGACATGCCATTTAGTATCTGTCGAATACCTAGAAAAACCACCTCCTACATGATCATATACGCCTCCAAATGAGATTTGATTTAGAGTGTTCTCTACATATGATAATAAATTTTTATCATTTGTTTGATGAGCATATCGTAAAAGAAAATGATAATTATTAGGCATCATAAATTTAGGAGCTTTTCTTGTCCCTCCTTTTTTATGATCAAATTCATAACTCCATTTCTCTACTTGTGCTTTTATAAAAGAATTAGTAAAGTCAATTTTATTTTTATTTATAGAAATCAATTCAGATTCTTTAATCCCTTGCTCTAAATTATCAGCGAATTCTATTAATTTTTCAGGTTGCTCTTTTTGCAACAAAGCAATCTGTTGTAGCGCTTCAACCCAGTTTTCTTTTCTAAAATAGGTTCCGCCCCATATAGGTCTTCCGTCGGGTAACGCAACTACATTAAGAGGCCACCCACCGCTACCAGTCATTAATTGTACGGCAGTCATGTATACTTGATCAATGTCTGGTCGTTCTTCTCTATCAATTTTTATACTGATATAATCAGAATTCATGACTTTGGCTACATCAATATTTTCAAAACTTTCATGTTCCATGACATGACACCAATGACAAGCTGCATACCCAACACTAATAATGATCAACTTATTCTCTTTTTTGGCTTGATTTAAAACAGCTTGGTTCCAAGGTTTCCAATCAACAGGGTTGTGAGCATGTTGAAGTAAATATGGACTAGATTCATTAATAAGATCATTAGTGTAAGATGGCTCCATCATTTTTGAATTTTGACTATTACATGCAAAAGTAAAAACAACTAAAAGAAAAAAGACGGTACGCTGCATAAAGTTTATCTTGTTAATATATATTATCATAATAAATAAGCGTTTCTAAAATAATTGGAAACGCTTATC
This sequence comes from uncultured Aquimarina sp., assembly GCA_947498595.1. Taxonomy (GTDB): domain Bacteria; phylum Bacteroidota; class Bacteroidia; order Flavobacteriales; family Flavobacteriaceae; genus Aquimarina. The sequence continues at coordinate 161,584 of CANMKX010000005.1, forward strand.
TATTTAATTAAGTCGAAAATATAATACTATAATTTCGAGATTTACTTTATTATTTTATTTCAAAGGTGATCCTTAAATTAACTCTAAACTCAGTAACTTCATTGTCGTTAACAATAGCACTTTGTTCTGCAACATAAACAGATTTGATGTTTTTAACTGTCTTCGCTGCTTGTTTAACAGCGTTGCGAGTAGCCTCTTCCCAGCTTTTTTCCGAATTTGCTAATACTTCTATCACTTTTAGAATAGCCATATGTATGATTTTTAAGGTTAGAAATTAGTGTTAATGTCTAATATACAGTTTATTAATGTTTTTTTGAAATAATTTTAGGCGAATGTTTCGTATAGTTTTTAATGTTTTCATAACATTGCAGTATCGCTTTTTTCAGATATTTAAAAGATTTTTGCGATTCGAATAAATTAGTTAGTTTTTTAATGGAACAAATTTATATTATTATGCTAGTTGCATTGTTTGCGCTAGCTATTACAGATTTAGTTGTAGGAGTTAGTAATGATGCAGTGAATTTCTTGAATTCTGCTATTGGATCTAAGGCTATCTCAATGCGAACGATTATGATCGTAGCAAGTTTAGGAATTGCTATGGGAGCAATCTTTTCTAGTGGACTAATGGAAGTTGCTAGAAAGGGAATATTTGTTCCAGGTCAGTATAGTTTTGATGAAATCATGACTATTTTTATGGCCGTCATGATAACAGATGTACTCCTCTTGGACTTTTTTAATTCCATAGGATTGCCTACATCTACAACCGTTTCTATTGTATTTGAATTATTAGGGGCAGCAGTTAGTGTTGCTGTGATCAAATTATATAGGACTACAGGAGATTATAGTGAATTAACAAATTATATTAATGGGGATAAAGCTACAGAGATTATTATAGGAATTCTTCTTTCGGTGCTTATTGCATTTAGTATAGGAGCACTCGTTCAATACCTATCCAGGTTAGTATTCTCTTTTCAGTTTGAAAAGCGGATAAAATATGCAGGAGCTATTTTTGGTGGTATAGCGATTTCTGCTATAACATACTTTATTTTAATAAAAGGAATGAAAAGTATTTCTTTTATAGGAGGAGATGCTAAACTATACATTAAAGAAAATACTTTGGTGATTATTTTTGGGAGTTTTGTGTTCTGGACATTAATTTCTCAATTAATAATGACTGTATTTAAGTCAAATATTTTTAGAATAATTATTGTTATTGGAACTTTTGCATTAGCATTAGCTTTTTCTGGAAATGATTTGGTGAATTTTATTGGAGTACCAATTGCAGCATTACAATCATATGGTTTATGGTTTGATGCAAATCAAGCTACAGGAATCTTACCATCAGATTTTATGATGTCCGGATTATCTGGAAAAGTAGAAACTCCTGAGTTTTTATTAATAGTTGCAGGTATAATCATGGTAGTTACTCTATGGTTTTCAAGCAAAGCGAAAGCAGTTGTTGATACTGGAGTAAATTTATCGAGACAAGGTGATGGAGACGAAAAATTTCAACCTAACTTTTTATCAAGAACTATTGTTAGATATGCCGTATCGTTAAGTAATGGAATAAATTTTATTATACCTAAAAACGTACAAAGAAAAATAGATGAGCAATTCCAGAAACCTGAAATAACAGCTGCAAGCAAACGTATAGATGCACCAGCATTTGATATGGTAAGAGCTTCTGTAAATTTGATGGTAGCAAGTATTTTGATAAGTATAGGTACAAATCTTAAATTGCCTTTATCTACAACTTATGTGACTTTTATGGTAGCAATGGGTAGTTCATTAGCAGATAGAGCTTGGGATAGAGAAAGTGCTGTATACCGTGTAGCAGGAGTTGTAAATGTAGTTGGTGGATGGTTTGTAACAGCATTAGTAGCATTTTCTGCAGCAGCTATATTTGCAGCGGTGATCTCTTTTGGAGGTATAATAGCCTTAGCAATCTTATTCTTAGCAGCAATATTTTTAGTAATGCGTAGTGCTATAATGCATTCAAAGAAAGTTAGAGAAGAGAAAAATAATAAGAAATATAATAGAAATGATATCATTACAATACATGAAATTACGAGCGAGAGTTCAGAGAATATTTCAAAAGTAATTGGTGGAGTTAATACTATTTTTACAAATACTGTTGATAACTTAGGTTTACAAGATCTTAGTAAATTAAAGAAGAATAAGAAAAATTTAAAGAAACTAGAATCAGAAATTGATGAATTAAAAAGTAATATTTATTACTTCATTAAATCATTAGACGAAGACTCGGTAGAAGCAAGTAATTTTTATATACTTACATTGGATCATTTACAAGATATGGTACAATCTATAGGTTTTATTGCTAGAAACAGCTATGAGCATGTTAATAACAATCATAAGAACCTTAAATTTAATCAAATCAGAGATCTTAAAAGTGTAGATCAATTAATTCAACAGATCTTTGATCAAATGAAAGTAACTTTTGATAGTTATTCATTTGAAAATATCGATCAGTTGATAGCCGATAATAGAGAGTTATTAGATAAAGTCTCTGGATTGATTCAAAAACAGATAACGAGGATTAGAACATCTGAAACGAGTCCAAAGAATACAAAATTATATTTTGGACTATTGTTAGAAACTAAAGACTTGGTAACATCTACAATGAGTTTATTAGAATTGTTTCAAAATTTCCATAAAGAAGCTAGAAGAGAATTCTAATCATTATAGATATTAGTATAAAATAAAAGCGATCGTTATCTTGATAACGATCGCTTTTATTTTATATCAAAAGAAAAAAATACGAATCAGTACTTTTAACCATTAATAGCTTCAACAGTTGAAATTTGACCTTTCAACATTTCTTTAAGCATATTTTCAATACCGTTTTTAAGAGTAAAAGTAGAAGAAGGACAACCACTACAAGCTCCTTGTAGTATTACTTTTACAACTTTACTTTCTGGATCATAAGATTCAAACATAATATTACCACCATCACTAGCTACAGCAGGCTTAATATATTCTTCGATGATGTTTACAATTTCTTTTGAGATGTCATCAAGTTTTTCAAATTGAATTTCTGCATCTTCTTCGATCTTTTTCTTATCTAAAGTAATATTAGGAGAAAGAATTTCTTTTCCAGATTCGATGTAAGAACGTAAAAATTCACGAACTTCCATCGATACTTCATTCCATTCTGCTACATCAAATTTAGTGATAGAGATATAGTTTTCATCAATATATACTTCTTTTACAAATGGTAAAAGAAATAATTCTTTCATCAATGGAGCATCTTTAGCATCGTCAATATTTTTAAATTCATAACCTTTTAAAACTAATTTTTTATTAGCTACAAACTTTAAAACAGATGGATTAGGTGTGCTCTCTGCATAAATAGTTACAGGAACTTTTTTAGGAGTATCATTAGAAATATTAACGATAGCCTTACCACTGTTAAGATAGTTTTCTATTTGTTCTGCAACTTCATTTTGAACTTCAGTCCAAGCTACAATGTTGTATTTTTCTACTGCAATAAAATTTTGAGAAATATATACTTTCTTAACAAAAGGTAAATAAAATAACTGTTGTGCTAATGGAGAATCCTTTGCGTGATCTATATTTTCGAATTCATAACTAGTATGTTGTGTTAAAAATTCATTCGCTTCAAATTTGACTATATTTTCATTTGAAGTAGGTTCTATTGTTATCGTAAAATTTTTCATTTTAGGGTATCTTAGATACTAAAGCGTTATTTATAAAAAGCATCATAATTTTTTTAAAACGAAATGATGCATTGTTAGATTTCAAAAAAAACTTTTGAAAACGAGTACAAATTTACTAAAAACAAAAGTGAAAATTGACGTAGAGAAAGTGTTTTAAGGCTTGGTAGGTAAAGATATAAGGATTTAGGAAGTATCGTTATATAAAAATTTATATATTTGAGACTTGGCAATCAATGCTGGATTACTAGTTATTGAAGAAATTATTAATGCTCCATAAAATAAGTTAAGTTATTTTGGGTTATATAAATATCCCCCGAGCTAACTTAAATTTTTCTCTAGAAAAAGAACGAACAGAAATGAATTTAAAAAACTACTTTTTGGTGTTTATCACTTTAGTGATATCACATGTAACCTATGCTCAAGAAGGGATCCCTGTTTATACCGATTACTTATCAGATAACCTTTATTTAATCCATCCATCAATGGCTGGGGCTGCAAACGCTAATAAAATTAGATTAACCGCAAGACAACAATGGTTTGATGTGGATAATGCTCCAAACTTGCAAACAGCAAATTTGAGCTCTAGAATCGGAGATAAAGTTGGTATTGGAGGAATCATATATAATGATGAAAACGGGAATTTTTCTCAAACAGGTGCATATTTAACTTTTGCATACCATTTATTGTTTTCAAGAGATAGGTCAGATCTTAACCAATTATCTTTTGGATTGAGTACTGCGCTTATCCAAGCTAAGTTGGACGAAACAGATTTTGATATTTTAAACAATCCCGATCCAGTAATAGCAGGAACTGTACAAAAGGATTCTTATTTTAATATAGATATAGGGATGTCCTATAACTATTTAGAATTTTATGCACATGTTACTGTTAAGAATATTTTGCCAACAGTACGAGATATTTTTGACAATAACACACCAATTAGAGAAGCAAATAACCAAAGAAGGTATTTATTATCATTAGGATATGTATACAATCTAAGAAATACTGAATGGAGTTTTGAACCATCGATTTTATTCCAAGCAACCGATGAAACTCAAGAAAGTACTATAGATGGTAATATGAAAGTATATAGAGATTTTGATTTTGGAAGAATCTGGGGAGGAGTTTCGTATCGAAGAAGCCTAGATGGAGCAGAATTTACTAATGGAACTTCTGTAAGAAATCAAAACTTGCAATATATTACACCTTTTATAGGTGCGAACTATAAGCAATTTATGTTTGGTTATACTTATAGCTACCAATCTAATTCTGTAGTTTTAAGTGATGGAGGTTACCATCAATTAACTTTAGGATATGATTTCGGGAAACGTAAAGAACGTTATAGCTGTAAATGTCCAGCAATTAATTAATAGATTTGATTCTATAAAATATAAAAGGATGCAATATTTATACTGCATCCTTTTGTATTTTATAAGCATTTAGATTGTTTTAATCCCAAGTAAAAGATTTTTCTTTTCCTTGTTTTTTAATAGCTTCTATTAAAGCCTTTCCTAAGCTGTTATCTTCTCCTTTAGATTGTTTTTGTAGATACAGCATTCTTTTTGAGTTAAGATCCTTTATTTGCTTTTGTATGGACTTACGATTGCTAGTTTTAGTATCGATAATTGATTTAATCTCTTTTTTGTTTTTACCTTTTAATTCTTCAGGTAATTCATCTTCTTCAATATCATCAAGATTAAATTCTGTTTCAGCGGATGCATCAACCAAATCCCAATTTTTGTTGTTATAAAAAGATGAGCTTTTACTAACAGTTCGACTTACGGCATTTGCTTTGTCACTTCTTTGAGCATTTTGATCTTGGGTAAATTGTAAACTTTTTTTAGAAGCACCTTGTCTTCCATAATGGATGTAAGTATCGTTAAGTTTATTGTTTAGTTCTAAAATTAGATCATCGTATGGAGTTGCTATGTAAACTGTAGCCTTATTATGATCAATAGCTGTATATTCACCTTTGGTTATAATAGCACCATCTTTCCAATTAGAATTGATGCCTTGACGATAATTTCCACAAAAAATGGTGTTTACAGTGATGTTTTTCTCATTTGCATCCAATGCAACATCTTTGTAATCGACAGAACCTTGAGTAAAAGATTCATTACCTGCGATAAAGATTAACTTTAAATGATCTTTACTTTTTTTCCAATCTAGTTGTTGTAAAGAGGTTTGAATTACTTGACCACAATATTCGCTTCCTCCATTAGTATTTAAGCCAAATAATTCTTTAGATATTAAATCCAAATCATTAGAAAAACCTAATACTTGTCTAATGTAACCTTGATCAGCCTTTAAGTTATCATTACCATACTCGAATAAAGCGATTTGAAGATTTATTGTATTATGTCCACATTTAGCATAAGACAGTTCGTTAACAATTTCCCATAATTGGGCTTTAGCTTGATCTATAAGTCCATCCATACTATTACTAGTGTCTAATAGTAAAGCAACTTGAATGTTACGTTCATAGGGATCTACTTTAGTAGTATAAACTTTATGGTTTGTGTTCTTTTTTTTGGCAATAGAAGTATCGTTTCCCCTACAAGAAGAATGGATACAAATGAGAGAGAATAAACTCAGTAATAGAATGTTTTTCATTAGATTAAATTTTAAGAATCTTCAATGATTGAAGATGTTCATAATTGCTTTTTGTACTAATTAAAGATACTAGCCTAATATTCTTTATTATATGTTAAATGAGTGAAAGATGTAGTTGAGTGAGGTAACTAAAGAAATGATTAAGGCAAGTAGTTTGTTGTTGTAGATTAATAAGCAAAAAACGAGCCAACTTGGGAAGTAGAATTTTATTTTCCGCTAGAAATCCCCTATGTTTATGCCAATAATGTATAGAATATCATGAAGAAATTAAAATTAATATTTGCCTTATACCTATTAACCATGTCGTTTAATGCGATAGGGCAAATTCATGATAGAATAACAATTAGGGGTTCTGTAAAAGAAAAAAACACGCAAGAACCAATTGTAGGGGTGCAAATAGAAATAACAGGCGGAGAATTTACACAAACAAACGTATTGGGAGAGTTTAGAGTTAAAGCAAGAATAGGAGATGAACTAGTTGTAAGAGACGAAAGTTTTAATACTGTTAGATATGAAATTGTAGATGATCAAGATATCGATATTTTGATAGTAGAAAACCCCAAGGAAATAGAAAAACAAAGAGAGGATGATGATTTTCATGAGGAAAAAATAAAATTAGCTCAAGAGAATTTAGAAATAGACGCAGGAATCAGTATTGATCACGTTGCTGAAGCCCTAGAAATTATACGTGAAAATGATGCTAAAAAAGAAGAGAAAAGAGGAACATTATATGAGTTGTTAGGTGATATTTATATGTATTGGAAACAACCAGATTTAGCAGAAAGTAATTATGTGAAAAGTCTCGAGAATATTGATGATTTACGAGTGAAAATTAAATTAGGTAAATCTTTAATAAGCGAAAAAAAAGTAGAAGAAGGACTAGATCAATTAAGAGAAATTATAACTAAAAAAATTAGATTAACCCCAATTGAGAAAGTAGATATAAATGAAGGACTAGGGGATGGGTATCAAGAGATAGAAGAGTACGAAAAAGCTACGAATTATTATAAAATAGCATTAAGAATTAGTCAAGATGAGCGATTGGATAGCAGAGTTATAGAACTTAATTCGAAGCTAGCAGAGTCTTTTCAAAAACAAGGGCAAATACTAAACGCAATTGGATATTTTGATAATTCTATTCGACTCGCTAACCGTTTGGATATAAGGAGTTCTGCAAGACAAAAAACAAGAGCTGCAGATTTTTATAGTAGAAATAATCTTTATGAAAAAGAAATAGAGCTAAGAGAAGAAATCCTAGAAGAAATTAGAGGTGTTTCTAGTATCAAAGATTCATTAAATGAAGATGATAGAGGGATATCACCAAGAGTGCAAAATTATAAAATTGCAACCGCTACTGCAGCTTTGGATAAATTTGATGAAGCAATTCCTTATTTGAGAAAAAGTATTAAAGGAGCCGAATTTAATAATGATTTAGTCGTGCAAAAAGATGCAACTCGTAAATTAGGAGAGTTGTATAGAGAGAAAGGGGAGTTAAAGAAAGCATCTGAAGCTTTTGAAGAGTATGAAGTTATTGTGGATAAATTATATATTCAAAAAGAACAAGAAATTTCTCAAGCAACGCGCTTTATTAGAGAATTGAATACCAAACAAAACAGGATAGCTACATTAGAAAAAGACAGAGAATTGAATGAAAATAAGTACAAACTTAATTTTGCTTCTCAAGAAATAGCTGAGCAACGTAGTTTGCGACAATTAGTTATTATCTATGCATTAATTGGAGTGACGGTATTACTATTGTTAGTGGCATATTTAATGTCTAGAAATATAAAGCAACAACGATATGCAAATAATTTATTAGCGTTAAAATCATTACGTTCTCAAATGAATCCTCATTTTATTTTTAACGCACTAAATTCTGTAAATACGTTTATTGCGATGAGCGATGAAATTACAGCGAATCGTTATTTAACGGATTTTTCATTACTCATGAGAGCAGTTTTAGAAAATAGTGAAGAAGATTTTATTCCATTAAAAAAAGAAATTGAGTTATTAGATTTATATGTGAAATTGGAGCACTTTAGGTTTCAAGATAAATTTGATTATACTATAACGATAGATCCAGAAGTGGATGTGAAACAATATAAAATTCCGCCAATGCTATTGCAGCCTTATGTAGAAAATGCTGTATGGCATGGGTTGAGGTATAAAGAAGAAAAAGGAAAATTAACAATAGATTTTAGAAAAGCATCAGAAAATGCATTAGAAATTTTGATTATAGATAATGGTATCGGTCGTAAAAAATCGAAGCAGTTTAAAACAACCAATCAAAAGAAACGAAAATCTAAGGGGATGAATAATATTAAGAAAAGAATTGAAATTCTTAATAATATGTATAGCGATAAAGTAGATATTTTTATCACAGATTTATTAGAGACAGAAGAAGGTACAAGAGTACAATTAATACTTAAAAAAGATATATAATGTTAACAGCGATTATAGTAGATGACGAAGCAAATAGTAGAATGATTTTAAGAAGTTATTTAACTAAATATTGTCCTGAAATTAATATTATTGGAGAAGCATCGAGCATTAAAGATACTCTTGTATTGTTGAACAAACAAGAGCCAGATATTCTTTTTTTGGATGTAGAAATGCCTTATGGAAATGCATTTGATTTATTAGAGAAAGTTCCAGATCGTACTTTTGAAACTGTTTTTGTAACAGCATATGATCATTATGCAATAGATGCATTAAATGCACAAGCTACTTATTATCTATTAAAGCCGATAGCAATTGACGATTTAATTAAAGCAGTACGCCATATTTTATATATAAAAAGAAGAGAGTTAGAACTACAAAATAAAGTTTTAGTACCTAAAAAAAGCGCCACCAAAGGTAAGATAACAATTCCTATTCAGGATGGATTTGAAGTGTTAGTGATTTCAGAAATTCTTTATTGTCAAGCAGATGATAATTACACACAAATTCATTTAGAAAATGGACATAAACTAGTAAGTAAAACTTTAAAATACTTTGAAGAAATGCTAGCCGAACATGACTTTATTAGAGTGCATAAAAGTTATTTAGTAAATGTAAATAGTATTATTAAATATAAAAAAGGAAAAGGAGGAAGTATTACATTGATAAATGAAAAAGAGCTTTTGGTGTCAGCATCCAAAAAAGGAGATTTATTAGAGTATTTTAAATAAAAATATTAAAAATCTAAGTATGATATTTCGTATTCAGAAGGACTGTTTTTTTGTAAAATCAGATCCAATACTTCTGGTCGAGAATTAGAGTACAAAAGGTGAGAGCCCGTTTGATTTTTTGGGTTCAAGAGGTGATGTTGATTTAAGATATGTTTAGTTTGGTTTGCAACGGCGAGCCCAGAATCAATAATATGAATTGATGAGGGAAGTATTTCTTTTAAAATTGGAGTAAGATATGGGTAATGTGTACACCCTAATACTAAATGATCTATATTTTGATCAATTAACGGTGTGATATAAGATTTTAATAAAGAGAGCATTTCTAGGCTATCTATCTTATTGTCTTCAATAAGTTGTACTAATCCAGATCCAACAACTTCAATGATTTCAATATTATGATTGAATAAATCAGAAGTTTTAGAAAATAATTCACTAGCTAATGTACCTTGAGTAGCTAATACGCCTATTTTTTTTGTTTTGGAATGTAGAGCGGCTGGTTTGATAGCTGGTTCTATTCCTATAAAAGGGATTTCAAAGTTGTTTCTAAGTGTTTTAATTGCATTTGTGGTAGCAGTATTACAAGCAACAACAATAAGCTTGCAATTCATTTCTATGAGTTTTTGAGTGTTTTTAATGCTCAGTGAAAGTATTTCATTGGTACTACGTTTGCCATAAGGAGCATTTTTATTGTCAGCTAGATAAATGGTATTCTCATAAGGAAGTACCTTTGTGATTTCTTTCCAGACTGAAGTCCCTCCAATTCCTGAATCAAATATACCGATAGCTTTTTCTGACATTGACTTTATAACTATTTTGAAAGTAAAAAAATAAAAAGAGCAACAAATCATGAATGATTTGTTGCTCTTCAAATATATTGTAAAAATTTAGATTAAATACCTAAATCTTTTTTAACGTCAGCCATTAAATCATAACCATCAGCCATGATAATACCAGTACCAGTAGTTGAATCTAATACATATTGATATCCTTTTGCTCTAGCTACTTTTTGAACAGAAGCACGAGCAGACTCATAGATAGGCTTTAATAACTCAACTTTTTTCTTTTCAATATCTTGTAAAGCATTGTTACGGTAATCTCCTATACTTTTTTCAGTACCTTGAAGCTCTTGTGCTCTTTTAGCATTTTCTTCATCAGTTTTTGTTTGAGCTTCTTGACGGTATTTTTTAGTAGTATTTTGTAATTCTAAAATCATATTTCTGATCTCACCGTCATACGTTTTTTCTAACTTCTCTAATTCGCTTATAGCAGCTTTGTAAGCTGGCATAGCTTCAATAAGTTCTTGAGATGCTATATGAGCTACTTTTGATTGTGCGTTTACAAAATTTGTTGCTCCCAATACTAATGCACAAGCTACTAATAGTGTTCTAAATTGTTTCATTTTCAGTAATATTAAGTGTGTTATAAATTTTAAGTTAATTCCTTTAGTTATTGTTGTTTTCTTTTTCTTTTTGCTTTTGTTCTCTCAATGCTGTGATAGAATCTTTTTTACGCTGACGTTCGGCAAGTAGTTTTGCTCTTCTCTCTTCATATTCTTTCTTTTTTTGAGCTCTCACTTTTTCTCTAGCAAGTCTACGTTCTTCAATTAATTTTTCACGTTCTGCTAATCTAGCTTGTTGTGCTTCATCTCGTTCAGTAACGTTCTTTTCTTGCTCTAGATTTCTTTTATCTCCTTCTTCAATTGCTCTGCGCTCTTTTTTATTTTTAGCTTGCTTTCTTCTAGAAGCACGGTTGATTCTAAGTAAAACTTGGTCACTTACATCATACCTGTCAGCAGAGTATAGCATCAATGCATCATCAGATGCTTTATCAAATATAAAATCGTATCGTTTATTTTTAGCAATTTCTTGTACAGCAGTAAAAACCTGATCTTGTACTGGCTGAATTAGTCTTTTCTTTTGAAGAAATAAATCACCATTAGGTCCAAACCTTTTTTGTTGGTATTCTAAGATCTCTTTTTCTTTAAAAGCAATGTCTTCTTCTCTTTCTTCAATAAGTTCTTTAGTCAATAAAACACGTTCATTACTAAGATCTTTTCTCATTTGCTCTATTTCCTTTAACTCTACTTCAATTTCTGTTTTCCATTTTTGGACTTTAGAATCTAGTTGAGCAGAAGCTTCACCATATTCAGGAACGTTTTCTAAGATATAATCCATATCAATATATCCAATACGTATTCCTTTTTGAGCAAAACTTAAAGAAGTAAATGAAAGCCAACAAATAGCTGTCAATAAGAAAAGAACTCTTGTTTTCATAATGTTATCTTGTTTATTGAAATAATCATGCCAAAATTAAAATTGTTGTCCTATGATAAAATGAGTTTCCCATCCATTTGCGTTATTTCCTTCTCCTGGAACAGGATCGAAACCATAACCAAAATCAATTCCTAATAAACCAAAGGCAGGCATGAATATACGTACACCTAATCCTGCAGATCTACTTAATTGGAATGGATTAAACTTTTTGAAACTATCATAAGAAGCTCCCCCTTCTAAGAACCCTAGCATATAAATAGATGCTTGTGGCTTTAATGTAATAGGGTAGCGTAACTCTAACGAGTATTTGTTATAAATTGTTGCCCCATCATTAGAACTTCCTATATCTGTAGCCCTACTCAAAGGTACGATTGATTGATTAGGATATCCTCTTAAAGCAACAACTTCTCTACCATCAAGACTTCTTGCTCCTAGACCATCACCACCAATAAAGAAACGTTCAAAAGGAATATTACCTCTGTCACTATTATAAGCTCCTAAGAAACCATATTCAGCTCTCGTTCTTAAAACTAGTTTTTCATATAAACGAGTGTACCATGTACCGTCAAATTTTATCTTATAAAATTCTAACCAATCAAATCTTTCTTGATCAATCTCTCCAATTCTTGCAAAATCATCTGGATCTGTTCTGTCTAATGAAGCTCTTTCATCGGCTAGAGCTTTGTAATCAGTACCATTAAATAATGAATATGGCAAAGTAAATTTAGCACTTATATTAAATTCAGATCCACCGGTAGGATAGATAGGGTTTGTATAAGTGTTATTTCTGCTTAAACCAATAGTATATGATAAGTTATTAGAAAAACCATTACCAAAAGTAAATAAATTGGTGTTGTAGTTTTTTAAGTTATAGTGTTGGAAACTAATGGATTGAGATAGTGTAAAGTAATTGTCAGGCCAATTTAGACGCTTAGCAATACCTAAAGAACCTCCAGTAATTAGGAATTTACTATCTCGATTAACATCTCTAGTTCTGTTGTCAAATAAAAACTGAATTGTATGAGAAAATGAAGTAGAGAATTGATAAGGATTTTTTCCTCCTAGCCATGGTTCTATAAAAGATAAACTATACGATTGAAATAATCTACTAGCTTGTGCTCTTACTCTTAATGTTTGACCATCTCCAGAGGGTAGCGGTTGATATGCCTCTTTATTAAGAATATTACGTAAGGAAAAGTTGTTAAAAGCAAGACCTAATGTCCCTACAAAACCACCACCTCCAAAACCACCTTGGAGCTCGATCTGACTTGACCCTTTTTCTACTAAAGCATAGTTAATATCTAAAGTACCACTATTTGGATCTAAATTTTTGAATTGAGGATCTAACTGCTCAGGATCAAAGAAGCCTAGTTGACCAAGTTCTCTTACAGTACGTACAACTAAATCTTTACTATAACGTTCTCCAGGTTTAGTTTTTAATTCTCTATAAATTACATGATCATTAGTTCTGTCATTTCCACTAACTGTAATTTTATTAAAGTAAGCTAATTTTCCTTCACGTATACGAATCTCAAAATCAATTGTATCGTTTTTGATATTTGTTTCTACTGCATTAATACTTGAAAATAAATAACCATTATTTTGATATAAATTAGTTAAATCATCCCCATCAGGTTTGGTGTTGTCAGCAATTTGCTTTTCTAATAAAACACCGTTGTATACATCCCCTTTTTTGATAACCAATTGTCTAGCTAATTGACGGTCACTATACACACTATTTCCTAAGAAAGAAATATCTCCAAAATAATATTTATCACCTTCTTCTATATCAAGATTAAGTGAAATCGTTTTTTTATCTTCAGAGATTAGTGTGTCCATTACAATTCTAGCATCACGAAATCCTTTTTCTTTATACTTCGTTATGATATTAGACTTATCCTCTTCATAGTTATTCTTAATATATTTAGAACGTTTCCAAAATCTCCAAATTCTTTTTCTTTTAGTGTTTTTCATGGCGCTTCTAATTTTTCCATCAGATAGCTCACCATTACCATTCACGTTTATATTCTTAATTTTTACACGATCTCCTTTGTCAATACGGACTAACATTTTGACTTTGTTACTATTTTCAGTAGTATCTTTAACTTGGATAGTGTTTATTGCAACTTTTGTATTTAAATACCCTTCTTTTCTGTATTTATTAGTAATGTAATTACGAGTAGTTGTTAAAAGGTTTTCAGTTACTTTAGCGCCTTTGAGTAAGCTGTTATCCTTAATCAATTCTTCTTTTTTACGCTTTTTGATACCTTCAATTTTAACCTCAGTAAGTTCAGGAACTTCAGAAATATTTATTTCGATATCAGCAATATCATCACCTTTAACATTGGTGATATAGAAATTAATATCACTAAATAATTCTAAATCCCATAATTTTTTTATGATTCCACTAATTCTATCTCCAGGTAAGAAGACACGATCCCCACTTTTTAACCCAGTATAAGTAATGATAGTATTTTCGTTATAACTTACAGATCCAGTTACTTTAATATCACCTATAGTATATTCCTTACCTTTTGCTATAGGAATGCTTTGAGCTGAAAGGGATAATGCATTCAATAAAAATACGCTAAGCAAAAGAATTGCTATGTTTATATTTTTAAGCCTTTTAGCTAAGTTGTTCACTCGTTTTTCCAAATCTTCTCTCTCTTTGTTGATAATTCAATATGGCTTCAAATAAATCTGTCTTTTTAAAATCAGGCCATAATACTTTAGTAAAATATAATTCTGCGTACGCTATCTGCCACAATAGGAAATTACTAATACGTTGTTCACCACTAGTTCGTATCAATAAATCTACATCTGGCAGGTTTTTAGTGTACAAATGCTCATTAATGACTGTTTCATTTATAAGATGTGGCGAAATTAAATTATTTTTTACTTTAATACTTATATCTTGGATAGTTTTTATTAATTCTTCGCGACTACCGTAACTAAGTGCTAATGTTACTGTTATTTCATTGTTAGACTTAGTTTCTTCAATGACATAAAGTAATTCTTTTTTTACTTTTTCCGGAAGAGCATCTAAATTCCCTACTGCATTTAAGCGGATATTATTTTTTTGAAGAGAAGAAATTTCTTTTTTCAAAGATTTTACGAGAAGTTTCATTAAAGCATCAACTTCTCGCTTAGGACGGTTCCAGTTTTCTGTAGAAAAGGCGTACAATGTTAGATATTTAACGCCTAATTCTGTACAAGCCTCAACGGCTTCTTGAACTCCTTTGGCACCATTTTCATGACCAATAGCTCTAAATAAACCTTGCTTTTTTGCCCATCGACCATTACCATCCATAATAATGGCAATATGTCGTGGTATATTTGAATTAAGTTGTTCTTTTTGAATCATTTTTTTTAAAAAACACAATAACAAGGTATTCTACCCCAAGTATATGTTAACGATATACCAGTAAATATATACCAGTCATTATTGTCTAGGTTACCAAATTTCAAATTGTTATTTCCTGATATTGTTTGACTAGGATTACTTCCGTCAAGATTATCAGAAAAAGTATATCTCGCTCCTATTTCTGCACCAATTACAAAATGTCTTCCTAGTGTTTTTTTAACACCAACAACCATTGGGATTGCAAAACTCCAAGCATCTCTAAATGCAATAATCTGATCAGATGAGTTTCTAGCTAACTGATCATAATTAAAAACAGTAATTCCTGTATATAAGTATGGAGTAAATTGAGGTTCGCCATCATAAAGATACCAATCCCAAAAATTAAATTCCATACCTAAAGAAGCTTCTTTAACAGAATTTTTAAATTCAAAACCTCTTTCCTTTCTTCGATCATCTCCTTTAGTATCATCGCCATTAAGTTCTGCATATAAAAATGAAAACCTAAATGCGTGACGTTTACTTCGGTTCCATTTTGCAATAGCACCTAGAGCAATATCATTGGGTGCAATATAATAAGTAGAACCAACATCTCCTACATAATTTGCACCTCCTGCTAAAAGACCAACTTCATAGGTCTGCGAAGACATTGTTTTTGTAATAAATAGAATAAATATAAGTGATGCTAAGTATCTCATAGACTGTCAAAAGTTTGCAAATATAATAATTAACTTTACTACTAAAGAATTTGATTAAAATAGTATGAGTTAAAAACAATTTTTAAACAAAATTATTGTTTAATTCCTTTTATCTTCTCCCCAGAGCATCTTTTTTCTTAAGGTTTTTAAAAAACTATTTTCTTCTAGAATTACCATTTTTATATCAAATGATGTTTTTTTAATAGTAACTATGGCTTCATTAGGTAAGGTGTGTATCCTAGAATCAAGAGAAACCAAATAATCATCTTCTCTACCAGAAATCTGAAGTTTTATCTCTTTATTATCTGGTATAACTAGAGGTCTTGCATTTAAATTATGCGGTGCTATTGGTGTTAATACTATATTTTTTGCTTCAGGCATAATCACAGGCCCTCCACAACTAAGTGAGTAGCCAGTAGAACCTGTTGGGGTAGAAACAATAAGTCCATCTGCCCAGTAAGATGTTAAAAATTCATCATCTAAGCTTGTATGCACTGTAATCATAGAAGTAGTATTACGTCTGCTAACTGCTATTTCATTCATGGCAAAATTTAATACGCCAAATTCATCGTTTGAAGGATGCGATTCTATAGATAATAAACTTCTCGATGAAATTTTAAAACGTTTTTGTAAAATAGCATCAATACTTTCTTGAATCTCTTCTTTTTGTATAGTTGCAAGAAAACCTAGTCTCCCTGTATTAATTCCGGCTATGGGAATCCCTAGATCACGTACATAAGTGATTGTTTTTAATATAGTTCCATCACCACCAATACTAAAAAATAAATCATAAGAATGATCTAATTCTTCAAAAGTGCTAAAATGTGAATATGTTTTGTCAATATCATCATGTAAATTAATTAATTCTAAAAACCTTTTTTCAATAACTACTTCAATATTATTGCGATCTAAAGCTTCTAAAAGTTGCTGGATATATATACCAGAATTTTTATGATAAAATTGACCATAAATCCCTATTTTCATCTAATGTCATTTTGATTAGTTGTTTTCTCAAGATGCAAAGGTAAGAACATTATTAGGGAGTTACATATCTAAATATTTTTTTAAGTACTCAGAACGTTCCTTTAAATCTGTTAAAAAAGCATCTTCTTGATGTTGCGAAATAAGGTTGTATCCATACCTCCTAAAAGTTTGGATAATATTATTAATATCACTATTTCCTAATTTTACAGTAACTTGAGCTATATCATTTTCTATTTGAGAAATAAATAAGCCTAAAATCTTTGCGTTATTAGATTCTATGATTTGACTAATTTCACTGAAAGAATAATCAGAAAGTCCTTTTTCTAAAATAAGAATATCTCCAGGTTCATTTAAAAAAGGAGTATCATTAAATAAATGCATGATATCATTAAGCTCAAAATAACCTAAATAAGTATTGTCATGGTCTAATACAGGCATGATATTGCTACTGTTTTGAGCAAAAGACTCTAGAATATCTAACCAATTGGCGTCATTACGAACATAAAAACCTTCAAGTGAATATTGAAGATCTTTAAGTGTTATTTCAACCTCAGTGTTTCTAATATCTGCTTCAGCTATAGATCCTAGATATATGCCATCTTTAAGAACCGGAAAATGAGAATAGGTTAATTCATTAAAAAAAAGCTGAACATCTTCAATTTTAGCATCTATTTGTAAAGCTGAAATCTCGTTGATTATTTGTAAATGTGTATTCATTTTTTAACGACTTTTTTATGCAAAATAATCAAAATTAAAGAACTTAAAGCATTTTCAAGTTTGTATTTTTGTGATCAAATTAATTGTAAAGGTCATGACTAAATTAAGTGTTAATGTAAATAAGATAGCTACATTACGAAATTCAAGAGGAGGAGATACACCTAACCTTGTAAAAGTAGCTGCTGATGTACAACGGTTTGGAGGGGAAGGAATAACAATTCATCCTAGACCAGATGAAAGACATATAAGATACCAAGATGCATACGATTTAAAACCAATCGTTCACACAGAATATAATATCGAAGGAAACCCAATTCCTAAATTTATAGACTTAGTAATCGCAATAAAACCAACACAAGTAACATTAGTTCCAGATGCTATAGACGCTATAACGAGTAATGCTGGTTGGGATACTATAAAACATAAGACTTTTTTACAAGAAGTAATTAGTGAATTCAAAAGAAACGATATTAGAACATCAATTTTTGTGGATCCAATATTAGGTATGATTGATGGAGCAAAAGATACGGGAACAGACCGTATCGAATTATATACCGAAGCATATGCCGAAGGTTATAGTAAAGGGAATAAAAATGCAATTAACCCGTATATAGATAGTGCGAAATTAGCATTTGATTTAGGCCTCGGGTTAAATGCAGGACACGATTTATCATTAGAAAACATTCAGTTTTTTAAGGAGAATATCCCAGAACTTTTAGAAGTTTCTATAGGACATGCTTTGATTAGTGAATCATTATATCTAGGATTAGAGAATGTAATTAATATGTATTTACGAAAATTAAAGTAATATGAAATTACACGGAAATGTATTTGGAACAGGAAAACCTTTTTTGATATTACACGGTTTTCTTGGTATGGGAGATAATTGGAAAACCTTAGGGAGAAAAATAGCTGAAAGAGGTTTTCAAGTACATCTTATTGATCAACGAAATCATGGAAGAAGTCCACATAGTGATGATTTTAATTATAAAGTATTAGTTGAAGATTTAAAAGAATATTGTAATGATCATGATTTGACAGATATTACTTTATTAGGTCATTCTATGGGAGGTAAAACGGCGATGCTTTTTGCTATGTATTATCCAGATGTGATAGCTAAACTAATAATAGCAGATATAGGGCCTAAATTTTACCCACAACACCATCAAGTTATTTTAGAAGGACTTCAAGCGTTAAAAAATGATGATAATGCATTGTCATCAAGAAGCAAAGCAGATGAATTTTTAAGTAAGTATATTAAAGAAATTGGAACAAGACAATTTCTTTTAAAAAGTGTTTATTGGATTGAAAAAGGAAAATTAGATGTACGATTTAACTTACCCGCATTAATAGATAATATAGAAGAAATAGGAAAACCTTTGGAAAAAGGAATGATTTATAATAAATCGACTCTTTTTATCAAAGGAGAGAAGTCTAATTACATCTTAAAAGAAGATAAAATCAATATTAATGAACATTTTCCAAAAAATAATATTGAAATTATTGAAGGTGCAGGACATTGGTTACATGCAGAAAAGCCAATAGAGTTTTATAATGCTGTATTGAGTTATGTTTAGTGATTTAATAAAATATGTATGAATAATTAAGCTTCAGGGATGTTTTCTTTGAAGCTTTTTTAATTACGCACGAAATATTGAATAGCAGATAATATTATGCTTGCATAATAAATATGTTAAAAAACGATGTAAAAATGTTGTGCATGCATAATAAATGCATTAAATAATTGCGAAATATGTAAATTATGTTAAATTTGAGTGCTTGTAATTTTAAAATAACCAAGAACGACAAACAAATTTATTATGATGAGAAATTTATTTTTAGCTGTTGCACTAATAGTTTCTGCTAGTATTTATGCTGGTGGTTACCGTGTAGGCTTACAAGGGCAACGCTCTCTTGCTATGGGGCATACGGGTGTAGCTGTAGTCAATAATGCAGAATTAGCATTTTTTAACCCTGCGGGTTTGATTTATTTAGAAAATAAACTCAATATTTCAGGTGGAGTAAGTGCAGTATTCTCTGATGTAGTATGGCAAAATGAGCAATTAGGGCAATATGCAGAGACAGATAGTCCGGTTGGAACGCCATTTTATCTATATGCGTCATACAAAGTAAATGATTGGTTAGCTTTAGGTTTAAATATTTCTACACCATATGGAAGTAGAGTTGAATGGGAAAAAGATTGGGCAGGATCTCATTTAGTAAATGATATCGAATTAGCGGCAATCTATATTCAGCCTTTAGTATCTATAAAAATTTCTGATAAGTTTAGTATTGGAGGTGGACCTATTTATGTATCAGGATCTGTTAATCTAAATAGAAACTTGAATAGAACACTAACAGATATTGACGGTAATAGAAGTAATGTAACAATTGATGCTACAAATGTTACAGCTTGGGGTTGGTCAATAGGAGCAATGTTTACACCAGTAGAAGATTTGCGTATTGGATTTAATTATCGATCAGAGATCATTATGGATGCAGAAGGAGGAGATGCTGATTTTAGTAATATCCCAAATTCACCAGCAACACCATTTGTTGATACAACATTTGATGCATCATTACCTTTACCAGCCGAATTATCACTGGGAGCATCTTATCAAGTTAATGATAAATGGTTAGTAGCTTTTCAATTTGATAGAGCATATTGGAATGTATATGAATCGTTAGATGTTGATTTTGCAAGCCCAACGAATCCAGATTCTGTAAACCCAAGAAATTATAAAAATTCAAGTATATACCGCGTAGGGGTAGAATACAAAGCATTGGATAAATTAGCTTTAAGAGCCGGGTATTATTTTGATGAGTCACCAGTACAAGATGGATTTTTTGCGCCTGAAACACCTCGTAACGATAGTAACAATTTTACAGCAGGATTATCTTTTGATATTAATGAGCATTTAGCAATTGATGCTTCATTCTTATATGTGCGATTTAAAGAGGTAGACGCATCATACGATTTTTACCAAGAGAATGGACAAAATGTACCATTTAACGGAACTTATAAGTCTAGCGCATTTGTTCCTGGATTAGGAATTACCTACAAATTATAATACTTGAAAAAGATATAGCAATGAAGAATAACTTAAAATATATAGCAATTGTAGCTCTAGGGCTTGTTGCCTGTGAGCCTGAATTTGACAATCCTATTAACGAAGGAGATTTTTATACTAGCGGACAAGCTGATTTTTCTAATTATGTAGCTGTAGGAAATTCTCTTACTGCTGGTTTTGCAGATGGAGCATTATACATAACAGGGCAAGAAAATTCGTATCCTAATATAATGTCTAAGCAATTTGCATTAGCAGGTGGCGGTGAGTTTACACAACCGCTAATGGCAGATAATACAGGAGGAGCTTTAATAGGAGGTACTCAATCTTTGAGTAATCGATTAGTGTTAGCATTTGATGCGGCAGGAAATCCTGCGCCAGCGGTATATACAGGTGGAACACCTACAACCGAAATTACAACAAATCTAAATGCATCATTTAATAATGTAGGAGTACCAGGAGCAAAAAGTTTTCATTTAATAGCCCCAGGGTATGGTAGTGCAGCTAATCTAGCAACTGGAGCGGCAAATCCTTATTATGTGAGATTTGCTTCTGCAGATGACGCAACGGTTTTAGGGGATGCAGTATCTCAAAATCCAAGCTTCTTTAGTCTGTGGATAGGAAATAATGATGTGTTAAGTTTTGCTACTTCTGGTGGAGTTGGTGTTGACCAAACAGGTAATCTTGATCCAACTACTTATGGAGGAAATGATATTACAGATCCTACCGTTTTTGGAGGAGTGTATACTGAATTGGTAAATGGATTAACTGCAAATGGAGCAAAAGGAGTTTTAATAAACTTACCAGATGTAACATCATTACCATTTTTTACAACAGTACCTTATAACGCTATTCCTTTGGATGCAGCTACAGCTGCATTCCTAACAGTACAATATAATGCTTACAATTTAGGAGTTAACCAATTAGTTGCAGGAGGAGCTATCTCAGCAGAAGAAGGTGAGAGACGTCAAATTTCTTTTTCAGAAGGGCAAAATGCAGTAGTGATTTTAGATGAAGATTTAACAGACTTATCTTCGTTTAACCCTCAATTATTGAATTTAAGACAAGCAACTTCTGAAGATTTATTAGTGTTAACATCTAGTTCTGTTATAGGTACATTAGCAGATCCTGCTAATCCAGCCTCTGTAATAGGTTTGGCTGTTCCTTTGGCTGATCAATATGTATTAACAACAGACGAACAAACAATGATTTCTACTGCACAAGCAAGTTATAATGCAACTATTCAGGCTATTGCTACAGCTAACGAATTAGCGTTTTTTGATGCAAGAAGTGTATTAGCACAAGTAGCTAATGGAGGTTTAGCATTTGATGGAGGAATCGTTACTTCAGCTTTTGTAACTGGAGGAGGATTTTCTTTAGATGGTGTTCACCCATCTCCTAGAGGATATGCTTTAACAGCTAATGGTATTATAGATGCAATTAATACAACATATGGTTCAACAGTACCTAATGTAAATCCAGGTGATTTTGGAACTGTTACATTAAGTAATGAAGTGAACTAAAGAATTGTCGAGAATTACATAAAAAAACTCTAGCTCAATTTGAGCTAGAGTTTTTTTTATGACTATAATTTTAAGTACCTTAAGTGAAATTAAAAACATTATAATGAGATTTATATTAAAAATATTATTAAGCGCAATAGCTGTAATCGTATTGTCAAAAATATTACCAGGTGTTACTGTCAATTCTATGATAAGTGCTGTGATTGTTGCTTTAGTTTTGTCTTTTTTAAATGCATTTTTGAAACCAATTTTAGTCATATTTACCTTGCCTGCGACTATAGTTACACTCGGTTTATTTTTAATTATAATAAATGCAGCAATAATTTTATTTGCAGATTATTTTATAAGTGGATTTAATGTAAATGGGTGGTTATCAGCAATAATTTTTAGTATTTTGCTTTCAGTATTTCAATCTATATTGCATTCATTATTGAAGGATGATAAAAAATAACTGTTGTTCAGTAAGTTAAAACTTTGTTGGGATGTAAAAAAATAGTACTTTTGCATCCCAATTTTTAGTATTAAAAAGTAGAGATAATGAATATTTCAAAAGAGCAATTAGACGATTTAAATGCTGTAATCACTGTTGATATCGTTAAAGAAGATTATAACAGTAATGTAGAAAAAGTTCTTAAGGACTATCGTAAAAATGCAAACATCCCAGGATTTAGAAAAGGACATGTGCCAATGGGATTAGTGAAGAAGCAATATGGAAAGGCAGTATTGGTTGATGAAGTTAATAAACTATTGCAAGAATCTTTAAATAAATATTTAGTTGTAGAAAAATTAGATGTTCTTGGAAATCCATTACCAAAAGAACAAGATAATTTTGACTGGGATGCAGAAAGTTATTCATTTGAGTTCGAATTAGGATTAGCTCCAAAATTTGAAGTTAAATTTACAGGAGATAAAGCTGTAACTCATTATACAATTGTTGCTACTGAAGAAATGATTGATAATCAAGTAGAAACAATTCAAAAACAATATGGAAAATTAGTTTCTAAAGAAGTTGTTGAAGAAGGTGTTTTAATTAAAGGATCTTTTGTTAACGAAGAAAAAGAAATTAATAACGATACTACAATCTCTTTAGATAAAATTAAAGGGAAAAGAAATGCGGATAAATTCTTAGGATCTAAAGTAGGTGATGTTTTAACACTTAAAACAAAAAGCTTATTTAATGAAGAACAAGATTTAGTAGCAGCATTAGGTGTTGAGAAAGAAGTAGCAGAAGGATTAGATATCGAAGTTACTTTTACAATAGCAGAAATCAATGTTCAAGAACTAGCAGAATTAGATCAAGAATTATTTAATAAATTGTTTCCAGCAGATACTGTAACAACTGTTACAGAATTAAAAGAAAAGATCAAAGAAGATGGTGAACGTCAATTTGTTCAACAAACTGATCAGCAATTATTAAATGATATCACAGAAAGTGTATTAGAAAATACAACTTTTGACTTGCCAGCAGAATTCTTACAAAAATGGATCCGTACAACAGGAGAGAAGCCATTAACTGAAGATGAAGCTAAAGAAGAATACCAAAAAAGTGAAAAAGGATTACGTTTTCAATTAATTGAAGGGAAAATTATCACAGATAACAACCTTCAAGTAACTGCAGATGAGATCAAAGAATTCACAAAGGAGTTAATCGCAGGTCAAATGGCACAATATGGTCAACCTGTACCAGAAGGTGAAGAGTTGGATGGTATTATCAATAGAGTACTATCTAATAGAGATGAAGCAAAGCGAATTTCTGATCAATTGATGAGTCAAAAATTAATTACATTCTATAAAGAAAATGTAGAAATGGATAAAAAAGAATTAAGTTTTGATGATTTTGTAAAAGAAGTTTACAAATAAGAAAGAATACATAAATCAGAGAATTTATACTTATATTTAAGGCGTTAAACCAGTTTATGGTATAGCGCCTTTTTTTAAATAAAAAATCAAACAAGCTATATGGATTTCGGAAAAGAATTTGAAAAATACGCAACAAAACATCACGGTATCAATAGTAATTATTACAATGATATTATTAGCAGTATGTATCCAGTAGGAATGACACCTAATATTATTGAGGAACGTCAAATGAATATTGCAATATTTGATGTGTTCTCTAGATTGATGATGGATCGTATCATATTTTTAGGAACAGGAATCAATGATCAAGTTGCTAATATTATTCAAGCACAATTGCTGTTTTTAGAAAGTACAGACGCAAATAAAGATATTCAAATCTACATTAATTCACCAGGTGGAAGTGTATATGCTGGATTAGGAATATATGATACAATGCAATTTATCAAACCAGATGTTGCAACTATATGTACAGGGATGGCTGCATCTATGGGTGCTGTATTATTATGTGCAGGTCAAGCAGGAAAAAGATCTGGATTAAAGCATAGTCGAGTAATGATCCACCAACCATTAGGAGGAGCTCAAGGTCAAGCAAGTGATATAGAAATTACAGCGAGAGAAATTCTTACTTTAAAGAAAGAGTTGTATGAAATAATCGCAACACACTCAGGACAAACATATGATAAAGTTTATGAGGATAGTGATAGAGATTATTGGATGAGAGCTGATAAAGCTAAAGAATATGGAATGATTGATGAAATATTGACTAGAGTATAGTAGTTGATATATTTCAAAAGTTATTCATTAAAAATAAAACCCGTTTTTTGGGATAAGAAAAAGATGATTACATGGCGAAAGAAGATTTAGAATGTTCCTTTTGTGGAAGAAAAAAACCAGAAACAAATTTATTAATCGCTGGGTTAGATGCACATATATGCGATAGATGTATTCTACAGGCACATGGAATAGTTGTAGAAGAAGCTAAAGATGAAGGCGAAAATGAACTTAGTAATGAATTAGTTTTACGCAAACCAATTGCGATTAAAAAGTTTTTGGATGAATATGTGATAGGGCAGGAATTTACTAAAAAAATTATGGCCGTTGCTGTTTATAATCATTACAAAAGATTATTACAGCCCGTTAGCGATGATGATATTGAAATTCAAAAAAGTAATATCATAATGGTTGGACAAACAGGTACTGGTAAAACATTAATGGCAAAAACAATTGCTAAGATGTTAAACGTACCTTTAGCTATTGTGGATGCTACTGTATTAACAGAAGCTGGTTACGTAGGAGAAGATGTTGAAAGCATATTAACTCGTTTACTACAAGCTGCTGATTATAACTTAGAGAAAGCACAAAGAGGTATTGTTTTTATTGATGAAATCGATAAAATAGCACGTAAAAGTGATAACCCTAGTATTACTAGAGATGTTTCGGGTGAAGGTGTACAGCAAGCTTTATTAAAATTATTAGAAGGAACTGTTGTTAATGTTCCGCCTAAAGGTGGGCGTAAACATCCTGATCAAAAGTTTATCGAAGTAAATACAGAAAATATTCTATTTATTGCTGGAGGTGCTTTTGATGGTATTGAAAGAGTTATTCAAAAGCGTTTAAACATGCAAGCAGTAGGGTTTAGTGCTTCTATGAGCGAAGATGTTATTGAGAAGGATAACCTATTAAAATACATTATTCCAAAAGACTTAAAAGATTTTGGATTAATCCCTGAAATTATAGGAAGATTGCCTGTTCTCTCTCATATGGATCCATTAGATGCTAAAACATTAAGAGCGATCCTTACAGAGCCTAAAAATGCTATTATCAAGCAGTATACAAAACTGTTTGGAATGGATGAAATTGAATTTAATATCTCTGATGACGCATTAGGATATATTGTAGATAAAGCAATTGAATATAAATTAGGAGCAAGAGGATTACGATCTTTATGTGAAGCTATTCTTACTGATGCAATGTACGAACTTCCTGATAGTTCAGAATCTGAGTTTGAAGTAACAAGAGAGTATGCAGAGCAAAAGCTTAATAAATCAACAATAAAGAAATTAAAAGCAGTTTCTTAAAAGTTGATTATTACATACAATAAAAAAGAGCTTTCTTATTACAGAAAGCTCTTTTTTTATTGTATATGTTTTAAAATCTATCTATTACTTACCAGTACTAGTCTCTGTAGTTTTAGTAGCAGTCTTTTTAGCGATTAAAACAGCTTTGTTTTTAAGACTAATATCTAAATTGTTTTTACGTATTAATGATTTATAAAAATCAACTTTAGAAATATTCTTATTAGCAGTATTTGTAGATTTTGTATGTGCTATATTTGTAGTTTTCGATTCAGTAATTGTCTCTGAAATTGAAATTTCTTTTGTCTCTTCAGCTAATATAGAGTCACTTTCTTGAGCAAATGTTACTAGAGCAGAAAAGATAAAAACTAAACTAAAAACTAATTTTTTCATGTCAAATACTTTGTTTTTTAACGATAACGAATTTAATATGAAAGAGTTATGTTGTGAAATTATTCAATGCTTTTTGGATGAAAAAACGTATTTAAACGATGAAATACACAAAAAGACTCTTTTTTTGATGATTATTGTCTCATAAAAGTCTGATTTATTCAAGAAAACTTACAGAATAACTAATGAAAATCATTGTAAAACGTCAAATAAAATCAGATTTGATAAAAAAGATAGCATTAAGGTAACTTTTAGGTATAATAAAAGACACTTGATGTTATACAATTTTACTAACAAGAGTACTATTGATTTCTAAAAGTTCTTCGATATATGTTCTTTTATTCGAAAGTCTAGGTATTTTATGTTGACCCCCTAACTTATTACGAGATTTAAGCCAGTCATAAAATAAATCTTTGCGAGCAATATGAACTTTTAACAAATTAAGAGTTGTATTGTTAAATCGTTTAGCTTCATAATCACTATTTACCTCTTGTAAAGAGAGATCTAGGATTTTAGTAAATTCATTTATATCAGAAGGACGTTTCTTGAATTCAATCATCCATTCGTGAGCTCCTTTTTCTCTACCTTGCATAAATATAGGAGCAGCTGTATAATCTATGATTTCAGAATTAGTTTGTTTGGCGGTTTTTCTAAGAGCAGCTTCAGCGTTTTCAATAATTAATTCTTCTCCAAAGACATTGATATGATGTTTTGTACGACCAGATACTTTGATACGATATGGATTGGTTGAAGTAAAACGAACTGTATCTCCTATTTTATAGCGCCATAATCCGGCATTAGTCGTAATTACAATAGCATAGTTTTTACCAACTTCGACTTGACTTAAAGGAATGATTCTTTCGTCTTCATTACCATAAGAGTCCATTGGGATGAATTCATAAAAAATTCCATAATCAAGCATTAATAATAATTCTGAAGAATGATTTCGATCTTGAATAGCGAAGAAACCTTCAGAAGCATTGTAGATTTCGTAAAACTTAAAATCTTTTTTAGGTAAAATAGCTTTGTATTGATCTATATATGGATCAAAACTCACTCCACCATGAAAATAGACTTCAAGATTATCCCATATTTCAAATAAATTTTGTTTCCCTGTCGTTTCTAATACCTGATTTAACAGCACTAACATCCAAGAAGGAACCCCAGCAAGACTTGTTACATTTTCATAAATAGTTTCTTGTACGATGGCCTGCATTTTAATTTCCCAATCACTCATTAATGAAATTTCATTACTAGGTGTAGAGCTAAATTCGGCCCAAAAAGGCATGTTATCTATTAAAATTGCTGATAAATCTCCAAAAGAGGTACCATTTTCTTTGTATAATTCTTTACTTCCTCCTAAGCGTAATCCTTTTCCTTGAAATAATTTAGAGCCTTCATTATTATTAAGATACATACACAGCAAATCTTTTCCGGCAGCATAATGACACTCTTCTAATGATTGTTGACTAACAGGAATAAATTTACTTTTGGCATTAGTCGTACCGCTAGATTTTGCAAACCATCTGATAGGAGTTGGCCAATAAATATTATTTTCTCCCAATCGACTACGTTCAATCATTGGCTCATAGCCTTCATAAGATTGTACAGGAACTCGTTCGGCAAATGTTTCGTAATTTTTTATAGAATCAAAATCGTATTGTTTACCAAACTCGGTATTCTTAGCATATTCTATAAGTGTTTGTAAGAGTTCATTTTGTACATCATTAGGGTATTTAAGAAAGAGTTCCATTTGATGAAAACGTTTCTTTAAGAACCAGCTGGCAAGAGAATTTACTAAAGGAATTGGCATATTTTAATGTATCTTTAGGCAGAAAAAATGCTAATATTTTTGTTTAAATGTATTCCAAGGTACTAAAAAATATTACAACAATAATACGATATTAATTATATAAGCGAAATTTTATGCAATATCAAGGAGTGCTGAGAAAAATGCAAACAGAGTTAAAGGCACCTATACAATATTATCTTGTGTTTGATTCAGACTTTATACAAGTCAATCAATTGCTAGATAAAGAGTTGACGATACGATTTGTTAAATATCAATGTTTAGCTTGTGGGGAAAACAAGAAGATTTATAGACAAGGATATTGTTATGATGATTTTTATAAACAACCAGATGTTGGGGATTGGATCATGAAGCCTGAGCTAAGTACAGCTCATTTAGATATAGAGGATAGAGATTTAGAATACGAAAAAAAAGTACAATTACAACCTCATATTGTATACCTCGCAAATTCTAGCAATGTAAAAGTTGGAGTTACTAGAAAGACACAAGTTCCAACGAGATGGATTGATCAAGGAGCTCATGAAGCAATAGAAATAGTTGAAGTCCCTAATCGATATTTAGCAGGAATAACCGAAGTAGCACTTAAAGATTATGTTGCCGATAAAACCAACTGGCGAAAAATGTTGAAAAATGATGTGGAAGATGAAAGCTTGGTGGTACATAGAGATAAATTGAAAGAATATATTCCAGAGGAAGCAAAAGCTTATTATATAGCTTCTAATAAAGAAACAGAAATAGAATTTCCAGTATTGCAATACCCTGAGAAAGTTAAAAGCTTAAATCTGGAAAAGACACCGGAATTTACAGGAGTATTAAAAGGAATTAAAGGGCAGTATTTAATTTTTGAAGATGGAACTGTATTTAATGTAAGAAATAATGAAGGGCTTGTAGTGGATATTGATATTCAATAAATAAAAAAGATCTAAAATGAAAAAATCTCCTAAAATTATTTTTAGGAGATTTTTTTATGATTTTTAAATAGATTTTTACGGAGTGTGGAATATTATATTTAATAATTAACTATCCTATTGCGATTTTAATACCTTGCAACATTGCTACAATAAGCAAGGCAAAGCCAATTAGTTTTGGAGTGTTTTCGCTGATGTAGTTTGTCTTCTGTTTCAATTTTAAGCTAGCTTTAGCAAAAACAAATAAAGTAGAAATTTTACCTATAAATACTCCAATAGCAAATAATGATAAATTAAGTAAGGGTAATTTAGGGTTTAGCTCAATAGATTGTTCATTAAGATAAGCTATTGCCAACATCCAGTAAATAATTACAGGAGGATTTAAAACACCTAAAGAAAAACCAGTTAACATTTTGAATTGCAATTTAGAACATTTTGGTTCTTTTTCTTTTTGAGGCTTCTTCTTTAAAAAAAATGTACCTGCTACTAAAAATAATGCAATTATAACATATTGTATCCAGCTATTATTTTGAAAAAAGGGTAATAATAGCATGCTAAAATATAGCGAAATTAAAGCTAAAAGAATCTCAGCAAAACCAGCAGCAGTAATTAATTTTGGCGTTTTTTTGATGCCTTCATTAATAGTTGTGTTGATAACAGCTATATTAACAGCACCTAATGGAATTGCTCCAATTGCCGCTGCTATGATTCCTAAAAATAAATATAATGATTCCATACCAAATTAGTGGAGAATCACCTTTAATGCTTACATGAAAATTGTTAAAAATATGATCATTTTTTGCGTCGAATTAAGTGGGTAAACCTTACAAATAATCTGGTTTAAGTGTTGTTTTTTATAAGTTAAATACTTTTTAATCAGCTAGTTGTGTTTTGTTTTTTTGTCGAAAAAAACTCTTCTCATTAGCAGTAAAAGAGAAGAGTTGTTTACAATAAATAATTAAGTAGGTTAAATGTTCATTTGTTTTGATTTGGGATCAAAAAAATGGATTTTTCGGGGTAATAATTACTGTACAACCATGTAGTTATTTGTGGATTTCTTCAAGTTAAATTTGGGGGTGATTTTATTATATGGGTCAATAAATAATTCTTCAGCACTTTTAAAATCTTTAGTAAATCGATTGTATTTTAAAACCTCGGTATTATTTTTAATAGCAATAGTTGCTAAAACACCTTTGTTATGGATATTAAAAAAACTGTTATCCATATTGAAGTGTTGATTAATATTGGTTAAAGATTGATAAGATTTATCAAATTTTACAACATCAGAGAAACCTGAGATTTGTGAATTTGAGATATAAACAATAGCAGAATTTTTAGAGTAAATGGCTGCAGTAGTATGTTGATAGTTCGTTTTGTCTGATAAATTAATGAGTGTTGCATTGGTAATTGTGATATCTGTTAAGTCTTTTGGTTTAATATATCCCTGGTCAGAATCATATCCATTTACTTCTAGTGCATACGAGCCAAAAGGGCTAGTAATGTATGGGTGTCTCAAGGCAATGATATTACTAAGAGTTCCAATAAAACCCTTTGAAAGATCAAAATCATCATCATGAGCTTTTAAGGAAATCAAATTTTTTAAATGACATTTACCACCTCTCCATTTAAAAGAATCTTGACCAGAATAGCTCACCATGATATTGTTGATGATTGAATTTTCACCGATACCAAAAAGAGCTAAACCTCCTTCTTGATGACCTCTTCTGGATGTATTACCAGCAAATTCTATTCGTACATACCTTATGATAGTTGTTTCTTGTTTGCTATCAGTTCCGCCATAAATAGCATATTGTGGATTGATTTTTCCTTTAATGATAGCATTACCAGAAACAGTATTCACTTTACCTGTTCCAGCAATTATAATTCCGCCCCAATCACCATTATTTCTAGATTTACGTGCTTTGTTTGAGGTAAAAACAATAGGGTAAGCTCTAGAGCCAGCAGCAATAAGTTTTGCACCTCGAGTAATAATTAAATTAGCAACATTTTCAGTATCACATCTAATAATAGTTCCTTCTTGTATTGTAAGAGAAGCATTGTTGGTAACATAAACATCACCTGTTAAAAGATATGTTGTTTCATTATTAAGGAAAGTATCAGAAGTGATTGTACCAGAAATAGTTTGTTCTGCTTTTGGGTATGTAGTATTATTAGGTTCGTAATTGGTCCATCCTTTAGACCAACGGTCATTGGTTTCATCAAAAATTTGAGAATAAGTAATATAAGGAGAAGCAAAAAGAGTGGCTAAAATATATATTATAATTAAAATATATGTGTGTTTCAATTTCATAATAATCAATTTAGATATGGAGGATATACAGATAATTGTATCTATCTATTTGATTACTAAGTTACTATGAGTTTATGAATATTGCATACGCATTAACCTCAAAATATGTACGTTAGAAGAAAATTAAAATACCTTTAGTAGGATAAAACTTACTAAAGGTATTTTTTATGATAATATATGCGGTGTAACTGGATTAAATTCTACCATTGGTTCCAAGTCGCATTTCTTTAATCATTTCTTCAAAATAAAGAATAGACCAGATGATTTTATCTGTATCTGCGTAAGGAATTAAAGTGTTAATTGTGTTCTGTGTATATTCATATGCACGATCAGCAATTTCATTATTTTTCTTTACAATTTTTACATTGTCAGATGTTTCTGTAATTCCTACATCTCTCATGCTAACCCCAGGTTTATTCGCTAATGGTAGATAAGGTAGGATAATCATAATTTCGCGAACGCGTTCACTATAGAGATTAATTAATTCTCCTTTATTTAAATCTTTTAATTCATCAATAGTGTGAAACTTATTTGACAGTTTATCATTTGTAAAAAAAATGTTTTCTTTTTGGGCATGTAAAGCATTCAAAGAAAAGATAAACACGATTAATGTTAAGATTGAATTTTTCATTTTGTTGTTGTTTTCCTAATTTGTTTTGTTTGTTAGTTTTGTTGTGTTGTCATGTGTTTTATTGTATAACCATATAATTATTAAGTGATTTCTTTAATGTAAACTGTGGATTAGCAGAATCAGTGGGGTCGCTAAAAAGATCAGATACATGTTGAAATACTTTTGTAAATCGATTGTATTTTAATGCAAGCTGCGCTAAATCAGATAGTTTGTTGTTTAATATAACTCCTTTTTTATGAATATTGAAAAAACTATTATCAAGATTAAATGATTCTTGGATCAAAGCTAATGTATTATATGATTTATCTAGTCTAACTACGTCAGAAAATCCAGAAATTTTTGAATCATTGATATATAACTTTGCTTGATTGTTTAAAGATATTGCTGCTTTTGTATAATTAAAATTAGATTCGTCTGCTAGACTTATCAATATAGCACCTGTAATATCTACAGATGTGATTTTACTTTTTTCAGGAATGCTTGAAGGCTTTATACCGTCAATTTCTATAGCATAAGAACCTTTACTACTAGCAATATATGGATGTCTTATAGCCATAACATTGACTAATTCTCCTTGAAAACCAGCTGTAAAATCATAATCATCATCATTTGATTTGTAAGAGATTAAGTTTTTTGCAACTACTTGACCACCATGCCACTCAAAAGAATCATCAGCAGAATAACTAACCATTATGTTTTCTACAACAGATTTTTTTCCTAATGCATATAATGATAATCCATTAACTTTGGATTGGTTGTGACTTTTTCCTCCAAACTCTATTCGTACATATTTCAAAATTGTAGTTTCCTCGTCATTATTTGTACCTCCATATACAGAGTGTTGAGTTTCAAAATGTCCTTTAATTAAATTTTCTTTTCCTTCTATAGTATTTGTTTCAGCATTTCCTAAAATCGAAATACCGCCCCAATCACCATTACTTCTAGAATTAGGAGACTTATTAGAAGTAAAAACTATAGGATCAGCATTAGTACCTTCAGCAATAAGTTTAGAACCTCTTGAAACTACTAAGTTTGCAGGATCTTCATAATCGCATCTAATGATTGTTCCTTTAGGGATGGTTAATGTAGCTCCCTCTATTACATATACAGTACCAGTAATAAGATACGTTATATCACTATTTAGATTTAAATCAGAAGAAATTACATTAGGTAAAATTTCATCATAAGTAGGATAATCAGTTTTATTTACTTCAAAATTGGTCCAGTTTTCCATCCATCCCATATTTTCTTTTTGAAGAGTTTCTTGAGAAAATCCTAATGTGATTGATAATAGTATCGCTGCGAGGGGTAGTATATATTTTGATTTCATAATGTAAGCGATTACAGTTATTTAAGTAATTAATTAAGCCTTTTGAGTTTTACTCTATTGAAATTATAGAGAATTGTTTTTTATATCTATTAAGTCGAAGTTTTGTGATCTTGATTACAAAAAAAAAATATGTTAACAGTTTTTTATTATAAAGTATTGCAAATAATATAGTTTGAAGAAGAATTTACGAAATAAAAAAAACAGTGAATTACCACTGCTTTTTTATGATTAGATGTTAGGTGTTGATAATTAGAAGTTTCCGTTGACACCAATTCTTGTTTTTTTTATGATTTCTTCAAAGTAAAGAATTGCCCAAATTATTTTATCAGTATCTGCATAAGGAATAAATTCTGTAACCATATCTCTGGTACTTTGATATGCAGCTTGATTTGATTTATGGTGTTTTTCTAATACTTTTAAATTATGAGAATTCTCTTTAATACCGATATCATGCAAAGTTACATTAGGCTCATTGCTGAGCGATAAATACGGTATTACAATTAGTATCTCTTTGGTGCGTTCTAGATATAAATTAACTAAATCTCCTTTTTTAAGAGCCTCAAGTTCATCAATAGTGTGGAATTTATTGATGAGTGAATGTTGTTCAAAAAAAGTATTCTTTTTGGTTTGTGCATTGCCGATACTTATAGAACAGAGTATCACAAATGCGATTAGATGTAAAGTTTTCATGGTAATAAGTAATTGGTTTTTTATGATTTACTGCATCACTGTATAATTATCCAATGGATTGCGTAACGTGAATTTAGGCTTTTTTTCGCTTAATGGTGCTATAAAAAGCTCAGAAACACTTTTGAATTCAGATGTAAATCGATTGTATTTCAGTAGGTTCTGTGTTTTTGGGTTCAATTCGAATGTAGCAGAGACCGCTTTTCCATGAACATTAAAAAGGCTATTTTCTAAAGAAAAAGATTGTGTTAATCCAGAAAACGAAGTATAACTTTTATCAAATTTAACAACATTTGAAAATCCAGAGATTCGAGAATCTTTAATATGTAATTTGGCCATGTTTTTTGATGAAATTGCAGCAGCCGTATGTTGAAAATTACTATGATCGGCTAAATTAATTAGCGTAGCATTTGTAATAGTAATAGTAGAAAGAGATGTAGCAGTTAAAAAACTAGAGTTTTTATCATACCCATCAATCTCAATTGCATAAGAACCACTAGTATCAGAGATATATGGATGACGAATTGCTGTGATATTATTCAAAACCCCTTGAGACCCCATTGTAATATCAAAATCATCATCTTTTGCTTTAAGCGAAACTAAATTGTTGAAATTGGTTTGCCCACCAAACCACTCAAAAGAATCATCGGCAGAATAACTAACCATTACATTATTAATAATAGAATTACGACCTACTGCATATAATGTAAGACCGTTTAGTTCTTTG
The DNA here is from genome assembly GCA_947498595.1 of uncultured Aquimarina sp. Taxonomy (GTDB): domain Bacteria; phylum Bacteroidota; class Bacteroidia; order Flavobacteriales; family Flavobacteriaceae; genus Aquimarina. Next base: position 196,418 of record CANMKX010000005.1, read on the forward strand.
GATGCGTTTATTTTTTTTCCAGGAAACTCGATTCTAACATAGGATAGAACGACCGTTTCTTCGTCGCTATTGTTACCTCCAAAAAGAGAATACTTAGGATTAAAATTTCCTTCGATAATACCAGAACCAGCTGGAGTATTAATAGGAGCATTACCAATGATGATGATTCCGCCCCAGTCGCCACTATTTCTAGAATGTGCAGCTTTGTTCGAGGTAAATAATATAGGAGCTGTTTTTGTGCCCTTAGCTATTAGTTTTGCGCCTCGGGTAACAACTAGACTGGCAGGATTTTTAGTATCACATCGTATAATTGTTCCAGCGGGTATTGTAAGGGTCGCATTTTCTGTTACATAAACATTGCCCGACAATTTATAAACCGTATCACTATCCAATGTAATATCAAAATCTATAATTTGGGGTAATACCTCATCTATCTCAGGATAAACAGTTGCATTGGGATTAAAATTGGTCCATCCTTTCATCCATTTTTGAGTAGCATCATTTGATTTTTTTTGAGCTATAATAGAAGAGGAAAATGCTACTAGAAAAAGAAGTAAAGTTGTAATTTTCATAAAAAGAGATTTAATTTCAAGTAGTTAAAAGTAATTGTAAAAACCACTGTAAATGAAACCTTCACTTTATAAAAAAGTTAAGCTACATTTAAAATAAATGTAGCTTATGTTATCAAGAGTTTAAGAACTGATTAAATGTTCTTATAACTAGTTATCTTTCTTCTTTTTCTTTTTACCGAAAAGACCTCCTAAAATATCTTTTGCAGCATCTTTAACCGCATCTTCAGTCGAATTGGTATTTGTTTTAGTCGAATCCTTGTCTTTTTTACCACCTAATAAATCTCCTAATAAACCAGTTCCTTGATCAACAAGATCATTGGTTACTTTTTCTTTCTGTTTTGCAATAAGTTGCTTTGTTAATTGAGAAATTGCTCCTTTGGTATCAAGGTTAATTTTAGGACTTGTAAAATTACCACTAACACCAATTGGCACATCAATAGTCATTGTTTTCGCTTCTTTAGGATCTACTTTAGCTAAAAGTTTATTGACATCTCCACCTAAATACTTAGCAGGTAGATCAAGTGTAATATTATAATCCATGTTTTGATCAAAACTATGACTTCCGGCTACGTTGATGTTGATATCTTTTACTTTAAAGTCAAAAGGTTTTACATTGATCTTACCATCATCAAAACTTAATTTAGTTTTAATTTTCTCAAGATTTAATTTGTCAAGATTGATGAATTTTAATTCGTTATCAAGACTCGCTAATAAAGGTGTTTCAGACGAACTAACCTTTGCATTTAAAATCTCTGCAAGAGCATTTCCTGTAAGCGAAGTTAATTTAGGAGTTAAATCTTGATTAAGATCTCCTTTAAGATTGATCTGTGTAGATAATACACCTTGTAGTGCTTTTGCGATAGGAGCCAAACCTTTAAGTAAGTCTAGACTAGTAAAGGATTGTGCGATATTAATCTTACTTAAATCTAAATTCATTCCAAATGATGGAGTGTCTTTTTTTGTAGAAACATTACCATTAAAAGCAATCCCACCACCAAAAATAGCTGAGGTAACATTATCTAGAGAAGCTGTTTCATCTTTAATCTTTACGCTTCCTTTTGTATCCTTTAATGTAAGATTATCATAATATACAGTATTGGCATTAAAGTTAAGAGTTGCATCTATAAACGAAGGAATTTTTAAAGCCTCATCTGTTGTTGTAGGAGTTTGCTCTTCTGTAGTCGTTTCGGTTTCGTTGGTTGTCTCTGTATTGGTATCGGCTACCATAAAATCATTTACAGCAAATACATTAGAGTTTACATCAAATACTCCTTTAAGATCTTGTTTAGCAAATAAGAATCCCATTAAGTTATGGATAGCTCCTTTTGCCTTGATATCAGATTTACCCATTGTAGCCTCCATAGTATCCAATGCAATCGTACCAGGTTTAAAATCTACACTAGCAGTTTGTATGTTTAACTCATTAGGAAGATCAGCCGAGCTAAACTTGAAATCATTCAAGGTAAGATTTCCAGTATTATTTACTTTTTGATATTGTTCTTTCTCCAGAGAGTTCATATCAAAATTAGTATGGATATTGGCTTTAAGCATTCCATTAAGATCTTGCTCAAGATCTAGAGGATATGCCTGATTAAGATTTCCTAGATTAAGAGAGCCATTCATGTTTAAATCTACCAACATGTTTTCGGTAACGTTTTTAAAACTACCATTAGCAGAAAATACATCTTGATCGATTGTAAATGCTAACTTGTCTATGGTTACATACGTATCTTTAAGGAGACCTGTAGTATTTTTAATTTGTGTAGCAAGGTTGATGTTTTCAACTCCTTTTGGTAAATCAGGATATTTAAAAGAAGCTTGTTCAGCATGAATTTTAATATCCATTGTAGGGATATGTGTATCATCAACAATCCCTTTGATCATTGCATCGATTCCAAAATTCCCCGCAGTTTTTACGCCATCAAGACTTTTTGAATATGCTTGAGGAATTACAGCCAAGAAGTTTTTAAAATCAGAACTAGGAGTTTTAAATGTAATATCAACCGCTGTATTCTTAGGGTTTAATTGTACAAAACCATCAAAAATTAAAGGTAATTGGTTGATGTGAGCTTCATTTTCTTTAAACGTATATTTTTGATTCTTCAAGTCTAAACCAATAATAGCTTTTAGGTCGATATGGTTATTAGTTAAATACTCAGTACCGTCCATTGCAACAGAAACTTTAGTCTCAGACAATAAATCAAGATCAGTTTGATCTCCAGATACAGATCCATTACCCGTTAAGGTAAAGTCACGCAATGCAGCTTCGATTTTACCCTGAGCATCACTGTATATAAAATTACTGTTATTGATTTCAAAATGATTGAGATCAAATACAAACGAGCTACTGCTTTCTTCTTCTGTAGTTGTGGCAGCCTCTTCTGTAGTTGATGGCTTAGCAATATCATAATTAGCATTTCCGATAGAATCTGTTTTAATAGTAACCAATGCATCATCAATACTAATTTGATTTATATTGATAGCCTCGGTACTGCCTTTAAACAATTCGGTAATAGACATAGCAATCGCAATACGTTTTGTATACACTAATGTATCTCCTTCAAAAGGAGCTTGGTTAATAACCGATAATCCATCTACTGCAACTGCAGCTTTTGGAAAATTGCTAAATAAACTAATGTCTATATCGTTAAAATCAACAGTAGCGTTGACTTGCTCATTGATAGCAGCTCTAATTTTGTCTTTAATAGTACCTTTAAATAAAAAAGGAATAGCAATGATTGCTATTAGTAATAAGGCGAAAATACCACCTAAGATTTTTAAAAATTTTTTCATAGCGTAGGGTTTCTACTAAAGTAACGATCTGTAAATCCTTATGTTGCTACAAATACGTTAACTCTTTGTTAGATTTTTTTGATATGATGCTTAGCAATCATATGTGATTGTAATTAGGGACAAATTTGGTGCAAAAATATTGTATAGAATTAGTTTAACCCAACAGAATGGATAGAATTTTATCAAAGAATAAAGAAAAAGAATAATCTAATGCATTGATCACATACTATGCATAACATAAAGAGTATCAAATTAAGAAAGGTCTAGATTGATTTCTTCGCCAGTTTTAAGGTTAAATTTAGATTTAAAAAAATAGACACCTAGATATAACAAAGGTGTATCTAACGCTGCAACTAATATTTTAAATAAAAAACCACCTATTAATAATTTACCAAATAGTTGCCATTCTATTTTACCAAAACTACATAACAAAAGGAGTACGGTGCATGTATCTATAAACTGAGAAAAAAAGGTAGAAAAATTATTACGCAACCATAAATGTTTTCCTTTTGTGAATTTTTTCCAGAAATGAAAAATCTGTATATCTATATATTGCGCAAACAAATAAGCCATCATAGATGCTAGTACAGCAATAGGAGTTGCTCCAAAAACTTTATCAAAAAGCGTGTCATTAATAGGAGACCAACCTGTAGCTGGTACCATTGCAGCAACATAGATAATCAATAACGAAAATAAAGAGGCAAAAATACCCGCAGTTACAATTTGATTGGCTTTGCGTTTACCATATATCTCACTAATTAGATCTGTAATCAAAAAAGTAATAGGATAGGGAAGTATCCCAACAGAAATTTCAAAAGTATAGAGACCAAAGAAATCCCAATAAAAAAACTTCTGAAAAATAAGATTAGAGACCACCAATGAAGCGATAAATAAAGCTCCTAGAATTAAATATATTTTATATGCAGTTAATTTTTGAGAAAAAGAAAGTACAGATACGTTCAAAATAGAATAATAGTTAATAACACTTTACATAAAAGTAAGGTGATGTGAATTAGTTTTACTTAATTTGCTGCCAATAATAAAGCAAGCTACTTCTAATTTTTTTTTATTCCAATTTGAGAGACTTATATTTTGTACATATATCGTTAGGTAGTAATCTAGGAGACCGATTTAACAACCTGCAACAAGCCATAAATGCTATTTATGAGCAAGTAGGGGATGTGGTCGAAATTTCTAACGTATATCAAACACCAGCATGGGGTTTTAGTAGTGATGATTTTTACAATGCATGTATATCTATACGAAGCTTTTATAACACTCACGAGATTCTCAACAGAATTCTAAAAATAGAAGAGCAACTAGGACGTGTACGCACAAAAACTTCTGGATACGAAGCAAGGACGATCGATTTGGATATCTTGTTTTCGTCAGAAATTGTGCAATCTTCTAGCAAACTTATGGTGCCACATCCAACGATGCAAGACCGTAAATTTGTATTACAACCCTTAGCGGATATTGCAGCAACGGTAGCGCACCCTAAGCTAAAATATACGGTAGCAGAGTTGTTGGATAGAACAATTGATGATGCACAAATCACTCAATTAACACAGCGCTTAAAAAATCCTAAAGAAAAATACCCGCTTTCGACTTATCAATATTTAACGATCGAAGGAAATATTGGAGCAGGAAAAACAAGCCTTTCTACCATGATCTCGCAAGAGTATAATGCCAAATTGGTACTAGAACGTTTTGCAGATAATCCTTTTTTACCAAAGTTTTACGAAGATAGAGAACGTTATGCCTTTCCGTTAGAAATGTCGTTTTTGGCAGACAGATACCAACAACTTAATGATGATATCTCGCAATACGATTTGTTTAAAGATTTTATCGTGAGTGATTATGATGTGTTTAAATCATTGATATTTGCAAGTGTAACATTGCATGAAGATGAGTATGCACTCTACAAAAAATTATTTGATATTATGTATAAGGATATGGTAAAGCCAAGTCTATACGTATATATGTATCAAAATACAGAACGTCTTTTGCAAAATATCAAGAAAAGAGGAAGGGATTACGAACAAAAAATACCTGCCGATTACCTTAATAGTATCAATCAGGGATACCTACAATTTATCAAAACTCAACAGATATTGAATGTGAAAATTGTTGATATCTCGGATAAAGATTTTATCGCCAATCGCGAAGATTATATTTGGTTGTTGGATCAGATACTGGAATAAGGAATGTAGAATTCGAAATAGCCTTCGACATGCTCAGGCTACGTGTTTGGTTTGAAGAAGAGTCCTTCGAGAAGCTCAGGTTACGTGTTTGGTTTGAAGAAGAACCTTCGACAGGCTCAGGTTACGTTTCTGGTTTGATGAAGAACTTTCGACAAGTTCAGGTTACGTGTTTGTCTGGTCATTGAGCATGCCGAAGTGAATCACTTTTTTTTCATATCTTAAGACATATGAAAGGTTATGTCTACATCTTGTTATGTTCTAATGGTAGTTATTATACCGGAAGTACAATAAATCTAGAAAGACGATTGTATGAACATCATAATGGTATGGGCGCTCGCCATACTAAAAAATTTCCTCCAGTAAAGCTTTTATATTACGAAGAATATTCTCGTATTGATGTAGCTTTTAAAAGAGAGAAGCAAATCCAAAAATGGAGTCGTCGAAAAAAAGAAGCTTTAATGCAAGGGAAAATTAAAGATCTCATCGCATATTCAAGAAATTATAGTCAATTTGGGAAATAGCCTTCGACAAGCTCAGGCTACATGTTTGTCTGGTCACTGAGCATGCCGAAGTGACGATTCAATTTTACGTTATACTTTCGACAAGATCAGGCTACGTATTTGATTTGATGAATAGCCTTCGACATGCTCAGGCTACGTATTTGGTTTGATGAATAGTCCTTCGGCAGGCTCAGTCTACGTTTTTGGTTTGATGAATAGCCTTCGGCAGGCTCAGGCTACGTTTTTGGTTTGATGAATAGTCCTTCGGCAGGCTCAGGCTACGTGTTTGGTTTGAAGAAGAGTCCTTCGTCATGCTCAGGCTACGTTTTTGGTTTGATGAATAGCCTTCGGCAGGCTCAGGCTACGTATTTGGTTTGATGAATAGCCTTCGACATGCTCAGGCTACATATTTGGTTTGAAGAAGAGTCCTTCGACATGCTCAGGCTACGTATTTGGTTTGATGAATATCCTTCGGCAGGCTCAGGTTACGTGTTTGGTTTGGGAAATAGTCTTCGACATGCTCAGGTTACGTGTTTGATTTGATGAATATCCTTCGGCAGGCTCAGGTTACGTGTTTGGTTTGGGAAATAGTCTTCGACATGCTCAGGTTACGTGTTTGATTTGATGAATAGTCTTCGACATGCTCAGGTTACGTGTTTGATTTGATGAATAGCCTTCGACATGCTCAGTCTACGTATTTGATTTGATGAATGGCCTTCGACATGCTCAGTCTACGTATTTGGTTAAGAGTCCTTCGACAGGCTCAGGCTACGTGTTTTGTCTGGTTATTGAGATTGTGGTCACTGAGCTTGTCGAAGTGACGATTCAACTTTACGCTATACTTTCGACAGGCGGTTAAAAGATTATTGATTTTTCAATAAAATCCAGAGACTCAAAAACTCATATACTAACCAGTTAATTACTATAAAAACCCCGAGTAAGAAGCAATAGCACTGTAACTCGGGGTTGTATACAATTACTCTTCCAGTAATTTATCCAGTCCTGCATATTCTTGAAACATGCTAGTGTGATTAAGGATGCGAGTGAGAGTGAGCAAGGTTTCGCCAAATTCGTGGTCTTGTGGTGTTTCTGCTTGTAAGGTTGCCATATAAGTAATGGCATTAAGGATGTGATGTTTAAAAAGATTAAGCGAGGTATAATTCTCTATTGGGATTTTGATATACCGCAGAGCTGCTGAATCTTTTTGTAAAGTGGAACAATACGCTTTTTTAAAATAAGTAATTCTTTTTTGCGCGTTCATAATCTTTTGTTTTAGGATATAAAAGACCCGCACAGTTTAGGTGTCCTAATGCCAAAAGTAGCATTTGCGGGTGTTTCCACTACCGCCACCATACCGTACGGGCAAAATCTTTTTAATATCGTCATGTCTTTTGTTTTAGGAAGTGTAAAGATATAAAAAAAACAACAGCCATTTGATTGTTGTTTTTGTGATTAATAGTTATTAAAGTTTTAGTAATTGCCGAGCTAACTCTTTATATTCTTTTATCGCAGAATCGAAAAGGCGCTGTTTTATATTGATACTTAAATCATCTATATTTACCTTTCTTTCCCAATTATATCCATCTGGGAATTGTGAATGGTATTTATCATATTGATGCAGTACCTCACCATTTTCAAATAAGATATAATCATCGTCAAGTCCAATTTTTGTATTATTCGAAATGGATATTTTTTTTGAATTATAAGTTGACATTAGAAGTATAATTAGAGAAGTTATTATTAAGAGCTTTAATGCGAAATTTCTATATATTTATATGTTAACGAATTTTGACTAGAATTATTGAATTTAATTTTACTCCATGTTTTCATTTACAATATTTTTTAATTGTTACTAAAGAACAATTAAAAAATTTGCTGAATCATAGGTGTTTCCCTCAACTCTTTTTAGAAACGCTATATAATTTAATATTTTAGTAAAAATTTTAAGAACACTATCTTTATAAGCAATTCCAATTTCTACTCGACTTAATGAGGTAGCATTAATTATACTACCCATAATGTGCTTTCTAGTATTACTATTTTCTATTTCAATAGATATTAAATATCGAGCATTTTGATTTTTTTGAATAAGAACTTCAAATTCTGGGATATTAATGTTATTTGATGAGATTCTCTTAATGTTTTGAATATGAGTTTTATATATTCTTTGTAAAAAAGAATTGATTATATTCTTCTGTTTTATTTGAAGTAGGTGCTATGTTAAAAGGTCCTATAGCTACATTAACTCTTGGAGAATATTGATGATTTCTTCCTCTAAATGCTCTCCATTCGTTTATAACTTCTAAGGACTCAAATTTTTGAATCATTATTGGAGTTAATATATTTTGATATTCAAATGCAGTCATTAATGTTTATTAGTTTTTTTGTCATACATAATATTCATAATAGTATTGAATATAGCATTTTTATTTAATTATTTTCACTTTCCTTTTTCAATAATATATATACGCGATTTAAAACCATAATTAATGTTAATAGAAATAATGTCATTAGGAAGTAGTTTATTCCTATAATTATCTTATTAAAAAACCAATTATGAGTAAAATTTGGGATGTCAACTGTCGAGAGTAAAAGAGTTAAAACAATTGTAATTGATAGTACTATACAAAAAGATATATTTGTATGAATTTCTTTGACAAACCTTATCTTTAATTTATTATCTTCTTTATCTGCGTCTAATTTAATCTTATCAAATTGACTATAAATAATAGCAAGAAGATTGAATAAAAAACCTCCAAATATTGATATTGCAGCAATTAAATTCCCTAATTGTTGTTTAAATGTGAAATTAAAATAAACAAGTGATAATGAGGTTATTAATGGGGTTGCTAGGAATAAAAGCGTATCCTGACAGGATATTTTTTTTGTAGGAGAATTTAAATTATTTAAAGTCCCAAAATGATCTTTAATAATTGAAAGTATGTTTATTCTGGATAACACTATCTAGGTTGAATATTTATTATATCATTTACAAGTTCCTCACATTGTAAAACTAGTGATTCGGTGGTTGGAACTCCATCTTCATATATTAAAGAACTAGTAACATCTATATTAGGTTGAATTTTGTGTTTATTTGCTATATAGAATTTTTTCTTTTTGCCATTTAATTCTAGTTCAAATTCTATTTCATCAAATTCTTCATCTATACCAGCAATCTCTATATTTTCGTTAGATGGATTGGTAAATAAGTTATTTATTAAAAATTTATAATTATCAGGTAAACTAGTTGAAGAACTCATAGATGTTCTGAGAACGCCAGGTATTTGTTCAGGGTTATTTCCATTTTTGTAAAATTTTTCAATAGAACTTGGTATCCTCCTTTTAATTAAATCTACTTTTTTTAAATTCCCTTCATCCATCATCCTTCTGTATACATTATGATGTACTACATTATTAAGGAAGATCCTATATATTTGATACCCTTGAGATTTTATATACTGATTCAAAGTTTTTTGGAGAATTGTTTTAATTCCAAAATGAGCTCTACGTTGAAGAATTAAAGAACCGAAATTTCTATTAGTTGGAATGTTAATGTAAAAAAAAAGGTTACGAAATGCACCGTGATTTCTATTCACATTTAAAATACTATCGTTAGATTCTAGATCTTTAATTAGATACTCTTCTCCACTAATGCCAGATGAAAAATAACCATAAATCCTTCTATTATTAATATCAACAATTGGAGGAGACTCTAGCGTTAGATGTAATGAAGACGTTTCTCTTCTATCTGATGTATCAAGAATGTTTTGTAATAAATCGTATAAGTAATCTTGGAAAATATTAATGAAATCATCAGAACTATTAAAGCAACTCAAAATTTGATCATTTTTATTATTGTCTTGAATTTTTAAAAGATATGTAGCAAGAAATGTTTTATCCATTCTGTATTTTAATTATGTCTAATCTGTTTATATGCTTATTTGAGTATTTTAACTTATAATATAGCTTGATAAATAACTGTGTTTTTTACAGGATTTATTTAATTGAGATAAAAGTATTTATTATAGTTCGATAAATTTTACGTGTTTCCGTAAAACGAGAACATTTTTTTAAAATAAATAAATGAGAGATAGTGTGTGATGAATTTTTTGTAGGGATAAAGTGTTGATTAAGTATGTGATATCTGTGTTGTGCGTATAAAAAAACACCATTACAAAAAATGTAATGGTGCATGGGGGGTATAGCAAAAAGTATATACTCTAAGCTTGGGGGTTATCATCAGTATTTGTGGGGGTGGTATTGCTGCGATTTTCTACTACTTGATTGTATTGTCCTGCCAATGTACTTATTTGAGTATCTAAAGTATTATAAACAATATTAGTGCCTAGTATCGCATGTGCTTGTATATGAGCTAATAATTGCCTATAGGCAGCAATAGCATCTACGCGCAATCCTATAATGGTAGTGGCTGGATTAGCAGAGGTTTCTGCTACGCGATCGATATAGGTATCTGCAAAAATGGTATTTGCCTCTTGTAGCTCTGTTAACCAACTTGATAAGTTAAGCGTTGTAACGGCATTACTAAGCTCTGTTACTGTAGTCCAATCCTCTATAATTTTGCTCAAGACAATGGTTTCTTCTTGGTAGCTCAACCGTGGGATATTGTTGCCATGCCTGTTTAAATCGTTGCGCAAGGCTGTAGATGCGTTGACCAATGTAGTATCAAAATGATATTGATGCGATTCGATATAAGCACGTATCCCTACAATGGCACGATCTCTACGGTCGTCTATTGCAATAAGTTGTTGGGTAATGCTACTGGCTTGACTGCGATTAAACAAATCATCGATTTGATCTACCAGTGTTTGTAATTGATCTCGTTGTGATTGTAGTTGCAAGGCGTTGAGGTCTTCTTTGTCTGCAATAGTTAATACATCTACTAGGTATTGCAAAAACTCACTGTGACGGTAACGCGCAAAATAAGGCGTGTTCATAAAATTGTGTTTTTTGATTATTAATGAATTTATTGTTGTGCATTGCACAGCTATTTAGTCGGTGTTTTGTGTAAACCTTTCATTGTTAGTGTGTTTTGTTGTTTTAGTGTGTTTTTTAACACGCTTTGTAGATGGCTTATTAAAGAAATAAAACGGTGTTGATTTTCAGAGTAATGTTTGTTTGCTGTGTGGTTGCAAAGCGTATCTCAATGCAATGTTTGTTTGCTGTATGGTTGTACAGCATATCTCAATGCAATGTTTGTTTGCTGCGTGGTTGTACAGCGTATCTCAACGCAATGTTTGTTTGCTGCGTGGTTGTA
>CANMKX010000006.1 GCA_947498595.1 uncultured Aquimarina sp.
TTGCTGTGGACTAAATTTGCTCTTTCTCATAATTACTGCTTAAAGTTAAAATTATTATTCTACTTTTTAACAGTTCGGTTTTATGGGGAGCTTACACTTATACTTGTATTTGTCTTATTGGGAAAAGAGAAAGTTCTTCTGTTAAATATGTGAAGAGTTTAAGTAGTAAGATTCAAAAGATAAAAAAATCAAGCTACATAGATATTCCCTATTCAAATCTTGATGATTTTAATGGCTGGTATTTAATTAATAAAAAGGTTCAAAAAATTATTTCAAAAATTGAAAATTGTGGAACTTCTTTAGGCGATAAATTTGAAATACGAAATGGCTTTGCTACCTTAAAAAACAAAATTTTTGTATTCAAACCTACAAAAGAAGATAACGAATTCTACTACTTATTAAAAGAAGGTGTTGAATATAAAATTGAAAAAGGCATTTGTAAAGATGCTATTAAACCTAATATTTTAAAAACAGAATTAGAACTTGAGGGAAAAACTGAAAAATTAATTTTTCCGTATACTATAGAACAAAATAAAACAGAGTTATTTAAATCAGAAGAAAAGATACTTAAAACACTAACTGAATCTGAATTTAAAACAAACTATCCATTTACCTTTAAATATTTACTAGCTAACAGAAAAATATTAGCATTAAGAGACAAAGGAAATAGGAAATATGACCAATGGTTTGCGTTTGGTAGAAATCAAGCACTGACTTTAGGTGGATTTAAATTACTCTTTCCATACATTACAAATAAACCATGCTTTGTGCTTACAGAAAACACTGATTTGTTGTTTTATAATGGTTATGCTATATTGTCGGAATCCATTGAAGAACTTCTTATTTTACAAAAGATATTAATGTCAAAAGTATTTTGGTATTATATTGAAAAAACCAGTAAGCCATATGCTGGTAATTATTTTTCTGTGGCTAAAAATTATATAAAAAATTTTGGTATATGTGATTTATCAGAGGATGAGAAAACAACATTAATTAATTTAACAGATCGAGATAAAATAAATGATTTTTTAATAATTAAATACAATGTTGTAGGGATTAGCAATTAATTATAAACAGATTTTAATTGATAAAACGATATTATTTATTGATTAAAATCGTCTTATTTGGTAATAAATGCAATATTATGAGCCTCGTATAGCTTTGGAATGCTCCAATTGAAAAGCATTTTCTCTATTGCTTTTTCAGGTATAGGATGAGCTCTATTTTTATTTTGAAAAAGTAATGTTGAATAAGGAACTTCTATATAAATAAGATGAACTTTAGCATTGTAATCAAGAAAAAGAGAAATGAGTTGTTTCCTTAAATCTTCTGAGATATTAGTAGCATTCCAAACAAAGTCAGTACCTTTTGCTAAATATTCTTTAGCTGTTTTTTTAGCACTTTGAATTATTTGACCATTCCCTTTTTTATTCCGATGTGTAATATTTTGAGCTCTCCGTAGGTCATCCAAGGATATTACTTTTAGATTGTTGAGGTGAGTATTGATATAAAAATCCTTGCCAGAACCAGGTAAAGCTACCATAAGGTAAACGTTACTTTTAAAGCTTTGATAAGGGATATAATCTTCGTAACCTCCAGTATTTCTTAAATAATGGAACTGAGCAGCGTCATTAATAAAAGTTTTAGGAGTTCCAAAACACTTGTAATCAAGACAATATTCTTTAAATAGTTCTATACGATCAATAAGAGCTAATTTATCAGTACATATTCTACCCAATATATCTGCTTTGGCCAAAATGTATAATAATTTGGTATTAACAGATAAAGATAATTTGATGATTTCTTTTTTAATGTCGTCACGCTCTGTGTACCACAAAGGAAATCCATGAAATCGAACTAGCATTACTATCTGCTCTCTTATTATAAACGGACAAATACTGTTTTTGTATAGCCAAACTCTAGTTGTTTGAGCTCCTTTTTTTGCATGTTTAGGAGAACGAATAATTCCATTTTCAATAATGGTAGTCGATCTCTTTTCTATATCATGAAATAAAGCAGCAGCGAGTATAATTTCCTTTTCTTGAGAGTTTAATGTTATAAACTCAGGTAGTTTTTGAAGCTCATGAAGTACCATTTGTGTATGTATAGCAACATTTCCTTCTGCATGAAATTTAGGGTCTTGCGGAACATGATCCATGTCCCGTACCCAATCGAATTCATTTCTTAATGAATCCCAATGATTATAATTTGTTGTTAATTGCCACATTTTTCCCAATTTAGGGGAGCCCTTTTCCAATTACGAGACCAATGCTCGTTTGTTTTTACATGATCTTTACGAACATATTTAAATACATTTTGTTTAAAATTGTCGACGGAATATGACTCGTAATTGCGAGTAACAAGTCCTTCCATACTACAAGCAGTATTTGTTATGACATCTCTAGATCCAAAGGTGCTAGGCTCAGTTATTAATTGTTTTATATTATTTTCAAAATTGATTTGATTCTGTGGATGTGAAGTACCTAATATGGGAACAGTTGGGAAATCCAACAATGTTGCATAAAAGACGACCTCATCCCAAGATAGCCAAGTATCTTTTTCTCGTATTCCGAATACATAAAAATGATGATCTAAACGTGTATATGAAATAGAATGTATTGCATATAAGTTTTCTCCAAAAACTTCTAAGTTGCCTAAATCATGTTTATGTAATTGCCATAAATGTTTTAAATGATTAGCCCATGGGTGACGCGTAGGAGCTGCATGAGAACGTGCAAAGATTCCATATTTATTTAAACAGGTATTTTCGCCATCTAATTTTTCGGTATGGATAACTGTTTTTAATTTGCTAATGTCTTCCCAATAGAAGTGATTAATGCGATCATCATTTGTAGTACCAGGAGAAAAAGGAAAATGATATGTACGGCCATATTTTTTTGAAACACTCATGTTAGTGTGTTTTAATTAGACATACGATTATTCTCTGATAGTAGTGTGAAAATTACATGATGATAGTTTTTAAAAAATTAAGAAAAGAATTGTTTTGACAGAAAAAAAGCGCAAAAAGCGCTACTATTATGCCGGTAATATCTCGATTACCTTTCCATATACATTTTTGGTCCATCCATTGATACGACCTCGGTTGTTACCGATTAATAATCCTCGTTTTGCATTTTTGCCTTTGACTAAATGCGTAAAACAATTACCCCGTACTTTACAAAAAACAATATCACCTGTCTCACATGCTTCCCATGAAATAGGTTTTAACACCACAGGTTGTTTTGATTTTAGTATAGGTAACATCGAATTACCAGGTTCTTTAGAGACAATAGTCTCTCCATTCAATAGCTTTTGAATTTTCCAATTCATAATCATAGTTTTTAATTAATTTAAATTCAAAGACTATGGAATATGGTACAAGAACATATCTTTTAAGATACTATAACAAAGATACGACAAAATTAGGGTCATTTTCAAATGAAAAGAAATATGTCTTTTTATTGATTATATAGTGATGTTCAATAATGAACATTAGAAATTCTAATGCTCATTATTTACTTTGTTTCCTACGTCTTTTTTTCCAAGGAACATTTTTTGAATAATCTCCAGCCATAATACAGCCATAAGGTAATACCTCATCGATAATAGTACCTAGATTATAAGTTTCCATTTGTTTGCGTACAGTAGCAGCACTTTTATATGCACTAGGTAGTTCTGTAATATCAATATCATTAGAGAAAAAACGTACATCTAATCCAAAAGTTTCTTCTTCAAAAATTTCGAGATAAGTTTTACCTTCCTTAGTTTTACGATGTTGTGTTCTACTCAAATTCCTTCCTGCTCCGTGTGGCGCAAAACCTAAATTAGTAGTAGTGGTATTCCCTTCAACAATTAAAACAGGTTCAGCCATATTTAATGGGATTAACCTAGGCCCTGTAATATCAGGCATAAATTTAGCATCAAGCGGAGTTGCCCCTTTTGCGTGATAAAACAAATCCCCTTCTTTAAAAACGAAATTATGTTCATTCCAGTAGCGGTCTTTAGCAATTATATTTAACTCTTGTAGAGTTGCATCATGAATACATTCATGGTTTTTTTTAGTCCATTTACGTATAATTTGCAATGCATCCCAATATAATTGACCTTCTTCGGTATCATAAGGAATCCACGCATTTTGTTTTAAAGTATTAGGAGATAGTTTTTTCCTGAATTTTTCAGCAAGATGCATTCCTTTCTTATAAAGTAATGCTCCTGGAGCTCTGGAACCGTGATGCGTAATCATCATAGTATCTCCCGTTTTTTTAGAACGTCCTATAAATAGAAAATGATTACCATCTCCTTGTGTTCCTAAATGAGTTCTAGCTGTTCCTATAATTTTTTGATCATTCAAAAGAAAATTACCTTCAAATTCTTTTAATAAATCACTAGGGAATCTATATTGAGTAGAACGATCTCTACCTCCAGGGCCAAAATGTGTGTGTCGGTGAGCTGCATCTAAAACGGTTTTAGGATCTGTATTTCCAAAATTCGTTAGCATTACAGAGCAGCAAATATCGGCACTATGCATTCCAGGATGGATAGCATTTTTAGCCACAGAGATACCGCCTACAGGAATAGTTCCATTAGGACCTGTTGGGCATGCATCAGGCATAATGGCACCGTTTACTAATGTAGGTGTCTTTAATAATGTTTCCATTGAAGTTACAACTTTCTCTACATTGTCTTTTTCTAGAGGAGTAGTTGCATCAATATTAATTGATAAATCAACAGTTGATGTATGTAAATCTATCGTTGGAGGTGTTTTGAATTGTGATAAATAATTGTTTAACGCTGTTCCTTTTAATTGATGATGATTGATATGTTCGATTGCTTCAGGAAACCATTTTCCAGAAGAATATCCTAGTTCGATTAATGTTTTACCAGTAATTTTCATAATGTTATTTTTTTGATGATGTTACAAAGATGTTTTAGAAGGATGTAATGTTTTTGCGTACTTAAAAAATAACCTTAGAAATTTCAGTTTAAAAATTATCTAAGGTTATTAACACTTCCAAATAAAAATCAAAATAATTCGAAATCGTTATTTTGAAATTCATTTGGTGACATATATTGATTGACATTGACTATTTGCGTACAGCAAAAATATCTTTAAGTTGTTGTACCATTCCACCTTGACCGTTTACAGTAATTTCACCAATCTTATCTGCAATTTTTTCCACAAATTCCATTTCTTTAAGTTGGTATAACATGGTGTTATCTTCCATTAATCTAGCTGTATTGAGTAGGCTTCGTGTAGCAGCAGTTTCTTCTCTACGAGTAATACTATTAGCTTGGGCACGTTTTTGAGCCACCAAAACATGATTCATAATTTCTTTCATCTCTCCTGGTAGTATTATATCTCTAATACCGCAGTTTATAATTTTGATACCGAGAGAAGTTGCTTGTGCTTTTACCAAATCAAGGATTATAGAAGCAATATTTTCTTTTTGTTCTAATAATTGATCTAATGTATACATACCGATATAAGTTCGTAAAGCGAGTTGCATTAGAATATACAGTTGTTTTTCAAAACCATTATTTTCTAGCATTGCTTTTTTAATATCGATAATTTTATACTGTGTGTAAAAATTGATTCGGATACCAGCTTTATCTTTAGTTAATAACTCTTGTCCCGAAATCTCTAATTGTAATTGTCTTAAATCTGCGGGAATAACTTTAATAGTTGTTTCATTTTTCCAGAAACGATATACACCACTATCTAGAATTTTGATATACGTATCATCAACTATTAATAATGCCTTTTCATATGTTGCAACTTCATACGATCTTATATAACCACTTAATAGAGGAGATATAAAGAGATTCTTACTTATTTTTTCTGTAATGTATATTTTACTTAAATCGACTCTTATAAAAGTTAGATTTAGTACGTTTTTCCAATATGCATGCCTTCCTGGATTTAGTACAGTTCTTAGATTATTGTTTTCATATACCAAAATGAGTTCATGATCTTTTACATCAATAATAGTTAACATTGCAGCTAATACATTGTCTTTAAGTAAAAAATCAAGAGATATAGGCGCATAGAAAGGTTGAGAAAGTTCAAAATTAGAAACCTTTTCTTTGAAACCAATCCAATGCTTTCCTGCGGTAATTACGCGTTGATAATCACCATTCTTGAAAACCAAACCAACTTTATCTTCATTAATAAATACTTTTCTCATGTGTTTAGATTTTAATTATGATTACTTAAAAAAGACATGCTACAGTGGTAACGGTACTGGCGTTATCTTTGTTTTTATTAGGGCGTGTCCCAACTGGGGCAGGCTTTCGTTACTCGCTTTTTTGATAAAAAGAGCTCAGACAGTTACTCAATCCTTCACGCGTATTATTCATGATAAAAAAAGAGACTACAATAGATCACTTTTAAACTACGGGAGCCATGAGATTATAAAACTAGTATTGTAACAAATCAAAATAAGAAGTACTGTTTTATGAGTACTATTATAATTTGATATTGTTTATAGCAATTATATAATAAATCAAGAAACCAAGGTGTTTACAAAGCGTATTGATTTAACAACAGACCTATTGTATCCTTTTCCTGATGAGGCAGTATCAGGTACTGATATCTTTTTAAATAAGAGATATAACTTATTGTAAAAAAGGATTTTGAACCCATTTTCAAGCTAGATTTTCAGTCTAGTGCGTCTGCCAATTTCGCCATTCCAAATAATTTGGAAGTAGGATTCGAACCTACAGGTTGAAAAAATCTATAGTCCTTCCAGTTAGACCATATAAGAATACTCTTATAATGGGATTCGAACCCATACCTATAGAAACAAACTGATTATATGGTTAATCAGAAACCCTTACAATCAAGTTGAATATAGTTTTCGATACGTTAAGCAGAAAAATATACAATAGTGCTATACAGAAACACATAACAAGACTTGATTGTTGTGAACGTAGTAGGACTCGAACCTACAAGCTCCGTAGAGGCCAGATTTACAGTCTGGTGAGCCAACCAATTGCTCAATACGTTCCCTTATGCCTCGCCACTAGGTTTAATCCCAACGTTATAGTAGCGAGGCCGACTCTAACATAACCTTGAATGTTAGCATTCGTTTTTGATTGTGTAGCAAAGATTTGTGATTTAATGCGCATTCTTTTTACGTAGTAAAAAAAACTTGGCACTCTTTTTGAAAACCTTTAATTGGAATTAAAAAAATACTCTTAAAAGGCAATTAACAATTGACTTTTTGTATTTTGCCCTTTAAAAATAGAGATGAGAATATTGCAATAATAAAGCTAAAATCTCGTTAGATAATATCGTTAAACAAATAACCACGTATTAAATAAAGACCCGAATATTATGAAAAAATTGTTTTTACTTTTATGTATTTTAGGTAGTAGCCTTACAACACAAGCCCAAGAGGACTGGAGTGAATTATCAGTTATGTTTGATGATGTATACCACATAGCTACAGAAGTAAGTAAAGAATCTGATAAAATTAAAGCTCACGGTAATGTGATCTCTATCGAAAAAAATGCAGGTACTACTTCTATACAAAAGAAAAGAGATAAATCTGTACCTGTAGAGTTTTACGATTATAAATTGATAACATCTACTGGAAGACAAATCGCTTTAGATAAAGTGTATACAGAAAAATTATTAGCTAAATTTAAATCTGTTCTTTTAAAAGTAAAAGAAACTCTTAAAGAGGATAACGCTAAAGAAATTGAAAGCATTTTAGAAAGTTTATAAACTATTCTATATAAAATAATAAATACAAGAGCTACTCAATTAGAGTAGCTTTTTTTATTTATAAAAACCACAGTATGTTGTGTATCCTGTTTTAAGAAATAATTTTTTAGAAGCTATATTAATATATTTTTTCAAAATACTTGGTCATTGTATTGACTTATTCGTTTGATGATGGATTGAATGAGTTGTTGTTACTTTGAAACATAAAAAATAATCATAATAATTCGTTTTTTGATTGATGAATAATACCAGATGAATATTAAAACAATGATTTTAATATTCATCCGGTATAATATACTAGAGACAGTAGTATAAATTGATTGTGGAGAACAAAGGAATCGAACCTTTACTGTTGTTATACAGACCCGTTTAGTGAACAAGTACAGCAAACCAATAGCTGTCTATTCTCCTTTATAAACAACTATTAAGCTGTTTATATGATTTGTTCAAAATGTCAAAGAGCATAAAAAAACCCGATCTTATTATGAGATCGGGTTGTATTATTAAATAGTACTACACATACTATAGTCATATTTTCCGATCTAGTTTATAGGCACATTCATCTATAGAGCTTATAGCGAATAGGTAATCACTAAATTTTGAGATGTTATGTAAATCAATACGTAATAAATTCATATTAGCTATTTTAATGCTATAGTAAATGACTATATAAGGGTTAATAATTCAGTTTAAATGTTACCAATAATGTAATGACGTTTATTACATTTCGGCGATGCAAAGATTGAAACTATAATTGAATCTGGCAAGATAAAAACAAAATATTTTTAATATAAATATCTGATTTTCAGTTTGTTTGATGTAGTTTTCGAGCAATAAGAGACCTGTCCACTTTACGAAGTAGAATATAGATAAAATGCAATCAACTGTCTCTCTTTTGCTTATCGTTCAAATACTATTTTTTTATATGTTTAGAATGCGTTTATCATTTTATATAAATTTTGATGAATGTTTTTTTATTTTAAGTGTTTTTTTTTGAAACTATATTTATTAAGCATAAAAAAAGCGCCCATTTATTGGACGCTTTAGTTATTATATCACTTTTCTTTTTCTAGATATTGTCTAATTTTAAATGAAATGATAGATAGCATAACGTCCTTTTAAGAAGTAAAGAGTTTTCTTTACATCCAAAATGGCTTATTAGGTATATTGATCTTAACATAATGTTATGCGATTAATTGCTATTCATTTCTCTACAAATATTTCAATAAAAAAGTTGGATTTCCAAATTTTGAATAAAAAAAAGTTTTTTGCAACTACGCATAATTATTGCGTATTTAGTGCTTCATTTTACATCAAAATATAAAAACGATCCATATGGCAGTAAACAAAAATGCATTAATTAGATATAAAACAATAGATAAGTGTTTACAGAATAGTTATAGAAAATGGACGCTGCAAGATTTGATAGAAGCCTGTTCTGATGCTTTATACGAATACGAAGGAAAAGATACCTATGTAAGTAAACGTACCGTGCAATTGGATATCCAAATGATGCGAAGTGATAAATTAGGTTATAATGCACCTATATCAGTATACGAACGTAAGTACTATAAATATGAGAATGCAGATTATAGTATTACCAGCATACCTATTTCAGACCAAGACCTTGAACAATTGTCTGATGCCGTTTCATTTTTGAAACAATTTAAAGGATTCTCTCACTTTAGAGAGTTAGAAGGAATGGTTCAAAAACTAGAGGATCATGTATATTCTCAAAAAACTAATGAAACACCTATTATTGATTTTGAAAAGAATGAAAATCTAAAAGGAATCGATTTTTTGGATCAATTGTATAAATCTATTTTGAATAAAAGAGCAATTGAAATTACATATAAATCGTTTAAAGCAAGAGAAGAAAATACATTTGTTTTTCATCCTTATTTGTTAAAAGAATACAGAAATAGATGGTTTGTTATCGGGGTAAAGAAGAAACGAGAAGGGATTTTAAATTTAGCATTGGATAGAATTATATCAATTACTATAAGCGAAGAAAATTATAAAGCCAATACAGAATATGATTTTACAACGTATTATAAAAATGCAATAGGAGTTTCTGTAAGCCCTACATTACCTACAGAAAAAGTGGTTTTATATATAAAACATGCGCATGCTCCTTATATTTTAACCAAACCATTTCACCCAAGCCAAGAATTAATAAGTAAAGATAATTATGGTGTAACAATATCCTTAGACATTCAACATAATTTTGAATTAGAAAAAGAAATATTAGGATTAGGAGAAAATATTAAGGTGATTAGCCCCCCGAGATTAAGACGAAATATTATTGATAGAATTCAAGAAACGTTAGATACTTACGATACAGAAATTACGGAAGCAGGATTAAAAACAGCCAAAAGTCAATTAGCATACAAAGGTTTTTCGATATTAAATTATGTATACACAAAGCGAGAAATTAAAAGGATAAAAAAAGCATTGGATCAGTATTTTAAAGAAGTAGGGTATGGAGTACGAACAATATTAAAAAAAGTACCGAAATTAAAATCTTTATTATTGAATAATAATTTAAATAAGATTTTACAGGAATTAGATCACAATGTGGTGTTAACTAAAGCTATTTATTTTGATAAGCCTGCTAAGAGTAACTGGTATGTAACATGGCATCAAGATGTTCCTATTAATGTATCTGAAAAAATAGAAACGGAAGGATATACTTCTTGGACTTATAAAAAAGAAATCAATAGTGTGTGTCCTCCTGAAGAAATTCTTAAAAAAATAATCACGATTCGAATACATTTAGATGATACACACATTCGTAACGGAGCTTTAGAAGTGATTCCAGGATCTCATAAAAAACGTTTAAATGATCAAGAGATACAATTAATTACTAAAAATTCAATACCATATACATGTGATGTATTAGCAGGAGGAATACAATTAATGAAACCATTATTATTACATGCTTCATCAAAAGCTAAAAGTTATAAGAGACGTAGAGTTTTACATTTAGAGTTCTCTTCGGAAGAGTTGCCAAATGGATTAACATGGTTAGAAAAAGAGGTATTAGAAACTATTTAAATTTGATTACTGTATTCTAGTATTTAAAACGTTATTCGAAATTGATAAATAAACATTCGTACCTATACTTATAAAAGTATGATGCGTAAAGAAAATAGCTTGTTGTTCTATTACAGCTTCAATTAAGTAATAACTTCCTTTAAAATAAATATGTTGAACCATTACTTGACATTTTGTAATAGTTTCACTAACAGATAATTCATGAGGGTATACTAATATTGTTGTAGATTCATGTAAAGTAGCGTCAAATAAAGAAGCTTTAATTTGATTTACTTCATCAAATAAAGAGGCTGTATACAAATTAGGAGGATTGTTATAGAGAGTAAGCGTTTTTTCTTTATGTGTAAGAGCTCCATTTTTCATGACAATGGTTTCATCTGTATGGGATAAAACGTCTGTAGAATCATGTGTAGCTATGATACAAGTTATATTCTTTTGTTTAAGATATGCAAAGATTTTACGACGCAGTTTATTTTTTCTGTGCGTATCAATATGACTAAAAGGCTCGTCTAATAAAAGAACCTCAGGCTCTTTGGCAATAGCTCGAGCTATTGCAATTCGCTGTTTTTGACCACCACTTAGAAATTTAACTTTAGTAGCTGAAAATGAAGTCATATCAACTACCTCAAGAAGTTCGGCTGTACGTTTTTTACTTTCTTCGGGTTCGAATCTAGATAGGTATTTATTAATATTATCAGCAGCAGAGATAAATGGCATTAAGTCAAAATCTTGAGCAAGATATTTCATATAAGATTCCCCTGGAACAAGGTGATAACTCGGTCCTAAGATTTGAGTGTTATTCCAAAAGAGAGTACCTCGATCTAGATCAAATAAGCCATAAATTAACTGTAATAAGGTGCTTTTTCCGCAACCACTCTCTCCTATAATGGCAATATGTTGCCCTTTATTAATCGTAAAACTAACGTTATCAATTACGGTATCATTGAGATACGCAAATGAAATTGAATTAACCTTTAACATAGTACGCAAAGATATTACTTACAAAAGAAAAAACCATTTCTATACTGATATAGAAATGGTTTTTATAAGATTATATATTGATCTAAATTATTTTTTCAAATCTTCAGTAACCTTTTCAGGTAGTACTTCATATCCCATGTTGTATAAAGTAAAACCATAGATATCTGCAAACTGTTCTATTGTTTTACTCACAGGAGTTCCAGCACCATGCCCAGCATTTGTTTCAATACGGATTAGTGTAGGATTTTCTCCAGTTTGTTTTGCTTGTAAAGCAGCAGCAAATTTAAAAGAATGTGCAGGTACAACACGATCATCGTGATCACCAGTTGTAACCATAGTTGCAGGATAAGAAATACCTTCTTTAACATTATGTACAGGTGAATATCCTTTTAAGTATTCAAACATTTCTTTATTATCTTCGGCAGTACCATAATCATAAGCCCATCCAGCACCAGCAGTAAATGTATGATAACGTAACATATCTAATACTCCTACGGCAGGCAATGCTACTTTCATTAGATCTGGACGTTGTGTCATTGTTGCTCCTACAAGTAAACCTCCGTTAGATCCTCCACGAATTGCTAAGAAATCACTAGAAGTATATTTATTTTTAATTAAAAATTCTCCAGCAGCAATAAAATCATCAAATACATTTTGTTTCTGTAGTTTTGTTCCAGCGTCGTGCCATTTTTTACCATATTCTCCACCACCTCTTAAATTAGGTACTGCATAAATCCCTCCTTGTTCCATCCAAACAGCATTTGCAATACTAAAAGAAGGAGTTAAACTAATGTTGAAACCACCATAACCATAAAGAATAGTCGGGTTTTTACCATTTAATTCAATTCCTTTTTTATATGAAATAATCATAGGTACTTTTGTACCATCTTTTGAAGTATAAAATACTTGCTTACTCTCGTATGCCTCAGGATTAAAATCAATTTTAGGCTTACGGTATAATTCAGACGTTCCTTTTTCTATATCATAAGTATAAATGCTTCCAGGTGTAATATAGTTAGTAAAAGAATAATGTAATTCTTTATCTTCTTTTTTAGCACCAAAACCACCTACACTACCTACACCAGGTAATTTGATATCTCTAATGAGAGTACCTTGATAATCATATTGTAGTACTTTAGCAACAGCATCTACCATATATTCAGCAAAAAAATAACCACCACCTGTATTAGGACTTAAAACGTTTTCAGTTTCAGGAATGAAATCTACCCAGTTTTCTGGTGTTGGATTTGAAGCATCAACCGTAACAATTTTTTTATTAGGAGCATTTAAGTTTGTTACTAAAAATAGCTTACTTCCTTCATTTTCTATGATATATGTATCACTATCGGTATGATCCAAAATAGTAATTAATTTACTATTAGGATTAGTTAAGTCTTTTATAAATAACTTATTTCCAGAAGTAGATACGCTAGCAGAAATAATTAAATAGTGGTTATCTTCTGTTACAGTTCCTCCGATATAACGATGTTTTTCTTCAGGAGTTCCTCCAAAAATAAGCTGATCTTCTTTTTGAGGAGTTCCTAATTTATGATAATATACTTTGTGTTGATCTGTTTTAGCAGAGAGCTCACTACCTTTTGGTTTGTCGTAACTTGAATAATAGAAACCTTCATTTCCTTTCCATGACATTCCCGAAAACTTTACATCAACTAAAGTATCTTCTGTAATTTCTTTAGTCTCTGCATTAATGATGATGATTTTTCTCCAATCACTACCACCTTCAGAAATAGAATAGGCAACTTTTTTTCCATTTTTAGAAAAACTAACACCGCCTAAAGAAGTAGTACCATCATCACTAAATTTATTAGGATCTAAAAATACTGTAGGTTCATCATCTTCATTTTTAAAGCGATAAATAACATATTGATTTTGTAAACCATCATTCTTATAGAAATAAGTATAATCCCCTTCTTTAAAAGGAGCACCTACTTTTTCATAATTCCATAAACTCGAAAGACGATCTTTGAGTTCTTTTCTAAAAGGAATTTTATCGAGGTATCCAAAAGTAGTTTTATTTTGATCTTTGACCCAATTTTCTGTTTCAGAGCTGCGATCATCTTCTAACCATCTATACGGATCTTGTACAGTTGTACCGAAATAAGTATCTACGGTACCAACTTTGTTTGTAGTTGGATAATTCAATGAACTTTCGTTTTTGGTATGATTTTGGTTGTTTTCATTTTTACAAGCAAAAAGAGTGCTTATAATTACTGCGGAAAAGAGAATTTTCTTCATGACTTACGAATAATAGAATATTTCACAAATCTATCAAAAGTTAGTAAAGTATGTGCTAAGGAAATTATAAAAAGGCTGCTTTATAATGAATTAAATAAATTTTTAAAGATTTAATTAATTTCTATTACTATGTTTTGGGGTATAACATAATAAAATGATATCATAATAAATGCAGCCTATTTTCTTTTTTGATGGGGGTAAAAAAAGAGTCCTAATTTACATTAAAAAAGTGATTTATAATGAGACCAATATCTATAAATCAAAAAGATATTAACAAAGAATACAAAAAGGCCTGGGCCAATATTTATAGGATCCAATGTCAAGTGAAATAAGATAATATTAATAGATATTGGAGCTAAAACAATTAAAGAAAATGGAACCGCTTTATTAACAATAAATAACAATCCTATAATAGTTTCTATAAAACCAACTGTCTTTAAAATATAACTGTTTTTAAATGCATTAAATAAATATGCTGCATAAGGATTTGAAAAATCAAAATGAGGTAGAAAATCGATAAATTTATTACTGCCAAATACAACTAATAAAATACCTAATAGAATTCTTAAAATGAGGGTGGTTTTTTTACTCATATATAGTAAGTTTTAATGGTTAGTTATAATGAATTAGATCGTAACTATCAGTAAACCTTACAATTATGTTTATTTAAAAAAGAAAGCTCTTATTCGAAATCATTTTCAAATAAGAGCTTCATTTTATTTTACGAGAAATTTAAATTAAATTATTATCAATTAAATATTCACCTATTTGAACAGCATTAGTTGCGGCTCCTTTTCTTAAATTATCAGCAACAACCCACATATTGAGTGCATTTTCTCTTGAATGATCTCTTCGGATTCTACCTACAAAAACATCGTTTTTACCTTCAGCATAAATAGGCATAGGATACGTGTTTGTATCTGTATTATCTTGAACGACAACTCCAGGAGTATCGTTTAACATTTTACGAATATCATTTTCATTGAAATCATTGTCAAACTCTAAATTAACACTTTCACTATGTCCACCAACAACAGGAATTCTAATAGCTGTAGCAGTAACAGCTATTGTACGATCGTCAAGAATTTTCTGAGTTTCATTAACCAATTTCATTTCCTCTTTTGTATAACCATTTTCTTGGAAAACATCGCAATGAGGAATTGCGTTACGATGGATAGGATATGGATATGCCATTTCTCCTTTTTCACCAGCATATTCGTTTTCTAATTGTCGAACGGCTTTTACTCCTGTACCAGTAATTGATTGATAGGTTGAAATAACTGCACGGTTGATTTTATATTTTTTATGTAATGGAGCTAATGCCATTACCAATTGTATTGTAGAACAATTAGGATTTGCAATAATTTTATCCTCTTTGGTTAAAGAAGTGGCATTAATCTCAGGTACAACTAATTTTTTTGTAGCATCCATACGCCAAGCAGAAGAGTTGTCAATTACTGTAATTCCTGCATTAGCAAATTTTGGAGCCCATTCTAAAGAAGTAGAACCTCCAGCAGAAAATAAAGCAATATCCGGTTTCATTTCGACTGCAGTGGCAAGTCCTACTACAGGAAAATCTTTACCTTTAAAAGGAAGCATTTTTCCAATAGATCTCTCTGAAGCAACAGGGATCAATTCTGTTACAGGAAAATTTCTTTCTTCTAATATTTTTAACATCACGGTTCCTACCATTCCGGTAGCACCTACTACAGCTACTCTCATAATCAGTAATTTAAATTGCCAGTTTTATGACAAAAATTTTAATTTTTTAAATGTTGGCAAATGTGAGAATATTTTTAGGATTCACATCATTTATAAGTATATATCAAAAATAGGACGTTTCTGTTATATATTTAACTAAATGTGATAAAAAAAGACCGCCCAATTTCTTGAGCGGTTTAGTTAAAATATGTAATGTAGCAGTTGAGCTAAGTATTATTTATTTTTTAGCAAGTCTCTAATTTCAGATAATAACTCTTCTTGAGTTGGTCCAGCTGGTGGTTTAGGAGCAGCTTCTTCTTTTTTCTTAGATTTTTCGTAAGCTTTAAGCACCAAGAAAATGAAAAGTCCAACAATGATAAAGTTAATAATAGCTTGAATTAAATTACCATATGTCATTACAGCAGCTTTGGCTTCTTTTGCAGCTGCTAATGTTGCGTATTGATTTCCGTCTAAGGAAATGAATTTTTGAGTAAAATCAGTTCCTCCAGATAATACTCCTACTATAGGCATAATAATGTCTGCAACAGCAGAACCTACAATTTTGTTAAAAGCACCTCCGATGACTACCGCAGTAGCTAGACTAACAATGTCTCCTTTTAAAAGAAAAGATTTAAAATCTTTAAAAAATCCCATAATTTTGTGTTTAGTTAATTAACAATCACTAATTTAAGTAAAAAAAGAAGAAGAGGTGTAATAGGGTATAATTAAAAATAAGTATTCAGATTAACGGCCAATTTATTCGATAATGCAGCGAGAAACTCTAGGAGATATAGAAGTAAGTAACTCATATGAAATAGTACCAGCACTTTCTGCAATAGCAGCGGCGGTAGCTTTGGTATCAAATATAAGAACAGGATCTCCTTCTTTACATGAAATAGAAGTGACATCAACCATAATCATGTCCATACATACATTTCCTAAAATTGGAGCTTTTTGATTGTTAATAGTAACATAGCCTTTTTTGTTTCCATAAATTCGACTAATTCCATCTGCATGACCAATGGGAATTGTAGCGGTTATTGTTGTTGAGGTTGCAATAAAACCTCTGTTATAACCTAAAGATTCTCCTGTGTTAAGTGTATGGATTTGCGAAATGCAAGAAGTTAATTTTGCAATAGGTTTCAAATATTGATCATGTAATGGATCATTTCCATAACCATATAAACCAATTCCTGTACGAATCATAGAAAAATGAGCTTCAGGATAATTAAGAATACCAGATGTATTGCATTGATGCAATATTGGAGTATAGCCTATAGCATTTGAAATTTGAGTGCTTAAATTTTTAAACGAAGCAATTTGTGCTAATGTGAAATCCTTTTCATTAATATCTTCGCTAGCTGCAAGATGAGAAAATAAGGATGTTACTTTTATTGTATTTGTTTGTTTAATCAATACAATAAGATTTTCGATATCAGAAATATTAAAACCGAGTCTATTTAAACCTGTATTTAGTTTTAAATGTATAGGGTATTGTTTTTTATTTAGTTCCGAAGTAACTTTTATAAACTCTTTTAAGACACGTAAACTATAAATATTAGGTTCTAGATTATAATCAATTAATCTTGCGAAATTAATCGGTTGAGGATGTAGTACTAAAATAGGAGAGGTAATACCAGCTTCTCTTAAAATAATACCTTCATTAGCATAAGCAACAGCAAAATAATCAGTGCCGATTTTTTCTAAATGCTTAGCAACAGTAATAACATCACTTCCATAACCAGATGCTTTTACAACAGAAAGCATTTTGACATTTGAACGAGTCTTACTTTTTAAATAATTAAAGTTATGAGTAAGATTTGCTAAGTTAATTTCTAATACTGTTGCATGAGTATTATTCATTTGTAGTCGTAGAATTTTTAGTGTTTGAAACTTCTTGACTATTATTTACATTCATATCATTGACTTGCTCTTTTAGCATAGCCTTATAATATGCAGCACGACTCAAAGGTTCATATTCATCTGTTTCACCCAAAAGAACCAAGTCGTCTTTTTGTGATTTTCTATAACTATATTGTGCTAAATTTCCTGTTCGAGTACATACAGCATGTACTTTCGTAACATATTCTGCAGTCGCCATTAAAGCTGGCATAGGCCCAAAAGGATTTCCTTTAAAGTCCATATCTAATCCAGCAACAATAACACGAATCCCTTTATTTGCTAAATCGTTACAAACAGCAACAATTTCATCATCAAAAAACTGAGCTTCATCAATTCCGATAACATCACAAGTATCTGCAAGGATGCGGATATTTGCAGCAGCAGGTACAGGTGTAGATCTAATTTCATTGGCATCATGAGAAACAACCATTTCGTCATCGTAACGAGTATCTATAGCCGGTTTAAAAATTTCTACTTTTTGTTTTGCAAATTGAGCTCGTTTTAATCTACGAATAAGTTCTTCAGTTTTACCTGAGAACATAGAACCGCAAATAACTTCGATCCACCCAAATTGCTCTTTATGATTTACTGTATTTTCGAGAAACATTTTGTATTTTTCAGCATCAATTAAATGAGTGTCTTTATCCCCTAATAAAGACGAAGCAAAGGTATTAAAAAACAAAAACCTGATAAGGCACTCTGAAGAAAGTTATGAAATAACTTTGTTTTTTTTGAAATAATGGCAATTATAATGGAGTTTAGAAGAGGTATGTTGAAGATTGATAGAATGATAGCGGTTTTATTAAGAGAGAATTAATTTAGAAGCATTTTTTTAATGAATAGAAAAAATGAAAGATTAATACTAGAATTTGTCATTAAGAATACTATATAGCGACCTAAAGGAGAAATAAGAAAACTAACAAAAAAGATGAAAAAGAAAATTCAAGCAGATCTGATCAGTATTGCTCACAGAATATTAAGAGCAGGAGAACAGGTGCCCGTATCTCAATTACAAAAAGATGCTAGAGAGTTATATGAAAAATTAACACTATTGAATTTTGCTGAAACTCATTTTTCAGAAACTCAACCTACTATAGGTAATGTATATGAAGTACTAGATTTAGAAACAATAGAAATTCCTGAAACATCGATTCCAGAGCCAGTAAAAGTGATAGAAAAGATAGAGGAAATTCCACCAGTTGAAGAAAAGAAAATCATTGAAGCTAAAGAAGTAATTAAAGAGAAAGTTTCTATAGCTCCAAAGATAATTGTAGAGCCAACTCCAGCACCACCTAAAAAAGAAAAACCTGTAATAGAACCTGTTTTTGAAAAAATGGAAGAAACTATTTTAGAAGAAGAAACAGAGGCAAAACCTGAAATGATTATTGAAGCTATCAATGAACGTGTTATCGAAAAAGATATTTTTATCCCAAGAGAAGACGCAGAAGTTGCTGCTAAAAAAATAGAAGTACAATCACTTTTTGATAAAAATGATATGGAAGATATAGGCCAACCTATATCGGATGATTTACCAGTTTTTGAAAAAGTAAATGAAATGAAACCTAGATCATTAAACGATCGATTAAAACAGACAATTAATATTGGTTTAAATGATAGATTGGCATTTATTAAACATTTGTTTTTAGGAAGTTCTGCTGATTATAATAGAGTATTATCACAATTAAATACTCTTAATAGTATGGAAGAGGTTGAAGGTTTTATTAATACACTAGTACGACCAGATTATAATTTTTGGGAAGGAAAGGAAGAATACGAAGATCGATTCATGAAAATAATCAGAAACAAATTCGACTAAGGTTAAAAAAATAAAGTTATGAAGATTGTTTATTGGATATTAACAGTAGTATTTTGGACATCAACAGTAGTATTGTGTGGGATTATGCTATATTCTGCCCAGATGTATTTTAGAAACACAGCTATGGTTGAAGGTTTTTTTAAAAGCATGAGTTATCCTACTTATATTGTAATACCATTGGCAATAGCTAAAGTATTGGCAGTAATCGCTATTTTAACAAATAAGGTAAAATGGATTAAAGAATGGGCATATGCAGGAATCTTTTTTGATTTGATATTAGCTAGTGCAGCGCATGAATATGCCGGACATTCTATAGGATTATCAGTTTACGGAATTATAATATTCGTAATTTCGTACGCTACAGGAAAAATAGTACGACCATAAATGAGTAAATTATACTTAGTACCAACACCCATTGGAAATTTAGAAGATATGACTTTTAGAGCAATACGTGTTCTAAAAGAAGTAGATGTAATACTAGCAGAAGATACTAGAACTAGTGGTAAATTGCTGAAACACTTCGAGATTAACACACAAATGTATAGTCATCATATGCACAATGAGCATAAAACAATAGATGGCTTAATAAGTAAGTTGCAAGGAGGAGAGACAATAGCATTGATAAGTGATGCAGGAACTCCTGCTATAAGTGACCCAGGTTTTTTATTAACTAGAGCGTGTGTTGCAGCTGGTATTGATGTAGAATGTTTACCAGGGGCAACAGCATTTGTACCAGCATTAGTGAATAGTGGGTTACCAAATGATAAGTTTGTCTTTGAAGGTTTTTTGCCAGTTAAAAAAGGAAGACAAACAAGGTTGAAAATTTTGGCAGAAGAAACACGCACAATGATTTTTTATGAATCACCTCATAAGTTAATAAAAACATTAAAAAACTTTGCAACGTTTTTTGGAGAAGAACGGTCTGTATCAGTTTCTAGAGAACTATCTAAATTACATGAAGAAACCGTTAGAGGTACGGCGATAGAAGTATTACAGCATTTTGAAAAAAAACCTCCAAAAGGTGAAATCGTAATTATAGTTGGAGGATATAAATAAATATGTAACAGTTTTTAATATACGATACTGATATTATATAGATATAAAACAACATTGATGTGAGTATTTTAAAAAGGACATATGATTATTCTTTAATCATTATAGCATTAATAGTTATAATGATGTGGCAATTACCTTATTTTGGATGGATTCAATATCCTTTTAGATTGTTAGGAACATGGTTTCATGAAATGGGACATGGATTGGCAGCATTACTTGTAGGAGGAACCTTTGAGCATCTCGAAATTTATGATAATGGAGGAGGTGTTGCTTTTACAACGGTTAATACCAGTTATCTACCGTATAACTTAGCAAGAGCATTTACTGGAGCAGGAGGTTTGTTAGGACCAGCAATAGGAGGAGCTATTTTAATAATAGCAGCAAAAAGAGAAAAAACAGCGATGATTGCCCTTAGAGTCTTAATTGCTATTATGATATTTTCATTATTGTTTTGGATTCGATCTTTGTGGGGAATAATAACGATAGGTAGTTTTAGTGTACTATTAATTTTTATCAGTGTATTAAAATATAGAAAGCTAGAAATAATCGCCTTATTGTTTTTAGGGGTGCAATGTATTATAAGTACATATAGGCAATTAGATTATTTGTTTACTAAAGAATTCGAAAGAAATGGAAGAATCCTAAACTCAGATACGCAAAATATAGCAGAAAATACTTTTGGAACCTATTGGATATGGGCAATTGTAATTGTTGCGATTAGCATTTATTTAGTTTGGAAAAGTATTAAGTATTATTATAAGAAATAATTAAAAATAAAAGCTTCAAGAAATCTCTTGAAGCTTTTATTTTATAGTATATAGAATAAAATTGGTTATAGGTGTTTTCCTTTTTCCCAACCATGTTTTCCTAAATATTGATTACCTGACTCAACAGCACCTTCTTCTATTGATGTTCCCATAGAATCGTTCCAGCGATTTAAATAACCAAATAAAGAAATAACACCAAGCATTTCTACGATTTCACCTTCATCCCAATATTTATAAAGCTCTTCTTTAATTGCAGCATCAACAGCATTAGGAACTAGAGTTGCTGCTAATGAAAAATCTAAAGCAGCTCGCTCAGCATCACTAAAAGCAGGATGTGTCTTGTATTCCCAAATGTTGTCTAATTGCTCTTGTTCTGCACCGTAACGCTCAGCAGCTCTAATAGCGTGAGCTTGACAATAACGACATCCAGTAGCATTACTACTTACCCAAGCAATCATACGTTTTAATGCAGAAGTAACCCTTCCTTCATTAGCCATTACAGCTTTGTTAAGATTGATAAAAGCTTTTGATATGGCGGGACGACGTTGCATCGTTAAAACAGAGTTAGGGCAAAAACCTAACGTTTCATTAAAAAATTCTGCTAATTCTTGCGTTTCTTTATCGTGATCGGCAGATAGTGGAGTTACTAAAGGCATAATGTTTATGTGTCTTTTATTAAATTTCTTTTTCTATTCGGGAAATTACAAAAAAAGAAGCGTATGATTTAATTATGTTTTAAAATCTTTTGTAAGATAACTATTGTTGTTTTTGTATTTTGTCACTTCCTGATTTAATTTTAATACTATGCGCTGGACGTTTAAGCCGATACCTTCAATAGAAACAATCAATCATTTAGTTGATGTATTACAAATAGATACAGCTATAGCGACATTGCTCGTACAGCGAGGAATAACATCTTTTGATGCTGCAAAAAGATTTTTTAGACCAACGTTAGAAGACCTCCATGATCCTTTTTTAATGAAAGATATGGATAAGGCAGTAGCAAGAATTAAGAAGGCATTTGTAGCAGGAGAACGTATAATGGTATATGGAGATTACGATGTTGATGGAACTACAGCAGTAGCACTAATGGCTTCGTATTTACAAAACCATTATTCAAACATAGAAACATATATACCGGATCGTTATACTGAAGGATATGGCATTTCTTATAAAGGGATAGAATATGCTCATGATAATGAGATAACATTAATTATAGCGCTAGATTGCGGAATAAAAGCAGTAGATAAAGTAGCTTGTGCTAAAGAAAAAGGAATTGATTTTATTATTTGTGATCACCATAGACCTGGAGAAATTATTCCTGAAGCAGTAGCTGTTTTAGATCCAAAAAGAAATGATTGCTCATATCCATATAAAGAATTATGTGGTTGTGGAGTTGGTTTTAAATTAATACAAGCCTTATCTACGAATTTTGAAGAAACTATAGAAGACTTAATACCTTATTTAGATTTAGTAGCTACAGCAATAGGAGCTGATATTGTTCCTATAACAGGAGAAAATAGAATATTAGCATATTATGGTTTAAAAGTTATTCGTGAAAAGCCAAGAACAGGGTTTAAAGCGATTATAAAGGAAATGAAAAGGCCAATAACAACAATTACAGATGTTGTATTTACGATAGCTCCAAGAATTAATGCCGCAGGTAGAATGAAGCACGGAATTCATGCAGTAAAATTGTTAACAGAGGAAAATATAGAAACTGCCATTGAATTTGCATCTGAGATCGAGAATTATAATAATAATAGAAAAGAAAAAGATCAATTAATAACAAAAGAAGCATTAACACAAATTGAAGAGAATAATGACATAAATAAGTACACGACTGTTGTATACGATCCTAATTGGCATAAAGGTGTGATTGGTATTGTTGCTTCTAGATTAATAGAAACATATTATAGACCAACATTAGTTTTTACCAAAAGCGGAGATAAATTTGCAGCATCTGCCAGATCAGTAAAAGGTTTTGATGTTTATGAAGCCTTAGAAGCGTGTTCAGAATTTATAGAACAATTTGGAGGACATAAATATGCCGCTGGATTAACATTGAAAGAGGATCAATTCGAAAATTTTAAAAACAAATTTGAAGAAGTTGTAGGTAAAACAATAGATAAAAAATTACTAATGCCAGAAATAACATTAGATATACCTCTAGATTTTGATAAGATAACTCCTAGATTTTACCGAATTTTAAAACAATTTGCTCCTTTTGGACCTAATAATATGGCTCCTATATTCATGAGTAAAAACATATACGATTCAGGTCATGCTAATGGAATAGGTGAGGATGAAAAACATTTAAAATGTAAATTGTATCAAAAACAGAATGAAATATCATTTAATGCTATAGGTTTTAA
Organism: uncultured Aquimarina sp.; assembly: GCA_947498595.1. GTDB lineage: Bacteria > Bacteroidota > Bacteroidia > Flavobacteriales > Flavobacteriaceae > Aquimarina. Next base: position 23,641 of record CANMKX010000006.1, read on the forward strand.
TTTAGGTAATAAAACATCATTGCTAGAAAATAAAAAAACTGTAAAAATTGCATATCATATTGATGAAAATGTATGGAAAGGGATTACAAGTTTACAATTACGATTAAAAGATATAAAAGAAAATACTTTTATTTAGATTAATTATAAATAATACTTATTTTTGAATTAAAAAAAATAAGAATGAGTAGTATTGATAAAATATATGCGAATGATTTTGGAATTTCTTTTTATTGGAGAAAGAAAGGAAATGTAGCAGAAAATAAAGTACAATTAATTTTTAGGGATACAGGTTTTTTACTTACGTTAAGTGAATTAAAGGATTTTTCAAAATCTTGTGCAGCAACATTAACATCTATTAATTGTAAAGATTGTATCTATAAAAGTAGCTGTAAATCATTATTATTGAGAACACCTTCAGAAAAAATAGACTTAGCAGTAAACCATAACGAACTACTTCAGATTAATGAATTAATTAAAGGAACAATTTTTAACGTAGAGTTAAAACACTGGATTAAGAATTTATGCGCTAATTAAAAAAGTCAAAAAGAATTTCGTTAATTTCTTGATACTTTGTTTCTTGGATAAAATGTTTTTCGTCTATTAAATGCACATTTTTTCGGCTTATATTAAAAGCTTTCATAACCTTAGTTTGTTGAGGTGGCCATTGTAACATTGTATCATGAATTCCCCATATTACAGCAACAGGAACGGTAATGTTATAAAATGTCTCTGTATAATCAGGTAAATCATTACATGTTTGTGTAAAGAAATAATACATACCTAATGTTTTTCCTTCTTTTAAAGGAGCTTTGTAGCCTTCAAGATCAATTTCGTTTAACGTGTTTTTTTGTAATCCATCCTTAAATAATAAAGATAATAATGTGTTAGTTGTGACACCGTTTCGATATGCCCACATAGATGTTTTTGCAAAAGCACCAGGTTTCATACGTACCGGAGGGTAGAAACCTTCATCATTAATAACTGTATTAAGGATAACTAATTTGTTGATTCTATCAGGAGCTTGTTTAAATAATTCCCAAGTCCATAAACCACCAGCATCATGAACAACATGAGACCATGAGTCAACAGCTAAAAAGTCCATTAATTCTATGATTCTTCGAGCATGATTTTGCTCGCTATAGATTTCGTAACCATCTGGAGAATCACTAGCCCCAAAACCAAGCATATCCGGAACGATAATTCGATATCCTTGATTGACCAATCCATTTAACATTTTTCGATATAACCAACCAGAAGTAGGGACACCATGTAATAATAAAACAACAGGCCCTGTTCTACTACCTTTATCAACATATTTGATATTCCCTTCATCAGTATAAAAAGTTTTTTGAATATCTTTAAATTGATCATAAGTGATTTGACCTTTTACATTGGATGGTGCTTTTTTTTGAGTTCCACATCCTATTAGCATTAAACCAATTAATAACAAAATTATCTTTTTCATGTCTACCGAAATTAGGAATGTGCTAGATTTAGAATTAAACGAATTACGAATATAAGCTAAAGTATAAAATATTGTTAGTATACCCAAGTATAGCTATTGAGTCGTAATACTATATAAAACATAAAAAGTTATTTGGAGAAAACTTGTAAATCGTTAAAATATTGTAAGAATCTCTATTTCTTTCCCGTTGAAAAGAACACGATCCCCAGTCTTTTTACCGATTAATATTTTACCTATCGGAGTATTTGCTGCGATAGCGTAAAAAACAATAGAATCAATAACGAATTTCCCTGCAGAAATACCAATATAATAATTTGAAGAAGAGGTGTAGACTACACTTCCTAAATGAATATGGTCTGAATTCATTTGGAAGTTAATTCTCGAAACTATTTGCTGTAGTTTTTGTACTTCAGCTAATTGTTGTCCGGCTTTCTCTCTCTCAAGTTGAAGCATAGCTCTACCTGTCTCGTGTTTATCACCAGCTGTACTCTTTGTTTCAGAAGTTAAAGCTTCTTGAACATGCGTAATGGTGTGATTAATTCGAGATAAGCGATCGTTTATAGTCGTAACACAAAAGGTATATAACTGCTCCTTAATAGTATCTGGATTCATAAATAGATAAAATGAATAGAACAGCTAGAATACGAAAAATTATTCAGAATCCATTTGTGGTAAATAAATATTTACGATCCCTTTTAAAGTGTTGTTTTGTTGACGTCTAAAATCAATAATTCTGCATGGATCTGCTACAAGTGCAGTATCGTCGATTAAAATTCTAGGATCATTTTTAAAATAAATTTGTGTTTCTAATGTACGATATCCTTCAGCAGAAATTCTATAATGAAAATGTCTAGCTCTATCTCCATATAGTCCTGGACGGATACTTGAAAAGGCATATTCACCTTTGTCATTAGTAAGGATAAAACCACGTAAAATAGGTTTGTTTGTAGAGTAGTAACTAATATCTTTATTGTGTTGTTCCATGTGATATGTTCCAAAATCATCAGCATGCCAAACTTCTACTTTAGCATTTCTAACAGGTTCTTTCTTATTTAACCCGCTATAGATTTTTCCTGAAACAATTATTTTTGATCCTTGTAAATTACGAGGATTTAAATTTACGATCTCTGTAGAAGGTAAAATTAAACCAGTAACAGGAATACCTTGATTAGGCAATGATGTAATATGAGGGATGTTTTTCATAAAAAAAAATAATTATGGTCTAGAGATATAACAGTTAAACTAACACTTACCCTACTTTTTTTTATAAAAAAAATTATTTAAGCTTAAAACTCCCGAAATTCCTCATCTGAGAAACAATCCATATTTTTCTTCGTTGTATATATGTTGTTACAGGTGATGCCTTATATTTTCTAGGATTCGGGAGAATAGCAGCAATGGCTGCAGCTTCATATTTTGTTAATCTAGTAGCAGGTTTCTTAAACCAATATAAGGATGCAGATTGTGCTCCATAAACACCATTTCCCATTTCAATACTGTTAAGATATACTTCTAGAATTCGTTCTTTACTCCAAAATAATTCTATTAGAAAAGTAAAATAAACTTCTAATCCTTTACGTAACCAACTTCTATGAGGCCATAAAAAAACATTTTTAGCTGTTTGCTGAGAAATTGTACTTCCGCCTCTAATTCGTTTAGATTTTTGATTGTTTTTTATAGCTTTTTCAATAGCATTAAAATCAAACCCACTATGAGTTATGAATTTTTGATCTTCACTACAAATCACAGCTAATTGTAGGTATGGAGAAATTTTTTCGATTGGTACCCAATCATGTTTAAATTGTTTTTTTTCTGTTGTTTGTAAATAACGTATAGCCATTAACGGTGTAAACGGAACAGGAACCCATTTAAAAAGAATAACCCAAAATAGCGATAAAGCAATACACCAAGCAATGCATTGACCTATAAATTTAGAGATCTTAGTTAAACGTTTTTTAGTTTTTTTACGCATTTATAAAAGTTCTGCTAGTTCTGTTCCAACAATACTACCAATAGCTACTCCCATACCTCCCATACGTACACCACAAAAAACATGATTAGATAATTGACGGACAATTGGTTTTTTTTGGGTGCCAACCCCCATAATACCAGACCATCGATGTTCAATTTCAAAAGAAATATCTGGAAGAATAACAGTTTTTAGTATTTCTTCGAGTTTATTTTGAATTAAAGAAGTCTCAGATAATATAGTAGTTTCTTCTCCTTTAAAATCTAAATTTCTCCCGCCTCCTAATAATATTCTTTGATCTATATTTCTAAAATAATAATATCCTTTATCAAGATGAAAAGTACCTTTTATATCTAGATTTTTAATAGGAGTTGTGATTAATACTTGAGCTCTTGCAGGATTCACTTCAGGAATGTTTAATTGAGAAGCAAATCCATTGGTAGCTATTAGAAGTTTATTTGTTGTTATCTCAAAAGAATCAGTATTAATAACAACAGTGTCGTTGAGTTCGCTATACGAATTTACAGTACAATTGTTTATGATTTTTATGTTTTGTTGAATGGCTTTCTTTACTAAAGAATCCATCATTTTCCCCGTATTAATTTGCCCTTCAAAAGAATTAAAAATATAGTGTTCTTTAATGTTTTTAAACCCAAAAAGATTTGAAGTAGTTTTGAATACTCCAGCATTAAATAAAGGATGTAATAATTGATTTACATATGGTAATTGATCTAGACATTTTTCGTAAAGATCAGTGTCACTTTTTGTAAAAAGTTCGTATCCTCCATAAGGTAAATAATCTATTGAAGCATCAGATAAGTTGTTACGTAACAATTGTAGGCCATTAATACGCTTTTTTACGAGTTCTATTACTTCTTCTTCAGAATGTGTACTAAGATCATCAAGAATTTCAGAAAGGCTACCAAAGCATGCAAAACCAGCATTTTTTGTACTAGCTCCGTTAGGTAGAATACCTTTTTCTAAAATTAAAATTTTTGCTGAAGGGTGTTTTTTTCGTAAAGATAAAGCACAATTAAGTCCAACAATACCACTGCCAACGATTGTAAAATCAATATTAGTAAACCATGTAGCTTGTTCCCAATAACTAAAATTCATTTGAGTAAGAAATAATAATTTATATGACTATTAATATAATGTAAAAAGTCGCAAAAAATAACGTTTTCTTTATTTTTTGCGACTTAAAAAAGAAAGCGATGCATAGATGCATCGCTTCATTATATGTTAGGACTCTTCTTTAGGAGCTTCCATTTCAAAATCTTCCATAAACTTAGTCGTGTAATTTCCAGCAATATAATCTGGATGTTCCATAAGTTGTCTGTGGAAAGGAATTGTTGTTTTGATACCTTCTACAATAAATTCGTCTAAGGCTCTCTTCATTTTATTAATTGCTTCTTCACGAGTTTGAGCACTTGTGATAAGTTTAGCAATCATAGAATCATAATTAGGAGGGATAATATATCCACTATATACATGCGTGTCTACACGTACTCCATGTCCTCCAGGAATGTGTAAATTGGTGATTTTACCAGGCGAAGGTCTGAAATCTTTATAAGGATCTTCAGCATTGATTCTACATTCTATAGAATGTAATTGAGGAGTGTAATTTTTACCAGAAATAGCTACTCCAGCAGCTACTAGAATTTGTTCGCGAATTAAATCGTAATTAACAACTTCTTCGGTAATAGGGTGTTCTACTTGGATACGAGTATTCATTTCCATGAAGTAGAAATTTCTATGCTTATCTACTAGAAACTCAACAGTACCAGCACCTTCATATTTAATATATTCGGCAGCTTTAACGGCAGCTTCTCCCATTTCCTGACGTAATTCATCAGTCATAAATGGAGAAGGAGTTTCTTCAGTTAATTTTTGGTGTCTACGCTGTACAGAACAATCTCTTTCAGATAAGTGACAAGCTTTACCGTTACTATCTCCAACGATTTGGATTTCGATATGGCGAGGCTCTTCAATAAGCTTTTCCATGTACATACCGTCATTACCAAATGAAGCAGCAGCTTCTTGTCTAGCACTGTCCCAAGATTTTCTTAAATCTTCTTGAGCCCATACTGCACGCATTCCTTTACCACCACCACCGGCAGTAGCTTTTAACATCACGGGATATCCCATTTCTGCAGCTAACTTTTCAGTTTCTTCAAAAGAATCTAAAATACCTTCACTACCAGGAATAGTTGGCACACCAGCATCTTTCATCGTAGCTTTAGCTGTGGCTTTGTCTCCCATTTTATCAATCATCTCGGCACTAGCACCGATAAATTTGATTTCATGTTCTTCACAGATTTTAGAAAACTTAGCGTTTTCAGATAAAAATCCATAACCGGGATGAATTGCGTCTGCGTTAGTAATTTCTGCAGCAGCTATAATATTAGACATCTTCAAGTAAGATTGATTACTTGGAGCAGGGCCTATACATACAGCTTCATCTGCAAAACGGACATGTAAACTTTCAGCATCTGCAGTAGAATATACTGCTACTGTTTTAATCCCCATTTCTTTGCAGGTTCTGATCACACGCATTGCGATCTCCCCTCTATTTGCAATTAGAATTTTTTTAAACATGACTTTTACAATTTTGTAATTCGTAATGTTCAATTAGCAATTAATAAAGAGTATTTCATAAGTATTATAAAAAAAGCTTATGAGTTCGTCATTAATTATTAATTGATAATTATTAAGATGGGTCTACTAAAAATAACGGTTGATCAAACTCTACTGGAGAGGCATCATCAACTAATACTTTTACTATTTTACCAGAAACTTCACTTTCAATCTCATTGAAAAGTTTCATTGCTTCGATAATACAAAGTACGTCTCCTTCTTTGATTGTATCACCTACTTCTACAAAAGTAGGTTTGTCTGGAGATGGTTTTCTGTATAAAGTACCAATTATTGGTGATTTTACAGTTATATATTTTGAGTCATCTTCAGTCGAAGCTACAGGAGTTGTAGCAGCAGGAGCCGCTGGTGTAGCTGGAGCTACTGGTGCAGCAGCAACCATAGGTTGTTGAGGAACAGCAGCTCCCATTGGAATTTGCTGAACGATCGTTGTTTCCTTTTCTTCTGAACCTGTCTTAATGGTGATTTTTACATCGTCCATTTCTAGTTTTACTTCGCTAGCACCTGACTTAGCGACAAACTTGATTAAATTCTGAATTTCTTTTAAATCCATAATAAGAGGGTATTATTTAGTTGTTTAGGAATTATAGGCCCATTTTAAATAGATTGAGCCCCAAGTAAAGCCTCCACCAAATGATGCGAATACTATATTATCTCCTTTTTTTAGTTGTTTTTCATAATCACTTAACAAAAGCGGTAAAGTTGCAGATGTTGTATTTCCATAACGTTGAATGTTCATTAGAACTTTACTTTCATCGTTTAGGTTCATACGTTTTGCAGTGGCATCAATAATACGCTTATTTGCTTGATGTGCAACTAGCCAATCTACATCTTCGTTTGTTAAATTGTTACGATCCATGATTTTTGCACTTGCATCCGCCATATTTGAAACAGCATATTTAAAAACTGTTTTTCCATCTTGGTGAACAAAGTGTTGATTGTTTGCTACAGTTTCTTCTGATGGCGGTAATAAAGAACCTCCTGCTTCAATGCGTAAAAAGTCTCTACCAATACCGTCTGTACGTAAATATTCGTCTTGTAAACCTAATCCTTCTTCATTAGGTTCAAACAGAACAGCACCTCCACCATCACCAAAGATGATGCAAGTTGCACGGTCAGTATAATCAATAATAGAAGACATTTTATCGGCACCAATAACTAGTACTTTCTTATACCTACCTGACTCAATATAACTAGAGGCAGTGGACATAGCATATAAGAAACTAGAACAAGCAGCTTGTAAGTCATAAGAAAAAGCATTAACAGCTCCAATCTTAGAAGCAGTATATGCAGCAGTTGCTGCTACTGGTAAGTCGGGTGTAGCTGTCGCAAAGATGACCATGTCAATTTCCTTTGGATCTAAGCCTTTTTTAGCAATTAAATCTTCTGCGGCTTTGATACCTAGATAAGAAGTCCCTTTGTCCTTATCTTTTAAGATTCTACGTTCTTTAATCCCTGTACGAGAAGTAATCCACTCGTCGTTGGTGTCAACCATCGTCTCTAATATCTGATTGGTTAACACATAATCAGGCACGTATGCGCCTACAGCAGTGATTGCGGCTGTGATTTTACTCATATCGTTATTTTAGTTTCATAAAACTACAGTGCTTATCAGCACAAAAAGTCGTTGAAATTACTAAATTTATACGTAAATATGGCGCAAAATAAGTCGATTTTGACACATATTCAACTAAAAACAAAAAAACTCTCACTTATGTGAGAGCTCTTGCTATAAATTTAACAGTTGCCTTATGCAACTGTTTCTTCTTCAGTATTGTCAATCATTACTTGTCCACGGTAATATAATTTACCTTCAAACCAATGAGCTCTATGATATAAATGCGCTTCTCCTGTTGTAGGATCGATAGCGATTTGAGGAGTCGTTGCTTTATAATGAGTTCTTCTCTTATCTCTTCTAGTTTTTGAGATTTTTCTCTTAGGATGTGCCATTGCTACGTGTTATTTATTATCGTTTAATAAGTTTTTTAATTTATCCCATCGAGGATCTATATCCTCGTTGTCATTCTTTTCTATTGTCTTATCTTCAGGACTTAATTCGTCCAACTTATCGAGTATTTCAGAATCTAATGTACCATCTTCTACACCTGGATGTATTCTTTTTGATGGAACAGATAAAACTATAAGTTCATAAATATATTGTTGAATATTGATTTCATAATCTCCATGTGGAAGGATTAAAATTTCTTCATTTTCATTATTAAACTCTTCTCCAAATTTAACTATTAAAAGAAATTCATCTTCTATAGGTAAATCAAAAGGTTCATTTGTAACATCACAATATACATTTACAGTTCCTGTAACTTTAAAATCGAGCTCAAATAAGGTTGATTTCTTATTAAACTCTAATGCTACATTTATAGCTGTTTCATTAAATTCGTCATATTCAAAATGTTGAAAGAACGTATTGTCAATTTGATACTCAAACTGATGTAATCCCTGTTTTAATCCAACAAAAGGAATTGTAAACTCTTTTAGTTGTTTCATGATCTTCAGCAGTTTCGAGCGCGCAAAGATAACAAAAATTAATTATGAAAACTACTTATCAACAAATTTATGTGTATAACTGTTATTTTTTTAATTATAAAAACAGCTCATTTTGTGTTGAATAGCTGTTTTATTGGTTTTGATTTTGTTTCTTCGGGGCTTTTTTTATATGTTTTTTAAGAGGGTTTTTGGTTAACTCGGTATGTTCTTGTCTGTTTTTATAAATTCTTAGAGCAGTAAATACAGCTTCTTTAAAAGAGCTTGGATCGGCTTGGTTTTTACCAGCAATTTCATAAGCTGTTCCATGATCTGGTGATGTACGTACTTTGTTTAATCCAGCCGTATAGTTTACACCTTTTCCAAATGCTAAGGTTTTAAAAGGAATTAGTCCTTGATCGTGATAAGAAGCAATGATCGCATCAAACGCTTGATGATTGGTAGAACCAAAAAAACTATCAGCAGCATAAGGACCAAAAACAAGCTTACCCGTTTCTTTAATTTTTTCTATAGTAGGTTTTAGAACTTCTTCATCTTCTTTACCTATAACGCCATTATCTCCACTATGTGGATTAATACCTAAAATAGCTATTTTGGGTTTGCTAATACCAAAATCCTTAACCAATGATTGGTGTATCGTATCAACCTTTTGTTCAATTAAATTAGGTGTGATCTGTTCTGTAATATTTTTTAAAGCAACATGATCAGTTAATAAACCTACCTTTAATTCTTCTGTAACCATAAACATTAAACTGTTACCTTCTAATTCTTGATCAAGAAAATCAGTATGTCCAGGGAATTTGAATTCTTCAGATTGTATATTGTATTTATTAAGAGGAGCAGTGACTAATACATCTATTTCATTATTCTTTAAAGCTTCAGTTGCTGCTTTTAATGATTTTAGAGTGTATTGACCTATTTTAGAATCCTCTTTTCCAAAATTGATATTTACAGGTTCTTTCCAAACATTATATACATTTACTTTTCCATCCAATATTTGAGATGTATTATCTATACCGTGTAAGCTAATAGTCGTTTTATAATGTTTTTTTAAAAAAGAAAGTATTTTTACTGAAGCAAAGATTACAGGAGTACAAAAATCTAACATGCGAGAATCTTCAAATGATTTAAGGATTACCTCGCTGCCAATTCCGTTAAGGTCACCGATAGAAATACCGACCCTTATTTTTTCTTCTTTCTTCATATATAGCTGAGTTATGATTATTTTTGAAGCTAAATAATAAATTTGTGCTTCTTGAAATTTTAAAAACACAAATTTAACCAAATAATTTGCATTTATGTTTACAGGTATCATAGAAGAATTAGGAAAAGTTAAAGAAATACATAAGGATCAAGAAAATTTAGATATTACGGTTGAAGCTAATTTTACTTCAGAACTAAAAATAGATCAGAGTGTGGCTCATAATGGAGTATGTTTAACTGTTGTAAAAATAGAAGAGAATACTTATACTGTTACTGCAATTCAGGAAACTTTAGAAAAAACAAATTTGAATAATTTGGAAGTTGGGAGTGTTGTAAATCTAGAAAGAGGTATGAAGCTAGGAGCTAGGTTAGATGGACATATTGTGCAAGGGCATGTTGATCAGATAGCAAAGTGTATCGAAGTGAGAAAAGCGGATGGAAGCTGGTATTATACATTTCAATATGACGCTCAATTGAATAATATTACTATAGAAAAAGGTTCTGTGACTGTGAACGGGGTGAGTTTAACGGTTGTAAATTCAAAGCAAAATGAATTTAGTGTAGCTATTATTCCGTTTACTTATGAACATACGAATTTTAATACATTTGAAAAAGGGACTGTAGTTAATTTAGAATTTGATGTTATAGGAAAATATGTGAAGCGTATAGCTGAATTTGCCTAATTAGAGAATTTTATAATAAAAGAGAGTCCATTTTTAATAATTACTAAAAATGGACTCTCTTTTAGAAATTAGAATACAAAAAAAGCGCTACAAATTTGAAGCGCTTTTTAATTCGATTTAAGTGGTCCCACTTGGGCTCGAACCAAGGACCACCTGATTATGAGTCAGGTGCTCTAACCAACTGAGCTATGGGACCGGAATCGGGTGGCAAATTTAAGTAAATGTAACGTACGTACCAAACTTTTTTGAAGAAATTATTTAATTTCTTCACATAATTCAATTAATACTCCATTGGTTCCTTTAGGGTGTATAAATGCAACTCTTTTATTATCAGCTCCTAACTTTGGTTTTTCGTTTAAAATAGTAAATCCTTCTTTTTTTAATCGATCCAATTCTTTTTCGATATTTTCAACATCAAAAGCTATATGATGGATGCCTTCTCCTCTTTTTTCAATGAATTTAGCGATGGTTCCATCATCTTTAGTACTAGCAAGTAATTCTATTTTATTTGGACCAACCTGAAAGAAAGAAGTTATAACGGCTTCACTTTCGACCTCTTCTTGTTTATATGGAGGCACTCCTAATAATTTCTCATAAATAGAGTTTGCCTTATTAATATCTTTAACAGCTATACCTAGATGTTCTATTTTGTTTATGTGGTTCATAATATGAAGTTTATATAATCTAAATACAATCCATACCAAAAGAGTATAGATATATTGCAAATTACGTACTTTTGTACTCATGGAAACAAACAGACAGAAAAAAATTGCAGGTGTATTACAGCGAGATATCGCTGATGTAATTCAACTTGCATTACGTGAAGCAGGGGTAAACGGAATTATAGTTTCGATAACTAAGGTGAGTGTTACAACAGATTTATCCATAGGAAAAGTATATATGAGTGTTTTTCCTCATAAAGAAGGGACTAAAGTTTTAGAAGAGGTAAATGCTGTAAGATCACAAATAAAACATCAAATTGCTCAACGAACGAAGCATCAATTAAGAAGAATGCCAGAATTATCATTTTTTATAGATGACTCATTAGAATATATTGAACAGATTGATAGAGCCGTTAAAGGAGAAGATAATCCAATTGATAACCCAGATCTTTTAGAAACTAGAAAAAAGAAATAATACTATTGAATTTTCCTTATTACATTGCTAAACGATATTTATTCTCATCAGGGAGTAGTAATGCTATTAATATTATTACTGGTATAGCTGCTATGGGTGTTGTAATAGGAGCAATGGCATTATTTATAGTATTGTCGGGTTTTGCAGGTTTAAAGGATTTTAGTTTACAATTCTCTACATATTTTGATCCAGATATAAAAATCTTTCCTGCATCAGGAAAAACGATTACGTTTACGGATTCTCAAAAAGAAAAATTAAAAGCTATTGAAGGAATAACATATTTTTCAGAAATAATTGAAGAACGTGTTTTTTTAGAATTTAAAGAGAAACCATTTACTGCTTATATAAAAGGAGTAGATCAAAATTATACAAACGTTATAGCTACAGATAGTATCATTGTTTTTGGAGATTGGTTAACAAATAATGAAGCGCAGGTTGTAGTTGGTAATGGAATTAGTAGAGCACTTAGTCTTGGTGTTAATGATTATCGAGATGTTTTAAAAATATTTGTTCCTAGGCCAGGAAAAGGACAGCCAACAGATCCAACTAAAGCATTTAATCATGAAAGTGCTATTAACATAGGTATATATAGTGTTAATGAAGAACAGGATGAAAAATATGTATTTTCAACCTTGTCATTAGCACGGAAATTATTGAGATTACCAGAAGGGAAAATAACGAATATAGAGATAAACCTTGAAGAGGGTATTGAAGAATCATTCGTTATAGATCAAATACAGAAGATTTTTGAAAACGATGTGGTTATCAAAAATCGAGTGCAATTAAATGATACTTTATATAAGATGCTAAATACAGAGAATTTAGTGTCTTATTTGGTTGTAACTTTAATTGCTATTATTGCTTTGTTTAATGTCGCAGGAGCAATAATAATGATGGTAATTGATAAAAAAAAGAATATAAAAACATTATATAATATAGGTGCTACTTTACCTGAGATAAAGAAAATATTTTTAATTCAAGGATCTTTAATGACTGTTTTGGGTAGCTTGTTAGGATTATTTCTAGGGTTTATTATAATTATACTTCAACAACAATTTGGATTGATAATGATAACTTCTGTGTTACCATATCCGACAAAAATTACAGTAACAAGTTTTTTTGTTGTATTTATTACAATTACTGTAATAGGAGTTGTCGCCTCATTATTAGCTTCAAGTAGAATTAATCAGAGATTGCTTAAATAGCATAGCGCCACGAAATTATTCTAGATGTAATTTATTGTATTTTAAATTACATCTAGTAATTGTATTATGTTAATTGAATTCGTATCCAGCAAACTTATTTTGAACTTCATCAAATGCAGCAAATACATCTTCAGGAAGATCACTAGTTACCATTTTCATGCGATATTCTTTAAAATGTGGAATTCCTTTGAAATAATTTGTGTAATGCCTTCTTGTTTCAAATACACCAAGTTTATCACCTTTCCAATCAATGGCCATTTGAAGATGACGTCTAGCAGCTTCTACTCGTTCTTCGATTGTAGGAGGCGCTAAATGTTCTCCTGTTTTGAAATAATGTTTTACTTCTTTAAAAAACCATGGATATCCTATAGATGCACGTCCTATCATAGCTCCATCAAGACCATAAGAATCACGCATTTCCATAGCTCGTTCAGGAGTATCTACGTCGCCGTTTCCAAATACAGGAATATGCATTCTAGGATTGTTTTTAACATCAGCAATAGGTTTCCAGTCAGCATTTCCTTTATACATTTGAGCACGTGTTCTACCGTGAATCGAAATGGCTTTTGCTCCTACATCTTGTAAACGCTCAGCAACTTCTACAATACGAATAGAGTCGTGATCCCAACCAAGTCTGGTTTTTACGGTAACAGGTAATTTGGTATGTTCAACCATTGCTTTGGTTAAAGAAACCATAAGATCAATATCTTTTAAAATACCAGCACCAGCTCCTTTACTAACTACTTTCTTTACAGGACACCCAAAATTGATATCAATAATATCAGGTCCAGAGGCTTCTACGATCTCTACTGATTTTAACATCGAATCTAGATTCGCTCCAAATATCTGAATTCCTACAGGGCGTTCTTTTTCATAAATGTCTAATTTCATAACACTTTTTGCAGCGTCACGAATTAATCCTTCAGAGGAGATGAACTCTGTGTATACTACATCTGCACCTTGTTCTTTACAAAGCGTTCTAAAAGGTGGATCACTTACATCCTCCATTGGAGCTAATAATAACGGAAACTCACCTACATCTATATCACCAATTTTTGCCAAAATCTTCTGTTTTTTTGCAAAAGTAAGGATTTTAATAAAAAGAATTTTTCTTTCAATCAATTAAGAAAATGATAAAGAATAGAATCTTAAAGAATAAAATACTTTGAAAAATAAAGAAACACCTATCAAAACAATTATATTTGCAGCGATAGAATATGATTTATGAAGCACATTAGAAACTTTTGTATAATAGCACATATCGATCACGGTAAGAGTACCTTGGCTGATAGACTATTAGATTATACAGGATCTGTGACTGCCAGAGAGGCGCAAGCGCAACTTTTGGATAGTATGGATTTAGAGCGTGAACGTGGTATTACCATAAAGAGTCACGCTATTCAAATGGAATATACCTATAAAGGAGAAGAGTATATATTAAATTTAATTGATACTCCAGGGCACGTAGATTTTTCTTACGAGGTGTCTCGATCTATTGCTGCTTGCGAAGGAGCTTTGTTAGTTGTAGATGCAGCTCAAAGTATACAAGCACAGACTATTTCTAATCTGTATTTAGCATTAGAGAATGATTTAGAAATTATACCTGTTCTTAATAAGGTAGATTTGCCTAGTGCAAATCCAGAAGAAGTTACAGATGATATTGTTGATTTATTAGGATGTGATGCAGAAGAAGTAATACCAGCTAGTGCGAAAACTGGAATTGGTATTGAAGAGATATTGACAGCAGTAATAGAAAGAGTTCCTGCTCCAAATGGAAATCCAGAGGAACCTTTACAAGCTTTAATTTTTGATTCTGTATACAATCCTTTTAGAGGTGTTGAGACATATTTTAAAGTTGTAAATGGAGAAATAAGAAAAGGGCAGCAAATTAAATTTGTAGCTACAAATAAAAGTTATTTTGCTGATGAAATAGGAACTTTGAAATTAAATCAAGCTCCTAAAAAAGTTATTAAAACTGGTGACGTAGGATATCTTATTACAGGTATTAAGGATGCTAGAGAGGTGAAAGTAGGAGATACTATTACTGATACAAAAAATCCTACACAGAATGCCATTGAAGGTTTTGAAGACGTGAAGCCTATGGTTTTTGCAGGGATTTATCCTGTGGATACAGAGGATTATGAAGAATTACGTTCTTCTATGGAAAAATTGCAATTAAATGATGCGTCATTAGTATTTGCTCCAGAAAGTTCTGCAGCTTTAGGATTTGGTTTTCGTTGTGGATTCTTAGGAATGCTGCACATGGAGATTATTCAAGAGCGATTGGAACGTGAGTTTAATATGACAGTAATAACAACTGTACCTAACGTATCATATCATGCATTTACACATAAAAATCCAGATGAAGTAATTGTAGTAAATAATCCAACAGATTTACCAGATCCTTCTACAATGAATAGAGTAGAGGAGCCGTATATTAAAGCTTCAATTATTACAAAAGCTGATTTTGTTGGGCCTGTGATGTCTTTGTGTATCGAGAAAAGAGGTGAAATAACAAATCAGACATATTTAACACCGGAACGTGTTGAGTTGTCTTTTGATATGCCTTTGGCAGAAATTGTTTTTGATTTTTATGATAGATTAAAAACAGTATCTAAAGGATATGCTTCATTTGATTATGCACCAATAGGCCTACGTGCATCAAAATTAGTAAAGGTTGATGTTTTATTGAATGGAAATACAGTAGATGCACTTTCTGCATTATTACATAAAGATAATGCTTATGATATAGGGAAAAAAATGTGTGAGAAATTGAAAGAATTGATTCCTCGCCAACAATTTGATATTCCTATTCAAGCAGCAATAGGAGCTAAGATTATAGCTCGTGAGACTGTAAAAGCTTTACGTAAAGATGTAACAGCAAAATGTTATGGAGGAGATATTTCGCGTAAACGTAAGCTTTTGGAGAAACAAAAGAAAGGAAAGAAACGTATGCGACAAGTTGGAAATGTAGAAATTCCACAAGAAGCATTTATGGCAGTTCTAAAATTGAATGATTAAAAAAATAGAAAAACCCGAAACGATCGTTTCGGGTTTTTTATTAATAAATAACTTTTTGCTGTTGAGAGATTAATTGCTTTAATATATATTCTACTCCTTCTTCGTTATTGCTTTTTGTACGGTAATTAGCTGCATTAATAATGGTAGGATGAGCATTATCCATGGCAAAACTATATTTAGCTTGCTGGATCATCTCTAAATCGTTATTGTAATCTCCAAAGACTAGTGTTTCTTCTGGAGTTATATTTAAATTTGATTGCAATTGTTGTATCGCATGACCTTTATTAGCTAGTTTATGCGATAAATCTAACCAGTTTTTACCAGATATTTTTATTTTGAGATCATTTTCTAAATGCTTTACATATGGATAAATGAATTTTTCTGCATCATATTGATTGTATACAGCGATTTTTAAATACGTATCGTTTATTGCATTAGATAAATCATCAATGATTTCATATTGATTATAAAACTCAGAAAACATATTGATGAAATCTGCTCCATAATCAGTGATATAGGACTTTTTTCGGCCGCAGAGTATGATTTGCGATCCATTTATTTTTTTTAATATATCAAGAATGGTAAGATATGTAGCTCTATTAATATCTATAATTTGAGGTTCTTTGTCCTTTTCGATAGTTATAGCACCGTTTTCGGCAATAACAATTATATCATCTTTAATAGGAGTCAACTTATCTATAATGCTATAATATTGCCTTCCACTAGCAGCAACAAATGTTATTCCTAGTTTTTTTATTTCATTAAATATATCAAAAAAATGACTGCTTACTTCACCTTTAGAGTTAAGTAGAGTTCCGTCCATATCAGTGGCTATTAATTTAATTTTAGATAGATCCATTTAATTGTATAATTTAGAAGAATGTGTATCTCATTATTCAAAAACTAATATAGTGTAATTATGAAATGAGATATCATGAAAATGATAAGAAGGGGAATTTTAATTATTGTAATTCTAAGAAATAACTTTTTACATATATTATTTAAACTTAGAATGTATAAAAAAACCGATTTCTTTTTTGAAATCGGCTTAATGTTTTTTAAAACCAGTTACTCCATGGAATTCGAGTAAGCATTATAATAAGTCCTATTGAATAGAAAATAGCTAATGTCTTGAATTTAGGAGAAGAGGTTAATTTCTTTTTATGTTTAGAGTATCCCATAGTGATAAATACAATAGTTAATATCATTGCGAATGGATGTTCAACACTGTATAATCTCATTGTTGGATCATTCATGATGTCCTTAACAGCAACGCCATCTGTAAACCAGGCAACTAATGGGGATGTGAAAAATATAAGGATACCTATTAATAATTGTATATGAGTTACGATCAATGTGAAAAGTGATATTCTAAAATCTTTTGGTTGGTATTCTTTTTTGCCAATAAGACCTATAATAGCATTAATAGTTGCTATAGACATAATAATAAGTACTAAATAAGCCCAATAAGAATGAACATTTTGTATAGTAGTGTACATAAATGGAGTTTTTAATTAAGAGAGTCAAAGGTACTAATAAAGCATAAAAAAACCTCGCTAAATAATAGCGAGGTTTTAATGTATATAGTATTGTGGTTATAAGAATATAGACTTAGTTAAAAGTATATCTTAAACCTACTTGCATTCTCCATCTAGACTGTACGTTACTGATAGAATTGATAGAATTAGGAGCGTTAGTGTTATAAGAAAATGTTGGAGTTGTACCATCAGCAGCAAAACCTTCAAAATCAATTAATCTAACATCATTTGTGAAATAAGTAACTCCCCAATCTTTATTGATTAAGTTCGTAAAGTTAAAAATATCAGCAGTAAGCTCTATTTTATGCTTTTTGTATGAAAATTCTTGAGCAAATTTTAAATCAACTATGTGATCCCATCTTCCTCTATCTCCATTACGTTCTGCAAATTGACCTCTTCTACTACGTAAATAACTATCACCTTCAATGTAGCTGTTTAAAGCATTCCATTGTTCTGCAGCAGTTAAATTAGAAGTATCTACTAAGTTAATTTCACTTTGATTAGCAGGAACATATATTAAAGCAGAACTTTCTCCAGTATCTTGAACTAAACCACCTCTATCATTATATACATAACTGAAAGGGTCTCCTTGTGTACCTTCGTAAAAAACACCAATTCTAGTTTTTGTGAAATCAGACCATTTAAGTTCAACTGTAGCATTAGATATTACTCTATGTCCAGCAGCAAAATCTGATCTAGATAAGTCAGGTCTATTTGACCCATTAACAGTTTGTAAACGTTCCCATTGAGAACTATTTTGAGAAGCCGTACCATCAAAAATAACATCTGAATCTCCGTAAGAATAAGTCGCTTGAGCTGTTACATCAATAAAAGAACTATAGAAATTTTTACTTAATGTAGTAGCAATATTGTATGAACTACCTTCTCCTGTGTTAGATGCTAAAAAGATACCTTGGTAAGTGTTATCAATTCTTCCAAAACCATAATTTGGTCTTGAACCAGCACCAGTAGTATTAAAGTCAGGAGCATCTAAATTTAAGTTTTCATATGAAACTGCTGTAATATTATCATTATAAATGAAATCAGCCGATAAAGTGAAACCTGCAGGTAATTTTTGGTCAAAAGCGATGTTGTATTTCATTACTTGTGGAAGCTTGAAATCAGGAGCAAATAAATCTATTTGTCCACCAATAGCACCAGAACCCTGAGCTGGATCAGCAAATTGAGTATTAACATCTGGATTAAAAGCAGGTACACTAGAACCAAATTCCTGTACAAACCCAGTAGTAAGTCCGTTGTTATTATAAGTTGCTCCAGGCCATACTAAAGGAATTCTAGATGTGAAAATACCTAAACCACCTCGTATTTGAGTGTTTTTATTTCCATTTACATCCCAGTTGAATCCAACTCTTGGAGAAACGTGAACATTAGAATTAATAGCTTTACCTACTCTTGCGCCTTGTAAATCTTTACCAGCTGTTTCTAATAAAGCAACAGTTCTAGTATTAAAGTCATCATTTTCTAGACCATCTTCCCAATAAGGGATATCAAAACGTAATCCAGCAGTAAACTTAAAGTTATCAGTTAAATTTACTTCATCTTGTGCATAAAAACCTAATTGGAAAATATTAAATTCAGCAGAACCTTCAGAAGTATCTCCAGATCCACCTAGTAAAGAGTAACCTCTTCTATATCTGTTTGCAGCATTACCGTTTAGGAAATCTGATAAGTTGTCATATCTGTAATTACCAAAGTTTTCTCTGAAAAACACATTGTCAGCAGAAGAGAATTCATTATGAGTACCCAATGTAATAGTGTGTCTACCTGAATAAATCTCTACATTATCAGTAACTGTGAAAGTTGATTGATCTAGAGCGTTTGCTGTAGAAAAACGCTCAGAACCAAATTGAATACGACTTCCGTTATCATTAATTTCAACAAAAGGGAAAGGGTTTCCTATAGGATTTCTATCATCATTTACAGTAGTATATCCAATAACTAAGTTATTCGAAACAGTATTACTAAAACTAGAACTTAATTCTAGAGCGGTAGAATTAGTAATTGACTCAAAATCTACACCTGAGTTAGAGAAACTTAATGTTCCATTAGAAGAACCTCTAGCTTGTATTTGTTCAGCTTTTACATAACTATGTTTTAAGGAAAGCTTATGGTTATCATTAATATTCCAGTCAATTTTAGCAATTAATTTATCACTAATTAAGCTTTCATTATGATTCGTAACACTTCCAGCATCATATCCGTAATTTGTAATCAAGAAGTTACTTAATTGATCAATGTCAGCTTGAGTTGCAGTACCATTATATCTTGAAAATTCAAATGGTTGAGGAGTTTCATTATCTTGTCTTTCGTAATTTACGAAATAGAATAATTTATCTTTAATAATTGGTCCACCAACACGTACACCAAAAGTTTGATTTGTGAAAGGAGCTAATTTTTCTCTTTCATCAACATCAAAAACACCTGGAGTTTTTCCTGCTAAATCTTCACTTCTATATAGGTAATAAGCAGAACCACTTACTTCATTTGTACCAGATTTTGTAATAGCACTAATTGAACCTCCAGAGAACCCTGATTGTTTTACATCAAATGGAGCAACATTAATTTGAAATGTCTCAATAGCATCTAATGAAATAGGACTAACTCCAGTTTGTCCACCATTAGTACCATTTCCAGCTAATCCAAATACATCATTGTTAACAGCTCCATCAATATAAATAGCATTATAACGGTTATTTTGACCAGCTATAGATACTACATCACCATTAACTTGTGCCTGAGGTGTCAATCTTGCAAAATCAGCTATATTTCTAGATAAAGTAGGTAATGTGTTAACTTTTTTCTGACTTATAGAGGTTGAAGCACCTGTTTTATTAGAATTAAAAAGACCGTCATTTTCAACTGTAATAACAACTTCATCAAGTGCATTAGCAGATTCAGCTAATTGAGTACTTATTCTAGTTGACTGACCTAATTGTAAGAAAATATCTCCTTCAGAGAAATCTTTAAAACCTACATAAGTAATTGTGATCGTATATGGACCACCACTTCTTAAATTTGAAAGTCTGTAAAATCCATCAAAATCAGTTACAGCACCATACTTCGTTCCAGAAGGAGTGTGTATGGCCACCACATTTGCCCCAGGAAGAGGCTCCCCTGCATTATCGGTAATTTTACCGTTAATGGATGAGCTTGTAACCCCTTGTGCATACCCCATAGAAATGGTTGCAAGAAGCATTACAATAAATAAAAATGTAATCTTTTTCATTTTTAGAATGAATTAAGTTAATTGTTTGGTGCAAAAGAAATAATCTTTAAGGAATCTAACTTTACCTTAATGTTAAGAATTACGCATATTTGCGCTATACCCAAGGAATTTGAGTATTGTTGTTTTCTGTTGTATTTCAGTTAATTAGATTCATTTATCCGATTTTTTTCCTTTTGATCGTTAACAAATATAACGATTTAGTAGGTTTTTTGTAGAAAAATCATGCTCAGATATTTCGGATTTTTCAATTTCGGATAAAATTTCTGATGCTAATTGTTTTCCGAGTTCTACTCCCCATTGATCATAACTGAAAATATTCCAAACAATTCCTTGTACAAAGATGCGTTGCTCATACATAGCTATTAATGCTCCTAAGCTTTTTGGCGTTAATTTGTTAATTAATACCGTTGTAGTAGGTTTGTTTCCTTCAAAGACTTTGAAAGGTAGAAGTTGTTGCAACTTATTTTGTGGAATATTTGAATTATTTAATTCTTGAAGAACTTGCGCTTTGTTTTTACCATTCATTAATGCTTCTGTTTGAGCAAAAAAGTTGGCCATCAATTTATGGTGGTGATTATTGTCATTGAATAGAGAGTGTTTAAAACCAATAAATTCTGACGGAATTAATTTTGTTCCTTGATGGATGAGTTGGAAAAAAGCATGTTGAGAGTTTGTTCCAGGTTCTCCCCAAATTATAGTGCCAGTTTGATAATCTATAGTTTCTCCATTACGATCGATACTTTTTCCATTACTTTCCATGATTCCTTGCTGTAAATAAGCAGGTAATCTATGTAGGTATTGAGAGTAAGGTATAATAGCCTCACTTTCTACATTAAAAAAGTTATTATACCAAATAGATAGCATTCCTAAAATTACGGGGATATTTTCTTCAAATGGTGTAGCTTTAAAATGCTCATCCATTTCATGAGCTCCTTCTAAAAGCAATTCAAAATTCTTATAACCTATAGATAAACTAATGGATAAACCTACAGCACTCCATAAAGAGAAACGACCGCCTACCCAATCCCATAAAGGAAATATATTGTCTTTTGAAATACCGAAACTTGTAACATTTGGGATATTACTAGAAACAGCAACAAAGTGTTTTTCTACAGCATCAATAGGTGCTTGCTTTGTAAACCAAGTTCTAGCAGTATTTGCATTCGATAATGTTTCTTGAGTTGAAAATGTTTTTGATACAATTACAAATAGTGTTGTCTCTGGATCTAATTTTTTTAAATTTTGATGTACATGATCTCCATCTACATTTGAAATGAAATGTAGATTTAGATGATTTTTATAAAATTCTAAAGATTCTGTAATCATAGCTGGTCCAAGGTCAGAACCACCAATACCTATATTTACTATATCCGTAAACTTTTTTCCTGTATGACCTTTTAAATCACCGTTAATTATTTGATTTGTAAATTTTTCTATTTTTTCTTTTACTTTAGATATTTCTTGAATAATATCTTTATTATCTAAGTTTAGAGTACTGCTTTTAGGGGCACGTAGAGCAGTATGAAGTACAGCTCGATTTTCTGTTTGATTAATTGGGTCTCCTTGAAAATAACTATTAATAGCTTCATCCAATTTAACTTCTTTGGCTAAATCAATTAATAATTTTTTTGTAGTTTGATCAATTCTATTTTTTGAATAATCAACATGAAAATCATTCCAATTAATAGATAAATTTTCTACTCGATTAGCATCGGTAGAAAATAAATCTTTTAAGTGTGTATCTTTTATATTATTATAATGATTTTCTAAAGCTTTCCAAGCTTTTGTGGTGGTAGGGTTAATTGTTGGTAATGACATTTATTATTGTTATAGTAAAATTTCGTCTGATTTAAAGTGAATGCTATCTAATGTTGATCTAATAGGAGCAATGTGCTCGAAGAATTTTGGTTGTAATTCTTCTTCCAAAGGTTTTGAAGCAGGTAAATCTTGTCTAAAAGGATCTACTTGTTTTCCGTTTTTCCAAAATCTATAGCATACATGTGGTCCTCCTGTGTTTCCAGTCATACCTATATATCCTATAATATCTCCTTGCCTTACAAAATCTCCAACTTTTACAGCTTGCTTGCTCATGTGTAGATATTGTGTTTCAAAAGTTCCGTTATGCCTTATTCTAACATACTTCCCGTTTCCTCCACGACGTTCTGATTTTGTGACAATTCCATCTGCAGTGGCCATAATAGGGGTTCCTATAGGACCTGCAAAATCAGTACCTCTATGAGGTTTAACTTTATAACCATAATACTTAATTCTCCTATTTAAATTATAGCGAGAAGAAACACGGTTAAATTTTAAAGGGCCTTTTAAGAATGCTCTTCTAAGATTTTTTGCATTTTCATCATAATAATCAATTGCATTATTGATTGAATCACCAATAAAACTGAATGAATAAATAGGCTTTCCTCTATGTTCAAAATAAGCAGCTTTGATATTTTCTATACCAGCTGGTATAGTATCGTCAATATATTTTTCGTTATAAATAACTTTAAAACGATCTCCAGCTTGTAGTCTTGTAAAGTCGATAGTCCAAGCGTATATATCTGCCATTTTATAAGCAACAGTTGAACTAACATCCAAATCATCGAACGTTTGTAATAAGCTACTTTCTATAGTTCCAACAGTAGATTTCTCTACAAGTTTAACTTTTTTATGTTCTTTTCTTGCAACAATACTATCTGTAAAATCAATTATCGTATAATCAATCTTATTGTTTTGATAGACAAAAACTTGTGCCTTCTCTGTGGTGTCTTTAGACTTAAATATCGTATAAGGCTTTCCAGCTACTATTTTGGTAACATTAAATGAGTCTTTTACTTTATTTGTAATTTCGAATACTTTTGCACGATTGATACCATGACTATCTAGTATTGCTCCAAAGCTATCACCAGATTTAATAGTATCCCTAACAACTGTATACTCATGAAGATTATATCCAAATTCTTTTAAAACAGGAGCTGTCTCTACAGGTTGTAATGGAGTTGTAATTAAATCAGTTTGTTTTTTGTCTTTTTTTTGACAAGAAATAAATAACACTACACTAAGTAGTGTGTAAACTACTTTTTTCAATTTTGGGTATTATTTTTAGTGGTATTAAATTGATGAGTAACCCATTGCTTACCCCAGTTTTCTTTTTCTTCTTCGCTCCATAAATTAGGGAAGAACATGATTTTCTGAAAGCTAGGTGGTAAGAACTTTTTCCAGTTGGTTCCTCCAGTAGCGGATACTTCTCCTTTATCTTTATTTAAATATCTAAAGGCGGCTCCCATGTGCATTAATAACCAATTAATATTTACATTAGCATCAAAAGTACGTAATGCTTCGATAAGTTGAGTGTTATTTTTTTCTTTTTCTGGTAAATCTTTGTATTTGTGGTAGATAGTGCTGTTTTTTACTTGTTCAGCTATACGCATCATCCTTGGAGTATAACGATATTCAAACTGTTTTAAGGTTAATGTCTTTTCTCCCGTTTTTATATCTGTCGCTCCAAATTTCCAGTATAAATGTTCATATACTTCATTAATATCTGTTTCTTTAGAAAATTGAGTTCTTTCTTTTTCATTAACAAGGTGATGAAGAGGAGTTGTATATATTTCAATTAGTCGATATTGAACAGATTGAAATCCACTTGCAGGTAATAAAGACATGCGATATTGTAAGAATTGCTCACGATCCATACCTTTAATCATTACATCAAAGGAGTCTATAAGTACTCTGAAATATCTATTAACGCGATTAATTTTTTCGGTAAAAAAATTTGCGTTTTGTAATTTATCATCAATTACTTGTTTTAGTTCATGGATGATAAGTTTGAAATACAATTCGGTAATTTGATGATATGTAATAAAAATCTCTTCATCTGGAAAATGAGTACGAGGAATTTGTAAACTTAGTAAGGTGTCTAGATGAATATAATCCCAGTATGTAAGATAACGATCATATAATAGACCATCTAAATAAGAACCGAGATCTTGACCGGAATTTTTGAATTTTTTTTCTAATTGTTTGATGCGTTCAGCTATTTCTGGCTGGATAGTTATTTCATTCATTAATCTACTACTATTTTAAATGGATGTTTTAGCCCTTTAAAGGCATCAAGGTCAGCTTCAATAGATCCTACTAGAATATCAGCTTTAATTTTAACAGGCATGCGATTGTCATCATCACTAACCCATACAGTTAAACTCTCTTCTTCTTTAAAAACTCTATCTGCTTGTACATAGGGTCTAAATTTAAGGCAACGTATTTTCCCTATTTTAGATTTGACAACTTCTTTACCTAGGAATTTTAATTTGAATTTGAAATTCTCATTATCAAAAAACATATTGATTATTTTTTCATCACCTATTTTTAAGTTAGAAGTTTCAATATTGTTTCTTAAATAATAAAAAGCAGACATCATGTCTTGTACTTTCTCTTTTGTTTTGAAAAATTCTTTAGTATTATGTTTTTTATTAAAAACAAAGGCTTCTTTTTTATCATGATCAAAATTGATCTCTATATTCTTTTTGTAACCTCCTTCATTTATTTTACGAATAAATCGATAAGGTTGTACTTTTTCAGTATCAATATAGGTTTCGTAATAATCTTCTACTTTAAAAAATAAACTAAGGAAACCTGAGGATTTTCCAATCCCTACTATATGATGAACGGGGATACCATTTAATTTTTCTTTTTTAACTTCTAGTGTAGCATAACTAGCAGTAAATACACCATAATGAATTCTAAATTTGAACCACTCGCCTGCATCAAAAGATTTATGCAAATCTTGAGCATTAATTGAGTATCCAAAAGTTATGAATAGCGTTAAGAGCAAAAAATTTTTCATAAGCAATTTGGGATATAGTTGTTTTATTGATGAATGTCGTATATGTGTATTTGCAATATCCATTCCAAAAGTAAACATTAAAGTATAGAGATAAAAATGTTTACGACTTACAGTTGTTTGATTTTTTATTTAAAAGAATATTTATCAAAAAAAAGAGAGCCACCACAGCTCTCTTTTACTTTTATTAACCAACTAAAAACTTAAATTATGAGAATAATTATCGTTTTATATAAATGGTAACCACTCCATTTACACATTGCAAAAGTCAGCTTTTTTTACATATTTATCAATCGAAAACGTTTTTTTATTATGAAATTTAACAAAAATTTAGGTTCAGAGTCATAATATGATAATTTTTACAAGAATTATAGCATTCTGTAATGATTATGTTAACGTTTTCATGGATTTACTTTTTTTTCTATAAAGTACCACGTTGTTCTTGTTCTCTTTCTATTGCTTCAAATAATGCTTTAAAGTTCCCTTTACCAAAAGATTGAGCTCCTTTTCGTTGAATAATTTCGAAGAACATTGTTGGTCTATCCAAAACTGGTTTTGTGAATATTTGTAATAAATAACCTTCATCATCTCGATCTATTAATATTCCTAGTTTTTTTAATGGTTCTAAATCTTCATCAATTTCTCCTACTCTATCTAATACGGTATCATAATAAGATGAGGGTACTGTTAAAAACTCTACACCACGATCTATTAAACCTGTTACTGTTTCGATAATATTATCTGTAGCTAATGCCATGTGTTGTACTCCAGCACCATTATAAAAATCAATATATTCTTCTATTTGAGATTTTTTTCTTCCTTCAGCAGGTTCGTTGATAGGGAATTTAATACGACCATTCCCATTACTCATAACTTTACTCATCAAAGCTGTATATTCTGTAGAAATATCTTTATCATCAAAAGAAACTAGTTGAGCAAATCCCATTACCTTAGCATAAAACTCACACCAAGTATTCATTTCATTCCAACCAACATTACCTACCATGTGATCAATATATTTTAATCCATTATCCTTGGTAGTATATGGTTTGTCCCAAGCTTTATAGCCAGGTAAAAAAGCGCCTTTGTAGTTTTTACGTTCAACAAAGATATGTACTGTCTCTCCATAAGTATGAATTCCTGAACGTACAACGGTTCCAAATTCATCCTCTTCTGTTGTAGGTTCCATATATGGTTTTGCTCCACGCTTTACGGTTTCTTCAAAACTTTTGGTAGCATTGTCTACCCAAAGAGCTACAACTTTTACACCATCTCCATGTGCATTGATATGTTCGTTAACAGGGCCATTAGGTTCTAGAGGAGAGGTTAATACTAAACGTATCTTATCTTGTTCTAAGACATAAGAAACTTGATCTTTTCGTCCTGTTTCTAGACCAGAATATGCTATTGGTTGAAATCCCCATGCTGTTTGATAATAATATGCAGATTGTTTTGCATTACCTACATATAATTCAACGTAATCAGTACCTAATAACGGTAAAAAATCGTTGGTTTGAGAAGTTTTATTTTCTACGTTTTGTGAATCTATATTTGTTGCCATGATTGTTTTTTTATACTATTTTAAGTGCAATATGATATGATTAGTAAGTTTAAAAATGTATTATAGAAACTTACCACATAGCTCTTGTATGAGCAGTGATATTTTGAAATAGGATAAGCATTATTGTCTAAATTTATTCTAACCAAGATTTATGATAATCATCATCAGCTATTTGCATAGCAGCTTCTGTTACCATTAATGGTTTAAAAGTATCGACCATAACAGCAAGTTCTTCTGTTTCAGTTTTACCAATACTACGTTCAGCTGCTCCTGGATGTGGACCATGAGGGATTCCTGCAGGGTGTAATGATATATGCCCAGGTGCAATATCATTTCGACTCATAAAATCCCCATCAACATAATACAATACTTCATCACTATCAATATTACTATGATTGTATGGAGCGGGAATACTTTGTGGATGATAATCGTATAATCTTGGAACAAAAGAACAAATTACAAACGCATCTGTTTCAAATGTTTGATGTACTGGTGGTGGTTGATGTATTCGACCAGTAATTGGTTCAAAATCGTGTATAGAAAATGCGTATGGGAAACTATACCCATCATATCCAACTACATCAAAAGGGTGCGAGGCATATACCATATCAAAGACCTCGTCTTGTTTTTTTATTTTGATTAAGAAATCACCTTTTTCATTATTCGTTTCTAATTCATAAGGAGGTCTTAAATCTCGTTCGCAAAAAGGCGAGTGTTCTAAGAGTTGTCCAAACCAATTTCGATATCTTTTTGGAGTGTAAATGGGACGCTTTGATTCTACAATGAATAAGCGGTTATCGTTCGTATCAAAATCCATTTTATATATGGTACCTCTTGGAATTAAAAGGTAATCTCCATATTTAAAATCAATATTGCCTAAATGACTTCTGAATTTACCACTTCCTTTATGGATGAAAATAAGCTCGTCTGCATCTGTGTTTTTATAAAAATAATCTTGTGTTAATTCTTGTGGTGCTGCAAGAATAATATTTACATCACTGTTTGTTAAGACTATTTTTCTACTCTGTAAATAATCATTTTCAGGAGCGATATTAAAACCATGTAAACGATAAGATTTTAAATTGTTTTTTATTGCGATTTTAGGCGCAACACTATAACTACCTTTGATTTCTTTTACTTGCGTAGGACGATGTTCGTGATATGAGTTGGTTGACATTCCGTCAAAACCAATGGTTCCAAATAATTGTTCATAATATAAGTTTCCGTCTGGTTTTCTGAATATAGTATGTCGTTTAGGAGGAATGTTTCCTAATTTATGATAAAAAGGCATGATTGTAAAAAATATAATATTTAACGATATCTAAAATATACTGCATGATAAATCAGTACCTTATTCTGGATTTCGCTTCATAAGATAGTGTAGTAATAATAGTAAATCTTGCCAAAAAAGACTCATAGTATTACAAATATCGTAAATATTTTCCTTTTTTATGAGAATAAACGAAAAATCGATAAATGTTTAGAACCAAAAACCAACACTAAAGAACCAGTTCCCTTGGCTAAGCTCTGGAGAATAAGAGTATTTTATTTGGATAGGACCAGCAAAAGAGTCAATACCATACCCTAGGGCATACCCTGTATATTTAGGGGACTTTAGCCAATCTCCAGAACTGAATATTTCTTCGCCGATATTGGCAAAGTTTGCAGAAAGATTTATGTGGTTCTTTTTAAAAATCTCATAATCTAAAGTAATAGAGTTTTTAATAAAACTCTCTCCAGAAATTTCTAAGAAATCATACCCATAAAATGAAGTGAAATTATTAATCAATTCTGCTCCAAAACCTCCTAATAAAAAATCTAGTGAAGCGAGATTTGTACTCCCGATTTTTGATCCAGCTTCAAAAGTTGTATTTAAAGATAAATGGTCAAATAACATTGTAGCATACCCAACTTCCCCTTTTAGAATCGAAAAATTATTAAATTCATTAGTAAAATCAGAAGAGAATAAATAAGTATGCAAATCAGCATGAAATAAAAAACCTTTTGAAGGGAAGTATTTGTTGTTATAGGTGTCTAATTTTAAATAGCCAAAGACACTCCAATAATCACTATTATCAAAAACAGTTTGTGGTTGTTGATTTTCATCTTCACCAAATGTCTCGGTGATGATTTTTAATCGTTTATGTTCACCTCCTAAACCAACAGAAAAAGTTTGTTGTAATAAAGTCTCTGCGTATAGTTGTGTTGTAAAATCCGTATATTCAATATCTACTTTGTTAATGTCAAGGTTGCTAAAATCAAATCCTTGATTAATAAAATCATAGTCAATAGCTTTTTCAAAAGAAGTGAAACGATGTTTCACACCAATGCTCCAATAATATCCTTTGTCAATATAATAATCAAAGTTGTATCTAGAATTATCCCCTAAGATTGCATCAAAGGATAATACATCATTTTTAAAAAGTAAACTTTTTTGTGTAAAATTAACTAATGCAGCTGTTTTATATAAGTCATCATAATGTATAGCAAAACGAAGTGAGGATTTATTACTGCTTTCAGTTGGTTTTACGATGAGTTGTTTCCCGTTTTTAGTATCAATAAGTTGATAATCCACTCGATCAAAATTACCAGTGGCAGATAAGTTGTTTATCCCATCATTAAGTTTTGTGTAAGTAGTCTTTTGTGGAGTCTTTATCTTAAGTTTTCCTAAAATATAAGAACGAGGATATTCTTGATTTCCTTTTATTATTACATCACTTATAATTATATCTTCTGTAGAAGGAATTTTTATAATCTTTTTTTTAGAAGGTTTTTGACGACGTTTTATAGCTCTTAATTCTTCGTATTTTTCAAAAGCAGCTTTTTCTCCATTGGCAATGATTTGATCTCGTTGGTCAAATGACATTACAGAAAAATCTTTGATTTCGGGTTTAATATAAACATCTGTAGCAGGAATTTTATTTTCCATGCTATTAATAGTTCTAAAGTTACTAATTTGTAATAGTACGTTTGTGAGAGAATTTATTTGTTCCTTTGAGAGTAAGGAATCTTGCACATCAATACCGATTATAATCTCAGCACCTTTTTTCTTTATTTCTTCAATAGGATAATTATTGGTAACACCTCCATCGGTAACTAGTACTCCATCGAGTTCAAATGGACTAAAAACGGAAGGCAAAGCACCACTTGCCGCAACAGCTTCAGGAAGGTATCCTTTATCTAGTATTATTTGTTTTCCTGTTTCGATATTGGTTGTAATACAAAAAAAAGGAAT
Source organism: uncultured Aquimarina sp. (assembly GCA_947498595.1). Classification (GTDB taxonomy): domain Bacteria; phylum Bacteroidota; class Bacteroidia; order Flavobacteriales; family Flavobacteriaceae; genus Aquimarina. The sequence continues at coordinate 53,902 of CANMKX010000006.1, forward strand.
CGGTAATTTGTTGAAATCATTCACTTTGCTAACATGTGTTGTTAATCTAGAGAAATGATTATAGAAGTTTTGCCCTTTAGAAAGTCCTTTTGGGAGCCCTATTTTAAAATCATCAAAAGGAAGAGTTATTACATATTTTTCAGCATCTTCTCTTTCATAAAATGTTTTTGCACTCCTAGGTAAATCATCTTGAATTAAAATGTCAAAGTCAACTACTTTAAAAATTGAATCAAGTTGTTTTGCAGAATAACCTGAAGCATATAAACCACCTATAATAGCACCCATGCTTGTACCTCCAATATAATCGATACGAACCCCAGCTTCTTCAATTACTTTTAAAGCACCTATATGTGCTAGTCCTTTTGCACCACCACCACTGAGTACTAATCCAACTTTAACATCGTTGGGTGTTGTTTCTTGAGCGTAGAAAGAACATGTTAAACAAATAAAAAAGATGAAAATGAAAACGCTTTTCGATGTAATGATGTTTAACATATCTAGTTAGCTTTAAGACTGTTTTTTATTAAGATAATGATTAAGTATTTTGGTTGCGCGTGCATTACCTATTATTTCTATTAATTGCTCTTTAGAAGCTTCTTTTATTCTTTTTACAGATTTGAAATGCTGTAGTAGTTCTACAATAGTTTTTTCACCAATACCGGGGATGCTCTCTAGTTCTGTATTTAAAGCTGCTTTGCTTCTTTTTTGTCGATGAAAAGTAATTCCAAATCTATGTGCTTCGTTTCTTAAATGTTGAATAACTTTTAAGGATTCTGATTTTTTATCAAGATATAAAGGAATGGAATCCCCAGGATAATAAATTTCTTCTAATCGTTTAGCAATACCTATAATGGTGATTTTTCCTCTTAAATCTAAATCTTCTAATGCTTTTAATCCAGAGGATAATTGTCCTTTACCACCATCTACAATTATTAGTTGAGGAAGTGGTTGGTTCTCGTCAAGTAAACGCTTATATCTTCTGTAAACAACTTCTTCCATAGAAGCAAAATCGTTAGGACCCTCTACAGTTTTGATATTAAATTTTCGATAATCTTTTTTACTAGGTTTTCCGTTTTTAAAAACAACACAAGCTGCTACAGGATTAGTTCCTTGGATGTTAGAGTTGTCAAAACATTCAATGTGAGTAGGTAGTACAGGTAAGCGAAGATCTTTTTGTATTTGATTCATCAATCGTTTTACATGACGATCAGGATCGATAATTTTTATTTGTTTGAATCGTTCTTGACGATAATACTTTGCATTACGCAGAGACATATCTACAATACTTTTTTTATCACCAATTTGTGGGATTGTTACTTTGATAGCATCACCTACGTTAACTAGAAAAGGAACGTATATTTCTCTTGATAAAGATTGAAAACGTTGTCTAATTTCTATAATAGCGAGTTCTAATAATTCTTGATCGCTTTCATCTAATTTCTTTTTAATTTCTATTGTATGAGATCGTATAATAGCACCATGAGAAATTTGCAAGAAATTGATATAGCCATATGATTCATCGCTAATAATAGAAAAAACATCTACGTTATTTATTTTTGAATTAACAACAGTAGATTTGGATTGGTAGTTTTCTAGGGTGTTAATTTTTTCTTTAATACGTTGAGCATCTTCAAACTCCATTTTTTCAGCATGCTCCATCATTTGATCTTTAAAACGTTGTAATGATGCCTTAAAATTTCCTTTTACGATTTGGCGAATAGCTTCTATATTATCTTGATATTCTTGTTCCCTTTGGTAATCTTCACAAGGACCTTTACAGTTACCTAAATGATATTCTAAACAAACTTTATATTTTCCATGATCTATTTTTTCTTTAGATAAATCATAATTGCAAGTTCGGATAGGGTATAAACCTTTAATAAGTTCTAATAAAATACTTACTGTTTTTGTGTTGGTGTAAGGGCCAAAATATTCAGAACCATCTTTAATTAATCGCCTTGTAGAAAAAATTCTAGGAAAACGTTCTTTTTTGATGCAAATCCAAGGATATGTTTTATCATCTTTTAATAAAATATTATACCGAGGTTGATATTTTTTTATAAGATTATTTTCTAGAAGTAGAGCATCTGTTTCTGTGGGAACAATGATATGTTTAATATTTACTATTTTTTTTACAAGAACAGCTGTTTTAGCACTGTCATGCTGTTTTGTAAAATAAGAAGTAACTCTCTTTTTTAAATTTTTAGCTTTACCTACGTATAAGATTTTATCATCTTTATCGTAATACTGATAAACACCAGGGCTAGTAGGTAATGTTTTTAATTGTATTTCTATTGAAGTTTTCTCCATAATCTATTGTAAATTTAAGATATTACAAGGATTCTCTATGTATCTAATAGAATATAAATTATGATGAATGTTAAGAGAGTTTTAATTGGTTAAAAAAGAAGCGACTGCTGATTGCTTATTTATAGTGGGTTGCGATTTTTTAGTATTTTAGTAATTCTATAAATGGAGATTACTTTAAAATATATAAACAATGAAGAAACACCTGATTAATGCTTTGTTATAATGAATATTAAAATCTTATCACGAAACCCCAATTTGTATTCTACAGCGGTTTTAATACAAGCGGCAATAAAAAGAAAACATCTTGTACAGGTATTAGATCCATTGTATTGTGATGTTATTCTAGAGAAGAATAGCCCAAAATTATATTATAAAGGAAAAAGAATACATCATGTAGATGCAATAATACCTAGAATAGGAGCCTCAACGACGTATCATGGAAGTATAATTATTCGTCAGTTTGAAATGATGAATGTATTTACTACCGTAAAATCACAATCGTTGTTAATGTCTAGAGATAAATTAAGTAGTTTACAGGTTTTATCTAGAGCGGGATTGGATATGCCAAAAACAGTATTCGAGCATCATTCTAGAGATGTATCTGAAATTATAGAACATTTAGGAGGAGTTCCGGTAATTATAAAATTATTAGAGAGTACACAAGGAGTAGGAGTTGTTTTGGCAGAATCAAAAAATACTGCAATTTCTGTTTTAGAAGCTTTTAAAGGATTGCAAACAAATGTGTTGGTGCAGGAATATATAAAAGAAGCTAAAGGTGTTGATTTGCGAGTGCTCGTTGTTGATGGAGAAGTAGTAGGAGCAATGAAAAGGAAAAGTAAAAAAGGAGAATTTAGATCTAATTTGCATAGAGGGGGATCAGCAATGGCCGTAGCTTTGAGTAAAGAAGAAGAAAGAATAGCAATTAAAGCTGCGCAAGCTATGGATTTAGGTGTTGCAGGAGTAGATATATTGCAAAGTAAAAGAGGGCCTTTGGTATTAGAAGTTAATTCATCTCCAGGATTAGAAGGAATACAAAAAAGCACAGGGAAAGATATCGCTAAAGCAATTATACGTTATATAGAAAAGAGTGTGATAGGATGATTAATATATGAATTATAGAGAAGACGAATACCTAGATATATTAGGAGAATCAATAGCTCCAGGAACAAGTAAGACAATTAATTTTAATATCGCAAAACTATATACCTCTACTAAAGTAGAAATACCCGTCATTGTAGAGCGGTCAAAAGAAGAGGGGCCTACGATATTAATAACAGGAGGAATTCATGGTGATGAGATTAATGGAGTAGAAGTTGTACGTCAAATCATTGCCAAAAAAATAAATAAACCTTTACGAGGAACTATTATCTGTATTCCTGTTTTAAACGTATTTGGTTTTTTAACAATGGATCGATATTTTCCAGATGGAAAAGATCTTAATCGCGTTTTTCCGGGAACTAAAAACGGATCATTAGCCAGTCGGTTTGCATACCAATTTGTAAATGAAATATTACCACACGCAGATTTTTGCTTAGATTTTCATACAGGCGGAGCAAGTAGATTTAATGCTCCACATATACGTGTTGACCCTAAGAACAGTAAACTAATTGAATATGCAAAAATTTTTAAAGCACCATTTACATTATTGTCTAATAATCTAAAAAAATCATATCGTAGTATTTGTGCAAATAAAGGAGTAGATATTTTATTGTTCGAAGGAGGGAAATCTCAAAATAATAACAGAGATGTTGCTAGAGAAGGAGTAGAAGGTACAATGCGTATTCTTGATCATTTTGGTATGTTACAACGGCATTTTGATATTTCAATACGGGAGCAAGATACAGTGTTGATTTCGAAGAGTTTTTGGATTAGAGCAAAATATAGTGGATTATTGCATATAAAAATACCGTATGGAAAATTAGTGGAAAAAGGAGAGTATTTAGCGACGATAACCGATCCATATGGAACCATGAGGCATATTGTTAAAGCACCTAATAAAGGATATATTATTAATGTAAATGAAGCACCTATAGTATATAAAGGTGATGCCATTTTTCATATTAGTCAAAGTTTACCCTAATAAAATGAATAAAATAAAATTAAGAGAAAAGTATAAAGATCTACGTTCTCAATTAAGTGTTGATAGTATCGATGATTTAAGTTTGAAAATTGCTAATCAAGCATTACAATTATCTATTTGGGATAAAAAGTACTATCACATGTTTTTACCTATAGAAAAACAAAAAGAAGTAGATACACAGTACATATTGCATATATTACAAGGAAAGGATAAAAATGTAATTGTTCCTAAAAGTGATTTTAAAACAAATACACTACAACATATCTTGCTAACAGATTCGACTCCTATAAAAATAAATAAGTGGGGCATACCAGAACCGGTAGAAGGTATAGAAATACCGCCAGTATCTATACAAGTAGTCTTTATACCTTTATTAGCGTTTGATACAAAAGGAAATCGAGTAGGATACGGTAAGGGGTTTTATGATAAATTTTTAGCTGATTGTGAAACAACAACTATTAAAATAGGACTTTCGTTATTTCCTGAGGAGGAAGAAAGTATAAGCGATATATTGTCTACAGATATTAAATTAGATTACTGTATAACACCTGAAAAAGTATATACATATTAAAAAAAAGACCTGTGTTTTATTTTAGCGCAGGTTTATTACTACTCGTCTATTTTTGGGAACGCTTTTTTATTGAAAAGAATTAATAAAAAAACACCAATACTTATTGCAGAATCAGCAATGTTAAATACAGGATCAAAAAATGTAAAGCGTTGTCCTCCCCACATTGGAAACCAATTAGGGAAAGTACCATCAAATAACGGAAACTGAATCATATCTACAACTTTACCGTGAAACAAGGTTCCATATCCACCAGCTTCAGGGAATAAAGTGGCTACTTGATGTATACTATCATTAAAAATAAGACCATAAAAAACAGAATCAATAATATTACCCATTGCACCAGAAAAAATAAGAGCAATGCAGAAAATTAATATTTTAGGGCTGTTTTTACGAACCGAATCCCATAACCAATATCCAATTCCAGTAATCGCGACTAAACGAAATAAAGTTAAGAAAAGCTTACCATATGAACCTGGGATTTTTGCTCCCCATGCCATCCCTTCATTTTCAACAAAAATGATTCTAAACCAACTGAAAACTTCGATTTCTTCATGTAAAGAGAATGTTGTTTTGATATATATTTTAGAAATCTGGTCGATTAATAATACCAGTATGATAATTAATGTAGCTTTTTTTAAAGACATAGTTTAGGATATGAATTCTATATTGGTCTGATCAATGGAAACAAAAATAAGGTTTTATTTTATTTTGTAAGTATTAATGTGCCCATGGATTGTTTTTAATTCAATTTTATGGCGACCATATAATAAGTTAGTAGGGATTTTACCATAAATGTTACTAGCAGTAACGGTAGCATCTTTCGTATGGATAGTAATATTTCCGTTTAAAGTATGAATTTTAGCATTTCCAGTAAATGGATTTAAGGAACAATTACCTGAAGTTAATTCAGAGAAAATGGATTGGTAGTCGCCAGAAAAATAAGCAGAGGCAGAAGTTGATTTTAAAGTTACATTTAAGTTTACAGGAATATTAATTTCTATTTTTAAAGAAAAAACTTTGTGAGCACTTAATTTATCATTAAAAAATTTAGAAAAAGGCTGAAAACCGTCTACAATTGATAGATTTTGATCTTGTAGAGTAGTTTTTATAAAAAGTGAATTTTGATATTCACCTTCATTTATAGCTCTTATATTGATAGTATTTGTTTTAGAAGAAATGATTTTAATTTCAAAAGCATGATCAAGTATGATTGTTATGTCTTTAATAAAAGAAGCATCAATAGTTTTATTAAAAAAAGATTGAGAGTAAAGAGAAGAAACAAACAAATATATAAAAAGAGAAAATAGCAGCTTCATACAACCGAAGATACTATTTTCTATGATTAATGAACTTAGCAGTATTATTTTTTTCTGATATAAATATCTCCGCTAATTGTATTTAACTGTAGTTGATGTAATGCTTTTCCAAAAGTTCCAGAAACATTATAACCAACAACGTTTGATGTAGTTTTATCAAATGACATAGATTTGTCAGCATATATTTGTCCTGTAATAGTATTGGCTTTTAGAGTTGAGGTAGCAACATTAATATCGATATCACCACTAATTGTTTTTAAATTTAAAGCCCCAGAATAGTTTTTAATATTAATATTACCACTAATAATGTCCACAATTAAGGTTCCATCATATTGATCAGTGCTTACATTGCCAGAAATACTCTTTACTTTTACATCTAGATTTTTAGGAAGGTATACTGTATATTGAACGCGAGTACTTGTATTACAATTGTCAGTATTATTTTTTGTTTTGAATAAGTCACCATAATCAGATGTAATAAAGAGCACAGATTTGTTGTTGTTGATTTTTAATTCGAAGAAGTTATTATCTTTATTATTGTTAATAATAGCTTCTGCTTTGATGAAAACCTTCTCTTTGTTCCAAGTTTTTAAAGAGATATTATCTGCAAATTTAAAATCAAGGTTGATATTGTCTGCTTGTATTGAAATTTCTTTTTCAATTACTTTTTGTGCTTGTGTGGTATATGCAATAAAGCATAGTAAGACGAATTTTATAATTGTTTTCATTCGAGTGTTATTTTTTTCTTAGATAAATATTTCCAGCAGAAGAGCGTAATGAAATTGCTACACCACCATTATTAATTTGAGTTTTAATAGAACGATTACCTCCCACAATTTTCATAGTATCATTTTCTTTCCCATAATCAAGTTCAAAATCCGTATATACTTCACCAATAGATGACTTTAAGCTTAAATTAGCAGGAGTGTTTTTTGGTAAACTAACATCTACATCGCCAGCAGAAGAAATTAATGAAATAGGAGATGTTTGGTTTACATTGTTAAATATGACACGTATATCTCCTGCCGATGTTTTTGCAACAATAGGTCCCGTAACTTCTATAATATCTATTTCCCCAGCATTTGACCTTACTTCAATTTCTGAAGAAAATCCTTCGATAAGAATATCGCCAATGCTATAATTATTTATAGAAACATTTATATTCTTAGGTAGATAAACTTCTAGATCTTCGCTATGAATACTTTTTAAATTTTTAATAACGAGTATTTCTCCTTCTTTTTTTATTGAAACTCCTAAGCCTGTGTTGTCATTTCCTGCAGCATAAACAGCTTTTAATCCTTTGGCTTTTTCGGGAGCTTTTCTTTTTTCTAAACCTTTAATTAATAATTGATTGTTGTTGTGTGTTTTAACAGTGATGCCAGTGGCAGATCCAATTTTTACGGTTTTGATTCCTTGTAGAGATCGTGTATAATCTTGGGCTGTAATCGCAGTTGTAGTGATTAATAAAATTATGATTAATAATGATTTTTGTATAGTTTTCATGGATGTTTTTAGATTAAATTAGGTAACCCGATTTTTGCTTGATCTTTTACATAATCAGGAGTTTCTTGGTTTTTTAATAATCTTTCTAAAGAGGGTACCGCTCTTTTTTCTTGAATATTTACTAGTATTTGAATTAATTCGATTAACATATTAGGGTCTTCTTCTTTTTCTAAGGCATGTATTAACGCTTTTCGAACCATTTCTGAAGATGAAAACTTAGCCAATGCTTCTGCAGCGGCAATTCGTACGTTAGTATGCTCATCATAATACATTTTATCGATTAATGCTTTTAAAATTTCATTACCAGGCTTTTCAAGAGTTTCTGCATAATTAACAGCTAAAAGTCGTTTACTAGCAGAAGTGTTTTCGAATAATGAAATTGTCATTTCTTTTTTTAGAGTTGTTTTTTCATCGTTTAATGTTGATAATTTTACTTCTTGTAGCTCTTGTTGTTGTGTTTTGCCAAAATAAAAACTACTGATCATTAGGATTAAAGTAGCAGCAATTTGCAACGCAGTTTTCCAAGTATGCTTTTTATTAGATAGTAGAGTGTTTTTTTTGGTTTCTGTATAAATTTCACGAGCTAACATTGTTTCAAAATTATCTTTTAAATGCTTACTAGGAATTTCGATAGGACTTGAGTCTATTTCAGTAAAAATTAATTGTAATTCATTGAGTGTCTTTCGGCAAGAACTGCATTTTTGTAAATGCTCTTCTATTTCGGATTTTGCAACTGAATTTAATTCTTGATGTATGTAATCGATCAATCGATCTTGGATATCTGTACAGTTCATAAGATTACATGTTTTGGAAATAGTGATTTTTTAATTTTGCGATAGCTCTATGTATTTTAGTCTTTACAGCACCCCTAGTTGAGTCGGTTATTTCTGCAATTTCTTGATATTTTATATTTTGATATCGATGCATGACAATTAACATTTTATCGGTGTAATTTAGCTTGTTTAGAGCAGTTTCTAATTGTTCTTTGATTTCTTTTGAAGTAATGTTTTCTTCAGGTATTTTTTGAATTTTATAATCTATATCATCCAATCGTTGATTTTTGTTTTTTTGAGATTTGTAATGATCCATAAAAACGTTTCTAGCAATTGTATAAATCCAAGATGAAAATTTACCTTCTTTATAGGATGTTCTATATTTTATTAATTTATAAAAAACATCTTGAGTTAAATCCTCACTATGATCTTTGTCTTGTACCATTTTTAAGAGAAAATTATAAATCTTGATATGATACCTGTCAAAAAGAATACGAGTATATTCCAGTTTTCCATGGGAGATCATTGTCATAATTTCTTCATCTTTTAAATGCTTCAATTGTGCTTTTTTTGAATTGGTTTCTTATTTATAATACCTAGAATTTTTAAAAAGGTTACATATGGGTATAAAAAAAATGCTTCCTATTTATTAGGAAGCATTTTGTATATCGTTTAAGATGGCGTGCAAGATTATTTCTTTTGCATATTTTTAGCCTCGATACTTAAGGTGGCGTGAGGAACTAATTTTAATCGTTCAGGATTAATAAGTTTTCCAGTAACACGACATATACCGTAGGTTTTGTTTTCTATGCGTAGTAATCCGTTTTTTAGATCTCTTAAGAACTTTTCTTGCCTGATAGCGAGTTGTCTATTCTTTTCTTTAGACATAGTTTCACTACCTTCTTCAAAAGCTTTAAAAGTAGGCGATGTATCATCGGTTCCATTATTACCGTCGTTTTTATACGCACTTTGTAGTAATTCTAAATCCTTTTTACACTTTTCAATCTTGTCAAGAATAATTTCTTTAAAAGTTGCCAAGTCTGTATCGCTGTATCTTACTTTTATATCTTCTGGTGCCATACTCTTTAATGTTTTTTAATATGCAATTGAGTTTCTATGGTGTCAAAAGCAATTTCCGTACCATTATTTATAGTAGTAGAAAACTCAATTGAAGCGGTTAACGTTTCATTTTTAATATAACTCTCATTACTAGCAACGGCTTCTTGTATCGTTTTATTTTCTAAGAAAGTGATATCTATCTTATCAGTCACCTCTAAGCCACTATCCTTACGGATATTTTGTATACGATTAACAAGTTCTCGGGCTATTCCCTCTTTTTTTAATTCGGGGGTAATATTAACATCAAGAGCCACCGTCAAACCTTCAGAATTTGCTACTAACCAGCCTTCTATATCTTGTGAGCTGATCTCTACATCAGCTTTCTCTAAAGTAATAATTTTATCGTTAACTTTTAAACTAAATTCACCTGTTTTCTCTAAAGCAGCAATACTTTCTTGATCGAATTTTCGTATCTCATTAGCAATCAGCTTCATGTCTTTTCCGAAACGAGGGCCTAAAGCTTTGAAATTAGGCTTTATTTGTTTTACAAGGATACCAGAAGCATCATCAAGTAACTCAATTTCTTTAACATTAACTTCGCTTTTGATCAAATTAGCGACAGCATTGATCTCGTTTTTTTCATTTTCATTCAAAACAGGGATCATAATACGTTGTAATGGTTGGCGTACTTTGATTTTTTCTTTTTGACGTAATGATAATACAAGAGATGACACTGTTTGTGCTTTTTGCATTTTTTGCTCTAAAGCTTTATCTATAAATGAAGCATCAGATACAGGGAAATCTGCTAAATGAACACTATCAAAAGATTCTATTTTGGTGTTAACCGTTAAATCTTTGTATAAACGATCCATGAAAAACGGCGCTACTGGAGCTGCCAATTTAGCAACCGTTAACATACATGTATGTAATGTTTGATATGCCGAGATTTTATCTAATTGATATTCTCCTTTCCAATAACGTCTTCTACTTAAACGAACAAACCAGTTACTTAGATTTTCTTGAACAAAATCAGAAATAGCACGTGTTGCTTTTGTTGGTTCATAATCATTATAGTATTCGTCAACATTTTTGATTAATGTATGTAATTCACTTAAAACCCAACGATCTATTTCTGGTCTATCTGCTAATGGGATATCTGTTTCACTATAAGTGAAATTATCAATATTAGCATATAATGTGAAAAATGAATATGTATTATATAAAGTTCCGAAAAACTTACGACGTGTTTCAGCAATACCTTCACTGTCAAACTTTAAGTTGTCCCAAGGATTTGCATTACTGATCATGTACCATCGAGTAGCATCAGGTCCATATTTTGATAAAGTTTCAAATGGATCTACAGCATTTCCTAGACGTTTAGACATTTTTTGCCCATTTTTATCTAATACCAATCCATTTGATACTACATTTTTATAAGCAACATCATCAAATGTCATTGTAGCTATTGCATGCAGTGTATAGAACCAACCACGAGTTTGATCTACACCTTCTGCAATAAAATCAGCTTGACGTTCACCTGCTTCAACTTTTTCTTTGTTTTCAAAAGGATAATGCCATTGTGCATACGGCATAGAGCCAGAATCAAACCAAACATCGATTAAGTCGCTTTCTCGTTTCATTGGTTTACCAGAAGGAGAAACTAAAACAATAGTGTCAACTACATTTTTATGTAAGTCTATTTTATCGTAGTTCTCATCACTCATGTCACCAACTGTAAACTCTGCAAAAACATCTGAAGCAAGAACACCTGCTTCAACAGCTTTTGACATTTCGGATTTTAACTCTTCTACAGATTCGATAATGATTTCTTCTTTCCCATCTTCTGTACGCCAGATTGGTAATGGAATTCCCCAATAACGAGAACGAGATAAGTTCCAGTCATTTGCATTGGCTAACCAATTTCCGAAACGACCTTCTCCTGTTGATTTAGGCTTCCAATTGATTCCTAAATTTAGTTCATGCATACGATTTTTTACATCAGTAATTTTAATGAACCAAGAATCTAATGGGTAATATAAAATAGGTTTATCAGTACGCCAGCAATTAGGATAACTGTGAACGTATTTTTCAACTTTAAAAGCTTTATTTTCTGTTTTTAATTTAATAGCAATCTCTACATCTACAGAACGTTCAGGAGCTTCGCCATCTGCATAATATTCGTTTTTAACGTATTTTCCTGCAAATTCACCTAAGTGCTCAGTAAACTTCCCTTGAAGGTTTACTAAAGGAACAAGATTATCATTAGCATCTTTAACAAGCATAGGCGGAACTTCTGGAGAAGCTTGTTTAGCAACCATCGCATCATCTGCCCCAAAAGTAGGCGCAGTATGTACAATACCAGTTCCATCTTCTGTAGTAACGAAATCACCAGCGATGACTCTAAATGCATTTTCTGGATTGTCGTTAGGTAGAACATAATCTAATAATTGTTCATAACGAGCTTCTACAAAATCAGCACCTTTGTATTCGTGTGTAATTGTATAAGGGATTTTTTTATCTCCTTGCTGATATGTAGCAACATCTTCAACAGTATCAACAGCAACAAATTTTCCAGCAAATTGTTTCCCAACTAAATTTTTAGCAAGGATAACTTGAATAGGTTCAAAAGTATATTGATTGTATGTTTTTACAACAACGTATTCAATTTTCGCTCCAACAGTTAATGCTGTATTTGATGGCAATGTCCAAGGAGTTGTAGTCCAAGCAAGGAAATGAACATCTCCTATGTTTTGTAATTCTTTAGGTAAAGTAGCTGGTTTAGCTTTAAATTGAGCAACAACAGTAGTATCAGTAACATCTTGATAAGTACCTGGTTGATTCAATTCATGAGAACTAAGACCTGTACCTGCTTTTGGAGAATATGGTTGTATTGTATATCCTTTGTAGATTAACCCTTTTTTATAGATTTGAGCTAATAACCACCACACACTCTCCATATACTTAGATTTGTATGTAATGTATGGATTTTCCATGTCTACCCAATACCCTATTTTTTCGGTAAGATCATTCCAGATACTAGTATAACGCATTACAGCTTTTTTACAAGCTTCGTTATATTCTTCTACAGTGATCTTTTTACCAATATCTTCCTTGGTGATTCCTAATTCTTTTTCTACACCAAGTTCAACAGGCAGCCCATGAGTATCCCATCCTGCTTTACGTTTAACTTGAAATCCTTTTTGTGTTTTATAACGACAAAAAATATCTTTAATAGCACGTGCCATTACGTGGTGGATACCAGGAAGTCCGTTTGCAGAAGGAGGTCCTTCAAAAAATACATACGGTTCTGCACCTTCACGGCTGGTTATACTTTTATCAAAAATGGAGTTCTGCTTCCAGAAATCCAACATATCATCTGCTACTTTAGGTAGATCAAGCCCTTTATATTCAGGAAACTTCGTGCTCATGTTTTCACTCTTTCTATTAAACTTGCGAAAATAACGATTTTATTGTTAAAAGACGAGGGTAAAAATAGTAAATACCTGAGCGTGTTTTTTATGGTGATTTTGAGTTGAATTTAAAACACTATTTTTAACCTAAAGAAAAATAAATCAATCCATGAAAGAAGCTCTTGAGATAGCAGTTATACAGGCTCACCTTGCTTGGGAAAATCCTGTGCAAAATAGAAAGATGTTTGCTGATAAAATCAATAAAATAAAGAATGACATTGATGTTGTTTTTTTACCAGAAATGTTTACTTCTGGCTTTACGATGAATACAGTAGAAGTAGCAGAGTCTATGCAAGGTGACACAATAAGTTGGATGCGTCAATTAGCAAAAAAAAAGCAATGCGCAATTGCAGGTAGTTTGATTATAATAGAAGATGAAAAATACTATAATCGATTTGTGTTTATGAAAGAGGATGGAAGTTATATAATATATGATAAGCACCATTTGTTTACGTTAGCAAAAGAGCATGAAACTTATGATGATGGAGAAGTGCAAATAATAATTGATTATAAGGGGTGGAAAATAAAACCATTAATATGTTATGATCTTAGATTCCCTGTTTGGGCAAGAAATACAGAAAACTATGATGTGTTGGTTTATGTAGCCAGTTGGCCAAAGCCAAGAATACAGGCTTGGGATATATTATTACAGGCTAGAGCTATTGAAAACATGAGTTATACGATTGGTGTGAATAGAATAGGATTAGATGGAAATGGATATGAGTATAATGGACATTCAGCTGTATACGATGTGCTAGGAGCTAATATACTAAACCAAGAATTACCTATAGAAAAAGAAGTTGTATTATATGCTACATTAACAAAAAAACATATCCAGAAAATTAGAGAAAAATTACCTTTTCTGAAAGATGCAGATCGCTTTAAATTGAAATAAAAAAAATCCTCTTGATTGTTACTTTCAAGAGGATTTTATATAGTTTTATTTAAAAATTAGTCTATCTCATCAATAAGAGTGAAATTTTGTTTTAATTCCCAATTGGCTCGTACATCTATTATTGAAGGATAATAGCTAACACGTTCTGGCTGTTTGTGATTGAGAAAACTACCGGTATCCCATACACCATTGTTATTGGTGTCAAAAATGACTCTTAAATTGTATTTTGCAGGATTGAGATGGTCAAACGTAATTATTTCATCTTTACGAGAAATCTTTTCAGTAATAACTTCAAGCTTATCATTTGTTAATTGAACGATTACAGGATACTCTTTTACATTTGTTAGTGTAACAAAAACTTTACCGTAATCTGCTAATTTTTTAGTTCTGAAAGTGTAATTTATAGTGTCATTTGTATTGCCTAAGAAATCGGTAATAGCTTCAGGTAATAATTGCATATTGTATGCTTTTGTTTCTGCTTTTTCAAAAGAAAAGATAATTTCGTTTTCTATCATATCTACTTTTGATGTAAATGGAATAGCAACGGTATCTTTATCAACTAAAGTAATCAAATCGTTATTAATAGATTCTAAAGGGATATTAGCAGATATTCTGAAATCTTTGTTTAAAGGTAATTCTCTTGTTACTGAAGGCTTTAATATTAGAGAATCTTTTTTCTGATCTTTAAATCGAGTAATGATTTCTTCTTTATAATCGTTATGAGAAACTTCAAAAGTTAAACTATCTTTTTCAAAAAATGGTTTAAACCAATAATACAAAGAATCCTTGTTTTTATCTTTGATAATACGATATTTAAAATCAGAAGGAGTTTCTGTTAATAGTTTTATATTCATATTTTTAGCATCTCCCTCGTATCCAAAAATGAACCTGTTTTTTGATGCTTGTTTTGGTTTTAATGCTTTTGTCGCTAATTTTTCTTTAAACAGTTTTAAATTAAAAACTTTACTTGTGTCAGCAGGCAAATTGATGTATTCGTTATAGAAACCTATTTTATCTTGTTTAGGTTCAAAAGTATAATTAGTAGCTACATCCTTTAATGCAATTAGTTGATATTGACCAGCTTTTAAGTTGTCTAACGTAAAGTGAGTGCTGTCTAGCGTATTTCCTATATAGCGAGGTGTCTTTTTATAAACGATAGAATCTGTATAGTCTTCATCAACTTCATATAAAGCTATTGAAACAAAAGATTCAGGGTCTTTTTTTAAACCATCAGCAATTCCTCCTTTTATAGATAAAGAGTCTAAATAATTTCCTGTAGAAAAAACATATTTAAAAAAAGATAAAGGATTTCCTTCATTGTTATCTTCAATACTTTCTCCAAAACTAATACTATAGGTAGTATTTTCTAACAAAGTATCTTTAAATTGAATTTTAATATATTTACTAGCATTACCTAATGGAGAAATAATAGGTTTAGGATCCATCGGGGGAGAAATAACAATTTGCTTTTGAGGATCTTTTAATTTTACATATTCATCAAAATAGATACGAATTTCTTTTCTATTAAAATTTGTAGAATAATTAGGTGGTAAAGCTTTTATAAATTTTGGAGGGATAATATCTTTCTCACCACCAGTAATACTTCCTTTTTTGGCACAACCAAAAATAAAAAATACTGCTATAATCGTAATGATAAAATGAATAGACTTATTGTTCATGTCACGCTAATAATTTTAAGCAAAGAAACAACTATTTATTACAAACGAAAAACTCATTCGGTAATTGCCATTGTAGCGATACTTATTTTAATATTCGGAATAGTTAATAGAACTTGAGCACAAGCTTCAAGTGTGGCTCCTGTAGTGATTATATCATCTACAATTAATATGTGTTTGTTTTCTAGAAGATTTCCATTTTTAATTTCAAAAGTTTCAAAAGCGTTTTTCCATCTTGTTAAACGTTTTCTTTTAGATTGTTTGCTCGTGTGTAATTTTTTTTTCAATACAGAGTCAATATAGATTGCGTCTAATTTAGTAGCAATTTCTTTGCCAAATTTAGTTACTTGATTGTATCCACGTTCTGCGAGTCTTTTTTTATGAATAGGAACAGGGATTATAATATCAATTTCTTGATAATTAGGAATTTGTTGTAGTTCGCTTCCTAACCATTGGCCTAAGGTAACCCCTATATTTTCTTGTCCTCGATATTTCAGGTTATGTATTAGGTTTTGAACCAAACTTTCCTTCTGAAATGAGAACAAAGCAGTAGCATTTATTACAGGAATTCTTCCGTAAAATACTTTTTCTATTTTTTTTACGTTTAAGTGATGATAATGTGTTAACGGAAGCTCATGTCTACAGCGTGTACAGATTACTTGCTCATTTTTGAATAAAGTATTATCACAGGCAGAACAGTATGAAGGGAAGAATAGATAGAGTAAGTCTCTTAACATAAGAAAAACATAGATTGAAATTAAATTAATTATATTGCCCACAAATTAACGTAACCATCAAAAATCGGAATATTAATAATGACAAAGCAGAATAACAATTTAACACTAAAAATTTTAATTGGTGTTTTAGGAGCGCTTTTATTGATCTTAGGAATCTTTACCTACAACTTTTATCAAGAAGAAAAGCAGAATAAAGCGATTTTAAATCAAGAGAAAGATTTAATCGAAAGTGAATTAGGAGAGTTGATTACTAAGTATGATAATGCTATAGCATTAAACGAAGTAATGGATGATCATTTACTTAAAGCAAAAGAACGTATTGTAGTGTTACTAGATAGCGTTAAAGATAATCAAGCTAACTTAGCATTGATCGCTCGTTACAGAAGAGAAGTAGGGAGATTAAAGAAAGAACGTGAAAAATTATTTAAATTAGCAGATAGTTTAACTGAAGCAAATAAGCAATTAGCAGTAGACTTAGATAGCACATCTGTAGCATTAAATGATAGAATTATATTATCAGACTCATTACAGTCTCAAAATCAAAGATTAGCAGAGATCGTAGAAAGAGGAGCAGCACTTACAGCAAGTAATATTAAGGCAGAAGGTGTTAAAGTACGTAATAGCGGAAAAATCGTAAACACTTCAAGAGCTAGTAGAGCAGATAAGGTAAGAGTATGTTTTACATTATCACCTAACAAATTAACAAACAAAGGAGATAAAGATTTATATGTTCAAGTTATTAATCCATTAAATAACTTAATTGGAGATAAAGTATCTGTTCATTTCAAAAATGCAGTATTAACATATAGTGCTCGTAATAAAATATTTTACGAAAATGATGCATTAGATGTTTGCTTGTTAGTTGATGCAACTGAAGGAGAAATAGTAAAAGGAAATTATGTTGTAAACTTATTTTCTGGACCAAAAATGATTTCTTCAACTCAATTTGAGCTTAAATAAAATAAAGAATACACAATATAATTAATATTAAGCCATCATATTTGTAATGAATATGGTGGTTTTTTATGTTTTAAATAGTAAAGAGATAGAAATTGGATTAATTGTTTTAATTCGTTTTCAATTCATGTAAATTCAATTATTTTTGCAATATGGCAAAACAGGAAGATCAATTTAAAAAGGTAATATCACACGCAAAAGAATATGGTTATATTTTTCAATCATCTGAAATTTATGACGGATTAAGCGCTGTATATGACTATGCACAAAATGGTGTAGAATTAAAGAAAAATATTCGTGACTATTGGTGGAAATCCATGGTACAAATGCATGAGAATATTGTAGGGATAGATGCTTCTATTTTAATGCATCCCACTACTTGGAAAGCATCAGGCCATGTAGATGCATTTAATGATCCATTAATAGATAATAAAGATTCAAAGAAAAGATATAGAGCTGATGTTTTAGTAGAGGATTACTGTGCTAAGATTGAAAATAAGATAGAAAAAGAAGTTAAAAAGGCTGAGAAGCGTTTTGGAGAAGCTTTTAATAAAGAAGAGTTTAAATCAACTAATGGACGTGTTTTAGGATATCAAGAAAAAATTGATACAATCTTAAAAAGATTAGGTAAATCGTTAGAAAACGAGGACTTAGTTGATGTAAAGGCATTGATTGAAGAATTAGAGATTGCTGATCCGTTAACAGGAAGTAAAAACTGGACAGAAGTAAAGCAATTTAACTTAATGTTCGGAACGAAATTAGGAGCTTCTGCAGAAAGTGCAATGGATTTATACTTAAGGCCAGAAACGGCACAAGGTATTTTTGTTAACTTTTTAAACGTTCAGAAAACTGGACGTATGAAGATTCCATTTGGAATTGCTCAAACAGGGAAAGCATTCCGTAATGAGATCGTTGCACGTCAGTTTATTTTTAGAATGCGTGAGTTTGAACAAATGGAAATGCAATTTTTTGTAAAACCAGGAACTCAAAAAGAATGGTATGAGCAATGGAAAGAAACACGATTAAAATGGCATTTATCTCTAGGGATGGGAGCTGATAATTATCGTTTTCATGATCATGAAAAATTAGCACATTATGCAGACGCAGCAGCAGATATAGAGTTCAAATTCCCATTTGGATTTAAAGAATTAGAAGGAATTCATTCACGCACTGATTTTGATTTAAAAGCTCATGAAGAGCATTCAGGAAAAAAAATACAATATTTTGATCCAGAAGAAAACAAAAATTACGTTCCATACGTAGTTGAGACTTCTATTGGATTAGATAGAATGTTTTTAGCTGTTTTCTCAAATTCATTGCAAGAAGAAGAATTAGAAAACGGAACGACAAGAACTGTTTTAAAATTACCAGCTGTTTTAGCGCCAACTAAAGCTGCTATTTTACCATTAGTTAAAAAAGATGGATTGCCAGAAATAGCTAGAAAAATAGTTGACGATTTAAAATGGAGTTTCAATGTTTCTTATGATGATAAAGATGCAGTAGGACGTCGTTACCGTCGTCAAGATGCAGCAGGAACACCGATATGTATTACGGTTGATCACGATACGATAAAAGATAATACTGTAACAGTACGAGATCGTGACACAATGGAGCAAAAGAGGGTTTTAATTAGCGAATTAAAAACAATTGTTTCAGAAAAAGTAGATTTACAAAACTGGTTGAAATAAACAACCATAAATATTAATAACGAAAAAGCTTACAAAATATATTTTGTAAGCTTTTTTTGTGAAATAAACATCAATTTAACAATTTTACTTAAAATATCTAGTTTAATTGTATTTTAGACCAACTCAACTAATGTATAATTAATATAGAACTAACGCATGGATTTTTTTAAACCAAAGAATATGATACTTATATTCTTTGTTCTTGCTACTTACCTAGGATTTTCACAGCAAAAAGAAAGTAAAAACGCAACGTTGATTACTCAAGCTGTATATGTAAGAGAAGTACCAGCTCTAGCAAATAGAAAATTAATACCAGAAATTTATCGAAGAGGAGAAATAAACCCAAGAAAAACAGATGGAAATAAAATTGTACCCGGTAAAGGATTGCCAAAAGGCGAAGATCCTTTAATTATAAAACAACAATTAAAGCAAAGTTTACATCAAGGAAAAGCACCAGTGTTAACTTTTGAAGCAAATGCAAGTTCATCATCACCTACAGATCCAACAGGAGCTATTGGGCCCAATCATTATGTAAGTGCGAAAAATTCAGCTTTTGCTATTCATGATAGGTCAGGAAACGAATTGATAGCTTCAACATCATTAACAAATATTTTTCCAGGAGAATCTTTAGGAGATCCAGTTGTATTTTACGATAATTTTGCAGATCGGTTTATAATAACCCAATTTAGTGATTCACCTAATGGGTTTTTAGTTGCTGTTTGTAAAGGAGCAGACCCCGTTAATGATGGTTGGTATACCTATCGATTTGAAACAGGGAGTTTTCCTGATTACACAAAGTTTTCAATATGGTCAGATGGGTATTATGTAACAGCGAATAAAGACCAACGAAGTCAAGAAGATTCAGAAGTAGTATATGTAATAGAAAGAGAGAAGATGCTCAATGGAGTAGCAGATGCTCAAATTGTAGGATTTCCATTGCCAGGTGCAAAAATAGGAGGGTTTTATAGCCCAGCAGGATTTAATGCTATAGGATCGAGTTTGCCTCCATCTGGAGATGCAAAAATTATTTATTTTCAAGATGATGCATGGGAAAATGTAACGGAAGATGCTTTGAAATTATGGACTATTAATGTGGATTGGGTTAACCCTAATGCGTCAACAATAATTGAAGCAGAAGAATTAACAGTAGGGAATGGAGCTATAAGTTCTTTTGATGCAACTTTTGATGGTGGTTCTTTTGCGAACTTACCACAACCAGGAGGAGATGGACAAGATATTGATGTGCTGCAAGGTGCTGTTATGTTTGCTACTAATTATAGACGGTTTTGCGATTATAATTCGGTAGTACTTAATTTTGCAGTAGATATTGATAATAGAGAAAATAGTGATAAAATAGCTGGTATCCGATGGTACGAATTAAGACAAGAAGGTGATAATAACTCTTGGATTGTATATCAAGAAGGAACGTATATTTCTCCAGAAGGGAAGAGTGCTTGGTGTGGTAGTATGGGAATCGATGTTTATGGAAATATAGGAATGGGATATAGTACCATAGGAACTACAGCAAATACAGCAGTAGAAGATAGTTTTGTGTCAATTCGTTATACAGGAAGGTTGGCAGGAGATCCTTTAGGAATGATGACAATAACAGAGCAAAATATTGCGATAGGTACAGGAATAAATCTTACGAATAGGAATAGATACGGAGATTATGCACAATTAACAGTTGATCCTAGAGACGATCAAACATTTTGGCATATCGCAGAATATTTTGAAGAAACAGGGCAAAATGCACGTAATATTGTTGGAGTATTTAAAATAGCTTCGGAGATAGCAAATGATGTTGGTGTTGTGAGTATTGATAATTTATCAAATCAAACTTTTACGAGTTCTGAAACGATTACAGTTACATTACAAAATTTTGGGACAGACTCTCAATCAAATATTCCGATAAGGTATAGAGTAAACGGTGGTGCAGAGGTAAATGAAATTTTTGTAGGACCTATTGAAGGAGGAGCGACGGCTGAGTTTACTTTTAGTACAGTAGCTGATCTAACAATTGCTGAAGAACTATTTTTAGAGGTTTCAACAGGATTATTAAATGATGAGTCAGATGCTAATAATTGTAGTGAAATCTATGTAAGAAATTTACCAAATATTGATGTAGGAATATCAAATTTAGTAACTCCTATTGCAGGAACGACATTTACAGCAAATGAGATAGTTACAATAACGGTTCGTAATTTAGGAGGTACTCCTCAAAATAATATCCCAGTGAGTTATACGCTTAATGGAGGAACAACAATTAATGAAGTATTAACAGAAACTATTCCAGTAGGAGGCTCTGTAAATTATACCTTTAATGAAACAGCGAATTTATTTGATTTAGGAATTTATACTTTTGTTGTCAGTACATCCTTAGCAAGTGATTTAGATCAAACAAATGATAGTAAAACATTTGAAATTAGATACGATGTTTGCACACCTACATCGAATTGTAGCACATTTGGAGATGGAATTGTGGCATTATCTTTATCTAATGTTAATAATACAGCTATTACATGCAATAATGGATACGAAGATTTTAGTAATCTTATCATTGAATTAGATAGGGAAATAGGGAGTTATGTATTGACTTTAAGAGCTGGATTTGCATCACAAGAAGCAGAAAAAACATCTTTATGGATTGATTTTAATGATAACAGTATTTTTGAAGATTCTGAGCGTTTGATTAGTGAAGAAGTAATTACAACGGCAAGTTCTAGTCAAGCCTTTACACTTTCTATTCCTGATAACGCACCTTTAGGAAGACATCGTATGCGTATTAGAGCAGGAGATACAAATACAAATAATGGAGCACCACTTAATGATCCTTGCGGGGCTATGCAATTTGGATCAACACATGATTATACCGTTGATATTCAGGAGAATTTTAGTGCTGAAGAAGGGTTGTTAGTATTAACACAAGAAAATAATCAATATTCAATTATTTATAATGATACCAATGCTCCTAATAGATTGAGATTATATATATTTAATGTATTAGGACAAATTGTTGCCTCAAATTATGTAGATAAAAATGCAGCAGGTACATTTACATATCAACTAGATATGTCTTATGCGAGTAAAGGAATTTACTTTGTGCGTTTGGGCGATGATAAAGATCGATCTAGTAAATTTATAGTAAACTAATCTATAATAATATAAAGAAGCGATAATCTATCGCTTCTTTATATTATTAATTGAAACAGGTCTTCCGTTATTACAACGATTTTTCATTCTTAAACTGCTATATTTCACCCATACTTTTTCGGGAATACTTTCTTTAAAAAAATCAGATAAATTGATAGGGTCTAACGTGTCCTTATACGCTTCTACAGTTAGCGTATAAGGACAATTTGTAGATGAAGTAGCTTTTAAAACTCCTTTTTTGTAACCTTCTTTAATCAAATTTTCAGCATCAATATTTTTGTTATTGGTGTTTTTTGTAGACATACAACTAAAAGTAATTATAAAAAGAAAATAATAAGTGTATTTCATTGAGACAAGATTTGATGGTTTGTATAACTACAAGATCAGGAAAAAAAATTAAAAG
This sequence comes from uncultured Aquimarina sp., assembly GCA_947498595.1. Lineage (GTDB taxonomy): Bacteria > Bacteroidota > Bacteroidia > Flavobacteriales > Flavobacteriaceae > Aquimarina. The sequence continues at coordinate 76,493 of CANMKX010000006.1, forward strand.
TAAGCCCTTAACTGAATATTTCCAGTATGTATTGTAGATGATGTTTCCGTTTTTCTACCATTATATAAAATATTTAAGTCTAAATATTTTGTAAGCTTTTTTTGAGCTAGTAATGACCAAGTATAATTATTTCCAGGCTGTAATCCGTTCAGTAATTGATATCCTACAGGAGAAAAAGCATTTCCAGTAAAATCATTGATAAAATAACTAAATTCTCCATTAATAGAAATTTTTTGTTGATTCGAATAAGAAAAATTAACACCTAATTTTTGCTGTTGTAAAGCTTCTATATTTGAAATTATGTTACTCTGATCATTGTATAAGTACGAAACTCCAAATTGAGATCTTTTGGATAAGAGGTACGAAAGTTTAGGCTCTATTTGATAACCTTCAAGAGTGTAATTACGATTCGCAAAATTTTCAGCAAGGCTTTCTGTAGTAGTAAACTCACCTTTAATATCAAATAACCATGTGTTTGCTATTTTGTGGACAAAATTTAATTGATGTTTTTTTATGGAGTTTTCTTGTAAGCCAGTAACAAGGAGGTTTTTATTTTGAGATGATAAATAAGTGTATGAACTAGTGTAATGTTGCTTACCGCGATTAAAAAATAGAGTATTCCTAAAATTTAAATTCAATGCAAGTTCGGCAGCACTCTCTTTAAAAGGATTTAAATTTAAAGATTCGTTTTCGCGTCTAATCTTACGATCAATTAGATAAGAAGTTTGATTATAGAAATGAGATAAAAATTGCTTGGTTTTATTTTCAGAAGAACTCCAACTGATTGGATTCAGAGTTACGATTTGACTTAGGCGATTTTGATGCGTTTTAATGAAAATTTGATTGGGTAATAGAACTCGGATATAATCAGCCTCATCTTGAAATTGAGCAATTTCAAATTCTTCTAATTCTTGAATGTTATTATTGTTATAATCGTTCCAGGTATAAAAACCTTGTCCAGCATCAACTTCTACGTAGGTAAATTCTTGTTGAGGTAAAGAACCGTTATTTGTTTCAAATACAGTGTTCCAACTGACTTTATTCTGAAATAATTTTTGATTGTATAAAATTCTAGAGTTTAAAGATTGCTCATCTTCTGTATTTGGATCAGTGTTATCCAAATCACGATAATTAATGAATAATGAAAGTTGTGAATTTTGCGTATTGATCAATCTAGATTTAAAAAAATAAGTGTTAGAAGTACTTACTTGACTTAGTAAGTTATTTTGAAGGCTATCATTAATTCGATGGCGATACCCTATTTCTGCATACACTTTGGTACTATCTCCTATACCTGTATAAAGTTCGTATGATTGAAATCGTTGTGTTTTGGCAGTGAGATTTTGAGAGTTGTTTTCGATCTCTTCATTATTTTCTAATCCAATTTTTGTTCCTATCCAGTTTTTTGGGAAACTATAACTTAAATTTCCATAAAGTCTATAGAAATCAGAATTTAAAAGTGTACCACTACTTTTTAAAGCACTGGCAATAAGAATACTTTTAAAATTGTTGAAATGTAAGTTGGTATTTAAAACATGACGATTACCATTATAATTTTCAGAATAATTAAGGTGCTGAAATTCGTAAGTTGTGTTTCCTTTATTAGGGTTTGATAATTCTAGACCAGCAGTAATAAATTGTTGATCACCTTGTGGCTGATCTAAATTCCAATCGCGATTAAACTCTACGTTATATATTCGTTCAATACTTTTAAAACGTTCTTGTAATAATGTAAAAGAACCATAACTATAAAGATTCCAACTACTATCACGTGATAGGATACGTTGTTTTATCTGAACTCTAGAGGCTATACCATCATTGTCATCATCGTCCAAGCTGGAAAATAAATTAAGGTCATTTTTACTCCCCGAAATTTCAAAATTAATATTGGTTTTTTCTGAAGGAGTATAAGCACCTTGTATAACTGCTGTTTGTAAAAGTGTAGGGGCAAAGAGTTGAATCGTTGGAGCGTAATTTCCTTGAGAAACTCCATTGATAGGGGAAATATAACGATATATAGGATTAATTGTATTGATGTTATCAACAACATAATTCCCTAAATTATCACCAACCAATGTAAAACGAACATTGAATAATTCATCATCGGGATTGGTCGAAAATACAAAGGCTTCGTTGCCATCAATAATTTCTTTTCTATAAAGTGTTTTATTCTCTCCAAAAGTGTCAGGAACTTCAGAAGGAGCAACCATTAATGAAGGATTGTCTCCAGCATTAGCTAAGATTTCTCTTTGAGTATCATTAAGCGACTGTTGAAGAGATTGGTTTTTAGAATCACTTTCAGAGTAAACAAAAGCGCCAATTTTAAAATGATCACTTTCATAATTTCCTCCACCATAAGCTACAATACGAGTGTAATTTCGTTCAGTGACTTGGTATTCAATCGAAATTCTCATATTTGAAGTAATAGGATAAGTTGCATTAAATGTAACTTCTCCAGCATTATAGTCTATTGTATAATCTTTGTTTTCTCCTCGTTCAAGAATTAATCCATTTACATACACGCGTTCACTACCAGAAACGATTAAAATAAATAATTCTCCATTAGGCCCCGTAAGTTTATAAGGGCCTTGATTTCCTTCTTGCCCCGTAAATTGACTTCGTGTAAATACGCCTCTTACTAAGGCACCTGATGCAAATAAATCTGTTTTAGATTCAGGATGATTTAATGTAGCATTGATTGCTATACCTTGAACCTTTTTGGTAAATCGATTAAAAAAACTTTTATTGTTTTGTAATTGAACATCACCAGCTCTAATATTCCAATTATCACTATATAATTCAATAAAAACTTGATCAAATTCATCAAGATTTTGTGAATAACCACTTTGTTGAATAGGGACATTAGCATCTTGAATAGAGGCTCTTAAAGAAACCTTATTGCTGATTTTTCCAGAAATTTGTAGATCTAATTCAGAATTTAATACAGAATTTTGATTAGTACCTACAGTAATACCCCTAGAAATACTACCGTTAGTTGTTAAACCGTCAAAAGGTTTGAATGTTTTAACCTTTTTAGGAGCAGATAAACTATATAATTTTTGTAAATCTCCGTTTTGCTCTACAATTAGAGAAGGCGAAAATTGAAAATATTTTTTAGTTAAAAAATCAGGATATCGATAATATTCTATTAAAATTGAATCTTGAGTGTTTTTAATAGTTTCTGAAGGAATTAAAATAGCTTTAGAAAAATCGACTTGGTATAAACTACTATCGATTAATTGGTTTTTTAAAGATAAAACTTTGAATTTTATAGTATTAATACTTACAGTATCTATGGATATAGTATCTCTAACAGAAACTTTTTTACTTCTAAAATTGATATTAGTCTCTTGCCCAAGAAAATGAGTAGAAACAAATAGACAGCATAAAAGAATAAAAATGCGCATAAAAATAGTGCTAACGCTTAAAAAATAATTAAATCATTCCTTTCTCATTTATTGTATAAATGAATTAAGGAGTTTTTTTAGATGGTTATGCTTTTATGAATTAAGGAATACCAAAAATAATGAGTTCAAAGAGATTAACAAGTTTTTGTATAATAATTATAGGTTTATTTGATATTTAATAACGGAGAAAAGCGACGTAAGTTATATTTTTACAAAAAAAATCAGGCTTAAAATATATCCAAGATGAAAATAATCTCCTACAATGTAAACGGAATACGAGCAGCGCTTAAAAAAGGATTTATAGAATGGTTGCAACAGGCAGATCCAGATGTAATTTGTTTGCAAGAAATCAAAGCAAATGAAGATCAATTAGAATTGCAACAATTTATTGACGCAGGATATAAGTATAACTATTGGTATAGTGCTCAAAAAAAAGGATATAGCGGAGTTGCTATTTTATCAAAAACAGAACCTAATCAAGTAACATATGGTACAGAGATTGATTATATGGATTTTGAAGGAAGAAATATTAGAGCTGATTTTGATGGGGTATCTGTAATGAGTTTGTATTTACCTAGCGGAACGAATAGTGATAGATTGGAGCATAAGCTAAAATATATGGCAGATTTCCAAGAGTATGTTAATACTTTAAAAGAAACACATCCTAATTTAGTCATTTGCGGAGACTATAATATATGTCATGAAGCAATAGATATTCATGATCCAGTACGTAATAAAAAAACCTCAGGATTTTTACCTGTTGAGAGAGAATGGATAGGAGCTTTTATTGAAAGTGGATTTGTAGATTCTTTTAGACACCTTAATAAAGAGCCTCATAATTATTCTTGGTGGAGTTATAGAGCTAATGCAAGAGCTAATAATAAAGGATGGCGTATTGATTATAATATGGTAGCAGCTCCATTGGAAGAAAAAATAGAAAGAGCATTTATTTTGCCAGAAGCAAAACATAGTGATCATTGTCCAATTGTTGTTGAACTAGCAATTTAGAAAAATAAAAATAGCGATAAATTAATAAATAAAGATGATCAGAAAAATTATAGCAATAGCTGTATTAGGGACGATGACAATATCTTGTGTGTCGTCTAAAGTGCATAAAGAACTAGAAAATAAATATTCTCGATTAAAAAAAGATAATAGAGGATTGAGTGATGATTTAGCAGAGTTTAAAAAAACGAGTGAAGAACAAAAAGAAGCTTTAGATAAATTAATTGCAGATTATGAAGCATTAAAAGAGAAAGAAGCTTCACTGAGGAATGAACATGAAGGTACTCAAAAACAATACGATAATTTAAAACAATCATACGATGCTTTAGAAACCAATAGTTCTAAGGCAATAGCAACTAATAGTCAGAAAAATAGAGAGCTATTAGCGCAATTAGAAGATAAAGAAAAACGATTACTAGCAGAAAAAAATCGACTAGAAAAATTAGAAAAAGATTTAGCGTCTAGATCTGCTAGAGTTAATGAGTTAGAAGGGTTGATTGCAGCGAAAGATGCAAAAATGAATAAACTTAAAACAGCATTGTCTAAAGCATTAACAGACTTTGAAGGAAAAGGATTAACTGTTGAACAACGTAATGGAAAAGTATATGTTTCTATGGAAAATAAATTGTTATTTAAATCTGGAAGTTGGGCTGTTGGAGTAACAGGAAAACAAGCAGTAAAGCAATTAGGAACAGTATTGGCAAAAAATCCAGATATTTCAATTTTAATTGAAGGACATACGGATGATGATCCATATAATGGAACAGGACAACTGAAAGGGAATTGGGATTTGTCAACCAAAAGAGCTACATCCATAGTGACGATTTTAAGAGAGAATAAAAAGATCGATCCACAAAATCTAACTGCAGCTGGAAGAGGAGAATTTGCACCAGTAGCTGATAATAAAACAATGAAAGGGAAATCAAAGAATAGACGTATAGAAGTAATCCTTACTCCAAAATTAGATGAGGTAACAAAATTATTAAACACAATTTAATAATTGCACACCATATAGATATTAAAAGAAAAAGCTTCCATTTATGGAAGCTTTTTCTATATGAAGAATGGTAGGATTGGGGCAATACTTAATTTGATGGTCAATGTTACATAGTATCATTAGGTTCTATCCATTCTCCTTTAGAATTTGCATATACAGTAGAAACAACTTTATCTTTTATAAGAACTAACTTGTAATTACCTTCTTTATTGATATATGCAATAGAAATATTAGCTTTCGGGAAATCTTTTCGTAATGCGTCTTTAACGGTCTTAGAAATCTTTTCAGGCTTAATTTCGGTATAACTACTTTGAGTAGTAATACTACTGGTTTGTGTATCTTGTTTAACAGAACCTTGTTGAAAAGCCATAGATTTTTGACAAAAAATAAAAGAAAAAAATACAGTTATTATTGCAAGTGACTTATTCATAGTTGATGGTTTTTATGAGATATAGATATCTATGTAAATATTGTTCCAAAAGTCAGTAATATGAAACTTTTTGTGTAAAACGCTTATTGTTAACTGTTTTAGTGCTTTGTGAGGATTGGGGTTGTTAATGTTAATATGGGGATATTGTGGAAAAAAAACTTAAACCGTAGAAGAAATCAACAATTGATATTGTAATTATTATGATAATTTTTAGAAGAAATATAGCTATAGTTTCTAATTTTGATTTGTAGAGAATAAAACTAAAAAAATACAAATGAAATATACAACACTACCCGGGACAGATGTGAAAGTGAGTAAGATATGCTTAGGTTCAATGACTTGGGGAGAACAAAATACAGAAGAAGAAGGACATGCGCAACTTAATTATGCTTACGATAAAGGGGTTAATTTTATAGATACAGCAGAATTATATTCAGTTCCATCTAAGCCAGAAACACAAGGGAGTACAGAGCGAATTATTGGAACTTGGTTACAAAAACCTGAAATTAAAAGAGAAAATGTTGTTATAGCTTCAAAAATTGCAGGACCAGCCGAATTTACTAAGCATATTAGAAAAGGAGAATTTACAAAGAGTGAAATTAAGGATGCTATACATAAAAGTTTAAATCGTTTACAGACCGATTATATTGATTTATATCAGTTACATTGGCCTGAACGTAGCACTAATTTTTTTGGACAGAGAGGATATGTGCATAATGAAAACGATCCTTGGATAGATAATTTTCAAGAAGTATTACAAGCTTTAGGTGATTTTGTTAAAGAAGGTAAAATTAGACATATTGGACTTTCTAATGAAACACCTTATGGATTATCTAGATATATAGAAGAATCGAGAAAAGGAGCAACAAAAGTAATGACAGTGCAAAACCCTTATAATTTATTAAATCGTAAGGATGAAATAGGTTTAACTGAAATTATGTACAGAGAAGAAGTAGGACACTTACCATATTCTCCTTTAGGTTTTGGAATGTTAACAGGAAAATATTTGGAAGAAATGCCAGCGAATGCTCGTGTGACATTATTTCCTAATTATAATAGATATCATAACGAGAATTCATATAAAGCAACTCGTTTATACAACGAAATAGCTAAAAAACACGGTGTTAGTTTAACTCAAATGGCGTTAGCTTTTGTAAATCAACAAACATTTGTAACAAGTAATATTATAGGAGCTACTTCTGTAAAACAACTTACAGAGAATATAGGGAGTATTGATTTAGTATTATCTGATGAAATTATAAACGAAATTAATGAAGTGCACAATTTAATACCAAATCCAGCGCCTTAATTATAAAAAATTAACCAAATAAATGAGCTGCAACATCCTCAATTTTTGAAACCAAATGGATTTTAATTGAAGAAGATGTAAAAGATATTTTATTGTATTTTGAAACAAAGATGGCAGAAAAACCTAGTTTTTCTGCTTCTTGTATACGCTGTTCTACACGATTTATAGGTCTGATTTCTCCAGCAAGACCAACTTCGGCAGCAAAACAATATTCGTTAGAAATAGCTATATCTTCGTTTGATGATAAAATAGCAGCAACCACAGCTAGATCTATAGCAGGGTCATCTACAGTGATTCCTCCAGTAATATTTAAAAAAACGTCTTTAGCACCTAGACGAAACCCTGCTCTTTTTTCTAAAACAGCAAGTAGCATGTTTAAACGTTTTAGATTGTAGCCAGTAGCACTTCGTTGCGGAGTTCCATAAACAGCAGTACTAACTAGTGCTTGAATTTCAATCATAAGAGGACGCATTCCCTCCAAAGTAGCAGCGATAGCAGTACCACTTAATTCTTCATCTTTTTTAGAAATAAGTATTTCACTTGGATTGTTAACTTCGCGTAAACCACTTCCTAGCATCTCATAAATACCAATTTCTGAAGTAGAACCAAAACGATTTTTTAAAGCTCTAAGGATTCGATATACATGATTTCTATCCCCTTCAAATTGGAGAACAGTATCAACCATATGTTCTAATATCTTAGGGCCAGCGATAGTCCCATCCTTAGTGATATGCCCAATAAGAATGACAGGAGTAGCAGTCTCTTTAGCAAATTTTATAAGTTCAGTAGTACATTCACGAATCTGCGAAATAGTTCCAGCACTTGACTCGATATAATCGCTATGTAATGTTTGTATAGAATCAATAATAACAATATCAGGCTCTATAGACTCGATTTGCTTAAATATATTTTGAGTTTTAGTTTCTGTTAAAATAAAACAATTATCCGTATGGGTTTGAATGCGTTCTGCCCGCATTTTTATCTGTTTTTGACTTTCTTCTCCAGAAACATATAGTGTTTTGAATGGTAATTGTAAACTGATTTGTAATAATAAAGTACTTTTTCCAATACCAGGCTCACCACCGAGAAGCGTTAAAGATCCAGGGACTAGTCCGCCTCCTAATACCCTATTTAATTCTTGATTATTGGTGTTATAACGTGCGTCAACCGAAGTGTCAATTTCGGAAACTTTTAAAGGTTTGGCTACTCTGTTTTTTGATGAAGAAAGAGTAGGTGTTTTCCAATCTTTTTTATCAGTTTTTTGAACAACTTCTTCTGCAATTGTATTCCACTCTTTGCAAGACGTACATTGCCCTTGCCATTTTGAAAATTGAGATCCACAATTTTGACAAAAAAAAGTAGTTTTAGTTTTTGCAGCCATGATTCTGATTATTTGAAATAAAAATATCTATTAATTATTTGGGTAGTAAAGGTAAAAAAGCCCCTTAATTAAGGAGCTTTTTTTATTATGTTTTTTAGAAAGAAATTGAAGTTACCAACCAAAATCTTCTTTGATTTTCTGAACTTTTTCCAACATATAATCCTTAGTTAAAAAGGCGATTTCCTCTTGTAAAAAACCATTTTCGTAAGCACGTAATGCTTTTTTAGGTTCTCCCATTTGCTCATAATGAATACCTAAGTAATAATTACCAAGCATTGCTTCTGGATGCTCTTTTAGGGCTAATTTGCCTAAAGGCTCCAAATCATCCCAATTTTCTTTTTTCTCTAAAGCAGATGAAATAGCAATAAAATCATTAATACGAATTTTACGCTTTATACCGTATAATTCTTCAGTTGTTTTATAGATATCAACTAGATAATCATAAGGAGATGTTTCTAGGTTAAGAATAACATCTTTATAAGTTCTTTTACTAATAGGTCTGTACATTTCGAATATTTTTTCTAAGGCACTAGGTATACCTCGTCCTACTAAAGTATAATGAGAAGAGTTTTCGAAATTATCAAAAGTATAATGTAATTTAGGATTGTCAATTGTAGCTAAAGAATCGTTAAGTTTTACAGTATTTTCTTTAATCTTTTCGATGTCATTTGTAGCTGTAGCCATATAGAACCATGTCTTTTTTGAGGCATTAGATAATTTACTGTGAATTCGATTATTCATAGTAGGAGCTAACTCAGGGCTTAAATTAATATATCCTTGAAATAATGGATTATCTTTAAATAGAAAATAATTGATAAAGTTGGCAGTATAATCATGACCAATTACAATTTTGAATTTAGCTGTACGATATGTTTGATCTAGGTAAGGAACTAGTTCTTGACCAATAAATTCATAAAATTCAGCTCCTTTATTTGCTGGTAGATACTCAGCAAGATCATAACGACAGTCTTCAGAGCGTGTTTTAGATTGATTAATACCAACTACAATAGATTCAGGCATATCTTCCCAATAAGAGAAGTAATCTACATTACCAGCAACAGGTTCAAATAAATGATCCCCATCTAATACAATGATAACTGGATATTTTTTTTCAACGTTTTTTTTGTAATTACGCGGAAGTTGAATTTTTAATTGACGATCTTGATCTAATTTTAAAGATCTGTACTCTTCATAAATTACTTGACCAAAAGTAGATAAGTTAAAAGTCAAGCAAAGTAATAATAATGCGAATTTTTTCATTGGGTTAAAAAAATTATTGTGGTTAAGCAAGCGACAAGATACTAAATTATTTTTGTCTGTTTAAGATTGGTAAAAGTAAAAATGAAGCTCCTCCTACAATTATATTCATAAGTGTTTGTGAACCCCATAAAATCCAACCAAAAGCTTCGCCAGCAGATTTCGTAATTCCAAAGAAAGAAAACATCGTCCATATTGCAATAGGGAATAATCCAATACCACCATTAGTTGTGCTCATAGCAAAAGTTCCTGCAATAAAAGCTGCAAGTATGGGGCCTATGCCTAAATCAACAGTCTCAGGAATGGTGAATTTTATAGCATAAAAAGCTAAAATAAATAATAACCATATTGCTATAGTGTGAAGAATGTATGCCCATTTGTTTTTAATCTTCAATACACTTTTAATACCTTCTAGAAGTCCATAGCCAAAATTCCGTACTTTTATAAGGAAAGGGTGCTTGGTCGATTTTAAGATTTTTAGAAATAAAATACCTAGAGATAATAATAAAACTAAAACAGCTAAAGTAATTAATGGGTTGATTTCTTTTTCTTCAAGATATAGGAATAAAAACTCGGATTGAAAAAAAGCAGTAATAGTAATAACTATTAATAGCATAACAACGTCTAAAATCCGTTCAGTAATGATGGTGCCAAAAACTTTTTGAAAAGGAATATTTTCATATGAGGCTACAGTACCTCCTCTAAGAACTTCTCCAGATCTAGGAATTCCTAAATTGGCTAAATAACCAATCATGAGAGCCATAAAACTATTAGAAAATTTTATGTTGTATCCTAAAGGAACAAGTGCTATTTTAGCTCTGTAAGCTCTTGAAAAATGGGAGATAATTCCAAACACCATTGATAATAAAATCCATAGAGGATTAGCAGAAGAAATATAATCTAATGTTTTTTGTCTTTCTTCAGGTGTAGCAGAATTAATGGAATACCAAATTAAAAAAACTCCCAAAATTAATGGGAGTATGATTTTTAGAAATTTGATATACTTGTTTTGTGCCTTCACTATTGTAGTAAATTATTAGTTTCGTTAGGGAAAACTAATGAAGGTTTAAATTGTTTAGCATCTTCGATATCCATCATAGCATAAGTGATAAGAATTAAGACATCTCCTTTAGCAACTTTTCGTGCGGCAGCACCATTAAGAGTTATCTCTCCGCTATTTCTTGGGCCAGGAATAGCATACGTTTCAAGGCGTTCTCCGTTGTTGTTGTTTACAATCTGAACTTTCTCTCCTTCTACAATATTTGCTGCGTTCATTAGATCTTCATCAATAGTAATACTACCAATATAATTTAGATCAGCTCCAGTTACTTTAACTCTATGAATTTTGGATTTTACAACGGTAATAAGCATGGGTATATATAGTGTTAGTTTAATGCGATATTATCAATAAGTCGAACTTCTCCTGCAAAAACAGCAATAAAAGCTCGATATGTAATGTTTTTATCTTTTTTAGTTATAGATTTTAATGTTGAAACCTCTGCAATTTCAAAATATTCAAGGGTTAATTCAGGATGATTTTCAAATTGTTTAGTTACCCATTCGTTCAAAGATACAACACTTTTTGTGCCAAAACTATTTTTTACTTCAAGTAAAGTTCTGTAAATGAGTGAAGCTTCTTTTAGTTGGGTATCTGTAAGTCTTTTATTTCTTGAGCTTAAAGCTAGACCGCTTTCTTCTCTATAAATGGGACATCCAACGATTTGAACAGGCATTTTTTCAATTTCTGTAAGCTTTTTTATGATCTGTAGTTGTTGGAAATCTTTCTCCCCAAAATATGCTTTTGTTGGAGATATAATTTCGAATAAATGTTTTATTACAGTTCCTACACCATCAAAATGACCAGATCTGAACTTTCCTTCCATTTCGTGCTCTAAGCCACAAAAATCATATGATATAGAAATCGGATTTGAGCCGTATATTTCTTCAGAGGTAGGGCAAAAAACAATAATGTCGTTACTAATAGTGGATAATAAATTAATATCGTTACTAATAGTCCGAGGGTATTTTTGTAAATCTTCAGGATTGTTAAACTGTGTTGGATTTACAAAAATGCTAACGACGACGACTGAGTTTTCTGTTAAAGCTTTTTGAACTAAAGCTAGATGACCATCGTGTAAAGCTCCCATTGTGGGAACAAAGCCTATTGTTTTTTTTTCTCTAAGAAATTGTGCAACATCGGCTTTTATATCTCGTTTGTTATTGTGTACTTGCATTTAGCAAAAAAATTAATAGCGTGCAAAAATAAGATATTACTGGCAGACTGCATAAATTTTTGTAATTTTGCAAAAATTTATTCATAAGGGGACGATAATAAAGCAACTATAATATATGAAAGATAAGAGGATATTATATGTATCATCAGAAGTAATACCTTATTTACCAGAGACAGAGATTTCATCAATGTCTTTTGAGGCACCAAGGATGGTAAATAACAAAGGTGGGCAAATTAGAATTTTTATGCCTAGGTATGGTAACATTAACGAAAGAAGACATCAATTACATGAAGTAATTCGTTTGTCGGGAATGAATTTAGTTATCAATGATTTGGATATGCCTCTTATAATTAAGGTTGCATCTATTCCAAAAGAGCGTATGCAAGTATACTTTATAGATAATGAAGATTACTTTAAAAGAAAAGCAACGCTGACAGATGAAGAAGGTAATTTATTTCCAGATAATGACGAACGAGCAATATTTTTTGCAAAAGGAGTTATCGAGACTGTTAAGAAATTAAACTGGTCTCCTGATATAATCCACGTTCATGGATGGTTGGCATCATTATTGCCATTATATCTTAGAAACTATTACGGAAATGAACCTCTTTTCAGTGAGAGTAAAATTGTAACGTCTGTTTATAATCACGGATATGATGGAATCTTAGCTGCGAATATGAAAGATAAAATCAAATTTGATGGTATTGCAGATGAGAAAGTTAGTGTGTTGTCAGAACCAACATACGATAATGTAATGAAAGTTGCAATTGATAACTCTGATGCTGTTGTTGTAGGTTCAGAAAGTATATCGGATGATCTAGTAAAATATTTAGAAAATATTGATCAACCAGTGTTAGAATACAAAGCACCTAATGAGTTTGCTTCTGCATATGAAGCCTTTTATAGCTCAGAAGTGCTTGGATAAGTACTAAAATTTATGATAAACTTGAGAAAATTAATAATAAAAATAACAGCTATAGTAGTTGTTATTTTTGCTTTAACATCTTGTGATAACGAACTTAATTCTGTAGGAACAAATATTGTAGGAGAGTTAGGTTTTAATAATGATAAATATGAGTCTAAGATATTAGGGACTAATAATAAGATTAATAGGGTGCAAACTAGTAGTTTGTCTAATAACTTATTGGGAGTTTACGATGATCCAATTTATGGAGAAAGCAAATACAGCATATTATCTCAAGTAGAATTGAATGCTCAAGCTCCAACTTTTGGAGATAATGCGATTTTAGATAGTGTTGTGCTTAATCTGCCATATTTTAGTACTGTAGAAAGGAATGCTCAGACTGGAGAAGTAGTGAATACATATACTTTAGATTCTGTTTATGGAGGTTTTCCAATGGAATTGTCTATTTATGAATCAAATTATTTTTTAAGAGATTTTGATATAGATTCAAATTTAGAAGACAGGCAATTATATTATTCAAATGATATAGCTTCATTTGGAACTAGTATTGAAGGGACTTTATTGTATGAGTCACCTTATACTCCGCTAAGTAATGAAATTGTTTTGTTAGCACCTGATGGAAATGACGATGATACTAATCCAGAAATAACAAGAGAAACTCCACGATTGAGATTAAAGTTACCAATTGATTTTTTTACTACTAAAATTTTAGATAAAGAAGGCCAACCCGAGCTGAGTAATCCAAATAATTTTAGAAATCATTTTAGAGGAATATATTTTAAAACTGAAAGTGTTGGAGGAAGAGGAAGTTTGGTTTATTTTGATATGAGCCAGGCTAATATTTTATTGTATTATTCATTTGATAAAATAGATACCTTAGACGAAGATAATGATGGAGATGTTACAGATCTAGTTAGGGATGAGGCAAACACAACTATTAGCTTTACTAATAATATAATAAACTTAATAGAAAATGATTTTCCTACAGCTATAACTAATGAAATAGAAAATCCAACAGCAGATCAGATGGGGCAGAATTTATTTCTTAAAGGAGGTGAAGGTGTTGTTGGTGAAATTGAATTATTTAAAGATTTAGTTGAAGACCAAGATACTGGAGAAATGATCACAGAATTGGAGTTTTTGAAAAAACAAAATTGGTTGATTAATGAAGCAAATATTGATTTTTTTGTGAATGAAAATTTAGCTTTGAATGAAACAAATGATCCAGGGGGTAATACTGAACCTCTAAGAATATATTTATATAATACAGAAACAGGATTGCCTTTATTCGATTTTAATGTTGATGCAACAAGAAATGATAATAATCCTTTAATTTCTAGAATAGATCATTTAGGACCTTTAGAGAATAATGAAAGTCAAGGGAAACATTATAGTATACGAATAACAGACCATGTTAATAGAGTTATTAATGAAGATCAAGAAAATGTTAAATTAGGAATTGCTGTATCACAGAATGTTAATTTAACAAACGCTTTTGATTTTTTCTCAACCTCTAATGATACAGAAGCAAATAAAATACCTTTAGGAGCTATTATTTCTCATGAAGGAACAGTATTATATGGGCCAAACGCAGCAGATGAATCAAAACGTTTAAAATTGAATATTTTTTATACAGAATCAAATTAAATAATCAATCAAGATATAGAATAATATGTGCGGAATAGTAGGATACATAGGACATAGAGAAGCATACCCAATTGTTTTAAAAGGATTAAAAAGACTAGAATATAGAGGATATGACTCAGCGGGAATAGCCCTTTATGATGGAGAAGAAATAAAGTTATCTAAAACAAAAGGTAAAGTAGCTGATCTGGAAACGAGATTGGAAAATGAGATAGCGACTAAAGGTACTGTTGGTATTGGACATACAAGGTGGGCTACACATGGAGTTCCTAATGATGTGAATTCTCATCCTCATTATTCAAATTCTGGTAATTTAGTGATTATTCATAATGGAATTATAGAAAATTATGAGCCATTACGACAAGAATTAACGAATAGAGGGTATACTTTTACATCAGAGACTGACACAGAAGTTTTAGTAAACTTGATAGAGGATGTTAAAACTAAAGAAAAGGTAAAGTTAGGTAAAGCTGTCCAGATTGCTTTAAATCAAACTGTAGGAGCTTATGCAATTGCTGTTTTTGACAGAAACAAGCCAGATGAAATAGTTGTGGCTCGTTTAGGAAGCCCGCTAGCTATTGGTGTTGGAGAAAACGAATATTTTGTGGCCTCAGATGCATCACCTTTTATCGAATATACTAATAATGCAATTTATCTTGAAGATGGAGAAATGGCAATTATTAGAAGGAAAAAAGGTGTAAAAGTACGTAAGATAAAAGATGATAAGCAAGTAGATCCTTATGTTCAAGAATTAAAAATGAACCTTGAACAAATAGAAAAAGGAGGATACGATCATTTCATGTTAAAAGAAATATACGAACAGCCTAATGCAATTAGTGATACCTATAGAGGTAGAATGCGTGTTAGTGATGGGATTATAAAAATGGCAGGAATAGATGATCATATTGAGAAATTTACTAATGCTAGACGAATTTTAATTATTGCTTGTGGTACATCATGGCATGCAGGGTTAGTAGGAGAGTATATCTTTGAGGATTTAGCTAGAATTCCTGTAGAGGTTGAATATGCTTCAGAATTTAGATATCGTAATCCAGTTATTTATCAAGACGATGTAGTTATTGCTATTTCTCAAAGTGGAGAAACAGCAGATACTATGGCAGCAATTAAATTAGCGAAAGAAAAAGGAGCTTTTGTTTTCGGTATTTGTAATGTAGTTGGATCTTCTATATCAAGAGAGACACATGCAGGGGCATATACGCATGCGGGACCAGAAATTGGAGTTGCTTCAACAAAAGCATTTACAACACAAATAACTGTTTTAACACTTATTGCTTTACAATTAGCTAAGAAAAAAGGAGTGATTTCTACGCCAGATTTCCATGCTCATTTGCAAGAATTAGAAAGAATTCCAGAAAAAGTTGCTAAAGCACTTGAGTCAAATGAACATATAAAAGAAGTAGCGGATATTTATAAAGAAGCTTCGAATTGTCTATACTTAGGGAGAGGATTTAATTTCCCTGTAGCATTAGAAGGAGCTTTGAAATTAAAAGAGATTTCATATATCCATGCAGAAGGATATCCAGCAGCAGAAATGAAGCATGGTCCAATTGCTTTAATTGATGAGCAAATGCCTGTGATTGTAATTGCTACAAAAAAAGGTCATTATGATAAGGTAGTAAGTAATATTCAAGAGATCAAATCCAGAAAAGGAAAGATTATAGGAATTGTAACAGAAGGAGATGTTACCGTAAAAGGATTAGCAGATCATGTAATCGAAATACCTGAAACAATGGAATCGATGACACCATTATTGACAACTATCCCATTACAATTATTATCATACCATATAGCAGTTATGCTAAATAAAAACGTAGATCAACCACGTAATTTAGCCAAATCTGTTACGGTAGAATAAAAGAATAGTATAATTCTTTATACTTTTATAGAGCTCTTCGATGATTTTTCGAAGAGCTTTTTTCTTTAGAAAAGAAAAATTATAAAGAGCAAAGAATCATTAATAATTAAGAGGCTTAGAAACCAGATATATACTAAAGAAAAAAAACAAAAATAAAAGAGCTTATTTTTTCATTTTAAAAAGTTATATTTGCAGCCTGAAAAGAGAATTCTTTTTTCAAAAGACAAAATACTAAACATTAAATAATTATATAATGTCTCAAGTTACGGGTAAAGTATCACAAATTGTAGGTCCAGTAATCGATGTAGAGTTCGCAGCTGGTACTGAGTTACCAAAAATTTACGATTCGTTAGAAATTAATAAAGCAGATGGTACTAAGATAGTATTAGAAATTCAATCACATATAGGAGAAGATACAGTTCGTACTGTAGCAATGGATTCTAGTGATGGATTAAGCAGAGGGATGGAAGTTGTAGCTTCAGGAGCTCCTATCCAAATGCCAATAGGTGGAGATGTATACGGTCGTTTATTTAATGTAATTGGAGATGCTATTGATGGTTTAGGAGATTTACCTAAATCAGGAGACAATGGTCTTCCGATTCACCGTCAAGCACCAAAATTTGAAGATTTATCAACTTCTACAGAAGTTTTATTTACAGGAATTAAAGTAATTGATTTAATTGAGCCTTATGCAAAAGGAGGTAAAATTGGATTATTTGGTGGAGCCGGAGTAGGTAAAACAGTATTAATTCAGGAGTTAATTAATAATATAGCAAAAGGTCACGGTGGACTTTCTGTATTCGCAGGAGTAGGAGAAAGAACTCGTGAAGGAAATGACCTTTTACGTGAGATGTTAGAGTCAGGTATTATCAAGTATGGTGATGACTTTATGCATTCTATGGAATCAGGTGGATGGGATCTTTCTAAAGTTGATAAAAAAGCGATGAGAGATTCAAAAGCAACATTCGTATTTGGACAAATGAATGAGCCACCAGGAGCACGTGCTCGTGTAGCATTATCTGGATTAACTATTGCAGAATATTTCCGTGATGGAGCTGGAGATGGACAAGGAAAAGATGTACTTTTCTTCGTAGATAATATCTTCCGTTTTACACAAGCAGGATCAGAGGTGTCAGCACTTCTAGGACGTATGCCTTCTGCGGTAGGATACCAACCAACATTAGCTTCAGAAATGGGAGTTATGCAGGAGCGTATTACATCTACTAAAAAAGGATCTATTACATCTGTACAGGCAGTTTATGTACCTGCGGATGATTTAACAGATCCAGCACCAGCAACTACGTTTGCTCACCTTGATGCTACAACTGTATTATCGCGTAAAATTGCAGAGCTAGGTATTTACCCAGCAGTAGATCCATTAGATTCTACATCAAGAATTTTAACAGCTGATATCTTAGGAAACGATCATTACGATACTGCTCAAAGAGTAAAAGAATTATTACAGAGATATAAAGAATTACAAGATATTATTGCAATCTTAGGTATGGAGGAATTATCTGAAGAAGATAAATTAGCTGTATCAAGAGCAAGACGTGTACAACGTTTCTTATCTCAACCATTCCACGTAGCAGAACAGTTTACTGGTTTAAAAGGTGTATTAGTTGATATTAAAGATACTATCAAAGGATTTAATATGATTATGGATGGTGAATTAGACCATTTACCAGAAGCGGCATTTAACCTTAAAGGAACTATCGAAGAAGCGATAGAGGCTGGAGAGAAAATGTTAGCTGAAGCATAGTCAATCTAATAAGTATTAATTAACAATTATCAATTAGGATATGTATTTAGAAATTGTAACTCCTGAAACCGTAGTGTTTAGTGCAGAAATTAATTCTGTTGCTGTACCAGGGATTAATGGTGAATTTCAGATGTTGAGTAATCACGCGCCAGTAGTATCACTATTAGGAGCAGGAAGTGTTAAGATTAATACGCAAGCTCAAATTGAAGAGTTAACTAACGGTTTAACCAGAGATGCTTCAAATAATACACTACTATTTGCTATTAATAGTGGAGTTATTGAAACAAAAGATAATAAAGTGATCATATTAGCTGATTAAAGCTAATAATAGAACACTAAAATCATAGAAGCGTTCACATATAAATATGTGAACGCTTTTTTTATATAAATACTTGATGGTCAATATAAAATTATGTTAAAGATCAGTGTTTATACTATAGGTTTTATACTTTCGGATTCAGAAGGTGAATATAAAAGATTTATAATAATGTTTAAGAAATTAGCTATACCTATTACGTTTATATTAATGTCTATAATCTCTAATGGACAAGAAAAAAAAGTATTATCTCATGATGATTATGATTTGTGGAAACGAATTACTGCTACTAAAATATCTAAAAATGGTAAGTTAGTTGTAACAGAAGTTGGGACAACAACTAAAAGAGGAGATGGTTACATCGAAATATATAATACACAAAAGGGGACGAGTTTTAAAAAAGTTAATGGATATGAATCTTTAATATCTAATGACGAAAAGTTTATTTTCTTTAAACAGAAACCGCTATATCAAAAAATAAGAAGCGAGAAAAAAAAAGAGGTAAAAAAAGGCGAATTGAGCAAAGATTCATGGTTTGTATATAACGTTGATAAGAATAAGATAGAGGATTCCTTAACAAATGTAAAATCTTTTGCAATATCAAAAGCAAACAGCAAATGGGTATTAGTTGAAAAATTTAAGAACAAGACTAAAAAAAAGAATAAAGGGAAAAATGTAGCTGCGCAAAATTATTTATTGGTTTATAATATAAGCTCAAAAAAGAAAGATACTATTTTTAAAATTAAAGAATATAATCTAGCAGAAAAAGGAAATGTATTCTATTATTCACTGAAAAATAAAAAAGAAAAAGCAAGAGATTTAGGTATTTATAAATACGATCTGTCGACAAATAAGAGGCAGTTAATAGATTCTACTGCTTATGTTTATAATAAAATAGCTGTTAACAAGAATGGAACACAATTGGCGTATATTTCTGTTCAAGATTCTACTTCCAAAGATTCACTACAACATAGTTTGAAATTTTATAAAAATGATAATCTTAATACATTAAGTTTACTTTTAAAGAATGACGATTTATTGATTAGTGGAGATCAATTACCGTTCTTTTCAGATGCAGCTGATAAATTATATTTTTATACAAAAGAGAAAAAAGTATTTCATCAAGATACAACTTTGTTAAAAGAAGAAATACCTGAAGTTGATGTGTGGAATTGGAAAGATAAATTAATTCAGCCAGAACAAAAATCTAAAATAAAAGAACTACAATCTAAAGCATATCTATCTTATTACAATATTAAAGATAAAAAAATAGTGTCTTTGCAAGATAATACGATAGATGATGTATTGATTGACGATAGAAAATCACCAGAATTTTATTTAGGTGTAACCAGTTCTTTATATGATGTACAACGATCTTGGGATTTTCCATGGACACGAGATTATTTTTATATAAATAAAAGTACAGGAGAAAAAAGATTGTTATTAAAAGAAATAACAAGTCGCCCAATAATTACACCAGATGAAAAGAAATTAGTATATTACAATTCAAAAGAAAAGAATTGGTTTTCATTAGATATAGCGTCTGGGGAGCATACTAATTTAACAAAAGATATTTCTGTAGCTTTTTATAATGAAGATCATGATGAGCCTTCTTTACCATCATCTTACGGTTTTTCTGGGTTTGATGCAGATGGTAATATATTGCTGAATGACAAATATGATATTTGGAAAATTTCTTTAGAAAATAAATTTAAACCAAATAGGATTACTAAGAATGGAAGAGAAACGAAAATAACTTTTAGAGGATTAAGGCTGTATAAAGAGAAACCGAATGCTATTACATATTTAAAAAAAGAATTATTAATTATAGGATATAATAATACAACAAAAACTAGTGGGGTTTACGTAATAGGAAAGCATAAAATTACTAGAAAAGTTGATGAAGAATATCAATTAGGATCTTTTAGAAAAGCTGAAAATGCTTCGGTATTTACATTTACAAGGCAAAATTTTAATACCTATCCAGACCTTACAGTAACAAAAGATTTTAAATCGTTAAAGAAAATAACAAACATCAACCCTCAACAAGAAGAGTTTTATTGGGGAACATCAGAAGCATTTAGCTGGACTGCTTATGACGGAAGAAAATTAGAAGGAATATTATATAAACCTGAAAACTTTGATCCTGAAAAAAAATATCCGTTGATGACATATTTTTATGATAGAAGTTCTGATAATTTAAATAAATATTATTCACCACAACCAAGTGCGTCTATAGTAAACCCGTCATATTTGGTAAGTAATCAGTATATCATGTTTGTCCCTGATATTGTTTATAATGAAGGTAAACCAGGAGAAAGTGCTTATAACTGTGTAGTTTCTGGAGTTGAAGCAGTTGAATCATTAGGATATATTGATAGCTCAAAAATGGCTATTCAAGGACAAAGCTGGGGTGGATACCAAGTAGCTTATTTAATCACTAGAACCAACAAGTTTAGAGCAGCTATGGCGGGAGCTCCTGTAAGTAATATGACTTCAGCGTATGGAGGAATTAGATGGAAATCAGGATTAAGCAGAGCTTTTCAGTACGAGAAGACTCAAAGTAGAATAGGAAAAAATTTATGGGATGGATTTGATTTATATATAGAGAATTCACCTTTATTTAAAATCCCTAAAATAGAAACACCATTACTAATGATGCATAATGATAACGATGGTGCTGTACCCTATTATCAAGGAATTGAAATGTTTATGGGGATGAGAAGGTTACAAAAGCCAGTCTGGTTATTGGTATATAATAATGAGGCTCATAATTTAAGAAAAGTGAAGAATAAACAAGACTTATCGATAAGAATGATGCAGTTTTTTGATTATTATTTGAAAGATCAACCAGCACCAGAATGGATGACCAAAGGAGTTCCTAGAACTCAAAAAGGGAAAGACTTTGGATATAGTTTAAGTGATGAGTAATAATGAATAATGTAACAAGAGATATATGTAAAAAAGAAGAGAATCCTCTCTTCTTTTTTACATATTGTCAATTATAAATGTAGCCAAGCATTTCTGTTCTTCAGAATTGCTTTTTTTACTTTATGATTATTGTTTTCAAATAGAGTTAAGTCATATTTAGGATCACTATCCAGTGTAACTTCTGTTTCTATATTTTTTCCAAATCGTTTATATGTAAGTGTGATTTTGGTCTTTGGAGATAGTTTTTTTATATATTCATTTACCGTAGTTTCATCGTCTAAGATCTGATTGTTAATAGAAATAATAACATCACCAGCTTGTAATCCCGCATTATAAAACGGAGTTCCTTTATGAGGATTGCTATTAATTTTATTAGCACTAATAGATCCAATAAATGCTTTAGTTTGATCTTGATGCAAGGTAACACCCATAGAAGCTAATAAAGATTTATAATCAGGCATTTCACTTTTATAAATATAATTATTGAAAAAATTGTCTCCAAAATCATTTCCAGCATATTGATTTAAACTTGTGTGAAGATCAGTAATGCTATATGGTTTTTCAACTTTACCATAAGTATTCCAAACAAGTTTCATGTAATCATCGAGATTTAACTTTTGTTCTCTAAGAGATAAATCAAGAGCCAGTCCTAAGACACTTCCGTAAGAATAATAAGAAATAAATGTGTTTTCTCGATTAACAGGATCTACAGAAGTTGCAGCATCAACAAAAGGAGCCTGATAACTCATTTCAATAGGATTATAATATTGTCTAGCAGGAGAGTTCCATACATAATTAAATGTCCTAACAATACTCTTAATATATTGCTCAGGTGTTATGATTTTTGCTCTACAAAGAATAAGATTTGTATAGTAACTTGTAAAACCTTCGGCAAACCATAATTCTCCACTCATATTAGCATCTTCAAAATTAAAAGGCTCTAATGTTTTAGGTCTAATTCTTTCAACATTCCATGAATGGAAAAATTCATGAGAAACCGTACCTATATTACGATCTTTTCCACCATCAGCTAATTCTAAAGTACTTGTTAAAATAGTGGAGTTTCTATGCTCCATACCATCCCTGCTTGCATTAGCAATATAACAACCTAAAAAAGTATATTCATTAAAATCAAAATCTGGCAATTCCCCAAAAACTTTTTTTTGCTCTAGGACAATTTTTTTTACTTTCTCAAAATAATTGTCAAAATCAGTGATATTACCTGTATGATGTAGAGCAAAATTAATAGTCTGTTTTTTATTATTGTTGATAACGTCAAAAGAACGAACCATATGATTACTTATTTCGGTAGGGCTATCCATAAAATACTGTAGGTTAGGAGCGAAATAAGTATTGTTGTTTAAATGCTTTAATTGTGTTGCAATTTTCCAGTTTAAATCTTCTCTAGGATGAAAAGTAACCTCTATAGGGGTATTTGCTAAACTTGGTGCATACATAAAAGTCGCAGGTATATTTAGATGTGCATGAGTATTGTCTATTTGAGAATAAGTACCATCTCCTCTATTAGCAAATAATATATAAGAAATTTTAACAGTACCGTCGTGACCAGAAATATCCCATTGATGAGGATTGGATCTAGAGATCGATAATTTTTTTCCTTTACTATCATGAGCAATTACCTGATATATATTTTTTGCGAAATCGTGAATAGCATATCTCCCAGGAGAAGTTCTACTCATTCTAACGGATAAAGTATCAGATTTTATACTATTAAACTGTATTTTAATTTGAGCTTCATGATGTTGAGCATTTGGAAAAGAAATTTCATATGTATTTGTAACCTGTGCAAAAGATGTAATCGAAATAAATATGAAAATAAATAAAAACTTCATCGTAAGATATTTATATAATGAATAAACTCAAATATAAATATTCTAAATATACTTACATTTGAGTTTGTTGATAGGTGTTTAATAAATGTCAGAATAGTATTAAAACTATAATGAAATAGTATCTAAGTGTAAAAGATACAAACCATTTAGGATGAATATCTATTCTTATAAAGAAGATAAATAATCAATCAAAAGTTGATTTTTATATTTCTTAGCATAATCTAAGGCGGTACGTCCTCTTTCATTTTTTGCATTTGCTAGAGCACCTTTTTCTATTAATTTTTTAGCAAATTCAAGATGACCATACTTAGCAGCATACATTAATGGAGTTTTACCTTTACAATTAATCTCGGTATTGATTCCTTTTTCTAATAGTAAATTAAAGCAAGAAGTACTATTAGCTTTTATCGCTAAAGATAGTAAGCTATAAGAAGTCGTTGAAAACTTATAGCATGTATTGATGTTTTTAGAATTTATTTCTTTGTTTAATTCAGTTGCATTATCACTTTTAACAATAGAATAAAGTTCTTGAGAAAGTTCTTGAGAAAAAATAAAAGTGCTAAAAAATAAAGCAATAATTAATGTAATTGATTTCATAAGGTGTAAAATTTATAATGGTTTTAATAAAAATATTATTTAAAGGTCACTAAGGTTCATAGCATTCGTAAAAACTATATGTCATAGCGACTTTATTATTTATAGGTGTTTCTGTTTTTTAGATAAAACAAAGAAATAAGAATTTGCTTTTTCCGTGATACAATATAATCAAGATTTATATTCTAATATATCAGCAGGTTGACAATCTAATTCTTTACAAATCGCATCAAGTGTGGAAAAACGAATAGCCTTTGCTTTTCCAGATTTAAGAATAGATAAGTTAGCAGTTGTAATTCCTATTCTCTCAGCCAACTCTTTACTCTTAATTTTTCTTTTTGCTAGTACGACGTCTAGATTTACTATAATTGACATAAATAATTATATGGTTAAATCATTTTCTTCTTGTAATCGATACCCTAATTTAAATATAGTAGCAATAAAACTAGCAAAAACACCTAATCCTATATGAAGTAAAGTAGCTATAAGATCATCTGTAGATAAATGACTATTATAAATACTATCAATTATAATATGGAAAATCGGAAATATAAGATTTAACAATGTAAACCATTTTAAATGGATTATTGCTCTATTCGTAAATAATCTTTCTGCTTTAAAAGTTTTAAATATTAATGATAATAAATAGAAGAATACAGTATAGAATAGAAAAAAAGAAACAATTGCTATAAAATTGGAAATATGATACGCTCCTTTGATAATAGAATTAGTAAACGGAATTGATAATTGAAAATAATTAGTATCTATAATAGTAAGTTGATTAAAAACTAAAGCTATAATTATAAAAAGTATAAATAAAGCATATCCACTATAGGTAATACTTGAGCCATAAAATAAAATTGAAGAAACTGATTTTTTTCCGAACATTTTCATAAAAACACAAACATATTTGATTAGAGTTCGAAGTAAATATATGTAATATTATTGAGAAACGATAATTTGTTATTGTTATTCATTTATTTTATGAAGTATGTAAAATGAAATTGAAAGAGTACATTTGTATAAATAAGATAGAAGAGTAAAAACATTTAGTAGTATAAAAAATGGAGCGTTTTCCTGAAAAACTTCGATTAAAATTAGAAAAAAGAAAAGAAGAAAGTGTACTAAGAGGACTTCCAGTTAGTACGTCTGGAATCGATTTTTCTTCAAACGACTATTTAGGCTTTTCAAGATTGCATGATTTATCAGAAGAAGTAACGAAGATTCTTAAAAAATATAATGCAAAAAAAAATGGAGCTACAGGATCAAGATTACTTACAGGAAATCATGAGTTATATACTGTTGTAGAAAATAGGTTAGCCCAAATTCACGAAGCTGAAGCTGCCTTGATATTTAATTCAGGATATGATGCAAATGTTGGAGTATTTTCATCGATAGCCCAAAAGGGAGATGTTGTTTTATATGATGAATATATTCACGCATCTATTAGAGATGGGATACAGCTAAGTTATGCCGAATCGTATAAGTTTAAACATAATGATTTAATAGATTTAGAGAAAAAAATAAAGAGAACCAAAAGTAAAGTAGGATTTAAAGGGACGCTTTACGTAGTAACAGAATCTATTTTTTCAATGGATGGAGATCATCCTGACTTAAAAAAAATAGTAGCATTGTGCGAAGAAAATAAAAGTTACTTAATCATAGATGAAGCTCATGCTGTAGGTGTTTTCGGAATAAATGGAGTAGGTATGATTCAAGAATATGGATTGCATAATGCTGTTTTTGCAAGAATTATGACTTTTGGAAAAGGATTAGGATGTCATGGAGCAGTTGTAATTGGGAGTCAATATTTAAAACAATACTTAGTGAATTTTGCAAGAAGTTTTATTTATACAACAGGATTACCACCTCATTCATTAGCCGTAATTTTGGCAAGCTATAATAAATTGTCACAATCAAATTTAGAACAAAGAATATTACAAACCAGAATAAAATTATTTAAGAAACAAATAGAGGCAAATAAATTAACCAAAATATTTGTGGAAAGTAATTCTGCAATACATTGTTGTATCATACCAGGAAACGAGAGAGTGACAACCGTAGCTCAGCAATTACAAGATAAAGGATATACAGTAAAATCGATAAAATCACCAACAGTTCCAGTAACAAAAGAACGATTACGATTTTGTTTACATAATTATAACTCTGAAAAAGAAATAAAGGAAGTCTTATACTTACTTGCTACTTTTGTCAAGAGTTAGAAGATTAAGAATAATAATGAGTAAAACAATATTTATAACAGGAATAGGTACTGATGTAGGAAAAACAGTTGTTTCTGCAATTGTAGTAGAAGCATTGAAAGCAGATTATTTTAAACCTATTCAAGCAGGAGATTTAAATTATTCTGATACAGATAAAGTAAAAGAATGGGTGTCCAATCAAGAAACTGTTTTTCACCCTAACGCATATAGTTTACAAACGCCTATGAGCCCGCATGCAGCAGCGGCTATTGATCAAGTTAGGATAGAAGCTGATAAAATTATAGTGCCTAAAACGACTAATAATTTAGTTATAGAAGGAGCAGGTGGATTATTGGTTCCTATAAATGATAAAGAAACTATTTTAGATTTAATACAACCTGGCTATAAAGTATTGGTAGTATCTAGGCATTATTTAGGGAGCATTAATCATACGTTATTGACCATAAAATTATTGCAAGACAAAGGATGCGAGGTATCTTTATTGTTTAATGGTGATGAACATCCAACAACAGAAGATATTATTGTGAAAATGACAGGAGTAAATGTTATTGGAAGAATAAATGAAGAGGAAAAGATAACGCAAGATACTATTCATAAATATGCAGTTATGTTGAAAGATAATTTGCAAATGTTATAAAGGAAATAAAAAATGAATTTACAAGAAAGAGATAAAAAACATTTGTGGCATCCGTTAACGCAACATAAAATACATCCTGATTCATTACCAATAACAAGAGCTAAAGGAGCATTGTTGTTTGATGATAATGGAAAAGAATATATTGACGGAATAGCGTCATGGTATACTTCTATATACGGGCATTGTAATGATACAATATTAGCTGCGGTACAAAAACAAATGCAACAATTAGATCAGATAGTTTTTGCAGGATTTACACATGAGCCAGCAGTAAAATTATCAGAAGAATTGATTTCGATATTACCAGAAAATCAAGGAAAAGTGTTTTTCTCAGATAATGGATCAACAGCAAATGAAGTAGGTATTAAAATGGCGTTGCAATATCATTTTAATAAAGGAGATAGTAGAAATGTAATTATAGCGTTCGAAAATGGATTTCATGGAGATACGTTTGGAGCCATGTCAGCATCTGGATTGTCAGTTTATAACGGACCTTTTGAAGATTTTTTTATAGATGTAAAACGTATACCAGTACCTAATGCAGAAAACATACAAGCAGTAATTGAGCAATTTCAAAAAATAATAGCCGAAAATAAAGTTGCAGCATTTATATATGAACCTTTAGTACAAGGGGCAAATGCTATGCATATGTTTGAAGCAGATCATTTAGATATGATTTTGCAATTATGTAAAGAGAATAATATTCTGATGATTGCAGATGAAGTGATGACAGGTTTTGGGAAAACAGGAAAAAACTTTGCATCAGAATATATAGAAACACAGCCAGATATTATATCCTTATCAAAAGCATTAACAGCTGGATTTGTTCCTATGGCAATAACAACCTGTACACAACAAGTATACGATGCTTTTTTGGATGATTCAGTAGGTAAAGCATTTTTTCATGCACATACTTACACCGCAAATCCAATTGCATGCTCAGTTGCAATAGCAGGAATAAGTTTGTTGCGATCAAAAGAAATACAATCAAATATTCAGAGAATTATAAGCTCACATCAATCATTTGATGAGAAAATAATAGCACATCCAAAAGTAAAAACCACTCGACAAATAGGAGTTATTTACGCCCTAGACCTAAATATAGAAATGGATCGATATGGAAAACAACGATACCAGATATTTGATCATTTCATGAATAATGGTGTTGTTTTAAGACCGTTGGGAAATACAATATATATATTACCACCATATGTTATAACAGAGGAACAATTACAGAAAATATATGATACAATAACATCTTTACTCGATACTCTCTAATGTAGAGGTATTATTGATTAAGTCAATTTCTTCACCAGTATCAGAAATAATTAAATAAACTTCAGAATATTCCCAAGTATTCTGGAGTTTTGTTCCTGTAACATATAGTTTGGCAGTTCCTTTAGGGCCTTCGATAGGAATTGAGAAACTAGCCGAACCTTCATCATTTTGAAGTGATATATTTCCAGACGGAATTCCAGTAGATTCTATAGGAGATCCTAATTGTTTGATCACGTAATCATCATTATTTACTTTTTCGATAGCCTCTTGATAAGGTCCAGATTCAGTGATTAATTTGCTAACACCAAATACAGTTGCTCCAATAAAAACAATAAATAGAATAATAAGAGTTAAACACCCTCCAGTAGGAACTACCCATATCCAATTTCTACCAAACCAACTTTTTTGAGAACCTCGATTTTCCATATAAATGCAATGTTTTTATAATGATTCTCTTAATAAGTAATACGATAACAGAATATGTTACAAGTTAAACCATATAAATATCATAATGAATAAGTTTAAGACTAAAAAAATGAACGAATTATATTGGGATAGTAAAGCAATACTGTAAATTTGCGGCAAAAAAGTAATTCATTGCAAGAACAAATTTCTATTACAAGTATATCGTCTATTTCACCTTTAGGATACAAGATGGAAGATATTTGGAGTGCATATAAAAAGGGAACACATTGTATTAGTGGTGATATATACAATGGAATAGAAACTCCTGTAGCAAAACTAACTGTTGATGCACAAAAAGAAATAGCAGTATTACGATCAAGTGATGCCAATTATAAAGACTTAGACGAATCTGTACTCTACGCTATATATGCAGCTAGAAAAGCTGTAGAGGAAGCGCAATGGAAAGATGAAAAAGATTTTGGAATAAATATAGGTTCGTCAAGAGGAGCGACTAGGTTATTTGAAAAATATCATAAAGAATTTTTAGAAGAAGGTGTTTCCTCTACTTTAAGTTCACCAACGACGACATTAGGAAATATATCATCTTGGATTTCGCATGATTTACAACATCAGGGTCCAGAAATAAGCCACTCAATAACATGTTCCACCGCATTGCATGCAATGCTTAATGGAGTTGCTTGGATAGGAGCAGGGATGGTTGATAAATTTATGGTAGGTGGGAGTGAAGCTCCATTAACACCATTTACAATAGCGCAAGTAAAAGCATTAAAAATATATGCTTCAGACATTAATGCGACTTATCCCAGTCAAGCATTGAATTTAGAAAAGAAAAGAAATTCTATGTTTTTAGGGGAAGGAGCAGCAGTTGCATGTTTAGAAAAAGGAATTAAGAAAAATGCATTAGCTATAATTAAAGGAATAGGATATGCTACAGAACCTTTAAAACACAATATTTCGATATCGACAAATGCAGATTGTTTTCAGAAATCTATGAAAATGGCTTTAGGAAACATGGATGTCAACGAAATAGACTGTGTAGTAATGCATGCTCCAGGAACAGTAAAAGGAGATTTGTCAGAATATAATGCAATTAATAAGGTGTTTGGAAACAAAACACCTGCATTGACAACCAATAAATGGAAAATAGGACATACTTTTGGGGCTAGTGGTATTTTAAACATAGAATTTGCTATACTTATGATTCTTAAACAAGAATTTATACCAGTACCCTTTGTGAATAAAAACAATAAAAAACCAGAAAACATAAAAAATGTAATGGTAAATGCAGTAGGTTTTGGAGGAAATGCTGTTAGCATCTTACTTTCCAAAGTATAAGTGATACCGTAATATTTTTATTATTTTTGACGTATTAATTTTCAGCTTATGAGCGAAACACGACATAATTGGACTAAAGAAGAGATTTTAGCTATATATAATAAACCATTAATGGATTTGCTGTATGAAGCAGCAACGATACACCGTAAAGAGCATGATCCTAATGTGGTGCAAGTCTCTACATTGTTATCTATTAAAACTGGAGGATGTTCTGAAGATTGTGGGTATTGCCCACAAGCAGCAAGATATCACACAGATGTAGATGGTAATGATTTAATGGGAGTGCCACAAGTAAAGGCACAAGCATTGAGAGCTAAAGCATCAGGAAGTTCTAGAGTTTGTATGGGAGCGGCTTGGAGAAATGTAAAAGATGGACCAGAATTTGATCAAGTATTAGAAATGGTACGTACGATCAATAAGTTAGATATGGAGGTATGTTGTACACTAGGTATGATTACTGAAAATCAGGCAAAAAGATTAGCTGAAGCAGGACTATATGCTTATAATCATAATTTAGATTCTTCTGAAGAGTATTATAAAGAGGTAATTTCGACTAGAGGATACCAAGATAGGTTAGATACTATCGATAATGTTAGAAAAACAAATGTAACTGTTTGTTCAGGTGGAATTATTGGTATGGGAGAAAATATAGAAGATAGAGCAGGAATGTTAGTTGCCTTATCTACCTTAAATCCACAACCAGAATCAGTGCCAATTAATGCATTAGTGGCAGTTGATGGAACTCCTATGGAAGACGAGAAACCTGTAGAGATATGGGAAATGATTCGTATGGTAGCAACTACACGTATAGTAATGCCAGAGACTCAAGTGCGATTATCAGCAGGAAGAACACAAATGAGCAGAGAAGGACAAGCAATGTGTTTCTTTGCAGGAGCAAATTCGATTTTTGCGGGAGATAAGTTGTTAACAACACCTAATCCAGATGTAAATGAGGACATGAAAATGTTCGAAATGCTAGGACTAAATCCACAAAAACCTTTTACGAAAAAAGTGCAACCAAGAACAGTTGAAGCTAAAGATTCTCAATTAGAATCTATTGGAGAAAAGCCAAAATGGACTAGACCGGAGCATACTATCGAAAGAAATGAAGCTGCGAAAAATAAGGCAAAAGAGATTCGAAAAGTAGCACAAGAAAATTAAGAAATAGTAGTGCTGTATTTTAAATATGGGTATTAACAATAAGGAATTATTTTGGAATTAAATTTGAACGAAATACCAAGAGTTAAAAATATTTCTAAAGAAGAATTTTTAAAAAAATATTTCATTCCACAAAAACCAGTTGTTATTGAAAACCTCATTGAGGATTGGCCAGCATATCAAAAATGGAACCTTGAGTACATAGATAAGTTAGCAGGAGATCGTGAGGTGCCTTTATTTGATGATAGACCTATTAATTCTGAATATAAATTTAATGAGCCGCATGCTAAAATGAAGATGAAAGAATATATTCATTTACTCAAGAGCGGTCCAACAAATTATAGGATTTTTTTGTACAACATCTTAAAAGAAGTACCGGTATTGCAAGATGATTTTAAATATCCTGAAATAGGATTAAAATTATTGAAGAAATTACCTTTTTTATTTTTCGGTGGAGCAAAATCAAAAGTCTTTATGCATTATGATATTGATTATGCGAATATTTTACATTTTCATTTTTCTGGAGAGAAACAATGTATATTATTTCCTCCATCAGAAACTAAATATCTGTACAAAATACCGCACGCATTAATATCACATCAAGGAATTGATTTTTTAAATCCAGATTTAGAAAAATGGCCAGCTTTGCGATATGCAAAAGGATATATTACAAATTTAAAACACGGAGAGGCATTGTACATGCCAGAAGGATATTGGCATCAAATGACATATCTTACTCCAGGTTTTTCGATGAGTATTAGAGCTATGCCTAGATCGATCCTTAATTTAAATAAAGCAATGTATAATCTAGTTGTGATGCGACATTTTGATAATTTAATGAGGAAGATACGAGGAGAAAAATGGATGTTGTACAAAAATAAAAAGGCAATAAAAAAGACACATAAAAAGAATAGTATTTCTTGAATTTAAAAAGGAAATATTTAAGCAAAAGCTCAATATCATTACGATATTGAGCTTTTGCTTTTTTAGAAATATGCGAGTATAATAATGTTAAAAGAGTCTCATTTCGACAAGCTCAGTGATTAGATAAATTCAGCGATGATACTTAATCTTAGTAATAATAGAATTCGTAATCAAACTATGTTAAATGTTGAGTAATCATTCTGTAGCCTGAGCTTGCCGAAGGTTAGGGGGAATAGTGCATTTCAACAAACTCAGTGATTAATAGGAAAGGTGAAATCTAGATAACATCATTTCGACAAGCTCAGTGATCAGATAAATTCAGCGATGATACTTAATCTTAGTAATAATAGAATTCGTAATCAAACTATGTTAAATGTTGAGTAATCACTCTGTAGCCTGAGCTTGCCGAAGGTTAGGGGGAATATCCATAGATCTAACTAGTAAAACCATAATTATACAGGATAATATTATCTAACTATCACTATTACTTTTGTATTGATCTCAACAGAATGTATATAAGCAAGTAGGGATAATTAAATGACCAATTTTATAACATAAGAAAAAAATACGGTGATTTATTAAGTTTTAGATCATCTGTAAAACTGTTCAAAAAACTTGAATCTACTTGAATATATAGTAATTATTACATTAAAATAACAAAAATGTCAGAATCAAGAATTAAAGCACTGAAAGAGCAGATTAGTAATTATCAAAGGAATATAAGAGTAACTAGAGAAAGTACTGCTAGATATAGAGCAAATGGAGCTCCTTTACATTATCAAGAGTCTGGAAAAAAAAATATTAAATCCCTCCAAAATCAAGTAAGAATATGTAGGGAAGAAATAGCTGAACTAAAAGGGAAGAAGAAATCAAGAAAATCATCAAATAAATCTATTTTTAGTGGAAATATCTTATTTCTGCCATTTAGAATTATTTGGTGGTTTTTTAAGTTCGCTTTAAAAGATTAGTATAGCTATATATAGATTGACTTTAAAGGTAATATATAATTAATAATCTTGTTTTGGATATTTTATTTTTAGTTGAATAACTTTTTATTCAATAAAACTTAATTTAAAAAATAATATTTATTATTCGTAAATTCAATATTCATAATAGGATCAGTAATCATTACAAGAACGAATTTTGGCTTTGAGATTAGATTTGTAACGATGCAGGAAAGAAATCTAATCTTGAGGTTAGATATGCAATGATGCAAGAGCTATTTATCATAACAAATAAGCTCGTTTATGAACAATCCCAAGAATAATGCTATCTTTAGACAGTAAAATACACAAGTCCAAAATAAGGATAGATGAATCCCAATTTAGCACACTTACCACAAGAAAAACAAGAAGAATTAGCGCGTATAAGCAAAGAAATCCAGAAAGTAGCGAAGGTTGAAATGATTTGGCTTTTTGGGAGTTATGCTACAGGTAAATGGATAGAAGATGTTATGTATGAGAATGGTACTCGATTAGAGTATCGTAGTGATTATGATATTTTGGTAATTTTACCTTATGATGATATTAAGGTGCATTATAAAGTACATAATGCAATCAAAAATAAATTGATACAAAAAAAAATATTACATACCCAAGTGAGTATTATCTATCATGGTATTAAAAGTATTAATGATGCGTTAATAGTAGGGAGTTACTTTTTTGTAGACTTGTTTAAAGAAGGAATTGAACTTTATAATAATAATAAACATATTTTAGCAGAACCTAAAAAATTAACAACAGCAGAACGTCGAGCCAAAGCACAAGCGCATTATGATCAATGGTATAAAAGTGCAAATGAATTTTTAATCGACTTTAATCATGCGCTAGGTAGGGGTAGTTATTTAAAAGCAGCATTCGAGTTACACCAAGCAACTGAACGTTTTTTACATTGTAATTTACTAGTTTTTCAAGATTATAAGCCTAAACAGCATGATTTAGAATTATTAGAGCAACAAGTGATTAAGTTGGATAAGCGATTCGATGCCGTTTTTCCAAAACAAACAGAAGAAGAACTTAGGCTCTTCTCTCTCCTTAAACGTGCTTATATCGATTCTCGTTACCGTATGGATAAATATCATATCACTAAGGAAGAACTAGAGTACCTAACTAAACGAGTACAAGAATTGCAAAAAATTACTGCTCAGGTTTGCAAAGAAAAAATAATAACTATTGGAGTAATTTAAAGCTGTTTGTAAAGGTAGATTTATTATAAAATGTAACAACTATGTCAATAGAATCTAAGGATTGGAGAATTTATGAAAGAAAAATTCATCAAGAATTAAGTGAAGTTTATGAGGATTGTGATTTTGAATTTGATGATAGAGTTTTTGGGAAATACAGTAAAATAGATAGGCAAGTTGATATATCTATTAGATCAACAGTTGGAGGGAATAAAATCTTTGGTATAGTTGATTGTAAATATTTTTCTAAAAATATCGATGTGAAGATAGTAGAATCATTTTTAGGAATGATCGAAGATGTAAAAGCGAATTTTGGTTTAATTATAACAAACAAAGGTTTTAGCGAAGCAGCAAAAAATAGGGTTAAATTGAAAAAAATAAACCTAGAAATTGTTGAATTTAATAAATTAAAAGATATTGAAATTACAATTGATTACTTAATCAATAGAAATATAAAAAATTTAGATTTATCCAAATATGAATTCTTTAAAAGATGCAAACAAAATTGGGGTTACTTTGATGAAATAAAATCTTCATATGAAAAAAGAAGAATTACATTTAAAGAAGGTTTTGTTAAAAGTGAATATTATGCATTTAAGAAAATTAGAGAAAGTGGTGCGAGAGTTTTTAGAGATTTTAGTGATTTGTCAGAGATTACTATTAGGATACCTTTAATTGTTCAAGATACCTCTTCAGGTTTGAGAAAAGAAAAAAGAATGTATTATGCTACTATTGATAAAGGTGAATTGGAGGTTTTTTTAAAAATAAAATTTGAAGACCTTAAAGATGATATTAACAAGTGGCGAATTGATTTTATTGATAATCCTAAATATACTAAAAAACATATTTTAGAATTTGCTAAAAGATATGTATTAGTAAAAAAGATATAGGTAAAGTTTGTAATGAAAGAAATGTTAAAAAATTTTCATTGTTTGAACATAGCTAGTTTGAAAAGTTCAAACTTTTTTTATTGCGAAAAAAATAGATAAACTTAGTCAATCTAGAATGCTTTTATGTAAGTGAAGAGTAGATAGTATTTTGATGGATTCAATGACTACCGATAATATAATCGAAAATACAATTAGAAAAAAAGGGTAAAATATAAAAAGCAAGCCTTAAAATAAACAGTATCATATGTACTGTGAAAACGTATAGATAATTATTAACCTTCTTGAATATAAGCTTTTAAATATAATTATTTTCTTCCATATTTCCGCCATAAAGAAAAAATTACTATATTGAGACTCGTTCAATAACATTTTAAAACTTACATTTTATGAATTTAAACAATTTTGCTAAGTATAAGCTTAACAAGGAGTCATTATTAGAAATCAATGCAGGTGGTCATGGTTTGGTAATTTGTGCTAATGGAGAATCATTTAGTGGATCTGCAGATTCAGAAGATTCAGTAAATAGCGGAGGTGCACGTTGGTGTCGCGATAGAGGTGGCGCTAGACTTACTGTTTTTTTACCTTAATAATTAATTGACTTTTGCTAAACGCTATAAACAGATAAAATGAAGCTTAATATTTATTATAAGCTCTTCATAATTTATGTTTATAAACATTCATCATTCTAATTGTAGTGTTTAGCAATAAATACACACATCATTTACAATTTGCCAATGTTTCTGCAAATTGGCTATTCTACCAATAAATACGAGAATAAAATCCTCATCTTTTTACTATGATTTTAACTCGGTTTACCAATCTCTATTCTTTGTATATCCATTCCAATTTCGAATATTTATTGTTTATCTCGGCAAACTCCTTTTAACGAGTATAGTGATCGAAACAATCTAAAATGTAAAAGGATAAAATTAAATAGTATTAGAGTTGTGGGGTGATGATAAATTGGTAAAGTAACATCACTTCGGCAAGCTCAGTGATCGAATGAATTCAGTTGTAAGTCTTTGATTTTGTTGTCAATAGGGTTATTGGTCAAATCTTGTTAAATATTGAGTAATTACCCAGTAACCTGAACTTGTCGAAGGTTAGAGAGAATAGTGAATTTGAACAAACTCAATGATCAATGCAAAAGGTGAAATTTAGATACCATCACTTCGGCAAGCTCGGTGATCGAATATATTCAGTTATAAAACTTTAATTTTATTGGTAATAGAATTATTAATCAAACCTTGTTAAATATTGAGTAATTACCCTGTAACCTGAGCTTGTCGAAGGTTAGAGAGAATAGTGAATTTGAACAAACTCAATGATCAATGCAAAAGGTGAAATTTAGATAACATCACTTCGGCAAGCTTAATGGTTGAGTAAATTTAGTAATCAAAAGAATTAAGATAGTAATTCTTGTATCTTTTCATAAATCAAATGAGACTCCCATCCTCTGTATGATAAATAATACATCATCTTTTGTCTCTTTTTTTGTGGTGTTAAATCACCTAGAGTAGCGAATTTCTTTTCGGCAAGAGTATTAAAGGTCGTTAAATACGTCTCCGAGTCTATTTCTGCCATTGCGCTTTTGATATTGTATTGAGAGATGTTTTTTGATTTTAAGGCGTTTAAAATGCGTTGTTTTCCCCATTTTTTGATAGAAAATTTTCCACGGGCAAAACTTTTTGCAAAACGCTCTTCATTCAAGAAGTTATGTTCAAATAAGTGTAGAATTATTTTCTCTTTAGCTTCAGGAATTAAATGCATAGAAGCTAATTTTAAATCAACATCTTTATGACAGCGTTCTTGATAAGCGCAGTAGTGCTCCATTTTTCTGGTAGCTTCAGCAACGGTTGTTGTTTTTTGTTGTTGAGGTTTATAATACATCATGGCAAATATATAAAACAAAAAACCCAGCATAAAAGCTGGGTTCTTGTTATTTTATCATTTCACCATTTTTATCGTGAAAGTGATACTCCAAATACGTGTAAGCATCTCTAGGAACTATTTTTACCCATCTTTTATAATCTAAAAACCATTTAGATCGGGTAGATGGAAATCCTTTTGTTAAAAAAGCAGCAATAAATGGATGTGTACTTAGTACAACCTTTTGGTGCTCTTTTTTAATTAATCTTTCTAAATCGACCTTGATTTTGTCAATTAAAACAATTGGTGCCTCAACTTCACCAGTAGTTCCGCTAGGATCTTCCTCACGGGTTTTAATATTCATTTCAGGTCGTACACGTTGACGTGTAATCTGAATTAAGCCAAACTTACTTGGCGGTAATATTTTGTGTTTTGCTCTATCGTCTTTCATCTCTTCTCTAAGGAAATTGAAAAGAGTTTTGCGATTTTCAGCATTGTTCATATCTATAAAATCTACTACAATAATGCCCCCCATATCTCGTAACCTTAGTTGTCTGGCTACTTCAGCAGCACTGATTAAATTGACTTCGAGTGCTGTGTCTTCTTGATTTTTGGCTTTATTAGATCGATTTCCGCTGTTTACATCTATAACATGCATAGCTTCGGTATGTTCAATTACCAAGTATGCACCCTTACTCATAGATACAGTGCGGCCAAAACTAGTTTTAATTTGTCTTTCAATTCCATATTTCTCGAAAATAGGAACATTCGACTTATGTAGTTTTGTAATAGATTCTTTATTAGGTGCTATATTATGCACATAATCTTTAATTTGAGTGTAGAGCGTTTCATCGTCTACACAAATAGAAGTAAAGGTGTCGTTAAATACATCTCTTAAAATAGAGGATGCACGATTCATTTCACCTAATACTTTTGAAGGGTGGTTGGCTTTATAAAGCTTTTTGCACATAGCTTCCCAACGCCCTAAGAGGTTTTGCAAATCTTTATCTAGTTCTGCTACTTTTTTGCCTTCCGCTACAGTACGAATAATTATACCAAACCCTTTAGGTTTAATACTTTTAACCAAACGTTTTAAACGTTCTTTTTCTTCAGAAGATTCGATTTTTTGAGAAACCGAAACTCGACTAGAAAAAGGAACCAAAACGATATACCTTCCAGCAATCGATAGCTCTGAGCTAATTCGAGGACCTTTCGTTGATATAGGTTCTTTTACTATTTGTACTAATAGCGATTGATTTGATTTTAACACATCAACAATGCTTCCGTGTTTATCAATATCTTTCTCAAAAGTGAAATCCTTAAGAGAATAATCTTTTAATTTACCTGTGCTTACACGTTTTATGAACTTCACTAAAGAAGATACTTGAGGACCTAAATCATGATAATGCAAAAAAGCATCTTTTTCATAACCAACATTTACAAATGCGGCATTTAATCCAGGGACAGCTTTTCTAATTTTGGCAATAAATATATCACCTACAGAGAAATTGCTATCATCTTCTTCTTTGTGTAATTCAATAAGTTTTCCATCCCTTAATAAGGCAAAATCTGTAGAGGAACCAGATCTAATTATCAATTCTTTGTTCACTCTAACACTGATTTGTATCTATACTTAATTATGTACAGATGGATTAAACAAAAATTATCACAGGAATTCACAAAAATTATAGCACTAATAATGAAATAGTAATGCTATAATTTTTATGTTAAAATTCCGATTGAATAGCATGTGTTTTCACGCTATTCTAATTTCAATGAACTTTTTAAAATTCAAATAAAAAAAGTAGTTATCGAACTACTTTTTCTTATGGCGGTTAGCTCTTCTTCTTTTTTTACGTTTGTGAGTTGCTACCTTATGTCTTTTGCGTTTTTTACCACTTGGCATAGTAAATGTTTATTTTAGATTAGTACTTTGTTTTATTTAACTTCTACGTTTGTTTTTACACCCTCAACAAAAACTTTTGCAGGTTTGAATGCAGGTATATTGTGAGCAGGAATTTTGATTGTAGTATTTTTTGAAATATTACGTCCTGTTTTTTCTGCTCTAGTTTTTATTATAAAGCTTCCAAATCCTCTTAGGTAAACATTATCTCCACCTTCTAAAGAACTTTTTACTTCTTCCATAAATGTTTCAACTGTTGCTTGAACATCTCCTTTTTCTATTCCTAGCTTTTCCGAAATTTTCGCTACGATATCTGCTTTAGTCATTATTATACCTATTTAGGGGTTTTTAAATTTTCAAGGGGGCAAATATAATAATTTAAAATCCAAAATATCAATACTTAAGATTAAATTATGACGGATAAAGGTTTAATTTTGTAAAACAGATACAATTTACTATGAAATTTTCTAAAAAACTCATTTTCTGGTATTTAGAAAACAAGAGAATTATGCCTTGGCGCGAAACTAGTGATCCATATCACATTTGGTTAAGTGAAATAATGCTTCAACAGACTAGAGTGGCTCAAGGATTGCCCTATTATTTGTCTTTTACGACCGAATTTCCGACAGTTTTTGACTTAGCAAAAGCAAGCGAAGAAAAAGTGCTTAAACTGTGGCAAGGACTAGGATATTATTCTCGAGCAAGGAATTTACATACTACTGCAAAATACATTGCAGACGAACTAAATGGGGTTTTTCCGAATAACTATATTGACCTTTTAAAATTAAAAGGAGTTGGAGATTATACAGCAAGTGCAATTGCTTCTATCTGCTTTAAAGAACCAGTTCCTGTTGTTGATGGTAATGTATATAGAGTTTTGTCACGTTATTTTGGAATTCATACTCCTATTAATAGTACTATAGGTATAAAAGAATTTAAAAAACTAGCAATAGAACTAATGGATCATGAAGAACCTTCTTCTTATAACCAAGCAATCATGGAGTTTGGAGCTTTGCAATGTAAACCACAAAATCCAGATTGTTCTTTTTGTATTCTTAATGAAAGTTGTGTAGCGTTGCAAAAGCAAGAAATAAAGGAATTGCCTGTAAAACTTAAAAAACTAAAAATAAAAAAGAGATATTTTAATTATTTAGTATTTATAGTAAAAGGGGAAAAAACTGTTATAAGGAAACGTGAAGGAAAAGGTATCTGGCAAAATTTATATGAATTCCCTTTAATCGAAACGGAAAAAGAAAGTACTATTAAAGAATTGTTAAGTAGTGAGATTTTAACGTCAATAGGGATTAGAGAAAGTGAACTTACATTATTTAATGAAGAAACTAAGATTCATAAATTATCACATCAACATTTGTATACAAAGTTTTATATTCTCGAAATGGATCAATTACCAGAATTAGGAACGGAAGAAGTTGTTTTGTTATCAAAATTGAAAGATTATCCTGTACCGATACTTATAGGTAAATTTATAGAGTCCTTTTTTAAGACTGAAGCTTTTTTATTACATTTACTATAAATTAAAATTATTGATATGTCAGGAACTCTTAATAAAGTAATGCTAATAGGGCATACAGGAGATGAAGTGAAGATGCATTATTTTGAAGGAGGTAATGCTATAGGGCGATTTCCTTTAGCGACTAACGAAACATATGTAAATAGAACTACAGGAGAAAAAGTTAGTAATACTGAGTGGCATAATATTGTTGTTCGTAATAAAGCAGCCGAAATTTGCGAAAAATACCTTAAAAAAGGAGATAAGGTATATATAGAAGGGAGACTCAAAACAAGAAAATGGACAGATGATCAAGGGAAAGATCGTTATAGTACAGAGATTCAATGTATAGATTTTACATTTTTAACTCCTAAAAATGAGAATCAACCAATTGACCAACAACGTGGAATGAATGTAAATACTAATGAATCTATTTCAGGAACTACACAACAAAATGAACAATCTAATGTTAAAGAAGAAGATGATGATCTTCCGTTCTAAAAAAATGTTTAATTAAATTTATATCATTTGGATCCTGACCCCGTACCTTTATCTATACTATTACTACAAATTGATATTGCACCAATTTTAAATTGGATATTATTATTGATATTGTTATTGTCTTCAGCATTAATATCAGCTAGTGAAGTAGCATTATTTTCTTTAACACCATCAGAAATTAATTCTGAAGAAGAAGTAATATCAAAAAAACAGCGATTAATAGCAGAACTACTTAAAAAACCTAAAAAGTTATTAGCGACTATATTAATAGCAAATAACGCAATTAATATAGCGATTGTTCTTTTGTTTGAGTCAATTACTTCATTTTGGTTTAAAGAGAAAATGCTAATGGATCTTTCTTTTATTACAATAGATATAGAGTTTGTAATAAAGGTTGTTGTAGCTACTTTTTTAATATTGTTGTTTGGTGAAATTTTGCCTAAAATTTATGCAAGTAGAAATAAAGTGTCTTTTTCACATTTTATGGCATATCCACTACACTTTTTAAATAGAATTTTATGGGTGTTTAATACACCAATGCAGCAAACTACATTGGCAATTCATAAAAAATTAGGGAAGCAAAAATCAAATATCAGTGTAGACCAATTATCACAAGCATTAGAATTAACATTAGATAAAGAAACAACACTTGAAGAAAAAAAGATATTAAAAGGAATCGTTTCTTTTGGTAATACAGACACAAAGCAAGTGATGACACCTAGAATGGAAGTTTTTGCATTGGATAAAGAACAACCTTTCAAAGAGATTATTCCTGAAATTGTGAAATATGGTTTTTCGAGAATCCCCATTTTTGAAGGAAGTATTGATAAAGTAGTTGGGATTTTATATGTTAAAGATTTATTACCACATATTAATAAAAAATCTTTTGATTGGGAGTCATTGTTGAGAACACCTTATTTTGTTCCAGAAAACAAAAAATTAGATGATTTATTAAATGATTTTAAGGATAAGAAAAATCATCTGGCTATAGTAGTTGATGAATACGGAGGAACTAGTGGTTTAATCTCATTAGAAGATATAATAGAAGAGATAGTGGGTGACATTAGTGATGAGTTTGATGATGAGGATATTGTGTATTCTAAGTTAGATGATTATAATTATGTGTTTGAAGGAAGAACAGCCTTAAAAGATTTTTATAGAGTAGTAAAATTAGAAGATGTATCTGTTTTTGAAAAGAAAAAAGGAGATGCAGAAACAATTGCAGGACTATTATTAGAGATATTAGGAGGTTTCCCTAATAAAGGAGATGTAATATCAATAGAAAAATATTCGTTTACAATAGAAGGGTTAAATAATAAACGAATTAAACAGATTAAATTTACAATAAAGAATGAGTACTAGAATATACTATATATGGTCGCTATTAATATTAAGTTTATTCCTATATTCATGTGGAGGAGACGTGCTACCTAAACCCAAAGGAGAGTTAAGGTTAAGTTTTCTAGATGCTGAATATGAAAAATTGCATTTAAACGGATATCCATATTCTTTTGAAAAAAATGTAAATGCAAAAGCAAAAAAAGTTTTTAGTAGAAAGAAAAACTGGTGCAACATTGAGTATTCAAAACTAAAAGCAACAATCTATTTATCATATTTTAAAGTAGAAAATAATTTAGACTCATTATTAAGAGATGCGCAAAACTTAGCGCAAGAACATGTAGTGAAAGCAGATGGCATCATCTATGATATATATGAAAACCAGGAAAAGAATGTATATGGGATGCTATTTGATATTTCTGGTAATGCTGCATCTCAAACGCAATTTTATGTAACAGATAGTGTGCGTAATTTTATTACGGGATCAGTATATTTTAAGGCGAAACCTAATTACGATTCTATTTTGCCAGCATCAACATACCTTCGAAAAGATGTCGAACATTTAATTGATACCTTAGAGTGGGTGGAAGAAGAATAATTTTCAAAAGCTAAACCTGCGTTAATTTTTTTAAAATCAATAGTATTACTCTAATTTATTTTTTGATTTTTGTGTCATAATTTTAATGACATGAATGGTAACAATCTTAAATGGGGATATTTAATAATCCTTTCTATAGTATGGGGGAGTTCTTTTATACTAATTAAAAAATCTTTATTAGGATTGACTCCAATGCAGCTAGGAGCATTGAGAACCTTATTTGCTGCACTATTTTTGTTTTTAATAGGATTTAAAAGTATAAAAACCATTAAAAAAGAAGAGTGGAAATGGGTTGCTATATCTGCTTTTGCAGGAACTTTTATACCAGCATTTTTATTTGCTTATGCAGAAACACAAATTGATAGTGCAATAGCATCTATTCTTAATTCAACAACCCCCTTAATGACACTTATATTTGGTACTGTAGCTTTTGCTATAGGATTTAATAAAAATCAATTGATAGGTGTGATAATAGGTTTTGTTGGATGTTTAGCTTTGATATGGGAAGGAGCAAGTGTAAACCCTAACCAAGATTATAGATATGCGGGTTTGGTATTAATTGCATCAGTATGTTATGCAGTTAATGTAAATATTATAAAACGATATATGCAAAATATCTCTCCTATGGCAATTGCTAATGGTAATTTTTTAGTGCTATTTCTACCAGCGTTACTAGTTCTATATACGACGGGTT
The DNA here is from genome assembly GCA_947498595.1 of uncultured Aquimarina sp. Taxonomy (GTDB): domain Bacteria; phylum Bacteroidota; class Bacteroidia; order Flavobacteriales; family Flavobacteriaceae; genus Aquimarina. The sequence continues at coordinate 119,879 of CANMKX010000006.1, forward strand.
TTTTTAAAGAAGAGGTAATACAAAGAGAAGAAGTACAAACAAGTTTATGGTATATCAGTATTTTGGCTGTTGTTGGTACAGGAGTAGCAAAAGTTGTTTTTAATAAATTGGTTCAAATTAGTAGCCCAGTTTTTGCATCTTCAGTAACATATACAATTCCTATAGTCGCTTTAATATGGGGGGTTATGGATGGCGAAAAATTTAGTTTTTATCAAGTAATAGCAACAGGTATTATTATACTAGGAGTATATCTCTCTAATAAAAAAAAGATCATCTAAAACTATAGTTTTAGATGATCTTTAATCTTTAAGTAATCGTAACCCTTATTTAGGACTAGTCAAAATAAAATCTTATTTAAAATCTTCATCATTAACATCTTCATTGATCTTAATTTCAGAAACATTGAAATCAAGATTTTGAGGACCAAAAGAAATAGTCATTGTGTATGGGAATTTAATTCCACCTACTTCTTTGTAATTTTTATACAAAATTGTAGTTGATATTTTTTGACCTCCTTGTTCTTGAGTCACAATGTCTTTTACTTTTAATCCAGTATTGATGTCAAAGAAAGATATTTTCTTATCGTTCATCTTTACTTTATAAGCTTTCCCATTATCATAAGGCTCTATACCTTCTAAAGATTCAGGAGTATTTTTAAGTTCAGCAAATGGATGTGCATCTTTTTTTGCATCAGTGATTTGAGCTTCTGTATAGTTGATTTTTTGACCTTGAGCCATTACATAACCTTTAGTACCATCAAATACATTTTTGTTAACAGAATTTCCGCCAAAAAGAATGTTTGTTAATAATTGACTTTTAGAAGTTACTTTGGCAACCATTGTTAATTCTGCTCCATTGGCAGAAGCTTTAGCAGTAGTGAAAATTGAAGAAACTGTATTTAGTTTATCTTTTCCTCCGATAGCTTTAAAATAGCTGTCTAAAACGTTTTGAGCAGTAAGACCTTTAGGTGCTTCTATTTTGAAAGTAGGTTCCTCTATACGATTTCCAAATTTATCAAAATACATAACAGGAATTTTTTGCCCATCAAAAGTAATTTTTTTAAGACTTGGGCCGATATCACTTCCTTTACCAACTAATAAAATTCGAGCATTATTTAGTTTGAAATACTTATTAGCAACTCTTTTTACGTCTTCTTTTGTAACAGCATTTATTTTTGAAATAAAAGTTTCATAGAAGTCAGTAGGTAGTTTTTGTGTTTTAATTCTAATTGTTCTGTTTGCAATAGTACGATCACTTTCTGAAGCTAAAATGAAATCACCTAAAAATTTAGCTTTTGCATTTTTTAAAACCTGAGTATCTACTAATTCAGTACGGATTCTTTTATATTCTTTTAGAGTTTCAACAACAGCACTATCAGTTACTGCATTTCTAATTTTGGCAGTAGTTCTAAAAAGAGTATTGAAGTTTTTATTAACAGGTAAAGAAGTCCTAGCTCCATAAGTGTATCCATGTTCTTCTCTTAAGTTCATGTTGATGTAACTACTAAAAGAGCCACCAAGAATATAATTCGCTACAAGTGCTGCATGATAATCTTTATCGGTCATTTTTAATTCAGAAACATTCATTACAGCTAATTCAGTTTGAACAGCATTAGGTACATCTACAAAATTAATTTGAGTGTATTGTACATCTTTGATCCCTGGAATAGAAATTGAGGGAGCTTGAGCAGATACCCATGATTCAAAATATTTAGTAATTAATTTCTCAGCATCCTTTTGAGTGATATCTCCACTAATAACCATATATGCTTGTGAAGGAACAAAATAACTTCTGTAGTAGCTAGTAATATCGTTAAGAGTGATATTATTTAATGTTTCTTCAGAAACATATTCTCCAGCAGGGTGCTTCTTTCCGTAACCTAATACTCCTCGAACTCTTGAGGCAATGGCTTCAGCACTTTTTTCACCTGTTTTAATTCCTTCAATAGACTTTTTACGCTCTAAACTTAGTTCGTCTTGCGTAAAATTTGGATGTAAAGCAGCATCTGCAAATAACTCTATAATACGATCTGTATACTTAGATAAAGATTGTGCAAAACCACTATTGTTCCCTACGCTAATAGAAGCTCCAAGAAAGTCTACTTCTTCGTTAAATTCGTCTTTACTAATGTTCTTTGTTCCTTTTCCCATCATTTGAGAAACTAAACTACCTAAACCAGCTTTATTTCCTTCGATAATAGGAGGGGTGTCTAAAGTTAAGCTAATAGATATACGAGGTAATTTATGATTCTCTACAACTAATACATTAAGACCATTAGGTAACTTGAATGTATAAGGCTCTCCTAAATTAATAGTAGGAGTAGATCCAGATTTAGGCATTTTTGATCGATCAACCTGAGCTTGAACTCCAATGGCAATGAATAAAAATGCGATTAAAAATTGTATGTTTTTTTTCATTTTCTGAAATTTCTTGATATACTAAATATTATTTGCTTGATTCTGGTAAGTAATCAAGGTTAAGACGTTGATTCGGTGTTAAATATTTTTTAGCAACTCTTTGAATATCTTCTCTAGTAATAGATCTATAGATTTCAATTTCATTGTTAACTAAATTGGTGTTTCCATATAAAACGTTGTACCTAGCTAAAGAGTTAGCAATACCTTCTATACTTGAATTTGAATTAACAAATCTGTTTTCAAATTGATTTTGAAGTTTTTCAAATTCTCTTTCAGAAACTAATTCATTTTGAAGTTTTGTTATTTCTTCATCCATTTCTTTTTGAAGATCTTCTAAACTTACATTACCAAGTGGTAGTGCTCCCATTATATATGTACCATAATCTTCTTGAGAATCAGAAAAAGCTAATACTTGTAATGCCATCTTCTTTTCTTCTACCATTTTTTTATGCATTCTAGAGCTATTACCACCAGTTAAAATAGTAGAAATGTAGTCTAATACATAAGCATCTTTTTCCTTCATATTAGGAGTGCGATAAACAAGTGCTTTTAATGGAACTTGAATATTAGCATCAAATTCTTTCGCATTAATTTCAGAAGTAATAGGAGCTTCTTTTATAACTGTGCGAGTTATTTTCTTTCCATTATTCTTAATACTACTAAAATAATCGGCGATCATTTTTTTAGTATTTTCTATATTGATATCTCCAGCAACAACCAAAGTAGCGTTATTGGGATTGTAAAACTTGGTATTAAAGGCTTGAAACTCTTCTAGCTTTGCTGCATCAAGATCTGCCATACTACCGATTACTGATTGTCCATATGGGTGTTTCTTGAATAAATATTTATTGACACCAGTTCTATAAATGATTTTTCCATAAGGAGCATTGTCTACACGTTGTCTTTTTTCTTCTTTAACAACTTCATTTTGAGTGTCTACTCCAATTTTATTGATAACAGGATGAAGCATACGCTCAGATTCCATCCATAATCCTAATTCTAAATTATTAGAAGGGAACGTTTCGTAATAATAAGTTCTGTCTTGCGTAGTATTTGCATTATTTCGTCCTCCGTGAGAAGAAACAATATCAAACCATTTACCTCTTTCGATATTTTTAGTCCCCTCAAATAATAAATGTTCAAAAAAGTGTGCAAAACCAGTTCTTCCAGCTTCCTCATCTTTAGCACCTACATGATACATAACTCCTACGGTAACAACAGGAGCTTTGTTTTCTTGATGTAAGATTACATGCAGACCATTGTCTAAGTCATACTCCGTAAACTTAACTTCTTGTGCTACGCCTGAAAAAGAGATGAATAGCCCACAAGCGATTGCGTAAAGTTTATTTTTCATTTTTTATAAAAATATTAAGTTCTATGTAATTTGTATGTAAAGATCGTTTTTTGTTACAAAACAAAAAAGAATAAAATTTTAAATATCAGATTTTTAGTTTGTTATAGTTAATAAGTGTTCTTTTTTTGCGATCTTTATGTAATCTAATGTTAATGAGTGAGTTATGAATGAATTAAAGATATCTATTCGATACAGTTGTATCACCGCAATGAGCCTTATACTGTGTTTTTTATTATTATCATTGTTTAAATTACATACAAACCCGCTATTTAGTTTGTTTAATGGAGTAATACTGGGAGGAGCCTTGTATAAAACAATACAACATTTGAAGCAAGAACAAAAAAAAGAGTTTAAATATCAAAATGGTTTTTTTACAGGTATTTTGATGGGATTTTTAGCCACCTTATTTTTTACTATTTTCTTTGGAGTTTATGCTACACATATTTCTCCAGATTTTTTAAATGAGTTAATGTCTGTTTGGATAAAAGAGTATTATACGAGTGTAGGATTGGTTTTGTTTGTAGTTGCAATTATGGGATTTGCAAGTACAATTGTTCTTACATTATCATTTATGCAATTGTTTAAAGTTAGTTGGAATACCAGCAGGAAAAAACAAGTTTCGATAGCGAACACTTAAAAGCTTTGTTGTTTAATTAATTAGGTGTATATTTGCAAACATTTTTAAATTAAAGAATTAATTTTTTAAAGTTTAACGCTATATGTACGCAATTGTAGAGATAGCAGGGCAGCAATTTAAAGTTGCTAAAGACCAAAAAGTTTTTGTTCACCGTTTACCAGGAGAAGAAGGAGATTCAATCTCTTTTGATAAAGTTCTTCTTACTGCAGATGGAGACAATGTTACTATTGGCGCCCCAGCTATAAAAGGAGCTCAAGTAGGAGCCAAAATAACAAGACACTTAAAAGGTGATAAAGTTGTTGTTTTTAAAAAGAAAAGACGTAAAGGATACCGTGTGAAAAACGGTCACCGTCAAGCATTAACTGAAATCGTTATCGAAAGCATTGGTGGATCTGGAGCTAAAAAAGCTGCTGCACCAAAAGCGAAAGCTAACGACGATTCTGATAACTTAAGTTCAAAAACTGTAGCTGAGTTAAAAGAAATGGCAAAAAGTAAAGGAATTGAAGGTATTTCTTCTATGAAGAAAGCTGATTTAATTGCTGCTTTACAAAACTAAAGTATAACCCATTCTAAAACCGAAAGAAAATGGCTCATAAAAAAGGAGTTGGTAGTTCGAAGAACGGTAGAGAATCAGAATCGAAACGTTTAGGTGTTAAGATTTTTGGTGGTCAAGCTGCCGTAGCTGGTAACATCATTGTTAGACAAAGAGGTACAGCGCACAAACCAGGAGAAAATGTTTATGCAGGTAAAGATCATACTTTACATGCAAGAGTAGATGGTTTGGTGAAATTTACTAAAAAGAAAGATAATAAATCCTATGTTTCAATAGTTCCTTTTGAAGCATAAGGATCTTTCCTTGTAATAATTATATTGAGGCTCTTTTCAAATTTTATTTGGAAAGAGTTTTTTTTGTTTCATTATATAAATAAAGTCACTTGATGAGAAAAATGATTAAAGTTATAAGTTTTATTATAGTATTATTTGTGAGTAATGTAATAGTTGCTCAAGAAAATCAAATTGTGAAATATGATTTTTTGGAAGTTATAGTAATTCAAAAAGCAAATAAACGAGGGAAAGTAAAGAAAATAGAAATTCAAGAAGATCAAATTGCATTAAAAAATAGCTCGATTGTAATTAAAGATGTAGAGGATCTTAAACAAACATCGGATATGTTAATGTATATGAATCAAGCAAATTGGGAATATGTAGATAGAAGAGCTATCATAACAGAAGATAATGATCCCGTTTGGATGAGTTATATTTTTAGAAAGAGGAGATAAAAAAGGCGAAATTACTTAAAGTAATTTCGCCTTTTTTTCATTTTGAATTCGTCAAATATTAATATCTGTAATATTCTGGTTTGAAAGGACCTTCAACAGCTACACCAATGTAATCTGCTTGATCTTTTCTTAATACATCTAATTCTACTCCTAGACGAGCTAAATGTAATTTTGCTACTTTTTCATCAAGATGTTTCGGTAACATATATACATCATTCTCATATTTATCAGAACTGTTCCAAAGCTCAATTTGAGCTAAAGTTTGATTTGTAAAAGAATTACTCATTACAAAACTAGGATGCCCTGTAGCACAACCAAGATTTACCAATCTACCTTCAGCAAGAATGATAATATCTTTACCGTTGATAGTATATTTATCAACCTGAGGCTTGATTTCATCTTTAGTATCTCCATGATTAGTGTTTAACCATGACATATCGATTTCATTATCAAAGTGTCCAATGTTACAAACAATGGTTTTATCTTTCATAGCTTCAAAGTGACGTCCTTGAACGATATCCTTATTTCCTGTAGTTGTAATGATAACATCAGCATTTCCAACCACAGTTTCAAGTTTTTTAACTTCAAAACCGTCCATAGCAGCTTGTAGAGCACAGATAGGATCAATTTCAGTAACAGTTACAATAGAACCAGCACCTTTAAAAGAAGCGGCAGAACCTTTACCTACATCACCGTATCCACAAACTACTACACGCTTACCTGCAAGCATAGTATCAGTTGCACGACGAATAGCATCTACAGCACTTTCTCTACAACCATACTTGTTATCAAATTTAGACTTTGTAACAGAATCATTTACATTAATTGCAGGAATTGGAAGTGTACCATTTTTTACACGCTCATATAAACGGTGTACTCCTGTAGTTGTTTCTTCAGATAAACCTCTGATATCATCAACCAATTCTGGATAACGATCTAATACCATATTTGTTAAATCACCACCATCATCAAGAATCATATTTAATGGCTTGCGATCTTCTCCAAAGAAAAGAGTTTGTTCGATACACCAGTCAAATTCTTCTTCATTCATACCTTTCCAAGCATAAACAGGAACTCCAGCATCAGCAATTGCAGCAGCAGCTTGATCTTGAGTAGAGAAAATATTACAAGAACTCCATGTAACATCAGCTCCTAAAGCTACCAATGTTTCTATTAAAACAGCTGTTTGAATAGTCATATGTAAACATCCAGCAATACGAGCTCCTTTTAATGGTTGCTCATTTTTATATTCTTCACGAAGTGACATTAAACCTGGCATTTCAGCTTCAGCCAATTCGATTTCCTTTCTTCCCCATGCAGCTAAAGAAATATCTTTTACTTTAAAGGGTACATACGTTGGTGTCTTTGTACTCATAGTAATTATGTTTTAATAAAACCCTATATGGGATGTTTTTTAAAAACGTTTTATCTAAAAAATTAATTTTTAATCGATTGAAAAATCATTATTTGGATCTAAGATCAATAAAATTATTATAAATTCGTTTTTCGTGAATTTATAAATCAAGTATATTGATTTTTCAGTTTGCAAAGGTACGTAATAACTTTAAGACTATAAATGCCTCTTTACAAAACTATAACAGTCAATGCAACTACTAAAGTGTTGATTTGGAAGATAGAAGAATCTTTTGATGAATTATCTAATGGAATAAAATTAACGAAACATTGTCAAGATAGAGTTGACGGAATGAAATCTGATTTGCATAAAAGAGGATTTATGAGTGTTAGACATCTTTTAAATGAAGTTGGGTATACTGATTTTGATTTGTATTATGATGATCTAGGGAAGCCGCATCTGCTAGATGGAAAACAAATTTCGATAACACATTCATTTGAGTTCTCTGGGATTATTATCAGTGATCAATTGATCGGAATTGATATAGAAAAGCAGCGAGAGAAAATAAAAAGAATAGCTCATAAATTTGTTAGAACCGAACAGCAATTCTTAGAGAAACAAAAAGAAGAAAATAGAGTAAGAATACTTACCATAATATGGGGAGCAAAAGAATCTTTGTATAAATTATATGCCACAGCAGGATTGAGTTTTGAACAACATATCCATATAGAATCTTTTGTGATAGATGATCTTTTTACGCAGAGTACGATTAAATATAAAGATCGTATAAGCTATTATGATATAGCTTTTTTAGAATTTGAAGGTTTTACATGCGTGTATACATTGCCCCAAAAAAATTAAACATTATTTATGGAAGTATCAATAGAATTAACATTCACTCCTTTACAAGATCGTTTTGAAGAACCGATAATTACTTTTATAAAGAGGCTAAGGGATTCTAAGTTTACAATATTAGAAAATCCTTTGAGTACTCAAGTTTATGGAGATTATGATGAAGTAATGCTATATTTAATGAAAGAGATTAAAGTAGCATTTGGAGAAATAGATCATGGCTTAATGCAAATGAAATTGGTGAAATCTAATAGAAGTAATTATGAGTCAGATTTTTGATTTTTTATTTAGTCAATACAATGACTATCCTATCCATATTTTAATTTTAGAGATTACAGCAGTTATTTTTGGGTTTTTATCAGTTTGGTTTTCAAAAGAAAATAAAATATGGGTGTATCCAACAGGGATGATTAGCACAGCAATTTTTGTTTATTTATTAATTGGCTGGGAACTTCTAGGGGATACAATGATTAACGGATATTATTTTATAATGAGTTTGTATGGATGGTACATATGGACTAGAAAGGTTGATGACACTAGTTTTACACCTATATCCAAAACAGATAGAAAAGAACAAATAATTTCAATAGTTATCTTTATAATAACTTTACTTTTTGTATATTTTGTCTACCAATTCTTTGATAAATGGACAAGCTGGACTGCTTATGTTGATACAGTAACAACAGCAGTGTTTTTTGTCGGAATGTGGTTGATGGCAAAACGTAAAATTGAGAACTGGATATATTGGATTATAGGAGATATTATATCGATACCATTATATTTTTATAAAGGGTTGACATTTACCAGTTTTCAGTATTTGGTGTTTACAGTACTTGCAATATATGGATATAGAAAATGGAAGAAAAGCTTAAGCAAAAAAGAAGTAATTGCATAAAAATAGTCTTGTTTGGACCTGAATCGACAGGGAAAACTACACTTTCAAAAGAGTTAGCAACACATTATAATACAGAGTGGGTTCCTGAATTTGCAAGAGATTATTTACAAAAGAAATGGGATGAAGAGAGGGAAGTATGCAGTTACGAAGATTTATTACCTATAGCAGAAGGACAAATATTACTCGAAAATAAAGCATCAGAGCAAGCTAATAGAGTGTTGATTTGTGATACTGATATATTAGAGACGAATGTATACTCTAAAGCATATTTTAATGGGATTTCAGACGAATCCTTAGAAAAAGCTTCTATAGAGAATCAATATGATATGTATTTTTTAACATATATCGATACTCCATGGGAAGCAGATGATCTTAGAGATCGACCTAATGAGCGAGAAAAAATGTTTCATTTCTTTAGAGAAGCATTAGAAAAGTATAAAAGACCTTATGTTCTGTTAAAAGGTGGGAAAGAAGAGAGATTTAAAAAAGCAACTCAAATAATAGATGAATTAATCAAAAGGTAAACTGTGAACATAACCGATAAAGATATTCGACTTGTTAAAGAGAAAGGAATTACTCTAGACAAAATAATAAATCAAGTAGAGATTTTTAAAAAAGGAATTCCATGTGTTGTTTTAAAAAGCGCAGCTACAATTGATGATGGAATATTTCGTCTTTCTACTAGTGAAAAAGATGAGTTAGTTAAACTTTATGAAGAAAGATTGCCAAAATTAAGTGCAGTTAAATTTGTCCCCGCTTCTGGAGCAGCGACTAGAATGTTTAAAGATTTATTTAGATTTCTTGAAGGATATGAACCCGAAAAAGAACGATTAAACTCTTATACGAATTATCAAAAGGCTACAGCTATTAGACTTTTCTTAATCGGATTAGAAAAATTTCCTTTCTATGATAAAGTAATAGAAAAAATAAGAGAGTGGTATCCTAATTTCAATAAGTTACCAGAAGGAAAGCAGTTGTATTTATTTGTAGAAACAATGTTAAGGGACAAAGGACTTAATTATGGGATATACCCAAAAGGACTATTACCTTTTCATAAATATGCAGATGAGATAACAACGGCTTTTGAAGAGCATTTATATGAAGCAACAGGATATAGTACTATTAACAAGAAAGCTAAATTACATTTTACTATTTCGAAAGAACATCTAGAAGCTTTTGAATATGCTTTTGACGATATAAGAAAAAAAGTAGAAAAGAAAACTGATGTAAAATTTGATATAACATACTCATTTCAGAAAACTGAAACAGATACAGTTGCTGTTTCAATGGAAAATAAACCTTTTCGAAATAATGATGGATCAATTCTGTTTAGACCAGGAGGGCATGGAGCATTGATTGAAAATTTAAATGACTTAGATACAGAACTTCTTTTTATAAAAAATATAGATAATGTAGTTGTTAGAAAGTATCAAGACGATGTATCGAGATATAAAAAAGTATTAGCAGGAAAACTAATTGAAATACAACAAGAAATATTTAGAATATTAGAACAAATAGATGATACAATTTCGTTAGAAGATGAGTTGAGGAAAATTAAAAAGTTCATGAATTCTCAATTGAACATAAGATTTCCTCATGATTTTGATAAGTTTTCAGAAAAATATAAACTAGAATTTCTTAAAGAATCATTAAACAGGCCAATTAGGGTATGTGGTATGGTTGAAAATGAAGGAGAACCAGGAGGAGGACCTTTTTGGGTTAAAGGAGAACAAGGGAAATTAACATTGCAGATAATTGAAGCTCCACAGATTAATAAAAATGATAAAAAACAGCAGGAAATTTTAAGAAGTGCAACTCATTTTAATCCTGTAGATATTGTTTGTGGAATAAAAGATTACAGAGGTAATAAATTTGATTTAAAGAAATATGTAGATGAAAATGCTGGTTTCATAACTGTAAAATCAAAAAAAGGAAAACAATTAAAAGCATTAGAACTTCCTGGATTATGGAACGGGGCTATGTCTAATTGGATAAGTGTTTTTATAGAAGTGCCGTTAACAACATTTAACCCAGTGAAGAGTGTGAATGATCTATTAAAATCAGCACATCAGGTGAAATTATTTTCTTAGAATTTTATTTAAGTATAGAGAAAGCCATCCAGTTTATATGTAATTGGATGGCTTTTTTATGTGTAAAAGTGTGTATTAATTCCACAGTTTAGTGTAGAATCTACACTATCTCCCCAAATGCGTTGTAATAAGAAATGAAATTAAAGTGTTGTATTGTAGATGTTTGTTGTAATTATAGCTAAAGACTCTTTTTTGGAACGATTTTTACATATTACTATGACAAATGATACGATAGTTAGAAATTCTAAAAAATACTATGAAACAATATATGATTGTTATTGCTGTAATGGTAAGCGTAATTTCAGCTCAAGGTGTTCAAGCACAAGATGGGAAAAATGAAAAAAAAAGAGACACACTTGAGGCTTATCGATTTGAATCTATACCAGTTGTAGAATTACCTATGGGAATTCAAGAAATGGTCGCAATAGATTATGAAAAGTCTTGGATAGCTAAGGCTTATAAAAACAAAAAGAAAATTTATAAAATCGAATTAAAGAAAATAAATAGTCAAACACAAGTCATATTTGTAAATGCCGAAGGCAAATTGGTTAAACTAAATAGCGAATCTTAAATCTAGGGGTAGAGAAAAAAGATTATTGTTCCTCATATTGTAGCAATATTAAAGTTGTTTAGTAAATAAAAAGAGACTCAGTCCCAAGAGTCTCTTTTTTTATGTTTAAAAACAATAATTAGGTTTTATTTTATAAGTTTATATTTACAAATGACCAAGAGAAATACCCAATGTCAAAAATATTAATAGTAGAAGATGATGTGGCATTTTGTATGATGCTAAAAACATTTCTTGAAAAAAAGAGTTTTACAATTACTACAGCTTTTTCTGTTCAAGAGGCTATATCTGAAATAGAAAAATCAGAATTTAATATTGTGCTTACCGATGTAAGACTACCGGATAAAGATGGAATAGCACTTTTAAATTATATAAAAGATTTCAAAAATAATATTCAGGTAATAATAATGACTGGGTATGCCGAAATAGATATGGCTGTTAATGCTATCAAACAAGGAGCTTTTGATTATATATCTAAACCATTTCAACCAGAACGAATTGTAACTACAATAGAAAAAGCACTTCAAAAACAAATTGAATTAGTAAATATATCTCATGAAACTTATCAAAATGAGGTAACAGAAAAGCACGAAATAGATCAAAATGATTCTTCTTTTGTTAAAGGAATAAGTGTCGCTTCAAAAAAATTGAATGAATATGTTGAGTTGGTCGCTCCAACAAAAATGTCTGTTTTAATTATAGGTAATAGCGGTACAGGAAAAGAATATGTTGCTAGTAGTATTCATAAAGCAAGTAATCGATCAAAAAATGCTTTTATAGCTGTAGATTGTGGAGCAATACCTAAAGAGATAGCTTCGAGTGAGTTTTTTGGACATTTGAAAGGAGCGTTTACTGGTGCAATTAATGACAAAACTGGACACTTTGAAGCAGCTAATGGAGGAACATTGTTTTTAGACGAAATAGGGAACCTAAGCTATGAACTACAAGTACAATTATTAAGAGCTCTTCAAGAACGAAAAGTGAAACCTGTTGGTAGTAATCAAGAAATAGAAGTAGATATTCGTGTTATAGCAGCTACAAATGAAGATTTAAGTAAAGCTGTTAAAGAAGGAAATTTTAGAGAAGATCTATATCATAGACTTAACGAGTTTTCTATAAAAATACCTTCGTTAAAAGATAGAACAGAAGATTTAATGCTTTTTGCAAATCATTTTTTAGAAGAATCTAATGTTGAGTTAGAAAAAAGCGTTGTTGGATTTACTGAAAAAGCACTAAGTGCATTCAAAAAATACGATTGGCCAGGTAATTTAAGAGAATTAAAAAACATTGTAAGAAGATCAGTTCTATTAACGCAAAGTGATTTCGTTACTTTAGAAGTATTACCAAGCGAAATAGCGCATGCAACAGGAAATTCACAAAATTATAAACTGTTTAAAAACGAGAACGAAAAAGAAATGATTTTAGACGCTCTTGAAAAATCCAATGGAAACAAAGCTAAAGCAGCAAGAATATTGGGGATTGATAGAAAAACATTATATAATAAATTAAATCATTACGATATTAAATATTAATTTCATTTTTTGCGATATCGTTTTTTAAAGCATCAATAAGGTTTTCTACATCTTTAATGCAATTTTCGGTAATAGTTATAATTTGAGAAGTATTAAGACTATAATTTTCTGGATGTTCAATTTGTTTTAGATCTCTAATGATGTTCTGAGCTTTAATCTGCTTGAAAAAAGGTAAAGCTTTATGAGCTGTTTTTTTAATGACGCTTATATCTTTATTTTGAATAGCTTCTTTTAATTTGTTCAAATTATTATTAGTGCTTTTGTAAAAAGTATCTAAGATAGAGTATAAAGAATCTAAATCACCATGAGCAAATACAATTAAATCGTCTAAAGAATAATCTTTATTTGAAAAGTCACTAGTATTGTTAACTTTTATAAGCGGAATTTGAGTATTTAACGTTTTAGCAATTAATTGTATTAAATCGTTAGGATTGTAGGGTTTTGTGAGATTGTCATAAAAACCAGCAGATAAATATTTAGAAGAACTTATATCAGTTCGACCAGACAAAGCTATAACAGGAGTAGTTGCATATTTTTTTTGCTGTTTAATAGTGTCGAGTAAATAAAATCCATCATAATCAGGCATTTGTATGTCCGTAAGAATAAGGTCATAGTCGTTTTCTTTTAGTGCTAGTAAAGCATCTTTTACATTACTACAAGTATGATGTTGTAATTCAATAGAAGCAACTAATTCACTGGTTAAAGAAAGTTGAGATAAATCATCATCAACGATAAGAATGCGTTTGTTGGTAAATAGACTAGCATCAATAGAATCTGTATCCGACACACTCTTTGTGTTCTTTATTGCAGAAGTAACAGGAATATGAATAGAAAATTCACTACCATACTCAGGAGTACTAGATAATGTAATGTTTCCTTGTAATAAGGTAATGATTTTTTTTGTTATGGCTAAACCTAGACCAAAACCACCATATTGTTTTTCTATATCGTCTTGTCCTTGTTCAAATTCTTTGAAAATTTGTTGTTGTTGTTCTTGAGGGATTCCAATTCCAGTATCCTTTATTGAAATAACCAATTCAATATTTTTATGATGACTAGTGTCGATATAACTATTTACGGTAATGCTTCCTTTTTCAGTAAATTTATAAGCATTGTGGATTAGATTTGTAAGTACTTGCTTTAAACGGAAAGGATCAGAAATATATCGTTCGTCAGAAACAATGTCTATATCTAAATGAATTGATAATTTTTTAGGATCATCAACAGGTATAACACTAGATATAGTATTTTTTATTAATTTATTTGGAGAAAAAGGTAATGCCTCTATCGTCATTTTTCCTGCATCTAATTTTGATAAATCAAGTAGGTCATTAACTAAATGTAAGATATAATCAGAAGATTTTTTTAAATGATTTAAATAATGCTTCTGTTTATGATTTAAAACCGTTTTCTCTAATAAAGACGAATACCCTATTACAGTATTAAGTGGGGATCTAAGATCATGAGTAACCGTATTAATTAGAGATTCTCTACTTTCTAATAGTGATTCTGTATAGTCTTTTGCTGCTTCAAGATCAGTACGATATTGTTGGTTTTTAGAAATGTCCCTAATGATTAAGAAAAGAAAAATAATTACTAAAACAACAATTAACACTGTAACAATGAAAATAATATTTGAGGTTTTTTCTAAAACATTTTGAGATGCCTTTATTTTTACAACAGACCGTTTAATTTCATCATTTTCAATATCGGCTAATAATTCACGTAATTTATTAGTGATAAATTGATCATTTTGTAATAAAGATTCTTCTTTGTCATTTACTTCAGATAAAAACTCACGTTCTTTATATTCTAAACCAATCAATACTTTTTTTACAGTTGCAGCAATAGAATCTACCGTTTGATATGATAGCTGTTGAGCATTATCTTTTTTTGAATATTTTAAAAATTTAATTAATACTCTGCGTTGGTGTGGAGCTAAATGACTGAAACGACGATTGTAATCTAGATCTCCAAAAGATTCATTGATTTTACGTAATTCGTTGATAGCGTTTCTATAAAAATTTTCACCTTGACGATTTTGATACAAAAGAAGAAGCTCTTCAAAGTTTTTGTTTTTTTGATCAATAAGCGATTTTATTTTATTGGTTTTAAAAATCAGAGAATCATCATTAGATTCATAAGCCACTTTATTAATCGTGAGTAATATTGTATCTATTTTATGTTTGTACAATTCTATTTTGGTAGAATCTGCGTTTTTATATAAACTGTGAGATAAACTTTCAGCGTCATAGAGGTAAGTTAAAGCTTGACTAACTAATATAAGTTTATCACTATTTTCTGTACTAATTTCAGTCATTTCAGAATAATTAATCATCTGGGTATGGATGACCCAAAATGATCCAAAAGCAATTCCACTAGCAAGTACAAAACCAGTAATGATTTTAAGAGTAATAGAACGTTTTGAATTATCCATAATAAAAAAACTAAATTCTGATCAAAGAAATAAATGTATACTAATACAACATCAAAAATACTGAAGCATTGTTTTAATTCCTTAAAAGTTGCTATAAATTAAGAAAAAGAAAGTAAATTTGCGGCAAATCTCAAAAAGGGGTGCTGTAAAAAGCTGAGATCATACCCAATGAACCTGGGCAAGTAATGTTGCCAAGGGAGTTAAAATAATTAATACGTTAGTTGTTTTGATGCTATATTGAATTGCTATTGGGGAATAGCAACATATAATTTAGAAAATAAATAGTTAAGGAATAATGACCCCTTTTATTCGTAAAGATTTACGGATGAAAAAAATACTACTTTATGTATTCATTTTGATGTCAAGTATTGTGATTGCACAAGAAAAGGTAAAAGATACATCAAAAACAAAAACAGAAAAACTAGAAGAAGTTTTAGTGAGATCAGTGAGAGTATCTGCCGATTCACCTATTACACACTCTAATCTTACTAAGGAAAAAATTCAAAAACGTAATTTAGGACAAGATATCCCTACATTATTAAACTACTTGCCAGGAGTAGTAACAACTTCAGACGCAGGAGCAGGAGTTGGATACACCGGTATAAGAGTGAGAGGTAGTGATGCTTCTCGTGTAAATGTAACGTTGAACGGAATTCCTTTTAATGACTCAGAAAGTCAAGGAACCTTTTGGGTGAATTTACCAGATTTTGCATCATCAGTAGAAAACTTGCAATTGCAAAGAGGAGTTGGTACCTCTGTAAATGGAGCTGGAGCTTTTGGAGCAAGTTTAAATTTACTAACAGACGCAGTATCAGAAGAAGCATATGGCGAAATTTCAGGAACTTATGGATCTTTTAATACTAGAAAAGTAGGACTGAAGTTTAGTACAGGACTATTGAATGATCATATCGAAATTGCAGGAAGGCTTTCTAGAATAGAATCAGACGGATATATTGATAGAGCAACGTCAGATCTTAAGTCGTATTTTTTACAAGGATCATATGTTGATGATAATACACTTATTAAAGCAATAACATTTGCAGGAGAAGAAATTACATATCAATCTTGGAATGGAATCGATCCAGAAACGTTGGCGACTAATAGAACTTTTAATCCTGTTGGAGAATATACAGACGAAGATGGAAATACTCAGTTTTATGACAATCAAGTAGATAATTATAAACAAGATCATTATCAATTGCATTGGAATCAAAAATATGATAATCATTGGTCTACTAATATAGGGTTGAATTATACGTATGGTAGAGGTTTTTTTGAACAATATAGAGAAGATGAAGATTTTGCTGATTATGATTTAACGCCAATAGTATTAGGTGGAGAAACTATTAATACTACAGATTTAATACGACGTAGATGGTTAGATAATGATTACTATGTAGTTAATGCAAATGTGAATTATAAAAATCAACAATTAGATATAACTTCAGGAATCTTCTATAGCTATTATGATGGAGATCATTTTGGAGAAATAATATGGGCTCAAAATGCAGGGGGATCTCAAATTAGAGATCGATATTATTCAGGAAATGGAACTAAAAAAGAATTAAATGGATATGCTAAAGCTACATACCGATTTAATGAAAAATGGAGTGCTTATGCAGACGCACAAGTGCGAAATGTAGATTATACAACATCAGGGTTAACATCAGATAGAGTTGCGCTAGCAGTAGACAAAAATTATACGTTTTTTAACCCTAAAGGAGGATTAACATTTCGAATAAATGAAAAAAATCAATTGTATACATCTTATGCAAGAGCAAATAGAGAGCCTAATCGTAATGATTTTGAAAGTGGAACACCAAGCCCAGAAACATTAGACGATTATGAATTAGGATGGAGATTAGCAACCCCAAGAATAAAACTGAATACGAATGTTTATTATATGAATTATAAAAATCAATTAGTATTAACGGGAGCTCTAGATGATGTAGGAACGCCTTTAAGAGAAAATAGTGGAAAAAGCTATAGATTAGGTGTCGAAATCGATGCAGATATTACGATTACTGAAAAATTAAGTGTTAAGCCCAACATCTCTTTGAGTGTTAATAAAAATAGAGATTTTGTAACATCAAGAGATGGAGGGTTAGTTAATTTAGGAGATACAAATATTTCATATTCACCCAATGTAGTAGCAGGAAATATGATTGTATTTAACCCGATTGAAAACGTACATATAAATTTCTTGTCAAAATATGTAGGAGAACAATATTTTGGAAATATTGATAGTAGATTATCAAAATTAGATAGTTTTTTTGTTAACGATTTAAATATCGTATACGAAATTAAAAATGTACCTGTTTTTAAATCGATCGTAGTTTCAGGATTAATAAATAATATTTTTGATCAAGAATATGAATCTAATGGGTATTTCTTTACTTATGATGATGATTTTTCTAATCCAGGAACTATTACAACTATAGAAGGTGTGGGGTATTTCCCTCAAGCTGGAATAAATGCTTTGTTAGGAGTAACATTAAAATTCTAATAAAACAGCTTTAAACCAAGAGGTTTAAATAAAAAAGAATATATTTATAAAAAAATAAGCTTTAGGGGTGTCTGCATGTGCAGTCTGAGAAATACCCTTTGAACCTGATGCGGTTAATACCGACGAAGGGAAAAGTAAGTTGTTTTTATTTACGAATTCGAGACTTGATATGAATAAAACTAAATCATTTAGTTTTATTCATATCATATCTTTTATAAATCGTGACAAAAACAATAACTCTACTCAAAGGTGAATCTAATCACTAAAGTTTATGGAAAAATGTCAAAATGATAACCGTAAACGTAAACAATCAATCACATTCAATTAAAAAAGAAAGTTCCTTAAAAGAACTTATTGCACAACTAAGGATAGTTACGCAAGGGATTGCCGTTGCAGTTAATCATACTATTATACCTCATACAGATTGGAGTACCATTAAACTACAATCAGAAGATACAATTTTAATTATTCAAGCCACTCAAGGTGGGTAAAATTAGTGCCCGTATAGAATACTTACTATAGAGTGAGCAGTAAATAGATGAAAAAACTCCAGAGATCATGAAGAAAAAAGATACAGCACCCAAGCAAGCAATTACAACAACGCCATTTCCAAACTCTACTAAGATATATGTAGCAGGAAAAATACATCCGCAGATTAGAGTTGCTATGCGTGAAATTAAGTTAAATGATACGATCGATTCATTAACCAAAAAAAGAACACCTAACCAACCAATAACGGTATATGATACTAGTGGTCCATATACAGATCCATCTCAAAACATTAATGTTCACAACGGGATAAGTCGAATTCGAGAAGAATGGATAAATAGCAGAGAAGATGTAGAAACACTAAACTCTTTTACATCCAAATATTGTAATGAACGACTCGCAAATAAAAGTTTAGATCATTTAAGATTTAATCATTTACATAAGCCTAAAAGAGCTAAGAAAGGAAAGAATGTTTCGCAAATGTATTATGCAAAACGTGGAATTATAACACCAGAAATGGAATATGTTGCTATAAGAGAAAATCAAAGAATAGACGAAATGACTCATTTATCAAAGCAACATGCGGGACAAGATTTTGGAGCTAATATTCCAGAAAAGATAACCGCAGAATTTGTACGAGAAGAAATAGCAAAAGGACGTGCCGTATTACCTTCAAATATAAATCATCCAGAAAGTGAGCCTATGATATTAGGACGTAACTTTTTAGTGAAAATAAATGCAAATATTGGAAATTCGGCAACCACATCTAGTATCGAAGAAGAAGTAGAAAAAGCTGTGTGGGCATGTCGATGGGGAGCTGATAATATAATGGATTTATCTACAGGAAAAAATATTCATGAAACTAGAGAATGGATTATCCGTAACTCCCCAGTACCTGTAGGAACAGTGCCTATTTATCAAGCATTAGAAAAAGTAAACGGAGTAGCAGAAGATTTAACTTGGGAAATTTTTAGAGACACACTAATAGAACAAGCAGAACAAGGAGTTGATTATTTTACTATTCATGCAGGAGTACGATTGCGTTATGTACCTATGACCGCAAAACGAATTACAGGAATAGTTTCTAGAGGTGGTTCTATAATGGCAAAATGGTGTTTAGCACATCATAAAGAAAGTTTCTTATATACGCACTTTGAAGAAATTTGTGAAATAATGAAAGCATATGACGTAGCATTTTCATTAGGAGATGGTTTACGACCAGGATGTATCGCGGATGCTAATGATGAAGCTCAATTTGCAGAACTAGAAACATTAGGGGAGTTGACAAAAATTGCATGGAAACATGATGTGCAAACTTTTATAGAAGGACCAGGACACGTACCAATGCATATGATTAAAGCTAATATGGACAAGCAATTAGAGGCATGTGGAGAAGCACCTTTTTATACCTTAGGACCATTAACAACGGATATAGCTCCAGCGTATGATCATATTACATCAGGTATAGGAGCAGCAATGATTGGATGGTATGGAACAGCGATGTTATGCTATGTAACACCAAAAGAGCATTTAGGATTACCTAATAAAGAAGATGTAAGAACTGGAGTAATTACATATAAATTAGCAGCACACGCAGCCGATTTAGCCAAAGGACATCCAGGTGCACAACATCGAGATGATGTATTGAGTAAAGCTCGATTCGAGTTTAGGTGGGAAGACCAATTTAATGTGTCGTTGGATCCAGAAAAAGCAAGAGAATATCATGATGAAACATTGCCAGCAGAAGGAGCAAAAATCGCTCATTTTTGCTCGATGTGTGGACCTAAATTTTGTTCAATGAAAATATCTCAAGAAGTAAGAGATTTTGCAGCAGAGAACAGGGTAGAAGAAGATGAGGTAATTGCTATTGGAATGAAAGAAAAATCAAAAGAATTTAAAGAGAAAGGAAGCGAAGTGTATTTATAAACGAGATATTCGATACTTACACTTTGAATCAATACCTTCGTTTTATTACTAAAAAAATAAAATATGCTAATTGTATTAACCTCGGAACAACCGTTAGAAAACGAAGCGGAAAAATTAAATATACTTTTTGAAAAAGGATTGAAGGTATTGCATTTGCGAAAACCAACTTTTGATATTGATGAATACAGAACTTTGTTAGATAAGATAGAATCTAAATATTATAATAGAATAATGATTCATCAATACCATGAGTTGTGTAAAGAATTTGCATTAAGAGGAGTGCATCTTCAAGAGCAACCTAGATGGGATTTAAAAGAACAATTGGAGCATTATGTTCAATCATATCTAGAAAAAGGATATCAAGTTAGTAGTTCATTTCATTCTAAAGAAGAAATAGAAAAATGCAATGTTACTTTTGAATATGTATTGTTAAGCCCTGTTTTTGGCTCGATTTCTAAAGCAGGATATCAAGGAAAAGGATTTGATGTTAGTGACTTAAATGAGAAAGTGATAGGTATGGGGGGAATTAATGAACATACAATTTCGGAAGCATTTAAACTAGGCTATAGAGGAGTTGGAGTATTAGGAGGAGTGTGGAATACTACATCATTTGAAGATAGTTTTAGCGGTTTGTTAAAAAGTTATAATGCAGTAGAACAGTAAATGAAAAAACGCCCACAGGTACTTACAATAGCAGGATTTGATCCATCGAGTGGAGCAGGAATTACGGCAGATATCAAAACATTCGAAAAACTCAAATGTTATGGGTTAGCAGTACAAACAGCCAATACGATACAAAATGATATTCGATTTGAATCTTGTTATTGGATGCCAGAAAATTATATTAAAAATCAAATTAATATTCTTTTTGATCGATTTACTATTGAATATGTAAAAATAGGAATTGTCGAAAATTGGAATGTTTTGATAGCACTAGTTGATTTTTTGATATTGAAAAAACCAACGATTAAAATTATTGTTGATCCAATTATAAAATCAAGTACAGGATATGTTTTTCAATCAATTATAGCAGAAAAAAAAATATTGAATGGCCTATGGGATAAAGTTTATGTATTAACACCTAATTATAATGAAATCTCAGCTTTGTACCCCAATAAAACTATTGAAAAAGCCATTGAAGAAATATCCCAAAGAACCAATGTATATCTTAAAGGGGGACATAAAAAAGAAGGAATAGGGATAGATGAATTATATATGGCGAATAAAAAGCATGTGTTAAATCCTAAGAAATTAAAAATAAGTGAAAAACATGGAAGTGGATGTGTAATATCAGCCGCAATAGTCACTTATTTAGCATTAGGGTATCCATTATTAAAAGCCTGTTTTAGAGCAAAACGCTACACAGAAAAAGTGTTAAGCTCAAACGTAAGCTTATTAGGATATCATCAATGAAAAATGATATTAGGAAAAAAATAAAAGATGAATAAATTATATTATATATCACAAGGAGAAACTCCAGATGAACATTTACAAAATATTGAGAGAGTATGTAAAGCGGGGGTAAAGTGGATTCAATTACGATTAAAAAATGTAGAACCTATAGTGTATTTACATACAGCAATAAAATGTCGAGAGCTATGCGATGCGCATGAAGCAATCCTTATTATTAATGACAGTATAATGGTAGCAAAAGCATCACAAGCAGACGGTGTACATTTGGGATTAGGAGATCAAAACCCAAAAGAAGCAAGAGAAATTTTGGGAAACAACGCAATCATTGGTGGAACAGCAAATACCTATAAGGATTGTCTCACACAAATTAAAGCAGGAGTTGATTATTTAGGAATAGGGCCTTTTAAATATACAACTACTAAAGAAAAATTAAGCCCAATTTTAGGTATAGATGGCTACCACGAATTATTCTTAAACCTCAAAAACAATGATGTTGAGATTCCTATATATGCAATCGGCGGCATAACAATAGAAGATATTCCAGAATTAATGATGACAGGTGTAACAGGAATAGCAGCCTCTAGTATGTTAACTAACCCGCAAAATCTTGATGCAATTGTAGCGCAAGTAGTATAAACTAAAAAACGAAGTACTGATGGAAGATCAATTAAGAATAGCAGATAAACAATTTACTTCTAGATTGTTTACAGGAACAGGGAAGTTTAGCTCATCTAATTTAATGAGAGATGCCTTATTGCTGTCAGAGAGCGAGTTGGTTACAGTAGCATTAAAACGAGTAGATGTACAAAATGAAGAAGATGATATCCTAACTCATTTATCGCATGCTAGAATTAATTTATTACCAAATACATCAGGAGTTAGAGATGCAAAAGAAGCCATATTTGCAGCGCAATTATCTAGAGAAGCACTGAAAACAAATTGGATAAAATTAGAAATTCACCCAGATCCTAAATACCTATTACCAGATCCTATAGAAACACTAAAAGCAGCAGAAGAGTTAGTAAAACAAGGATTTGTAGTTATGCCATATATACATGCCGATCCAGTTTTATGCAAGCGGTTAGAAGAGGTGGGGATTCAATGTGTAATGCCTTTAGGAGCTCCAATAGGAAGTAATAAAGGACTAAAAACATTAGAGTTTTTAGAGATCATAATAGATCAAAGTAATGTGCCAGTAATTGTAGATGCAGGAATTGGAAGTCCATCTCATGCGGCTCATGCAATGGAGTTAGGAGCAGATGCAGTATTAGTAAATACAGCCATTGCAGTAGCACAAGATCCAGTAGCAATGGCAAAGGCATTTAAATTAAGTGTAGAAGCAGGAAGAATGGCGTATCAAGCAAAATTAGCTCCAATAAATACTCAAGCGCAAGCAAGTAGTCCATTAACAAGTTTTCTGAATTAAAATATAAACCAAAGACTAGAAATTTAATCTTGTTATGAAAGATTTTCAAACGGTATTTGATGCATATAATTGGGACGATACACTAGAAAGTATAAATGCAAAAACAGAAAGAGATGTAAATAAAGCTTTAAAGAGCTCAAAAAGAGACCTTGAAGATTTTAAAGCATTGATATCTCCAGCAGCAAAGCCATATCTAGAACAAATGGCGCAATTGAGTAGTCATATTACCAAAAAACGTTTTGGAAATACGATTCAGATGTATGCGCCAATGTATTTGAGTAATGAATGTCAAAATATATGTACTTACTGTGGTTTTAGTTTAACAAATAAGATTCCTCGAAGAACATTAACTAATGAGGAGATTTTAAAAGAAGTGGCATACCTTAAATCAAAAGGATATGATCATATTCTTCTAGTTACTGGAGAAGCTAATAAAACGGTAGGAGTATCTTATATCAATAATGTAATTAAATTAATACAATCACATTTTGCAAATATTACGATAGAAGTACAACCATTGGATCAAACAGCTTACGAATTATTGAAAAATAATGGACTATATGCAGTATTGGTTTATCAAGAAACATATCATAAAGAAGCCTATAAAAAGCATCATCCTAAAGGTAAAAAATCAAATTTTGAATATCGATTAGAAACTCCAGATCGTTTAGGGAGAGCAGGGATTCATAAAATAGGATTAGGAGCGTTATTTGGTTTAGAAGATTGGAGAGGAGACAGTTTTTTTACAGCACTGCATTTAAAATACCTACAAAAGGAATATTGGAAAACAAAATACTCTATTTCGTTTCCTAGATTACGACCCCATTCTGGAGGATTAGAACCTAAAGTAGCAATGACCGATGCAGATTTAGTACAATTGATTTGTGCTTTCAGACTTTTGGATGAAGATGTTGAGTTGTCTATTTCTACAAGAGAAACAGAAATTTTTAGAAATCATATAGTCAATTTAGGGATAACGTCGATGAGTGCCGAGTCTAAAACAAACCCTGGAGGGTATGTAGTAGAAGAACAATCATTAGAACAATTTGAAATTTCTGATGAGCGTAGCACAGAGGAAATAACAAAGATGTTAAAAACACAAGGGTTAGAAGCGGTTTGGAAAGACTGGGAATTATTTAATGTATAATGATGGTGTTATCTTCAGAAGAAAAAAAACAATATAGTAGACATCTTATTTTAGAAAAAATAGGAGTAAGCGGGCAATTGTTACTTAAAAAGTCCAAGGTATTGGTGATAGGAGCAGGAGGATTAGGATGTCCAGTTTTACAATATCTAACAGCAGCAGGAGTAGGTACCATAGGTATAATTGATGATGATAAAATTGAACAAACAAATTTGCAGCGTCAGATACTATATACACATGCAACTATAGGAGCGTACAAAGCTGAGGTAGCAGTAAAAAAATTAAGAACACTAAACCCCTATATCAAATTTGCTAGTTATATAGAAAGAATAACTTCAGAAAATGCAATATCTCTATTTCAAAAATATGATGTAATTGTAGATGGGAGTGATAATTTTTCGACACGATATTTAGTTAATGATGCAGCGGTACTAACAAAGAAACCGGTGGTTTTTGGTTCTATATTTAAGTTCGGAGGACAAGTTTCAGTATTTAATTACAAAGACAGTGCAACTTATAGATGCTTATATCCAAAACCACCAAAACCTCAAACGGTACCTAATTGCTCTTCGATAGGTGTTTTAGGAGTTTTGCCAGGAATAATAGGAAGTCTTCAAGCAAATGAAGTTATAAAAATACTTTGTAATATAGGAGATGTACTGGCTAATAAATTGTTGACATTCGATGCATTAAGCCTACAGCAATATATATTAAAATACAAGAAAAATGAATCGATAATTATTGATTCATTGCAAAGTGAATATGATACTTTTTGTGGTGTAAATAATATAGAGAATATAACAGCAGAAGAATTAAAACAAAATAAGGATCGCTATGCGATCCTTGATGTAAGAACTCACGAAGAGTTTATCTCATTTAATATTGGGGGATTACACATTCCGTTAGATAAACTACAAAAATCAATAATGAATTTATCTTCAGAGAAATCAATTGTAGTATGTTGTCAATCTGGAATTAGAAGTAACAAAGCAATTACAATGATAACGGCAGAACGGCAAGACCTTCAATTAATAAATCTTAAAAATGGCTTATCTACATATTAATTAGAAACAAAAAGAGTATTACCATCTCTACGAATTCTATAACGACGTAGATGCTGTCCACCTTCTCCAGAAGTCTGTTGACCAGTAACGATATTGTAACTATTTCCATCATTACAATTACAAGTAGATGTAATACCAGAAACCAATTGGTGAGAACAATCACTAGGAGAATGATTAGGATCACTTAGTTCGAATGCGTGATATAAATTATTGTCTACATTATAAATTATAACACCTCTAATCCCATGTCCTTGGATATTATCAATAAAGAAATTTCCTGGAAATTTAAGATCATTGTACTGAGGTAAATCAAGATTCAATTGATAATTAAATGTAGCTGGAGGTAGAAAAGGATTGTTATCACTAGAATCATCAGTACTACATGAAACCAGTAAGGCGATAGCAAAAAAGCAGTAAAAATATTTTTTCATTTGTATTCTTAAATTAATAGTCATTTGGCATACTAAATGACATAATTTGGTGTTTTTTAAATAAGGCTACCAATTTACATAAAATGTAAAGGAGCATAAAATTTTTATTATATTTGTTATACAAATCCCACTTGTATGGGATTTTTTCTATTTATATAAACGATGAAGTTATGAGTAAAGTATCTTATTACACAGCAGAAGGTTTAAAAAAGTTAAGAGAAGAGCTAAATCAATTAAAAGATATAGAACGTCCTAGAGCATCGCAAGCAATTGCAGAAGCCCGAGATAAAGGAGACTTAAGTGAAAATGCTGAATATGATGCAGCAAAAGAAGCTCAAGGATTACTAGAGATGCGTATATCAAAACTTGAAGCAACCTTATCAAATGCTAGATTGATAGATGAATCACAGTTAGATACATCAAAAGCATTAATCCATTCTACAGTGAAAATAAAAAATCAAACGAATGGAATGGAAATGACTTACAAATTGGTGGCTCAAAGTGAAGCAGATCTTAAAACAGGAAAAATTTCTGTAGATTCTCCAATAGGAAAAGGCTTGTTAGGAAAAGAAGTTGGTGAAATTGCTGAAATACAAGTTCCTAATGGAATAATGAAATTTGATGTTGTAGAAATTTCAAGAGACTAATAAACAAGATAAATAAAACAATAAAAACGTTCTTTTAGGCAATTGTTTAAAAGAACGTTTTCTTTTTCAATAAATAAAAATATAAAACCATGGCTACCCTATTTACCAAAATTATTAATGGAGAGATCCCTTGCTATAAAATAGCAGAAGACGATAATTTTTTTGCTTTTTTAGATATTAACCCTAATGCCAAAGGACATACATTATGCATTCCTAAAAAAGAAGAAAATAAATTATTTGATCTAGATCAGGAAGCATATACCGATTTGATGGCATTTACGTATAAAGTAGCAAAAGCAATCGAAAAAACTGTTCCATGTAAACGAGTTGGAATGAGTGTAATTGGATTAGAAGTACCTCATGTACACGTACACCTAATTCCGTTAAACGATATGAAAGAAATGACTTTTCAACACAAAGTTGCATTAGAAAAAGAAGAATTTGAGCAATTAGCAGCAGCGATACAATCTAACCTATAAGTTAATCAATGAATAAAGAAATGTACCCTTTAGCATTAACATTACGTATAGATTGGAGTGAAATAGATATTTATAAACATGTAAATAATGTAAACTTCATGAAATATATGCAAAGTGCTCGAGTGCAATTTTGGAATGTATCGGGATTAGAAAAACTCCATAGAGAAACAAAAAAAGGACCTATGCTAGTTTCTACACATTGTGATTTTAAACATCCGTTATTTTTTCCAGGGAATGTACATATAAAAACAAAGGTTGCATACTTGAAAAATTCAAGCTTTGGATTAGATCATGAATTATATAATGACGATGGTGTTTTATGTGCAGTAGGGCATGACGTAGCTGTATGTTTTGATTTTAATATCAATAAAACATTTTCAATACCAGAAGAAATACGCCAAACAATGAATTGTTATCAATGATCATTATGTGGTATGTATTTTGGGTAATGCGATCTGAAAAGTGGTGCCTTTTCCGATTTCAGATCGTAATACTTTAATTCGACCTAAATGATATTCTTCGATTATCCGGCGAGCAAGGGATAATCCTAATCCCCAACCACGACTTTTTGAAGTATATCCTGGTTCAAAAATTTTATTGAATTTACTTTTAGAAATCCCTTTTCCTGTATCAGTAACAAGGATGTATACTTTTTTGGCATCTTCTTTTAATTCTATTGTAAGATCCCCTCTTCCTTTCATCGCATCAATAGCATTTTTTACTAAATTCTCGATAGTCCAACTATATAATTGAGTATTGAGATTAACAGGGATAAAAGTATCAGGGATTTTTATAGAAAAATTGATGAGCTTAGAATTTCTACGCTTAAGGTATTCATAAGCATCCTTAGTTTGAGCAATAATGTCCTCTTCTTTTAAATTTGGAACAGACCCTATTTTAGAAAAACGCTCCGTAATCATTTGCAATCGAGCAATATCTTTATTGATTTCCCCTAGATATTCAGGGTTGACTTCTTCAGACTTTAAAATCTCAGACCAACCTACTAATGATGATAGCGGAGTTCCGATTTGATGAGCAGTTTCCTTAGCCATTCCAGCCCATAATTTATTTTGTTCACTAGCTTTGGATGTAGTAAAAAAGAAATAAACAACACCGATTAATAAAAAAACAATAAGCGATATTGCGACAGGGTAGTATTTTAATTTATTTAAAATGTCAGAATTCCCATAATGAATATACTGCCGTACTCCACCATGAAGATCCAATTCAATAGAAGGATTTTCAGATGTCATTTGATTAAGTAGATCATAAAGACTTTTTTCATCATTTAGAATAGACTCAGGAATATTACCGCACAAATCTTTAAGAATTTTACCTTTATCATCAGTAATAATAATTGGAATTGAATGATTGCTAGCAATAATTAATAAAGATAAATTTAAGTACTCATCAGAAGGGGAGTCATTTAGCTGCTCTAGATTTAATGCCTTTTGAGACTGAGCCCAAACCTCCATTTTGGAACGTTCATCATTTTTAAAACGTTTAAAAAAAAGAGACGTGTTCCATATAACAAGGCCAGTAATAACAAATACGGCAAAGAGTATGAAATAACTAGAAAGATTACGCTCGTCAGAAAAATTCATGAAAACACAGATATGATACTATAATTTAAATATAAACGAATTATCTTACAATTATTGTTTTGACTAAGGATATCTTAAAAAAACGAATGAGATTGCAGTTGTACTTTGTTTATCTTTGTTTATATAAAAGAAAGAATAACGATAAAATAAAAAAGAATGATTACTATAGATCCAGCAGAAGTTACTACAGGTAAATTACATGGGATGTTATTAGGAGCAATTGGACCACGACCAATAGCCTTTGCAAGTACTATAGATCATGAAGGAAACCCTAATATAGCACCTTTTAGTTTTTTTAATGTATTTAGTGCAAATCCGCCTATTTTAATCTTTTCACCAGCAAGAAGAGTAAGAGATAATACTACAAAACATACGTTAGACAATGTTATAGCGACAAAAGAAGTTGTGATTAATGTTGTAAATCATGCTATTGTACAACAAATGTCGTTGTCAAGTACAGAATACGGAGATAAAGTAAATGAGTTTGAAAAAGCTGGTTTAACAATGTTATCTTCAGAAAAAGTTAAGCCTTTTAGAGTAGCAGAAGCGCCAGTGCAATTTGAGTGTAAAGTGAAAGAAGTTGTTCCGATGGGAGATCAAGGTGGAGCAGGTAATCTAGTAATTTGCGAAGTGATTTTAATGCACGTAAAAGAAGAAGTTTTAGATGAAGACGGCAAAATTGATCAACATAAAATAGATTTGGTAGCTAGAATGGGAGGAAACTGGTATAGCAGAGCTAATCAAGGTATGTTTGAAATTCAGAAGCCATTAAGGACTTTAGGGATAGGAGTAGATCAATTACCAGAAGCGGTACGTTTAAGTACAGTCTTTACAGGAAATGATTTAGGGAAGTTGGGCAATGTAGAAAAATTACCAGTAAAAGAGACCGTAGAAGGATTCCTGAACATAAATTCTGAAATTAAAGACAAAATTTCAAGGAGTAACGAAATAGAAATTCATAAATTTGCCCAGCAGTATTTAGAAAAAGATGATGTGGATATTGCTTGGAACATAATTTTAGCAAAATAATTAATATTAAAATGGAAGTACAAGGTAAAGTAAAGATGGTAGGTGAAACGCAAACCTTTGGAAGCAATGGTTTTAGAAAGCGTGAAATTGTAGTAACTACAGAAGAACAATATCCTCAACATATCTTAGTAGAATTTATCCAAGATAAATGCGATCTTTTAAATAATTTCCAAGTAGGACAAAATGTAAAAATAGGAATTAACTTAAGAGGACGTGAGTGGGTAAATCCACAAGGTGAAACAAAGTATTTTAACTCAATTCAAGGATGGCGTATTGAAACTCCACAATCTATGAGTGCTGGAGGAGGAATGCCTACACCACCACCTGCAGATGCTTTTGAACCAGCAACAAATCTTAAAGAAGAAGATCACGACGATCTACCTTTCTAAAAAGATATTATACAGATAAAAGCAAAAAGTCCGATCTCGTGAGATCGGACTTTTCATATTGTGGTTTTAGGTTAACCTCTTAGAAAAACTCAAAAAAGCAATGATGAACAAAATTTATCTTAAAAGGTTATAACAAAGATTGCATTTTTTTTGTTAATATCAAACAACTGATTGATATTTAATATCATAAAAACAAACAATTTTGCATATATTAACACAAGCGATAATATTTCCAGAAGTTACAGAAGCTCACGAAGATGGCTTGTTAGCCATAGGAGGTGATTTATCTACAGAAAGATTAATAGCAGCTTATCATAACGGAATTTTTCCTTGGTATAATGAAGGAGAACCTGTGATATGGTATGCTCCAGATCCTAGAATGGTCTTGTTTCCAGAAGAATTAAAAATAAGTAAAAGTATGCGGCAATTATTGAAACGCGAGACTTTTACGGTTACCATAAATCAAAACTTTCGAGAAGTAATAGCTGCATGTGCACAAATAGAACGTAATGATCAAGACGGGACTTGGATTACTAATGCTATGCAAGAAGCATATATAACATTGCATCAATTAGGGATAGCTGTGTCTGTCGAAGTTTGGAAAGAAAAAGAATTAGTAGGCGGACTTTATGGAATTTGGCTTAAAGAGAAAAATATATTTTGTGGAGAAAGTATGTTTTCTAGTGTTAGCAATGCATCAAAATATGGATTTATAAAGTTTGTAGAATATCTAAGAGAAAAAGGAGTAAACCTTATAGATTGCCAAGTGTATACAAATCATTTAGAAAGTCTTGGAGCAAGAGAAATCTCTAGAAAAGAATTCATGAAGCATCTGATCTAGAGATGTATTAAAAACTATTTTTTAGCAGTACTTAAATTAGCAACCTCTTGATAACGATAACAATGTATGTCATGATCGTTAACCATTCCTATAGCTTGCATGAAAGCATAAATCACAGTAGATCCAACAAATTTAAACCCACGTTTCTTTAAATCTTTGCTGATAGCATCAGATATTTCGGTATTTGCAGGAGCATCTTTATAAGTTTCCCATGAATTTTGGATGGGAGTATTATTAACAAATCCCCAGATGTAACGATCAAAACTACCAAACTCCTCTTGAATTTTCATGAAAGCTTGTGCGTTACTAATAGCAGAGTTTACTTTTAGTTTATTACGAATAATACCTGCATCTTGTAATAAAAGCTCTTTTTTAGCATCATTATATTGAGCAATAAGCTTGTAGTCAAAACGATCAAAAGCAACTCTGAAATTTTCTCGTTTTCTCAATATCGTAATCCAACTTAATCCAGCTTGGAAAGTTTCTAAGATTAAAAATTCGAATAGAAGACCATCGTCATGTAATGGAACTCCCCATTCATTATCGTGATAAGATTCGTATAAGGAATCACCAACACACCAACCACATTTATGTATATTCATAATAAAAATTTGAAAACAAGTAAAAATAAAAAGAACCATTGAGATAATCTCTTTAGCATTATTAAAAAGAATCGTTAAAATATTAGAGAGTAGCAATACGAATAAACAAAGAAATAGAACTGCTAGAGATGATTTTAATCATAAGTTATACTATTATAGAGTTTTATCTTAGTTTTAAGAAAATATTAATAAAACTAAGACGTAAGCTTTTTAGACTCCTTACGTCTTATGTTATAGAAACAAAGACCCCCAAATAATAGATAAATACTATGGAATCAGCAATACAAACAGAAGTTGTTACTTTAATAGAAAAAGGAATAGCAGAAGGACATACATATCAAGAATATAGAGTACAAGTAAGTGAATTATTAAAAGAAAATAAATCTACTGGAGCACAGCAATCTGAAGCATTGACAAATTATAGTATGCTAAACGATCGTAGAATGAAGCGATTGGATAAAACATTAAAGATTGACGAAGCAATTATAGAGCAGTTTAAAAATGCAAAAACCAATATTACATGGTTAGTGTTAACTGAAGGTTGGTGTGGAGACGCAGCACAATCAATGCCAGTGATTAATAAGTTAGCAGAAGCTAATGATGGAATTGAATTAAAAGTTGTATCGAGAGACGCTCATGATGATCTAATGAGTCAATTTTTGACAAATGGAGGGAAAGCAATACCTAAACTTATTGCATATAATAAAGATACTAAAGAAATTGTAAATTCTTGGGGGCCTAGACCTTCAGAAGCTACCAAAATGGTGAATGATTATAAAGCTGCACATGGAGCATTAGATCCAGAGTTTAAAGAATCATTACAGGTTTGGTATAATAAAGATAAAGGAAGAAATATTGCAGACGATTTATCGAAACTACTATAAGTCGTAATTAAAATAATAAGTGATAGAACCAGATTGCTCGTTTTTCTCAGTAGAAGAAAAGCGAGCTTTTTTTGCATAAAGAATAGCGTTGTCAATTAAACATTGATTCTTTGTGCTAGAAGCTTTAGTATTCACTTTGGTTTTAGTAATATAACCGTTTTGATTTACTTTGATATTAATCACTATTTTTCCACTTGCATTACATGTATAGATAGGATTAGGTAATAACATTGCCTGTCTATCTTTTAAATTAAAACTAATCGAACTACTACGAGTATCAGTATGTGTATTGGCAGGAGTAGCTTCATCTTTTAATCCTGTATCTTTTTTTGAAGATTCGTTAAAAGGTTTATTTGTTAAAGCAGTTTCAGAAGATTCACTAGTAGTTGTTAATTCTTGAGTTTCGCCTTGACTACCAGCGCTTATTTTTTCAGTTAAACTTTTATAACGTTCTTCAAATGCATCATCTTCAAAGTTTTTTAAATCTTCATTATGAGCTTGATGAGTTCTTTTTGCAGCAATAAGTTTACGCTCTTCAAGTTGCTGATCAGGAGTTTCCTCTTCTTCAGGAACTTCTTCCTCTTCAAGAAAATCCTGAGGAGTTACTTCAACAAGGAGTTCACGTTTTTGTTGTAATCGTTGAGATAAGCCAATATTGGCAAGTAGTAAAATGAAAATCCCCATTAACAATGCAGTAATAATAAGTGCTTTATGTTTTTCAAGAAAGATCATAATTATATAACGATTAATGTATTAAATAATTTTAGGAGAAGTGTCTTTTATTAATTCTTCTTCAAATACTTGTGGAGTTATGGCATTTTCAACCGTATATGCTCCAATTTTTGTTCTTCTTAACGAAGATAAATGTCCACCACTATTGAGTGCTTTACCAAAATCATGTGCCAAAGACCGAATGTATGTTCCTTTACTACATACAACTCTAAAGTGAACAAGTGGCATTTCTATTTTGGTAATCTCAAATGTTGCTATAGAAATAATTCTAGGATCAATTTTAACTTCCTCTCCTTTTCTAGCGTATTCATACAATCGTTTTCCATCTTTTTTTAAAGCCGAAAAAACAGGAGGGTATTGTTTGATATCACCTACAAACTGCTGCGTAGTTTGCTGGATAAGCTCATCAGTTATATGAGCAATAGGAAAAGTTTGGTCAATTTCGGTTTCAAGATCATACGATGGAGTAGTAGCTCCTAGAGTAATAGATCCAGTGTATTCTTTAACTTGACCTTGTAATTCTTGAATACGTTTTGTGAATTTTCCGGTACAAATAATCAATAATCCACTAGCTAGCGGATCTAGTGTGCCAGCATGACCAACTTTGATTTTTTTAATACCAAAATTTTTACGAATTAACCAACGTAACTTATTAACCACTTGAAACGAAGTCCATTCTAGTGGTTTATCAATCAATAGGATTTGACCATCCTTAAAATCTTGTTCGGTTTGCATTAGGGGTTAATTTAAAAAACCAAAAATAATGGCAATAAGGCCAACAATGACACAATATACAGCAAAATATGATAACTTACTTTTTTTAACCAAAGAAATCATCCATGTACAAGCAACTAAGCCTGAGAAAAAAGCAGCTAGAAACCCTAATAATAGGGGCATACTATTAGCAGAGGAAAAATGTAAATCACCTCCTAAAATATCTTTAGCAATCTTACCGAAAATTAACGGAACAACCATTAAAAACGAAAAACGAGCAGCTTTTGTTTTATCATTACCTAGTAAAACTGAAGTGGATATAGTAGCACCACTACGAGAAATCCCAGGGAGCATGGCTATTGCTTGAGAAATTCCGATAATAAAAGCATTAGAAAAAGTAACAGCTTTTAAGGTGTTTTTAGCTTTATCTGCTAACCATAATAAAGCAGCAGTAATCAAGAGCATAAAACCAACAAAAAGAATATTACCACCAAACAGTTGTTCTAACTGTTCTTCAAAAAATAACCCCACAAATACCGCAGGAATCATAGACACTATAATTTTAAGAGAAAACAAAGTCTCTTCGTTTTTTTTGAATTGTAATAATCCTTTAATAATGTCAAAAATATCTTTTCTAAAAACAACTAGAGTACTCAATGCTGTAGCAAAATGTAGTATAACAGTAAATAATAATGACTCTTCGGGTACACTTTGATCTCCTAAAATAGCTTTTCCTAACTCAAGGTGACCACTAGATGAAACAGGTAAGAACTCTGTTAAACCCTGTATGATTCCTAAGATGATAGCATCTATAGTATCCATATAATAAAATAATATTGTATTTAATATGCATGCTATGCATATTAAAAAATTAAAAAAATGAGAATATTTTACGCTTCCTTATTCTTATCAGGATCCAATAAGATGGCATATACTTCTATGATAAAACCAATTAAAACAAGTGTAGGAGCCAATCTAATTCTTCTGAAACTATAAATGTCAGGATTAAAAACATTAGGATCATCACTACCACCACCAGACATTAATATAAAACCTAATGAGATAACAGCCAATCCTATGGCCATAACAATATAATTTTTCTTCTTAAAAATAAAATCGGGTTGATGTGGCGTATTATCTTGTTGTTTTTTCATGAATGTCATTATGTATTTCGTTAAAGATAACATGATCATTAACTATTAATTTTGATATATGTCCCATATTACCATCTCTTGTAAATAAAGTCCATCTATCAATAACGTACAAAGTAACGTTTTTATTTAAAATTTCTTTTTTAAGAGCATCAATAGTTAGTTGATGCGTTAAACCTCTGTTAATGTAATAATAATGAGTATCATTCTCTAATGTAAAATGAATATCATAACCACCTCCCTCAAAAATATCGACAACTTTTCCAGAAATAGTCATTACATCGTCGGGAGCAACATTATTTATAGGCTTAAAAGTCTGAATAATAACCCATAGAAAAGCAATGAATAAAACTCCACAAACAGACCAATAAATTCTTCCTAGCTTTTTCATTTAAAATATCAATAATAGAATTAAAAATATAGCTCGTCAGTTCGTAAATTAAGGAAGCGTTGCGTTGCAAAAAAGGTGCTAATCCAAGTGATAATAACTCCTACTACAAAAACGCTAATAAATAACGAAACCAATAAAACAGGATCTCGTAACAACCCTAATTCTGGAAACGAAAGATCTAAGTAATATAAAACTACAGAAACTCCTATAATAGCAACTACAGAACCGATCATCCCCAATTTAATGCTTTTCCATATAAAAGGACGACGAATAAAGCGCTTTGTGGCACCTACCATTTGCATAGTTTTAATAATAAAACGTTTGGAGTAAACAGCTAATCTAATAGAACTATTGATTAAAAGTACAGCGATAAAAGTAAAAATTGTACTAATCAAAAGAACCCAAAAACTAATACGTTTGATGTTATCAGTTAATAAAGAAATAAGAGGTTTATCATAAGCCACTTCATCAACAAATTCTTTTTGTAAAATTTTGTTTTTAATTTCTTCTATCTGATCAGCAGAAACATATTCAGCTTTAAGGTACACATCAATAGCATTTTGTAAAGGATTGTATCCTAAAAAGTCCATGAAGTTTTCTCCTATATCTTTGCTATGAAACTCGGCAGCTTCTTCTTTAGAAATATACGCTGTAATCTTTGCATACTCAGCAAGAGCCAACGTTTTTTCTAATTGCTTAATCTCTATTTCTTTTGCAGTGTCTTTAATATAAATAGTCAAGGCTATCTGCTCTTTAAAATGATCAGCAACCTTTTTAGAGTTTAGAACCAACAGCCCTAATAACCCTAGTAAAAATAATACTAAAGAAATACTAATAACTACAGAGAAATACGACGAAATCAACCTTCGTTTCTGATATTTTTCAAAAGAGGAACTCATATAGGAATCTTAATTTGTGGTAAAAATAATAAACAATAGTCAATTACGAATAAGAATTGATAAGATAAGCAAAAAACTATCTCAGATTATAATTTTGTAAGGGGATTGTACGAAATACTAAAATTATTTTAAAAAGTAGGAAGAGTAATCTAAATAAAGGATATTTAAAGAAAAAAGAAATGCATATTGTAATAATAGGAGTAGGTGGAGTAGGAGGTTATTTTGCAGCTAGACTTATCGAAGCAAATAACCAAGTAACATTAGTAGCCAGAGGAAAACACTATCGAGCAATCCAAAAAGAAGGATTAAAATTAATTAGTATTAAAGGGGATGTACATGTCCACCCTTATGCAATAGTGAATGATATAGATCAAATACAAACCCCGGATTTGGTGATTATAGCGACCAAAGGAGATGGAATTCCGATGATTTGTAAACAATTGCAGAATAAGATTACAGCAACAACCAGTATTTTGCCATTACTTAATGGAGCAACTCAAGTGGATCGCGTAGCAATGCATTTGGATCGAAGACAAATAATAGGAGGATTGTGCAAAATGATATCCAAAATAAAAGTACCTGGTACTATTGAACATATTTCGCTAGACCCAGAAATCGTTTTTGGTGAATTATACAATCAAAAAACGGAAAGAATAATACAGATAAAGAAAATCTTTGACACTGCCGGAATCAAAAACACAATAGCAAAAGATATACAAATAGCGATTTGGACCAAATTTTTGTTTATAAGTACCATTAGCGCTTTAGGAGGATTAACTAGAGTTCCTATAGGAGTTTTACGATCCGATACAGCATTGCGTTCTATGATGATCAATATTGCCGAAGAAATTATAGCAGTAGCCAATGCTACAGGAATAAAACTACCAGAAGATAGTCTAGAAACAATTTTAAAAGCAATAGAAAAACAAGCATACGAAACTACCACCTCCTTACAAAGAGATATAATGCAAGGTAAACCATCAGAATTGGCATATCAACAGGGAGAAATAGTAGCTTTAGGAAAACGATACAAAGTACCAACACCAGTAAATACATTTGTATACGATTGCTTATTACCTATGGAAAACCAAGCAAGACAGCTAAAAAGAAGAAACTAATAAAGGAGTTTTTAATTATAAAAATAAGATTCCTTAAGCATAAAAAAATAAAGTCTAAAAAATACAAAACAGTCTCTCATATAAAATTGTAAATTTGCAGCCAAATTAAATCAATAAGAAGCTAAGTTAGTGTCGTTATAAGGTGAAGATAAGTTTGTTATAAACTCCTTATGACACACAAGTTTTAGCTCAAGATATATAGTTGCAATATGAGTTACAATTTCAACGAGATAGAAAAAAGATGGCAAGCCTATTGGGCAGAAAAGCAAACCTTTAAAGCAGAAGATGCTAGCGATAAGCCAAAATATTATGTGCTAGATATGTTTCCTTACCCATCAGGGGCAGGATTACACGTTGGACATCCACTAGGATATATTGCAAGTGATATCTATGCACGATACAAAAGACATAAAGGATTTAATGTATTGCATCCACAAGGATACGATAGTTTTGGATTACCAGCAGAGCAATATGCAATCCAGACTGGGCAACACCCAGCAATTACAACTCGAGATAATATAGCAAGATATAGAGAACAATTAGATAAGATAGGATTCTCATTTGATTGGTCTAGAGAAGTTCGTACCAGTACGCCAGAATATTATAAGTGGACACAATGGATTTTTATCCAGTTGTTTAATTCTTGGTATGATATAGCAGCAGACAAAGCTAGAGATATTACAGCATTAATAGCAATTTTTGAAACCGAAGGAAATACAACAGTACAAGTTGTATGTGATGAAGATGTAACACCATTTACAGCAGCAGAGTGGAATGCTTTATCATCCAAAGAGCAAGAAGCAGTATTATTAAAATACAGATTAACATATTTGGCAGAAACCGAAGTGAATTGGTGTCCGCAATTAGGAACTGTATTAGCAAATGATGAGATTGTAAACGGAGTGTCAGAACGAGGAGGACATCCTGTGATTCGTAAAAAAATGACACAATGGTCTATGCGCATTTCAGCGTATGCAGAAAGATTATTGCAAGGATTAGAAACAATTGATTGGACAGAATCATTAAAAGAAACCCAACGTAACTGGA
Organism: uncultured Aquimarina sp.; assembly: GCA_947498595.1. GTDB lineage: Bacteria > Bacteroidota > Bacteroidia > Flavobacteriales > Flavobacteriaceae > Aquimarina. Next base: position 158,221 of record CANMKX010000006.1, read on the forward strand.
TTGGTAAATCACAAGGAGCTAGTGTTACTTTTAATGTAAATGATTACAATGCAACGATCGAAGTATTTACGACAAGACCAGATACTATTTTTGGAGTTACGTTTATGACGTTAGCTCCAGAACATGAGTTGGTATTAGAAATTACTACACCAGAGCAAAAAGAAGCAGTAGAAGCATATATACAAGCAACAGCAAAACGTAGTGAACGTGAGCGTATGGCAGATGTAAAGACCATTAGCGGAGTGTTTACGGGAGCTTATGCAGAACATCCTTTTACAAAAGAACCAATTCCGATTTGGATTGGAGACTATGTATTGGCAGGATATGGAACCGGAGCTGTAATGGCGGTACCATGTGGAGATCAACGTGATTATGATTTTGCAAATCACTTTGCAGGAACTGTAGGGATGCCTACGATCAAAAATATATTTGCAGATGCAGATATTTCTGAAGAAGCCTATGCAGATAAAGACAATACAATCATCGCAAATTCTGATTTCTTAGATGGATTAAACTATAAAAAAGCAACCAAACGTGCTATTTATGAGTTAGAAACTATAGGACAAGGAAAAGGGAAAACAAATTACAGATTGCGAGATGCAGTATTCAGTCGTCAACGTTATTGGGGAGAACCATTTCCGGTATATTATGTAGATGGAATGCCACAAATGATTGCTAAAGAACATTTGCCAATTCAGTTACCAGAAGTAGAAAAGTATTTGCCAACAGAAACTGGAGAGCCACCATTAGGAAGAGCAGATGTTTGGGCATGGGATACCGTAAAAAACCAAGTAGTTGCAAATAGCGAAATTAATCATACAACGATATTTCCATTAGAGTTGAATACAATGCCAGGATGGGCAGGAAGTTCATGGTATTTATTCCGTTATATGGATGCGCAAAACGATACTGATTTTGCAGATCAAAAGGCATTGGATTATTGGCAAAATGTAGATTTATATATAGGAGGAAGCGAACACGGTACAGGACACTTATTATATTCTCGTTTCTGGACTAAATTCTTGCATGATAGAGGCTTTTTGTCAGTAAACGAACCATTTAAAAAACTAATCAACCAAGGAATGATTTTGGGTGAGAGTGCTTTAATATATAGGTGCGATAATGCTAGTTTTAGTGATGAAAAAAACATATATTCTATAAAAATTGATCCCCCTCAATTTATATCAGCTCGTGGGATTGAAGTAAATCCAGAAATTAAGAAGGAAAAAGAAGGTTTTAAAAGAGGGACTATGAATATATGGGCTTCTGAAAATACTATTATTCCGTTTGAAGATAAAATGATTAATGATATTAAAGAACAATATATCGAAGATGATAATATAAAAAAAATAAGAAGAGAGGATATTAATTTTGAATATAGTATGATACATATTGATATCTCATTATTGGATAAAGGGAAAAATTCTGTTGATTCTGAAAAAATTAAATCATTTATTTTAGGTATTGAAGAAGGTGAATTTCATAATGCGTCAAACGGGAATTTTTACACGAGAAGAGAAGTAGAAAAAATGTCTAAGTCTAAATACAATGTTGTCAATCCAGATAATATTAGTAATGATTATGGGGCAGATACATTACGTTTGTACGAAATGTTCTTAGGACCATTAGAACAAGCAAAACCATGGAATACAGCTGGAATTACTGGAGTACATAACTTCTTGAAAAAATTATGGAAATTGTACCATAATGGAGAAGAGTTTGGAGTAACAGATGTAGTTCCTACAAAAGAAAATCTTAAAACATTACACAAAACGATCAAGAAGGTAACAGAAGACATAGAGAACTTCTCTTTTAACACTTCGGTAAGTACATTTATGATTTGTGTAAACGAATTAACAGCACAAAAATGCACTTCTAGAGCTATTTTAGAACCATTAGCAGTATTGATATCTCCATATGCACCGCATATTGCAGAAGAATTGTGGAATAAATTAGGTCATGAAACGTCGATTTCAACAGTAGCATTTCCTGTATTTGAGGAAAAGCACTTAGTAGAAAGTAGTAAAGAATATCCGATCTCATTTAATGGTAAAATGCGTTTTACAATGGAATTACCATTGGATATGAGTAAAGAAGATATGGAAGCGGCTGTAATGGCACACGAAAAAACACAACAACAATTGGCAGGGCGTACACCTAAAAAAGTAATAATAGTACCTGGTAGGATTGTGAATATCGTGGGATAAAGTTCTTACAAAAGCTTAAATTGAGTTTTTGTAAATTTTTAGTTGGATTATTTTGTAATAACATATATTTTAGACCCAAAAATAAAGAATATGATAATTGGTGTTCCTAAGGAAATTAAAAATAACGAAAATCGTGTAGGAGTAACTCCTGCCGGCGTTATGGAGCTGGTTAAAAATGGACATACAGTGTATGTACAGCAAATTGCAGGATTGCAGAGTGGTTTTCCTGATAGCGAGTATATTGATGCAGGTGCAACAATACTTCCTACAATAGAAGAAGTATACGCAATTGCTGAGATGATTATTAAAGTAAAAGAACCTATCGAACCAGAATATAAGTTGATTAAAAAGGATCAACTGTTATTCACGTATTTTCATTTTGCATCAAGTGAACCATTAACTAATGCAATGATTGAGCGCGGGGCGGTATGTGTATCATACGAAACTGTAGAAGAAGCAGATCGTAGCTTGCCTTTATTAACACCGATGAGTGAAGTGGCTGGACGTATGTCTATCCAACAAGGAGCAAAATATCTGGAAAAACCTTTACAAGGAAGAGGAATCTTATTAGGAGGAGTACCAGGAGTACCACCAGCAAAAGTAATTGTATTAGGTGGTGGAGTTGTAGGAACACAAGCGGCAAAAATGGCTGCAGGTATGGGAGCAGACGTTACTATTATGGATATTAGTATGAAACGTTTACGCTACCTAGATGATGTAATGGCAGCGAATGTGAAAACAGAATTCTCAAACGAATATAATATTCGTAAGCACATTAAAGATGCAGATCTAATCATTGGAGGAGTATTAATTCCAGGAGCAAAAGCCCCTAAATTAATTACTAGAGATATGCTTAAAGATATGCGTACAGGAACTGTATTAGTAGATGTAGCTGTAGATCAAGGTGGATGTTTTGAAACAACAAAACCAACTACACATGCAGAACCAACATATATTATTGATGATGTGGTACATTACTCTGTAGCGAATATGCCAGGAGCTGTACCTTATACATCTACACTAGCATTGACAAATGTAACGTTGCCATATGCAGTGAGATTAGCAAATTTGGGATGGAAAAAAGCTTGTGCAGCAAGTGAACCACTTAAAAAAGGATTGAATGTAATTAATGGAGACGTAGTGTATCCAGCAATATCAGAAGCATTTGATCTACCATTGCAAAATGTAGAAAATTATTTAAACTAGAAATTCGGCTAACTCAAGTTTATTTAAGATGAAACCTCGCTTTATAGCGGGGTTTCTGTCGTTTAATCCAAAAGTATATTAAAATTAAACTGACCAATTTGAACAATACTATACTTTATTGTATTTTTAGAAGTAAAGAAAAAAAGAATAGAGAGTAGCATGGTATAATACTTTCAATACTAAAACAACAAAAAAACAGAAAACATTATGATAGGATACTATGTAATAGCAGGGATTATTTTTTTAGTCAGCTCTTATGTAAGTAATAAACTAAAAAGTAAATTTAAATACTATTCGGGGCTTTATTTACAAAATGGAATGACAGGGGCGCAAATAGCACAAAAAATGCTTGACGATCATGGGATAAGAGATGTTGAGGTGATTTCTACAAGAGGACAATTAACAGATCACTATAATCCAAGAAATAAAACAGTTAACCTAAGCGAAGTAGTATATAATGAGCGTAATGCAGCAGCAGCAGCAGTAGCAGCGCATGAAGTAGGGCATGCAGTACAACATGCAAAGGCCTATGGATGGTTAACAATGCGATCGCAAATTGTACCTATCGTAGGTATTGCAAGTAAATTTTCTAATATCGTAATAATGGCAGGATTAGTAATGTCAGCTTCGGCAGTAGCATTTGGTAATACCGTCTTTTTATTAGGGATCATATTGTTTGCAATTACAACATTGTTTAGTATGATAACATTACCTGTAGAGTATGATGCAAGTAATAGAGCATTAGCTTGGCTAGAAAATGAACGAATGTTAACACAAGAAGAGCATGCGGGGGCTAAGGACGCTTTAAAATGGGCGGCAAGAACATATTTAGTTGCAGCCTTAGGATCATTAGCTACACTACTTTATTTTATATCTATATTTATGGGGAGAAATAGAGATTAAAAAAGATAGAATAACAATAATTAAAAGCAGTATGTCATATATGATATACTGCTTTTTTTATGCTCTATAACGAGCTATAACAATACAGAAAAAGAAGATACTATAAGTATTTAGAAAAAATGGGTAATGAAAATAGAATACAGCTACTACACTATATAATGCCAAAAGGAATTGAAACGATCATTTAGATATTCATTAGGCATAACAACACAGGAGAAAGCTGAAAATCCCAAAAATAGAGTAAGCATCAAATCAAACCAATATTTAAAAAGAAATGAAGAATTTTAGAAAAAAAGCAAGCTTAATACTAATGCTAGTAGCCGTAACTATTTTTTCATCATGCGAAAAAGAAGATTTAACAACCTTTGAGAAAATAGAACAAGAATCTCAAAATAAAAGCATATCAGTAGAAACAGAAGAAGCATGTAGGGATTTTTCAGTACCAACATCTAAGGCAGGTTGTGGAGCCTTAACACATACAGCATGTGAGTTTACAGGAGGATGTGATAGTGTTTTTCAAAGACATCAATTAATGATTGATATGCTGGATAATTGTAAAAGAGAATCACTACCAAGTAACTGTAGTTGGTGGGGAAATAGAACTATTACAAAAACATTTAGTGTTGATATAAGTAATTGTGGTACTCCAGCCTATGCGCTTAATGCAACAGTAAATAGGTGGGAGCAATTAGCAAAAGATAACAAACCTCGCGGATATTTGATTACAAAATACGAAAAACAAAATGGATATATGGTAACTCGATATGGACCATATCGCTTAACAATCGAAGTGACTTATAGACAGACATTATGTATGGTGGTGATAGATACAGATCCAGGAGATTTAGAAATTGGATTTGAAACAATGAACTAAAAATAATAATAAACAAAAATGTTTATTCGATAATGAATAAATGTTTTTGTTTATTTATTGATTTTAAAAAAGAGACTAGATTTGTATCTGTCTATCTATCTGTTGATTAAGGGAAATGAAAGTTTCTGTACGCGAAACTCCATCGATGGCTTGTATGTTTTTGTTTAATACGTGCATTAAATGTTCGTTATCTCTACAAAGAATTTTTAAAAAAACAGACCAATTACCTGTAGTATAATGACATTCGATAACTTCGGGAATTTCCTTTAGTTGATGAACAGCATGAGGATTGCTAACAGCCTTATCTAGATAAACACCTACAAAAGCCATCGTTTTATAACCCAAAACTTTTGGATTAATAATAAATTTAGAACCAGCAATTAACCCAGAAGCCTCTAGTTTACGTAAACGTTGATGAATAGCAGCTCCAGAAATACCTATTTTACGAGCAATTTCTAATATTGGTTTACGAGCATCTTCCATAAGATTACGTAAGATCTCTTTATCAATACCATCAATTTTAAATTCAGATTTGGTGTTTTTCATAGGTTAAAAGAAAACGGTTTGAAATCAAAAATACAATAATGATTTCAAACCGTTATTAGATATGTATATATCTTGATTATATGTTATCCTTTAACACCACCTTCAGGGTTGTACCCTAAATACTCACGTTCTTGTTCTTTAAAGACGATATTATATTCTTCTAATTCTTTTAGGATAGGTTCGTAAATCTCTTTTTTGATAGGGATTTGTACACCTGTAGCCTTTATATCACCATTTAAGATTTTTAAGGTAGCCATTGCAACTGGTAAACCAACTGTTTTGGCCATAGAAGTATATGTTTGATCTTCACCGATACTAACCATAGTTGCATCAATTTGTTTTTTCACACCATCGATTTCGTAGCCAAACTTGTGATACATTACAAGCATGTCTTTATCTTCAGGAGCTAAAGACCATTTTTCAACTAAAATCTTTTGTAGAGCCTGCGCAGGAGTAGCATCTTTAATACCAATCTTTTTATCTTTATTAAATAAATCAAGTTCAAGTAACTTATCCCACATAATATCATCCTGATCAATTTTTAAAGCATGACGCAATTTTAATTCAACAGAATCGGTTGGAGAATATGGTAAAAAAGAATTGACAAAATCACGATAACTCATCTGTTCAGAATTATCAATCGTATAATCATCATCAGTCATCCCTAATTGCACAAACGTATTCCAAGCTCTAGAGAATCCAATTCTACGAATAGTACCTCTATATAAGGTAAGAACATCCTCTAAACCATAAATCTTTTGATATTTAAGAGAATTACGGTTTGCATATGCTTCAAAACGACCATATCCATCTACTTCAAGAAATTCGGTTCTTCTAAAGAGTTTATTATAAGGAATATATTTATAAGTACCTTCCTGTAAAAACTTAGCTGCACTACCTTGACCAGCAACAACAACATTTCTTGGATTCCAAGTAAACTTATAATTCCATAAATTAGTATCACTTTCAGGAGCAACCAATCCTCCAGTAAATGATTCAAACAATAGTAATTTTCCGCCTTGATCTTTGATACGATCAATCACTTGCATTGCACTCATGTGGTCAATACCAGGATCAACACCAATTTCATTCATAAAGGTCAAACCTTTAGCCTTGGCTTCACTATCCAGTGCCTGCATTTCTTCGCTTACATAAGAGGCTGTAACCATAGATTTTCCAAAAGTAAGACAATCTTGGGCAACATTGATATGGAACCTAGCTGGTAGCATAGAGACAACGATGTCTGCATTTTGAATAGCGCTTTCTCTAGAATCCTTATCAAACACATCTAATACAATAGCATCGGTATTAGGATGATCAGCTTGAAGTTTTTTAGCATTCTCATAAGAGACATCGCCAATTGTTATATGTAAATTTTGAGACGTTGATTTTTCTTGGAAATATCGAATTAAAACTGCGGTAGACTTACCTGCTCCGATCACTAATATCTTTCGCATCTGTTATATTTTTTGGTAAATTTGAGACGAATTTAGGGATATATTGACAATCCTCTTCTATAAAAAATGAAAATAATGGATAAAAAAATATTGATTACTGGTGGTGTAGCTGGATTATTAGCGGTGATTTTAGGAGCTTACGGCGCACATGGATTAGAGAAATTTGTGGATGCAGATAGTATAACTTCTTTTGTTACAGGGGTTCGATATCAAATGTATCACGCAATCGTTTTCGTGTTATTGGGAATGATGAAAATTATAGATACTCCTGCAAAGAAGAAAATATATTACTTTTTTCTGTCAGGAATGATCCTATTTTCTGGATCAATTTATTTACTAGTAACAGATGTTATTTTCGGAATGGACTTGTCAAGTATTGGTTTTATTACACCTATAGGAGGATTGTTGTTAATTACTGGTTGGATTTTCTTGATTATTTCATTTATGAAGATTAAGTGATCTTTTTTGGTGATGGTGTGCTAATAATTTATAGATTTGTGCTTATAGAATAAACACAACACTATATTTATGGAATCATTGTATCCAGAAACGAAAACGTTTTCGTTAACAGACTATGGCATTGAAGATGCAAAGATGCGTTATCAAATGTCTCCTGAGGCGCTTCAGGAAGAAGTATTGAATAGAAATCAAGGACAATTAACAGATTCAGGTACACTGGCGATACGTACAGGCGAATTTACTGGACGCTCTCCTATGGATCGATTCATTGTTAAAGATGATGTTACTAAAGACAAAATATGGTGGGGAGATATCAATATCCCCTTTGAAGAAGATGCTTTTGATGCTTTGTATGATAAAGTAACAAAATATCTTTCAGGAAAAGAATTGTTTGTAAGAGATAGTTATGCTTGTGCAGACGAAGATTACAGATTGAATATTCGTGTAATCAATGAACAACCTTGGTCTAATATGTTTGCTTATAACATGTTTTTAAGACCAGAAGCAGCAGAACTTGAGAAATTTTCACCAGATTGGTTGATTGTAAATGCACCAGGTTTTATGGCTGATGCATTAAAAGACAAAACACGTCAACATAATTTTGCGATCTTAAACTTCTCTAAGAAAATTGCTTTAATAGGAGGTACGGGATATACAGGAGAGATCAAAAAAGGAATCTTTTCGGCATTGAATTTTATTTTGCCAGTAGAGCGTAACTGTTTGCCTATGCACTGTTCTGCTAATGAAGGAGAAAATGGGAATACAGCATTATTCTTTGGATTATCAGGAACTGGAAAAACTACATTATCTACAGATCCAAATAGAAAATTGATTGGAGATGATGAACATGCTTGGACAGAAGAAAATACAGTGTTTAATTTTGAAGGTGGGTGTTATGCAAAGGTGATTGATTTATCTGCAGAGAAAGAACCAGAGATTTTTAATGCAATAAAACCAGGCGCTTTATTAGAAAATGTAATACTTGATGATGCTGGTATGGTAGATTATCATGATACTTCAATTACTCAAAACACAAGAGTAAGTTATCCTATTTATCATATTGAAAATATAAAGAAGCCAAGTAAAGGAAGTACTGTAGATAATATCTTTTTCTTAACAGCAGATGCATTTGGGGTATTGCCTCCAATCTCTAAGTTGACAGAAGAACAGGCATCGTATCATTTTATTAGTGGATATACAGCAAAAGTAGCTGGAACAGAAGCAGGAGTAAATGAACCACAACCAAGTTTTTCAGCTTGTTTTGGGGCACCGTTTATGCCATTGCATCCACAGGAATATGGAGACATGTTAAAAGATAAAATCAAGAAAACTGGTGCAAAAGTATGGTTGGTGAATACAGGATGGACTGGAGGTCCTTATGGTATTGGTAGTCGTATGAAATTGAGATATACAAGAGCTATGATTAATGCAGCTTTAAATGGAGATCTTGATAATGTAGAATATGGAACGAATGAAGTTTTTGGATTGGAAGTGCCTAAAACTTGCCCAGAGGTGCCATCTGAAGTATTAGATGCTAGAAGAACATGGGAAGATAAAGATGCTTATGATAAACAAGCGAATGAATTAGCAGAGTCTTTTAAGAAGAATTATGCGAAATTTGAGTAGTTGACATAATAATATATGAAAAAGCGGATGATTTTTAAATCATCCGCTTTTTTTATTTAGATAAAAAATAAAGAATATGAATCTTTACTTTTTATTAGCTTCTTGAATGTATTTTTTCAATGCCATTGTCATTGAAGGAGTTTCTGGAGTTGGAGCTTGAATATTGCAAACTAACCCATGCTCTTCAGCAGCTTTAATAGTAGAGTTCCCAAAAACAGCAATACGAGTATCGTTTTGCTTAAAATCAGGAAAATTCTCAAATAGAGACTTAATACCTGAAGGGCTAAAGAAAACTAAAATGTCATAAAATACATCTCTTAAATTAGAAAGATCGCTAACGACAGTTTTGTAAAATACAGCCTGTTTCCAATCTACTTTTAACCCATCTAAAGTGTTAGGGATTAAAGGTTTCAATTGATCAGAAGAAGGAAGTAAGAACTTTTCGTTTTTATACTTCTTGATTAAAGGAGATAATTCAGGAAAAGTACGTTTACCAACATAAATTTTTCTTTTTCTATAAACCACATATTTTTGTAAGTAATAAGCAACAGCTTCACTTTGACAAAAGTATTTTAGGCTATCAGGAATTTTATAACGCATTTCTTCTGCAATTCTAAAGAAATGGTCTACGGCATTACGACTAGTAAGGATAATAGCAGTAAATTGAGAAAGATCTACTTTTTGGTGTCTAACCTCTTTTGCGTCAACGCCCTCTACATGGATGAATGGTACAAAATCAATTTTTACCCGCTGTCTTTCTTCAAGGTCGTGGTATGGTGAATTTTCTACTTTAGGTTCCGGTTGAGAAACCAAAATTGTTTTCACTTTCATATGTAATTCTTTTGTAAAGTTCCTTATCTATAGTATAAACAATTTATATACTACAAAATAGGGTGCGATTTCAAGTGTGCAAAGATATAAAATAAAATAGAACAAGTTGCTATAAATGATATTTTCCTGCTTTTTGTAAAAAAGAATTAAAGAAGTCACATTAAGAAGAGCAAAAATAACACATATTATCTGTAATAAAATTTGAGTAGGCGTAATAGTATAAGCTAGAAACAAAACAATTGGTAATAGTAATATACCTAAGTAATTACGATAGCTTAGTTTAGCGAAAGTATATTCTTCAATTAAAGATTCAATAGAAAAAATAACCGCAATAATCTTCTCAATAAGTAATTTACACAATACAAAAAGCATATAAGCAATTGTTATTTGTGTATACAAGAAAAATCCTTTGGTATCAGTTTTCCAATCAAAAGTCTGATACGTTATATAAATAAATAGAGCTACAGTTAATATCTGTATGCTTACTAATATTGTATTAAAAAGATTAGAACCCTTATGTTGTTTTTGTTGAGTAGATAAATATTTGTTATCTGTAAATAATGTTAAGAAATCAAAAAACTTGACACTATTAACTAAGCGTAATACAACTAAAAGTATTAGGCATGTTATAAAGATTGAAGTAATCCAATCTGTAGAAGAAATATGTCTAGTAATTAATTCCATAAATAGTAAGTGAACAAAATTACATGATCCGAGATAATATAAAGAAAGAAAGTGAAAAAAAATGAAGAATACTTTTTTAGGGTTGATATACAGCTTATAAAGAGAGGCGAATGCCTGAATTTTTGAAATAATTAAAGTAGTAATTTAGATTAAAAATAGAAAAGGACTATAGAAATTACTCCCAAATATTTAATTATATTTGCCTGAAAATAGCTTTGATGGTAGATTCATTAGTAATCATTCCTACCTATAATGAGATAGAAAATATAGAGCGAATTATACATAGTGTTTTTTCGCAAGAACACCCTTTTCATATACTCATTGTTGATGATAATTCCCCCGATGGTACCGGCGATAAAGTAAAGCAGTTGCAGACGCAATATGCAGGGGCTTTGTATATCGAAGAAAGAGAAGGGAAGCAAGGATTAGGAACTGCTTATATTCATGGATTTAAATGGGGATTGGAGAAGACCTATGCATATATTTTTGAAATGGATGCAGATTTTTCTCATAATCCCAAAGACTTAACTCGATTATATAATAGCTGTGTACAACAAGAAGGAGATTTGATTATTGGATCTAGATATGTAACAGGTGTTAATGTTGTAAACTGGCCAATGAGTAGAGTGTTACTATCATGGGGAGCTTCAAAATATGTGCGTTTTATTACAGGAATGAATATTCATGATACAACGGCAGGGTTTGTATGCTATAAACGAGAGGTGTTAGAAAAAATAAATTTAGATAAGATACGATTTGTAGGATATGCATTTCAGATAGAAATGAAATTTAAAGCCTATTTATCAAAGTTTGAAATAAAAGAAATACCTGTAATATTTACAGATAGAACAAAAGGAAAATCAAAGATGAGTGGCTCTATTATATCTGAGGCCATCTTTGGAGTTTTAACAATGAAAATAAAGAGCTTGTTTAAGCGTTACGAAATATGATCATGGATAGAGTACTCATAAAAAATGCAAACATCGTTAATGAAGATAAGATCATAAGCGGTGATGTGTATATAGAGAAAGGGATTATAAAAGAGATTGCAGATCAAATCAGTGCTAAGACTTCTGATGTTCGTATTTTCGATGCCGAGGGTAAATATTTATTACCAGGGATGATTGACGATCAAGTTCATTTTAGAGAACCAGGGTTAACACACAAAGCAAATATAGAAACAGAATCTATTGCTGCGATTGCAGGAGGGATTACTTCTTTTATAGAAATGCCAAATACCAATCCCCAAACGACTACAGTAGAAAAATTGGAAGAAAAATTTGCTATTGCAGCGGCATCTAGTTATGCTAATTATTCTTTCATGTTTGGTGGGACTAATGACAATTTAGATGAAATTTTAAAATTAGACCCTAAAAAAGTAGCTGCATTGAAATTGTTTTTAGGTTCATCTACAGGGAATATGCTGGTAGATAATCCAGAGGTATTGGAAAAAATATTTTCGTCTACAGATTTATTAATAGCAGTTCATTGTGAGGATGAAGGAACAATCAAAGCAAATACTGCAAAGTACGTAGCCGAATATGGAGATGATATTCCTGTAAAATACCATCCAATAATACGCAGCGAAGAAGCTTGTTATTTATCATCTTCTCAAGCGGTAGCATTGGCAAAGAAAACAGGAGCAAGATTGCATATTTTCCATTTGTCTACTGCAAAAGAGTTAGAGCTTTTTACGAATAAAATTCCGTTAGAAGAAAAAAAGATAACAGCAGAGGTTTGTATTCACCATCTATGGTTTAGTGATAAAGATTATGAAGAAAAAGGAACATTGATAAAATGGAATCCAGCAGTAAAAACCAAAGAAGATCGAGATGCATTATTAAAAGCATTGTTAGAGGATAAAATAGATGTAGTAGCTACAGATCACGCACCTCATACAAAAGAAGAAAAAGATAATGTATACACGAAAGCTCCATCAGGAGGGCCATTAGTGCAACATGCAGTACCGGCAATGTTGGAGTTATACCATCAAGGGAAAATAAGTCTTGAAAAAATTGTAGAAAAAATAAGTCATAATCCAGCGAGGTTATTTCAAATAGAAAAAAGAGGGTATATACGAGAAGGATATTTTGCAGATTTAGTTTTAGTAGATCTTAATGCGCCTTGGACTGTAAAACCAGAGAATATATTATATAAATGTGGGTGGTCTCCGTTTGAAGGAACAACATTTAAATCAAGAATTACACATACCTTTGTTAATGGTAGTTTAGTTTATGAAAACTTTAAACCTAATAAAGTTAAAAATGCTTCTAGATTAACTTTTAATAGATAAATAAATGAAAAGAAAACTGCCATTATTATGCATATTTGGATTGGTGTTTTTGATATCCTGTCAAAGTATAGAAAAATTAGAGAAGCCTAAGAATCTAATTCCAGAAGATAAAATGGCAGAAGTATTGATTGATTTAGCAATAGCTAAGTCTGCTAGATCTGTGAATAAGAAAATATTTATAGAAAAAGGGGTACATCCAGTAACGTATATTTATAAAAAGCACCAAATAGATAGTACCTCTTTTATTGAAAGTAATAAATGGTATAGTGCAAACCTTGAAGCATACGAACAACTTTTTAATAGAATAAAAGATTCTGTAGAAAAATCTAAAATAAAATACGAGAGAATAGTAAAAATTGAAGATTCTATCCAAAAAGTAAAAGATTCTATTCGTAGAGCAGAAAACAAAGCAAATCCTAAAAAAGAATTAAAGCGAATGGATCAAGAAATTGAAGCAGCTAAAAAAAAGAGAGCATATAAAAATTAAAGCTCTTGTAAAAAATAAGAAGCTGTTTCTTTAATTGATTTATCAATTGGAATAAAGCGGTAGTTAAGAGTTTTTATAATTTTATCATTTTTATAATAAGAAGCAGAAAAAATACTTTCTGCAGTAGTTTTATAAATAGATCGTTTGGTACCAAAAATAGTACTGCTAAGCCATTCTAGTCGCCAGGCAACTTGAAATAAAAGTGGAGATACTTTTTTAGTAGGAACTTTTTGTTTAAGAATTTTAGCAATTTGTGTAAATACATTTTTATAGCTTAAATTTTCAGAGACAAGAATATATCGCTCATTGCTATATTCCCCTTTCATTAGTTGTAACATTGGTTGAACAACATCTATGATATCGACATATCCTGTGATTCCGCAAGTGTAATATTTAAAACCATGATATATTTTGGTAAATAATGAACCACTACCAGATTTAAAAAAACCTGCGCCAATAATGATTCCTGGATTAACAATAATTACATCAAGACCTTCTTGAGTAGCTCTCCATACCTCCATTTCTGCTCCATATTTAGTAATGGCATATACAGAGTTTAGAGATTCAGAATTCCATTCATTATGTTCATCGATATAATTTTTTGTAGGATCGGTACCTAAAGATGCAATAGAACTAACATGACAAAGCTTTTTTACATTGTATGCAATAGCTAGATTAACAATGTTAGCGGTTCCTTCAATGTTTATCTTTCGTAACTTTCTATAATGTTTTGGATTAAATGAAATCATTGCAGCACAGTGATACACATAAGTTATTTTATCAAAAGCTTCTTCTAGAGCAGGAATATCATTAATGTCAACTTTTACCCAATCAATTTGATCAAAAGCGTCAGAGGTATCGTGATAATACATAAAAACTTTTTTAGCTTGTTCCTTTTTAGCTTCAGAACGATATAGCGCACGAATTTTTTCCGTTTGATTAACTAATTGAGCAATTAAATGTGATCCTACTAATCCAGTAGCGCCAGTAACTAATATCATAAAATAAGTATATCTAGAGGACTAAAGTAATGATTTTGGGATTTCTGATCTAAAAGATAGCGATTAAAATGCTAATTTTTATCTTTGCTAAAGTTTAAAATAAACAGATAAAATGAAAAAGAATTTTATAGAGGAAATCACCTGGAGAGGAATGTTGCACGATGTGATGCCAAATACCGAAGAGCATCTTATGGAAGAAATGCGTGGAGCTTATGTAGGTATTGATCCCACAGCTGATTCTTTGCATATAGGACACTTAGTAGGAGTGATGCTATTGCGTCATTTTCAATTGTCTGGACATAAGCCGTTTGCCTTAATTGGTGGGGCAACAGGAATGATAGGAGATCCTTCTGGTAAATCAGCAGAGCGAAATTTATTAGATGAGAAAACCTTACGACATAATCAAGAAGCGATTAAAGAACAATTGTCTAGATTTTTAGATTTTGATAGTGATGCACCTAATGCAGCTGAGCTAGTAAATAATTATGATTGGATGAAAGAATTTTCATTTCTAGATTTCATTCGTGATGTAGGTAAGCATATTACAGTAAATTATATGATGGCAAAAGATTCTGTTAAGAAAAGACTATCGTCTGAGTCTGCAGAAGGAATGTCATTTACAGAATTTACATATCAATTAGTTCAAGGATATGATTTCTTAGAATTGTACAAAGAAAAGAATTGTACATTACAAATGGGAGGAAGTGACCAGTGGGGAAATATCACTACAGGTACAGAAATGATTAGAAGAATTGGTGGAGGAAAAGGGTATGCCTTAACTTGTCCATTAATAACAAAGGCCGATGGAACTAAATTTGGGAAAACCGAAGGAGGAAATATATGGTTAGATGCAAAAAGAACTTCTCCATATAAATTTTACCAATACTGGTTGAACACAAGTGATGAAGATGCTGAGAAATATATAAAAATCTTTACATTTTTATCCAAAGAAGAGATAGAGAACTTAATAGCAACGCATAAAGAAGCTCCGCATGCGAGAGCTTTACAAAAGCGATTAGCCGAAGAGATTACGGTAATGGTTCATTCTAAAGAAGATTTAGATAATGCAATAAAAGCATCTAATATTCTTTTTGGTAAATCAACATCTACAGATTTGAAAGATCTTGATGAAGCAACATTTTTAGATGTTTTTGAAGGAGTACCTCAAGCAGAAATCTCTAAAAATATTATTGAAGAAGAATTAGATATTATCGGAGCTTTAGTTGAACACGGCGGTTTTTTAAAATCTAATGGAGAAGCTAGAAGAGCTTTAAAAGAAAATTCTATTTCTGTTAATAAAGAAAAAATCAAAGAAGGATATAAAATTTCCAGAAAAGATTTGATTAATGATCAGTTTGTTTTATTACAAAAAGGAAAGAAAAATTATTATGTGCTAAGAGCTATTTGATAAAAATATAAAGCCTGCTATAAGTATTACTTTAGCAGGCTTTATAACTAACCAATCAATTATTGAAAAAAAACTTTATTGTTAGCGCACAGTACTTATGTGCTTTATTTATTCTTTAGACTATCCCAGTTTTTATCAGCAGTAACTTTTAAAGTGTTAGGGCCTTCTTTTATCCATTTTTTTAGAGTATTACTACCCCAAGAATTATAAAATAAATAAAGTTTACCATCTCTTATTTCAAAAGTTTCAGGATCAATATCTACTTTTTTCCCTTTAGCGATAGCATATGCACAATATCCACCATAAGCAGGGATAAACTTAGTCGGATTACTTTTAAATTTATTAAGATTTGCTTGACTTGCAAATTTATAAGATACGTTATCGTGTTTATACGTATAATTACTTTTTCCTTCTACAGCTTTGTTGTTAAAATACTCAGTTACATCATATCCTTCAGCAATAAATCCATCATCAGTATTGTAATCAACATGTTGAGCACTTAATGAGAATACTACACTCATTAAAAGAAAGGTCATTAATTTTTTCATAGTGATTGTCGTTTAATTTGTTTCACACCCTATCAGTCGTATACTTATTTTTTGAATTACAAACTTTTAACAATAATTATAATAAAAAAGTTGCATTTTCAGAGTAAGGTATTAACGCACTGATCAATAAACTGATGCTGCTTTTAGAAATCAAAGTGATAGAAATTAATATAGAGCTAACAAGAATTGCAGTTGGAATATTGTTTTCTTGTATGTCTTTAAATTCATTAACACCCTTTGTTAAAATAGAAAATAATAGAAAAACAGCGGTATTGATCAAAACAGCAAAAACAAAGCCGATTAATAGGTATAAACTAGAATACTGAATTAAATTCCCTAGATTGATGTTATGTTGTCCAGTCATTGATAAGCGTATAATATTTGTAATAGAAGGTATTATTTCGCTTAAAATTAGTCCGATAGAAAATATGATTCCGCTAGTGAAAATTGTAAACGCCATATTGTTTTGACGCAAAGTGGTGTTTTTAAAGAATAGCTTATTTAAGATTTTATAAGAAATAAAGAAAATAAGAATAGAAACAACAATAGCTAATGATATTTCTATAAGTGCTAAATAAATAAGTTTAGTTTGCATGCGATGATATGTTATTAGTTAATACAACTTCCCAATGATTAATGTTATCAAAATTTTGAGGAAGCGTTCCTAAAGTAAAATGTTTGTTGGTTGTTTCCCATGTATAATATCGTTTACCTCTAAATGTTTTATAATGACCAGAAGCAGGAATATTAAGTCCTAAGATTGAATGTTTGTAATGCTGACTATTCAAGATAGCTACATCGTATTTAAAATGATTTAGAAGTGCGTAAATGATAACGGTTCTTGTGTCACAATCGCCTTTTAAATTGCCCATAAAAGCTACAGGGTTTTGAATCCCAAAAGGGATGTTTCCGATACAACATTCTGGACAATCGTCAAGTATTTTTTTGATGCTATATTCATAATTATCGGCAGAAAGACATTCTTGTCCAAAAACTAGAGAATATGGTATATCTTGTATAAAAGTAACTACCATTTCTGCAAAAGCAGCTTTGTTGAGCTTTTTTTCTTTTTGAATATCAGCTAATTGTTTGATGATGAGATCAAGATTTGGAGCATCATTTGATGCTAAATAGTGATATAATTTACCCCAATCTGAGATTACATTTTCTTCGGTATACGATTTGTATTCTTTTTGAGAATTAAAATAATCTTTTTCTCTTACAGAAAAGATACGATTATAAGTATTGCCATAATTATCAACCCAATACCTGTTTTGGCTGTATACAGGTATGGAATCTCCATGTTCATACAACAATTCTTTATAAATAGACTCAGACCCGTTAAAGGCAATATCAGATTCAGAAGTAGTAGTGTGTTTTGTCGAAGAAGAATTTTTCACAAAAAAAATAAAAACAATTATTCCTATGTTTTGAAAGATAAAATTATACTGTCGATTACTTACTATATAGACTCCTAAAGAAATACTTAAAAGAGTTATAGCAAAACTATAAAAACCAGAGAGAGGGATGAAAAATCGTAAAAGACTACTTAGAATTAATGCTACTATTGATAGCGCCAAAATTGAAAAGCAGCCAATAATTTTCGATTTTTTTTTCATTATAAGGCCATTAAATTACAACCTCTAATATCACTATGATCAAAACGACCAATGATTTCAAAAACATCATTTTTGTATACACGTCCTAAATCTTGAGTAGCAATGAATGAGCAGGAATTGATATTAGCTAAATCTATAATATTAATACCACCTGTTTTAGCAGCATTGATTTTTGAAAAGGGATCTTCGGGATCTCGAGTTGATATTTGCATCCATGGAGGACATTGAAAAAGGCCATTACCCGTAGAGTATGCTTGAGAAAGTAGTTCAGTCATTCCATATTCGCTATGGATATACGGTACATTAAATCCTTTAGTTAAAATATCATGGAGTTCAAATCTAGTTAGCTCTTTGCGTTTACCCTTCATTCCGCCAGTTTCCATAACAATAAAATTATCGTCTAGAGAAATTGAATGGTTTTCTATAAGATCTAAAAGAGCAAAAGAAACACCTATTAGCAATGTTTTTTTCTTTTTATTTTTTAAATCATTAAGTAAAATTGCAAGTTGATCTAAATTATGTAGATAAAAACCACTTTCGGGCTGGTTACTTGATTTAATAAGTTTCTCTGCCATATACACCAAAGAGGAACCTTCTCGTTCTAGGTAAGAAGGAAGCAAAGCAAGAATTACATATTCTGAAGGATCACCATAGAATTGATGAAAAGCTTTATTAAAACTAGTCTCATAAATAGTAAGATCAGTTATGTAATGTTTACTAGTGATACTACCAGTGGTTCCGCTACTAGAAAATACTTTTTGTATTTGATTAGAAGAACTTATTATTTTTGCTTTCTTGAAAAACTCTATAGGCAAAAAAGGAATTTCGGAAGCATGTTTAACAGAGGTTTTTGTGATACCTAATAAATTGCAGAAGCGTTGATAGATTGGGTTGTTTATATATTGATAGTTAAACACCCGTAAGGCTACTTCGTTAAATTCAATAGGAGTTTGAATTGAAAAAACAGCATCTGATAACATAAAAATAGATTGAATATAATTGAATAACAAAGGTAAAATAAAAAACGCTCCTATGTTAGGAGCGTTTTAAATTATAATGAATCTACTAATAAGATTATCTAATGATTAATTTTTTAGTAGCTATTTTGTTGTTTTCTTGAGAAAATTGAACAAGATAAACACCAGCAGCTAAATCAGAAGTTTGAACTTTTGAGTTGTTTACTCTTGCAGAAAGAACTTCTTTACCGATGATGTTAAAAATTTTGATATCCACGTTTTCATTTCCAGTAGCAAAGTTAATCTCACCAGTAGTAGATGGATTAGGATACATAGTAATTGCATTACCATTTACTGTAAAATCATTTGTACTTAAGAAAGCTGCGATATCCGCTGCATTTCTTGCTGTAATAAAATGGCTAACAGTACCAGATGATTCTCTAGTGTTTATAATTCCAGTGATATTCTGTGCATCAGTACTGATCGTTTCACCAATATAATCTATATCAAAGAATGTAGCTCTAAAGTTGAAGTTATCAGAGTTTTGAGTTAAAGCATAAGTAGTTCCATTAACCCATGTTGCATCAGTTGTATTATCAATAGTAACTTCTGTTACTCTAACTAATTCTGATTCATAATTTTCAGGAGTAGCAGTTAATTGAGCTAATGTAACTTCTTGAGGAGTTATAGTATTACTTGTAGTAGAAGCTGCTCCAGGATCTTCTGAAGGGATGAATTGCTTAGACCCACCAAAAGAAGATAATCTTCCTGTAATTCCTGTAATTCCATCAGCAACCGAGTAAGTAGTTGTAATAGCACCATCATTATCATCAATTAAAATAGCACCAGTACTATCTTCAATGAATTTTTGATTTCTGAAAGTTTGTTGGAATGTTAAAATAGCTTCTCCAGTTAAGGTATAATAATCACCTTCTGTACCTGCTCTTAAAGCTGCAATAGTATTTACGCTTGTTGGTGATGCTACAGAAAAGTTAACAGTTTGTAAAACTTGAGGAGATAATGATCCTCCAGCATTTTTTAATTCTAAAGTTACAGTATAAGACTCTCCGTTTGTAACTGTAATAGCAATAGGACTTGTTGTAGTATTGGTAGGAGTTCCTCCGTTAACAATATATTCAACAACATTATCTCCTGTAAGATCAAAATTACTTGTTGTAAAATTAACGTCTACTGAAGTTGTACCAGGAACAAAAACTGTTGAACCTACACTTGCTGTTAATGCAGGAGTCGCAGAAGCTCCAATCCAAGCACCAGGATCAAAAATACCAGGAGCGTCTTGTGCAGCATTAGTGTGTGTTGTACAACCACCTACAGCGCTATCAGCCCATATATTCCATTCTGCATCTGTCCAAGTAGTATTTGCAGTAGTAACACTTGCTTTACGTTCAGCTCTACCATCTTCAAACTCATGACATGTACCACTACCATCTTCTGTAGGAACTCCAAAAATATCAACTAATGTGTCCATATTGTTGAAAAGACCTATTTGATCATCTCCATTACTATCAGCAGGACCAGCAGTACCTCCTTCTAAATTAGCAGCAACACCATAAGCAGCTAAAAAAGCATCTGCATTAGCAGCAATAGTAGCAAATGCACCATCTGAAAGAGTACCTAGAGGAGTTAAATCGATTTGACTCGTTGTAGTAGTGTTACCGTTAGTCCATCGTCTTAATTCCCATCCTGTTAAGTCAACATCACCACCACTGATATTATATATTTCAACATATCTAGTATTAGCAGCTCCTGTACTGTTATTGGGATCAGCTATTTCAGTGATTATAATCTGTCCAAAAGAAATAGACGAGATTAATAAAAATAATAAAAGGGTAATTTTTTTCATACTTCTGTGTTTTAATTCCGAGCGCTAAAATAAGCAATCACAAATATAAAACGCAAAATATGAGGCAACTGAGGTTGATTTAACCTTAAAATAACATAGAGAAATTAACGAACTACCAGTTTCCTGGTAGCTGTTTTTTCTTTTTCTTTTAATTTTATAATATAAACGCCTGGTTTTAAGGAAGAAATGTTGAGCTCATTTGAAGTGAGTATTTTGAACAATATTCTTTTTCCTAGGACGTTATATATTTCTACACGCTTTGTCAATGCTTTAGTAGAATTGATATAAATTTTATTAGAAGTTGTTGGATTAGGATAAATAGATAATCCTTCTATTGATTGATCGGGCGATATTTGATTAGAATACCTAGCCTGTCCTTGCATCTCTTGCGAAAAGCAAAGAAATGATATACAGGCGATTAAGATAAATGGGTAGATTTTTTTCATATACTAAAAATTCGGGGTAATAAAGATACGACAATATTTTAACATTTAGAACAAAAAAAACCGCCCAAGTTAGGCGGTTTTTACTGTTGTGTATGTTATGGTTTTATTATAAAATCAAGAAGCTTTAATTGCGTGTCCAACCAGAATTCCAGTTATCGTATTCTGCTCCTGTAGCTGTTCCTTCTCCCATGAAGAAATCACTTTCAGAAAAA
Source organism: uncultured Aquimarina sp. (assembly GCA_947498595.1). Taxonomy (GTDB): domain Bacteria; phylum Bacteroidota; class Bacteroidia; order Flavobacteriales; family Flavobacteriaceae; genus Aquimarina. The sequence goes on from CANMKX010000006.1 coordinate 179,848, forward strand.
GTAGCTCCTGTATCATTTTTAAGTTTTAATGTGATATCATTAAAAGTAATGTTTGTAACTGCAGTATCATTATCAAGTACTCCTTGACCAGTTGGGCTATCTCCAGCGTCACCATCAAGGTCAAAACCTTCTTCAAATCCTGTTAAAACAACATTGTTGAATACAGCTCTAGTACCTGCTCTTAGACGTATCGATTCGTTTTCGTTAGAAGACCCTCTCCCTAAGATTGTTAAGTTGTTTATGCTTGGAGCTGACCAAAAAAGAGGGCTAGAATTATTTCCTATATCAGTATTATAACCATCAGCTTCAATTCCTTTATCATGAGATGCTCTATGCTCAATATATACATTTGTTAATGTACCAGTAAACCCTTCTGTCCAATCTACAGAATCATCTTGTGCTCCAACAACAGAAATGTAGCTAGCATTAACAGTTCCTCCAAAGAATTCGATCCCATCATCTTTAGCCTCAAAAGCTTGAATGAATTCGATTGTAGTTCCATTTCCAACTCCATAGAAAGAAAATCCGTTATTCTCAGATGAAGCATCAGCACTACCTCCAGAATATTCTACACGTACATATCTTAAAATTCCAGAATTATCATTTGCTATGTTACCTCCATATGGTAACCCTCCAATTTCAGAAGTAGATGTAGCATCTCCTCCTGCAACAGAATTAATGGGTGCTTTTCCTAAAATAATAATACCTCCCCAATCTCCTGGGTTAGGTGTAGAAGAACCTGAAGTAAAAACAATAGGATTACTAGAAGTTCCTTCTGCTAATATTGTTGCTCCTTGTTGAACTGCAACATACACATCTGCTCCAGAAGCAGCTTTGATTACTGCACCAGGATTAATAGTTAATGTTCTTCCTGCTGGTACAATAAGAGCACTCCCTAAAGTATATTCTTGATTAGTATCCAGAGTAAGGTCAGAGGTTAATGTACCTCCAATAGTATTACCTGAAGTATCACTACCACCGCCGTTTTGATTGATAACAACGTCAGCTGTATCATCATTTGCACATCCAACGATTAATGTTGAAGCAGCAAAAAGACCTAAAAGAAATTTACTAGTTTTCATAATTGTGTTGATTTAATAGCTGTTTAAAATTTATATTTCATTTGTAAACCAATATTGATCCCTCTTTTGTATGAAGAAGTAAGGACATCTCCTTGAGAAGTATTTTCTCTTATATACTCAATAGATGGATCTAATATATTTTTAATGCTTGTGTTGATTTCTAAGTGTTTTCCGATCTTATTTTTCCATATAAAATCAAGAGTAGGAACTCCTTTTTCGATAATATTACCTAGTTGTCCAGATCCTAAAGCGTCGATACGATCTGAAAAATAAGAGAATACTAGGTTAGCGATTGGTTTGTAATCTCCAAATGTTGGACTATAATTGATATCCGCATTAATTAACCAAGGAGAGGCTCCTTGAAGTTCGTCATTATCGCGATCAAAAGTTGTACTAAAAGTTCCTTGAGTACTTTTTAAATCTTGTCTTGTATATGTATAAGTAGTGTTAAAACCAGTAGACAATATGTTATTTTCATCCTCGTCTCTTATTAAAGCTTTTCTTACCTCTAACTCAAGGCCAAGTACTTCAGCTTTGTCTCCAGTTCTAAAAAAACGTTGAGTACCTGTTGCATCATTTGCTACAACAAGATTGATAGGATCATTAATTTGCTTGGCAAAAGTTCCAAAAGAAAGGAGCTCACCTTTTGATAAAAACCATTCATATTTTAAATCTAAATTAATAATACTTGAAAACGCAGGATCATTTAATAAATCAGGATTACCTCCAACACGTTTTGTTACATCTTCATAAACAAAAGGAGCAACTTCTTTAAATTCAGGATTAGAAACGGTTCTACTAACTGAGAAACGTAAATTTTGATTTTCTTGCAATGCATATTTAATGTTTAAACTAGGTAGTAAAAACAATTCATCTGCTGCTCTAGAACCAGGATCTGTAGCAGGAAGATTAATTACGTTATAATCGATTTCTTGATCAAACAATTCAACTCTGAAACCAGGAACAAATGTCCATTTTTCGCCATATTTATAAACAGCATCAGCATATGTAGCATGAACGTTTAAAAGACCATTATACGTATTTTCAGGTGCACCAGGCAAATTAGTATTACCAAGTCCATTAATAGGATCTAAGCCTCTAAATACAACAGTGTTGAAAACAGTTCCTATGTTTTCTTGCGTAAATAAACCATTTAAATTTCTTACATCTCCTACTTCTGTATTAGGCTGAATAAAATCATATCCATAACGAATGTTTTCAAAATCTCTTTCTTTTCTTCGTCCGTTATATCCAAAATTAAAAGTTAAATCTTCAGATTTTTCATAATTAAGATTTATGCGCGCATTAATTTCATCATCTGTGATATCTTGAAAATAGCGTTGATTGTCAAAGGCGATATTGTTGAAAAATGTACCATTAGTATTTGGATCATTATCCAATTCAAGATCATAACGTTCAACACTAATACGTTTACGATCTGGTTGTCTTGATAAAACTCGGTTATAACCAATTCCCCAGTCTAATTTTAATTTTTCAGAAAATCTATTGTTACCAGTTAATTGATTAACATAAATCATGTCTTGATCAAATTGTACATTTGATTGATAAAATCCTCTATCTGTATCAACAATAGCATCACGATTAGAACCTAACCCTTTAGTACCATAATATCCAACTTCATCTGTAGCATCATTAATAAATAAAGAGTTGAATTTTATTTTATGATCACTATTAATTTTATAACCAATAGAAGCTAATGCCGTTGTATTTCGACTATATTCGTATTCCTCAATATTAGGGAAACGTTTTTTTGCAACTGTAGTAAAATCAACAGCAGTACCCTCTCTATATTCGTAAGCATTACTAAAAGATGCAGTAGCAAGGAAACTAATTCGAGACTCTTCTCCAATATTCCAAGATTTTCCTCCAGAAATACTTCCTGATACACCTACAGAACCATCAGTGTTTTGAGCATCAACACCGTGAGATAGAATTACAGCATACGGGTTGTTTTGATAGCGATTGTAGAATCCAAAGAAACCAGTACCTTCACTTTTTACAAAAGTTTCACCAACAGAGTTTGTGTTAACAACAGAACCTAAATCAACGTTGATAAAGAAATCTCCAGAATGTTCTTTAGAAAGAATGTCAACATTACCAGCAGCAAAATCACCATAAAAATTAGCTGCATATGTTTTACTAACACCAATATTTTTTATGATATCAGAATTAAAAAGATTTAAATCGATGTTCTTTTTCTCGATATTATTAGAAGGTAATGGTAAACCGTTTAAAGTTGTATTTAAATAACGATCTCCTAAACCTCTTACATATACATTTCCGCCTCCTTGTTGTTTAGAGATACCAGAGATTTTTGATACAGCAGCAGCAGCATCACTTACTCCTTTTCTAGATAACTCCTCAGCACCAATACTTTGTTTTATTGTAACAGCTTTTTTCTGTTCTAATAACAAAGCTGTTTCACGTTCTCTACTTGTTCGAACTTTAATAACAACATCTTCAAGTTGAGCAGCTGTAGCAGCCAATCCAAGATTAATTACCGTATTTTTGTTTGCTTCAATAATTACATCCGAAATTTGTTTTGTTTCGTATCCAGTAAAGCTAAATTCTAAAGTATATGTTCCTACAGGAATATTTTCTATAGAATACAAACCATCAAAATCAGAGGTGGTTCCTTTAGTTGTACCTTTTATTACAATATTGGCAAAAGGTAAAGGTTGATCATTGGTTTCTTTATCAAGAAGTTTTCCACTAATTGAGCCAGTTTCTTGAGCGAAATTTATCGCGAAAACAAACAATGCGATAACGGTAATTATTTTTTTCATTTTAGTGATATTCTGTAATTTGGCGCAAAGGAAAGGAGTAATGCGATTACTTTCAGAAATACGGCATTATTTATCTGTAATGATAATGTTAGGGAATTGTTATCAACTATTTTTGATTTAAAAGGATACATTTTTAGTAGTATATTAGCCTCAGAAGAGATTCTAAAACAACATACCAAATGAATAAAAAAGATATTACAATATTATTAGTTGATGATGAACCAGATATTTTGGAGATTGTTGGCTATAACCTTACGGCAGAGGGGTATACGGTGGTTACTGCCGATAATGGAAATAAAGCAATACGCATTGCAAAAAAGAAAAAACCGCACCTTATTATACTAGATGTAATGATGCCAGAAATGGATGGTATTGAAGCATGTGAGAATATTAGAAAGATACCAGAATTAGAAGATACAATAATTACATTTTTAACGGCAAGAGGAGAAGATTATTCTCAAGTAGCAGGTTTTGATGCAGGTGCAGATGATTATATCACAAAACCTATAAAACCGAAAGTATTAGTAAGCAAGGTTAAGGCATTGTTAAGGAGAATAAAAGAAGATACAAATTCGGATAATGTAGTTAAAATAGGAGATCTTATTATTAATAGAGATGAGTATAAGATCATAAAAGATGAGAAAGAATTAGTATTGCCTCGAAAAGAGTTTGAATTATTATCATTACTAGCGTCTAAGCCAGGAAAGGTATTTAAAAGAGAAGATATTCTGGATAAAGTATGGGGTAATGAAGTAATTGTAGGAGGGAGAACGATTGATGTACATATTCGAAAACTTAGAGAGAAAATTGGAGACGAAAGTTTTAAGACAATAAAAGGAGTAGGATATAAGTTTGTTGTATAAATGGCAGGTAATTTTAAAAAAACATATAGATTTGCTTTTAGAACATCTCTATATATCACCTTAATATTAACGCTCTTGTTGAGCGTTTTTTTGTATATCCAATCAGCAATAAATAATTATATGATTATTACGTTTGCTGTGATTTCTTATGTAACATCATTTTTTATTATTCAATATCGAGTAGAAAAATTTATCTATAAAAGAGTAAAGAAAATCTATGATGATGTTACAATTTTGGATGCAGATGATTTTCATCAAAAACCAATAACTACAGACATGTCTACGTTGACCAAAGAAGTGCAAAAATTTGCTTTGGATAAAAAAACAGAGATTGAGGCGTTAAACGTGAGAGAGAATTATCGAAAAGATTTTATGGGGAATATTTCCCATGAACTAAAAACACCATTATTTACAGTACAAGGATATGTGTTAACATTGTTAGATGGAGCGATGGATGATGAGGTAGTTCGTAAAAAATATTTAGAAAGAGCTAGTAAAGGAGTCGAGAGGTTGATTTATATAGTAAATGATCTGGATATGATTAATAAGTTAGAAGTTGGAGATCTTAACCTTGCTATTGAAACATTTAATATTGTAGAATTGACGCAAAGCGTATTTGATTTGTTAGAAATGAAAGCGTCAAAAAAGAATATTACGTTGACTTTTGATATGGATTACGAAAATCCAATATGGGTATCAGCTGATAAACAAAGAATCCAGCAAGTTTTGACAAATCTAGTTGTTAATTCAATTAAATATGGTAAAGAAGACGGGACTACAGAAGTGAGTATCGAAAACTTAATAAAAAATAAAGTAATAGTAAGGGTTACAGATAATGGAGAAGGGATTGCAGAAGAATATATCCCTCGGTTATTTGAACGCTTTTTTAGAGTAGATAAAAGTGGATCTAGAAGAGAAGGAGGATCAGGGTTAGGATTGTCTATTGTTAAACATATTATAGAAGCTCATCAAGAAAGGATTTATATTGAAAGTGATTTTGGAGTAGGAAGTGAATTTTCATTTACGATGGAAAAGGTTGAAAAGCCTACTGAAATCGACACTTGAATTGAAATTTTTTAAACCAGTATATTCAGATACTAAATTAAGATGTTTTAATGAAAATTGATTTTGTTTACAAGTAGGAGCTATTCTCATTTTAGACAGTCGATTTGCAATATATTCTTGTTCAAATTGACCTGGAGTAGGTATGAAAAAAGCCTTTTTCTGTAGTTTAGCTAAATCCATAACTGTCGTATATCCAGATCTAGATAGTATAAATTCGCTGCTGTTAATGGCATTTTCAAGCTCTTTACCAAGCATGAAATTATAAATTGTAATAGAGTCAAGTGTAGAAATGTGTTGCTTTTTTTCGATGATTCCACGAATGAATAGAATTTTTTTGTGGAGTTTTTTAATTCTTTTAAAAGTTTTTCTTCAAGCATGGTACGTTGCGGCTCAGGACCAGAAAGCAGCACCATAATATCATTTTTGATAGGTAGATCGTGATATTCAAAACGACTTAAAGGACCTAAGTATTCAACATTTTTTTTTGTTTTTTTTGGATGCCCAAGCTTACCACTTAAATTTTGAGAAGTAGCTGTATCAGGAACCCAACAGGCATTAAATTTATTAATGTATTTGCTATGTAGCTTTGTACTGATTTTGGTTGTATTACCGGTAAGAACAGTTAGCTGATGAGTAATAAACACCGAAGGAACTTTTTTGTGATAAACTCCCATGCGATTGTCAGAAATAATACCATGATATATATCCGAAGAAATGATTTTTTTAATAACTTTTCTCTCAGATTGAATTGCTTTTACGATTTTTGGACTGTTGAAAAACATTTTGAATTTAAAAAAACTACCTTTTTTGGCATATTTTATGTTATAAGATGGTAAGTCAATCGTCTTGAGTGTAGGGAATTCTTTTTGTAATAATGCTAACGCATCTCCATCAGATGCTATTACAGGAATAAAACCTTCTTGTATAAGAGCATTTATGATAGGGATACAGCGAGTAGCATGACCAAGTCCCCAATTAAGAGGAGCAACAAGAATTTTTTTCATCAAATCAAAAAATTAATATAGAAAACGAAAGTAAGGGAGTTTGTCAATGCATAGATTTCCTTAATTTTACCAAAAAATTAAATAATCTGTGGGGAGCAAGAATAAATTAAAGCGGTTCAACGAAAATGAAACTTTTCATAACGTAATTCAACCAACAAGAGAAGAAGTAATAGAAAATGCTCTTGACTTAAAAGGGAAATGGAGAGAAAAGATATTTAAAAATGATAATCCGATCGTTTTAGAATTAGGATGCGGAAAAGGAGAGTATACTGTAGGATTAGCAGCACTATATCCAGAAAAAAACTTTATAGGAATAGATATTAAAGGAGCGAGGTTTTGGAGAGGAGCCAAAACAGCAATCGAAGAAAACATGGATAACGTATGTTTTATACGTACACAAATAGAACTTGTGACTTATATTTTTGATACCAATGAGGTGGATGAAATATGGATCACGTTCCCGGATCCACAGATAAAGTATAAGCGTACAAAACACCGTATGACTAATACAGCGTTTTTACAACGATACAAAACAATTTTAAAAGAAGACGGAATCATGCATCTTAAGACTGATAGTGAGTTTATGCATGGGTATACTTTAGGATTGTTACATGGAGAAGGACATGAAGTATTATATGCAAATCATGATGTATATAAAAACCAAGGAGCACCAGAAGAAGTAATTGCGATTCAAACTTTTTATGAAAAACAATACTTAGAACAAAATAAACCTATAACTTACACGAGATTTAAAATCAAGTAATTATATCCGATTTGGAATTAACAAGACTCTTTTTAATCACTTTTTTTTCAGCACTTCTAGGGGTGGTGCCACCAGGATTAGTTAATATGACTGTGGCAAAAACATGTCTAGAACGAGGTAAAAAAAGTGGGGTTTTTGTAGCCGTTGGAGCATCTGTAGTGGTGTTGGTACAAGCGTTATTAGCTATTTTATTAGCTAAATATATATTTAACAACCCTTTTGTTCGAAATATTTTACTTAGAGCAGGAGGCGTTGTATTCTTGTTGATGGCTATATATTTTTTTGTAAAAGCTAAAAAGAAAAGCCCTAAAGTTAAAACATATAAAAATGGAAAAACCAAAAGTTTCTTTAAGGGAGTAATGGTTTCTCTTTTAAATATCTTGCCAATACCTTTTTTCTGTGCAATAGGAGCTGCACTTCATGTAACATATGATTTAGTTAATGTATCAGCATTTATTTTAGCAGCCTCATTAGGAACATTTGCAACCTTATATTTATATGTACTATCTTTTCTTAAGATAGAAAATAAGACAGCTAAATTTACCAAATACTCTAATTATTTTATGGGAGTATTAATGTTAGTTTTAGTGATAGTAACCTTAGCAAGAATATTTGTTTCTGATGCTATTTGATTAAATAAAATATGTTAGAAAAGAAAGAAGATAATTTTTTTGATAGAGTGTATGAAGTGGCTAAATTAATTCCCTTCGGAAGAGTTACATCATATGGAGCAATAGCAAAATATTTAGGAGCAGCAAGAAGTGCACGTATGGTTGGTTGGGCTATGAATGCATCAGGGAGTCAAGAAGATGTTCCTGCGCATAGAGTTGTTAATCGAAAAGGAATGCTTTCTGGGAAACATCATTTTGAAGGAACAAATTTAATGCAACAACTACTAGAGAGTGAAGATGTAGAAGTGGAAGATAATATGGTAGTGGATTTTCAACGTTTATTTTGGGATCCTATGAAAGAATTAGAATAAAGCATACTCTTCAAAACGAATAAAACTAAAAATAGAACTTCTTAATAGACAAGATAGATAAAAAAATAATCAGCAATTAGGTTAAAATTCGATAAAAAGCTTGAGTGCTGAAAATTGAAAAACAATTTCCTTAGATATAAACATAGCCTCTTTTGTTTTTCTTTAGATAAAAAATCATCAATTATAGAAAATAAAGCATAGCATAAATTATTTCAAAAAAAATGAAGAAATCTAATAGCGATGTATTTAAGAACAAAATTTAAGTATAAATCATTTCGATTTAGCAACTTCATAATCTAAATTATTCAAGTTATCTTTGTAGGCAAACTAGAGTATAAATTCTTGTTTTAGCAAAAGAAAAAGCGTGATGAAAATTGATAAAAAAGAAATTCTAGCGGCGCTAGAAACCATTACAGTTGCAGGAGAAGGAAAGAATATGGTAGAGAGTGGTGCAATAAAAAATGTGATCACTTTTGGAGATGAAGTAATTGTAGATATAGTTCTTACTACACCAGCAATGCATATTCGTAAAAGAGCCGAAGTTGATATATTAAAAGTAATACACGAAAAAGTGTATGAAAAAGCAAAGGTGAAAATAAACGTAAAAGTAGAAGCGCCTGTACAAAATAAACCACAAGAAATAAAAGGGAAACCGATTCCTGGAATCAAAAATATTATAGCAGTAGCATCAGGAAAAGGAGGAGTTGGTAAATCTACAGTAACCTCTAACTTAGCGGTTACACTAGCAAAAATGGGATTTAAGGTAGGACTACTAGACGCGGATGTTTATGGACCTTCTGCACCTATTATGTTTGATGTAGAAAGAGAGCGACCATTATCTGTAAAAGTAGATGGAAAATCAAAGATGAAACCTATAGAAAGCTATGGAGTACAAATTTTATCGATAGGTTTCTTTACTCAACCCGACCAAGCAGTTGTATGGAGAGGACCTATGGCAGCCAAAGCTTTAAATCAAATGATATTTGATGCAGCATGGGGAGAACTAGATTTTCTATTATTAGATCTGCCACCAGGAACAGGGGATATTCATTTATCTATAATGCAATCGTTACCAATAACAGGAGCTGTAATTGTAAGTACACCTCAGAATGTAGCATTAGCAGATGCTAAAAAAGGAGTAGCGATGTTTCAACAAGATAGTATAAATGTACCTGTGCTAGGTATTATAGAGAATATGGCTTATTTTACGCCGGATGAATTACCAAATAATAAATATCATATTTTTGGTAAAGATGGGGCTAGAAATTTAGCAGAAGACTTAAAGGTACCTTTCTTAGGAGAGTTGCCATTGGTACAAAGCATTAGAGAGGCAGGAGACGTAGGTAGACCAGCAGCAATGCAAATGGAAACTCCTACAGCAATCGCTTTTGAAGAAATTACTAGAAGCGTAGTAGAAGAAGTTGTAGAACGTAATGAAAGTTTACCACCTACAGAAGCGATAAAAATAACAACAATGGCAGGATGCTCTGCAGCGAAAAAATAAAATAGGAAAATGACATCAGAGGAATTAAAATTAAATGTAGAAAAAGCATTAGATGAAATCAGACCTTTTTTGAAAAATGATGGAGGAGATATCTCTCTAATAGCAATAGAAGATGATAAGCTGGTAAAAGTGCAACTTGAAGGAGCTTGTGTTGGATGTAGTGTGAATCAAATGACTCTTAAGTCAGGAGTGGAGATGACAATCAAAAAATACGCGCCACAAATAGAAAAAGTAATCAATATAGAATAACTCTACTATTTGGACATATATGAAGATAATTTTTGAGGCCCTTCAAGAGGAACTCGAATAATCTTTAAAGTACCGTCATTAGTAGTGGCTATTTGCCATTTGATTAAAGTGATACATCCATGTTCTATTTCAATACCAGTAATAGAACGTGGATGGACACAACTACCATCGTTAAAAAGAGGGGTTTTATTAACTTCAGGAAAACGAGGCCTATGTGTATGCCCAATAATTGTTAAGATATTATTATTGCTTTTTATCCATTCTTTTATTCTTCTTTCTACTTTAATCGTTTCCTTATAATTTTTTGCAGGACTTGTTGGATCCGCAATACCAACAATTTGTAATGGTTTCCATAAAATACGAACCATAAAACGATTGATTCTCCACCCAACATAATTCATGAAATCAGCTTGATGTCCATGTAATAAAAAAAGCTCTTGAGCAGTATCCTTGTGTTTAAGAATAAGAGCTTCGTGATATTTTATATCAGGAAAAAGAGGAACATCTTCTCCCGTTTTAGGCTCAAAATAATTACTGAGATGTTTTTTTACATATTTAGGATTACCCCAAACCATATCGTGATTACCCCAAATCATTTTTAAACGATTATCATTATAAAAATCTCTTAAAGTTAAATAAACATTTTTATGAGTATTAAAAATAGTCTTGAACTCTAGATTTTCCCATAGCTCATCTCCATCGCCTAGTTCACAATATGTAAAATCATTGTTGTAATAATGCTGAATAGCATGATAATAAATATTACGATTATTAGCGAAATCATCAGCAAAACTATTATCTCCTCTATGGCAATCACTAAATAGAATGAATTTTGAAGAATCATCAAAAGTTATAGTATGTGCATTTTTATATGCGCGATCAAGACGAGTTTGAGAAGACATGAGATATAACTTAAAATTAATTGAAAAAAGATAAAGATATCAAAAAACGGAAATCTTTTTCATTTTAATATACAGATAATCTATAGTGAAGATTAGATAGATAGAAAGAAGGGAGCTAATGTAATGTGACATAGTTCTTATTTTATAATAGGAAGGGCATTTATTTTTAAGAAAAATAAATGTACAGTAAGATATGAAAACACTACGCTATGGAGCAAAAGGAGATGAAGTTCTTTTATTGAAAAAGGCTTTAATGGAAAAAAAATATTTATTAAATCTGACTCGTTTTTTTGATGAACAAACAAAAGAAACGGTTATTACTTTTCAAAAAAATAATGATTTAGTACCTGATGGAATTGTAGGTCCGAAAACATGGGGAAAACTAGGAGAAAGCAAAGAAGTAAAGATATCTATAACCAATAAAAAAATAACAGAAAAGGATATCATTGATTTCGCAACTAAATATGATTTAGAAAAAGCAGTAGTAAAAGCAGTTGCTAAAATAGAAAGTAATGGAAAAGGATTTTTAAAAGATGGAAGGCCTAGAATTCTCTTTGAAGGACATGTTTTTTGGAGAGAACTAGAACGAAAAAAGATAGATCCTTCAAATTTTATTTCAGAAGAGACAAAAAATGTTCTATATCAAAAATGGACAAAGAAGTATTACAAAGGAGGAATAGGAGAATATTTAAGAGTAGAAAAAGCAGCAGGAATATCAGAAGATTCAAGAGTGCATGAAGCAGCTTATAATTCTGCCTCATGGGGAGGATTTCAAATCTTAGGGTATCATTATAAAAAGCTAGGATATGAATCTATAGATCAATTTGTAGCTAAAATGTATGAACATGAACGTGAACATTTAAAAGCATTCGGTTTATTTATTAATAACAAGCAACACAAAGGTCAATCATTGATAGGTTGGTTGCGAGAAAAAAACTGGGCAAAATTTGCCGAAGGATATAACGGAAGTGCTTATAAGAAAAATAGGTATGATGAAAAACTAGAAGAAGCATATCAAAAATATATATAAATGAACAATTAACTTTTTATAGACAAGAGTATATAAAGTAATCTGTTATATGCTCTTGTTTATGGAAATAGAATTATAAAAGCTGAAGTAACTACTTTTATTGAAGCAATTTTATGCACTGAAAAATAATTAGAAATACAAGTTTTGTAAAAATAATTATAGAGAGTTTAAAAAAGTAGAGAATCTTCATTAAGAATGATAAATAAAATAGCTAACCGATAACAATGTATAAACCGTAATTATTTTATGGTGATACCACGTATTTTTGCAATTGCCTTAAAATCTTGTTATTAAAGACTAGTATTAATCTTTTATGCCGTATTTTTATTCTAAAGAAAATGACATTTTAGAATCTTTTTCCTTCTTATAAAATAAACTGTCGTAGTTATTAATGATACATTACAAATCTTTGTATGTTTTTTCATAACTTTTAGATAATTTCAATTATCTATTGTTTGTTTATTCTTTTTGATAGAAATCTTCTTCACTGTCATTTGATAGAATCACTTTATATTTTTTAATACTAGTCCTAAAAAATATAAAGACTATAAATCAATTAATTCATTACATAAAAAATCAAAAATTATGGGATCATTTAGAGCCTCTTTAGAAATCGGTGGAAAAGAATTTGATGTATTATATTCTGAATATGTTTTCAGTAGAGATACAGATAAAAAAGGAAAAGTTTCTTCAGGAGTATTTGGAGGTAGAATCACAGTAGAGATCGAGTCAACTGCAGATACGTCTGTTATTGAAGCGATGTTAAACAGTCAATTCAAATCTACTGAAGGGAAAGTTGTTTACAAGAAAACAGACGAAGATGCAAAAATGAAAGAGATCGAATTCAAAAATGCATACATCGTATACTACAAAGAAATTTTAGACGTAAACAATGGTATGCCAATGAAAATTCGTTTCACATTATCAGCAGAAGAAATGTCTGTAGGAAATGCTGCAATCGATAACCGTTGGCCAGTAGCTTAGTTATTCTAGGTAACATTACTTTTTAGTAAGGTTATCTACTATAATTAAAAAATCGTATGCAATCTTTATATATTCAGTAAGGATTGCATACGGTAGTATACTTTTTATTCTATCATCTAATCAATACCTATCATCATGATAAAGCCCAAAACTTCTATCAGTATCAATGGGGAATTTCTCTATACATTTGAGCAAATTACCTTAAACCAATCTATTAATGAACATCATTTTTTTAGTGTTATTGTCGATTATGACAGTATAGAAACACAAGGAGGGCATACATTAGATGCTTCTAAAAAATGGTTGGGTAAATCAGTTGTCATTAATTTTAATGAGATGGAATTTGTTGGAGTGATCACTAGTATCAAGCTCCGACACGATAACGGGTATGATGGTAAACTTGTGATAAGTGGGTATTCTAAAACTATTTTGTTAGAAAGTAAACCACATATGCATTCTTGGTTGCATACATCATTAAAGAGTATCGTTACAGATACAGTTAATGCAGCAGGTATTGAAGCACAAATAGCACCATTATTTACTTCCGAAATTGAATACCAAGCGCAATATCAAGAAAGCCATTTTAAGTTCATACAACGCATGGCAAAGCAATATAATGAGTGGTTATATTATGATGGAGTAAAATTAATATTTGGAAAACCAAGCTTAGAAGCTCCTATTACTGTAGAATATGGTGCAGATATGGATACGATTAATATCGCCATAGAAACGATTGCTAGTGGAATCACTAATTTCACTTATAATTCACTGGATGATAGCATAAACGAATCAACAACCAAAGGAGAAATCGTTGGGCTGAACGAATTAGGGAACTATGCTTTCGAAACTTCAAAAGAATTGTACCCTATCAATACTACCGATCATAGCATCACAAGAACAAAAGATAAAAGTGAGATTGATAGGATTAATAAAAATAAGCAAGCCAGTACACTTGCCAAAGCAAACGTACTCACAGGAACGAGTACCAAACAAGGACTAACTGTTGGTACAGTGATCAAAGTAACGTCGGCTCGATATACCAACGGAAGCTTTGATGTTAAAAATTATGGAGAATACATTATTACGAAAATCAGGCATGAAGCTACAGGCTTAAGTGAATATACCAATAGCTTTGAAGCCATTGCTTCAGGAATAGAAATCTTACCAGAACCTGAAGTAGTATTACCAGAATCTCATCCGCAAGTTGCTACGGTATTGTCTAATGATGATCCCAAACAAAAAGGACGAGTACAAGTACAGTTTCTATGGCAAGCCAAAGAAATGAGAAGTTCTTGGATACGAGTAATGACCAATGATGCAGGTAGCAGTCAACTACATGCACAAAATAGAGGAAGTGTTTTCATTCCAGAGGTTGGCGATCAAGTAATGGTGGGGTTCCGTTATAATGATCCTAATCGACCTTTTGTGATGGGAAGTTTATTTAATGGAACTACAGGAGCAGGAGGAAGAAGTGAGAATAATTATAAAAGTATTATTACACGAAGTGGGCATACGATTGAGTTTAATGATACCGATCGTAGAGAAAGTATTACTATAAAAGATAAAAAAGGAAATCATTTTATTATAGATACGAAAGAAGAAACCATCACGATTAACGCGTTGAAAAGTATTAATCTTACTGCCGGTGAAGATATAAGTTTATCAGCGGGGAGGAATATTTTAATGGATGCTGGTGAAAATATGCGTAATAACTCAGGTAAAGATATGATCTCTAATGTAGGAGAGAATTGTTCTATTTCTATTACAGAGAACTTTGATTTGAAAGCTAAAAATTCTATGGAAATTACTGAAAAAGAGAAAACAGTAATAGCACAAGAAGTTTTAGAAAATGCAGAAAAAATCAGAATAGAAAGTTCTAAAGAAAATATGGAATTGGTGTCTTCGAAGCAAGTAGATATACAAGCAAATGACAAAATAAAACTTTTCTAAAAATAGTTTCATTTTTTGTTAATATGTTAAACGATAAAGTGGCATCTAGAATTAATTCATATTGGTATAACCCCGAAGAATTAAAAAGAACTTATGGGGTGATCTTAAATACTGAAGATAGTTCTAAGAAAAGTAAAATGCAAGTGCATTATGAAATTGAAGTGCTTTTAGTCAAAAAAAGAATAGATAATAGCTTTGTTTTCGAACTACGAAAAAAAGAAGTTTTTATTAATGAGAAACGACCTAATTTATTCTTTGATACGTTGGCAGATCAATGTGGCAAAGTAATATATCCAATTAAAGTTTTGGTAAGCCCTTATGGTGAGGTAATTAAAGTTTTTAATCATAAAGAGATAAAAGATCGTTGGAGTCAACAACGAATATTATTAGAAAAGCGCTACAAAGGAGATGAAGTAACCTTAATGCTTGATCAAATGAGTATAGCAATTAATAGTTTTCAAAAAATAAATACAATTATAAAAGAAGATTGGTTTTTTACGCTCTTTTTTAATTCAATACATGGAGGATATGGCCGTCCCATGCACAAAGTAATACAACCATTAGCTGTTTTCCCATATAGCCCACCAGTTCTTTTTGAAGTAATACAAACAGTTAGAGAAGATATAAAAAGAAAAGGAGTTCTCATTTATGAACAAAAAGGGCATTGTGTAGATGAGAGGAATGAGAAAGAAATGAAAAGAGGAAAACGTATTTCATTCTTTCAAAAAAATGGAAATGAAAAAGTAAAAGGAAGTATAGCTATTGATTATGAAATTTATAAAGATTCTTCTGTATTTGATGCTATTAGAGGAAGTAGTATGCTGAAATTTTCCTCAGGAAATTCAAAAAAAGTTTCAGTTGAAATCTATAATTTAAAAAATAAAATTCCCAAAACCTCTTTAGAAAAAGAAATCCAAAATGAAGAAATAGAAAATAATAATCCCAAGCCTAAAAAGCATTATTCTCTTTTTGGAAGGCGTAAAAAAAGATAACTATGAGTACAGGACATATAGCAGTTAACGGAGCTACTTGTGAATGTCAATTTGGTAATGCACCAGATGACCTAGAGGTAATATCACAAAATAAAGAGTTTATTAATGATAGTGCTGGTAGCAAAAAATTGGTAGCTAATACGATGGATATTGGGATGCCTTTTAAGGCGAAAACTTTTGGACAATGTAAGATGCAGCCTACACCTTCGGGTTATTTGTCATGTATTCCTGCTATACAACAATGGCAAGACCCTTATGATAAGATAGAACTAGATAATGGGGGTAATATTCTTACCGAAAATAGCAAAGCTATTTGTAGTATTTCAGGTACTCCTTGTGTAAAAATTACCTGGCATGGACAAATAGGGCAAGGTAATAGTGAAAATGTAGCGCAAACAGATGAAGAAGTACAAAACCATCTTAACCCTTTGGTGAATATTAAAAAGATGGAAGTATCTGGTGATAATGATGTGATCGCAGAGGAAGAGGAATGGAAAGAAAAAGAGCAAGAAGAGGTTGTATCTGTAACATCAAGTCTCTATATAAAAAATACATCAAGTCTTAAAACACCTTATTTAGATAGTACAGAAAAATTAGAGTTTGAAAGTTCCAAACCTTTTATAGCTGGATTAAGAGGGATTTTTGGATGTGAGATAAAACATACAGCGGTTAAAGCATTGAAAAATGATTTAGAAAAAGGAGCTATTCCATTTCCTAAGTATGAAATTTTAAAAACGCTTTCTGATTCAGAAGCTGGGTTTTATCGTGATAAAACAATTTATTTAAATGAAAATTTAATATTAAAAGCAGAAAAAGACCCCATAGCCTCCTGGTTATTATTTAGAGTAATGATAGAAGAGACAGGACATTATATAGATGACTTGTTACGTAATGAATATGATGATATAGGTGGTGATGCTAGTGGGGATGAAGGAACATTGTTTGCATCCGATTTTATAGTTTATAACGAATTATTATTTAAAGATTTTGAATATGCTACATTTAATATAAAAGACGAAAATGGAAACATAAGAAAATTTATAGCAAAGGTGAATGCCAATACACCTACTAAAAAACAAAAGGCAGAAGAACTTGTATATGTTGAAGATGATACTGATGATCACGGTATTGTTAAGCTAAAATCAGGAGAAAAAGTTTCTGTTGAGTTTTTCAAAATCAGAGGTATGGGAGCCGTACATGAAAATATTACAAAGCAAGCTGCTGAAATTGCGGGTATAGTTTATGATTATATGCTTGACGAAGGTTGTGCTTGGCCAGATGCTCCTTGTAAAGATCCAGATTCTATAGAGACTTGCTATCCTAATATGTTAATGAATATGGATAATCCAAAAGGGAATAAGCTTGTATACAGAAGTCACAATGGAGATTTATCATATTGGCATTCTATGGCGCCACCGGGTGATTATACTAATCAAGAAATTGTAGATAAAATAGTAAGTCAAGCTAAAGAATGGTATAAAAAAGCTTTAGAAGTTAAAAAAGAATACGAAGAAAAATCAAAATCTAAGAAAAAAGATAGTTATAAAGAAAAGGCTTCTCGATTTATGGATGCAGTAACTAGCTCTCCATTTAGTCGTGAATCTTATAATGTAAATAGGAAAAATTATTTTGGATTATTTCATATAGGTAAAATTTTACATATGATACAGGATTCTTATTCTGAAGCGCATGTATATAGAAATTCTAAAAATGAAATTATTCAAATACAATCTTACACAGAGCAAGATTCGCATAAACATGGAACAGCAGATGCAGTAGCTCAAAAAGGAAAAACCGGGGTAGGAGGATTTGGTAATTTAAACGCTTCTAATGAAGAAGTAAATGCTGTGCCAGGCGCTATAGATGCTAGAACAGCTTCAGTTCAAATTCTTTTATTTTTTAAACAAAACGCTTCCGAAAAAGAACTAGAAAACTATTTGAGATTTACAGTATATAAGTTTGGATATAAAGAAGATAAAGAAGACCCTAAATATGATGAGACTTTTGGAGCTAATAGAAAAGCAGGGGGAACATTAAATAAATTCAAATCAGATGAAAATTAGAATTTTTAAATATATGATATACATAATTTTAGGAGTGCTTATTTTAACTGTAGCAGGTATTTATCTTTTAAGTATTCAAAGAGAGACGAAAAGAAGTGTAGAAAATATCGAAGTAGCAGAAGATATAGTAATTCAAATGATAAGAATCCATTCTCAAAAAAAATATTACGGAGGGCATGCTATGGGTTGGGGTGGCGGAGATGTCAAAAATGCTATAGAATTTGATTATAATAAAATAAATTACATTCATAAAACCTCTTTTATTCCTGTAATTATCAAATTGTTTAAAGAACATTTTTATTTGGTCTATTATGATAGAGAAACAGATATTCATAATACTACATATAGATTTTATAAATCAACTGAGAAAGGAGGTTTTAAAGAAATTGACTCTTCTGAATTTCCTAAACATTTGGCCGTCCAAAATAGATTTTGGTCTAAATCAAGTGATACGCCTGAGGATTTAATAGGTTTAATACCAGAAAAAATGATAAATACAACAACTGCTTATTTATGGTATTTAATAGAGGGTAAACCTGAAAAATATAATTGGGATACTAGAATAGAATTTATAAAAGAATATAAAGAGAAATATTTCCCAAAGCTAAAAGAATAAAATTAATCCATCAAGAAAACGATAAATTATAAAGCATGTTTTCTACTGGAGTTATCGTACTTGCTTTTACTGAGGATAATGATAGCTTAATACTATAATAAATCAATAAAAAGATATTAAAAGATTCGATAAATTATGGGAAATGAAAATCAAATAAAAGTAGTTACCCCTGAGAATACTGTTGAAATAGATGAAGTAAATCATTTAATTACATTTCAACCAGATAAAACAGTTACATTAAAGTTTGCCAATACAGAATGTCTAGCAGATGAAGAAGTAAAAAGTATCAGATGGGTGGCAAATATGTTTCATCATAGTCCAGAGAATTCTAAATTACATAAAAGCCTTGAAGGACCAAAAGTGAAATTTAAAATTCCCTCTGTGTACTCTGGTGGCGGTTTAGGTTGGGTAGAACCAGTATTAAAAGGGAAACAGCCCAAATTTAAAACAACAAACGGATTTTTTATTAATGCCATAGGACCTCGAAGTATTGATAAAATGGAGTGGAGGGATATACATGGAGCTATTATAAAAGAAGATAAATTCTTTAGCGAAGCGGTACAATTACATATTTATACTACAGGTTTATATGGACATGATATACAGATATGGTTGAAAGATATTAAAAATATAGACTATCAACTTGATTTAGATGAAGATGTAGAAAACCTAGATAATACTTTCGCAAAGTATTTTAACCGAGAAGTAAAAGTATATACCAATCCAAAAAATACCAAAGAGAAGGTACAAAAAGTAATTATCGATATTCGTATTGAAAGGAGATGGATATACGCAGGAAATGAGTTAAATGTGATCCCTATTGTTGACTGTAAAGTAAAAGGAGTAAAGAGAAAGATTTTTGAAGATATTTTAAAAGTTAGAAAACCAGAGCCTAACGAAAAAAATAAAGTAAACCCTGCAACAAAATCAGGTAATAAACCTGTAATAGTTGGTGATATAGTAACGGATACAGCAGATTTTAAACCTTGTTTCTTTACAAAGATAGACGCTACTTATAGTAAAGGAGATGAAGATACAACGGCTACAATTTACGATGCGAATAAGGGATTAAAACCAAAAAGAATGTCTTTTGCAGCTGTTGCAGGCCCAAGACATGGTAGAAAGGAAGTAACCATAGAATTAAATGCAAATACAGAAAACTGCTTATTTATTGGAAATGAAAAACTGTATCATAAAGATAAGGTAATAAATCTATCTGAAATAGAAGAAGCTATTGTTGTAGAGTCTTCAAAAACTGATAAAGGATTTAGATTTAATAATAAAACTGATGATCCTAATTATCAAACTGAAGTAGCAGGATTAACCTTTGAAGAGGAAGATGGTAGCCATGGAGATAATAATGATAATAGAGAATTTAATGAAGATCATACTTCTTCAAGCCTAAGTTTGAATACTATTATTGGAGGAGTTAATAGGGTATCAGGTAAAGCATTTAATAAGCCTAAAAAAACATATAGTAATGAAGCTTGTTCTGATACTAAAGTTACAATAGAAGTACCTTATAAATATAGTGAAACTACCAAAAATGAGACATTAGGAGATGTTTTACAATATATCTGGCCAGCCAGTAAGTCTAATATACAACAGTATCCTATAAAAATAAATACTTGCAGGCAACCAGAAACAATAATTAATGTAGATGTATATCCAGATATTAAATGGACATTACAGTTTTGTTATAATACAGATCCTAAGGTTTTCAATGAAATCAGACGAAAACATAAAGATTACAAAGTCCGTATTGAGCAGATTGAGAACAAGGAGGATAGAGAAGGTTTTGAAGAAAAAATTAATCGTCATGATGATATGGCAGAAAAATTTAAAGACCTAGAGAAAGAACTGGATAGTAGTCAAAAACGTATTGATAAAAAGAAGAAACAAGCTGAAAAAATTAAAAACGTTGGAAAAAAGAAGATAATAAGACGACAACAACTTAATAATGCAACAGAGCAGCAAGAAGAATTAAATCAACTACGTAAAACGTACCAAGAAAAGCAAGAAGAACATCGTAAAAAAGCAGAAACTTATAGACAACAGAAAAAGAAATATAAGCAACAAGGTAAAACTGAAAGAAAGGCAGCTAAGAATTATCCAGGCTATAGCAAATCAAAATCAAAATTATATGATTTTGAAAATAATGTAGAAGAAGGTATTTCTGATATTGTATTATCGCTCTGGGCAGATTGGGATCGTCCAGCAGAACGTTTTGAAGTAACAGCATCGTATAGCAAGTATATTGAAATGCTAAAAACTATGCTAGCTCTAAAAAAAACAATAGGAAATCTTTTGCAAGGTAAACTCTTTCACAAAAAATCAGATACCAAGTCAAAGCTTAATAAAAAAGGAAAAGAACCCAAACCAGGTCATTTTGCTGCGATTAGAGAAGCTCTTAATCCACCATTGGTGTCTTTTAATGTAGTGCCGCCATCTATAGCGTTGGCAGGTAGCTGGTATGCTGAAAATCCGAAAAGCCAACAGCAAAATGAAATAGGTACCAATATAGAATTTAATGCAGCCTTTGACCCCATTATAGGAGCAGAAGTCATCTTTAATTTTGCTGGTATGATCCGTAAAGGACTTCCTATAATCAATCCGATTATGGCAATGATGGAATTAGGAGGGTTAGATGTTCGTTTTGACCTTACTGTCACGGGATCATTATTTGCAAAGGGGATGATTCAGTATAATACAGCTACAGGAGAAGGAAATTTAGCACCAGGAGAAATAAAAAAATTAACCGATAAAGAGGATGATTCACCATTAGAAATAGGAGGAACTATTGATATGGAACTCTATGTAGGTATACGATACGAGGGCATAGCACAAGCTTTTGAGTTTCGAGCAGCTATAGAGTTACAAACTTATGCATCGGTAGTTACAGGGGTAACCTTATCTGGGTTCGTAGAATGGGTAGAAAATGACAAAAATGGAGCACCTGATGGAGTGTATCTTATCCCAAAACTTACGTTTCATGGACTAAAAGTAAATACCAAGGCTTCTGTTAAAGTTTCTCTTGAACGAGAAAAGAGTAAAGAACCTCTTTTTGATGTAAAAAAAGAAACAGGAGGTGAGTTTATATTAATGGATTCGCTAGAGAGTGTCTTAGATTTTAAAATCCCTTTGGTAACTTCGTAATAAAATATAAGGGAATGACTCATTTAAAAACATATATACTATTATTATTGATAACCTGTACCTCATGTGGACAGGAAATTACAAAACAAACTACTATGCATATACCCGATAGAACCATTCAAGATTTTTTAGATATATATAAAACCGTAGAGCATTACGAGATAGAAACTCGACATTGGGTAAAGATTACCGTTGCTAATTGTAATTTTGAAGTATTAATTAATGATGAAAAAATGCATTTTTATCATGATATTAGATATGGTGGGGTGATCAATGCCACCTATGCACCTATAAACCCTGCAATTGTTAAGGCGGGAAAACAAACCTTAAAAATACGAATGTTCCCTGGGTTAGATGAAAAGATTAAAGGACCTAAACCTATTTTAGATAATGCCCAAATCAAAGTGTCTATTGTGGCAGATGATTTTATAGAAGGTGAATCTACAGGTGAGTATACTATTTTTAGCTGGGAATCTCCTACCGAAAAAAAGTTTATCAAAAAGTATAACAAAGAGATTCCTTATTTTACAAAGCCTGATTTACAATATTATGAGCATACAGCTGTTTTTGAAGTAGAAGTGCCTTATACTATTGAGAAATGGGGAAGTTCACAAGTATTATATACCGAAAATGCAGAGCAGCTAAAAAAATTAACCGAAGAGGTTATGGCAGCTTATATCGAAATGAAAGATATTTTTCAAAGGAAAGATGAAGAGCGCTTAGCAGCTGTATCATATAACAAAGAAAAGATAATTGCTCAACAATTATTTTTTACGAAGAAAAAATCTCATGAACGATGGGAGAATGATTATTTGATAAACTTTAATTCTAACGAACGAAGAGACCTTGAGATGCAACCTATTGAAAACTTTAAAATAGTTTTTTATGGAAATGGTCGCTTAGTAGCTCTAGAACGTGTAGATCTTCAGTTTAGAGGTGAATCAGCTTTAATGTCTTATTACAAAAATGAAAAAGGAGAAAGAGTATCACATTACAATTTTATACTTCATCGTCCAAAAAAAGGAGGTAAATTAGAGTCTATATAATTAATTTTATCTCTGTTTAATTGATTCTTTAATGTGTAAATGTCATAAAAAGAGAGTTTAAAGAATGAGTTGTTAAAAAAAAATGATATAACCTAAGCACGTCAGTAATTATTATTTTAAAGATGATTGAATCATACTATAATATCCCTATTGTCATATTTACGTTATGGATTTCTTACCGATTTTACAAACGTTTAAATGAGGATGAAAATACTTCAATCTCGTTGGGGACAGGTTGTTTTGCGTTTGGAGCATTAGCATTATCATATTTAATTCTTGTTTATATGACTATTTTTCTTCTATTCTCAGAATTAGAAACCTTATATGAAAATATCAGTATGGAACAGTATACCGCAAAAGTTAGCGATGTAAATTCGTATGAGAAAAAGTATAAAGGCAAAATAAGAACTTTTTACATTCCAACAATAAAATTCACTCCCCCAAAATCTTCAAAACCAATAGTTGAAAAACTTAAAAATGAGTCAAGAAAAAATATTGAAATAGGGCAAGAATATAACGTTCTGTATGATTCAAAAACATCTAGAGTAATAGTAGCTTCAAAGGTAAGTGTCGTGTTAATTATAATAGGTTTAGTATTTTTATTTTTAATAATTTATAGTCTATACTATATTTTTAGCAAACCTTAACTGCTTGATATGTTATGTCTTATGTTTTGTTTCATTGAACTGAGCGTTGTTTTTTGTGTATAAGTCACTATTAATTACATGGTATTCATCATAAGATAATCGATAAAAACTATTTTTAATATGATTTAATTATTATACCGAGCTCACTATGCAGTCTAGTCAAGAAAATTGATTGTGCTTGAGTTGATGTAATTACAAAAATGTATAAACCATAATTAACTTGTGGTAATATCGCGTATTTTTGTAAATGCCTTAAAATCTTTACATTAAACTTTATTATTTGTTTTTTTATACTGTATTTTTATTCTAAATAAAATGATGTTTTAGATTTTTTCTTTCTTACAAAATGAGCTGACATAGTTATAAATAATACATTGTATGTTTCTTTATAACTCATAGATGAATTTAATTATCTATTTATTCTTTTTTTGAAAGAAATTTTCCGCTTCGTCGTTTTGCACAATCATTTTATATTTTTTAATACTAATACTAAAAGATAAAAAAACTAAAATTATGGGATCATTTAGAGTCTCTTTAGAAACTGGTGGAAAAGAATTTAACGTATTATATTCACAAGAGAAAAACATTTACTCACTGCAAAAAAATGTTAACTCACACCATTGTAGTTCACCTTCTCCTTGTTTAATGATAATTTCACAATAGAAAACATAAAAAATGATTGAGTGTTTTCTATAATCTTAAAAACAAATTCAAATATAGATATAGAATAGAGTTTTATAACTCTATAACTGAATTGTGTTTATAACTTTTGATATACAGTTAGTCAGTGTTTTGCTTATTGGGTATGAATCAAATAAAAACGTCCCGTACTTTTTAAGATAATAAGCCTCTTAGAATGATAACTATTTATAATCAGTGCATTAAGTTGTTGTTCATTAATCGAACCCAGGTTATTATAAATAAATAATCGAAGTGTTGCAATTGTCTTATTAAAATCATTAAAGACGATACCATTGCGAAAGATAATACAAAATAGATATAAAAAAATATGAATAAAATAGAAGAATCAGACACGATAATTATAGGAGCTTCACTCGCAGGAAGTTGTTTGGCAAGACAACTAAAATTGAAGCATCCTGATATGAAAATAACTGTTCTAGATAAGAAAATAAATATAAAGCTCCAATAGATTTAAAAACACTGTAAGTAGCGTGTTTACAAGGAATATGTTTGTTTAGCGAATCCTATAGTATTCATTAAAATGCATAGAATTGCATTATTTTTTTAATAGATATTTAATATTAGATTGCCTTGATATAATTCATCAAACAACAATTATTTTATGGCAACATTAAAACTTCTATTGTATAAAAGCAATAAAAATAAACTAGGTCAATTCTCTTTAGCACTACGAATTACAAAAAACGGTACTCCTAAATATATTCATATCGAATGGCTTGATCAGAAGTATTGGAATGCTAAAAAATCAGAAGTACGACGTTCACATCCCTACGCTGAGGATATCAATTCACGAGCAAAACAAAAATATGCTTTAGCACAACAATTGATTACTCAATTTAAAGTAGAACATCCTGATTTTGATTTAAAAGTTTTAGTAGATCGTATAAAAAACAATCGTATAGAGATTTCTTTTTTTGATATCTCCAAGGAAGAATTGGATCGAATATTTCTTAAAAAAGAATATAACACTTATAAAGATTGCTTTTATAAAAATAAGCTATTCCTCTCTTTTGTGAATTCGGATGTTATCGCTTTCAAAGAAATTACCCCTAAATTCATTAAAGATTTTATAGCATATTTAGAATCCAAGAATTATAAAAAGAATGTTATTATTTCTAATCTCTCTTTTATTCGTAAAATTTATAATATAGCCATTAAACAAAAAATTGTCTCGGCAGATCATTACCCTTTTGGTAGTCGACACCAATATAAGGTACGTGGAAAATCATCTTCAAAAATAGGACTTGTAGAGGAAGAATTGGTACGATTTTCTGAAGTATCTCTTCCTTTTATGAGTAATATATGGTTGGCTCAAAAATCATTTCTTTTCTCTTTCTATTTAGCAGGGATGCGCATCTCTGATGTAATTAAAATGCAATGGGATCAAATTCATGATGGTCGTCTTCATTATGAGATGGGAAAAAACGAAAAGCAAGATTCATTAAAAATTCCTCAGGAAGCTTTAGAAATATTAACTCATTTCAAATCTTTAAAGACACATCACAACGATTATATATTTCCTTTTTTAAAAGGAATTTCTCCAAAAGATAAAATAACGTTGAATAAAAAAATTGATTTGACTAAATCGCTAATGAATTATTATTTACGAAAAATAGGCAAACTTGCTGGTATAGATAAAAAATTAAGCAATCATATCTCTAGACATAGTTTTGGTACTATTGCAGGAAACAAAATTCCGATGCGTAGCCTTCAAAAACTTTACCGTCATTCTGATATTAGTGTTACAATGAATTACCAACAATACTTTGATCATTCTATCACAGACAAGGCTTTACAAGATGTCCTTAATTTCTCTGATAAATCTTAAAAAAGAATTATCAATAATTTGAAGCGCACTGAAAAAGAATTGCTTTTTTAGTGCTCTTGTATTCTAAGAGTTTATTGTTGATGTGTATTTAGGTAATTGCTCTTGTTGTTCTAAATGTGTAAGTAAGGATTGATATCCAACAATATCTTTAGTATGATATAAATTATAGAATATTTCCCAATCAGAAGGATACTGGTTTTGATATGTTTATCAAAGTTTTTTTCTAAAGCAACTTGAACTAAAAAAGGATCTACTAAAAATAGGTTCTTTTAGACTTTGCGCAATATGTATTTCGCTGAGTACTGCGGGCATTTGTTTCATAACAATTATTTCTTTTTTTGAATGATTTAACTTTACTTATTTCTTATTCTAATTGAGATTGCAACATCTCTATATGGGCTTTTTGGACTTGTTTAACTTCTTGCTGCAAGGCA
>CANMKX010000007.1 GCA_947498595.1 uncultured Aquimarina sp.
CCTGCTATCAAATTTGAAACTACCAAATCAGACCAATTAACACTATTCTTATAAACCCTTAGATCGAATTCAGGTTATTGTCATTATTTTGGTGTTCTTATTCTCAATTCTCCAGCCATATCCATAATTAATAACTGTTCCGTTATTTAATCTATAATTAGTAAAGGCTATTTTTTTTGTTTTATTAATCTATTATTGGTTATCGCATTTTGCCATTTTAGCATATCTTCTACTGTAGAAAATAGCGAACCTGCTGCATAAGGTAATGAGTAACTGATATAGTTAGCGTTGATAAATTCTTTTCTTTTATGATATCCATAAGCTTTATTAGGTGTTATTTTTGAATGACTTGCATAACTTGAAGAAGTCATTTCTAAAATGTCAAAAATATGCTCTTGCATAAAGCTTGCATAACTTTGTCCAGAAACTAATTCAATGATACGGCCTAAAATAACATACCCAGAATTACTGTATTTATAAGCTTCTCCTGGATCAAAATCCATCGGTTGGTTTTTAAAAAAATTAATTAATTCATCAGGTGTTAATTCCTTTTTTGAAATTTCACGTATGGAACTCATACTCGTATAGTTTTTAAT
The DNA here is from genome assembly GCA_947498595.1 of uncultured Aquimarina sp. Lineage (GTDB taxonomy): Bacteria > Bacteroidota > Bacteroidia > Flavobacteriales > Flavobacteriaceae > Aquimarina. Next base: position 597 of record CANMKX010000007.1, read on the forward strand.
TCCTGAAGTATGTGTTAGCAAATGATGTAGTGTTATTTTCTTTTCATGAGTTGGATATGAAGGGATAAATCTAGTAATCTCATCTGCTACATTCAGCTTTCCTTTTTCTTGTAGCATCAAAATTGCAATAGCTGTAAATTATTTTGTCATAGATTCTATCTCAAAAACACTTGTTGTTTTCATAGGACTGTTAAGCTCTAAATTTGCTATCCCAAATGCTTTTTTATAAATACACTCCCATTTTTTGCGACTAAAAAAAACAGTTCCTGATTCTTCTGGCTTGTATTTTGTGATTAGTAAACTATCAATACTGTTTGAAATACTTTGGGCATACACTACTGTTGAATATTGAATCCATACAAATCCTAGCCCTACTGCTACTATTATTATTTTTAATCTACTAGTCAGTCTCATCCTATGTCTTGTTTTAGTATCTTTCTATCAACTACATAATAAGTATCAAAATAGTTGTTTAGATGTTGTTCACGGGACTTCAATTATAATATAGAGGTTACGAATCAAACTGAATATTTATTTCTTGAATAAGCTTATTCAATTTTTCCCAGGTCGTATAGAACGAGACGATTGGAAAGGCCAATCAGAAAAGTTTAAAAATGAAAATTAATTTATACCAAAAAGCGCTTAAAATTGTTTAAGCGCTTTTTTTGTATATTGTCTTTCGTTTATATGATTAGTTTCTTGGGTATAAAAATGATTTTACAACTTCAAAGTCTATCGTATTATCTTCTTTTACATCATACACAATAAAAAGTTCTCCCCAATATGTTCCATCACTAAAATCAGCAATAATCCATTTATGGTTTAATAATCGAACCTTATTAATTTGCATTTTCCCCTCCATTCCAACAAAAGGAACAATTGGATTATCTTTACTAGCCGTATTTTGACTTATTATCTGATCACTTATTGTATTTGCTAGTTTTGTTGCATCATACCCTTGATCTTCAAAATAGGCAGCTGCATCTTCATTACTTTCTAATGAAAAATAGGTTAAATCTAAATTGGCCGATATTATTGAATCATTTTCAATTTCTTTCTTTTCAATTTTATTTTCTAATAAGCTAATTTTCTTATCATATACTTCTGAAGCTTTTTTTGCATTCATAAACTGAAATAGTATATATAATAATGCAAAAATAAAGAGATACATAAATATCCTACTTTTCATAATCTAATTTGTTTTATAAGGTGATTTTTAAGTTATCGTATGCTACATGCACATTTTCTGGCAAATTGCGTTCTATCTCTTGATGAAAACCATATACATGACTGATATGTGTTAAATATGCTTTTTCTGGATTTACTTTTTCAATAAAAGATAATGCTTCTTCTTCATTAAAATGAGAATGATGTTCCTCTTTTCTTAATGCGTTTACAACAAGAATTTCTACCCCTTTAAGCTTTTTGATTTCTTTTTCTTCAATTGTTTTAAAATCTGTTAGATAGGCAAAATTACCAAATCTAAAACCATAAACTTGTAAATTACCATGCATTCCGTTTATAGGAATAACATCCAGACTCCCCAACGTCATTGGTTGGTTAGTTAGTAGATTTTCTACTACGCTGGGGGCACCTGGATATTTATTTTCTGATACAAATATATATTCAAATCTCTTACGTAGAGATTCCATTACTCTACTATGTGCATAAATAGGAATATCTCCTTGTTTAAAAAAAAACGGTCTTATATCATCCAATCCCATGGTATGATCTGCATGCTCATGAGTAAATAATATACCATCAATTCTCGTTACTTGATTTACTAGCATTTGCTGCCTAAAATCTGGACCACAATCTATTACATATGCTTGATCATTCCAAGATATTAAAATTGAAACTCTCAATCTTTTATCCTTCGGATCTTTACTTAGACAAACTGGATGATCACTTCCTATAACAGGAATGCCTTGAGATGTACCAGTACCTAAAAAAGTTATCGTCATAATGCATTAAATCTATGAAACAAATGTAAATATATTTTCTTTAGTTAAAAAAATACTTCGATATCAATCACATTTAAAATTCCTAACACTATACAGCTATTTTTACGATGTTCATAATTTTATTTTAGATATATATGCGTACCTTTACCGACAGTAAATAGATTAAAGAAAAAGACTTTTTTACTATGCCTATAACCATTATTGGAGATAAAGAGTTTGAATCAGCTCCTTCCATAAAAAGTAAAGCACTTCGTATCAATTTGAACGAAAATATCTACGGAACTTTTGCCGAGATAGGTGCTGGACAAGAAACTGTACGTAGCTTTTTTAGAGCTGGTGGTGCTTCTGGAACAATTGCCAAAGCGATGAGTGCTTATGACAAGGATTTTAGTGATGCCATTTATGGAATTGAAGACGATAGACGTTATGTAACCGAAGCTCGTTTGAAAAAGATGTTAAATTATGAAATACAATTAATAGAAGAGCGTATTTCAAGAAAAAAACATCCTAATAAACTGTTTTTTAGTTATGCTAATACAGTTGCTACCATAGATTTTGCAAAAAAATACAAAGGACATGGTTGGGTTGGTATCCGTTACCAAACCACTCCTGAAGAGGATTATAATGAAATAATATTACACGTTCGCTTTCACGAAACTGATGCTAAATTACAGCAAATGACGTTGGGTACATTAGGTGTAAACTTAATTTACGGTGCTTATTATAAATATGATAATCCAAAAAAATTACTCCGCTATTTATATGACCACTTAGACAAAGATCAAATAGAAATAGATACTATTAATTTTTCTGGTCCCCGTTTTGAGAAAGTTGATAACCGCTTGATGAGTTTACAACTTGTTAAAAACGGAATGACTGAGGCTGTAATGTTTGGTCCTGATGGAAATAATGTATTACCTGCTAGAATCTTATACAAAAAAAATATTCTTGCATTAAGAGGTAGTTTTAGGCCTGTAACGAAAGTAAACATGGATATCTATGAGAAAGCTCTTGATATGTTTGTTCGCGAAAACAAGGTTGAAAAGGAAAATACGGAGGTGATTTTTGAAATTACGCTGTCTAATTTACGTGCTGAAGGTGAAATTGATGAAGAAGATTTCATGGCACGTGCACAGTTACTTTGTTCTCTTGGGCAAACAGTGATGATTTCTAATTTCCAACAATACTATCGTGTTGTTGAATACTTCTCTAATTATACCAAAGCTCGTATGGCATTAGCCATGGGAGTAAATAATCTAGTAGAAATTTTTGATGAAAAATATTACCGTCATTTAAGTGGTGGGATTTTAGAAGCTTTTGGTAAATTGTTCTTTAAAGATCTTAAAGTATACATGTATCCACTTAAAGATCATGCAACTGGCGATCTAACAAATAGTGATAACCTTAAAGTACATCCACGTATGAAAGAATTATATAAGTTCTTTAAATACAATGGAAAACTTCAAGATATTACAGGATATGATGAAAATATCATGTCTATCTATTCTCGAGAAGTATTGCAGTATATTCAAGAAGGAAAACCAGGGTGGGAAGCTCTATTACCTGAAGGTGTAGCTGATATTATTAAAGATAATGAACTTTTTGGGTATAAAGCTCTTGAAGAATCTATATAAATTAAATACTAAAGAAAAAGGCTTCATAATACGAAGTCTTTTTCTTTTTATAAAATCTTAAATATTATAAGATCTGTGCTGCGTGATCTTTTGTTTTTACCTTTGAAATTACATCACTAATAATTCCTTTTTCATCAATTACAAAAGTTGTACGATGAATTCCGTCATATTCTTTTCCCATAAATTTCTTTGGCCCCCAAACACCAAATGCATTAATCACATCTTTACTTTCGTCTGCTAATAATGGATACGGCAATTCATGCTTGTTTTTAAAATTTTGTTGTCTTTTAGCACTGTCTGCGCTTACTCCTAAAATCTCATATCCTTGAGCTAGAAAAGTTTCATGATTATCTCTAAGATTGCATGCTTCTGCGGTACACCCTGGAGTACTTGCCTTAGGATAAAAAAACACTACTAGTTTCTTTCCTTCATAATCTTTTAGAGTTATTGTATTTCCTTCTTGGTCTAATGCAGTAAAGTTAGGAGCTGCATCCCCTATATTTAATGTTGTCATCTTGTTACTATACTAGTTTTGGTTATTAAATCAACAGCCAAAATCTTTTTTATATTTTAGCATAAAAGTACAAAAAATGAACAAGCAAGAAAAAGTTGAATTCACTATTAAAACACTTCAAGAATTATATCCAGAAATTCCAGTTCCATTAGATCATAAAGATCCATATACCTTGTTAATAGCAGTCTTAATGAGTGCGCAAAGTACTGATGTAAGAGTCAATCAAATTACACCACTGTTATTTGAACGAGCAGATAATCCTTATGATATGATTAAATTATCTATTGATGAAATTAGAGATATTATCCGCCCTGTAGGACTAAGTCCTATGAAATCAAAAGGGATACATGGATTGTCGCATATTTTAATAGATAAGCATAATGGTGAAGTTCCTAAAACATTTGAGGCATTAGAAGAATTACCTGCTGTAGGGCATAAAACTGCTGGAGTTGTACTTTCGCAAGCTTTTGGCATTCCTGCTTTTCCTGTAGATACTCATATACAAAGATTAATGCACCGCTGGGGATTTAGTAACGGAAAAAGCATCGCTCAAACAGAAAAAGATGCCAAACGATTATTTCCTAAAGAAATTTGGAATGACCTCCATTTACAAATAATATGGTATGGTAGAGAATACTCACCTGCTAGAGGATGGGATTTAGATAAAGATATTATTACAAAAACTATAGGTAGAAAAACAGTCATTAATGAGTACTTAAAAAATAAAAAATAATATTCCACTTACTCTTTTCATCTGATATATAGCACTCTAATTGAGTGCTTATTTTTTACACTACACTTTACCTCACTAAATATCAAAAAGTTTTAATTCCATTACTGATAAAAGTCAGTTTTTATATCGGTATTTTCAGATAGCTTTGTTACAACCTAAATTAACAATTATAAAACTCAAATCGTAATGAAAAAAGCTTTCTTCTTAACGCTCCTTTTAGTTAGCTCATTCACTATAAACGCTCAATATAGATCTCTTAGTGAAGCTATTGATCAAGCCGGAAAACAACGTATGCTTTCTCAACGTATAGCTAAATCTTTTTTAATGATTGCTGCACAAGTCAATGTAGATAAATATCAAAATGAATTGGATAATAGTATGGCTGAATTCAGTGAAGCTCATCACAAATTGAAAAAATATTTCAGTAGTAATATAGAGGTTAACAATGCTATGAAAAAGGTTGAACTTATTTGGTTTAACTTTAGAGAAACAGCAAATACACATGAGTATACTAAGATTAAATGCAATCGTGTAATCAACTCATCTTCTTTTTTATTGCAAGCAACTCAAAATGTAATGAATACTTTATCAAAGAGTTCAAAATCTAAAGTTGAAAAAATCGTAGACAAATCTGGATCATTACGCATGCTTTCTCAAAAAATTGGAATCTATTATGTAGCTACCTTTTTAGAATTGCAAACTCCTGAAATAAAAAGTCAATTTGATACGGCTATTAAAATTTTGGATACAAGATTAGACGATTTAATTAGTGAAAGATCTGTGAATACTAAAGAAATTGCATCTAAATTAAGTAGAGCTGCTCAAGATTGGTCTTTTGCTAAAAAAAGTTTGAAATTAGAAGGTAATTTAAAACCTGCAACTATTGGTGTAACTCTTAATACATTTATGGATCAAATGAATGACATCACTAGTTTGTATGCAAAAATCCCGAGTCCAAAATAAAAATTAACTAATATTAATTAATTATTCCCCTTAGGCTAATAGTAAAATATTTTTTAATAAAAACTGATATTTATCATCTTTCATACTAGTATCTAGAAGTAAATTTGCTGTTGCCTAAAAAAAACATAATTTAACATTAACTCAAATCAACATGAAGAAAATTATAATTTTAGCATTAATAATTGCTAGCAGTTTTAGCGTTAACGCTCAATACAAAAATTTAAGTCACGCAGTAAATGCTGCAGGAAAGCAACGTATGTTGTCACAAAAAATTGCAAAAGCATTTCTTATGATTTCTGCCGATATCGATGCAGATAAATACAAAGCCGAATTAGACCAAAGTATGGCTCAATTTGAAGAATCTCATCAAAATTTAAAACGTTATTTTGAGAAAAACACCGAAATTAATCCAGCTATGGAAAAAGTAGAGCGTATTTGGTTTAATTTTAGAGATAAAGTTAGTTCAACAACCTATTCTAAAGCTATTTCTAATAGCGTATTAAGTTCTTCTTCTTTTCTTTTACTAGCTACTGAGAACATGGTTGCAATTAGTACTAAAGGATCTAAATCTAAAGTTGAAAAAATTATAGATAAATCAGGTTCTCTACGTATGTTATCACAACAAATCGGTTTATTTTATGTAGCATCTTACCTTGAATTACCAGCTGATCAAATTCAGATTAAATTTAACGGTGCGATTAAAACTATGGATAAAAGATTATTAGATTTAATTGGTGAAAAAGTTACTAACACTAATGAAATTACATCTAAGCTTAGAAGAGCTTCACAAAACTGGTCTTTTGCAAAAAAGAGTTTAAAATTAAATGAAAGTTTAAAGCCAGCTACAGTTGGAGTTACTTTAAATTCTCTAACAAGAGATATGAATGATATCACTTCTCTTTATGCAGAAGTTCCTGCTCCAAGATAGTATATATTATCCCTTTTACATTTACATAAATAAAAAAGTAGTATCAGATCTTATCTGGTACTACTTTTCTTTTGGAAGGAAGGTTAATTCAAATTAATATTATTACAATAAACAGCGCCCTTACTATATATAATAAGGGCGCTGTTTTTAATTTAGAAGTATTTCAAACTTCATTGCTTTATAATCTATAACACTTAAAGCCTTTGAATAATTTAAAAGAAAATCTATTGTCTTCTTTTTAGGTTGAAATTGTTGTTCTTCTGAATAGGATGAAAAGTAAAAATTTGTCATATAATACTTTTAGGTTAACTAACTATTATGTATATAACGGGCAAAAGTCACTTTTATTGTATTATCGTTCTTTTTAATTTGTTAAAACGATATTATGCTTCTCTATAACTTTACGTAAATTGATTAATGCGTAACGCATTCTCCCTAAAGCAGTATTAATACTTACTCCTGTTTTTTCTGAAATTTCTTTAAAACTCATATCTCTATACATGCGCATCATTAAAACCTCTTTTTGATCTTCAGGTAACTCATCAATTAGTTTACGAATATCACTTTCGACTTGATTTTTAATTAATCTATGCTCTGCATTTAAAGATCCATCACTTATAATTGAAAAAATACTAAATTCTCCATTGTCTTCAAACTTTGGCATACGATTGTCTTTTCTAAAATGATCTATTACCAAATTGTGAGCAATACGCATAACCCAAGGTAAAAATTTACCTTCTTCATTATAACGCCCTTTTTTAAGGGTATTAATTACTTTTATAAAAGTATCTTGAAAAATATCTTCAGAAATATCGCGATCAAACACTTTTGAATAGATAAAACTATAAATACGTTGCTTATGTCTTTCAATTAATATAGCAAGCGCTTCTTCATTACCTTTAATATAGTCACTTACGAGTACAGCATCAGAGAGAGTAGTGCATTTCATACTATTACTTTTTTAGTTCTACAATGTAGATTAGGGTTATTTATAATACGTTTAAAAAAGTAATAATATATCTATAGGCGATGCTTTTAAGATTGCGTTAATGAATTGCTAATATAGCAACAAAATTGAAAAAACAAGCATGTTTTGTTAATTTTTTTAACTGCAACCTCCTATTTAGAATACTTCAAATACTGCTAATGATTGATTATCTTTGACGCTTTGACGGTAATTCATAAAGATGATTCAAGACATAACAAAAGTAGATCCAAAAGATAATATTATTATTAAAGGTGCTAAGCTTCATAATTTAAAAAATATTGACACTATCATTCCTCGTAACAAACTTGTAGTAATTACAGGTTTATCCGGTTCTGGTAAATCTAGTTTAGCTTTTGACACTTTATATGCTGAAGGACAACGTAGATACGTAGAGAGTTTATCATCTTATGCTCGTCAATTTTTAGGCCGTTTAAACAAGCCTAAAGTCGATTATATAAAAGGTATTGCTCCTGCAATAGCAATCGAACAAAAAGTAAATTCAACAAATCCAAGGTCTACCGTAGGTACTACAACAGAGATATATGATTATTTAAAATTATTATTTGCGCGGATTGGTAAAACATATTCTCCTATATCTAATAACGAAGTAAAAAAAGATACTGTTACAGATGTTGTTGATTTTGTCAACTCATATGACGAAGGTGCTAAATTACTTCTCCTCTCTCCTATTCATGTAGAAGAAGGTCGAACTATTGAGGAGAAAATAAAAGTTTTACAACAACAAGGATATGCCCGAATTAAACTTAATGATACCGTTCATAGAATCGACGATACGTATACAATAGAAAAAAATGCTACTATTCACTTAGTCGTAGATCGTATCATTAAACGCGACAATGAAGATTTTTTCAATCGATTGGCAGATGCGATTAATACTGCTTTTTATGAAGGGAAAGGTGTTTGTTATATCGAGAGTCTAGCAGATCATTCTATTCGTGAGTTTAGTAATAAATTTGAATTAGATGGTATTTCATTCCTGGAGCCAAATATCCATCTTTTTAGCTTTAATAATCCATACGGTGCTTGTCAAAAATGCGAAGGATATGGAGATGTGGTTGGTATTGATGAAGAACTTGTTATTCCTAATACTTCTATCAGTATTTTTGAAGGAGCTGTTGCTCCATGGAAAGGAGAAAGTATGAGTTGGTATAAAGATCAATTAATCAAACATGCCTATAAATTCGATTTTCCTATACACAAACCATATTTTGAACTTTCTGAAGCGCAAAAAAATGTTTTATGGGAAGGAAATGAGTTTTTTGAAGGAATTAATCAATTCTTTGAAGAATTAGAAGCCAAAGCTTATAAAATTCAAAATCGTGTAATGTTATCTCGTTATAGAGGTAAAACTAAATGTAATAGTTGTAAAGGAAAACGATTACGTGTAGAAGCTAATTATGTAAAAATAAACCAAAAAACATTAACCGATCTTGTTGAAAGTCCGTTAAACGAATTGGTTGATTTTTTTAACTCACTAACTTTAAGTGATCATGATGCTCAAATAGCCAAAAGATTACTCAAAGAAATCAATTCTAGATTACAGTTTTTAAGCAATGTAGGTTTAGATTATTTAACGCTTAATCGTAAATCTAACACACTCTCTGGAGGAGAATCTCAACGAATTAATTTGGCGACATCTCTAGGCAGTAGTTTAGTTGGATCTATGTATATTCTTGACGAACCAAGCATAGGTTTACATCCAAAAGATACCGAAAAATTAATTAAAGTTTTAATCTCTTTAAGAGACTTAGGTAATACCGTAATTGTAGTAGAACATGATGAAGATATCATGAAAGCTGCTGATGAGATTATTGATATTGGTCCTGAGGCAGGGACTTATGGTGGTGAAGTAGTCGCTACAGGTACTTTTAAACAAATTCTTGCTTCTAGTTCGCTTACCGCAAAGTATCTTAATGAAGAAATGAAAATCGAAGTTCCTAAAAAGAGACGAAAGTTTAAATATCATATCGATATTATTGGAGCTAGAGAGAATAATTTAAAAAATATTGATGTAACATTACCTCTGGGCGTATTCACGGCAGTTACTGGAGTTTCTGGAAGTGGAAAAAGTACTTTGATTAAAAAAATAGTATATCCTGCTATGCTAAAAGAAACTGGAGGATACGGTGAAAAAGCTGGTGATTTTACAGCTATTAAAGGTAATTTTAGCACTGTAAAACATATAGAATTTGTTGATCAAAATCCTATAGGTAGATCTTCTCGATCTAATCCAGTTACTTATATAAAAGCCTATGATGATATCCGATCATTATTAGCTTCTCAAAAACTTTCTGGTATCAGAAATTACAAACCAAAACATTTTTCTTTTAATGTTGATGGTGGACGATGCGAAACTTGTAAAGGCGAAGGTGAAGTTACTATTGAAATGCAATTTATGGCTGATGTACATCTTGAATGTGAAACTTGTAGCGGAAAACGTTTCAAGAAAGATGTGTTAGAAGTCACTTTTGAAGGCAAAAATATAGATGATATCTTAAAATTGACAATTGACAATGCTATTGACTTTTTTACAGAACATAAACAGCCTAAGATTACCAGAAAATTACAACCTCTTCAAGATGTAGGGTTAGGGTATGTGCAATTGGGACAAAGTTCTTCTACGCTATCTGGAGGAGAAGCACAACGAATTAAATTAGCTTCTTTTCTTGTTAAAGGTACTACAAAGGAAAAGGCCTTATTTATTTTTGATGAACCAACAACGGGGCTTCATTTTCACGATATTCAAAAATTATTAAAATCATTTAATGAGTTAATCGCAAAAGGGCATTCTATTATCGTTATTGAGCATAATCTAGATCTTGTAAAATGCGCCGATTATATCATTGATTTGGGACAAGAAGGTGGTAAAAATGGAGGTCAAATTATTGCTTTTGGAACTCCTGAAGAAGTTATTAAGGTAAAAGAATCTTATACGGCAGCATATCTTAAAGATAAATTATGATTTTAACAAAAATGTAATATTCTTAAGCGTAAGTTATGCTCTCTTTTTCGGCTAAAAGTATTTAATCGTAAAACTATACTCATGTCATTAACTGATGCTTTAAAAGCACATGCAGATCAGTCTGCTCAAAAAATACCACAATCTCTTCAAACTGTTATGAAAACAGCTACAAAAGAGTTGGATGAAAGTGGTATTCTTGAGTTAGCATTAAAAACTGGGGATCAAATACCTGAAATTACATTACCTAATAGTATGGGAAATCAAATTTCTATACAAAATATATTAAAAGACAAAAACATCGTATTAACCTTTTACAGAGGTGGTTGGTGTCCTTATTGTAATTTAGAATTAAAAGCTTTACAAGATGCTTTACCACAGCTAAAGTCTTCTAATGCTACTCTAGTTGCTATTACACCTGAAACTCCTGACAATTCATTATCTACAGCTGAAAAAAATGCATTAGACTTTGAAATATTAACTGATGCAAATAATACTATTGCTAGAGCTTTTGGATTGGTTTTTAAATTGCCAGAAAATCTTGTTTCTGTTTATAAAGATTTTAATATCGATTTGATTAAAAGTAATGGAGATGCTTCTCAAGAATTGCCTTTAGCCGCAACTTATATTATAGACACTTCTGGTAAAATCATCTATGATTTTGTTAGTGTTGACTATAAACTTAGAGCTGATCCTGCTGATATTCTTGCTGTATTACAATAATATAATTCAAAAAAATTCCCTAAATGAGTATTCATTTAGGGAATTTTAAAACTCTAATTAATATTTTTCTTAAAAGTTCTTCGTTTTTTATGCAATTCGTGATCGTAACCATTCCAAAGTGCTTGAATTGCTTTGTTTTCTTCAAGCTCAGGATTTGTTTCAACAATTTTGATTCCGTTTCTGAGAAATGTTTCATTCATTTCTTTAAAAATTAAAGCTGTAATTCCCTTATTCTGAAATTTAGGATCAACACCTATTAGATAAAATGCAGCTGTATCATTAGTACGCTGCGCTTTTAATAAGTGTAAAAAACCAAATGGGAACATTTTTCCATTCATTTTCTTTAATGCCTTTGAAAAAGATGGCATTACTATAGCAAAGGCTATTAATTTTCCTTTTTCATCTGCAATACATGTAATATAGTCTGGATTAACATATTGAATATATTTATCCTTATAAGTATTAACCTGGTATTGTTGAATAGGTACAAATGTTTGCAAGACACTATATGTTTCATTTAGTAATGCAAACATATCGTCAACATAAGGGATTATCTCCTTTGTGTTTTTAAATTTTAATACCTTTAAATTATAGCGTTCTTTTATAATTGCAGAAAACTTCAGTACTTTTTCTTTGATAGATTCTGGTGTTTTTATTCGGTATTCTACCCAAGTAGCAGCCGGTTCAAAGCTTAACGCTTCCATATGTTCTTGGTAATACGGATAATTATACCAAGTAATCATCGTGTTTAGTTCTTCAAAACCTTCTATTAAAAGTCCTGCTTTATCCATATTTGAAAAACCAACTGGACCTTCAATAAACTCTAATTGATGTTTCTTACCATAGTCTATTACGGTATTTAATAAAGCTTTAGTCACTTCAATATCATCAATTGCATCAAACCAACCGAATCTGACTTTAGATTTTTTTTGGTCATTAATTTCTATCCAATTAACGATCGCTGCAATACGCCCAACAATTTCTCCATCTTTAAACGCCAAGAAAAAAGCGGCCTCAGCATTTTTGAATACTGGGTTTTTTTTGGGGTTCATAGTATCTAATTCCTCTTTTATGATAGGAGGAACATAGTACGGACAATCTTTATATAAATGAAAAGGAAATTTAACAAACTTTGTTAAATCTCCCTTAGAAGTAATTTCTTTTATATTAATCATATACTTTAACTAAGTAAGGCAAATATAAAACCCTTTTGTTAATTATTAACTAATAATTGTATATCAATTCTTGATATTTTTAGTACTTATTCATCTTCTTCATTTCCATTATCTGCATTTTCTTTTTCTTCCTTTTTACGCTTCTTTTCTTCAGCCTTCTTACGCTTTTCTTCTTCTTTTTTACGCTTCTTTTCTTCTTTACGCTTACGCTTTTCTTCAGCTTTCTTACGTTTTTCTTCTTCTTTTTTACGTTTCTTTTCAGCTTTCTCCTGTTCTTTCTCTTCATCTTCTGTCAAAAACTCTCGATCCAATGCAGCCAATTCTTCGTCAATACTTCTTAATTCTTCATTAACTTCTTCTGACTTCTCTTCTTTTTTTGCAGGAGTATTATTGCTTTTTTGATCGTCTTTCTTTTCTCCATTATCTTTTTCTTCTTCCTTCTCTATTTGATCAAGCTCGGCATCAATTTCATCTATTAACTTTTGCTTTCTTTTCTCTTCTTTCTTTGCTTCTTTTTCTGCCTTTTTAGCATCTTTAGCCTCTTGTTTTAAACGCTTTTTCTCTTCTTTACGGCGCTTTTTCTCTTCTTTTTTAGATAGCTTTTCGTTTTCTATTCGTTCTCTTTCTAATCTTAACTCAGTACGTTTGGTATCCAAATCGGTATCGATATTAGATCTAAGGCTGTCATTTTCAAACTGATTAATAAATTCTCTCTTACCTTTCTTCTCTATTTTTTCTTCCCCATCTTCATTTTCATCATCTTCTTCATCATCATCTCTATTATTTTTTTCTTCTTCGTTTTCTCCTTCTTCTTTATTTTCTAATTCTTCGTCCTTTTTAATTCCAGATTCTAACCCTTCTTTTTCAATAATTTCATCTTTCTTGTGCCAATCAAATCGATAGGCTCCTCCAAAACTAACTGTAAACCTAGAAGGTGTATCTTTAAAATTTGTTGCTACATTAACATCTACTTGCAGGTTTTTATTAAACAAATAAGCTCCTCCAGCTCTTAATATATCATCACTATAAAAATCACTCTTTTGCCCTTGATATTCTGCAAATGCAGCCCATTTTTCATTAAATGTATGCGTTCCAGTAATAATCCACCCAAATGTTGGCGCTTCTGTTGTTATTTTATCTATAATTAAATTCGTTACTAATACCCAGTTACCTTTATAAGAGGTTGCCCAATTATTTTGTGCAGCTATTACTATTTTAGGGCTCACTGTAGCATCATTCTCAAAAGTAAATGGATTGTCTTTTGTAATAATATTAGCTCCTGCAAAAACGGATACTGCAGGTATTAATGTTTTCCATTTAAATTTATGCTGTGCTTTCCAACTATTTAAGTTTACTGAATCTTTTTTTGGATTTTTATAAGGATCATAAATTAAATACTTTGCTCCTAATGTGTTTACTACAAAATTTGATTGTTTGATTTTATCTTCACTCCCACCTCTTGGTATTGTTAATGTTTGGCTTCTAAAACTTCCTGTAAGACTTACTTCTAATTGCTCAAAAAAAGCACCATATCTCGCTGCATAGTCAAAATCTAGCGCATTTGTTTTGGTATTTAACAGATCATGTTTTTGTTTATCTATACCAAATCCTGCTTCAAATTGTAGTACATTATTCCCTACAGAAAACGCTCCTATAGAAGTTCCTGGACGATTGGTATTAATCGTTTCTGTATATTGACCATTTGCTGATATATATATTAAAAATATAAACAGATAGTGTAGTAGATACTTAGGATTCATGGGTACTGTATTTGGTTTCAAATATAGAGGATTTTATTATTTTTTGACGTTACGATTCTTTAATTATAAACGGAGTTCCTTATTTTTGAAAAAAAAAACATGCAGTACGCGTCATTTACAGGTGTAGTGAAATTTATTCTAGTCATTTTATTAATCTATTATGGATTAAAGATTATAACGCGTTTTTTTGGTCCTCTATTGCTCAAATACATAACAAAGAAAGCTGGAGAACGTTTTCAGCAGCAATTTGGCCAATTTAACCAACAAAAAAACACCTCAAATTCTTCTCAAGAAGAAATTACTATCGAGAAAAAAACGAAATCTACTAGTACTTCAAAAAATACAGTTGGAGAGTACATCGATTACGAAGAAATAGATTAATTTGCACAAAACTAATATTGAATATATGACATTGTCTTTAAAGAAGAGTATTCCTCATATTCTTGTCTTACTAGGTTTTATTCTAGCATCTTTAGCATATTTTCATCCAGTTTTAAAAGGTGAAAAAATTGCGCAATCTGATATTGTACAATATAGAGGGATGGCTAAACAACAAACTGATTTTAGAAATGACATTGGGGAGGATCCATACTGGGTTGACAATGCTTTTGGTGGAATGCCTACATATCAATTAGGAGCTCAATACCCTCACAATTATATAAAAAAATTAGATCGTCTCATTCGGTTTTTACCTAGACCTGCAGATTATCTTTTTCTATACTTTATAGGTTTTTATATTTTATTATTAGTTCTAAAAGTTGATTATCGCTTAGCTTTTATTGGAAGTTTGGCTTTTGGTTTTTCTACTTATTTTATCATAATATTAGGTGTTGGACATAATGCAAAAGCGCATGCTATTGGTTATATGCCTTTAGTTTTAAGTGGTATTATACTCACTTTTAGGAAAAAATACATTTGGGGAGGTATTCTTTTTACAATCTCCATGGCATTAGAAATTGTAGCTAATCATTTTCAGATGACATACTACTTATTACTTTTAGTAATTGTTTTAGGTATTGTATATTTAATTGAAGCATACAAAAATAAAGAGCTTACAGATTACTTTAAAGCTATCGGTATTATGGTAGTAGGTGTTCTTTTTGCTGTTATGCTTAATGCTACAAATTTATTAGCTACTCAAGAATATACTAAATATAGTACCAGAGGTGCAACAGAATTATCTATTAAACCAAATGGTTCTCCTAAACTATCCAAAGGTCTCGACTATAATTACATTACAGAATATAGCTACGGTATTTTAGAAAGTTTGAATTTATTTATCCCTAGATTTATGGGTGGATCTAGTTCTGAAAAAATTGGAAAAGATTCAAATTTCTATAAAGGCCTTTTACAAGCAGGTGCTCCTGCAAGAGATGCAGCTTATTATGCTAATGGTGCTCCAACGTACTGGGGTGATCAAACATTTATAGGTGCTCCCGCATATATTGGAGCTATCGTTATTTTTATGTTTGTCCTAGGATTATTTTTGATTAAAGGACGATTGAAATATTGGCTTGTTGGAGGAACAGTACTTACCTTATTATTATCATGGGGTAGAAATTTTGAATTTCTAACAACTTTTTTCATTAATTATGTTCCTTTATATAATAAATTCAGAGCTGTTTCATCTATTCAAGTTATTGTAGAATTATGTCTTCCTATTATTGGTATTGTTGGAATGCATAAGTTATTAAATTCGAACATTGCTAAGGATGAAAAAATAAAGGCATTAAAGTACTCTACTGGTATTGTAGCTGGATTGGCTTTACTGTTTTTATTATTTAAAAATACTTTATTTAGTTTCTCTGGTCCTAATGATGCAAGACTTATTGATGCTTTTGGGGTTAAATTAATGAGAGCTTTAAAAGATGATCGTATTGCAATGTTTACTTCGGATACAATAAGATCTTTACTTTTGGTTCTTTTGGTAGCTGGTGCTTGCTGGTTCTATTTAAAGGAAAAATTAAAATCGACTTTTCTACTTATAATCTTAGGAGTTTTAATTCTATTTGATTTAGTCGTTGTTGATCGTAAATATGTAAATAATGATAATTTCATTTCGGCAAGAGCTTATAAAACTCCATTTCCTGAAAATGCTGCCGATACCGAAATTTTAAAAGATAAAGATCATTATAGAGTTTTTGATTTAACTGTTGGGCCTTTTAACTCTGGTAGAGCTTCTTATTATCACAATGCATTAGGTGGTTATCATGCTGCTAAACTGGGAAGAATGCAAGATTTGTATGATTTTTATTTAGGAAAGAATAAGGTAGAGATTCTTAATATGATGAACGCTCGTTATATTATTACTCAAGATGAAGAAGGTGTTTATGCTCAAAAGAATCCTTATGCTAATGGTAATGCTTGGTTTGTTCCTACAATAACTTGGGTAGCTACACAAAATGATGAGATTCTTAAATTAAAAGACTTAAAAACAAAAGGAAATGTTATTATTAATTCTAAATTTAAAAATGAAGTAACTTCTTCTTCTTTTACTGTTGACAGTCTTAGCACTATTACTTTAACAAAACATCTTCCTAATCATCTAACTTATAACTCTAAAAACTCTAACGATGGCTTAGCTGTTTTCTCAGAAATATATTATAAAGATGGTTGGCAAGCTTATATTGATAATCAACCTGTAAATCATATTCAAGTTGATTATCTTTTAAGAGGATTATTAATTCCAGCTGGAGATCATGTAATAGAATTTAAATTTGATCCACAAGTTATTAAAACTGGTAGCAAAATTACTTTGATAGGTTCTATTCTTTTACTTCTCTTAATTTTTGCAGCATTGTATTTTGAGTTTAAAAAACGTAAAACCACAGACATAAATTAAAACCAAAAGGTTAGTGAAAAAAGTATTAATTGTAGCATATTATTGGCCTCCAGCTGGAGGTCCAGGTGTACAGCGGTGGCTAAAATTTGTAAAATATCTAAGGCATTATAATATAGAACCTGTTTTATACGTGCCTGAGAACCCTACATATCCTATTATAGATACTAGTTTCGAAAATGAAATTCCTGATGGAATTACAATCTTAAAACAACCTATTTTTGAACCTTATAGGTTCGCGAGTTTTTTTTCAAAAAAAGAGACCAAAACAATAAGTTCTGGTATGATAGCAACCGAGAAAAAACAATCTTTAATTCAACGAGTATTACTTTTTATACGC
The DNA here is from genome assembly GCA_947498595.1 of uncultured Aquimarina sp. Lineage (GTDB taxonomy): Bacteria > Bacteroidota > Bacteroidia > Flavobacteriales > Flavobacteriaceae > Aquimarina. The sequence goes on from CANMKX010000007.1 coordinate 18,138, forward strand.
GGTAATTTCTTTATTCCAGATGCACGCGTTTTTTGGGTAAAACCTTCGATTAACTATCTACAAAAGTATTTAGTAGATCAAAACATTGATACTATTGTAACTACAGGACCACCTCATAGCATGCATTTGATAGGTCTGGGGCTTAAAAAAAAGCTTAATCTTACATGGATTACAGATTTTAGAGATCCATGGACTACCATTGGTTATCATGATAAACTTAAATTAGGAAAACGAGCTAGTTTAAAACATCAAAAATTAGAAAAAGAAGTTTTAGAGAATACAGATCAAATCATTGTTACAAGTTTTACTACTCAAAAAGAATTTAAAGAACTTACTACACAACCTATAACGGTAATTACAAACGGTTATGACACCGAAAATATCCAAAATATTGAATTAGATAGCGACTTTACTATTTCGCATATTGGTTCTTTATTATCTGGAAGGAATCCGTTATTATTATGGAAGGTTTTTGCTGATTTAATCAAGGAAAACAAAGCTTTTTCAAAAGTTTTTAAACTACAGTTAGTAGGTGCCGTAAGTGATGATGTGTTAAGTACTATTCATCAATCTGGTATTCATGAGCATTTAGAATTAATAGGTTATGTCCCTCATAGCAAAGCTATAGAACTACAAAAAAAATCACAGCTGTTATTATTAATTGAAATAAACCGTGAAGAGACTAAATGTATTATTCCAGGTAAATTATTTGAATACATGGCTTCAAGTCGCCCTATCCTAGCGATTGGCCCTGAAGGAGCTGATATTTTTAAAATAATAAAAGATACTAATACCGGAACTTGTCATAGGCATACCGATTACGATTCATTAAAAAAAGTTATTTTAGTTCATTTTGAGAATTATCAAAAAAAACAATTACACGTTAACTCTAATAATATTGAACAATATAGTCGAAAAGAATTAACTAAAAAGTTGTCTTCTCTTTTACTTAAAATATAATGATATGGGACGCGTAATTAAACAATCTATCGCTAATATGCTAACTACCTATTTGGGTTTTGGTATTGGCGCTATAAACACCTTGTTTATATATACTCGTTTTTTATCTAAAGATTATAATGGTCTTATCTCCTTTTTATTATCTACCTCCAATTTAATATGGCCATTAATGGCTTTTGGAATGCATAATACTTTGGTCAAATTTTATTCATCATATAGTAATAAAAATGAGCAAGACAAATTTGTAAGTATGCTATTTTTATTTCCGATTTTAGTTTCTATTATATTAGGAACAATCGGCTACTTAGGTTATGAATTTATTCTAAGTTATTTTGATAGCGGTAAAGTATCTGACCAAAAACTAATTTCTTCTTATGGTGGTTTGATATATGTTATTGCCTTTTCTATGACATATTTTGAAATATTTTTCTCTTGGACCAAAGTTCAATTAAAAAGTGTCTTCGGAAACTTCATGAAAGAAGTATTTCAACGTATTGGCGCTTCAATTTTATTAGTATTTGTATACCTAAAATGGATTGATATTCCTTCATTTATATATGGACTAGTTGGGTTGTATTGTATTAGAGTTATCATATTAGGTATTTATGCTTTAAACTTGCAGTCTTTCCAATTTAAGTTTGAGTTTCCTACAAATTATTTAACTGTATTTAAATACTCTTCATTGATTCTTATTGCTGGTTCTGTAGCTGTTATATTAATTGATCTTGATAAAATCATGATTAAGAAATATTTACCCATTGGAGAGGTTATGGTGTATAGTTTAGGAGTATACATCGCTAGTGTTATTGCCGTACCATCTAGGGCCATGCATCAAATTACATATCCACTAACTGCAAAATTACTCAATGAAAAAAATAAAATTGATTTGTATAAATTATACAAGAGCAGTTCTCTAAATTTATTAATAATAAGTGGTTTTGTTTTTATTTTAATTCTCTGTAATGTCAAAGAATTGTATCATTTAATTCCTGATGAATACAGTTTGTATATAGGTGTTATTTTATTAATTGCAATAGCCAAATTATATGATAATGCTCTAGGGAATACTAATGCTATTTTATACAATTCTGACTATTATAGAACTGTACTAATCATGGGCGTTTTTTTAGCTTTATTAGCTTATATTCTAAATCTAATTTTCATTCCTATTTATGGAATTAATGGAGCTGCAATTGCGACTTTTATAGCTATCTTTTTTTATAATACACTGAAAATTTTATTTGTTAAACTAAAATTTAAAATCCAGCCATTTACTTCAAAAACACTTATCGTTACTTTAGTTATATTTCTTTTTATTCTTCTATTTTATTTTTGGGACTTTGATTTAGAGTATTCGATTCTAAATATTGCTTTAAAAAGTATTCTTATAGGTTTCTTATATGGAGTTGTTATATATTATAGCAAACTATCTAGTGAAATCAATGCTATAGTAAAAAAACTTCCAATTCTTAAAAAAATACTATAACGAGAAAATCCTCAAGGTGCAAATGCATTCATCTTAAGGATTTTCTAAACTAACCAACCAAAAAAATATTTTTATTTTAATATCTTGTTCTACTTCTATTTTTTGAATTATTCGTACTTACTGCTCTTTTCTGAGTAGTTTTTGCTCTAGATCTACTTTCACTTCTAACATTTGCTGTTCTAGATCTATTTGTTGTACTACTGTTTCTATTAGTATAACGATTATTATTACGTGTTGTTACATTATTTCTACTTCTAGAATCATTTTTCTGTACTCTTGTTCTATTATTCGTTCTATTTGTAGTAGTACGCGTTCTTGTATTTGATTGTCTTGAACGATTGTTATAATTATTAGATCTTGGGTTTTCTACTCTTTCTGTTCTTGATCTATTATTATTTGTAACTCTTGTTCTAGACCTTGTATTAGTTGTAGTATATCTACTTCTATTTTGATCATTGGTTCTATGTATCGTAGCACGTCTATCTCGCGTTCTATAAGATGTATTTACGACACTATTAGATCTATTACCATAATGATATGTTCTTACTCGTTGATTTGGTCTATAATAATTACGGCTTCTATAAGGTCTTTTATAATAGCCATCATAATAGCAATCGTTTCTATAAGTTCTATATGAATATCTATATGGTGAATAATATCTTCTATATGGTCTATTATAAACTACACATCTATATGCAACTGGTGCTGAAAAATACCTGTGATATGGTCTATATACATAACGACGATTATAATTATTAATATATCCCGTACAGTTTACAAATCCACCGTAATTATTATAATGTACATATAGTCCTCCTACTCTTGCTACACGTCCATATCTATTGTAACTTACATAAACGTCTCCTGCTTGAACGATTCTACCATAATGATCATAAAATACAGGTGTATTTTCTATTTGGATTACGGCACCATAATCATCATATTGAACATAGGTATCGTAATTATATCCTGAATTAAAACTTATATTTATTCCTGGAGCATTTACATTGATATCAAGTGATGGCGCATCATAATAAAAATCAAATTGTCCATCTGCATATATAGAAAATTCTATTCCATTTTCATTAAAAATAAATGATTTCCCATAATTATATGCTGTAGTTGTTTTAGTCGCAGTTGTATTTATTACTTCTGCACTAGTTATCATTGATAACAATAAAGCTGTAAATAGTAAAACAATTTTTTTCATAATCTTCGATTTTAATAATGAGTAATGTCTTCAAGCATTGGATGATCATTTGCTCACTTGTTTAAAATCAAACAACGTGCCAAAACTAGAAAAGCAACATTACCCATTAATTATCAATACTTTAAAACAAAAAAAGAGCTCCCTAAAATAGAGGCTCTTTTTATAATAAATAAAATATTTTACTTAGTTTGCTCTCGCAGTCTTAACAATTTTAATAGTTTTCATACTATTTTCTGTTTTCATATGAACAAAATATAATCCATCTTGTTTATCTGATAAATCCACTACATCATTAGATGTTGTAGTTATAACTTCCTGTCCTGATGTATTGTATACAGTGTATTCAAAAATTCTATTTTCAGGATTGCTAATTTGAACATAATCTGACGTTTGTGTAGGATATAAATCTAATTGAGTCAAAGAAAAATCTTCTGTAGACAAAGTATTCCAACGATCTTCTGCACTTGGTCCATTCCATATAATTGTTGCTAAATATGGATTATCAATAAATGGATTTCTATTACCTTGAATATTCTCAAGTACAACATTACGATTCAATTCGTATTCAGATACAGGATCTTCTTCATTCCATTCTAAAAAGATATTAGGCATATCTCCATTAGGTGAATATGTTGTTTCACCTATTCCAATATCTGTAGAAGCACATCTTGAAGGATATCTCAAATACATATACATAATAATTCTTGCTACATCACCTTTCCATTCATCTCCTGGGTAAAAATTACCATTAGCAGTAATAGTTGCATTTCCAGAACCATCTTCATATGCACGATTACTTCTTGAACTATTCATTTGTCCGTCACATGCTCTTAGATTATGTGCATCTGTACCTGCTCCTGGATCACTAGTACTTAAAGGAGGTGTTGCTAATGATTTAGCAAAAACATGCTCTCTATTCCATAATCCAACACAAGATGAAGAATGACATGAATCATCCTTACTTCTTACTCTATCATTTTTAGTCACGGCATCACTATCGTCGAATCCATAAAATAATAAAACATTACTTGCGTTATCTGGATCTAAATCTGATAATTTTAATGCATCCCAAACATCTGTAGAAGATGATGTATAAGGGATCTCGGTTGTATGCGTATTAATTATTAATGTCGAAATTTGATTTTTCAAATTATCGCCTGTCTGGTTAAAATCAATACTAGAATAATAAGCTGGTATTTGTGCAAAAGCACAAAATGGTAGTAATAATAAAAATAGTAATTTTCTTTTCATGAGTTTGTGGGTATATTTTTTTTATGCCGGCAAATATCAATATATTTTTAAGAACCAACATGTTGTATGTGTTAAATTTGACATAATAAAAAAGGAGTTTCATCAAATGAAACTCCTTTTTTCGTATATTAATAGGTTATTTTTTATTCTGGAAATAAATTTTTATCGATATTAGGTATTATTTTTAGTGCATTTTTATAATATATTTTCTTTAAAACTTCATCACTTAAATCGAGTCCATACATTTTCCAATATGCATGGTACTTTTTATAATATGGAAAGTATTCATCATTTGATTCTAACACTCTAAAATATGTGTAATATTCTTTAGGTTTCCATGAATCTTTACCAAACATAACTCGATCTTGGTATTTTGTTAAAAAAGCTTTAGCGTTTCTTGGCTGTCTTCCCAACTCTGCTATTACAGCTCCTATTTCTGTATACATATTAGGCATTTCGTCCATGAGTGCTCCTAGTTTCTTTAAATTATTGCCAAACCACCCCAAATGTGCATTGATAAATTTTGTGTTTTTATGTCTTTTAAAAATAGTATGTTGTTCTGCTATAATTGTTTCCCACGAGCCCGTTATTTCGTTTTCTCTTTTTCTCCTCGGTCTTAATTTTAATTCCAACCATCGTTCGTTTTTATCATCATGTGCATCCCAAAATGGTTTTGGATCAGCAGCATGAATCAGTACAGGAATTCCAAGTTCTCCACATTTTTCCCAAACTGGACCAATTCGAGGATCACTAATTTTTATACGATTCCCTTTATTATCTTTAGTATCCATTCCTTGATTCTTGTATATTTTAAGCCCATTAGCCCCCATTGCAACATCTTTTTCTATTTGGGCTACTGTTTTTGCTGTCCAACCTTCATCATCGATTCCATTAAGGTCTATATTGGTAAAAACTATAAAACGATTAGGAGCAGTTTTGTTAACATTATTAATAGCTCCTTTCAAATGCTTTTCTGATCCTCTCCCTCTTCCAGACAGGTTTACCATAACTTTCATATTAAGTTTATCCATTTCGGAAACTAATTCTTTTAAATCTTGTGAAGGCATCCTATACTGATGATTATGAACATCTATAAAAGGATATTTAGCTTTGGTTATTATTGTTTCTGGAACTACTAATGTTGATGGAGGATTGTACTTTTCAAAATCCATTTTCTGACTTACAGAAATTATAGGTATCAAATATGTAAAAAGGACTAATATCTGTTTAATTTTCATCTGTTGCTTTTTGAAATTAAATATAGAATAATCCTTTAGCATCTAATAAATCTTAACATTTATTTGATCTATTATTTTATTCAAAAAAACACTATAAACATCAAAGGCGCAGAGATCGATTGTCTCTATGCCTTACAATAATAAAATCATCTATTTTATGAAAATTTACAATGATAGAATTATATCTAAAATATAAAAAAATTATTCTATTTAAATAATATTCAATAAACATACCTTTTAATAGAATCTCAAACAAAAAAGGTTCTAAAATCGAGAATTAATCTTGTTTTTAGAACCTTTTCAAATAATCTATAGCTTACTATTACACTAATTGATCTAATACTCTTGGATTAATAGCACCATGTGAAGCATGATGTACTACTTTTCCATTTTTAATAACAATAAATTGTGGTGATTCATGAAAAACTTGAAACTTTGCAGAAATCTCGCTTGATATATCTCTATGATTCAAAAGATCTAAATAATATAAATCAACATCATCTCCAGTAACATTAAAATTATTTTCAAATTGCTTAATTACCATACGGCTAATTCCACAGCGGGTTGAATGCTTAAATATTGCTTGTGTCTTACCAGAAGAAGCTTTAGCAATATCATTTAATTGTTTTACAGAAGTAAGTTCTTGCCATGGCAAAGCTTGTTTCTCTTCTTTTGCTTCTTTATCTGCACCAAAAATTTTATTTAAAATTCCCATAGTCTCAATATCTTTTATGTACTTAAGTGGTTGTATCGTTTTACTAAAATAATAAACTTATTTTAATCTTCTTTATCTTTCCTTTATTCGTGAATCATTAATTTATTGACGTCAAACTCCCAATTTTTATTACCAAATGCTCTATACTGCTATTCAGTTTTATTATTCTATCCATATTCAAAACGAACTATATTTTTGTTATCACGACGGATTCAATATTCTTTTTTAATTTACAATTCAATTCCTTTTTCTTTCTTCTTCTACAAAAAAATTCGTGCACCTTCTGCTACTTATTTTTTTGTTTTGCTTGTATCAAATTGAATCATGGAAAAGAAGATTTTACTTGATACAATCTCCTATGCAAATTATAAAGCGTAGTAAGTCGTAAACAAATACAAAAGTTAACCTTAAAGTTTTGTTAAATACATAAACGCCAAAAAGTCACATTCGAATCTATAAAACACGTCATTTTGACCGTTCCTTTTCATTGGAATAATCCTTGACTATATTCTTTCAAAAATCAAAAACTATGAATTTTAATAATTTCACTATAAAATCTCAAGAAACTATACAAAGAGCTCAACAATTAGCTCAAAGTCATAGTCATCAGCAAATTGAAAATGAACATGTTTTTAAAGCTATTTGTGAAACAGATAAAAATGTAACTCCATTTCTTCTACAAAAACTGGGAGTAAATATTACCTTACTAGAACAAATAGTTGATAGCACAATCGAAAGTTTTTCTAAGGTTTCTGGAGGAAATCTTATGATATCTGGAGAAACAAATAAAACACTTAATCAAGCTGTAATTATAGCAAATAAAATGGGAGACGAATATGTTTCTATTGAACATTTACTTTTAGCTATTTTTGATTCAAAAAGCAAAACCGCACAAATATTAAAAGATCAAGGAGTTACAGAAAAAAGTTTAAAAGCTGCTATAACCGAATTAAGAAAAGGAGAACGTGTTACCTCTCAAAGTGCTGAAGAAAATTATAACTCATTAAATAAATACGCTAAAAATTTAAATCAATTAGCAAAAGATAACAAATTAGACCCTGTAATTGGACGAGACGAAGAAATACGAAGAATTCTTCAAATTTTGTCTCGCCGAACAAAAAACAATCCTATCCTAGTAGGAGAACCTGGGACTGGAAAAACAGCAATTGCAGAAGGACTTGCTCATCGTATTATAGCTGGTGATGTACCAGAAAATCTAAAAGACAAACAAATCTTTGCTCTTGATATGGGTGCATTAATTGCTGGTGCAAAATACAAAGGAGAATTTGAAGAACGTTTAAAATCTGTAATCAAAGAAGTAACTACTAGTGAAGGAGACATTGTTCTTTTCATAGACGAAATACATACGTTAGTTGGTGCTGGAGGTGGCGAAGGTGCTATGGATGCAGCTAATATCTTAAAACCTGCATTAGCTCGTGGAGAACTAAGAGCTATTGGAGCAACCACATTAGATGAATATCAAAAATATTTTGAAAAAGATAAAGCCTTAGAACGTAGGTTCCAAAAAGTTATGGTTATGGAACCTGACACAGAAAGTGCTATTTCTATCTTACGTGGAATTAAAGAGAAATACGAAACACATCATAAAGTTAGAATCAAAGATGAAGCTATTATCGCTTCTGTAGAACTATCTCAACGTTATATAACAAGTCGTTTTCTTCCAGATAAAGCTATCGATTTAATGGACGAGGCTGCTTCTAAATTACGCATGGAAATAAATTCAAAACCTGAAGACTTAGATGTTTTGGATCGAAAAATTATGCAAATCGAAATTGAAATTGAAGCTATTAAACGTGAAAATGATGAAAATAAATTAAAATTATTATACGCAGAAGTAGCTAATCTAAAAGAAGAACGTAATGAAATTAATGCTAAATGGAAAAGTGAAAAAGAAGTCGTTGATACGATTCAAAATTTAAAATTAGATATTGAAAATTTTAAAGCTGAAGCTGAACGTGCTGAACGTGACGGAGATTACGGAAAAGTGGCCGAATTGCGTTATGGTAAAATTAAAGATGCACAAGAACATTTAGAAAATTATCAAAATAACTTAGAAAATCAACAAGAAAACACGCTTATAAAAGAAGAAGTTACTAGCGAAGATATTGCAGAGGTAGTTGCTAAATGGACTGGTATTCCTGTTACAAAAATGCTACAAAGTGAACGAGAAAAGTTACTAGTTCTAGAAAATGAACTACACAAACGTGTTGTTGGTCAAGAAGAAGCAATTCAAGCAGTTAGTGATGCTGTAAGGCGTAGCAGAGCTGGACTTCAAGATCAAAAAAAACCTATAGGATCTTTCTTGTTTCTAGGAACAACTGGAGTAGGAAAAACAGAACTTGCAAAAGCTCTTGCCGAGTATCTCTTTGATGATGAAAATGCTATGACTCGTATTGATATGAGTGAATATCAAGAACGTCATTCAGTTAGTCGATTAGTTGGTGCACCTCCAGGATATGTAGGTTATGACGAAGGTGGGCAATTAACTGAAGCTGTTAGAAGAAAGCCATATTCTGTAATTCTTCTGGATGAAATTGAAAAAGCACATCCCGATACTTTTAATATTTTATTACAAGTTCTGGACGAAGGTCGCTTAACAGATAATAAAGGTCGTATTGCTGATTTCAAAAACACAATCATTATCATGACTAGCAATATGGGGAGTGAAATCATTCAAAACAAATTTAATACTGTAAAAGATATAGATACAGCTATCGAAAGTGCAAAGGTTGAAGTTTTAGGTTTATTAAAGAAAACAGTTCGACCAGAATTTATCAATCGTATTGATGATATCGTATTATTTACTCCTTTATCTGAAAGTAATATCAAAGAGGTTGTAAAACTTCAACTCAAAAATGTTTCTAGAATGCTTGCTAAACAGCATATAACTCTAGATGCTACAGAACAGGCTATTGATCATTTAGCTTTAAAAGGATATCAACCAGAATTTGGTGCTAGACCTGTTAAGAGAGTACTGCAAAAAGAAGTTCTTAATGAACTGTCTAAAGAAATTCTCGCCGGTAAAGTACGTACTGATAGTATCATTCTTTTAGATGAATTTAATGATCAACTTGTTTTTAGGAATCATGCCGAAGTAACCATTTAAATTTAAAAACATTCTACAAAAAATGCTCTGATAATTATTAGAGCATTTTTTAGTATTTGGATATTCTTCGACTAAAAACAAAAATGAATTAATGAATAAATATATTATTATACTCATCCTTGTTTTTTACGGTTGTACCACTAAATCATTCTCAGTCAAACCAACTATTGTCTTAACTGGTTGTGAAAATGAGTTTTTAAAAGTCATGAAAGATTTTAAAAATAATAGTAACGTCGAAAATCATATTACACTTCCTGATAATACAAATATAATTATCGGACAACTTTCAGGAACGAGAGATAACCCTGAATCTCCTCGTTTGTTAATTTATAAATCTTCACCTGATGGTACAATTATTTGGAAAAAAGAAATTAATGTATATAATGGTCAAAAAATCCATAGCGGTTTAGATTTAGTCTACAATCCTTTAAAAAAGGAAATTGCAATTTTAGGAGGTAGTCGAAATATATATGGAAACTTTAATCTATATTATGCTATTATAAACAGTGACGGACGCATTTTATCACAAAAAATTATTGAAAAGAAAAGACATCTAACAGGTATAAATATAGAATTCTTAAATAATCAATATAGAATACATGCTAGAAGTCACGAATATTATAAGAGTTATAGTAATTATGAATATTTTGATATAAATGATCATGGAATTCTTCAACAAGAAAAACTCTTAAAGATTCCAAATAAATTATATCCCATAAAAAGTATAACAATAAAAGAATATCATTATTTATTATTAAAAGACGATACTAAAATATCATTAGCATCAATAAAAAATAATACCATAGAATCAATTAATTTGGTCACATCTGGAAATGCTATTCTTATAAAAAAAACTCATAGTGACCATTTTGCAATTATTACAGAAGATCATTATCATTATACAAAAAAAACGTCCCCTTCAAATCATTTATTTATATATAATAAAGAAGGAAATCCTATCATAAAAAATAGTTTTAACACCAAAGAACTCCAATCAATATCTAATATTATTCCTTACGGTCAAAATTATTTAATCGCAGGTATGCACAATAACAATATTGCTTTAGGAGAATTAAATCCATTAGGAAAATTGATTTGGCTAGTTGATGATGGCTATGATTATAAAGAATCTGGTACATCTATTAGCATAAATACATGCAATCAAGTTTTAGTTATGGGAAATGGAGAATATTATGGGAATCAAAAAATCTATGCAATGACTAAAACTCTTAAATAATATACCAAATGGTATATTATTTATATATTTGTAATAAATGTTAACTAAATCAGAGAAAACAAGCCAATTCATTATCCAAGTAGTTGCTCCAATTTTTAATAAAAATGGATATGCAGCAACTTCTATGAGTGATCTTACAAAAGCTACTGGTTTAACAAAAGGTGCTATCTATGGTAATTTCAAAAACAAAGAAGAATTAGCATTAGCAGCTTTTAACTTCTCTATTAAATATATTATCAAAGGCATAGAGAAACACGTAGAGATAACTGATTCTCCATTAGAACGATTATATTTATTAATCGACTTCTATAGGTCGTATTATGATTTCACATTAGCATATGGTGGTTGTCCTATTCTTAATGTTGGAATTGATTCTAACCATCAACAAACACCATTATATCTTAGAACTAAGGGAATCATAATCAAATTGAATAAAAGACTTATGGAATTAATTGACGCTGGTAAAAAAATGCATGAAATTAAACCTTCAATTTCATCTGAAAAATATGCAACACTAATTTTTTCTATGATTGAAGGTGCCATTTTTATGAGTTTTACAATGCAAAACAAAAAATACCTTATAGATGTAATGGCGTATATAGATACACTAATTACTAACGAAATAAAATTATAACCTTTTTTTTAATTTAAAATATACCGATTGGTATAAAAAATATAATGAAAACAATACCTAAAATACTAGAAAGTAAAAGTAAAATTAGATTTCAAGACTGTGATCCATTTAATCACTTGAATAACGCCAGTTATATTAATTACTTGATAAATGCTCGAGAAGATCAAGTTGCTGATAATTATGGAGTAGATATCTTTGAGATGATCAAAACTGAAGGAAGAGCTTGGGTAGTAGGTAGCAATCAAATTGCCTATTTTAAACCTGCATTAGTTATGGAGACTGTAACCATAGATTCTCAATTACTACAATTTAATGAACATAGCTTATTAGTTGAAATCAGAATGTGGAATACAAATAAAACAGAATTGAAAGCTGTGTTATGGAGTAATTTTATTCATTTTGATTTACAACAAAAAAAACGTTCAAATCATAATAACAATCTAATGTCTCTTTTCAGTGAAGTAGTACTCCCAGTTTCTTCAAAAACCTTTGAAGAGAGAATGTTACAATTTAAATTACAAAAAGTGTAACATTTCTTTTTTTGGAGAGTCATATCAAAAAGGATCATCAATTCATCTTAAAACCTAAACTTTTATGAAACTTCGAAAAAACAACTATGCTCCTACTAAAAAGAGGACTGCATATGTTTTTTTAGGATTCTTGATGATCGCTATAATTTGTATGACAATTGCTGCATGGCAAATGGGAATCCTTTAAAAACAATGGCTATAGTAGACCAGTAATATGACCGTAAAAAATGAGTATCTTTAGATCGATCATATTACTGATCTACTACATTAAAATACTATTTCTATGCAAAAACGCACATTCTATCTTTTTTTGTTTTTCAACTTATTTTTTACATTTATAAACCTCACTGCACAAAAATCATTTAATACAACATATCAAATTAAATATCTTGATGAGTTTATCATTTATAATACTGATACTTTTCAGGGGTCAAAAATAGGCGGATTATCCTCTATCGAATATTATAACAATGAATATTATTTAGTATGTGATAATACTGGGTACCCTAGATTTTATAAAGCATCTATTACAATAAACAATGATAAAATTGACACTATCTCTATCGATAAGTTAATACAATTAAAAGATACTAAAAATCAATTTTTAGCAAATACACAACCCGACTTAGAAGCATTAAGAGTAGTTTCTAATAGCAAAATATTAATTAGTAGTGAAGGGTCCATACGATTTAATAAAAATCCATCAATTTTTGAAGTTGATCATAATGGAAATTATATTAAATCATACGCAGTACCTAATCATTTTTTAATTGGAGGTAATAACACCGCTAGAAACAATGGGATTTTTGAAGGCTTATGCATTGATTATCAAAAGCAAGGTTTTTGGGTAGCAACAGAAGTACCGTTAAAAAATGATGGAGAAGAACCAACTATAAAAAGTGAAGGTGCTCCTGTTAGGATTACACATTATAATCCTACTACTAATAAAGCTGATTATCAATTTTTATATCCTCTTGATAAACTTTCTAAAGATCCAAAAGGAAAATTTGGAGTTAATGGAATTACTGGATTAATTCAAATAGCTCCTAAAAAATTTATTATTATTGAACGAGGATATTCTAGTGGATATGGAAATCAAGGAAATACTGTACGAATCTATGAAGCCAATATTAATGATGTAACTAATTCATTAAACATTGATAGTATCAAAGAAAAAAAAGTGCAATTAGCTTCAAAAAAATTACTTTTTGATTTTGAATCTGTTAGAGATTTATTAACTAATAATAGTATCGATAATATTGAAGGTATTACATTAGGTCCTAAATTAAAAAATGGAAATCAATCTCTTATTTTAGTATCTGATAACAATTTCAGTCCTCCAACAAAACAACTTAATCAATTCATTTTACTTGAATTAAAAACAACTATCAATTAATTTTTTATGAAATCCACTTACATTTTAATTCTATTTTTTTTATCTTTTTTATCCCTGCCTACAAATGCATTAGCTCAACAAAATAAAACAACTTATATTTTTGTTCGCCATGCAGAAAAAGTAACCTCTGATCCAAAAAATAGAGATCCAAAACTTACTGTTCAAGGTAAAGACAGAGCTAATCGTCTAGCATATATATTAAAAGACATGCCTGTTGATCAAATATATAGTACGAATTATATACGTACAAAAGAGACTGCTAAACCTACAGCTGTAAGTAAAAACCTAGAAATATCATTATACGATCCTAGGGATTTATACAATAAAGAATTCATTAAAAAGACTAAAAATCATACTGTTCTAATTGTGGGGCATAGTAATACAACTCCTACTTTTGTAAACAAAGTATTGAATACTAAAAAATACAATAGTATAGACGAAAAAGATTATGGTAATTTATTTATAGTAACAATTACAGAAAATAATCAAACAAATGACATGTTACTTCATTATTAATTTTTTAGTATTAGTCCCTCCTAATATAACTACCGAAGATTGGATTGCTTTATTTGTGGGAATATTTATTATATTCTTGATAGCTTTTCTAGTTACTAAGTATACAAAATATGGAGGCGGTAGTAATTATGGTATGGGGGGGGAATGGTGATGATAACACTAATGATGAATATAAATATTATGAGTAACGCAATTAGGAAGATCTGTATTACATACAAATCTTCCTATTAATTATTATATATTTTCTTATCAACTGCAGTAATCGTTACACAGCCTAAATCTAATCAGTCTTGATCTTTTTCATCATTCAAAAAGATTACTTTACTTTCATAGTTTTTTCCAACCATTCCTATTTTACACTCTGCCGGAATATTATCTCTAAATTCTTTTCTAGCTATTTCTTAATAACTTATTTGATAATTATTAAAAAATGATATATCCTGTTTTTTTTATCATTTTTAATAATATCAATCAAAAAACATAAAAGTCAATTAAAAAAACCATATCCTAATATTGTATCACACTATACAATTAATCCCCAGTAATAATGACATTTACAGATTGTTACCTAAGTTTTATCTAAAAATCATATGATAAAATGTTAAAAAAAACTCAATATCTTTATCTCTTTTTTCATATATTAGAGTTGTGAATTCTACTATTTTTCATATTTTGCAATGCTATGCAAGCATAACATACTCAAAGTAGCTTATGATAAACATTAAAAGATTATTTGATTTCCCTTACTATCAATTAGAAAAATATAGCCTAGACGCTGCGCTAGTTACAAAGTATAATGGTGAATGGGTTTCGACATCAACTCAAGAATATATAAATAAAGCGAATCAAATTAGTCGTGGTTTATTACGTCTTGGTGTACAACCTAATGATAAAATCGCTATAATTTCAACCAATAATAGAACCGAATGGAATATTGTTGATATTGGAGTTTTACAATTAGGAGCTCAAAATGTACCCATATACCCTACCATATCTAAAGAAGATTATGAATATGTACTAAATCACTCTGAATCTAGCTATTGCTTTGTTTCTGACATAGAGGTTTTAGATAAAATAAAAAGTATTCAAGCTAATGTTCCTTCATTAAAAAAGGTTTTTTCTTTTGATGATATAGATAACTGTTCTAGTTGGAAAGAAGTTTTAAAACTAGGAAAAGAGGATAGTAATCAAACCGAAGTTGAAAACCTTAAAAATAATGTTACTGAGAATGACTTAGCTACTATAATTTATACTTCTGGTACTACTGGTAGACCTAAAGGAGTTATGCTTAGTCATAAAAATGTTGTGAGTAATGCTATTAATAGCTCTACTCGTTTTCCTTTTGATGCACATAATCTAAAAGCTTTAAGCTTTTTACCTGTATGTCATATCTTTGAAAGAATGTTGATGTATTTGTATCAATATAGAGGGATTTCTATTCATTTTGCCGAATCAATTGAAGCTATTAGTGATAACTTAAAAGAAGTTAATCCACATGTAATGACTGCTGTGCCTCGATTATTAGAAAAGGTATACGATAAAATTATTGCAAAAGGAACAGATTTAACTGGTGTCAAGAAAAAATTATTCTTTTGGGCAGTAGATTTAGGCTTACAGTATGAACCTTATGGTGCTAATGGAGCTTGGTATGAATTTAAACTTAAAATTGCTCGTAAACTTATTTTTAGTAAGTGGCAAGAAGCCCTTGGTGGAGAATTAAAAGTTATAGCATCTGGTAGTGCTGCTTTACAAGCTAGGCTTGCTAGAGTATTTAATGCCGCTGGCATATCCGTAATGGAAGGTTATGGTTTAACTGAAACCTCTCCTGTTATTTCTGTTAATGATGTTAGAGATAACGGTTTTAGAATTGGAACAGTGGGACGTTTGATTCCTGAATCTACAGTTAAAATAGCAGAAGATGGTGAAATTTTGGCAAAAGGTCCTAACGTAATGATGGGATACTATAAAGATCCAGATAAAACAAATGAAGTTCTAAATAAAGAAGGATATTTCCACACAGGTGATATCGGTGAAATTGATGCTGATGGTTTTTTACGTATTACAGATCGTAAAAAAGAAATGTTTAAAACTTCTGGAGGTAAATATGTAGCACCTCAAGTTATAGAAAATACATTAAAGCAATCTAGATTTATCGAACAAATAATGGTTATTGGTGAAGGAGAAAAAATGCCAGCAGCCTTTGTTCAACCAAATTTTGAATTTTTACAAGATTGGGCTAAACGTAAAAATTTAAATATTGGTAACTCTTTTTATGAAATGATTACAAATCAAATTGTAATAGATCGTTATCAGGAAGAAATCGATAATTTTAATCAAAAATTCGGAAAATGGGAACGCATTAAACGATTTGAATTGACTCCAGAAGAATGGAGTATCGATGCTGGACACCTTACTCCTACGATGAAATTAAAAAGAAGAATCATAAAAGACAAATACAAATCTTTATATTCTAAAATATATGGGTAATATATTATTCAATACATTAATAATATATACAACACTTTAACCCACAAAACATTAAACTCCTCATTTCTTGAGGAGTTTTTTTATCAATTCAATCAATTTTGATACATTGTATTGAATTTCTCTCATTTTTAATAAAATTTATTATGCATGCATAATAAATTTTTCTTACCTTTACACATATAATTAATTTCTATGAGAGAAAAAACAATAGATTACGTTCTACGATCCACTTGGATGTCGGTTGCCAAAATGTATAATGAAGAGGCAGGGAAAATTGGTAGTACAATGGCTACTGGATTTACTCTAATTAATATAGATCCAGAAAATGGAACGCCTTCTACTTCTTTAGGTCCTAAAATGGGTATGGAAGCTACTAGTCTTTCTAGAACTCTCAAAACTATGGAAGAAAAAGGACTTATTCATAGAAAAAGAAATCCACAAGACGGCCGTGGAGTTCTAATTCACTTAACTCCTTTTGGTATTGAAATGCGTGAATTCTCCAAAGAGGTAGTTATTAAATTTGATACTGCTGTAAAAGAAAATATTCCGCAAGAAAAATTAGATACATTTTTAGAAGTTTTTCAAATCATTAATGATTTAATAGCATCTAAAAAAATATATACTACAAAACAAGAATCGATAACACCTTAAAACAACTAGCATTATAATGAAAAGAATCATTAAAAAGGTTGCTGTCATTGGCTCAGGAATTATGGGATCTGGCATCGCTTGTCATTTTGCCAATATCGGAGTCGAAGTACTACTTTTAGACATCGTACCTAGAGAACTTAATGACAAAGAAAAAAGCAAAGGGCTTACTTTAGATAATAAAATCGTACGTAATCGTATTGTAAACGATTCACTTAAAGCGGCTTTAAAATCTAAGCCTTCACCTATTTATAGTCAACAATTTGCAAATAGAATCTCTATAGGAAACTTAGAAGATGATATTGCAAAAATTGCAGACGCAGACTGGATTATTGAAGTTGTTGTAGAGCGTTTAGATATTAAAAAGCAAGTTTTTGAAAACTTAGAAAAATATCGTAAACCTGGAACTCTAATTACATCCAATACTTCTGGTATTCCTATCAAGTTCATGAACGAAGGACGTAGCGAAGATTTTCAAAAGCATTTCTGCGGAACGCATTTCTTCAATCCTGCACGTTATTTAAAGTTGTTTGAAATTATACCAGGACCTGATACTTCTAAAGAAGTTCTAAATTTCTTGAATGAATATGGGGAAAAATTCCTAGGTAAAACGTCTGTTGTTGCTAAAGATACACCTGCATTTATCGGAAATCGTATTGGTATTTTTAGTATCATGAGTTTGTTCCATATGGTTAAAGAGATGGGACTTACCATTGAAGAAGTTGACAAATTAACAGGGCCTGTTATTGGTAGACCTAAATCTGCAACCTTCCGTACAGTTGATGTTGTTGGTCTAGACACTTTAGTACATGTTGCAAATGGATTACATGACAATTGTCCTAAAGATGAACGTCATGAATTATTTGAACTTCCTGATTTTATCCAAAAAATGATGGATAATAAATGGTTAGGAAGTAAGACAAAACAAGGTTTTTACAAGAAAACTGTTAGTGCTGAAGGTAAAAAAGAAATCTTATCTCTGGATTTAGATACTTTAGAATATAGATCTAAAAAACGTGCTTCATTTGCGACTCTAGAAATGACAAAAACTATTGATAAAGTAGTAGATCGTTTCAAAGTCCTAGTTGCTGGTAAAGATAAAGCTGGAGAATTCTATCGTAAAAACATGGCTGCATTATTTGCATATGTTTCTAATAGAATCCCTGAAATAACAGACGAACTATATAAAATTGATGATGCAATGAAAGCAGGATTTGGTTGGGAACATGGTCCTTTCCAAATTTGGGATGCTATAGGTGTTGAAGATGGTATAAAAATGATGCAAGCCGAAGGATATGAACCTGCTGCTTGGGTACATGATATGATTGCAGCTGGTAGTACTTCTTTTTATACTATAAAAGATGGTGCTACATATGTATATGACATTCCTAAGAAATCTCAAGAGAAAAAACCTGGTCAAGATGCATTCATTATTCTAGATAATATTAGAGAATCATCTGCTGTTTTCAAAAATAGTGGTGTTGTAGTAGAAGATCTTGGTGACGGAATTTTAAATCTAGAATTCCAAAGTAAAATGAATTCTATAGGTGGTGATGTTCTTGCTGGCTTAAATAAAGCTATTGATATTGCCGAAAAAGATTTCCAAGGACTTGTTGTAGGTAATCAAGGTGCTAATTTTTCTGTTGGAGCCAACATTGCTATGATCTTTATGATGGCAGTAGAGCAAGAATATGATGAATTAAATATGGCTATTAAATATTTCCAAGATAGTTGTATGCGTCTTCGTTATTCGTCAATCCCAACTATTGTTGCTCCTCATGGTATGACTCTTGGTGGTGGTTGCGAAATGACATTACACGCTGATAAAGTAGTTGCAGCAGCAGAAAGTTATATTGGTTTAGTAGAATTTGGTGTTGGAGTTATCCCTGGTGGTGGTGGTTCTAAAGAAATGGCACTAAGAGCTGCTGATACTTTTCAAAAAAATGATGTAGAATTGAATCGTTTACAAGAGCATTTCCTAACAATTGGTATGGCTAAAGTATCAACTTCGGCTTACGAAGCTTACGATACCAATATCTTACAAAAAGGAAAAGATTTAGTTGTTGTTAATAGAGATCGTCAAATAGCTACAGCAAAAGCTTATGCTAAATTAATGGCAGAATCTGGATATACACAACCTGTAAAACGTAATGATATAAAAGTGCTTGGAAAACAAGCTTTAGGAATGTTCTTAGTAGGAACAGATTCTATGGAAGCCGGTAAATTCATTTCTGAGCATGATAAAAAGATTGCTAATAAATTAGCATACGTAATGGCTGGAGGAGATTTATCTGAAGCTACTATGGTATCTGAGCAATATTTACTAGACCTAGAACGTGAAGCTTTCTTATCTCTTACAACAGAACGCAAAACGTTAGAGCGTATTGAACACATGTTGAAAAAAGGTAAACCGTTAAGAAATTAGAAAACTGACGTAAGAGAATTTTAGAGTATAAAATTATACCTTAAAGAGACTCTTCTTAAAAGAAAAAAAATGAAAACAGCATATATAGTAAAAGCATACAGAACAGCCGTAGGGAAAGCACCTCGCGGAGTGTTCAGATTTAAAAGACCTGACGAACTTGCTGCCGAAACTATCGAGCATATGATGAAAGAGCTTCCTAATTTGGATAAAGCTCGAATTGATGATGTTATTGTAGGAAACGCAATGCCTGAAGCTGAACAAGGATTAAATGTTGCTCGTTTAATCTCTTTAATGGGATTAAAAGTAGAAGATGTTCCTGGAGTTACAGTTAATCGTTATTGTGCTTCTGGTATCGAAACAATAGGAATGGCTACTGCCAAAATTCAAGCAGGAATGGCAGATTGTATTATCGCAGGAGGTGCAGAAAGCATGTCTTACATTCCAATGGGAGGATATAAACCTACTCCTGATTATTCTGTTGTAGCAAATGGTAATGAAGATTATTATTGGGGAATGGGATTAACAGCTGAGGCTGTAGCTGAGCAGTTCAAAGTATCTCGTGAAGATCAAGATGAATTTGCTTATAATTCGCATGTAAAAGCATTAAAAGCACAGGCAGAAAATCGTTTTCAAGATCAAATTGTTCCTATTAACATAGAACAAGTTTATATTGATGAAAATGGTAAAAAAGCAACTAAAAACTACACTGTTACTAAAGATGAAGGTCCTAGAGCAGGTACTAGTACTCAAGTATTAAACAAACTAAGACCTGTATTTGCTGCTGGTGGAAGCGTAACGGCTGGTAACTCATCTCAAATGAGTGATGGTGCTGCATTTGTTATGGTCATGAGCGAAGAAATGGTAAAAGAATTAAACCTTGAACCTGTTGCTCGTATGGTAAATTATGCTGCTGCTGGTGTAGAACCTCGTATTATGGGAATTGGTCCTGTAAAAGCTATTCCAAAAGTTTTAAAACAAGCTGGTCTAAAACAAGAAGATATTGAGCTTATTGAATTGAATGAAGCTTTCGCTTCTCAATCTTTAGCAGTAATGCGCGAATTAGATTTAAATCAAGATATCGTAAACGTTAATGGTGGTGCAATTGCACTAGGGCATCCTCTAGGATGTACTGGAGCTAAATTATCTGTACAATTATTCGACGAAATGCGCAAACGTGATATGACCGGTAAATATGGTATGGTTACTATGTGTGTTGGTACAGGTCAAGGTGCCGCAGGTATTTACGAATTTTTAAAATAGTCAAGTAATAAGTAATTAGATATTAGTATTGAGTTATTTACTTAATACATCCTACTATCTATATTAAAATCTAAATAAAATGGAAACAATAAATAAAGACATTATAAGAGGTGGGCAATTTCTAGTTAAAGAAACTGCTTGTGAAGATATTTTCACACCCGAAGACTTCAGTGAAGAACAAAAAATGATGAAAGATTCTGTAAAAGAATTTGTTGATCGCGAAGTATGGCCTAATAAAGAACGTTTTGAAAAGAAAGATTATGCTCTTACTGAAGAAGTAATGCGTAAAGCTGGTGAATTAGGTTTTTTAGGTGTTTCTGTTCCTGAAGAATATGATGGATTAGGAATGGGCTTTGTTTCAACAATGCTTACATGTGACTATATTTCTGGAGCAACTGGATCTGTTGCAACTGCATTTGGTGCTCATACAGGAATTGGAACGATGCCTATTACTCTATATGGTACAGAAGAGCAAAAGAAAAAATATGTCCCAAAATTAGCTACTGGTGAGTGGTTTGGATCGTATTGCTTAACAGAACCTGGTGCAGGGTCTGATGCTAATTCAGGTAAAACTAAAGCTGTTTTATCAGAAGATGGAACTCATTACTTGATTTCTGGGCAAAAAATGTGGATTTCAAATGCAGGGTTTTGTAATTTGATGATTGTATTTGCTCGTATCGAAGATGATAAAAATATTACTGGATTCATTGTTGAATATGATGCTGCTAATGCTAACGGAATTACTCTTGGTGAAGAAGAACATAAATTAGGAATCCACTCATCCTCTACTCGTCAAGTATTCTTTAGTGATACTAAAGTACCTGTAGAAAACATGTTATCCGAAAGAGGTAACGGTTTCAAAATAGCAATGAACGCGTTAAACGTAGGACGTATTAAATTAGCTGCTGCTTGTTTAGATGCTCAACGTCGTGTAATTGGTGAAGCAACAAAATATGCAAACGAGCGTATTCAGTTTAAAACTCCAATTATGAATTTTGGAGCTATTAAAGGTAAGATTGCTGAAATGGCTACAGCTGCATATGCTGGAGAATCTGCTTCTTATAGAGCTGCAAAAAATATTGAAGATAGAATTTCAATCCGTCAAGCGGAAGGAAACACTCATCAAGAGGCTGAATTAAAAGGAGTTGAAGAATTTGCTATAGAATGTTCTATTCTTAAAGTTGCAGTATCTGAAGACGTACAAACTTGTACTGATGAAGGTATCCAAATTTTTGGAGGGATGGGATTCTCTGCAGATACTCCTATGGAATCTGCTTGGAGGGATGCTCGTATCTCTCGTATTTACGAAGGAACTAATGAGATCAATCGTATGTTGGCTGTTGGTATGCTTGTTAAAAAAGCTATGAAAGGTCATGTTGATTTATTAGGCCCTGCAATGGCTGTTGCTGATGAACTAACAGGTATTCCTTCTTTTGATACTCCTGATTACTCTGTATTATTCTCTGAAGAAAAAGAGATTCTTAAAAAACTTAAAAAAGTTTTCTTAATGGTCGCAGGAGCTGCTGTTCAAAAATTTGGTCCTCAACTAGAAGAACACCAACAGTTATTAATGGCTGCTTCAGATATTTTAATTGAAATCTATATGGCTGAATCTACTATTTTACGTACTGAGAAAAATGCTAAACGTTTTGGTGAAGAAAGTCAAGAAACTCAAATAGCGATGGCTCAATTATATTTATACAATGCAGTAGATATAATAATCAGAAAAGGAAAAGAAGGTATTGTTTCTTTTGCTGAAGGTGATGAGCAGCGTATGATGTTAATGGGACTTAAACGTTTTACTAAATATGCAAATCAACCTAATGTTGTTGCTTTAAGAACTAAAATCGCTGATAAAGTAGCCGCAGAAAATGGTTATAACTTTTAATTTCTTAATAAGAGAGAAATTTGCCTTTCCTAGGGCATTATCTAGGAAGTTGTTTAATTTTGATTTAAAAAACCATCTTTTTATAAGATGGTTTTTTTATATTATGATTTGGTATATGTCATTTACTAAAATTCATATTTCATACTACAAATACATTCAATTATCCTATTGGTTTTAAATATCCTAAAATCAGCATAACTGCAATATATATAACAGGTACAATTCCCATACAAATCCAGATAATATCCTTTTTCCAATTAGATTTTAAAGCAAAAAAGAATAATGCTGAAATAACTAAAGATCCTATAATTGATAATATTATGAACATATGAGCAACCCATCTTCCATAAGTATATATCCATTGATATTTATCTATAGTTATAAATTTCTCTGTCAATAATCCTATTAATATACCATAGATAAAAAACTCCAGAATCAAGAATGCTAATTTTTTAGGTCTACTTAATTCTTCAAATTTTTTTCGTAATTCCTTAATTTTTTCTAATAATTTCAAAACACTATCATTAATCAAAATTATATCATACAAATAGTAATCGTATTCATACCAAAACTGTAAAAATGTAATAGTATAAATCGATTATTTGACTGATATAAAATGTATTCCGCTTCAAAAGTATCATTTTTTTAGATATCATTAACATTTACACCCTTTTTATTGCAGTGGTATAAATGTTAATAATATCGTTATGCTTATTTTTTAATACTTAAGACTATGTCCGTTTTTTATACTTTTTATTTAGAAGTGCTATTATTTTTTATATAGTTTCACAAAATTTTCCTTTTTTCACATCAATTTTATATACTGATATTCAAATCTATACGAAAACGATTTCCTTTTCTTAAAAAATCTGGATTTGCTCCATCATATCCTTTTATTTCTTCAACTAAAAATAATCTTGTTTGAGCTTTTAAATACTTATTAATTTGATAACCGGCTTTAAACTCAGGCCCTTTTATATTGGTAGATGCCCATCTTGTATAATCATATTGTGCAAAAAAGTCTAATGCGGCATATTTTTCCATATACAAATACGTAGCTCCTAAATACCAGTCTCCTTTATTCTCTAATTTCCCTATTTGAGCAGTAATAACATATCCTTTATTTTGATCTGTAAAATCTGGTGTTGAATTAACATCTTGATTCCCATCAATATTGGCTACACCATTATTATCTAAGATTTGATGAGAAAAAGGGTTTCTTTTATAATTTTTAAAATTATAGTAAAAATCTCCTCTAAATGATAAATTATGTAATTTCTTAAACGTAATTCCAATTCCATTTGATAAAATACGATATTCGCTAGCTAAGTCTCCTTCATGATATACTGGAGCTTGGTTCCCTGAAGGATCTGCAGCAAAATTCACATATCTATTTGGTAAATGATCTGCTAACAATAATCCTACTGCATAATCGATATTAAATCCTTTTTCCTTTTTAGTTTCGATTTTTATTTCTCCTCCATACAATTTCCCTTGTCTACTAAAATCTGTATTATCTCTATGCCCTTCATTAAAATATGCTAGTTGAGGTTGTATATTTAATGAAGATGTTTCAATAGCAGTTCCTGCTGAAATACCATCGTGCGTTGGTACGTCAAATAGAGCTCCTTTTTGATGTGTCCAAATAGCACTTTGTCTACCTACTCTAACCCAGCTATTCTTGTATTTATATTCTAAGTTTAATTTATCTAGGATTATATTAAACCTTTCTTCTGTATTTTGTCCGAAAGTAATCCATTCAAACTGTGTTTGACCTGTACGCAATCTTCCGTTAAATTGAATTCGCTCACTTATTTTCGCTGATAGATTAAGGTATAAATTATATCGATTACGATGTCTATCGTCTAATTCTCCATTTATTGTCTCTTGATTAAAATCAGCTTCATACAATCGTATTGTAGCTTTTCCACTTAATTTAATTCTTTGTTTGACTTCTTCAAGTAAGTTTTGTGCATTAAGAGTATTTATATTCCAAATACTCATTAGTAAAATTATGTATATATATTTCTTTTTCATTTTATTTTCTAATAGAATTGATATAATTCGCTATAATATTGATCGTTATTTTTGGACATAGAAAGTCTTAACAGTTATTTTGAAATTTTATCAAGCAAACTTCAAAACCTGTTATTATTCTAGTTTATTATATGATATTTATCGTGTTTAAAGTGGAGGTATGTAATAATTCATAGTGTGATTGTAGGTTATGTGTTTGGATAGCATCTTATTGTTGTAATCTTAAATTTAGTTATTTATTTTACTCTGCAATCACTTTTTTTTTAATGATGACTTATATCACATTACCTAGAATATCATTCTTTTATTTTCTTGTATTTCTATTCTATTACAAATCAATAATTAACTCAATGTGTTTATCAATTTAGCAGTAAATTTCATTAACATAAAATTCACTATAATTAACTCTTTGTTAAGATTTTACATTTCTTAACGTCATTGCATTTCTTTTACACTTATTATCAGATATTTATAAAAAAAATACATTCTTTTTAAATAATCTTAGATTTTAGCTCATAATTCTTTTCTATATTTAATAAGAACTTAATACTTTTCATTGCCCCATGAAAAACATTTATATATATCTTCTTATTATATTTTTATCATTCACTCAATGTAACACCAAAATCCCCTCAAATGAAATAGCTTCATTACCTCCTCCAAAAATTACTCCTAAAGTGTTTGAAAGTATCAAAGCTTTAACAACTCCTACATTAGATGGTATTTCTAATGATAAAATATGGGAACATATTAAATGGCAACCTATAGATCAATTTTGGAAAGGATCTAAAAACTCAATTATAGATTTTTCGGGAGATTTTAAACTTAGTTGGACACCAGAAGGTCTTTATTTTTTAATACGAATTAAAGATGATGTTTTTTCTAATTCAATTGAGCATAATTTAAAGAAAGATCAAATTTTACTAACAGTGCATGCAAGTCCTACTATTAAAAACTCTCCAACGTTAAAATATTATCTTGATCTTGACAAAGGCTATAAAGCCGTTTCTATGAATCCAAGTTCAGTTATTGCTAATGAACATATGGCTATACAGCGTTACGAAACTACAGATTACTCGTATTGGGAGTGTAAATTGGTTACTTTTGATACTCCATTAACTCCTAATAAAATACAAGAGGCTATGCTTTTACATCCTGGTATTACTCTTGATTTTTCTGTTAGTTATATTGATTATGATCCGTTATTAAAAGTTAAAAAACATATTGGATCTACAAAAGACTCTGTAACACTTGCTACGTATATTTTAAAAGAATCACCTTTTGAAGACTAAACAGTATATTCTCCCAATCATCATTATAGCACAATTTTTTTGTACCTCATTATGGTTTGCTGGAAATGCCATTTTGGATGATTTAGTAATATCAATTGGTATCCCTCCTTCTATGATTGCTAGTATATTATCAGCAGTTCAATTAGGGTTTATTATTGGTACTCTTGTATTTGCAATATTTACAATTACAGATCGCTTTTCTCCTTCTTATGTTTTTTTTATTTGCGCAATGTTAGGTAGTTTTTGTAATCTATCAATTGTATTATTTGACGTTACTACTATCAGTCTATTATTTTTACGTTTTTCAACGGGGTTCTTTTTAGCAGGAATTTATCCAGTAGGTATGAAAATTGCGGCTGATTATTATAAAGAAGGCTTAGGAAAAGCTCTTGGATATCTCGTTGGTGCATTGGTTTTGGGAACCGCTTTTCCTCATTTACTTAAAGTTATTTCATTTAGTGGTAACTACACTCTTGTTATATACTGTACTTCATTACTGGCCTTAATCGGTGGACTTCTTATACTATTGGGTGTACCTAATGGTCCGTATAGAACTCGAACTACATCATTACAATTAAACGCTGTTTTCACGTTATTTCAAAACATTAAATTCAGAAAAGCTTCATTTGGTTATTTTGGGCATATGTGGGAATTATACACCTTCTGGGGTTTTCTTCCATTACTATTAAAACTATATGCTACAAAACAAAACCTTGTATTAAATATTTCTCTATGGTCATTTTATTGTATCGCAATTGGTAGCATATCGTGTATTATTGGTGGTTACTTAGCTATTAGGTATCATAGTAAAAAAGTAGCTTTGTATTCTTTAATTATTTCTGGAATTTGTTGTTTGATTTCTCCTTTATTATTTCATACTCCTTTTCCTTTATTTATCAGCATTTTATTAGTTTGGGGAATGGCTGTAATATCTGATTCTCCTCAATTTTCAACTTTGGTTGCACAAGCTGCCCCGCCTTCATTAAAGGGCACTGGATTAACTATCGTTAACTCTATTGGTTTTAGTTTAACAATAATAAGTATTCAAATTTTACAATACCTATCTACTATTATTTCTGATAATTTTATTTTTCTATTTCTTGCTTTAGGCCCTCTTTTTGGTATTTATCATTTTTTATATTCAAGAAAAAAAACCGTATAAATACTTGTTTTTTTTTCATATTATTCGTCTTAAAATTGCATCAAATTAGTAATTTTACTAATTCATTTTTCCCATAAAAAACACCATTCATTACATATAATCCAAAATAATACTACCCTATGAATATCCAATTATGGCTGCAAGAAAAAATAGCTGAAGAAACTGACTTACCTATTAATGAAATTCTATTTGACGTTGAATTTACTGATTTTAATATGGATTCTTTAGCCATATTAACTATCACTTTTGATTTAGAATCAATTTTAAACATAGAAGAAATTGACCCTTCAATTTTCACTGAGTATAATACTATTAATAAACTTACTACATGGATCGAAAATCATCAAAAATAATTTGGAACCCATTTACCAAAGGATATTTTCAAAATCCATATGAGCATCTAAAAGATTGTAGAGAGCAAAATCCTATACACATAGGATCACATAATGCTTGGATGTTTTTTAGACATGACGATATAAGTCGTATACTACGCTCTAATGAGTATTCTGTATCTGATTTAAGTAAATATTTTGAGGAAAAAGAATCTTATATCTTTAATAATTCTAATGCTTGTCCATATCTAGCTTCAGGAACAAAAAAATGGCCTATGTATCTTAATGGTAGTGATCATAAAAATGTACGTGCTATTATGGGAAAATCTTTTAAAGAATTTGATTTACCTTCGATTCTTACAAGCGCTATCGATTCTTTACATCAATCTTATCAAAAAGATTCTGATTTAGACCTTGTAGATTACTGTGCCCTATTTATATATTTTGTAACAAAACAATTTTTAAATTTTGATGATGACATTTCCTTAAAAAGGATAAAAAAATATTCTAATCTACTAGCAATTAGTCAGGATATTTATATTCCAAAACAAATTTATCAAAAAATAAATTCTGAACTTATTTGGGGAAAAGGTATTTTCTCTAATTCTTCATATAAAAATAATATCATAAAAATTTCTAATGAATTAAATTTAGATTATTCAGAAGATGATATTGATTCTATTACAGCCATCTCTCTTATGGCTTCTTTTGAAACTTCAAAAGATAGTTTATCTGTTGCATTATTAGAAATCATGAAGCATCCTGAATTGATTGACTACGTTCTAGAATGTGATACTAAATCTTTAAATATTTTAATAGAAGAACTTTTTAGGTTTTCATCACCTTTACAATACACAGTAAGGATTAATAATAAAGATTTAAATATAGACAATATCAATATTCCAAAAAACTCTAAGTTATACTTATCCATTGCTAGTGCTAATAGAGATCCTAATGCTTTTAGTGATCCTGATAAAATTATTATTGATCGTAAGCCTAATGATCATTTAGCTTTTGGAGGTGGAGCACATTTCTGTTTAGGAGCTCAAATTGCACGACAAGAAATGCGATATTGTTTAAAACCAATGATTCAATTTTTAAAAAATTATAAAATAGATACTTCTAAAGAGCTTAAATGGTCTAGACAAATATTTATGAGGACTATCAAATCTATCCCTTTAACTTCTTCTGCAAAAAAATTAGTTTCCATTAATGGCTAGTATCAATCTATTATTAATTATAACTTACATAGTTTTATCTATAGTATTGGTATATGTGCTTCCTAAAAAAAGAAAATGGTATGCCCTATTATGTACTAGCATATTTTTCTATTATGTTCTTGTAGGAAGTAAAATTCTATTCTTAATTCTATTTTCATTAATCATTTATAAAGCTGGTTTTTTTATTCATAAAAAAAGATTTAGAGTTACTTTTATTATCATAGGAATACTTTTGCCTTTAATTGTATCTAAATTTTTAATTTCTAATTCTCATTTTGAAAATTACTCGTCTAAGCATATTACGTTTACAAGCTGGTCCACTATTTTACAAATCATAGGTATCTCTTATATTACTTTTAATGCTATTAGTTATTTAATTGATATCAAGAAAAAATTCATCAAACCAGAAGGTAATTTTTTCTTTTTGTTATTATACCTAATTTATTTTCCAGCAATTTTCTCTGGCCCTTTACATCGTTTTAAATATTTAACTTCTCAATTTAAAAACATCACTATAACAAGTGACTCTTTATCAAGTGGTTTGCGCTTAATTTTATGGGGTTTATTTAAAAATATGGTAATCGCTCAAAGAATATTCTCAATATTTGTAACACTTAAATCCAGCGATATTAGTGGTGCATATTACCTCTTATTAGGTTTACTCTTTTTTTTATACCTCTATTGTAATTTTAGTTCGTTTATTGATTTTTTTCAAGGAGTATCACAAATTTTCAATATTAAATTGAAAAATAATTTTAGAAATAGGATTTATGTTTCTGCTTCAAGACAAGAATTTTGGAAAGGTTGGCATATAACTCTTAACGAATGGTTTAGAGATTATTTTTTCTTTATGCTCGCTAAAAAGGATAAGAAAAGAAAATACACTGATTATATTCTTCTTCTCACTTTTTTATTAATTGCATTATGGCATGAAATTTCAATTACTTTATTGATTTGGGGATTATGTAATGCTTCATGGATAATTTTAGAAAAAAAGGTCGATTTTCAAAAATTCGCATATCCAAAATTAAGAAAACTAGGTGGTGTGTTTTATCATTTATTTTTCTCTAGTTTACTTGCCTTGATTTTCATTTCTAATGATTTTCACTCCTTATTTTTAAAAATATTCTTTACTCCTTCTACTTTTCCTATTGAATCAATGGCTAATCATACGAACAATATTGTCATTATCATGTTTTCTTTTTTAATTATGGATTACCATTTTAAAAAAGCAAAAAAAGAACGATTCGATGATTATATAGGCTCGAAAAAAACATTTAACAGGTGGTTTATATACTTCAAATTAACTTTGATTATTCTCATTTTTGGAGCTACTGGTGGAATTGATAATTACTATATACTTTTCTAAAAATAATAGATTCATGTATTTAAAAAAAACTTCCTTTAAATTATTCTTAATAGTATCTGTTTTTTCAGTTCTCATTTTTTTTATCAAAAAAAGCAATAAACCTCAACCCTATTTTATAAAAGCTAATAAAAGTATTTTAGAAAAACATTCTAGTACTTCTTATTATTTTATTGGCTCAAGTAGAGTGCAAAAAAGTGTTGATCCAAATAATATTAAATCAACCTTAGGTACACAAAACATATTTAATATAGGTATTAGCGGTGCTACTTTTCTCGAAAATACCATTCTTGCTGATTATATTATAAAAACTCCTAATAGAAAAGTTTTATTTATAGAATTGAGCCCAATATTATCTTCTTTTTCAAAAACATCTATACAGTTTTATGACACTAATAATATGACTCCATTTAAAACTTTAAATTTATTAACCAATTCGCTTTCTTTATCTAAAAGATTAAATTTCAATTTTAATATTTACAATAGTTATTTATTCTCGAAAATAGCGATTCGAGAAGATATAAAGAATTTAATCAACCCTCAATTAGATATTGATAATCGAATTTTAATGGGATATTCTCCCGTGATTAAAAATGATACAAAATCCTTATCATCATTTCTTACTTATCAAGAAATGATGGTAACCGATTATAGTTCGGTTAACTTTAAAAATCATTATGGTTACATAGATCACTTGATAAATTTATCTAAAAAACACAATACTAAAATCGTTTTTTTCTTACCACTTACATATAGATCTCAAAAAGAAAAAAATATCGTAATCCCATTATTCCGATCATTACCTAAAAACATGAAATTGGAATATTCTAAAAAGTTTCTTGATAGTATGCGCAATCCTAAATACTTATCTGATATTAATCATTTTAATGAAGCAGGTGCGCAACAATATTCCTCATTACTATTTCCATTACTAAAAGACTTTTTATATTAATTTAAATCTATTTATTACTTTATATGACAACTATTTTTAGCTTAATTCTTAACTATGATCACTTATTGTATCTTCGATATAACCATCTCTAGATTTAATAAATTCAATAAATTTATTATAAATTAAATTTTTAGAAAGTAACGAATCATTTCCTATTAAAAAAAGTTGTTCTTTTGCTCTTGTTAAGGCCACATTTAACTTTCTATCAACTGTTTCTTCATCATTCATGTTAATGATACCATCTAACTGAAAAGGATTATTTATGCTAAATGAGACTATAATAACATCTCGTTGACTTCCTTGATATCTTTCAACTGTATCAACTGTTATATTTTCATGATTCGGGATTTTTTCTTCTTCTAATTTTTGTTTTATTAATGCTATTTGATTTCTAAAAGGTGCAATCACTCCTATTGTTTTGGCGGTATCATAAGGTTTATTATTAACATCATATAATTTTTTAATTCTACTAATAATTTCAACCACTTTCTTTGCCTCAAAATCATTGCATTTGTTAAAATAATCTTTTTTTGAACTACTATGTACACTCGAAAAGAAAGCTATTCTTTTCTTTGCTAATATCTGCGTTAATGTATTTTGACTTTTTGATATAAAATTTAACGGAATATCCTGTCGTTTTAATTTCTTTTGATCTTCTGGTTTTAAATTAGGTCTATCAAATGCTTGTTTAAGCTTTGAATCATAAAAAGTATGATTTGGAAATAAAGCAATTTCCTTATGCATTCTTCCTTGATATGTTAATTCATCAAATGCGAATTCTAATGTATTATTTTCACAGAATTTATATAACCGTTCAAAAAGTGAATTTTTACGACTCTGTAGACCTATATTCTTTAATACTTCACTTTTTGTTTTAGAACTCTCTTTACTCTGTAAAACAATAGCTGGTAATTGTTTATGATCTCCGATCAGAATAAATTTCTCACATTTCTGCAAAAGTCCTATTATTTGAGGTTCTAATATTTGCGAAGCTTCATCTACAATTACCGTATCAAATTTCTTTAATTTAAAAAGCTCCATTTTACTTGCCATAGAAGCGACTGTGGAAACATAAATTCTATGTTTTTGTAAAATTTCCTTCAAATCTTTTCTTGTGGCAGTATTTTTACTAATATTCGAAAGTAAATTATGCTTGTGCTGTTGAGAACAGGATAACTCATTTCCAATTCGTATAAAATTACGGTCAGATCTTCCTCTATTTACGTTACTATCATTGACATCATCAAAATTTATTATTGCATTATTTACAGTTTCACATATTTCATCTACTGCTCTATTAGTATATGCTAATAACAAAATATTAGTCTCGTCTTTTTTATATAATTCACTTACTAATTCTCTTAATATTATAGATGTTTTACCTGTGCCTGGTGGTCCGTTTAAAAGGAAATAGTTTTTTGCTGACAAGGCTTTATTAAGTATCCTATTTTGTTCATCAGAAAAGTCTCTATTATCATAGGCTACAGAATTTCCTTTGACTGGTTTTGCTGTCGTTAAAATTAATTCTCTTCTCTTTTTTTTGGAAGAAGATATAAATGTATATAGGTTTTTATACATAGCTCTGAAAGAACTATCCATAGAATCTTTCTCTAATGCCCATTTATCAAAACCTTCAAAATATTTAGTATTACTTTGCTGATATCTAAAGCTTAAAATCACTTCTTTTTTTGAAAGCTTCTTTATATTACACTTAAAAATTTGATTCGTTGTTACTAAGTCATCATCGTTATTTCTAGGGTACAAAATACAGGTATCCCCTTTTCTAAAGTTTACAAACTCATTTTCCTTATTTTTTCTGGAAAGCGTAATTTCTTTTTCTTCTTTATCTATTAGGTTTTTAGAAATTTCAAGGTCATATAATATTTCAAACTTCTCTTTCTTTTCTATAAAAGAATTCAACCAAAGATTCGCTAGTCCATTTCCTTGATGATTTGGATTATCAGAATCTCCAATTTTTGTTAGGTATTGTTCTTTAGCAATAAAACTCACGAATGAATAGAAATAATGTTCTTCTATCTCGCTCATTCCAGTTATAGGTTTCATTACCTTCTTTATTTGAGGTTCTAAATATTTTTCTCTAAAATTCTTAGTAACATTAGCACTATTGATTAAACTATTTGGTGTAATTTTATTTATAATTTCTTTTGTTATAGCAATGTCATCAAGCGTTAAATAATATTCGTTAGTAATAATACTATTTCTTATATTAAAAACACTTTGGATTTGTGCAAGTGATGGTTTGTTATATCGTAAATTGTGATCTGATACTTTTGAGTATAGTATATACCCATCTATCTTGGTGCTTATTTTATGAAAATCTATTTTCTGTAATAAAGCAATTAACTGATAGTAAAGATATAACTGAGCTCTATGATTTGGTTTTATACTCGTACCATCATCTGGGAAAGGAGCTCCTCCAGATTTTAATTCTATAATTTTTTGATGTTTATTTGTACTCGACAATTCTAAAATATCAAGTCTTCCTTGAATACCGTATAACTCACATAAAAAAGAAGGCTCAAGAAGCGCATTCTCTATTGATATATCATTTTTTATAAAATCATTTGTAATAACTTTTTTGATATTTTCAAATTGCAATTCTGCATTTACAATATATTCCTTAAACTTTTCAGTAGTTTTTAAATCCTCACAAATTGTATATTCAAAAGGGTAGGTTTGGAAATCTTTTTTTATAATATTTTTAAAAGAAATTACTTCATTTTCGTTCTCTGCTAATAATTCATCTACAACTAGATTCGCAAAGTTCCCTAACCTAATGTGTTTAGAGTTTGGAACTTCTTCAAACTTTGATTTCATATAGAAAAGTTCTGTTTTTCCATAATCTTGAAAACACTCTGCTATAGATGAAACATCAACTAAATAATCAGGTTCTAGTATAATAAATTTTGGAAAATATTCATTGAATTCATCAATCTCTATATTAACCAAATATAATTGAGCTCCTTTCCAAAAATCTTTAACATCAAGATGTTCTTCAAAGTAATCAAATTTTACAGTGATGTATTCATCTGCTTGATTTTTATCCTCAATACATATTAATTTGTCATTATGAATACTTACAATTTCTGCTCGTAGCCTCTCTATTCTTCTTTTTTTAGAATTTTCTTTTTTAGCTTGGTATTCTATAAGAGGATAAATTTGTATTAATTCCTTAGGAACTGCAACACCAAAAGCTTCTGCTATAAAATCACTAAGATATTTAAAGTGCGTTTCATACTCATTCTGACTAGGTATATAAGATTCTTTTAATACTTTATTTGATGTAATTCGTACTCCATGAATTCTTTTTGATAAAGATTGTTTTTCGCAAACAAATGACAATCGCGAAAACAAATTAGAAAATTGTAAAGATTCTTCTCTTGTTATTTTTTTTGTAATTCTATCTAATAAAATTCTGAATCTCCTATATTTATCTTTAATAGTATGATCACTTTTATAGACTTTAAGTAACTCTTCAAAATATGTTATAACTATATTATTTTCTATTGTCATTCTTATCTATATGGTATTTGTATAACCATTTCTTTTACTAGTTTAATTAAACATAAAGAAATGTATTCTTTACGTAAATCCTCTAATCAATTGATTAAAAATTTAATCTTATTATACGGACTTCAATAAACAGAAATGTATTCAAAAATCATATATCTTTTTAAATAAAAAAACCATGAAAGCATGCAGTATACTTTCATGGAATAACTATATAATAAAATCTCAACTTTTTATACAGTTTCTATTTCGTACCCAGTAACTAATTGATTTTTAAATCTACTTAATAAAAATGGTGTAATATCTATTTCTGGAGGTCTATCGTAGATGATATCGTTAATCATTCTAGATGTTATAGCAGATGTTAAAATTCCTGTTCTAAAATGTCCACAAGCATTAATATATCCTTCTAATCCTTCTACTTTTCCTAAAATTGGTACTTCGTCTGGTGTTCCTGGTCGCAAACCTGACCATGTACGTTTGCAATTCATACCTTTAAGAATAGGAAAAGCTTTTGTTGCTCCCCTTGCTAATCCTTGCAATTCTTTGAAGGTATTGGTTGTGTCGAATCCTTTATTTTCGGTTGTGCTTCCTATTAGTATTTCTCCATTATCTTTTTGGGCAATATAGCAATCACTTGTACTAAAACACGAGTTCATTATTTTTGGCATTTTTTCAGATAATAATATCTGTCCTTTTACAGGTGTCACAGGTATTTTAACACCTACCATCTTGCCTATTTCTGGTGCCCAAGCTCCTGCAGCATTAATTACTTTATCGCATGATATATACGTATCTGTAGTTTTTACTCCAACAACTTTATTGCCTACAACTTCTATATCTATTACTTCTCCATGAACTACTTCTACTCCTTGAACTCTAGATGCATTTCTAAATGCGTTCATTAATAAATAAGGGTTTACTTGATCATCTTTCAAGAAAGTTAATGCTCCAATAGCATTTTTGTTAGCATAGGGCTCATCGGCTATTAATTGTTGTTGATCCATCCATGCCATTTGATCTTTTAAATGAGGAATTGATTGATAGATGTTTTGTGCATAAGCCATATCATCATCATCGTACATTAGAAATTTAAGACCTGTTTTTTCTAATTTAAAATCAACCCCTCCAATATCTTTTAATTCTCTCCAGAGGTTCGGAAAAAGTTCATTACTCTTTAGACAAAAATCGAAGAAAAAAGGAGGTAGTTGATGAGGTCTTTCTATCTCAATACCTCCGCCATTTGCTTCTTGTTTACGTTTTGATAATGTTTTAAAGAAAATCACTCCACATCCTAGTCCTACAGATTCTCCAATTGCCCATAATCCTCCCGCTGAAGCTTGCGTTGCATTGCCTGGTTTTTTAGTATCTACTAATATAACTGATAGATCAGAATTTTTACTCAACTCATACGCTATACTTGTACCTATTACTCCACCTCCTATTACTATTATATCTGCTGATTTGTTTTTCATAATTACTCGTTTTCAATTATTGATTCAAATGGAATTGCTGCCATAGGAAATCTTGGCTTTAATCCTTGAATGTTTTCTGGAAGTTTATCTAATTTCTCTGCTAAATATTCTTTACAAAAATTACCACATATTTTACCTTGACAATCTCCCATTCCTACTCTAGTATTAATCTTTAAAGAAGGTAAATCTTTTACGCCATCAGAAATTGCTTTATCTATCTCGTTTCGCTTAACATTCTCGCATCGACAAATAATAGTATCTGCATTAGGTAAAGCCATTAACCCTTTTTTTAAACCTGAATAATCTTCAAAAGTATGTTGAAATTTCTTTAATCTATGTATCTCTTTATATATCGGACTTGCTATTTTCTCTGCTTCTTTCTCGCTAATTTCTTTTATATCTATAAGGTACCCAAGTGCCGCTAATTTTCCTTCTAATACAGCAACATCTGCCC
Source organism: uncultured Aquimarina sp. (assembly GCA_947498595.1). Lineage (GTDB taxonomy): Bacteria > Bacteroidota > Bacteroidia > Flavobacteriales > Flavobacteriaceae > Aquimarina. Next base: position 54,967 of record CANMKX010000007.1, read on the forward strand.
CGTAAATCCCACTATTATCTCCTGCTGTGTATATAGATTCTATATTAGTTCGTTGCCATTTATCTAATTTAGGAAAAACACCTCCAGCACTCTTTTCATAGGTATGTTCGCAAGTAAGCATTTCTGTTAATTGTACTCTAGGAATGTACCCATATCCTATCCCTGCACAATCAACTTGAATTTTAAAAGCTTTCTCTTTTATAGGAAACCAATCATCTGTATAGGGCGCTATGGTCAATTCTTCTACACGTTCATCTCCAGCTGCCGAAACAATACCATATCCTTGATAAAAAGGTATTTTATGTTTTTTTAAGTAACGCATATATTCAATCCCTTCTTGTAACAATTTTTTATTTGCCAAAAGGTTTAAAGCGTTTTTTGCTATCTCTTTTTTCTTTCCAGATTCTACAACAGCAACAACCTCAACACCTCCCATATGAAGTTGTTTAGCTGCTACCAATAATAGTGGTCCAGTACCTATAAGTGCAACTTTATTACCTGGCTTAACACTCCCACACTTTACTTGTAACTGGATACCTCCTACACTCATTATTCCTGGCAATGTCCATCCAGGAAATGGTTGTGCTCGTTCATAACATCCTGCACAAATAATCAATGCTTCGTTTGAGATTGTTCTAAACTTTCCTCTTTGTAAAACTCCTAGCTCTCCAGTTAAAGAAAAATCTCCTAGTACTTCACTTTCCAGTTCTAACCTTACATTGGCTTTATGTTTTTCAAATTCTTCAAATAATGCTATTGCTTTTTTATATGTTTTTTCATTTCTATATAAACTAGTATTCAGTCCTTTTTCTGGTTGTTTATAGATAGCTCCTCCTATTTTTGGGTTTTCATCTATTATCGTTGATCTAACACCGTACTTAGATAATTGAATCGCAGCTGATAGTCCCGCTGGTCCTGCTCCTATTATTGTAACTTCTTTGTGTGATTTCATAAGGTTAGCTTCTTTATTTTTCAACTAGATATTCGTTTACAATATCTTTTGTATTTGATTGAGTTTTTATGCTCATTCCGTCATAAACTGTCGTTTTACAAGCTCTACGCTTAAACCCATCCACTACAACACTACAACAAAAACAAACTCCCATTCCACAATAAGCTCCAGTTTTTATATTATGATCATTTTTAGAAATATCTACTTTTCCATAAGCTAATAATGTACTTAATATCGTTTCTCCTTTATGGGCAATTTTCTTTTCATCATTAATTATAATATTTAATTCTTCTGTTGATGGTTTACTAATATCATAGCCTCTATTCATCATTTATATATTTTTTAGTTATTCAATTTTTTATTATCAAAATCATACTGTTTAAATAATCATAGCTCTGAATGTGTTAAATTTTGGCAATAGAAATCCTACTACATCAAATTCTATTTTTTTTGATATATTATTTATAATGTATGTTAGTATGCTTATAAGATGCTTAATATTAGGGTAATCAACTAATCATAAACAGCTGATTAAAAAAGCATTATCTACTTTTAATTTATATATTTTTTTTATCTATATAAATTCCTTTTCATCTCAGTATTAAAATTAATTATTATTCAGTAGCAAAACTGACATTTTTATTTTTATGATATTTATCATGTTCATAAATCTTGATAAATCAAAAACTAAGTAACTTATTTACAGATATATAAACAAGAAACTATATTTAAAAAACATTATAACTATAATTTATATTAACTTATAATTAACATTTATTTTAATACTCATTTCATTCAAAATACCATAAATCATTCGTTTGAATACGGCTAACCTGTAACCAAAATGACGTGATTTTTCTATTTTAATAAAAAACACGTCATTTTAGTCTCTCTTTTCTTTTACATATATTTATCAGAATCTCAAAAAGACTATTTCACTATGCATAAATTCTTTATTTTCTCATTTATTTACTGTTTTTCGGTTATAGGTTATACGCAATCTGATACTGAAGTGCATCTTTTCGATATTAATCAAAATGGTAATATTTTAGAACTAACAAATCACTTAAACATATCTAATAGCAAAGGATATGACAATCAACCATCTTTTTGGAATGATACTACCATTTTGTTTGCTGCTACTCGTAACAATCAAACAGATATAAAATTATACGACAGTAATACTAAACAATCCAAATGGTTAAATTCATCTCCTCTTGGTAGTGAATATTCTCCTACTAGAATTCCTGGTCAAAAAAATATTTCGTCAATTAGATTGGATAAAGATGGTAAGCAATTATTATATAAATATGATTATAAAAAAGGAACATCTACTCCTATTATAAAAGATCTAGTTATTGGATATCACTCTTGGTTTTCAAAAGATTTAATAGTCTCGTTTGTATTAGGGGATGAATCTTCATTAGTCGTTTCTAATTTGAAGGATAATTCTAATACAACTGTTACTAAAAATATTGGTCGCTCCTTACACAAAATTCCTAACTCTAATCTCATCAGTTACATTAGTAAAGAAAAAAAACAATGGGAGATTAGATCTTTAAATCCAGTTACATTAGCAACAAAATTAATCACATATACTATCCCTAATGTTGAAGATATGTGTTGGACTCCCAAAGGAACCATTCTAATGGCAAATGGACAAGTAATTCTAGAATATGATCCAAAGACGAATACTAGTTGGGAAGTTTTTGCACATATCATTGATAAAAACATTCATAGTATTAGTCGATTGGCAATGAATTCTGCTGGTTCAAAATTAGCTTTAGTTGCTGAAGTTTCGCCCGAAATTATTGTACAAAAACAATTAGATGCTTACAACGCTAGAGATATAGATGCGTTTATTAATACTTATGCAAAAGATATCAAAATATATGAATATCCTAACGCTCTTATTTTTGATGGTATCGAAAGTGTTAAAACCTCTTATACCTCATTTTTTAAAAATACAACGGATCTACATTCAGAAGTAAAAAACCGTATCATACAAGGCAATAAAGTTATTGATGAAGAGATAGTTACTAGCAATGGGCAATTATTTGGTGCCACTGCTATTTATGAAGTGAAAAACGGAAAAATAACAAAAGTTACTTTTATTCGTTAATCATTTTTTTCAAAGAGCACATAAAGCATTTACGATATCTTCTATTATAAATTTATATGAATTCTAGCCACTGATTTCACGTTATATTTTTAATAAGATGTAATGATACTTTATGCTTTAGTGCTCTTTTCTCTATGAACCTATTTTATTTTTAATATTGTTCTAATAAATATTTCATCAAATCTGTTGTAGTAACAATTCCTACTAATTCTTTATTCTCTACAACTGGCAATGCATGAAACTCTTGTTTTATTAAAATTTCTGCTACTTCTTTTATTGTTGTTGTCGGAGATACAGTCATAGGTGTTTTTGCCATTACTTGTGCAATACTAAACATATTATAAACTACTGTTTCTACATCTTCATCTTGCTCATCTATTGCATCTGCAAAACTAATTCGTAGTAAATCTGTATAACTAAGAATACCAACTATAGTATTGCTATTAACCACAGGAATATGTCTAATTTTAAACTTTTTAAATAAATTTTCAGCTTTATCTAGGCTATCAGTAAGGTTTAATAAAATTAAATCTGAAGTCATTATTTGTGAAACTGGAACTCTTTTTTTCATGATTTTTGGTTTTTATTTCTAGTATAAAGGTACATGCATTCTTCAAGCTAAAGAGTGACAAAAATCATTTGATAAATCATATTTTTTATCGAAATTTTAGTAACGTATGTCTTGTAAAAACTTCTTAATTTTTATTACTTTTTTTTCTGTAACCAATCGTAATAATATTTTCTGCTGGCTTAAAACGTGGCGAAAAATTTAGCCGTTGATAAGTGCTTTCTTTAGTTGTTCTAATATCCCATTCCCATATATACATTCCTGCAAACCATTTTTCATTCCATAATACTTCAAAAATTGCTTGATAAGCATTTGACTGTGTTTTTGTAGAAATAGCATCAAACATAGAATCCGAAAAATCATTCCATTCCCAAGGTTTAATAGTAGCATTAGATGCACTACGATATCCAATTTCTGTAAATAAAATAGGTTTATGGACTACATTAGAAATAGTCTTTAATTTTTCTATATGTGGTTTCCATCCTACCTTTATTTGTTCAACAGTAGCGTTTTCATAGGTTGTTAACGGAAAATATCCTTGAATTCCTATATAATCCATTTCATTCCAAAAAGGAAAAACATCTTGTTCTCCATCCCAATTTGCAGCATAGGTCAATTCTCCCTTATATATTTCTTTTATTTTATGAATTAGTTTATTCCACCGTTCTGGTTGATTAAGTATAGATGTTTTTAATTCTGTCCCTATACAAAATAAATCTACTTTCATCATAGCGGCTAACCTTGCATAATGTAGCATATTAATTTCATAAGAATCAAACCATGTATCCCAAGCCAATTTTGATGATTGTTTTATATTAGATCTCCATCCATCGCTCATCCATAAATGAGGTTTTAAATGTGTTTTTATTTTCTTCTCTTGTAATTGACGAATTACTTTGATAAATACACTATCTCTAGCAGACCATTGTTGGTAATCATCTCTCGTATTAATTACTGTTGTTTCTTCATTTTCTTGATATAAAAACGGTACTAAAGCTACCCATTCTGTATTGGTTTTAAGAAGCTCATTAATCGCTTTTTCATTAGTAGCATTTCTCCATCCAAAGACAGTTATTCCTCTATGTTTTTTGTCTATAAGATATGATTCATTAGAAACATCACTAGTATTCTCTACCGTTGTATTCCATTCATAAGTATAATTTTCTTGATTATTATAATATAAGACCGACTTGTAACTTATTAATAATACACTAATGGGAAGTAAAACAGTAATCAATAATCGTAAAAACATTTTTTTTATCCCTTTACTTTTATATAGTTTGTAGAAAAATCGTATCAATAGAACAACTCCATAAAGAATTAAAAATAAAATATGAAAAGCATAATAAAATAATTTGAATGTAAGTATTTGTTGTACTCTTTCATAAATTCCTAAAAAAGTCATTCCTTTACTATATTGGGTGCTAAAAAAAAATACAATCACTAATAATACTAAAGAGAAGTATGTTTTTAAGAAAATTAAGGCCTCTTTTTTTAAATTAATATTTTTCAATTCTTCTTTTTTATTTTATTATAAATATTACTTCAAAACAATAATGTAGTTTTCACTTTATACTCTTAAAAATTGCTTTCTATTTTCTTTGTGAGCTTAAGTTTATCTTCAATATTACTTAAATAATATCTGTTTATATGCTACTAAACATACTATTCTTTTTCTTAATAAATTCTTAAAAACAACACGTTTTGAATAGATTAACATTTATAAACTACCTTTTTCAGTAACTTCCCACCATAAACTACTAATCTAATAGGGAAATAATCTTAATTATTATGCAAAAAAGAATCACGTTCATTCTATTTCTATGTACTGTCTCACTTTTTTCTCAAACCGATCAACGCATATACGATATCATTGAAGCAGTATCAGAACAACGAATTGAAAAAGACATCCGTAAACTGGTAAGTTTTGGTACACGTAATACTTTTAGTGATACTGTGTCAGCAACAAGAGGTATTGGAGCAGCTAGAAGATGGATTAAATCTGAATTTGAATCCATTTCTAAAAAATGTAATAATTGTATCGATGTATTTTATCAAAAAGATTTAGTTACAACAGATATGGGAACCCGAGTTCCTAAAGATGCTTATGTTGTTAATGTAGTAGCCATCCAGAGAGGTACAAAATATCCCAATAGATATGTTATCATGAGCGGAGATATTGATTCTAGAGCATCCGATACTATGGATTTTACAACAGATGCTCCTGGAGCAAATGATAATGCTAGCGGAATGGCTGGTACAATTGAAGCGGCAAGAGTTTTGTCTAATTACTCTTTTGAAAGTAGTATCATTTATGTAGGTCTTTCTGGAGAAGAGCAAGGTTTGTTTGGTGGTGCCGGATTAGCTCAATATGCAAAAGATCATAATTGGGATATCATTGGTATTTTGAATAATGATATGATCGGAAATATAAAAGGTGTTGATGGTGTGATCGACAATCGTAGTTTCCGAATTTTTTCTGAACCTACAAATTTAAAAGATACAGAACGTACAGTACGCTTACGTCGTTTTTATGGTGGTGAAGTAGACGGAATATCAAGGCAATTAGCTCGCTACATACATAAAAATGTAAAAACATACATGCCCGAAATGAATCCTATGATGATTTATCGTTTGGATCGTTTTGGTCGAGGTGGACATCATCGTCCTTTTAACGATATGGGATATGCGGGTATACGTATTATGGAAGCTCATGAAAATTACACACAACAACACCAAAATATCCGTGAAGAAAAAGGTATAAAATACGGAGATGTTATCGAACATGTTAATTTTCCATATGCAGCTAAGTTAACTGCTGTAAATGCTATTAATTTAGCTAGTTTAGCTTGGGCTCCCCCTGTACCTACTGATGTAAAAATTGGTGGAATTGTAGAACCATCGGTAAAATTTAAATGGAAAAAAGTAAATGATCCTTCAATCATAGGATATAAAATTTATTGGAGAGATACAACTTCTCCTACTTGGGATCACAGTCGTTTTGTAGGTAATGTTGATCAGTTTTTATTAAAAGGAATTGTCATTGATAATTATTTTTTCGGAATTGTTTCTGTTAATAAAGATGGTTATGAGAGTACTGTTGTTTTTCCATCAGAAACTTTTAGGTAATTTTTTATTCTAAATACTTATGATTTAATTATACTAACGACTATATCATAATGAACTAACCTATATCTATGAAAAAAATAGCCATTTTATTAGTAGCTCTCAGCATTTTAAGCTGTAATCGCTCAGCAAATTTAGAAGCCAAAAGAGAAATCGATAAAAATCAAGTAGTAGTTTTGGGAGCCATACACAGTGGTCATCTTACTGATTCGGTGTATAATACGGCCTATCTAAAAAAACTTATTAAAGAAATAAAACCACACATAATATTAACCGAAATTCCGCCAGATCGATTTGAAGCTGCGATTACAGGATTTAAAAAAGATGACAGTATATCTGAACCTAGAGTGATGCGCTTTCCTGAGTATACTGACGTAGTTTTTCCTTTATCCAAAGAAATGAACTTTGAAATTATTCCTACCGCTGGCTGGACACGTCCTATGGCTTTGGAAAGACAACAAAAACTAAGAGCTATAAGTAAAGATTCTACGCGTATAGAAGATTGGAAGGCATACCTTGCTGCTAACAAAAAATCTGATTCCTTATATAAAGCTACGGGAAAAATCAATGACCCTTATTTTATACATACCAACACTTATGATTCTATTCAAGATATCTCGTTACAAGTTTATAATAAACTTTTCAATGTAGAATTAGGTCTTGGAGGCTGGGATAATATTAACATTGCTCATTATTGGAATATCGAAAAAGCATTAGAAAAACATCGATACCAACGAAAACGTGTATTGATTATTTATGGAGCTGGACATAAAGGTTGGTTTTTAAGAGAATTACAAAAAAGAGATGACATTAGATTGCTTGAAATGAAACCATTTCTTGATGCAATACAGTAATTATTAGTCCTATGAAAATATATTTTCCTCAATGGCAAGGTTCCGGTACTGGAATAAATATAAAAGCTGGTGCTGAAACAGTATTGGAATATGCAAATAACAACAATTTTGTTAAAATTCCATTATCCGAAAAAGAAACAAATCAATTATATAACATTAATTTTTATGATGCTATTATTGAACAGTTACAAGATTTTAAAAATACTTTGATAACTACTACTCCAGAAACAATTCAGACAATTGGTGGAGATTGTGGATTAGAAATTGTTCCTGTTTCGTATCTCAATAAGTTATATCCTAATATGGGTGTTATATGGTTTGATGCCCATGCAGATATCAACCGTCCTTGTGATTCTTCTAGTTGTAATTTTCATGGTATGCCATTGCGAACTCTTTTAGGTGAAGGTGAAACTAAAATGAATTCACTATTATTTTCTACGATTACCGCTTCTCAAATACATTATGTTGGTTTACGTAGTATCGACACTACAGAACAAATACGTATTGATAAAGATAAAATTTATGCTCCTAAGAAATTAAATATTGAAGATTTAGTACAAACTCTAAAGGCAAAAGGAATTACTCATTTATATTTACATTTTGATTTTGATTGCTTAGAGCCTACTGATTATGACTTAACATATTATCAAGTACCTAATGGGGTTTCTATTAAAGAAGCTGAAATGTGTATTAAAACATTGCAAAACGAATTTTCTATTGTAGGTAGTAGTGCGCTAGAATCGATTACTACGGATATTAACTTGTTAACACCCATTAAAAAAATATTAAAGCTTCTCTTAGCTTAATAACTCAGCATACTTCCTTTGATAAAGAGGAAGTATGTCATTTTTATTTTAACATACTCCTAACGGTTTTTCATGTTAATCATGAGAAGTGTTTTCGTCTAATATCAGCACTAACTAAATAAAACCGATATGTTACATCACACAAACACTTCTATTTCAGTATACCTGTACATTACTTTTTATTAAGTTGATACTATTCTTATCAAATACATATTGAAATGACCTAATAGGTTTGTTTCTATTTGATATTAATCTTCGGTATTAAAAACACAAAACACCTATAGGAATAGAATTTCTAAATAGAGGAAATCATTGCGCAAGATTTCTTCACATATATTCCTTGTTTTATCAAAAATTATTTATTCACACATATAACATTTCTAAAAACCAGCTTTTTAGATTTCGTTGTATGCACCCCAAAAAAAGAAAATGAAAAAGTTAATTATAGCACTAACCATGCTTTCGATAGTTTCTTGTAAAGAAACGAATCAGAAAAAAGATCTTTCACAAACTGATCAAAAATACTCCTTCGATATTAAATCACTAACTGATGCAGATTATCCTGATAATCCTGATATCGGTTATATGGCTTCAGATTACAACTACGATTATTTTAAAAAAGGTAATATACATTTAGAAAGAGACAATACATACTCATTTACGTTCTTTAATACTCAAGATAAATCTAATGTTTTGACCTTAAAAAACATTGATCTTTCAGAATTTATTCCCTCTATCCCTAATCATTTAAAAAACAATGCCTATTTATCAAAAATAGCCGTAATAAATCAAGAATGGAATAGAAATCAAGTTCGGTTTAATCAACACCAATTTACAACTTCAAACACTGCTATTACAAGAGTAGATATTGCTCGCAACTGTTTAAACTCTTATTTATGGGAAATCATTGTATATAAAAAAGATCATGGAAAGGAGCTTCCGTTTACGCATGGATGGTTTACTTTTCCTAAAAAATTATATCGTACATTATTTGAACAAAGAAATCAAGTAAGCTTTTCTAATTACAAAAAATCATTAGAAAATTGGATTGATCCAGAAAGTAAAGAAATTGACAAATCTTATCTTTCTAAGATTGTTGATACAATCAATATCTCCTACACAGATCAAAGGAATTCTATGTATGAGCTTAAAGGAGCACGAAAAAAGAAATTCAAGGAAATTATTTATCCTACAACTATTAGTGCCATCAAGTCTTTACAAAACGATAGTACACAATTTGCAACGTTTAGTCCTCCTGGTTTTTATAATAAAGCTACTCCTAGAAAAACAGAATTAGGTCGTTTAAAACATTTAAAAAACATTTCTTTATATACTGTTGTTAGTTCGCAAACAAAAGATACTTTAAGCGAAATTAGTTTTGCTTTTGAAGATGTTAATAATCTAAGAACAACAAAGCTAATTGTAGGCGGTATTAACCTTTCTGATTTGCCTATTTTGTCTAATGAAAATGCTAATAACGGTTGGAAAAATTCTATGGGATTTTCTAATCACCCATTTTATGAATCATACAGTGAACATACAGTATGGCATTCTAATGAGAATCCTTATTATGCATACTTAACTGATCAAAAAAATAAATGGCTAGATAGTCATTTTATAGGTATCGATGGTCCATTAATGTATTGGGATGATCAAAAAAGTAATCTTTTACATATATGGCTTTTATCATTTGAAAGACATACCTTTGTTGGACATTATACTATAACTATTTAGTTTTTATAAGAGCTTCATTAACTAGTATAATGAGGCTCTTATATTTAACACGGATTAAACAATCAAAAAATAGCTCTATACATTTATTTCGTTATTTTTGAATAGCGATATTTTACTACTTATGGAAGCTAAACCCGAACTTTATTTTAAAAACGATATAGAATGGAGAACATGGTTACATGATAATCATTTTAAATCTAGTGGGGTATACCTCATTTTTTATAAAGTAGATAGTGGAATACCTAGTATGCGTTGGGAAGAAGCTGTTAAAATAGCATTATGTTATGGTTGGATAGATTCAACTGTAAAAAAAATAGATAATGAGCGTAGACGTCAATATTTTTCTCCTAGAAAACCTAAAAGTGTGTGGAGTAAATTAAATAAGTCCTATATCGAAAATTTAATTACTCAAAATCAAATGCATAAAAGCGGATTAGCTGCTGTTGAAATTGCTAAAAAAAATGGTTCTTGGTCTGCTTTAGATGATGTAGAAAACTTAATTATTCCTAAAGATTTGCAAGATCGTTTTGATTCCAATCCTTTAGCTTTCATGAATTATAAAAATTTCAGTCCTAGTTATCGCAAAGCATATCTTTATTGGTTGCATCATGCTAAACGCTCTGAAACACGCCAAAAAAGAATACTAGAAATTATACATCTTTGTGAAAAAAATATCAAATCAAAATAATACTTACATATAATTTTCATGTATATATACTGTTGTTATTATAAAACTAATTACTAGTAAAATTTTGACTATGTAAGCTCCTATAATATTCTTTATCTTTTTTTGTATATATATATAATTTAATATAATTAGTAAAACTGCTGCTATAAGACCTACATAAAAACCTCCAATCCAGACATAAAAACTTTCTGCCCAACCATAATTCCCTTTATTTATAATCAATCCATATCTATACAATACAGCAAGTAATATACTAATGATAACCCACGAAAGATTAATTGCTATTTCTTTTATATATTTTTTCATGCTATTATGACTTATAACCAGGATTTTTCTTAGATCCAAAACTACTCCTTAATTCTTTTTCAACATCTCCCCATAGTTCGGAGTGACTTAAACTATGAGAAATTTTTGCTAGATATGGAAGACTTCCAGGTTTATTTTTCAATGCCTCATTTTCTTGATCCTCAACTGTTACTAAATTAGCATTAAATCTTGTTATTAATTCTTCATACATCATTAAATTATTACTTGCTAATTCTAGAGCATTATCAATAGCATCGTCGGTATACAAATACATCATTTTATCTAAGATCCCTCCTATATTACCAACAACACCTGGTTGTACCAATTGGCTCACCAAACGCATTATAACTTCTTTAAGATCATTTTTATTTAATCGTACTTGATCTTCTATTCCTGTAATAAATCCTTCGTAAGCACTTTTTAAATTTCTTTTATCATAGGGATCTTTATCGGTAATAGAAATATCTATGATAGAAAATGCTCCTTGAACCTGTTCTTTTGGAGTCCAAGTAGTATCATCTATCATTTGTATCACACCAGATGCTTTATTTTGTATTATATTATTTAGAACCGTTAATAGATAACTATCTTGAACCCCTGTGTTTATTGCTGTGATTACATTAATCATTCGCAATACTTCTAATAGATTTATATCTTCTAAGAACTCACTTCTTCCATAACCGCCATCTCGATTTCTGCTATTTCTCTCAAATACTCCTCTTTGAGTTTCTGCCCAAGTATGTAAAGCTCTCAATCGTGCCAACAAAGTTTCTTTTTCAGTAAATAACGGTCCCGAAGCTTTAAAATAACTTACATTTTTGATAATAATCTCTAATACATCTCTAATACAACTTAGTATAATTTCGGTTTGGCTCCACATCAATGGTCCTTCTGTCTCATTATCTACAACATTCCAAATTCCTAATTCATTATAAATTGAAAAATCAAAATTATTAAGTCTTTTTGTTACTTTTTCAAATTCTTCAATTTTAAAATTAGCCAATAAAATTTCTAAATTTTCTAATGTAAAATCTGCAACAAATCGCTGTGTAATATCGTATTGGTTATACACATTAATAATTTTACATGACTTGTGTAATTTACTATGATTTAATTGATGTTGTTTCCTAAAAAAAGGAGTCGATAAATACGTTATACTTTTAACTTTCCATTGCTTAGGAAACTTTGATCCTTTTGCTATAACATTTGTAAATTCATTAATGACATTTCCTCCGTGCGAATGCCCTATTAAATGTAGGTATACCTTTTTATCTTTCCAACCACTATAAACTCTTAAAAATAGATCTAATAGACGTTCTGCTCCTTTAACTCGCTCATCGTGATTATTATCTCCCGACCAACTAAAAAAATTATCCTCTATATGTAAATCTAAATATTGAGGTTTTAAAGCTTTAACGCTTTTCCATAAGTTATTTAAATCTTTCTTTTCTGGTCTCCAATAATCCTTATTGGCTTCATGATTCTTACCTTTCGTATTTACAGGATCTGTTGTTCCTGCAACAAACATAATTACATCTTTTGGGCTCTCTATATCTAACGTTGCAGATTTAGTGATTCCATCTTCAAATTCAATTCTAAAAATATTAGTTCCCATTTTCTATGCTTCAGCTTGTTCTTCTATTATCTCTAATTCAACTTTATGTACATCACTTTCCAATACAATCCCATCTAAAATATCATTCTCAAGAATATTTCCTTTATATTTAAAATCATGGCTTTTATCATCTAGATAAAGTGTAATCCTATCTCCTATTCTGTTTTTGGTTTTTATAGTAAGAAATATGGTTTCTTCAGAATAATAATCTTTTATTCTATTCCCCTCTACATCTGTTATATAATATTCTATTACCTGCTTAGAAAAATCCTCTTCAGCTACATGTGGTTCCTGAATACTCGGTACAGTCCAGTTCTCTTGCCAATGTTTTACATGTGTAACCCCTTTAAATTCTTGTATTGCTGCAGAAATAGTTAAACTAACAGTCATAGGTTCATCATTTTGACTATCAAATGTTTCTTTCCAATAGATAAGAGCTGCATCATTAAATTTATATTGAAATGCAATTACTCCATCAAAATCCCCCTCATAAAAAACAACTTTCCCTTCGGCTAATGTGCACAATTTTTCTTCTTCGTTATAAGTAATCCACCGCATCAAAGCATCGTCATTATATCCAGACATAAAAGTTAGGTTAATCAATCCTCCTTCTAATAATTCTCCTGGTCTACCTGTTTTATAATTTATCTCTTTATTATATACGATATCAGTCCATAATAATTCTCGTTCAACTCCTAAAACAATTAACTTCGCTTTTATCATTAGTTTATTTTATTAGAAACCATAGTCTATTATATGTTCTTGACGTTTGAAACGTCTATTAAAACAATAATCACTTGTAGTTTTAATCAAGATATCTAATCTATTACAATTGCTTGAATTTTAATTACGTATTAGCCTCAGTATTATTATGGTTAAAAACTTAATTTCATTTTATTATTCATGCGATTAAATTTCTTTTTCTGGGATATCTAATAGCGAGTAAAATCAACACTTTAACAATTATACTTAACAACACTTTAAGAAAAATTTATCTTTAAATATTTATTTTCGGATTTCATTAAACAACATCTCATGCAAAAACAATATTTAGGATTTATTCTCTTTTTTTTGACACTATATGCAGGTACTGCTCAAGTTGAAAAAGATAAAAAATGGGATGTATCCAACCCTGGAAAAGAATTCAAGTATAAGAATCATACATTTAGTACTGATGAAGGTACATGGATGAATATTGATGTTAGTCCTGATGGAAAGACATTAGTTTTTGATCTTCTAGGTGATATTTATACACTCCCTATTACAGGAGGAAAAGCTAAGACATTACGTACAGGAATCCCTTTTGAAGTACAACCAAGATTTAGTCCTGATGGCACTAAAATCCTATTCACTAGTGATGCCGGTGGAGGTGATAATATCTGGATCATGAATGTTGATGGTTCTGAAGCAAAACAAATTACTAAAGAGAATTTTAGACTTTTAAATAATGGTACTTGGATGCCTAACAGTAATTATATTGTTGCAAGAAAACATTTTAGCTCTCAACGCTCTTTAGGTGCTGGAGAAATGTGGCAATACCATATTACAGGTGGTAGTGGTGTGCAATTAACAAAACGTAAAAATGACCAACAGGATGTAAACGAACCAACAATTTCTCCTGATGGTAACTATATGTACTATAGTGAAGATGTATATCCTGGAGGATCTTTTCAATACAATAAAGATCCTAATAAGCAGATATATGTTATAAATCGTTATGATTTTACTACTGGTAAAACAAAACGCATTACTGGAGGTCCAGGAGGTGCTGCTAGTCCTCAAATATCTAGAGACGGTAAAAAATTGGCTTTTGTAAAGAGAGTTAGAACTAAATCTGTATTATTTATTCATGATTTAGAAACTGGTGAAGAATGGCCTATTTATGATAATCTAAATAAAGATCAACAAGAAGCATGGGCCATTTTTGGTGTTTTTCCTGATTATAATTGGATGCCTAACAATCAAGAAATTGTATTCTGGTCTCATGGTAAAATAAATAAAATAGATATTACTACTTTAAAAGTGACTCAAATACCATTTACAGTAGATGCTACTATTAAAATTGCAGAAACAATACATTATAATGCTCCCGTTGCACCTGAAAAATTTACAGCAAAGGCTATTCGTAATGCGATTACTTCTCCTAATGGAAAAAGTATTGCTTTTAATGCTTTAGGATACATTTGGACAAAACAACTTCCTGATGGAACTCCAAAGCGTTTAACGACAGGAACAGATTTTGAAGCTGAACCAAGTTTTTCTCCTGATGGAAATCATATTGTTTATGTTACTTGGAATGATGAGTCTCTAGGAAGCATTGCAAAAATCAATGTAAATGGAGGAACTCCAATTAAACTAACAAATGAAAAAGGTATTTATCGCACTCCTTCTTTTTCTCCTAATGGGAAAAAAATAATTTATTTGAAAGAATCAGGAAATGGTGATCAAGGTAGAATTTTTACTAAAAACCCAGGGATCTATACAATGGATGCTTCTGGTTCTAATGTAAAATTCGTTATTAACGAAGGTCAGTATCCAACGTTTACCAAAGATGGAGATCGAATATTTTATCAAACTGGAGGTACTTACTTTGGAAGTTTGACAAAAAAATTACTAAGTGTTGATCTGGATGGTACAAAAAAACGTACTCATATTACATCCAAATATGCCAATCGCCTCGTACCTAGTCCAAACAATCAATGGATTGCTTTTTCTCATCTACACAAAGCATATATAGCTCCTTTAAACTTAAACGGAAAAACAATATCTCTAGATAATAAATCTACAGCTGTTCCTGTTTCTCAAATAGCTAAGGATGCAGGTGTTAATCTACATTGGTCTCCTGATAGCAAAATAGTGTATTGGACATTAGGTGATGAGTATTTTTCAAATGAGGTTAAAAACAAGTTTACATTTTTAAAAGATTCACCAGAAAAAGCACATGAAATGACCTCTAATGGAATAAAAGTTGGTTTGGTTACTAAAACTGATGTTCCTGATGGAAGAATTGCATTTACCAATGCTAGAATTATCACAATGGAAGGTGATAAAGTAATTGAGAATGGAACTATTATTATACATAAAAACAAAATTGAAGCAATTGGTAAAGCTTCTAAAATAAAAATTCCTGCTGGTGCAAAAATTTATGATGCATCAGGAAAAACTATTATGCCTGGTATTGTTGATGCACATGCGCATATAGGAGCATTTAGATATGGATTAAACACACAAAAACATTGGCAGTTTTATACCAATTTAGCTTTTGGTGTAACCACTGCTCATGATCCTTCCACTAATACTGAAACTGTATTTGGATTATCCGAACTCCTAAAAAGTGGAAACACTGTAGGTCCTAGACTATATTCTACTGGTTTTATTTTATATGGTGCTGATGGAGATTTTAAAGCTGTCATTAATAATCTAGAAGATGCGAGATCTTCTATTAGACGTACAAAAGCTTTTGGAGCTAAATCTGTAAAAAGCTACAATCAACCTCGCCGTGAACAACGTCAGCAGGTTATACAAGCTGCTCGCGAACTAGAAATTAATGTAGTTCCTGAAGGTGGTTCTACTTTTTATCATAATATGTCCATGATTATGGATGGGCATACTGGTATAGAACACAATATCCCTGTTGCTCCTGTTTATAAAGATGTTACTGAATTATGGAGTCATAGTAAGACAGGCTATACTCCTACACTAATCGTTAATTATGCAGGAATGACTGGAGAATATTATTGGTATCAAAAAACAAATGTTTGGGAGAATGAAAAGTTATTAAAATATACTCCAAGATCTGTAGTTGATGCTCGTTCTAGACATCGTACTATGATTCCTGATGAAGAATATGAAAATGGTCATATCTTAACTTCTAAAACTACAACTGCACTAGCCAATAAAGGCGTTAAAGTTAATTTGGGAGCTCATGGTCAATTACAAGGTTTAGGTGCTCATTGGGAGTTATGGATGTTACATCAAGGAGGCATGACTAATTTACAAGCTTTACAAGCTGCTACTATTAATGGAGCAAATTATATTGGTGCAGGAAAAGAAATTGGATCTCTTAAGAAAGGAAAACTTGCTGATCTTATTGTGTTAGACAAAAACCCTTTAGAAAATATTCGTAATACTCAAACAGTTAAATATACCATGGTTAATGGTCGCTTATACGATACAGAAACTATGAATGAGATTGGAAATACGACAAAAGAACGAACTAAGTTTTATTGGGAAAATGCAAAATATAATGGAGCTTTCTCATGGCACGAATCTGCTCAAAGTTTTACACTTCCTGGTTGCGGATGTCACATAGGACATAATTAAACTAAAAGCGAGATCATTTATGGTTTCGCTTTTTTTATTAAACTCTATCATTCAAAAAACTCAAAATAATATTTCGTTAAATAATAGCTAAAAGATACACATGAAATACTTTTATACTTTTCTTTTATTTTTACTAGTTAGCATCAATATTCAAGCACAAAAACTTGCTATCCCTATAGATACTACAATAGTCACAAAGCATACAACCACTATAAAGGGGCAAAATATTCCATATACAGCTACTATAGGTTTTCAACCTGTATGGGATAAAGATGGAATGCCTATTGCTTCATTAAATTATACATATTATAAAAGAAGTAACATTGCTTCAGATACAAAACGTCCTTTAATAATTTCATTTAATGGAGGGCCTGGTTCTGCTTCTGTATGGATGCACGTTGCTTATACTGGACCTAGAATTCTTGAAATTGATAATGAAGGTTTTCCTATACAACCTTATGGTGTTAAATCTAATCCAAATTCAATCCTAGACGTTGCTGATATTGTATACGTTAATCCTGTAAATACTGGGTATTCTAGAATGCTACCTGATAAAGAAGGTAAGATGCCAGGTCGTGATTTCTTTTTTGGTGTTAATGCAGATATTAAATATTTAGCAACTTGGATAAATACTTTTGTTACTAGAAATAATCGTTGGCGCTCTCCTAAATATCTTATTGGTGAAAGCTACGGAACTGTTCGTGTATCAGGTTTAGCTTTAGAGTTGCAACAAGCACATTGGATGTTTCTTAATGGAGTTGTATTAGTTTCTCCAACAAATATTGGTCTTAAAAGAGAAGGTCCTGTAGAAATCGCTAATCGCTTACCTTATTATGCTGCTGCTGCATGGTATCATAAAGCTTTGTCTCAAAATTTATTAAACAAAGACCTAGAAGAACTACTTCCTGAAGTAGAAAAATATGCCATCAATGAGTTACTTCCTGCTTTGGCAAAAGGTGCGTTTTTGGAGACTACAAAACGAGACGAAATTATAAAAAAAATGTCTTATTATTCAGGTTTATCAGAACGTACGATTAAACAACATAATTTAGAAGTTCCGAAGTCTTATTTCTGGAAAGATCTTTTACGAGACCGAGATGGTCTTACTATTGGACGATTAGATAGTCGTTATAAAGGTCTTGATATCAAAGAAGCTGGAGATACTCCAGATTATAATGCCGAATTAACAGCATGGTTACATGCCTTTACACCTGCTATTAATTATTATCTCACTCAGGAGCTTAAATTAAAAACAGATCTTCCTTACAATATGTTTGGGGATGTATATCCATGGGATCGTACAGAAAATATGACTGGAGAAAACCTACGTCAAGCTATGGCTATGAATGCCAATTTACATACCATGATTCAATCTGGTTATTATGATGGTGCTACAACTTATTTTAACGCAAAATATACTTTATGGCATTTGGATCCTAGTGGAAAAATGAAAGATCGTTTAAGTTTTAAAGGATATCGTAGTGGTCATATGATGTATTTAAGAAATGAAGATTTAATTTCCTCTAATCAAGATTTAAGAGATTTCATTCTTACATCATCAAAAAATATTGCTAAAGGTTCTAAGTATTAAAATTATGAATAGTATAAAAAAAATCACACCACTGGGTTTTCCTTGGCAAACATCTGATCCTTTTATTTTTTGTGCCTATCATGAAGATTTATACCCAAAAGGGAATGAGATCTTAGGTCCTGATGCATCTTTATCAGATAGAAATTTAGGTCAAGATTTTACGTTAAAAAATGGTTGGCGTATGTATCATGGAACAAGAGTTCCTGGTTTCCCTTCTCATCCTCATTGTGGTTTTGAAACAGTTACTATTGTACAAAAAGGATTGGTTGATCATTCTGATTCGATGGGAGCTGCAGGTCGTTTTGGTAATGGAGATGTTCAATGGATGACTGCGGGTAAAGGAGTACAACATTCTGAAATGTTTCCCTTACTTAATAAAGAAAAAGAAAATCCTTTTTTACTATTTCAATTATGGTTGAATTTACCTAAAGTGAAAAAGAAGGTATCGCCTCATTTTAAAATGCTTTGGAATGAAAATATTCCTAAAATAGATTTTACAGATACTAATCATTATACAACTTCCATAACATTAATCGCTGGAAAGTTAAATAATCATACTGCTCCTGCACCAGCTCCAGATTCATGGGCAGCTATACCTAGCAATAATATTTTGATAGCTACAATTGTTATGGACGCTAATGCTACTTATACATTGCCAAAAACAATAGCTAATACTAATAGTTCTATTTATTACTTTAAAGGAGATCAAATTACATCTGAAGAAAAGATTATTAAAGTTGGACATCGTATCGAATTAAATAGTCTTGAAGATTGTACGATTATAAATGGCACTGTAGAAAGCCATTTTTTGATATTACAAGGAAAACCTATTAATGAACCTGTTGTTCAACATGGCCCATTTGTTGCTAATACGCATGAAGAAATACATAATGCTATTCAAGAGTATCAAAAAACTAAATATGGAGGTTGGCCTTGGCCTCATGTAGATCATGTACATGCCGAAGAAAAAGGTCGGTTTGCACTATATCCTGATGGTAATCTTGAAGAACCTTAAAAATATTTATTACATTTTTCAGGTCATTTGTTAAACTTAACATTATCTTAATCAAACATGTAAAAGTCTTTTTTACTTTCATTCACGCATAACATAATTAATAATATATCAAGTAATATGCGTCTTATCCTTGTCAATTATTCCTCAAAACACTATATTTATTGTTAATTAATTATTTTTTTTGTTAAAAACATATATCATACACATACTCTACAATTAAAAAATGTTAAAAAGACCACTTTCTTTTTTTATCCTTCTTTTAGCATCAATTATGATGTTATTTTCTTGTTCTCAACAAGATGTTCTTACACAAGAGGAAGAAGAGTGGTTAAAAGAACATCCTAATCTTAATGTTGGAATATTTTCTTACTACCCTCCTTATTTATTTACAAATGAGAAAGGAAACATTGATGGCGTTTTAATTGATTATCTCAATCTTATCGAAAAAAAGATTGATTATAAGTTTAAAAAGATATACTACACAAATTGGGATACTTTATTAAAAGATACTGAAAATGGTAAAGTAGACATGATCCTTGAAATTACTGAAACAGAAAACCGTAAAAAATTCTTAAATTTTACTCCTTCTGTTTTTGTCACTCCATATTCAATTATAGCTAAAAAAGAGACCAAAACGGGTATTCCTCTTCAGAATTTTAAAAGCAAAAAAATAGTTGTTGTAAAAAACTATTCTATTCATGAGCATCTTTTGAGGAATTATAAGGACTATACTATTTTCACAGAGGATAACGATAGTACCTGTTTAAAAAAAGTTTCTGATGGTGTTTACGATGCATATATAGGTATAAAAACTAGTAGTAAACATTTAATTAAAATTAATGAATTTGATAATCTTAAAATAATATCCGATTTAGATTATAATTTCAAACAGAGTATTGCTACTCATAAAAACCTAGGAATTCTACATAATATTATTTCCAAAACTATTCAATTGTCACCTAGTGAGGAAAAAGAAATTATAGATGCTTGGTTTTATACGATGATTACTCCTTTTTATATGCAACCATCTTTTTGGATTTTAATATCTTCTTTTGCTATTATATTATTAATTATTATCCTCTTTTTGAATGCATTTTTAAAGCATCGTGTAAAACAAAAAACACAAGAACTTTATTTTGCTAAAGAAAAAGCAGAAGAAAGTGATCGTTTAAAGACGCATTTTCTACAAAATATATCGCATGAGATTAGAACTCCTATGAATGGAATTATTGGTTTTACTGATATTATTAATGATTTAAATATTTCTGAAAAAGAGCGAGAAAAATACATTAGCCTTATTGCAAACAGTAGTAAACTTTTAATTCGTACTATTGATGATATATTAGAAATATCTGAGCTACAAACTAAAAACAACAGTATTTCTAATTCTCAAATTAATCTAAATCATTTTCTTGATTCTCTTTATGTTCTTTTTGAAATTAAAGCTAATCAGAATAATATTCCTTTATATTTAGAGAAAAGTCTCTCTGATGATTTATGTTATATTTCTATTGATGAAGAGAAATTAAAAACAATTCTTAATAATGTTATTGAAAATGCTATAAAATTCACACAAAAAGGTTTTATAAAAATATCATATAGTATTGAAGAAAAAGAAATTATCATTTCGATTCAAGATACTGGTATAGGTATTCGAACTGTTAGTCAAGATTACATTTTTAATAATTTTTCTCAAGAAAACATTGCTATTAATAAAAAACATGGAGGGTTAGGTCTTGGTTTATCTATTGCAAAAGAAAATGCTAAATTAATTAATGGGAGTATCTCTTTTGAATCTAAAGAAGGTATTGGTTCAACTTTCTTAATCAAATTACCATATATTCCTATTACCGAAAATGCTTTTAATAATGATGTTCATAATATTGTTAAACACAACCTTCCTAAACGAATCGTTTTAATTGTTGAAGATGGTGAGGTCAATTATATTTATTTGAAGGCGATCTTGAAAAAAATGAAAGGTTTTGATTTTACAATATATCGAGCTGAAAACGGAAAAGATGCTGTGGAAATATGTACTAATGACGCTGCTATAGATCTTGTCCTTATGGATATAAAAATGCCAATTATGGATGGTTATGATGCTACCAAACGAATTAAAAAAATTAGACCTCATCTTCCTATCATAGCTCAAACTGCCTACTCTACAAAAGAAGATATAAATCGTGCGCTAATAGCTGGTTGTGATGATTTTGTTTCAAAACCTGTAGATAGAAAATTACTTAGACCTATCATACAAAAGCACATTTCATAATTTAATTTTCTTTTATTCTTTTAATGCTTTCTATCAAACATCAATACGCAGGTTTTATTCAAAGTCAAACCTTATGGGAAGAATTACCTCTTTTTGATTTAAATTCATTTCAATTTCAACCAACACATACTCAAAAATCATTCGATTTATTAAATAATTTAACTATTTCTGAGAATGAAGTATTAGGAAAACGTATTGAACGCTTTTTTGAATTATTTTTAAATCAATCTTCTGATTATACTATCATTCTTAAAAACCAACAAATATTTGCTGATAAAATTACTATTGGAGAATTAGATTTCATTCTTAAATCAGTCTCTAATAATTGTATTATTCATGTAGAACTTGTCTGTAAATTTTATGTATATGATCCTAAAATTAACTCTGAATTAGAGAGATGGATTGGTCCTAATAGAAAGGATTCTTTTTTAGAAAAAATTGATAAATTAATCCATAAACAATTTCCTTTATTATATAGAGAAGAGTCGGAATTTGTATTGCAAAAAAATAATTTAAATCATCATAATATTACTCAGCAAGTTTGTTTTTTAGGAAATCTATTCGTGCCACATTTTGATAAAAAAAGAACGTATCCGATCGTAAATAATGCCTGTATTATAGGGACCTGGGTATCTTACAAAGATTTTCTTTATGAATCATTTAATTCCTATACATTTTATCTTCCATTAAAAAAAGATTGGATTTCTACTCCTATAAAGGAGCTTGATTGGAAATCTTTTCATGAAATCATGCCTGATATCTCAAATTCTTTGAAGAATAAAAAATCTCCTTTACTTTGGTTAAAAAATAAAGAAGATTTTTTTTCTAAATTATTTATTGTATGGTGGTAAATTTACTTTATAAATCATTAATAAAGCTTCCGTACAAGTCATTAAATTTATAGCCTTCTGTTATTCTTGATTTACTAAGTTTATTAAATTCTACGAGACTCCATAATACAAATTCTTTCAAAAAATATTTTTCATTTTCAGGGATATCTTTCTGGTATTTTTGAATTAGGTCTTCTAATGGTTTTATTGTGTCTAAAATATCTTTATATTCTTTTTCTGTGACATCATCTAATAATTCAAATTTATTTCCTTCAAAAAACCAATCTACTATTTTTTGATATGGACTTATAGCATTTTCTTTTTCTAACTTTTCTATTTTAGGAAAATATAGAGGGAACAATGTTTTTATAGATTCGCTTAATAATGTTTGCGCAACCATTGCTGCTCCTTCTTGCTCTCCTTCATAAACTAGTTCTATTTTACCTGTTATGGCTGGTATAATTCCCATAAAATCGCTTAATCTAATAATTGTTTTAGACGCATTGTTCATTAAGGCTCTATGCTCTGCTGTACTTAATAAGTTTTCAAAAGCTGTAATACTCATTCTTGCACTAATACCACTTTTTACATCAACAAATTCACTTTTACGTGCCTCAAAACTTATTTGCTCAAGGATATCCCTTGCCAATGAAGGAACTATAATCGCTTCTTGTTGTCGCTCATCTAATGATGCTTCTTGTTCTGTAATTCTTCTGGCTATTTCAATACTTTCTGGATAGTGTGTTAATATTTGCGACCCTATTCTATCTTTTAATGGAGTTACAATACTTCCTCTGTTTGTATAATCTTCTGGATTAGCTGTAAAAACAAACTGAATATCAAGTGGTAATCTTAATTTGAATCCTCTAATTTGTATGTCTCCTTCTTGTAATATATTAAACAATGCAACTTGAATTCTTGCTTGTAAATCAGGCAACTCATTAATAACAAATATACATCTATTTGCTCTCGGGATCATTCCAAAATGTAACACTCTATCATCAGCATAGCTTAGTTTTAAATTTGCAGCTTTAATAGGATCTACATCTCCTATTAAATCAGCTACGGTAACATCTGGTGTAGCTAATTTCTCTGAGAAACGTTCATTTCTATGAATCCATTTTATAGGTGTTCTATCGCCTTCTTCAGCAATTAGATTGATTGCGTATCTAGATAATGGATTTAATGGATCGTCCAATATTTCTGATCCTTCGACAATAGGAATCCATTCATCTAATAAAGTGATCATTTGTCTGGCCAAACGTGTTTTTGCTTGTCCTCTAAGACCTAATAAATTAATATTATGTCTTGATAATATAGCTCTCTCTAATTCTGGTATCACAGTGTTTTCGTATCCATGAATTCCTGTGAAAGTAGTTTCTTTAGCTTTTATTTTTTGAATTAAATTATCTCTAAGCTCATCTCTTATGCTCTTACTTTTATACCCAGATTCTTTTAATTCTTTTAATGTTTTTATCTCTTTAATATTCATTTCTTTCGCTTAAGCAATAATTAATTATCGTACTCTTTTTTTTCTATTATTTTCGTAATCTTCAAAAATCATTTCTCCCAATCCTCTAATCCCTGTATAAAAAGCTTTTCCTTGATTAGCTTTGGTAAACTCTTTTACAAATTTCATTAAATACGGATCTTGTGCTATCATAAAAGTAGTAATTGGTATATGCAATTTTCTTGCTTGCTGTGCCATTCCATAACATTTAGTAACTATATGACGATCTAACCCCATACTGTTTTTATAATAACTCCCATCAGACATACGCAAACAACTAGGTTTACCATCTGTAATCATAAAAATTTGCTTATTCGTATTACGTTTTCTTCTTAAGATATCCATTGCTAACTCCATACCTGCTACAGTATTGGTATGATATGGTCCTACTTGTAAATATGGTAAATCTTTAATTGCTATAGGCCAAGCATCATTTCCGAAAACTATAATATCTAACGAATCTTTTGGATATCGTGTAGTAATAAGTTCTGCTAATGCCATTGCTACTTTTTTTGCAGGCGTAATCCTATCCTCTCCATATAGAATCATACTATGACTAATATCAATCATTAGTACAGTACTCATTTGTGCTTTAAATTGTGTTTCTTCGACTACTATATCTTGCTCAGAAAGTTGAAACTCTCCAATACCATGATTAATTTGAGCATTTTTAATACTCTCAGTCATTGATATTCTTTCTAAAGCATCCCCATATTGGTAATTTCGATATTCACCTGTATGCTCATCTCCTTTTCCAACACCTTTAGCTTTATGGTTTCCTTGTCCGCTTTTTTTCAAATCACCAAAAATTTGATCTAAAGCTCTCTGTCGTATCGCCTGTTCTGTTTTTGCTGTAATAGCCATTCCTCCATTGCCGTCGGGTTTTATTTCATCTTTTATATATCCTTTCTTTTTTAAGTCTTCTATAAAATCCTCTAATGTATATTCTGGAGTTGTTAATTTATATTCTTTATCTAATTCGCGCATCCAATCTAATGCTTCATCTAGATCACCAGACGTATGAATTATTATTTCTTTAAAAATATCAAAAAGCTTATCAAAAGGAGATTGATAAGGAGCTTCATATTCATGAAATCTAAATCCTTTTTTGGTATAAAATGTATCCTTTTTCATATTATAAAGTTACAGTTTTTTGCTTTTTTAAAATAATGTTTTCATACTATGAATAAAAGAATTAACAAAAAATCTTAATCTGTCTTATTTCAGTGATATACCTAAGGTAGAACAACATCAAACCACTTAATAACAACACTTTACATATATAAAATATTGTTTTTATCATTTTATTTTAGTATATTGATAATCAACTTAATGCATTTATAAAGCTAGCCCCCAGAGAAAGGTAATTATTTAACAAAAAATTCACCCTAATGAAAGCTTACATCCTATTATTAGCAATTGCATTTGCAATTAACACAAACGCTAACTATTCTTTTAACTCTATTATAGAGCAAACAAAGGATAGAAAACTTACAAACGAAGAAGTTGAACAACGTGGAATTAACTTAAAAGTTAATGATGTTATTCGTAATCTTAAAAAAGGAGATATACGCTCCTATGCACGTTCTCCTATTTATGAAACAGTTAATGGTTTTAAATGGAAATTGATCAATGTAAAAACAGGTAAATCAATAGCTATAGAAGTCAATAAAGATTTTAAAATTATTAGTAGATCAAAATAATTATTGAGCATCACATAATACATAGTACCTTATCTATAAAATTTGTTATCGTCTAGACTATTTTAATTAGGTAATTTTATATGTTTATGTGATGCTTTTTTACTGAGCATTTAAATTTAGCTTCTTTTACATTCAATTTGATTAACACTGCTTTAAGAATTCTTTATCTTCATTTTTTATACTTTAGGAATCTCAAAATTCCTATTTGATTGTTTTATACATTTACCCTTATTATTATACTCTTGTATTTCTATATTTTATGGGATTATACTCTTTATCTCTTAAGATGTAATAGAAAGATTCAATTTTTATCTTTATTTATTAGTATTTCAGTAAATAATTCTTCTGTAAAACAACATTCATTATATATTTATTATTTAAAAATAAACAAATTCAATTTCAATAAACTATTAATACCAACAAAATGAAAAAAGTATATCTTATACTATTCTTTCTATGCTTTTCTATAGTAAATTCTGCTCAAGAAATTTCTATGGATCTTCTCAAAGATATGGCTCCTAGAAATATTGGACCAGGGGGAATGAGTGGTCGTGTAACTGCTATTGACGTAATTAATAACAACCCAGATGTTATCTATGTAGGTACTGCTTCTGGAGGAGTTTGGAAATCTACTTCTGGAGGAATAAAATGGGAACCTATTTTTAATAATGAAGTAACTGCTTCTATTGGTTCTCTTGCTATTCAACAATCAAATCCATCAGTTATATGGGTTGGAACTGGTGAAGGTAATCCACGAAATAGTTTAAATGGAGGTTATGGTATCTATAAATCTTTAGATGGTGGTAAAACATGGAAGTCCATGGGGCTTGAAAATACAAGGCATATTCATCGTGTTATAATTGATCCAACAAATCCTGACATTGTATATGCAGCTGCTATAGGATCTCCATGGGGTGAACATCCAGAAAGAGGAGTTTATAAAACCGTTGATGGTGGTAAAACATGGAATAAAATCCTATTTGCCAATAATAAAACTGGGGCTGCAGAATTAGTCATGGATCCAAGTAATCCTAATAAACTAATAGCTGCTTTATGGGAACATAAGCGTGATCCTTGGTTTTTTAAATCTGGAGGAGAAGGTTCGGGACTATTTATCACTCACGATGGTGGTAAAACGTGGAAAGAACGTACCGAAAAAGATGGACTTCCTAAAGGTGAACTAGGTAGAATTGGATTAGCTATTGCTCCTAATAAACCTAATATTGTTTATGCTTTAATCGAAGCTAAAAAGAACGCCTTATACAAATCAATTGATGGGGGTGTTACGTGGAAAAAAATAAACGATAAGAGTGATATTGGTAATAGACCTTTTTATTATTCGGATATTTTTGTTGCTCCAAATAATGAAAATAGAGTTTATTCAGTATTCACATACGTTAATGTTTCTCAAGATGGAGGGAAAAATTTCTCTCAATTAATGCCTGCCTATGGCGTAGATAACGGTGTACATCCTGATCACCATTCTTGGTGGATTCATCCAACAAATGGGGATTTTATGATTGATGGTAATGATGGTGGACTTAATATTACAAGAGATGGTGGTAAAACATGGCGCTTCATAGGTAATATTCCTGTAGCTCAATTTTATCATATCAATGTAGATAATGAGTTTCCATATAATGTATATGGAGGTATGCAAGATAATGGTAGTTGGAGAGGTCCTGCATATGTTTGGAAATCACAAGGAATTCGTAACTCCTATTGGCAAGAAATTTCATTTGGAGATGGTTTTGATGTAATTCCTGATAAAGATAATTCTCGTTATGGATGGTCAATGAGTCAACAGGGATTTGTTAGTCGCTATGATTGGATTACAGGAAATAATTACACTGTTAAGCCTACTCATGTCGATCCTACTATAAAATTACGTTTTAACTGGAATGCCGCTATAAATATTGATCCTTTTGATAATAATACCATTTATTTTGGTAGTCAATATGTACATAAAAGTACAGATAAAGGACTTACTTGGTCAGTTATATCTTCAGATTTAACAA
The DNA here is from genome assembly GCA_947498595.1 of uncultured Aquimarina sp. GTDB lineage: Bacteria > Bacteroidota > Bacteroidia > Flavobacteriales > Flavobacteriaceae > Aquimarina. The sequence goes on from CANMKX010000007.1 coordinate 83,000, forward strand.
CAAATGATCCTGAAAAATTAAAACAATCAGAGAGTGGTGGTTTAACTATGGATGCTACTGGTGCTGAGAATCATTGTACGATTTTAGTTATAGAACCATCTCCATTAGAAAAAGATATGCTATGGGTTGGTACTGATGATGGAAGAGTTCATATTACAACTAATGGAGGTGATAATTGGTCTGATGTATCTAAAAATATAAAAGACCTTCCTAAAGGTAGTTGGATTGTGCAAATCAAAGCTTCGAATAAACAAAAAGGAGAAGCTTTATTAGTTGCTAATGATTATCGCAGGTTCAATTTTACGCCGTATGTATATCGTACTACAAATTATGGTAAATCTTGGGAACGCATAGTACACTCAAACGATGTAAAAAGTTATGCTTTAAGTATTGTTGAAGACCCTATTGAAAAAAATCTTCTTTTCCTTGGTACAGATGATGGATTGTATATTTCTGTAAATGCAGGAAAAAAATGGACAAAATGGACTGCTGGTTTTCCTACAGTTTCTGTAAAAGATTTGGTAATTCACCCTAGAGAACACGATTTAATTATAGGTACATTTGGAAGAGCTGCATGGGTTTTAGACAACATACGCCCATTAAGAGCTATTGCAAAAAATAACTCTATTACAAATCAAAAACTACAACTTTTTGAACCTTCTACAGCATATCTAGCAGCTTATCAGCAACCAACAGGGAGTCGTTTTGGAGCTGATGCCATCTATAATGGTACAAATCGTTCATATGGAGCTCAGATTCCATATTTCTTAACTAAAAAGAAAAAAGATATTACATCCAAAAAAGAATCATCAGTTAATGACGAAGAAAAGACCTCTGAAGAGGGACAAAAAAAGGTGTCTTGGGATTCTATCACATTAAAAATTTATGATGGTGCTCGTTTAATTAGAACATTAAATCAAAAAGCACCTGACTCTACTGGAATCCATAAAATTTCATGGTTTATGAATGAAAAAGGAGTTGATAGACCATCTAGAACACTCCCTAAGAAAAAAAGCAATCGTGAACCTGGTGGTGTTACAGTAAAACCTGGAACTTATAAACTTGTATTGCATTATGGAGATCAATCATCAGAAAATTCAATAGAAGTAAAAAGTGATCCTCGTTTACAAGTTTCAGAAAAAAATATAGAAGAAGTATATACTGCATCCAAAGAAGTTGAAACTATGCAACAAACTGCTGCAAATGCTGTAAAACAACTTGTAGAAAGTAAAAACATTGCTCTTAGTTTCAAAAAAGACTTAAGCAGTCTGGATAAGAAAAAATTTAAAGATCAAATAAAAAAATCCAAATCACTGATTAAAAAAATTGATACAATTATAGCTATATATATAGGTAAAGAAGATAAACGTCAAGGAATTACTCGTAATCCTGAAGTTAATGTTTCTCAACGTATAGGAACTGCATCATGGTACACTGGTAGTCGTAAAAACGGAATTACTACTACAGAACGTACTCTTATAAAACAAGCTAAAGAGTCGTTACAGGAAGCTTTAAAAAAGACTAATCTATTCTTCAAAGAAGATTGGATGCTTTATCAAAAAGAAATGGAAGCCTTAAAAACTTCTCCTTTTAAAAAAACAACAGAAATTATTCTTAAATAACTAAAAAATGTTCGTCAGTTATAATTATAATTGGCGAACATACTTTCATAAAATGAATTTAACTACAAAAGATACTCCGGCATTATTGCTTATAGATGTTCAAAAAGGATTTGACGATTTACAACATTGGGGAGGACAGCGTAATAATCCTAATGCTGAAAAAAACATAGAATCTTTATTACAAATTTGGAGAGAAAAAGAGTTACCCATTTTTCATATTAAACATTGTTCATTAGAAAAAGATTCTCCACTTGCCAGAACAGATGATGGTAACAATTTTAAGTCATTTATTATACCTCAAGATAATGAACCTATCATCGAAAAAGAGGTCAATAGTGCTTTTATAGGAACAGATCTATATGATCAATTACACCATAAAGAAATCAATAATTTAGTAATTGTTGGTTTAACTACAGATCATTGTGTTTCTACCTCAACCAGAATGGCAGGTAACTATGGTTTTAAAACTTATCTTGTTGAAGATGCTGTTGCTACTTTTAATAAGATAGGTGCTAATGGGGTTGAGTACGATGCTCAATTAATTCATGATACAGCCATTGCTAGTCTAAAAGATGAATTTGCTATTATTACATCAACTTCAATATTAATAGACTCTATCTCATAAGTATATAGTTCCATACAAAAAAACTAAAAAAGAGCGTTTAAACGCTCTTTTTTTTTCCATTCTCTTCTATTTTTTTTATTATAAATATGGTTTTAACGTAATTTGATTATGGGTTTCATCTGCTTAATAATCAGACACTTGATAAAACACTTCATGTTGTAGTTGAATTATTTGGCATAATCTGCAGAATCAATTGTTTTTTGTCATTAAAAAAATGTCCTTTTTGGTCAAAAAAGGCGCAAAAGTACCACCAAAATAATTAATATTCGCTAATGAATATTTAGCATTATCCTCTTACTTTTGGCTGTATATCAATATTTTAGAATAACAAAAAATAACAATCCCATGACTACATTTACAAAAAAAATTATTATGTCTAGAAAATCATTTTATTTCACATTTCTTTTTTTATTTTTAACATTGTCGTTTACTACAGGATGTACTTCAACTAATGTAGATGATGAAATAGCTATTGAAAAAAATGAATATAAAGAATCTGAAATATCAATCACTTACTCAAAATCTAGTCAGATTGATAAAACAAAATCTGAACGACCAGGAAATCAAGGAAACTAATTCTTTTTCAAGAATTATCGGTACAATACTTATAATCTTATCAGGTATATTTTTATATCTTGATAAGATTTTTGCATATTATAATATTACTCTAGATAATAATTATGGTTGGAACGATACCGAAACTTTCGTTTGGCATTTTTGTCAAACGATTTCTCCAATTCTTCTAATGATAGGAACTTACTTGCGTCCATATTTTTATTCTTTCTTAATTCCTTTATTTTGCTATGTTCTGCAATTCTTTTTTGTTATAGACTCATCTACCTCAGTAGATAATAGTAGTACTTGGCTTTATGTTGGAGGAACATCTTTTCTTATTTTACTTACTATACGATTTATCAAAATTCAATTAGGAAAAATACAGCAAGTAAAAGATTTAAAAATTGAATTAATGGAAGAGCTCATTAGAACCGATGATATTATTATTAATGATCACAATAAATAGTATGTTATGAAAGTTAATAATATAAATTTTCAGAATAAATGCTTTTCAATGCGAACTGCACTTGATGAAGCTAAGAACCTCCTACAAAACAACGAAATTGACTTATTAGAATACCGAAAGTTAATTAAAATATTATTACTTGAAGTTAGTGAATTAGATCGTCATTTAAAAAGTGAAGAAATAAGAAATATACTATTTAAAATCGTTAATAGAGATCGTTAAATATTACTTATTTTATTCTCTTTAATAATTCTTTTTTCAACTTTTGCTAATTCTTCACCTAATTCTTGCTTTAGTTCATTCATTTCTAACTTCATTAGAAGTGTATTGAGTTTTTCTTCCAAAGGTTGTACTCGCTCTTGAATGGTTTTATTTAAATAAATAGTTATTGAGTCTGTATTTGTTAAGTCAAGAGTATTCGTCTGTATTTTCTTTGTTTCTAATAATTCATTTTTTAAAGAAAAATCTTCTTTCACTAAGTGATCAATAGATATGTTAAATATACTTGACATTTCTACAATATTACTCAAAGGTATTGTTACTTTTCCACTTTCATAATTAGCAACTTGTTGTCTACTAATATTAAGTCTATTAGCTAAATTAATTTGAGTAATTTTATTTTTATTTCTGAGAATTTTTATATTTTTTCCAATTCTTTCAAACATGATATTTGTTATGTATTATTTGCTATAACTAACACCTTTCACTACATTTGTAAAGCAATAGCTTACAAATGTAGTGAAAAACTAAATGATACTCAGATAATAATATATCTCTGATGTTTTAAATATATGAATATTGATTATGATCTCTGAAAAAAAAGAAATAAAAGAATCTTTTACAAAACAAATAATTCAATCATTAAATATTGAATTTTTAAATTTTATAGAAGGAGTTATTCAAAACAAACCATATGACACATTATTGTTTTGCTGGATAGACAAACTACATTCACGAGGTTTAACTATAGAAGATTCACTTAAAATTATTTACAGAGCTAGACGTTTTTACTACTTACAACCCTATCGCAAAAACATAAGAAATTCTGCCAAATCAATTGAACTTGCTAGAGGCATAAAAAAAAAGAATTCTCAAAAAAGTAAAGTACTTATTACATCATAGCCAACTCGTTTTATTAATGTAAGATTTTGACATTATTTACTACTAAAAGTAATATCTAATAATAGTACAAATACCTTTACATCATATGAGTCTATCTAAAGTAACTTTCACAAATAAAAATGGACAAACATTATCTGGCCGTTTAGAATTACCTGTAAATCAATCTCCACATAATTTTGCTCTTTTTGCTCACTGTTTTACTTGCAACAAAAACTTAGGTGCTGTAAGAAATATTAGTAAAGCTCTTACCTCTAACGGTTTTGGTGTATTACGTTTTGATTTTACAGGATTAGGAGAAAGTGAAGGCGATTTTGAAGATACAAATTTCTCAGGTAATGTAGAAGATTTAATTGCTGCGTCTGATTATTTAAAGCACAATCATGCTGCTCCTACTCTATTAATAGGTCACTCTTTAGGAGGAGCTGCATCAATATTTGCCGCTGCATCCATTGATTCTATTCTTGCAGTTGCAACTATAGGAGCACCTTCTAATCCTAAACATGTTCAACATTTATTTCAAAGCAGTTTAGAGGAAATTCAATCAGAAGGAAAAGCCGTACTAAATTTAAGTGGTCGTGATTTCACTATCAAAAAGCAGTTTATCGATGATTTAGAAAGTAAATCTTTACCTCAAGTAGCAAAAAATCTAAATAAAGCAATTCTTGTAATGCACTCACCTCAAGATACTACCGTAGGTATTAAAAATGCTGAAGAAATATATATTGCTGCTAAGCACCCTAAGAGTTTTGTTTCTCTTGATGGTGCAGATCACTTATTAATGAAAAAAAACGACTCAATATATGCTGGTAATGTAATCGCTGGATGGGCTACTCGTTATATTTCTATTCCAGAAAAACCCTTGCTAAAAAGTAATCATCAAGTTGTTGCTAGTTTGGGTAATGCTAGTGGATATACTACACAAATGAAAGTTGGTAATCACTACTTGATAGCTGATGAGCCTGAAAGTGTTGGTGGTAATGATTTTGGTCCTAGTCCATACGAATTTGTAGCTGCTGGTCTTTCGGCATGTACTGCAATGACTATAAAAATGTACGTAACTAGAAAAGGATGGGAACTAGATACCGTAGATGTACATACGAGTTATAGTAAAACTCAAAAAGTAAATACTACAGATGATCAAAAGATTGATACCTTTCATCGTGAAATCAGTTTGAAAGGTAACCTAGATGAAAAACAAATTACCAGAATACTGCAAATCGCCGATAAATGCCCTGTTCATAAAACATTACACAACGAAGTACAAGTACTTACAGTATTAAAATAAATTAAAAAAAGAGCCTTTTGCTTTAAACAAAAGGCTCTTTTAAATAACAATCAATTCTTAATTAATTGTTTTAATAATATTTGATTTCCGAAAACATCAGTTATAATGAGTAAGTACATTCCTCTTTGATTCAATTGTGGATTTATTTCTATACTTCCACTAGCTAAAATCTCTTTTTCATAAACTACTCTTCCTTTTATATCTACCAATTTTATTATTTGTTTTTCGTTATTTTTAATCAAAGGATATTCAATTTTTAGAGTTGATAAAAAAGGATTTGGATATATATTAATGTTACCTTTATCTTCTATCGTTGGGTAATTTATTTCTCCAATCCCTTTCTTTGTCATACATTCACCAAGGTGTTTCCAATTATTTTCAATTCGTTCAAATAAATTATCTTGATAAACAACCTTATCCCCTATTTGATAGTTTATAGCGCTATTCCATTCCTCTATCTCCTTACAAATATCATTATCAGAAGTATTTTTAGAATAAACGATAACTAATTTCGCTGCTTTATTAGCCCCTCCTTCGTAAGAATCTGCAACCCGTTTTGCATCTTTATTCGACAAACTAATTCCAATTCCTTTAATGGCAAAGCTCAAGTTATTTCCTTCATTCCAATCTGTTTTATTTACCAAACCTTGAATCATGTCTTTTATATCTGGAGAACGTTGTGCTATTCCACTTTCATTTCTATTCCATGCTATTGGAAACCAATTCATTTTTTGAGAAAACACTGCTCTATTTGACACATTGTTAGTTGAAGAAAATGCAGGCGAATTAACCGCCGAGTGTAGTGAAATTTCTAATGCTGCATTCTTTGTATTGCTCTCATCAGCTGTAAACTGAATATAAGCTTCATCAATATGAGCTCCTTGGGGAATTTTTATAGATTGAAAACGTAATCCAATAATCTGGTAACTTGATTTATTGAAAATATCATATACCATTTCTAAATCACTACTGTCTTTATAAATATCTCCGTTTTTATCTTCTTCGACATCATCATTACCATTAGTTATACTGACTTCAATTTTACCATTATCTGGTACGGTAGTTATTTTTTTATAAATTGTAACAACACTACCATTTGAAGGATTCCAAATATTTAAATTGACAGGTATTTCAAAAACATTATCATTTGACACTTCCCCTACAGAATTTGCATTGTCTACTTTTATTGTTCGCGTTTCTATTTTTTCTTGATCTACAAAAATCCACTTAAATTGATTAAATCTTCCCGAATTTCTTGTCCAATCTTTATTGTCATCATTCGTTCGCAATGGTGCTCCCCAACACCCTTCTCCAACATAAACAGTTCCGTTATTATCATCTCTAACAAATCCTTCATCATTTCCAGATTGCGAAGTTGGCTTTAATGGCCAAGTAGATTTAACCGTATGCGCATCACACTCTACTACTAACTGTACTTCTTTATTATAAAATAAAGATGCCCAATTATTATATTGAGAATTCCCATCTGATTTAAATCGAACATGTGGTCTCATTGGCTTATGATATTGTGCTATTTTCCATTGTACTTCTTGATGCGAATTTAAATCGTTATCTAACCAAGTAGTTTGATTCCCTGAGATAGAAATTTCTGTATTTAAAGTATATGTTCTAATCAAATTATTACCAAATGTAATGGCATAATATATATTTGAAGATGGTGTATCAAAAAGATTATAAATACTATTATTATTTCCTTCATGATTTCCTCTAGCTGCTACAATAGGGAACATTCTTCCATCTGAAGCTATTGTTAATTGCCAATCATCAAACCACGTTTTCCATTGATCATTAGTATCATCATCTGTCATATCTCCTCCAAATAATATTGCATTGGGCTTTAATTTCGCAACCAATTTGTTTGCATTTTTTCTAGGAGTACGATTATTACGAGAATCTCCACCTGCTATAAATGATAACCTTGAAGTATCTGCTGGAGCTGTTTTAAACCAAAACCGTTGACTTGTTCCTTCACTATCATGTACAACAAAATAATAATTTGTATTTGGTTCTAGACCTGTTAGTCTAGTAAAGGTATTATTCATCCCTTTATACGAAACTACTCTATCAGGAGTCTTTGTATTTATATAATTTTGATAATTAACACCATGATCAATTTTACCATAATAAACTGTTGCATTGTTTCCTGATATTTGATTCCAGCCAATTACAATAGAAGTTGCAGGGTTTTCTCTTAATGTGAGTCTAAATTTATCATTTGATCCATTGCAATAGAGACCAAATAATAGCAAAATTAGTACTACTTTTTTCATGTGATTGTGTGATTTTTAGTTAATTTCTCAAATCTACCTGAAAAAACATCTCAAAAACAACGCTCAAAAAAGCTTAATTAAGTTTTAAGATAGGTAACCTAAACTTTTCATTTTATTCATGTTACAATAAAAAAAAAGTAACATTTGATTCTTTACTTTATAAAATGAAAAATATTATTTATAAAGAGACTCTTATTAGTTATTTACTAACAATAAGTTTAGTTTTAATATTATTAGGACGAGCTTGGCAACATCTTTTTTGGGATGCTCCTTATAGATCTTTTTTTTGGAATGAATCTATATTAAAACCTATAATTGAATCATTTACAACTTTAAATTGGACAGATTATATAACGAGTAAACGTACTGATTTCTACATCCAATTATTAATTCAGTCTAATGGTATTTTGTATATATTTGCTATAATTGCTATTTATTTATTTAACTATCTACGTAAAATTTCTACTAACATTCTTTTAGTAACTGGTGGTTCTCTTTTGTTATTAGCATTATTATTAACTAAAGAGAAATTTTACCATACAGCACAGTTTTTTGAGCACAGTATACAATTTGGGGCTCCTTTTCTTTTTATTTATTATAAAAGTAATTATTTCAATTTCAGGCATTTTATATACATCCTTAAAATTCTTGTAGCGTTAACTTTCTTTTCTCATGGACTATATGCATTTGGTTTTTATCCTTTACCTGGTAAATTTGTAGATATGACAATTCAGATCATTAAATGTAACGAAGAACAAGCGATTTTTCTCTTATATATTGCTGGCATTTTAGATTTCCTAGTAGCGATATTAATTTTTATTCCTTTTACTGCAAAACCAGTTCTATTATATGCAGCTATTTGGGGAATAATTACTGCATTTGCTAGAGTTTTTGCTAATTTTAATGTAGAATTCATTTTTAGTTCTTTACATCAATTTGGATACCAGACAATATATAGATTACCACATGGTATATTTCCTCTTTTATTATACTTTATAATTCAAAGAAATTACAACTTGATTCCTAAAAAAGTATTTTTTAAAACTTCACTTTCCTAAATCATTTATTTTCAACATCGTTCAATTCTCAATACTATTTTAATGCTATATTTTTTATAATTTTTAATGAAATTTTGTCTTTCGTAAGAAACAATAGTACTTTTATATCTCGAAATATTCGACTTACTTAATACTAATTAACATGAAAAAAATAATTCTACTAGCTGCTATTGCCTTAGCAACTATCAGCTGTAAAAAAGAAATTAAAAAAGAAACTACTGACGTTACAAAAGAAGCTATTGAAGTTCCTGCTAAAGAAACTTACCTTGTAACATCAGAAGGTACCGATATTTATTGGACTGCATATAAAACTACTGCAAAAACGCCAGTAAAAGGGCAGTTTACTAAGATTAATCTTAAAAATGCAAAAGCTACAGAAAATCCTATTGATGCTTTTAATGGTTTGGAATTTTCTATCCCAGTAAGCAGTATCTTTAGTAAAAATGAAGATAGAGATTCTAAATTACAGAAATTCTTTTTTGGTGTTATGGATAATACTGAATTACTTTCTGGAACATTTAAAATTAACGCTGACAAAAAATGTGTTATTAATTTCACTATGAATAATACAACTTTTGATCTTCCATTAACATATAAAATTGAAGGAAGAACTGTAATATTTAATGGTCTTATGCAATTAAAAGACTGGAATGCTCTTGATGCTGTAGCATCTATAAATAAAGCTTGTTTTGATTTACATAAAGGAGAAGATGGCGTAAGTAAAACATGGGAAGAAGTAGCAATTGACGCTACTGTTTATTTAAAGAAATAATAGCTATCCATATATCAAAAAGCCTCTAAAAGTATTTAACTTTTAGAGGCTTTTTTTATGTATAAACTTAAATAAAATATTAGCTTATATCATTTTCTAAACAATGTATTTAAGCTTAAAAACACTACGAAAAATCCATCCGTAGTGTTTTCAATATTATAAACTATATTAGGTTATTGGATCACTAATTTTTTAACAATGCTATTAGAAACTGAGTTTATTCTTATAAAATAAATTCCACTTGCTAATTTAGCTACATCTATATTCTTTTCACTTTGCATATCTTTTAAATCGATTGTATTAATCAATTTTCCATTCAAATCAATAATACTTGCGTTTTCTAATGATTTATCTCCAGTATAACGAAGTGTGATTCTATCTGAAGCTGGATTAGGATATAATTCAAAAGCATTTTCTACTAAAACATCTTCCACAGATAATGTTCCTTCAACAGTTACTATTGCTTCACATACTGTTGTGTTTCCTTCTGTATCTGTTGCCGTTACTGTTACAGTATTATCTCCTATATTATTAATATCAAATGTATCAATATCTAAAGTTACAGTTGCTTCTAATCCACAACTTCTAGGTAATCTAACATCTGCACGTGTAAATGATACATAATCATTTGATGTAATTGACCAATCTTCATTATTTCTACCTGGTACAGCTCCTCCTAGAGTTCCGTTGATATTCTCAATTCCTTGTGAATGATTATCACCATCGCTTAACATTTGAGTTGTATGAATTTCAATTTTATTACTTCCTTCAAATAATTGTACTTGTGCAGTAACAAGATCGGTTGAAGCTCCACCAAAACTAAAATGTGGAACGTCTTCAAATTCTACTACTAAAATTCTGTTAGGAGCTACTCCTGTAGTTTCGTAACGAATTGCCCCTCCAGCAGATGGATTTAAATCACTCCATGCAAAAGCTATAATATTATTATTTCCACCTTCACTTGGCATAGTAGTAACAGAACAGCAAGCGCTCTGAGACACTTCATCTCCAAAACCTATAAATCCATTAGATGAAATTTTAAATTCTGTATATGTCTCATCAAAATATGTAAAATCAAATCCTATAGCTAAGTTTTGTACTAATTGATCGTCATTCAATGTCAAAGCTGTTCCTGTAGCCGAAATATCAATTGGGGCAAATGTACCTGTTTGGTTAATATCATATCCTTCTGCTAATAAATTTGCAACAACATCTTCTTGAGTAATTGTAGCATTTCCATCTCCATCTAAAACAACTGTAGCATTTTTACATTCTAAAATAGGTGCAACTTCTCTTACTTCAATTGTTTGCGTTGCAGTGTTAATCGCTGTACATAAACTAGTAGCAGTATAAGTAATTGTATGAGTTCCTGCTCCTGCTGCAGTAGGATCGAAGCTATAAGTTATTCCATTTCCATCATCTGTTACCCCTGGTCCACTATACACTCCACCTTCAGGTAGTCCTCCAGTTAAACCATTAACTTCACTTTCACCAAGACATAAAGATGTCGGTGCATCTAATAGAGCTACTCCAGGAATATCAAAAGCCTCTACATTATCTGTTCTATTATTTGATGTTCCTTGTTGCGCTGTAAATCCAAGTCCTCTTCTTGCAAAAGCTTCCCATAACAAACATTGGTTTGCTCCTCCATAAAGAGCTCTATCTGCTGCTAATATACCATCTCTTCCATCTACAAAACCTGGATTACATGGTTGTAATTTTAAACCTTCTGTAACTAAAGCAATTGCCATATTATTACCTCCAGTACCTGTATAGATATCTGCATCAAATCCATGTTGATCTATTAAATCCCACGTAACTTCCCATAATATTGCTGTCCATGTTGATCCTAAAGGGTGAGGCCCACTTGTTGTTTTGATATAATCATATGTTCTTGGGTCAATAGTCAAATCTGTACTATAAGGAAAATCTCTAATTCCTCCTCCATCTACTGTTTGTCCTACTAACCAATTTCCTACTGGTCTTCTTTCTGTACCCACATCACCTGCTTGCATTGTTAACATTAATCCATACCAGTCACTCCATCCTTCTCCCATTTGCTCATCATTACTAAGACAACCTGTGTTTCCACCACCACCTGTAAGTCTATTAGAAATACCGTGTCCATATTCATGCACAATTACCATATTATCTACATCACCATCTCTACTATTACACACAAACATTTGCATTGTTGGAGCTGTCCCATCTGGAGGTGTTCCAAAATTAGCATTACAAGTACCTGATCCATCTTGTGCTTGCGCTTCTACTGCATCTCCACCGTTTCCTCCATTACCGTAATTGTTAACTTGAAAATTACCGCTGGCAGCATCAAATCCATATCTATATGTTACATCATGAATTATATTACTCCAGTAAAATAAATTTGTAATTGCTCCATCTTCAGACTGATCTCCATCACTATATTCTGTATTAAACGGAAAATCAAAAGTCAATGTCGCTCCACCATCTGGTTGATAACCTTGATTATCTCCATCATCGTATGCATTTGCATTATTACCATTAGTTGTTGTAAATTCACCACCAGCAACACCATCAGTATCATGCCATCCAAAAGGTGATGCAACAGCATCTTCAGGATCGTTTACTAACACTCTATCTCCATCAAAAGGACTTTCAAATGGTATAGGATATACTCTATAACCACCAGTCATAGAAACCACATTTTCTTCTGCTTTTCTAATTACATCTGTAGATACATGTTTTGCATGATCGTGATCTTTATGTTCTATTGTACAATCTGTAACCCAGTTTGTTTTATTTATTATTTTTCCTGTATCAGCATTAACTTGGATATCCCACCAGTTTTGTCTGTCTTTTTCATGTATAGAAAGATTCCATGACAGTACAATTTCGCCATTTTCCATTGCTCTATACTTCAATTCAACAGGAATATCTTTTAAAGAAAATCCTCCTGAACTAAACAATTGTTTCTGACTAGTTCCAGTTGGCTGTTCTTTTAAACTAATCGATTCTAATACTCTATAATCAAATTATCTAACAACAGCTTGAATCGCATCCTCAGCAGATATTGTAGGTGATCCAGCATTTCTTATATGTCTAGCCATCTCTCTAACAAAACTATTATGTTTTACTAAAATTTCTCCTGATGGCATTTTATGAATACTAGATTCAGTCCCTTTAATCTCTATTCCGTTATAAGCTTGATTAAAATAAATATGGTGAATTCCACTTAAACTACTCTTATGTTCACTTGAAATTTTCCAACTTGAAATATCTTCGTTTAAAAGTTTATCCTCATTTACTAACTTCTCTAATTCACTCTGAATAATTGGATCTGCTTGTTGCGCTTTGATCATTGATGAATTTAGTAGTACTGCCATTCCAAAAACAGCTATGCTACTATATTTTTTTCTTTTTTTAAAAAGATTGAGTACTTGTATTCTCATATAATGGTTTTTAATTATTCTTCTGAATTACCTATCACAATCGATAATTGATTATTAATATTCTAAAAACCTTATTGAGAAGTTTTAAGTTATTAATTAAATTTAAAGTCATGGGCTTTAACTTGTAAATTTGAGGGATTCAAAAATAGCTTAAAAAAAATGATTATCCTTATTTTTATTTTTCATAATTTATATTAATTTTATGCATAAAAACTATTTTTTAAACATATAAAAAGCCAATATCGCACACAATATTGGCTTTTTATAATGAAATCTCACTTTGATTTCTTCTAAACTTCGAGCTTCTTCAACTCTTCATAATTCTTCTTTAATTTCCTAGTTAACAACCCATAAAGCATAAAATAAACAAATGCCATTAAGCCTATAGCTATAACAATTATAATAAGTAACATTAGTACTACTACATATTTTGGTATATCTCCATTTAAAACTTGGTTTGCAAATTCATTATTAACATTTCCATAAAACAATGTTGTTACTGCTAAAATGATAGATATTGTTAAAACTACTAAATTCGTAATTACATAGTATTTTACTGTTCGTCTAGTTTTTAATATATTTTTCATTAATAATTTTGCAGAATCAGTTGCTTGTATCTTTTTGTAATTTGAAAAGAAACGAGTCATAAAGTAAATCAAGATACTAAATGAGATAATACTTGCAATAATAGACATCGATGAGTTGTACCCCATCTCTTCTAATTTCTCATATGATTTTCCTAATCTAGTTATCAATTCTGCAAAAGCAAAAATTAAAAACTCTAACACACTAATAATAAAAATCCATTTTACAATTGAAGATGATTTTTTTAACATCATCTTATAGATTTCGTCGTAGGATAGTTTTGGGAGTTTATCTTCTTGTTTTTTCCAGTCTTTTTTCAGCAATTCTAGTTCATCCATAATCACGGATTTAATATTTTTTTCAACTTCGTTTTCACTCTATTCATTTTTACCCTTGCATTTACTTCTGATATCCCCATTGTTTCTGAAATTTCTCTATAGGATTTATCTTCTAAATACAAGAAAACTAATGCTTTTTCTATATCGTTAAGTTGTTTAACAGCCTTGTACATTAATGCTAAACGTTGTTCGTCTTCATAATCGTATTCTTCTGAGCTTATTTTAAAGCTTAGTAGGTCATAATCTGAAGTCTTTACACTTCTTTTTGATTTTCTATATAATGTAATTGCCGTATTTAACGCAACTCTATACATCCATGTACTAAACTTAGCTTCTCCTCTAAATTTAGGATATGCCTTCCATAGTTGGATCGTTATTTCCTGAAACAAATCATTATGAGAATCTTGATCACTAGTATATATTCTACATACTTTGTGAACAATATTTTGATTTTGTTCTAGGTGTGTTACAAAATTATGTTCTAAATCTTTATTCACTTTGGTCAATTACATCTTATAAGTATTGATTTTATAAAGTTTGTTACATTATTTTTAAGAAAAAACATTTTTTATTCTCAAAAATACTTCTCAGTAGTTGATTTCCTTAAAATTAACATTTTTTATAACATTAATTCTTTTAATAAATTATACTATTATATTTTGCCGCTGTATCTTTGTAGAACAACGATATTATTATGAATATTCCTAAAACTGATTTACCTAGATTGGTAATTATAGGTGGCGGATTTGCAGGGGTTTCTCTTGCAAGAAATATGATTAAGGAACCTGTACAGGTTGTGTTAATCGATCGTCAAAATTATCATACTTTTCAACCTTTATTATATCAAGTTTCAACAGCATCTTTAGAACCTGATTCTATTGCTTATCCTCTTCGGAAAATTGTAAAAAGAAGTACCAACACTTTTTTTAGAATGGCAGAAGTAAATGCTATTGATGACAAAACTCAAACTGTATGTACATCCATTGGTGATGTCACTTACGACTACCTCGTTATTGCCACAGGTGCTCGTACAAATTTCTTTGGCAATCAAAATATTGAAAAAAATGCTATGCGGATGAAAAATCTTCCACAAGCATTGAATTTGCGCAGTTTATTACTAGAAAACTTAGAACAAGCTGTTATTACTTCTGACCCTATCAAACGTAAAGAATTATTGCGCTTTGTTCTTGCTGGTGCTGGTCCAACAGGAGTCGAATTAGCAGGAGGGATTGCTGAATTAAAGCTTAATGTACTTCCTAAGGATTATCCTGACATGAATTTTGATGAAATGGAAATACACCTTATAGAAGGAGCTGATCGTGTGCTTCCTCCTATGAGTGTTGAAGCATCTAAAAAAGCTTATGCCTTTTTATCCAACATGGGAGTTCAAATACATCTAAATACGCTTGTTAGTAATTATGAAGATAATATTGTTACAACAAATACTGGTACAACAATAGAAACTGCTACATTTATTTGGTCTGCTGGGGTTACGGGAGCTCCTATATCGGGTATTAAAGCTACATCATTAATTCCTAGAGCTAATAGATATCAAGTAAATAGTTTTAATCTAATTGATGGATATACAAATATTTTTGCACTTGGTGATATTGCTTTAATGAAAACTGATGCATATCCAAAAGGGCATCCAATGGTCGCGCAACCTGCTATTCAACAAGGAAAACATCTGTCTAAAAATTTAAAGCGCTTATTTAATAATAAAGAAATGGTTCCTTTTAAATATTTTGACAAAGGTTCTATGGCAACAATCGGCCGTAATAAGGCTGTTGTTGATATTGGTAAATTTAAATTTGGTGGCTTTTTTGCTTGGTTTGTCTGGATGTTTATTCACTTATGGTTCTTAGTTGGTTTTAGAAATCGATTTATTACGTTTTTTAATTGGTCCTATAATTATATTAATTACGATAAGGCTGCTAGGCTTATTGTACGTCCTTTTAAAAATAAAACTAGTGTTACAGACAAAGTATAGAAATACAAAAGAACATCGGTAAGATATATTATACCGATGTTCTTTTATAGTACTTAATGTATTTTATTTATTTTTTTAATGATTGTTCCTTCAGCTGTTTTTATTTTACAAAAATACATTCCCGTTGCAATTGCTGATATATCAATAGTCCCTTCTTTATTGATTTCTATAGTATCTATTTTTTGTCCTGAAATAGTATACATTGATACTTCCAAAATACTTTTTGAGTTTGTTATATAAACTACTCCTTTTGTTGGATTTGGATATAGCAATAATTTATTTTCCTGATTCGCTATTATATCATCTATTGATAATGTAATATTTGTAGCTATTTCAGATTTAACATTACTTCCATCAATAGCTTGTACTGTCCAAAAAATATCTGTAAAAGGAATATTATTAAGCTTCCATGAGGTACCTGTTACTTCATACGTCATAATATCTCCTTCGTTTTCTGATGATCCAACTCTTAATAGATATCGTAAACCATTTGCTGGAGTATGATCATCTACAGGTGCATCCCATTCAAATATAATTTGTGTCTGATCTTCAGAAAAGTTTGCTTCTAAATTTATAGGAGTTTCTGGTGCTGTATTAATTGTAGTACATAGGTTTGTATGAAAATAAGTCCCATTTGTATAATTAGATTCTAAATCTGTATACCATCCCGATACAAATGCATCCAAATCTTTATCTAAATCTATGTCAACCCAAGATACACTTGTATTTCCTCCAACATTTGACAATTCATTTTCAATCAATTCAAAATTACTTCCTTGATTTCTGTAAATTACTGTTACATCATTATAATCCTCATCTGATCCAGATATTAGAATATCCAAGTCTCCATCATTATCAAAATCTCCCCAATCTAACGGATTTGTTCCACTAGAAATGTCAATCCCTTTGAGTCTTTGTTTTTCGACAAAAGTACCGTTTATATTCTCATATATAAATGATGCGTAATTATCATCCGTATCATCACCTATAATTGCAAAATCTAAATCTCCATCACTATCGTAATCAGCTAAATCTAAACTTCCAAGATACATTCCTGGTAAGTTTTGCAATTCAACATAACTTCCGTTTGTATTTTGGTAGGTTTTTAAAATATAATTTCCGTTACTATCTAACCCCATTAGAATAATATCCAAATCATTATCATTATCAAAATCTCCAAATTTAGCTGTTCCATTCTGTACTCCTGGAAAATTAATTTCATTATTAACAAAAGATCCATTTTCATTATTCATTATTTTTGTTATCATTCCAGTATTACTTTGTACAGCTCCAGTTATCAATAAATCTAAGTCCCCATCGTTATCAAAATCTCCTACATCTAATGATCCAAATGCTGTTCCATTAGATAGTTCTTCTTTTAAAGAGAATATACTATTATCATTTTCATATACCTGTAATCTATAACTTCCTACATCGGTATAATTAAATCCTGTGGTTATCAAGTCTTGATCTCCATCGTTATCGATATCAATAAATTTTACGGCTCCAGTATGCAATCCATAAATAGATGAAGTTGTCATTTCTTCAAAGCTTCCATTCGTATTTTTATAAACAACTATTACACTTTGATCTGGTGAATGATCATTATCTGTATCTAATGCACCAGAGACTACATAATCTATAGCCCCATCATTATCAAAATCTGCCCAATCTGTTGTAGCATAGAAAACATTTTTTACGTCTTGGGTATTCTCTGAAAATAGTTGATTATCATATTTATAAATCGCACCTTCATTATTAGCCGTATCATCTGCTCCAATAACAATTGTTTCGTCTTCTAGAATTAAAGATATTCCATATTCGTCATCTACTTCTCCATTTTCATCTTCAAAAATCGAATACTCCCATTCTTCATCATTATTCAGTTCATATAAATATGCTCTTCCTTTCTTTCCGTTATATCCTTTTGCGGCTATTAATATTTTTTCATTTTTCACAGCCAAAGCTAATCCATAGTATTCTCTTTCTTGTGGTTCTGGTGACGTAAATGTATGCACGACTTCCCATTGATCACTAGTTGTTTTTTTATATACATATACCTTTCCTGTTCTAGCTATACCATTCACTTCTGCATAAGGGGAACTAATCACTAAATAATTTTCGGATAAAGCTATAGCAAATCCAAATTTATCATCATCCTTTACATCATCTGGAATCAGTTTTTGCGCTTGAGTCCAATCTTGATTCGATTTTTTAAAAACGTAAGCAGCTCCCGAGTTATTTTTCCCATCATGATCATAATAATAGGAACCTATTACAACTTCTTCTTCATATAAATCTGCAGACCAACCAAAATATGCGTTTGCCTGTGGTTCATCTGGTTTTAATATAGCTTGTTGTCCCCAGTGATTAATTCCACCTTCATCTTTATTAAAAATATAAGCAGCTCCAGAGTTTGTGAATTCATCATCGTTTCCATGTGCAGTAATCAGCACATTATTTTCATATACTGATACATCTCTACCAAAAAGATCTCTATTTTGTGGATTTTCATGCTGTAATTTCTTTACCTCTTTCCATTCATTTTCTGTTTCATCAAAAGAATACAAATATGCTAACCCTTCTTTATCATCGCTTGTTGCTATTTTTTTACCATAATACGATCCTACTACTAAATAAGAATTAGATGCATTAATATTATTTCCAAAATAAGCAGATTGAGTGGCTCTAGAGGGTAATATTTTTTGAAAGACTTCATTATTATTTTTATCATAAACATATACTGCTCCAGCATTAGAGTTTGTTTCATCATCAACATTTGCAACAGCTTCATCATCCAATGAAGCTGATACAAAAAGAAATCTATCGTTTTTTGCTAAAGAAATCGCGTATTTATCATTTTCTTTGGGGGTTGGTGCCTTTAATTTTTGTTGTTCAATCCATGATTGTCCATAGCTGCTTAATGCAATAAACGCTAAAAGCGTGCATAATGGCTTTTTCATAATAAATAAAATGGTTTGGATACCTATTCCATTACAAACTAATTTGCTTATTGTTTTAAAACTTATCAATGTTAATTATCTTGCAGCTATTGATTTGTTTTTATTACAAATTAATTATTGTTGAAATTATTTAGGTGTTATTAAATAAAATTAATGGAGCTTTTTTAAGTATTGAATACTATACTTTTATTTAAGAATTATTTTTTTTGTCAAATTTCCTTTATCTGTTTCTAAAACTAATAAATACATCCCACTCTCAAGAGATGACATCTCTATATGATGCTCTTTCAATTTACTTAGATTACTTAATTTTTTTTCAATTAAAATATCTCCTTGTACAGAATAAATATACATTTTCATCCTTTTGAATTCTCTTCCATCATAAACTACTGTTATTCTCTTATTGACTATTGGATTGGGATAAAAACCTATCGTTATTTTTTCATCAATATCATCTGTATTTAATACTTGTGTTACATCTTCATAATTAAATACGATATTTCCAAAATCTGCTCCTGAAAAAGACTCAAATACAAGTCTATAAATAGTATTATCGGGATATTTTATATAAAAAACTTTATCTGAATTTATATTGTATTGGCCATTTTCATAATTCTTCCAGTCATATCCTATACTATTCATTTCATTATTAAAGGACAGTGTTTCTATATTTGTAGTGGTACTTGTTGATTCTGCTACTACAATTCTTCTATTTTGTAGTACTCCTATTTCTAAAGAAGGATGCATATTTTCTACTCTATTGTATTTAGTAAAGATAAAATCCCAATCTATTTCTTCCGGAATAGTTGTCACTTCAACATTATTGCGTAATGAATAATAATTAAAATCATGATTTATGTTATTATCATTTGATAATTCAACAACTCTTTCATCAATCCAATTATTCCCACTTAATGTTGCATATCGAAATCTATAACCTCCAAAAAAATCTTCTATGATTAACTTCTTATACATTCCATTTCTATATTTTAATACAAAAATGACACTCCCAATTATATGATGTGTTGTTACATCATATTCTCCCCAACCATATGTAGCTGATCCATGCATAAAAGCTCCATCATTCCAACGTTCTTCTCCATTATATAGTTTTGACCAATTATTCTCATTTTCTACAGAAATAGTGTTCCAATCGTCTACAGAATTTGAGGCTTCAAATACTGTTATTTCTGCATTTTCATTTACTCGAATAGCTTGTTCAAAATTACTCGTTCTCAAAAATGCAATATCCCATATATCAGCAACTGTTGTACTTTCTTCTGTATTCAACTTATAATATACTTGATTTTGAAATTGATTTCCCATAGAAACTTCAATTGAAGTTTGTTGTCCAAACATCGATACTATAGGGTATATTAAAAAAGAGAGTAGTAATTTTATGTTCATCCAATACGTAATTTACTAGTTGATATTGAGTGCAAAAATATATTATTTTTAATTAATCTAAATAAAATTAATGTATTATTTTCAATTGATACTCCTCATACTACAATTGAGTCAATCATTATTTCTATTCTGCATTGAGTCTAAGACTTTTGCTTCATATCAAATTAAAAAATCATTTCTTATGAAAATTATGAAGCTATTATTTTGTTTTCTTCTTTACTCAGTCAATGTAACAGCTCAAATATCTATTGATGGTATAGTAACGGATTCTAAAAACATTCCTATAATAGGTGCAAATGTATATCTTGAAAACACATACGATGGATCTTCTACAGATGATCAAGGTAAGTTTTCTTTTACAACAGAAGAAACAGGTAAAAAAACCTTAATTGTATCTTCATTATCTTATGAAACATATACTATCAAATTAAATGTAACCGAAACACTTTCTCTGCATATTGTACTGAAAGATGACGTCAATTCTCTAGATAGTGTAATTTTGAATGCAGGTACGTTTGCAGCTGGTGATAATAGCAAAGCATCTGTTCTTAAACTTCTTGATATCGTAACAACCGCAGGTGCTGCTGGAGACTATATAGCTGCTTTTCAAACATTACCTGGAACCTCAACTGTAGGTGAAGATGGTCGTCTTTTTGTAAGAGGTGGAGATGCTCATGAAACAAATATTTATATTGACAATCTAAGAGTTTTCCAACCCTTTACTCCATCGGCTAATAATCTTCCTACAAGAGGTCGTTTTTCTTCTTTTCTGTTTAAGGGTATGAATTTTTCTACAGGTGGATACTCTGCCGAATATGGTAATGCATTATCGAGTGTCTTACTCTTAAATACAATTGATAAACCCGAACAAGAAAAAACAGATTTACAGTTTATTAATGTAGGTTTAGGAGGAGGACATACCAAAAAGTGGGAAAAAGGTTCTTTGAGTGCTAATGCATTTTATGTAAACTTAAAACCTTATCAAGAACTTGTTAAAGAACGTGTATTGTGGACAAAACCATATGAATCGTTTTCTGGAGAATCTGTTTTTCGTCATCATTTTAATAACGGAACTCTCAAAGTTTATGCTGGTTTGAGTAGTTCTAATTTTAAATTAATACAGGAAGATATTAACCGTCCTAACGGAATTAATCTGGCTTTGAGAAACAGAAACACTTATTTAAATGCTTCATATAAAGGAGTATTATCTAATAATTGGAGCATTCAATCTGGGATGAGTTATGCGAATGATATTTCTAACATAAAATTTGATAATACCATTATAAATAATCATACCAACGATATCCATTTAAAAATAAAATTAAAAAAACGATTCAACAACCGTTTCAAGTTGAATATCGGTTTGGAGCAATTTTTAAATGATTTTGATGGAACTATAAATGATCCTCAATTCGATACTTTCGCTACTAATTATCATAATAACAATACAGCATCTTTTATTGAATCTACTATCTTTTTTAGTAAGAAATTAGCATTACAAACAGGTATCAGAACTACTCATTATTATTTATTAGAAAAAACAAGAATAGCTCCTAGAGCATCTCTTGCCTATAAAACATCTAAGGATACTCAAATTTCGCTAGCTTATGGTGATTTTTATCAAAATCCTACTCAAGAAATATTACAATACACTAAAAATATTTCCTCAGAAAAAGCTTCTCATTATATTCTAAATTACCTTTATCAAAAAAACAAAAAAACTCTTAGAGCTGAAATCTATTATAAAAAATACAACGATTTAATTAAGTATGATACTAATCAACCAGAATTTAATAGTCTCTATTCAAATACAGGAAATGGTTATGCTACTGGTCTAGATCTTTATTGGAGGGATAATCATAGTATTAAAAATTTTGAATATTGGGTGAGTTATTCTTACTTGAATACAAAGCGGGACTATCAAAATTTCGCGTCAAAGGCTACTCCCAATTTTGCTACAACACATAATGCATCCTTTGTTGGTAAATATTGGGTTAATGACTGGAAATCACTTATCAGTTTATCTTATAATTATGCATCAGGTCGCCCTTATAATAATCCTAATAATTCAGTTTTTCAAAATGAAAAAACTAAATCATATAATTCTCTTAATCTAAGTTGGGCATATTTAATAAATCAACAAAAAATTCTATACTTGTCTGTTTCAAATGTACTTGGTCATAAAAATATTTTCAATTATCAATATAGTAATACTCCCAATGATCAAGGAATTTTTAATAGGCGAGCTATTATTCCTTCTGCGGATCGTTTTTTCATAATAGGCTTCTTCTGGACCATTAGTGATCATAAAAAAGTAAATCAATTGGATAATTTATAAAAGATGAAAACTACATTTTGCTCCAATTGATAATTGTGCTACATCATCTAATGATTCTTTTCTGATCGTTAAGATTCTCGGGTATCCTCCTGTTGTTTGACAATCTCTCATCAAAAGAATCATTTTTCCGCTTGATGTTAATTGTACTGTTCCTGGTAAAACGGGCGAAGTAATCATTTCATTTAAATCATTAAAAAGTAACTCAACTAATTGTATCCCCATTCTACTTCTAATTTCTGAAATTGTGAATTTAGTATTCAATAAAATATCTTTTTGCATTGAGGATAATTTATCAAACTCTGGGCCCTTAAAACATTTTATTTCATTATTAACTTGACTGTTTTTTATTCTAACTTTTGAAAAATTATTCTTAAATTCTTCATTAGTATTGTACTGTATTTTTACGTTTTTTTGTAGGAAGGAATACGTTGTTATTGCTTTAGAAAAGCTTTTACTTCCTAATATTTCATCTACTAAAAAACCTTTATGAATTGCAATATATCCATATACTTTTTCGCTAGCATATCCTATTTCTAGGGTACTATTTCTAGGTACATAAATTTTCTGAAAAGAAGGTATCAGTTCTCCATTTAATTTCGCTTTTGTTTTTGCTCCAGTTAAAGCTATATAAGTTGGTGAATTAAAATATAATTCTGGGCCTTTGATTGTCCATTCTAGTGTAGCTTCATTATTTATATTACCTAATAATGTATTCGCTAACAAATGTGATTTATGGTCCATTGCTCCACTATTAGGTATTCCTAGTGATCGATAACCTTTTCTTCCAATATCTTGTATTGTACTGTAAATCCCTGGTGTAATTATTTTAACTTCACCTAACATATTTTATCTGTTTTGGTGTATAGTTATTATTCTTCACCAAAGAACTTATATCGTCATATTCTTCTTCACTAATCGCTTTGAATTTTATTTTGTCTCCAGATTTAACAAATGTAACTTCTGAGTTTTCTAGATCGAAAAAACGTAAAGGTGTTTTTCCTATTCCGTACCATCCACCGGGACTCTCTATTGGATATATTCCTGTTTGTTCTCCTCCAATGGCTACAGTTCCTGGGGCAATTTTTAAATCTGGTGTTTTTTTTCTATTAATTTGTAAATCAGAATTCAGTCCTCCCATATAAATAAATCCTGGTAAAAACCCCATAAAATATACTGTATAAATTGGCTTGGTATGTAACGTTATTATTTCCTCTATATTTAGTTTTTTCTTTTTTGAATAACGTTCTAAGTCTGGTACTTTGTTTATTGTATACGATACCGGAATTTCCCATAAGATGTTATTTCTATCAATCTCAATTTCAGTTGTTTTATATAATATATCAAGTGCTAAAAACTCATTATAGAGATTATCTATATCGCATACATAAACAACTAATAAAGAGCAATATCCATTAACAACCTCAACAATTGATTCAACTTTATTTATCTCAATTTTCTTTTTAAACAAAAGAAGATCGTATAAGATTTCTTCTTTAATAAAAGTAGGCCATTCTATTAAAATACTATTCTCAGCATATTGCTTAAATGTAAGTTTATATGGCATCTCAAATTATTTTAATTTAATAGCATTCTTTTTTAATTCTTTCACTAAATACTTCAAAATAGATAATGATTCAGGATTATCTCCATGAACGCATATGGTATTAAATATTATAGGTATTTCATGATCATCAATGGTTCGAAGTTGATTATATTTTATCATTTTATAAACATGTTCAAAAACAACTTTTGGATCTGTTATTACTGCATTTTTAAACTTTCTAGAGACTAAAGTATAGTCTTTGTTATAGTTTCTATCAGCAAAAACTTCTTCTTTGATTTTTAGAGTGTGTTGTGCAATCTCTTTAATTTTCGAATTTGGTGGAACAATTAAAATAGTACTTTTATCGTTGTTTTTTATTGCTCGAATAATAGTATTTGCAATTTCAGGATTTACTACGGCATCGTTATATAAAGCTCCATGTGGTTTTATATGATGCAATTCTACTCTTTCTTTATCTGCATACTTTTTGATTTTACTTATTTGTGTGACGATTGATTCATATAATTCTGGCATTGAAATATCCATTGATTTTCTACCAAAATTATCTCTGTCTGGATACGATGGATGTGCTCCTATTTTTACTTGAAATTTCTTTGCTAATTTAATTGTTTCTTGAATCACTTTTTCGTCTCCAGCGTGTGCTCCACAAGCTATGTTACACCATGAAATATATGGCATAATTTCTTTATCAAAACCTGCTTCTTCTCCTACATCAGCATTTAATGTTATGTCATACTTTTTTACCATCCTTCAATCACTTTCCATATTGTTCTTAATCCTAGAAAAATGGTTATCAAAACAATTATAATTCCTACAAGGTTTTGTTTCCAATTATTGACATAATTTCCTAATACATTTTTCTTGTTCATTATCCATAATAAAAAGCCTGCTATCACTGGTAAAAGAAGCCCATTAGCTATTTGCGCGAAACGAATAATTTCAATTGATTTAATTCCCAAAGAAGAAAATACAACTCCTAAAACTAGAATAAATATCCATATTGCTCTAAATCGTTTACTTTTCAATCCATCTTTCCACCCTAGACAGCCCTTAACAACATATGCTGCTGCTAAAGGAGCTGTAATTGCTGAAGTGATACCGGCTGCAAATAATCCTAATGATAATACATATTTTGCACCGGCTCCAAAAACAGGTTCTAAACTTTTAGCCAAATCGGCTGCATTATTAACTTCGGTATTTTGTATAGCTGCTCCTGCTATAATTATTGACATCGATACAATACCTCCTAAAACAATAGCAATTGTAGTGTCTTTTCTTGCTATCGGAAGTTCTTCTGGTTTTTTCCATTTTTCACTTACAATAGATGCATGCAAAAATAAATTATAGGGTACAACTGTTGTTCCTATTAATCCTATTATTGTAAATATTTTACCTGAAGATATATCTGGAATAAAGCCTTTGAATAACATTTCTAAATCTGGTTTAGTTGCAATAGCTGTTATTATAAAAGCTATACTCATAAACAAAACTAATCCTATTAAACTTCTTTCTAATATTTTATAATTGCCTATATATAATACTACAAATGCTATCACCCCTATTAATAGACTCATGTAATTGATAACTACATTTCCTATTTTAATTATTGGGCTCCCAAATACCGTAGCTAATCCTAAAACTCCACCACTTATATTACCTGCTTCATAGGCAGCATTTCCTATAAACACAGCTGATAATATCAATATAATAAGTGTCCACTTTACTAATGGATTTGTAAATTGTGTTTTAAGCACCTCACTTAATCCTTGTTGTGTTATGATTCCTAATCTAGCAGACATCTCTTGTAACACAATACAAGCTATAATAGATAGAACTAATGCCCATACTAAGGTAAATCCAAATTGCACCCCTGCTAATGTGCATACTGTAACTGTACCTGGGCCAATAAAAGCTGCTGTAACGAGCGTTCCGGGTCCTATATTTCTAAACCATTGCTTCATATCTAAAATTATTCTTTAGATCCTTTATCTAATGCATAAATCGCAAAACTACCCAACCAATGTCCTCCTTCATAACTATCTCCTACTAAATTGGGTAATGAGTATACGATGTGCTCATTTGCAACCTGGCGTAAATGCTCATATTCTGGGTATTGATTTGATAAACCATATAAAACCCATGCTCTACTAAAATTTAATCCATCTAAATGCACTAATTTTCCGTCTGTACGATCTGATACTTCTCCTACTGCAATTGTAAAATCAGGCTTCGTTATTTGTGGCATGAATTGGTGTAGCCAAATCTTAAATGCTGCTTTATCTAGTATTTTTCTCATCAGATCAACCTCTTCTAAACATGGTGATAAAAAATCGTATCCACTAGGCTCCCATCCTATAGGACATCCAATATCATTATTATAAAATTCTAATGCTCGTTTAGCAATACTTTCTTTTAATGTATTATTTTTTGTTGTTACTGCATAATCCCATGCAAAAGATAATCCGAATGCTGTATTTGTATGTTCTCCAACTCGTATTGGATATTTCAATTTAGGTAAAAAAGCTATATACTTAGCAACAATAAGATCTGTGAGTGGTTGTAAATTAACTTCTAATTCTTTTGCTAAAGGATCATCCCATGTATGTAACTCTTCTGCTAGTTTTAACAACCATGCCCACCCATATGTACGCTCATATGAAGTATTATGTTTTCCTTTAAAATATGCTACTTCTTTTATGATATTTTCTTTAGTAATATTAGCAATCAGTTTCTCACGGATTTCACCTTCTTTCTCTAAATCTTTAAACTCTTTCAATAATCGTACTAAAGACCAATGTCCATGAACTGCAGAGTGCCAATCAAAACAACCATAAAATGCTGGATGTAATATATTTGGTTCGTCTAAATCTTCTTTTTCGCCTATTACTTGATTAAGTTTATTAGGATACACTGTTTGCATACAAGCGAGTGGCAATTCTGCTAATTTATTTGCTTCCTGAATTGTTAATCTTTTAATAGGCTGTAACGTTGCTTGTCGAGGTGTCATTTCTTCTGTGGAGGGTTCTACGATTTGGGATTCTTTTGAAGTTTGGTTACACGCTATTAGTGTTAATAACATTACAAAGATTGTAAACTTATGCATTATGCTTTGATTTAGTTAGTTTTAGTGTTTTAAAAGTATTCTTTTTATGCAGTATATTCAATAAAATCCTCTTTTTTTATTCAAAATCGACAAGAAAACCACTATAATTTAACAATTCTTTAAAATTTGCTTCTTATCAAAAAATTAAACTCATCTATATTAAATACGATTCAATTATATCAAAACCTCTTATATATTACTGTTAATCAGCCATCTTAATTTCTTTTTCTCCTTTTTTTTTAATATATTAATAATGAATTTTTTACATTTTGATTATTCTAATCTTTTAGCTTTCTGCTCATCAAATAAAGACTAATTGATACTATAATATACTATTTGATAAAGATTTAGTTATTGGTTTTTTAAACTTCATTATTCTAATTAATATCGATACCCTGTTTACAGTGTAATGATTTTCACTAGAAATAGTCTAGTTATAATTTCTATATCATCTAATCTTTGTACTGAATTATACGAGACAATCTAACACAACCATCATATGAAAAAAATTACTCTTTTTATTATTTCATTTTTAACCTTTTTTACTTCCTTAGGTCAAAATGTTACAACTACAACAATCGACACTGTTGAAAAAATCATTTCTGAAAATACTGGAGGAAATTGGAAACAATATTATGATAATGGTGCTCTTAAAGAGGAAGGGACTTTTATAGAAGGAAAACTTCAAGGAAATTGGAAATTATATTATTCTAATGGGCAACTTAAAAAAGAAGCTACATTTGTTAATGGTAAACCTCACGGAATTTGTACTTCTTATACTTTACAAGGCAGCATTTCTTTGATTGAAAATTATGTGGATGGAAACGAACATGGAACATGGAAATCCTATTACTCTAATGGCCAATTAAATGTTATTGGAAAGTTTGTTAATGGATTAAGACAAGGGGATTGGAAAATCTATGATAAAAAAGGAAAGTTAGCTCAAACAATCACTTTTATTGATGATACAGAAAGTAAATTACTGATCAACTACAATCCAAAAAACTTAAAGACTGTTCAAAATTATATTAGTAGTATCGATTAAAAAATGACCCAATATAAAAGAAAAAGGCAACTTAGATTCCATCTAAGTTGCCTTTTTTATAATTATTTTTTAATTAATTACATTTTAACATCTGATAGTTCAACCTCTTTGGCATCTTTATCTAATAATTTTACCTCATCAAATCCTGCATTTTTAAATTGCTTGAATTGTGTTGCTGCATCACCTATTACTAAATATGCCATTTTCTTTTCATCTAGATACTTATTTGCTAATGCTTTATGCATATCAAGCGTCATATCTCTCACTACTCCTTCTTCTTTTGCTATATAATCTGGAGATAGGTTATATCTTCCTATAGTTTCTAGCATTCCTAATAAAGCACCTTGCGTTTCAAAACGTCTTGCATTTGATTTGATCAAGGCGTTCTTAGTAAAATCTAAATCATCTTGAGAAATACCTCCTTTATACTTTTCTATTTCATCTTTAAAAATATTTACAGATTCAAATGTAGTATTGGTTCTTACACTAGAGGATGCTGTAAAAGTCCCTGGTATTTTACTTCCGCTAAATCTTGTATTAGCTCCATAAGTATATCCTTTTTCTTCTCTTAAAATCAAGTTTACATTTCCTGAAAAAGACCCTCCTAACTTATAGTTCATTACCGTTGCAGAATGAAAATCATCATCAGTTCTTGCCATCGATAAATACCCTATATTAATTACCGATTGCTTAGCGTTAGGAATGTCTACAAAATATAATGAAGCTTTATCTCTATTATTTACAATTTCGTATTCTGGAATTGTTACTTCTTTGGTAGACCACTTAGTTTCTAATCCTTTAAGCGTTTCTAATGCCTTTGCTTGATCAATATTTCCTACTATCTGAAAGTTTGTTATTGATGGTGAAAAGTTTTTATTGTAAAATTCTTTTAAATCATCTATGGTAATTGTTTCAACTGATGCTACAGTTCCGCTTGTTGGATATGCAAACATATGCTTATCTCCATACAAGATTTTATTATAAACATTATTAGCTACAAAATTCGGATTTGCACTAGAACGTTTTATACCATTAATTGTACTTGTTTTTATTCTTGAAAATTCTTCTTCATCCCATCTAGGTTGTAATAAAATTTCTTCAATTAATGCTATTGTTTTATCAAAATTACGAACCAACGTATTTCCTCTAATTACAATTGACTCTCTAGTTGTAAACATATTGATAGAAGCTCCTAAAAGATCTATTTCTTCTTCTAATTGTTCTGGTGTTTTTGTAGCAGTACCTTCCATCATGATATCAGTCATCAAATTAGCTACTCCTACTTTATCGAAAGAATCCATTAAATGTCCTCCTGAAAGAACCATACTAAAATTAACTAATGGAAGTTCGTTCTGCTCTATCCCGTATACTTTCATTCCATTTGCTAAAGTTATATTCCATGAAGTTGGTATATTTAACTTTGGTGCCTCTCCTTGAGTAGGCTCTACAGATCGATCGAATGCAGATGGTGTTTTTTGTACTTCTTCTTTTGTTTCTGCTACAGCTGTTTCTACATTTTTCTTAATTTCTTCTTCTACAATTGCTGCTTTTTCAGAATTTTCTGCAATTAAATCTACTTTCCCTTTAGGTACAAAACTTGTAATTACATAAGGCTTGTCTTTTATATATTTATTGTATACTCTTAAAACGTCTTCTTTAGTAATAGCTTTGATGTTTTCGATATCTTCTGTAATAAATGCTGGATCTCCTGCAAATACATTGTATTGAGCTAGCTGGAATGATTTTCCTAAAACACTACTAATCCCATTATAAAATCCTGTCTCTAATCCTGCTTTAATTCTTTCTATATCACTTTCTTTTACACCTTCTTCTTCAAATTTCTTAAAAGCTTCGAAAATTCCTTTTTCAACTTCAGCTAAACTCTTTCCATCATTAGCAGTAATGCTGATTCTGAATTTACCTGCTATTTCCATCGAATTATTAAAAGCTCTAGTTCTAGATGTTAACTTCTTGTCTTTTACTAATACTTTATACAATGGTGCTTTTTTACCATCAGACAATACATCTGCCAAGAAATCTAATGCATAAGCATCTTTTGTGTATTGTTCAACTGTTGGCCATACCATATTAAGCTGTGCTGTTGTTGCAAAGTTATCTTCATGATATAGTCTTTTTGTTTTTTCGATAGTAACATTTTTAGGTGTTAACTTAGCTACTTCTTTTCTCTTTTTAATCTCATCAAAATACTTCTCTATTAATTTTTTAGCATCAACTGTTTCAAAATCTCCAGCTAAAACTAATGTTGCATTATTAGGTCCATAATATGTATCATAAAACTCTTTTACATCATCTATAGTTGCATTTTGAAGATCAACTAACTCTCCAATAACTTGCCAGTTATATGGATGCCCTTCTGGGAAAATATTCTTATCTATTACCCAGTTTGTATGTCCGTAAGGATTATTATCAACTCGTTGTCTTTTCTCATTCTGTACAACTTCTTGTTGATTTTTAAACGCGCTTTCTGTTACTGTATTTATCAAAAATCCCATACGATCAGATTCTAACCACAGTACCATTTCCATTGCGTTTTTTGGAACTACTTCATAATATATTGTTCCATCTTGCCAAGTTCCTCCATTTAATGTTCCTCCGGCATCTTGTATTTTCTTAAAAAATTGATCTTGTGGTACATTCTCAGATTCTTGAAACAACATATGTTCAAATAAATGAGCAAATCCTGTTCTTCCCGTTTTTTCTCTATTAGAACCTACTCCATATTGAATTGCTACCGATACAATAGGATCTGATTTATCCTGATGTAATACTACTTGTAATCCATTTTCTAGTTCGTATTTTTCGAAATCTATTGCTAATTTTTCTTTAGATTCTTTGGGAGTTTCCTTTGACGCTTTATCATTGTCCCCACAGGATATTATTCCTAAAGACGCAATTACAGCTAAAAGAACTAATCCCTTTACTTTTAACGTTTTCATGTTTTATATTAAGTTTGATTCAGGAATTAAAAGTAGGTGTTTGAAAATCATTATATTATACTAAAACTTTTAAAAAAATGTTAAAATACACTAAAAACTTAATCCATCTTTAAACAATGATGATTGTCTTCTCGAAACTTCTACTTCTTTTTTATTTTTGAGTATTATTTTCAATTTACCATTAAACCAAGGTATTACTTCCCTTATTTCATTTACATTAATTAGTTGTTGCCTGTTGACTCTAAAAAAATATTTATCCGGTAATCGTTCTTCAATTTGATGTAGTGATTTATAAATCAATGGTTTTTGATCTCTAAAATAGATCCGTGTATAATTACCATCAACCTCAAACAAACTAATTTCTCCTATTTTTACTAGCCAACAGTTTTCACCTTCTTTTATAAATATTTGGCTATTTAAATTCTTTTTTACTATTTCTTCTGTTTTTACAAACTGAACTTCTTCTTTTACTTTATTAATAGTAGCTTTTAATCGCTTTGGATTTAGTGGTTTTAATAAATAATCAAAAGCGTTATATTCAAATGATTTTATAGCATATTCATCAAATGCTGTAGTAAAAATAACTAATGGCACTTCTTCTAACATTTCTAATAACTCAAATCCATTTTTACCTGGCATATTGATATCTAAAAACAATAATTTTGGCTTATACTTTGTTATTAGGTCATATCCTTTTTCTGCATTTTCTGCTTCACCAATAACTTCTATTTCGGGATATTCTTTTAGCAATTCTTTTAATTCATTTCTAGCTAATCTAGAATCTTCTACTATAATTGCTGTCATATTTTTATTTTCCATGCTATGTTATCGAATAGGTATTTTAATTATAGCTACGACCATTTTTTCTTTTTCTTCTAATAAGAAACTTCCTCTTTCTCCATATAATAATTCGAGCCTTTTTTTAATATTTGACAATCCAATCTTTGTTGATATCGTATCCATTCTAAGTTCTCCCGTATTACGCACTTCTATCTGGATATATTCTTGAATTTTATGTATTTTCAAAATAATTTCTCCTCCATTTATTTCTTTAGAAATCCCATGTTTTATCGCATTTTCAACAAGCATCTGAATAAGCATTGGAGGAATTGTATATGCAATAGTATCAGGTGTTATTTCTTGTATAAAATGCAATCGATCTTCTAATTGAATTTTAGATAGTTCTATATAATTTTCAACAATATCTAGTTCTTCTTCTATAGTTATTGTATCTATTTTATTACTATTTAAAGAATATCTAAGCATTTCTGACAATCTAGTTATCATTTCTCTCGACTTAGGAACATCCTCTAACATCAACCCTCTTATATTGTTTAAGCTATTAAACATAAAATGAGGGTTGATCTGTCCTTTTAATGTATTTAATTGAGCTGCTTTTAAAGCAATTTTTAATTCAGTTTGTGCAACTTTTCCTTTTTGATATTTGATCACTGATTTTATAACGATATAAAATACCGCCCAAAAGAAGTGATAAATCGTAATATTTACACTTGTTATAATTACTTTGGTTGTTACAAAGTCTTCTTTGGATAATTCAAATACATGTACAAAAGAGTAACAAACTATATAAACACATGTTGTTGTTAAAATATTAGCTAAAAAAACTACTCCTAGTAATTTTCCATAATTTGTGATATTTTGATTTTCTATAAAATCATTTCGCTTTAAGAAAAGTCTAATTAATAAACTTCCTAAAATTCCGAACAACATTAAAGAGAATCCTTCTACTGCAAAATAAATTCGCCATATAGTTTCTGTATGTGATAGTATTAACTTTAGGAATGTATTAGATCCCACTAATAATCCCCATCCAATAAATTGGAGTCCCCAAAACCATTTATTTTTTATTTTAAACATATAATGTTTTCCTAAAACCTTTTATTAATCCATTCAGAAATTAAAAGTAAGGCTTTTGGTGAAAAAGTTTCTTCAATAGTAGCATATTCGCTAAAAGCTCCTGTTTTTGAGGTTTGGAATAAATGATTTAAATCCTTTAATTCTTTTATTGTAACATCATTATTTTTTGCTATTTGAAGTCCTTCTCTTATTCCATTTAGATTCATTTTTGCATCTACTTGAAAATCTTTTTCTCCATTTATAGCTAAAACAGGACAGTTTATTTTACTTAGATATTCTATTGGTTGATAATTCAATAAACCAAGCATCCATGTATTAGAAATCATTTTTATTTGTCTCTTTATTGCATCATCTGTTAATTGTTCTTGTATCGCTTTGGGAGCATTCTTTTGCATTTCCTTTAAAATAGCTGCTACTTTTTCTTCTAAAACTTCTCCTTTAAGACTTTTTGTTAACTCATAGATCTTTTTTGAATAGTTTTCATTATAAGAAATATCACTTTCTGTAACTCCAGATAATTCTAAACTTCTCCTAGCCTGTTTCAGCAATACTTTATCTCCAGAAACTCCTAATCCAGCTAACATTACCATGTACGCAACATCTTTATTTCTAGAAGCAACTATTGGCCCTATCAATCCTCCTTCACTATGCCCCATCAATCCTATTTTTGAAACATCAATATCTTTATTTCTTGTTTTAAGGTATGTTATAGCTGCCTCAACATCTGTCGCAAAATCTAAAGATGTTGCTCCCTTAAATTCTCCTTCTGATTTAGCGGTACCTCTATCATCAAATCTTAAAACTGCAATTCCTTTTCTTGTTAAATGATCTGCCAGAACCAAAAAAGGTTTGTGTCCTAATAATTCTTCATTTCTATTTTGTGGTCCTGATCCTGATATAAGAATAACTACAGGTGGGTTCTTTCTATCATTTGGTAGTGTTAGGGTTCCAGCTAATTTTATTCCATTTGCTTGAGTATTTTCAAAAAACACTTCTTCTTCTTTATAAGGATATGGTTTTTTAGGTTCCTGAGGTCTATTATTTTTTTTAATATTCCCCTCTTTTTTCTCTAATGTTAATGGTAATTCTAAACCATTTTGCCTAAACGTTCCTACGATTTTTTCATTTTTGTATTTTCCTGTAAAAACAATTCCAATTCCAGATGCATCAATAATAACATCTTCTCCGGATATAGTTGTCATTTTTGTGGGTAATCTCATTGCTCTTTGTGATGGACTATCCAAAGTTGTTATATACTTATTTTCTTTTTCTGTAATATTAAAAACTAACGGAATCTCTGTTCCTTGTACCTCTAGAGTTCCTCCCCAACTACCAACCATTGTTTGAGCAGACAGAAGGGTTGTTATTAAATAAATTGTGATTTTGACGATTAATTTTGCAAGTGCTATCATGGTTGTTGTTTTTTAATTTAGTATAAATCTACAACGACACTTTCTTTTTTTTTTTAAAATTATGATGAGTGGTATTTTTAATTACTCGAATGGTTTTTACCCTAACCAACCATCTCTATCTAAACTTCTATATTGAATAGCTTCGGATATATGTGCTCCTTTTATATTTTCTTCTCCTTCTAAATCTGCAATAGTTCTAGCTACTTTTAAAATGCGATCGTATGCTCTAGCTGATAAATTCAATCTTTCCATCGCTGTTTTTATCAATTCTTTTGATGCTACGTCTAAAGCACAAAAAGTTCTTATTTGTCGAACTCCCATTTGGGCATTATAATGAATCATAGGTAATTCTTTAAAACGTTCTGTCTGTCGTTCTCTAGCAATTGTAACTCGTTTTCTAATTGCTACACTTGATTCTCCTTTGCGTTCTTCACTTAATTTGTCAAACGGTACTGGAGTTACTTCTATATGTATATCAATACGATCTAACAAAGGTCCCGAAATTTTACTCATATAACGTTGCATCTCAGCAGGCGATGATGTTACTGGTGCATTAGGATCATTAAAATATCCTCCCGGACTGGGATTCATACTGGCTACTAACATAAAGCTAGAAGGATAAGTTACTGTAAATTTAGCTCTTGAGATAGTTACTTCTCTATCCTCAAGTGGCTGTCTCATAACCTCTAGTACGCTACGTTTAAATTCTGGTAACTCATCTAAAAACAAAACCCCATTATGAGATAACGAAATTTCTCCTGGTTGTGGATATGCTCCTCCACCTACAAGTGCTACATCTGAAATTGTATGATGCGGACTGCGAAAAGGACGCTGAGACATTAATCCTGTATGTGCCTTTACACGACCAATTACACTATGTATTTTTGTCGTTTCTAATGCTTCTTGCAATGACATAGGTGGTAAAATGGATGGTAATCGCTTTGCCAACATTGTTTTTCCTGCTCCTGGCGGTCCTATTAGTATGATATTATGTCCACCTGCGGCTGCAATTTCCATACATCGCTTAATACTTTCTTGTCCTTTAACATCTGAAAAATCGTATGCTGGGAAATCTAAATTTTTGTAAAATTCCTCTCGTGTATTTACTATTGTAGGTGTCAATTCTTCTTTTTCATCAAAGTAATTAATAACTTCTTCTATCGTCTCAACACCATATACTTCAAGATTATCGACAATTGCTGCTTCTTTTGCGTTTTGTTTGGGTAATATAAATCCTTTAAATCCTTCTTCTCGTGCTTTAATTGCAATTGGTAAAGCTCCTTTTATAGGTTGAAGACTTCCGTCAAGCGATAATTCTCCCATTATTATATAAGAAGAAACTTTGGTAGCCTTTATTTGAGACGAAGCTGCTAAAATTCCGATAGCTAAAGTTAAATCATATGCGCTTCCTTCTTTTCTCATATCTGCAGGAGCCATATTAATTGTGATTTTCTTCCCTGGTATTTTATAACCATTATTTTGTAATGCTGCTGCGATACGATAATTACTTTCTTTTATTGCATTATCTGGTAGTCCTACCAAATGATATCCTATTCCTTTATTTATATTAACCTCAACTACAATCGTAGTAGCTTCTACTCCAAAAACAGAACTCCCATGTACTTTTACTAGCATATTCTTTTTCTCTTAAAGATACAGAAAAATGTTTTTCACCTGTATATAAGTATTTTACGAATCTATTTTGGATCGCTATTTAACATATTATTCATTTTTAACAAATAAATATATTTGCATTTCATTTATTAATCGTAATATTGCAATAAACAAATTAAATAATGGGAATTACTAAATCTGAAAAATTCACAGACCAACAAAATAAAATGGCATCATTAGCTAAGGCATTAGGTCATCCTGCTAGGATTGCTATTCTAGAACATTTATTTTCGATAAATTCATGTGCTTGTGGTGGTTTTGTAGAAGAAATCGGTTTAGCACAACCTACTATTTCGCAACACCTAAAAGAATTAAAAAATCTAGGCTTGATAAAGGGCACTATTGAAGGTACTAGTGTTTGTTATTGTATTGATCAAGAAAACTGGGATACTCTAGAACAGTTATTCACTCTTTTCTTGAGTAAAAAAGGTTCTAAAGATCAACGGTGTTGCTAAAAAAATTTAACATCTATCATCGTAATATTACAATTAAAAAATATTTAATATGAAATTATCTGAAATAAAAAAACATCTAAATCAATTAGATACTATTGCTTTTGAACTTCCTAATGGGTCATTAGTTCCTAGCCATTTTCATGTAACTGAAGTTGGTCGTGTAAGCAAGCATTTTATTGATTGTGGTGGGACTGTACGTAAGGAAGAAGTTGCTAATTTCCAATTATGGCAAGCAAACGACTATGATCATAGATTGCATCCTGAAAAATTAGTAAATATTATCGCTCTTTCTGAAAAAGTTTTAGGTTTAGAAGATTTGGATATCGAAGTAGAGTATCAAGGTGAAACTATCGGGAAATATGGTTTAGATTTTAATGGTAAAAACTTTTTGTTAACTTCAAAATTAACGGATTGCTTGGCTAAAGATGCTTGTGGTATTCCTGAACCAAAAGAAAAAACAGCAGTAAAATTATCCGAATTACAAAACGCAGCTTGTGCTCCTGGTTCAGGATGTTGCTAGTTAAAATTATATTGTATGACAACAACTATATTATTTCCAGAAATTAATGAGCAGATTGCTAATATTACTGCTCAACATATTCCTGATGATCGTAAACAAATATTACAATCATTAATCGATTTCATTCAAGAACAAAAGAATGAGCAACAAAAAATACATTTAAACTTTATTTGTACTCACAATTCTAGAAGAAGTCATTTATCACAAGTATGGGCTCAAACGGCTGCTCTTTTTTATAATATTTCTGACGTTTCTTGTTATTCTGGAGGTACAGAAGCTACTGCTTTATTTCCTGTAGTAGCAAAAACATTAGAGAATACTGGATTTAAAGTTGAAAAATTAACTGCTACTAACAATCCTATTTATAGCATCAAAGCAACTATTAATGAACATCCAATAATTGGTTTTTCAAAAAAGTTCGATCATACTTTCAATCCTGAATCTAATTTTGCTGCAATTATGACTTGCTCTCAAGCTGATCAAGGTTGTCCTTTTATTGCTGGTGCTTCAAAACGAATTCCTATTACTTATGAAGATCCTAAAGCTTTTGATGATTCTCCTTTGCAAATTGAAAAATATAACGAGCGAAGCCTACAAATTGCATCCGAAATGTTTTATGTGTTTTCTAAAATAAAATAAGTTTATAAAAAATAAACATCAAGATAATTCTTAGATGTTTATTTTTTTACAAATATGTAACTGGTTATATAATCTTATATTTGTATAACCAGTTACATTAATAATTTTATGATACAGGAAGATTTTATTAGAGATTTGCAAGAATCTGGTTTTACGGCTAGAATCAAAAGACTTAGTGATAGCATGTTGTATGCTGCCAGAAAGTTATATAAAACTTTGGATTTGGATATAGAACCTAATTGGCATTTAATTTTTCTACTCCTGAAGAAAGAAGAAGTACTCTCTATTACAGATATTTCATCCAAATTACACTTTTCTCATCCTGCAATTATTAAAATTATAAAGAAGATGAAGGAAAAAGGATATGTTACGAGTTTTTCTAATCCTTCGGATAGTAGAAAACAAATGATAAAATTGTCTGATAAAGCTCTAAAGGAACTTCCTAAACTAGAAGAAAAATGGAATTCTATACATAATGTAATTGAGGATTTAATTGAAAAAGATTTTTTAGAAAAACTTTCTTCTATAGAAAATCAATTAGCTACAAAAAGCCTATCAGAGCGTGTTATCAATGAGTTAAAAAACAAACAACAACTATAAATTAATATTCATGCAAATATTAGCTAGTTCGCACCAAGATATTGATGCTATATTCGAAATGTATGATATGGCTATTGATTATCAAAAAAAGGTGTTTCATAAACATTGGGAATTTTTTGAACGTGATTTAATTGTTTCAGAAATTAATGAGGATAGGCAATGGAAATTCGTTATTGATGGAAAAATCATCTGTATTTTTGCCTTATCGTTTAACGATGAGCAATTTTGGAAGGAAAAAAATAATTCTCCTTCATTATATATACATAGGATTGTTACCCATCCGGATTATAAAGGTCTTGGGTTTATGTCTAAAATAATTGACTGGGCAAAAACTTATTGTAAAGAGTATCATAAAGAATATATTAGAATGGATACATGGGGTGATAATCAACAATTAATTGATTATTATATTCATTGTGGTTTCGAATATGTTACAACTATTATGCTAGATAAAGTTGTTGGATTACCTAGCCATTACAAAGGCCCTCTAGCTTTATTAGAAATTAAAATTCTATAATTTTCACAAAAAACGTAACCAGTTACAATAATGAATTCACATATATTAGGCTATATTGCTTTAATTATCAGCATTTATGCGGTATCTCAAGTTGAAATGAAAGTTTTTAGGTGGTGGCATTTGATTGCTAGCCTAACCTATATAGCTTATGGAATATTTATTTCGGCATTCCCAATTCTTATTGGTGGATTACTTTTTAGTTGTATCCATAGCTACCAACTTTTAAAACTTTATAACATAATTAATACTAAATGAAAATACGATTAGCAACAGTTAACGACCATGACGCTATATGGGAAATTTTTAAACATGTCATTTCTACGAAAGAAGTCTTTGTTTTTTTACCCGATACTCCAAAAGAAGATATTTATACGTATTGGCTATCTTCTACAATGCATACTTATGTTCTTGAAAATGAAGGAAAAATATTGGGTTCGTATTATTTAAAACCAAATCAAGTAGGCTATGGATCTCATATTGCTAATGGCGGTTATATGACACATCCAGCAGCTAGAGGAAAAGGAATAGGTAAATTACTTTGTGAGCATTCTATAACAAATGCAAAAGCGTTAGGTTTCAAAGCTATACAATTTAATATGGTAGTAAGTACAAATAGTATTGCTGTTGATTTATGGAAAAAATATGGTTTCAAAATCATAGGAACGATTCCTGAAGCATTTAATCATCATCAACTGGGGTATGTAGATGCATATATTATGTATCAAAAAATAGCTTAAAACTCACCTGCTTTAATGATATAAAGCAGGTATTTTTATTTAGGCTATTTGTGTTTGTACTTGTCCTGCAAAAGTAATAGAGATAGATCCTCCCCACATACAATTACAGGTGCTACCATCATCTAACGCAGGTAATTTTCCTATAGAAACATCTGAAATTCCTGGTGACCAAGGAGCAACTACAGATGGAATACATGGCATGGGTGTTAGCACTCCTAAAGCCGCACTTGTTGCTGCCGATACAGTTGGATTTGATAACGACATGCATGTCCCAAAGGTTGGTATATTGACCAATGGAATATAATCCATTATTGTTGCCGCTGGCATATTGCTTGTATTTACTCTATTAGTTGGTAAAATTGCTAAACTAGCTGGTGCTGATCCAAAAGGGCAAGTCATTAACCCTCCGCTACATACTTGATTTGCCATATTTTATTTAATTAAATGTTTTATTTGATTTGTTATATTCTCTTTTAATTCCAGTAATAATATTACTTATCTTAATTGTTTTTGTATTATTTGAAGCCGCTTTTATTGCGCAATATCTTACAACGTTAATCATTTCTCCTCCAGACAGATCATATTCTTTAGCAATACGTTCTAAAACTTCATCGCCTTCTTCAATCGTAAAAACATCTCCTATCATTTTTTGCCACAATTTCAATCGTTCTCTGTATTGTGGTTTAGGAAAATTAATACTTGTTTGAAAACGTCTCAAAAAGGCTTCATCTATATTACTTTGCAAATTGGTTGCTAAAATAACTAAGCCGTCAAAATCTTCAATTCGTTGTAATAAGTATGCTACCTCTTGATTTGCATGCCTATCATTAGAACTATTGGTCTGCGTACGTTTGCTAAATAAAGCATCTGCTTCGTCAAAAAATAAAATCCACTCTTTGGATTCTGCTTCATCAAAGAGTTTTCCTAAATTCTTCTCTGTTTCTCCAATATATTTTGAAACTACTAGTGATAAATCTACTCTAAAAACTGGTTTACCTGTAGCTTTTCCTAATAACGAAGCTGATAAGGTTTTTCCTGTTCCTGGAGCGCCATAAAACAATACTTTATAGCCTGCTTTTAATGTTTTATTTAATTCCCATTCATTCAAAATTGTATCTCGATATTGCAACCATTCTTGAATTTCTTTTAGTTCTTCTTTTATCCTTATTTCAACTATTAAGTCTTCCCATTCTAATTTGGTATGGATTTGTTTGGCTGGGAACTTAGAACTGTATTGCGGTAATGCTTTTTTTCCTGTTAAGAAATAACTTAAGTATTCGTGAGAAATTGCTAATTTTTCATAAATATGTGCTTGTTCTTCTAATTCTAGAACTCCTTTTTTAAATAAAAAATGGTCTTTATCAAATCGTTTTATAAACCTAACTTTATGAAACATTTCTCTTCCTCCTCCTAGTACAAAACAGGCAGTTTCTAAGGTTGGTATGAATCCATTTCTCCGGTCTTCTTGCATACCTCCAAACTCTGAGAATTCTTTATCTATATTTTTATTTTTTATTAAAAATACGTCTAATGCTTGAGGTTTTAAATAGGGTAACATTGCTAATCCTAAAACAACTCTTTCTTCAAATTGTAAATTATGTGCTACAATAAATCTAGCATATGCAGAATTATTCTCCTCTATCGTTGGAGTCAATATTTCGTATACAGTATCTATTTCAGTTTCTGTATTAAAATAAAGGGTTAGCGCAGTATCAATGACTTGTTCTAACCATAGTAATTCTCGCTCTATGGTTTCTGTAGATTCAGTTGTTGTAATTACCTCCATATAACTTCTAATAATTTTTGCATCCAACTTAATTTCAACTGATTAATATTCCATGGAATTTTATCTAAGAGCATGTCAAATGATTTTTGTTCTACAGTTAATATATAGCTTTCATCTTCTATCATTATTTTTCCTTCTCTATATAAAAAGGAGCCTCTTAATCCATCTATAGATGTATTTTTAAGCGCACTCCATTGTGCCGTAATTGCTTTTAGTAACCCATCAACTAAATCCTTATCTGCTTGTGATAAGGTAACATTTAATGTAATTGGATATTGTAAATTAACTCCACAGATAATCTTATTTAATACTAAATCTTGTTCTTGTAATAATGTTTTTCCAGTTACTGCATACTCTAATAAATATATTGCTTTATGAATACTCTCATCATCCTTAAGGCTTTTATTTTCTAATAACCCTGCTCTATCAAATAACATTGAAATATAAGGTATAAGAATAACCATTCCTGCATTTTTAATATAAATTGACGTTCCTACCTCTTCTTCTAATTCTTCTATCTCTGTAATCAATTTTTCGTCTAGAGTTTCCTTTTTCTTTTCTATTGCTTTTATTTCTTTATATTTCTTTTTGACTTCTTTAACCAATTCAATGACTTCTGTCTTTTGTGTAAATAAATTATGTCCTGCAATTACATCTTCTACGATTATTTTTCCTTCTAAAGGAATGAAACTTCTCATTAAGATTCTTCCCCATTCGTCTAAATTCCAATTCAATTGAGTATCCATTGCTATTTTATACCATAGAGCACTTACCAATTGTTCTTGGTAATTTTGATATTGTGTTCGTGTCAATTGCTTTTTAATTTCTTCTAAAAAAAGCTTCACAAGACTCCAAGAATTACTCATTTTATTTGATAAAAACAATGTTACAGATTCTAATTGCTCATTAGGATTGAGTTGAGCTATCAATTTTTTACGATTATTATCTCTTCTCAAAAGAGTAAATACTTTTTGTTTTTCTTGTAAATAATTTTCTTTTAATTTCTGAAAAGTTTCATTTTTACTCGGAAAAGCTATAATCGATTCCCAACTCTTTTTCTTTGTAATTATTCTATCTAAAATTACATCTTTCTTGCTATTAGTCTCTGAAATAATCTTTGAACCTAGGCTTTGTTTAAGTTTTTTACTTTCTACCTCTCCTACTACTTTATTTACTTTATCTATTAATAACAATTGAATATCTAGAGTTGATTGTTTTGTTGCAGTTGCTATTTTTTTAATCAGAAATCGTATTAATTTATTTAAATCAACGGTTCCTATTTGACGTAAATACGTCAATAATTCTAGGTGTATTTCATCTATAAAATTCGATGGTATTTTTTGAAGCATCGAAAGTTCTTCCTGAATTAAAATAAAACTTGCTTTTTTTACTTGAAAAAAGCTATTCATTTTTGATGAAGTATATAAACCAAAGACAATTTCAAAAGTTTCTTCATTCATTTGAAGTACTAATCTTCTTCGTTGGTTTTCTTCTTTTAATAAAGCTTTAAATTGCTCTGAAAAAGCTTCTACAACTTTTCTTATTTCATTAGAGAACCGTTCTTTATTCATTTTTTCTGCCCACCAAGGTAGCATTCCATTAATAGCAAAATAAGTTACTAAATCTACTGCATATTGTAAAGTATGCTTTTGGGGTATTGTTTTGTTCTGCTTCTTATTAAAATCTATTTCGGATACAATTTTCTGAACCAGGTTATATTCTTCTTTTTGTAATAAAAACTTTTCTACTTCTTTTTTAAGTACTTCTATTGTTACTTTTGATGTAGTTGCTGTTTTTTTAAATATCTTTTTTATTTCTTCTAGTAATGTGGATGAATCGACTCGTTTATACCATGTTAATTGTATCTCTTCTAGTATTTTATTTACATTTACTTTTGCAGTTTTAGCATCTATATTTATTTGATTCGCATCTTGAGTTACTTTATATTCATTTTTCAATTCTTGAATCGCTACAGCAATCTCTTTTTTTGTTTTTAAATAATTAGTGATTAGATATAGTTCTTGTATTAATTCTGATGCGTTCTTTCCTTTTTGGTTTAATTCTGCTATTCTATCTTTTAACCATATTACAATTTCTTGAACAGATAAATTTGTTGCTCTAACACTTAGTTCAAAAAGAACATTCATTAATTTTAAAGCTTCCTCACTAATTTTTTGATCTTTTATTTCTTGCTCAAAAGAATAATCTATGTTGTTTTTAGCATATTTATTTAAAAGCTTTCTTCCTAGAGATTCCTTTTTATCATCTTTCTCTTCTTTATATTTTATCTCTTGAGGTATCGTTATTTGTTCTAAAAAGGCTTCTATTTTTGAACTAACTTTTTTTTCTTCGGTTGTTTTTAAAATATTAAGAACATCAACAAAACCTTGATCTAAAGGAAAAGCCTTCATTATTTGATATAAGAATTCTTCGATATAATGCGCAGTAGTTATTTTATTTTGATAATGCGTTCTTATAATAATCTCTCCTAATTTATCTGATAATTTTGATACAATTTTGGAGGTTATTTTTTGTGTTTTTTGAATTTCCTTTAATCGATTCGCTAGCTTATTTAATGTAGTTAATTCTTCTTGAGTACTTTTTGTGATCATTAATTGTAATAATGATTCTGGTACATTAATTAAGAGTAGCTTTGTTTTGTTTTTATCACTTAAAATAGCTTCAACTTCAA
The DNA here is from genome assembly GCA_947498595.1 of uncultured Aquimarina sp. Taxonomy (GTDB): domain Bacteria; phylum Bacteroidota; class Bacteroidia; order Flavobacteriales; family Flavobacteriaceae; genus Aquimarina. Next base: position 127,427 of record CANMKX010000007.1, read on the forward strand.
TAGGGAGCTTATCTGTTGTTACGATATACTTTTCTAATGCTTTATAGAATGAAGTTATAGAGTTAAAATTAGCTTCTATCGGTAAAGAACTGTGTTCTAAATAATGTGCTAATAATACTATTAATCCTATATCTTTATCTTGTTTATTTTTAGCATTGAATATCGTAGGTTTTCTCTTTTCTTCATCTTCATCTAACTCAATTACTAACTTTTGAAATTCTACTCCCCTATTCTCTTTTGTTTGAATTCCTATTAAAACAGCTTTTAATAATTTATGATACGTCAACCTGTATTTTCTAGCAACTTTCTGGATTAAATATTTAAGAAAGTTCTTCTTTGTATAACGACTTGCTGTTTCTAAAAAAAGGTATGCTAAAACGATTTCCCAAGTCGCGTTTCTAAAATGATCTGTATTTGCTTCTACTAATTTATGCTTTTTCTGTTCGTTAATCATGTTACGTCTATACGAGTTCATATAGTTCGCATCTGTGTCTGCAACAGAAATTACTATTTCTTCTAAAAAATCATCATTTAATTGCGTTATCAATCTCTTACGAATATGTTCTTTCTTACCTTCATTTTTTAGAATAGTAACGACATCTTTAGGGTTTGACTTTAATAATTCTTTTAATATTTCTCTTGGTTTATCAGTGGTAGGTGTTTGCCAATTTAAGTACCCATTTTGTAAGAAAAACTCAAAAGCTTCTAATTGAATATTATGTATTCTTTCTTGTTTACCAATACGTAATCTTCCGTTTTGTAGTACCGTATGTTTAAAAAAATCGGTTAATGCTTCTTCTATTTTATAAGCTAATTCTTTTTCAAAATTGGCTGGTGAAATACTTCCTACATCTAATACAACCTCATCAAATTGGTATAAAAATTCTTTTGAAGTATAAGTATCTAGTACTTCTTCTAATATTTTTGTGATACTTATTTGCTGTAATGTACTTATTCTTGATTGGTATTCGTGCGCTCTAGTTTTATCATCCAATGTGAGTTCAAAGCGTTGGCTTTTTATAATATGTTGTGCCTTTTCTTTCAATTTTATCCACGGTCGTTTTCTAATGATTGCAACATCGTTATAATCTCATAAGCTTGATACATTTGCTCTGATATTGATTCATTATTCTGTAATAATGTTAACCATTTGTAATAATACGTTTCAAATAAATCCATAGTTGCATATGCTAACCAATGGGTTGTAGATTTGATATGTATTGGAGATTCTTCATAAACTGTATTTTCAAAAATTCGTTTAAAATTATCATCTTGAAAACGAACTGGCCAAGATGGTAAAATATAACTCATCTGAAATGAAAAAAAGCTTTCATCAACTATATTCGTATCTCCATAATATACCGTACACTCTACACAAGAAGCTAATTGTTCTCTATCTAATTGACATAATACTTCTTTACATTTTTCTATAATCACTTCTAAATCTGCTCTAGTGGCGTATAGTTTATCTGATATCGCTATTATTTCTCCTTCTTGTGTACTTATTTCTAATACATATCCTGTATGTTCAAAAAAGATAGTGTATTGTAATTGGTCTGCTAGCATTCCTTCTAGCAAAGCTGTAACATCTCTATTTCGTTGTTTACTTGAACTTAACTCGTATTGTATTAGGTTGATATTTAATTCTTCTTGTACTAAAGAAAGGTCCATTCGGTATCCAAAATATTGACTGTGATAAGGTGGTAATAATAATAGATGTTCTATCATATAGATTCCTTCGCATTTTTGATTGATACCTATTAAATAATCTATAGCATTTTTGATTGCTTGATTTGCCGCTTTTTCACTATTAGCTATATGCGCTATATTAGATTGATTAGGAGTTCGTTTATACATTACATAATAACGTATATCGCCTTCTATATTTTCTTTTCTGATGTCGTAATTTTCTCGCAATACACCTCTCCTTAATACTTGATCAAGAATTGTATTTTCGCTACCTATATAGTGCATTACTTTTGTTAGATCTTCTTCTATAACTTCATTTAATACTACATCTTCTATTTCTTCAATTTCAATATATTCATCTGGTGTAATGATATCAATTTCTTTGGTTATAATATCAATTTCTAAGGTTCTTGGATGAACAACAATTCCCGTATCAGAAATCGTATCTGTTAAGGAGCGAATTCTAAAATCATTAATTCCCATCAAAATCGCCATACGCTGTAAAATACCTGGGATGTATTCTTTCTCTACTATTTCGCCTTCAGTAATGACAGGCATTTTTTTATAGTTAAAAGATTTTGCTCTATTATAACTTATCATTGCATAATCTTTCACAAAATTACGTTTGGCAAATAAGAGTTCTTTTTCAAATTTTTGAGATGCTAGTGCTTCTCCATAGCTATTGCTATTTATTTTTCGTAATGAGTATGTTTTAAATTCTTCGTTATATCTTGCTAATAAACTATCTGTTACTTGGTGTAGTCTTTCTAAAGCTTTTGCATCAAAATCATTGTTTATAATACTTAAAATAGCGCGCCATTCCTTTTTTATCTCATCGCTATTATCATTATTTTCTGATGTTTTGACCAAATCTAATAATTGATCGATATCGGATAATTCTGCATCAAAATATGAAACAACATCTTGTGTGTCTACATCATACAGATTAAATATATTTTGCAATTGCGCCGAAAAATTGACTAGTAATTGATCAAAAGGCATTAAATATGCTTGTAACTGCTTTACTTGTGCTCTTCGTAAAGGAGTTGCTGCATTACTTAACCCAAAGTCACCTATGCCATATAATTCTGGAAATTGTTTTCTCAATGGATAATACGATGTCATATCCCTATATTTTCCAGTAGGAATAGGGATGCGATTTAATGAATTCGAAGCCGCTTTAAATCCTCCATAATCTATAGCCTGTAAAAAAGACAATTGTTTTTGTACTTCTCGTAAATCTGGATTAAAAATAATTCCTGAATTTTCAAAAACTATTTCCTTATTCTCTGCTGGAAATATGAGTTTTGGAGATGTGTGTTTAGGTATTTTTACATCTTCTCTAATACTAAATTCTTCGTTAGTTTCTGGATCCATATATCCTAACGAAAAATCATTGATATTTATAATTTCTGGAATTTTTGAAATAATTTTAATAATCTCAGAAATTACAATTTCTGTCAAAGGTTCTCTTAAATCTTCATCTAAAATAAATCCATTTTCTAATCGTGGGCCATTAAAAATATGATTGATTGCTATATTCTTTTTCTTTAACTCCCATAATGAATAATACTTAACTTCGGGAGCTAAGTAATCATTTATCATATGGAAAATATTAGCCAATACTTCTTCTCCGTTTGCATCAGCAACTAGAGAAATATTTGCTTTCATTGTTAATTCTAGAGGTCTGTATATTTCTATTTTATACAAATCTTCACAAAGATTACGATGTTTATGAAACACCTCTCTTATAGTTGCTCGCAATATCCTGTTTGCATCTTTTTCTTTTTCAGGATCAGATTCGTATTCATATTTTTCTACAGATACTTGCAATAAGCCTTTTATATTATTAAGCTCTCCTTCATGGCTGTCGATTATATGTATCCATATGTTCTTGACATTCTCTACTTGATCTATCCATATTTTTCGATAGTCATTAAATGTAATTGGATTTGTTGTAAGAATATCTGATGCTTCAAACAAACCATTATCTCCCGATTTTAATGCTTCTCCTTTTTTTCTTAAAAGAAGATCTTTTATGGGTAATTTTGCTTTGTGTAATTGTTCTGTTATTGCATAGGTTAAATTTTCAAGAATAGTTACTCCAGGATCATGTTCGTTATAATCTGTCCATAAATTTCCACTCAATTTCTGAAGTAATTCAATTCCTTCAAGGTGTAAATCTTCATAGATTCCTGATCCTTTTTTCTTTTTATCGATGTAACCTTTTGTATTCATCTTTCTTTTTAATAAGCCTACTTATATACTATTGTTTAAAAAAATCTAATGTTGAAGTATCCCACAGTTTTGTTATATGAAATTTGATTTCTTGTCCTTCTCCGTAATTAGATCTGGTTTTAATTTGTAACTTATAATTATAAGTACTACCAGTAAATCGAATACGCATTTTATTCCAACACCAACCGTAATATGCTTGTGTTTTACGTATACGACTATGTGATTTACCGAAAGTACTTAATGCATGGGCGTGTAATAATGCGTGTTTTCCTGATTTTGGTTTTCCTACTTGCGCCATTATTTCGAAAGCAGCACTACCGTCTAAATCTGTGATAAGATCATGCCAATTACCATCAGCTGGAACGGTATCTAATTTATAGGTTCCAACTCTAGCTTTTGTTCCTAAAGTTCCTGCTACTTCAAAATCGGTTTTAGGTTCTTTTGTACCGACTCCTATAGGACCCGTTTTTTGAAAATACATAGAAGTTACTGCTTCACTTTTTGATATTGGTGAAACTATTGATAATCCTCTATCATTTTTTTGATTTAACTCAAAACTCCATTGAGGTATCTCATCTTCAATCCCTTCATAAAAACTAATCATTCGATCAGATTCTTTTCCTTGTGGTGCTAAAATTAATCCATCATCTAGATTTTTTGAAATTCCATCATCAATTTTATTTACCATTGAATCTATTAGACTCGAAAAATTACTTTCTTTAGGTCTTGCCCCCGCACTAAACAAGGTTTTAAGACTATTTCTATTTAACAATTTTATTTTCATAATCTTCTTCTTAAAACTATTGATCTAATTTAAAAGTCAAAATAGTATCTAATGGTTTTTCTATTTTAGGTTTTGCTTCTTCTTCTTTAACAACTTCTTCAAAGCTATGGTATGCTTGTTCTTCTTCTTTAATTTCTGGTTGAGTATCTGCTTCTATGACAAAGTCTAATCCAACTTGTAAATTGTTAATCCCTATTTCTATCTCTTGGTTTTCTTGGTATTGTTGTGTCATATAGATAGCATGTCTATCTACAGGAGTTAGTATAGACCAAGGCGTTGTCGCTTTTATTTCTTGTGTATCTTCAAAAGCTTCGACTCTAAAATCATTAAATCCTTTTTTTACAATTCGTTCTATAACCAATTGTTTAATTGTTTTTATATAATCTAAGTTTTCCATATAACTTAGTAACATTCTAGGAATCACGATACCTCCTATACCTCCTACACTATTATTATTACGATGCAATAATGGGCATAGGTAATCATTTATGGTTTCGTTCAATAAATCTATATAGTATCCACTATTATCTTCAGCTTGAAATTCTACTTTACAGCGAACTAATAATCGTTCTACTTCTGGGTTTTTTACTTCTATGTTTACAAATGGGCTTGCTTTTTTCTGGATAAAGCTTTTGATTTCATCCAATTCATTTCCATTAAAATAGTAATGCTCTTTATGAGTCCATTTGGTATGTAATAGTATTATTTTTACTTTTCCAGGTAATGGTTTAAAATTACGATCAAGATTTGTACATTTTACTACTGCAACATTTGAAAAATACTGTAAAATCAAACGTTCATAATCCCAAATAGTTACGGCTCTATCTTTATGTCTTAATCGTTCACTAACATCTGAGTACAACATTTCAGATGTACCTGCTTCGCTTCCTCCATATGATTCTGCAGGTTGTTGTACAGATTTTATATTTGCTATTTTCTTTACGAGCTTATTTATCTGCGATGCTTCTACTTTCTTTCCTATGACAGTTGATTCTTCATTTATTCCGACAACTTCTACTGCATTTGGATAGATCCCTTTGATTTTAGGATATAAATATGCTTGATTTCGTGCTATGACTCTAATCTCATGATATCCACTTTCATTAGCTGTGATAGTAGAAGGTAATCTAAATTCAATGATTCCTGATTTAGTTAATTCATTAGTTTCATCAGAAATCAATTGCTCGTGTGTTAGTTTTATCCAGTCATCAAATAATTTATACTCACAACTTATATTATTTGATTGAGTATTAAATGCACTATTATCATTTAATAAATCAAAATATAGAGAGATATTAATCTCAGGTTTAATTCCTGATAATCCCATATATAAATATCCATCGGCTTCAAAGTCTGGTACCATGGTATTTTTATAGACCTTGCTATTACTCAGTGTTTTTTTGGTTCCAAATGGAGTAATTTGGATATAATCCCCTACTACTATTCCATTATTCTCATCATCTTCACCGATTCCTGCTCTAAAATAAATAGTATCTTTTGCCTTATAATCTAACGTTATTCCATTAATTTTTGGAGTAAACGGTCGATTTGGCAATGGTAGTTCTTCATCATTTTTAGCATTAAATGTTGCTATTCTTGTATAGTTTTTTTGATACAAATCTTTACCAAAAGCATATTCTGGATTTATTAATTCTATTTTAAAAAAACCACTTCTAGTTTCGATTGTATACGGGATTGGGTCTTGCAGTTTATAATTCCTGTACAATTCAAATTTTTCAAAATGATCGAGATAAATCGTTCTATTTTTATCAACCGTTACACTTTGGTATCCTTCAGGAGTTCTACAATCTGTTGTAGTATATAGTTCAAAAGCATCAGATTCTCTATGTTTTCTTGGCAACCAATATCCATTTGATAATGCAGAAACCTGTACTTTAAATGATTCATTCGTAAAAACTTCTTCGTAATTTTCATAATACGATTCAAACCCCCCATATGTTCTAGGAATTGTATTCCAATCAATATGAATTTCTAAATTACTCAGTTGCTTCTTTAATAATTCACTTTTACCTACCATTAGATAGTTTCCTACTTCTGGTAAAGGTCCAAACATATCAAAGGCTTTTGTTAAAGGCATTTTTCCGATATTATTATGTATCGAAATATTTTTTATCCCCGTTACCTCTACTTCAATATCTACAGCTTCTAAAGCTACTCCTCTAAAAAATGAATATGTGTATACAGGAGCCAATTCATCAAATACCACCTTGATCATTGGCCATTCAGAATGTTTGGATTCTGATGCTAATGGAGCTACAGCAGGTGCTGCATTGTCAAGTGTAAATTGAATGCTAAATGTATTTTCAACTTCATCATATGACACATCATATTTCTTAATACACTCCCATTGTTTAGCAGTTGTATAAGAGATGTTAAATGTATTCTCGAATGTATTATTAAAAGCTACATCTAAAGGAACATTTTCATTTTTCTGAATTTCATACAAAAGCCTCCAAAATATATTTTTGGCAGTATGTTCTTCTAATTCAAATGTAACCGTTATCTCTCTATTTCCTTCTTCAAGGAACAATGCTTGAGAGCCAACCATAAATCCTATTTCTGTAGCGGTATCTTCATCTATTTCTGAATTAATTAATGTATCTGAATCTGCTCCAAATAATCCCCAATTATTTACTTGCTTAGATTTTTCCCCATTCTCTATTAAATTATTTCTTATAATATTCGAAACAATTGCTTCTTTGGTTCCTATTTTTATATAAGGACTCTCATTAAGATATAATGACTGAAGCGACATCAATTTTACAGGTTCAACAACTATAGGTTTTTCTGTTTTAAAAAGTATGTCTTGTTTACTTCCAAAAAGCTTCCCTGCGCTTAATTCTGTTCCTTCTGGAATTAATGTACTTGTCGTTGTTGGTAATAATTCAAAATTAACAATTGCTCTACTGGCAATTCCTTTACGTTTTACTTGCTGTAAAACATCTTTATAATAAAAATCTAAATGTCGTTGTGATATTGTGTTGATTTCATCTTGTAAACTCCTATATAGTAATGCAAATGTGATATACATAGCATTATTAGGTAGGTGATTATCTCTTACATACAATTGTGTTCTTAAGTATTCTTTTGTAAAGTTTTGAATATGCATCAAAACTTTTTTAAATGCATGTATTACTTGATCTAGATTTATTTTTTCTTTAAGCTCTGAGGATGTACTATATTCTTTTATGGCTTGAGAGAATGATGTTAAAGATTCTTCTCTTGTGTTTTCATCTCCAAGAAGTTTTAATATCTCATCACGTTGAAAAATTAATACGTCGGTTAGAGTATTATCAATTTTACTTGCTAGAACTTTTTCTTCTAATGCTAACAACCTATCTCTCCATTCTACTACAAGGTCATACCATCCTAATAGTATTTCAATCTTTTCTTCGGCAACTGTTTTTTCATTAAGAGTATCTAATGGTGTTTTTATAATAGTTGCTATGTATATTATTGGATCGTTTTCTAATAATACTTTCCAATTACCATCTATTTTATTTTCTGTATTATAAAAATTTACTTTCTCTAAATATACTGCTATATACCCCAAAAGATCTTCAAACGAGCGATCATCTATCTTAAAATTAGTATTAAGTAGTTGCTCATTTATACGTTGCTTTTGTATTGTTCCTTTCCTTCGTTCGAACATTGATCTTATCCTTGATTACAATTATTTATCCACTATCACCCTTTTTTAGAAGGAGTCATTACAGGTAAATCTTTTGGTTCTCGTATCTGTTTTTGGTATAATCTAGGAATATCTGTTCCTTCAACTTTATAATATGGAAATACCATATTAAAACGTGTATTTGTTAGCGGTATCGTATAATCGAGTTTAATTTTTATAACTCCATCTAGATAATCTGATTCGTCTAATAAAACTTGATGTAATTTTATTCTAGGCTCGTATTTTATAATTGCCGTTTTAATGACTTCTTTTATTAAATGAATTCTTGAATTTGATATCGATTCAAATAAGTATGTATATAAATCACATCCATATTGTGGTACCATTAATCGTTCACCAATTACAGTATTTAATAAAATATGTAAGGATTGTTCTATATCTTTCTCATTAGAAACCATAGCTACTCCAATCCTATTTTCTTTATGAAAAGTTGGAGGGAATCCCCATCCGGTTCCTAAAAATGATTTTGTATCGTCCATCGTTTTTTACTCTTTAATTCAAGTTTACCATAGATCCGCTAATATTTGTCTGTCCACTACTACTCATTGTACATTCGCTATTACCACTAATAGAAACAGATTGATCTGCAGAAGCGCTTATTGTACCACCACTTATAGATACTTCGTTATCTGCTTTAACAGTAACTGAAGCTCCTTGAATGGTAAGATCATCTGCTGCTTTGATAGTCATACTAGATTTACTTTCGATAGTAACTCCGTCTGCATTCATTTGGATTTGATTACTATTTTCGTCTGTAACTGTAATCCCTTGATCTTGGTCACTTATAACTATGGTATTTCCATTAGGTGTTACCATAGTCATTACTATATTTTCATCATCAAAACTAAATTTCATTTGACTTTTAGTCATTAAACTTTTGATGTAATTATTATTATCGGCTATAGTTTCTGAAGGTGGAATCGCGCTACTGTAAACACTTCCTAAAATAATAGGAAATCGCGGATCATCATTCATAAATCCTAAAACCACCTCATCTCCAACTTCAGGATAGAAAAAAGCACCAAAACTATTACTTGCATAAAACGTAGCTAATCTAGCCCATATAGTTGCTGTATCATCATCCAAAATTGGTACTTGAACTTCTACTCTAAATTCGGTTTCAGAGTCACTATAAATTTGTTTTACTACTCCAGTTTGTAATCCTTTAACTCCTTGTAGTAATCCAGATGCAATGGGTCCTGATGTGTTTGCTTTTTCGCTAAACCACTCTGGAGACATTCCTATTTTAACTTCAGTATTCCATCTTCCATCATCTATAGTATGTGTTACTCCCGAAATATATGCATCTCCATTAAATCGTTCTCCTAGACCTGCTAGTGTTATTGTCGAATTTACTTTAGCACTTGCTGATCCTAAAAACAATATTGTACCTCTATATCGAGACATTCGTGCTTTTAATAATGTTGCATCTGCCCATGCTTGTACTGCTTCTGTTGTAATAGGTACCGAAGCATTCAATACATTGGTCGTTGATAATACATCTCCTAACGAACTTCCTGATAAATCTCCTTGTTCATTTACTGTAGGTTCACTAGCTTTTGCATTGATCAATGCTTGATTAGCCATATCCCATGAGTTTCCTTCTACGCTGCTATATTGATTTGTAGCATCAATTTCTGCATCAAATTCTAGAATATCATATCCATATTGTACTTTTAATGCAGGGCTGTCGCTTACAGTTGGTTCATTAACTACTAAGGAACCGCTATCTGTAATTACCACCATTCCATTTACCTCTGCTCGATTTACTATAAAATCCCAATCTGTTGCATAAAACTGAACAATTTCTTCATGTGTTACACTGGTTGCTGTAACATCTGTAGAAAATCCATAATTCCCTGCTATTTGAGAAATCACATCACTATCTGTTGATTCTAGATATACTGCATTGTTTCTTGCTACAGTTGCTTGAATTATTTTGTCTTTACAGATTACTTGCAATACGGCTCCTGATTCGTCTATTTTTATAGATTGTTTTGTTACAATTCCTTTAAAAACACTCTCGTTTTGATTTTCGTATCCTAATTTTATTTCAATCTCTGCACCGGGTGCAAAAGTATCTGCATCAGTAATTTCAAATGTTTGCTTTGCAGTACTTCCATCACGAACAGTAATTTCGGCTTCTGCTATTTTATTAATTTCTTGATTGACTTTTATATGCAATATTCCGTAGGTATCAGGAATATCTGATCCATTTGAACTGATGGTAAATGATACTAAATTTGTACCTTCTTCTATAGGTGAACTTGCCATGTATTATACGCTATTTTATTGGAGGTAAATATAATTTTGTTCCTGGTTTAATATCTCTAAAATCAATCATATCATTATATGCTGCAACTTCAAGGTAATAACTACTATCTCCATATATTCTATAACAAATTAAAGGCAATGTATCTCCATCTTTAACTTCGATTAAATGTGTTAAATCGGGAGATTGATTATTTGCTTCTTTCGCTATTAAATCCGCATCTATTGCTTCTTCAAAACTAACCGATATCTTTGCTCTCAATGGAGTTCCATCATCTTTAAATAATGTATATGATATATTTAATGATGTTAACTTGCACTTAAAGACAAGCGTTCCCCAAGAAATGATTAGATAATTGGGTTCATGTATATCTCCATTGTATGTAAAACAAACATTTTTAAATGTTTCTATTTGATCACTTACCGCTACAGGTGTACTCAACAAACTACTTAAAGATGCTCCTGAACTTACAGCTCCTGTAGCATCAAAATAAATATCAAAAGATACTTTTTCTGGAGCAACTCCTTTAAACTTAAGTGTTGTTCCTGGTGCTCCTTGTGCTAAAGAATTATTGTAATTTACGGTATGATCATGTTTATATGATGCAGGGTTTATTTGCACTGTACATTGTGAAATACCGGATCCTGAATATTGATTATCAGAATACGCCATAATTACCATAAGATCTTTTGACATGCTATCTTTCTTTTATTTTATCAAGTTGTTTTTTTACTTCTTTTTTACACATCATCGCCATTGTTTTTTTAATGGCATCCATATCGAGTGCTTCGTTTTTCTTTTGGGTATTTTCTTCTACCTTTACCTTAATGACTAATTCTCTTATCTCAATTGGCATAATTATATAGCTAAAAAGTAATCGTATGTAAATTCTAATGTTTCTATTACAATTTCATTTTTCATAGAGTCTAAAGGAGAAAATTCCCATTTAACTGGCCATGCATTTACAAAACTCCAGTTTTTTATAGGAAAACCACTTTCGTCCATTAAACTAACGAGTATTGTTTGCGTTGTTATTGATGATGATAATCCACCTCCAATCGTAGACTCACACCATAATGACAATGCTGACACACTCGTTGTCAATCCTCTTTTTAGAACTAAATTTTGATATTTTGCTCCAGTGGGAACCCGGTGTTTAAACCGGTTTTCTCCACCTTCTGCAATTTCTTCAGTTCCCATCTCCATAGACATTCCTGATACTTCTTTAAAAGAGGTATCAAATAATCCTAATTCTAACGGAAAAGATAACCTAAAATAAAAACCTGTTATTGGGTAATCACTCATGCTAATTATTATCCGTTAGCAATTGTTAATCCTTCATGTGCCAATTCTAAAGTCTCTACTGCTACCTCGTTAGCATCTGACTTTAAATCTGTTCCAGATATTTTTGTAGGCCATGCATTTTTTAATGTCCATGTCATTGTTGGACTACCGCTTTCGTCTAGTAATTGAATTACTACAGTTTCACGTTTAATTGTATTCATTTTGATAGCATCATACCATTTCCAGAAGTTATTGTCTTTAACAAAAATTCCTTTTTTAAGTGTAACATTACCTACTTTTGCGATACCTGGCATTTTGATAGTACTAAATACTTTACTATCTCCATGTCTATATTCTACTACTTGAGTTTCAGTTTCTAATCCAGAAACTTCTTGAAAAGAGGCCGTACTATCTTGTGATCCTAAGTTTACTTTAAAATAAAACTTAGTTAACGGCCATATTGCATTTTGAGCTGATCCATCATCTGCCATGATTCAATGATTTTTTTAAGGTTTGACTTAATTTTTAATTGAGTAAATAGATTATCCTTTTTGCATTTGCTGTTGGAAAGTAATCTCGATAAATTCTGCTGGATGTGATACTGCTACTTTTACAGCAATAATCATTTTTCCGTTAAGAACATCATCTCCTGTCATAGTACTACCTAATCCTACACTTACAGAAAATGCATCTGTTGGCTTTGGTCCTACTAGTCCTCCCTGGTTCCATAATCCAGTTAAGAAATTACCTATCATACTTTTAATAGATACCCATGTACTCGCATCATTAGGTGCAAACACATATGCTTGAGCTGCTTCTTTTATAGACTGCTCAATATATAATAATGTACGTCTTACATTAATATATCTCCAATCATTTGAATTTCCATCTAAAGTTCTTGCTCCCCAAACTAATACTCCTTTTCCTGGGAATGATCTTATTGCGCATATAGATTTACCATCCAAAGGCATGTTTAAATCTTCTTGTGCTTTATGATCTATCTTTATTGCTGGCGAAACAACTCCTTGTACTCCTACATTTGCTGGCGCAACCCATACTCCTTCATTATTATCTACAACAGTATATATTCCTGCCATTGCAGAAGATGGTGTCATTAAATTTAATTGTTGTAACATATGTTTTAATAACATTTTATAGTTACCACTTAAATTTTTCAATACTGAATCTGCTTTTTCTGCCGAAATTCCATCAGCTGCTGGAGTAGTAGCAAATAAAGCTGTTATATATTTTGATATTGGATTTGGTACTTGTGCGTTGCTTTTTGGGTCAACTGTGCTAGGAAACTCTGCATTCAACATTGTTTTTACAGTTTCATAACTTTGACTAGCTATATTTTTGTACGATACATCTCCTAATTGATTAACAGTAGTATGTAACCATGGATAGTATGCTGCTGCATAGCTATTGAATTTTTGTAAAGTTGGCTCTACATTGTTACGAAAAGCTTCTACACTAGTTGTTCCTACTAATGGCTCTGCATATCCTCCTGGAATATCAATCAAAGCTACTCTAGTTCCTAAGTCTCCACAGTGATTAATCATCTCACCTTGTAGACTATAACATAAAGCATATTTAGTTTTTAAATCTTTTGCTGTATCATCCTTAAGCTCTACTGCATCAGGAATTACAATCATTGTTGGTTCTGTTTCTTTTTCTAAAACAGTTAATGCTTCTGAAAAAGGTTTTGTATCACTTAACCCTGTAGCTGCATAATCATATCCTCCAGTAGAAAGTATATAACAAGTTCCTCCTCCATTTTCGTAGAAAAAACGAACAGCACTATATAATCTATAATTAACTGTAGTTGTTGTCAATCCATAACCAACTTCGTCTAACATAAAATCTGGAGCAACTGTAGCCTTTGCTGCTGTATCTCCAGTTGCAGGTTTTGCCGCGTCTCCTTTTTTCTTAGCATCTGCTGCCGGCGCTTTCGCTGCTGGTGAAGCTGCAGGTGTTAAGTTTGTTAAACTAAATTGAATTTGTGGTGGTTGACTACCAAAAATTGCATTAAACTCTGCTAACGAGGTTACTTTTACAGCTTTGTTCACTAAGCTTTGACCACTATAACTGGTCTTGGCAGTGTACCCTATAAAGGCTGGAATAGCCGTAGGTACAGGAACTACAGCATTCCCGAAAGCATCCAATTCTTGGATATAAACCCCAGGAGTCTTCATTGTTGTTACTGACATTCTTTTTGTTTTTGAGAATTATACATAAACTATTGTTTGAGAATAATACGCGTTTTCGGCATTATCCTTCTTTTTTGTAATAATATTAGATACTTGGGGGGTTGGCATCTTTTTATCCAATTCTATTACAGTATCAGAAAATTCATTACTATACTGTAATTTTAGTATTGGGTTTTTATTTACGTTTTGTTTTAATTTTACTGCTTCAGGAGCTGTATATATTTGAGCAGTTATACCTCCTGCTAATTGTTTTTCTTCTTCATTTACATACTTGTTTTGCTGAGTATCTTCTATCTTCAATTCTTGTATTGTAATTTTTTTATCTTCTGGAATTACAATAGCATATTGCCAAAATGTAGATTTTGTTTCAAAATTAATTTCTATAGCTGGTATTGTATTTTCTTTTAACGATACAATAATTTTAGCCATTTGAATATGTAAAATTCCGTAGCAATTCTGATCGATACTCTCATTTGTCACAAATAACTTATGTACCTTTTTTTCATCAATCCATAGTTCATAAATTCCTGTTATATATCCTTTAAGATTTATTAAACAATTAGCCTGATTTATAGGAGAATTACTTTCATATACCCAATCTCCTTCTGAGTTTTTTAATTGGATTTTTTGATTTTTATCTGCTATAACTTCAATAGTAAACTGTAGTCCTTTACTCACTACATATTCTTCTGGTTCTAATAAACCACTTGATTGAAATCTATTTTCTACCTTAGGATTAGTTATATACAATAGATCTTCACTTAACTTTTCTTTTGATAATGAAGTATAACTATTAAAGTATACATCGGTATTAATCATTTGAAAATATAGATCATCAATACCTTTTAATTCATCCCATAAATTCTTGGTGTCTTTTACTCCTGCGTATGCATGAAACTGATTAGAATATTTTCTAATGCTAACATCATAATTCTTCATCATACGGGCTGTAGAGCCTATAGCTTTTAGTTCAAAAACTGGGCATTCTTTTTTATCAAAATATTCGTGCCATATCGTAACGGCTAGCCATTGATGAAGTTTTACATCCATAATTAATTACTTTTCATACCTAATCCAGTTATACCTGAAGTTTCGCCACTAATCATCGTTTTGTCAATTGTTATCATTCGTATTTTATACAACATTGATGGAACATATTTTGCTCCAATTCCTCCCCAAATATGACTTAGTTCCTTAATCGGAATGTTATAGGTTTCGAAAGTTAATTTACTTATTGCCGAATCCATTTCGGGATGAGAGTTACTTGTAAACACCGGATTAGCTTGAAATATTCCTATTACCGATGATAACATTTTCAATGATTCCAAATAATTTTTAGAATTATAATTTGCTGAAATCAGCACATATAAATTTAGATGAATTGGTGGTCTAGCTTTAGCAAAACTACCACTGGCATCTGTTCTATAATTCCCAATATGTTTTACTGTTTTCTCATGTTCTAGATTAATAATAGATATAACAATTTTATTTTCTATATTATCTGTTACTGATCCATCTAGGTTTATCAAACTCCCTAAAACAACTTTATCCTCGTCTAATCCAAAAGTCATTTTAATTTGTTGATTAAGATAACTTTCTATAAATGTTAATGCTCTAGCTATCATACTATTTTTTTAAAGATGCTACTTGTGTTTCTATTGCTACCTTTACAGCTCTAGAAAAATAAATCCCAACAACACAAATAATATAGGTTACAGTAAATGTTGGTGCATATCCTGTTATTAATTCAAATATTTCTTTTACTTCTTTTGATGCATATATGTCTATTAAATAAGCACATATTAAGGCTATTGGTATACTTAATAAAAAAACAAACAATGCCCATAAAAATTCTTTTGACAAGACTTTCTTGACTATTGCTAAAATCTTTTTTAGCTTACCTTCTTCTTTTTTTATTGTTTTATTTACTCCAGATGCACTCATGGCATGTTCCTCTTCTTTCTTTCTAAAATTTTACTAGCTATATAAAAAGCCAATCCTCCTAATATAAATCCGGCTGATAAGATTACTGCGTTATCATTTATATACTCTAATTTTCTTAATAATACCATCGCCAATAATAAGATAAAAGCCATGTAATAAATTTTCATCATTGCATCACTAAAAAATTGCATTCTTGTATTAGGTGATAGCATTGCTATTACAAAACCTATACAGGCAAAAAAGAGTGCAAATGCTAAAACATATAATAAAATTGTTTTATAATCTGTAATTTTAATTAATCGCTTTTCTAACTGATTTATCTTACTGTTGGGATCATCCATTCCAAGTTTGGTTACTACTTTGTCTACAACACCATTATTAGCTGTTGTTGTATTAGATGCGTTATCTGTAGAATTACTTGTGTTTTCATTGTTTGAACTGGTATCTTCCGATGTATTCGTAGTTTCATTATTACCTGTTCCTGTAGTAGCTATATTTGTACTATCTTTTATTGCTGGAGAGTTTCCTAGTTCATTATCAATCACTTTCCATAAATCATTGTATCCTTTATCGTACCCTAAAGCCCATAGTCCTACTCCTGCTAATTTTTGATTTTTAATATATCTAGTTTTTATCGCAAAACTCGTATCATTTTCATACCAACATTGTCGTATTGTTTTATGCTTATCGTTAATTCTATAAGTTGTGTAAGCACTTTTACTTGCCGGTTCTATATAGGTTGGTTCTAATATTTTTGATTTGATATAACTATAGGTTCTACTACCAATAAATCTTTTTGCTTTTGATGCAATATTCTGATTTTTTGTTTCCCAAATAGATCCATAAGCGGGCAAAGCAACGATCATTTTTTCTTTGGGTACTTTATTTTCTAAATAGTATTTTATTGATGTTTCTAAATTATATGATACCCAAGTACTACCGCTTTTTAAAGGTGCTATTGGTCCTGCTACAGAGCTAGTTTTTCCGTAGTAATCATATCCCATCACTACAAATTTATCTATTGCAGGAATTAAGGCAGGAAAATCTATTGAAGCTCTCCAATCTACAGCAGGTACTGCTAAATATACTTGATATGACTTATTTGCTTTCTTTAATTCGTTATTTAGCGTCAATAAAAAACTCGTATAATTATCTTTATCCCTTTTATTTACTCCTTCAAAATCAACACAGATACCGTTAGCTTTTCTATTTGCTAACATCAATTTTAAATTTTCTATCAGTTTATTAATAGCGGTAACATTTTTTAAGAACCTCCTATTATTCTTTTCTCCAAAATTACTAATGGTTAAAAGTGCTTTTTTATTTTTATACGCTTGTATTGAATCAATCAATGGAGTGGTTTCCCAATCATAAACAGTTTTAGGGTTTCCTGTTCTTGGATCAACTTCGTAAGAAAAATATGCTACTGTTGATAATAAAGAATAATTAAGATGTTTGTAATAATCTTTCTCCCAATATGGATACCATCCAAAAACTTCATAATCTAATTTAAATCCCTCTTTTGTTTTAAAAAAAGCAGCTTCTATATCAACTCCTTCAATATCACTTTTAAAAGTTTCTAAGTTTTTTTCTTTAAGAAGTTTATGATGTTCGTGTATAAATTTTGTTACTCTTTTTGTTGAGTCATCGTGTTGAAAGAGTTTTTTAAGAAAGCTTATTTTTTTAGGCGCTTTTTTTACTTGCTTAACGATAGATGTATCCTGTACAAAGAATGCTTTCTCAAATCCACTAGCGTTACTGCTTAGTAATATGATTATTAACATTAATATTATAGCCCCTTTTGTGTGATTCATATACAGGAAATCCTTTTTTTGTTCAAAAATAACGATCGCCTTAAAACCCAAACATTGTATAGATCACATTTGATATATTGAATGCTAAATACATATGGTAATATGCATTAACAAATTAAGCCCCAAAATGTAATAATAATAATCCTTTAATTTAATTGTTAAAAAATTAACGTAGTTGAATGTTAAATTATACCCCTATATTTAACTACTCGTAATCAACTAAAAAACAATATTTTAAATAGGTTTTAAGTTTTTTTCTTGTTCTTCTCAAATATTACAAATAGAGAGGTTCATAAAGAAATTGCTCCTTTGCAAAATGAAAAAAAAAAACGAGACTAACATACGTTAAAACCGTAAAATAAATACGGTAAATAAATTTTTCTTTTAGATAAATTTAACATATAGACAAGTAAAAAAAATTAAGTACATTCTACTTTTCCTCTTAATTTTATCTATAATTCTTTTCTTTAATAGTATCAACTCTTTGATCTGTTTGATTGTATGATGTATTTTTTTATTTGATCATGTTTTCTTTTACGTAGATATATAAAAAAAAGACAGCTCATAATCAGGATAATTAAAGAGAGAATGTAATAATATTTATTATCCGTTGTTGTTAAATCTAATGTTTGTTGTCCATTACCTATTAAAATAAGTGGTGCCCAATAATATGGTGATATTTCATCTAATTGGTGCGAATCTAAATATTTTAATTTAGCTTCTCTTAAAGCTCTTGAAGTAGTATGGTTTTTCTTTAATGATGTATAGAAATCAATTATGATTTCATGACTAGATTTTTCATTAGTATTCCATAATGATGAAACTACACTTTTTGCACCTGAGTATAGAAATCCTCTCGTTAAACTCATTATCCCTTCTCCTTCCTGTAGCTTACCTACACCAGTTTTACATGCATCTAAGAATGTTAAATCTGATTGATTCTTTATGAAATATAATTCGCTTAATTTTAATTTATCATCTTTGAATGCGATCCATGGTTCTTCATTTAATTTTGCGCCAGCATGTGTTGATAGATGAATTAATTTATGTCTTGTGGCTTGTTCTTTAAATTCGGTTTTAGTTGCTTTGGTTTTTATGTAAAAGTCATTAGAAAACATTCTATGAATTTCTCTCATTTTTATTTCGCTCAGAAACAAAGGAGATAAGCTGTCTTTTTCAAAAGTTACTGGTGCAAATCCTACAATTTGATTTTTTATTCTTCTTGATATTTTTTGAGATGCTTTGTATAACGACATTGCATATAGATAACTAATATCTGCATGATTTATCAAAAAACGCTTTTGCAATTCATTTTCTTTTGCTTCATCAATTAAAGTTTCAAAAGGTAAATTTTGTAATCCATCACTAGAAATAACAATTAGTTTTTTTCCTGTTATGTCTTTACTTATCTCTTTAATAGGTATTAGTTTTTTTCGTATTGCTATTGCTAATTTTTCAAATTCATCAAACTCTCTTTCTTTTGTTAATGGCTTTGATATTTTAATATTTAGTTTTTTAATATCGTCTTTTAGTTTTTCTATTCCTTTGATTTTAAAAAACATCACATGACTACTCTCATTAATTAACATTCCATATCCAACATTATCAGTCATCAAGTATTGAATTACAATTGCTTCATTATCTTTTGCATATTGTTTTGTATAGTTTAATGTTGCTATGTCTTGCTTCCTTTTGTAACGATAATAATTAGGGTATTTTACTTCTAGACTATTGATGAATTTCTGGTATTCCTCTTTTTTTCTTAATAATAGAGATGCCCCTTCTTCTTTTTCAAATTCACTTCCATTATTATGGTGTTTTAATTCATATATTTCCCGCTTTAGTCTATTTTCTTTTGCTATTATTATCTCTGGTAATTCTGTATTATCTCTTGCTTCTCGTTCTCTTATCTCTTCTAATAAAGTTAATGACTTACTCTTTTCCATAAAATAAAAAGCACTATCATTTTCTTTTAATTCGTAACATATAGAGGTCGCTAACATGTATAAATCTATTCCTTCTTTTCTCCAAAAATATTTAGATGCTTGTTCAATACTTTCGACTCTTACAATATCGATTAACTTATCGGCTAATTTTATTGTTTTTAATGCTTCTTTAAGGTATTGCGTGTTTTTTTCTTCTTTATAAAATAACAACCACGCATTGGCTTTATCTTTAAGATCGTTAATTAATTCTATTTTGGATTGGGATTCTAGTAGTATTGCTATTTGAGGTATTTTCAAGTAATTACTATCTTCAAAATTACCCAAATCAAAATCTATAGCTTTTTGATAGTAACTCAAACTTTTTATAAATTCTTTTTTTCTTAAGTAATAATCTCCCAAGTTATCGTATACAGATGTATTATAAATATCATATCGCAATGCTAACTTATAGTTTTGATAGGCTTTTTCTTCTTGGTTCTTTCTAGCATAGATATATCCTAAATCGTTGTATAATATTGCTATTTCGGCTTCTTTAATTTTTTGTAATCCTGTTTGTATGGCTTTATTATAAAATAATACTGCTTTATCAAAGAATTCTAATTCGTCATATATAAAACCATATCTTGAATAAATTTCAACTTTTTCTCTTACGGATAAACTCTTTTCTTTGATAATATCATCCAATATTTTTAACGATTGATGATACGCTGATAGTGATTCCATCTCGGAGTATACGTGAGATAAAGCAATATATATTTTATATAAATCTGCTGTTTCTTTAAATCTAAATACTGCTTCGTTTAAATAAATTAATGCTGTATGGTAATCACCTTCTCTTAAATAATTATTTTTTATTTCGATATAAGCTTTTAACGTATAACGATCTTTTTGGTTGTTATTTATGAGTTTTTTACTTTGAGTTAGTGCTTGTTCTATTTGACCATTTTCTTTATAAAAAATAATCAGATTATTAAGGCTTTTGTTTATGCTATAATATTCTTTTTCTTCTATCCCTTTATATTCGATTGCTTTTTGAGTATAGAAGATAGCTTCCTTTACTCTTTTATTATTCAGGTAATAATATTTTCCTAATTCATGATACAAATCACCTCTTATATTTTCATTCTTTTTAGTTTGAATAAGGCTATCAACTTTATGATCAGTAATTAAAATTGGAAGATTAGAGTTTAACGTATTTATTAATTCTTCAAAAGAGGTATCTATTTTTTCTTGACTAAAACTCTTTGAACTTATGATGAAAAAACAGAATAAACATATTGATTTTAATCGCATAACATATAATTTTACTTTCTAGTAATTTCCTATGTTAGGGGGTGTTTTTAAGAATTACGTCTCTAAAATAATCACTTTTTATAAAAAAAGCTGTATTTACTAAGAAATACAGCCTTTAAAAAACATAAATACTAACTAACTTTATTCTATATATTTTCTATATTTTACTTGAGTTCTATGTGGAAGGTCATATCCTTCTATATATAATGTATTGATAATTTCTTGTAATGGTAATTCTAACTCTCTATTAATTACCAACGATTTGGCAGTTACTGTAGGTACAGCAAACGACGTTCCTGAAAATATATAATTATTTCCTGTTCTTGTATTAAATTCGATATCTTCTCCTAACGATAAAAAATCTACAGAAATTTTTCCAAAATTCGAAAACTTCGATATCTCTTTTTTTTCATTTATACTTCCTATACTTATAATATTATCTAGTTTGTATGAGGATGGAAAATGTGATTCCCTATCATTATTATTCCCTCTATTGCCTGCCGAAGTGATATGCAATATATTTTTTTGTTTTTCTATTAAACTATGGAGTATTTCGTATCTTTCTTTATACCACCCAAAACTCATATTTATTAATGACACACTCTCTTTAGAAGTAGCATAAAGGTAACCACATAACAAATCAAAGTAAGATCCTCTACCATCTTCGTCAAATATTTTTACAGGCAGTATGTTGTAGTCTATATCTTTATTTTCTAGATTCAAAATCAATAACTGCGTAATCATTGTACCGTGTCCAAGCTCATCAAAAGTATCATTATCTTTATTTACATAATCCCATCCATAAAGTTCTATTATCTCATTTTCTGTACATGCATCTTGCTCTTCTCTATATAAAAATCGTTCTTCACTTACTATTTCTGATAAATTAACTCCTGTATCTAAAACTGCAATCGTCAATGCTGCATTCTCTTCTTTCAAAAATTGACTTATATATTCATCTTCATTCTTCTCTTCTCCACTTATAAATCCTGTAAACATATCATCTGATCCGTAATTAAATTCAAACTCTACTGATTCTACAACTCCTCCTTCTTGACTAATCTGTCCTTTTCGTCCTTCAATATCTGATATGATATCAAACTTCCATTTTTCGATTATATCGTTGGTGCAACTACACCTTTCAAAACTACTGACTTGATAGCGTTTTCTTAATCCAATTTTCATTTCTTCTGTAGCAGAAGAAGTATATTTAATAATTAATTCATTTTCTGATCGAATTGGTTCATCTATCCCACTAGTTGTATTTTTCTCTAATATTTCATTCGAATTTAACTCTTCATTTAAACTCTCTTTTTCGCAATTTATACAGGAGATAACTATAAGTAATAGTATTAGTGTTCTAAAAATTTTCATTGTAATTATATTTATATTTCATTGTAAAGTATCTGAATTCATTATTCATTACCCATTTTTTTTAGTACATTGTTATGTAAACACAGGCCAATTCATGAATTCTACCAATAAATTCGTAACTGCCTTATTACAAGGAGATGAAATTGTCATCGCTAAGATTTATAAGCAATTTTTTCCAAAAGTTTTAAAGTTTATTCTTCAAAATAAGGGAACACATGATCATGCAAAAGACATTTTTCAAGATGCTTTAATCTATTTAATTGTAAAAATTAAAGAGCAAAACTTAAAAATTGACTCATTTGAAGCTTATTTATTTACTATTTGTAAAAATATCTGGCGTAGAGAACTAGAAAAGCAAAAAAAATGGGTAATGAATGATCATGTTACTAAACTAATAGATAAAGACACTGATTTTGCTTTATTTATGTTAGAACAAGGAAGATTGGAACTTTATCAAGAAAAGTTTTCTCTATTATCAGATAATTGTAAAAGGATACTTTCGTTGTTTTTTAATAATACTTCTTACGAAAATATAATTAAAGAACTATCCTATACAACAGTTAACACTGCACGGCAGAGGATTTTTAAATGTAAGAGTAAGCTCATAAAGCTTATAAAAAAAGATGTTCGTTTTATTGTTTATAAATAAGATATATGGAAGAGTTTGATTATAAAACATATGCAGAAATAGATGATTATTTATCCAATCAATGGGATGATTCTCTTCGCGTTCAATTTGAAAAAAGAATGAATGATAACCCTTTGTTAAAGAAGGAAGTTGAATTACATCGTTCATTAAAAAATGCTATCAATCAAAAAGACTGGGAACTTACTACTCCCGAAATGTATCATACTAATACTCTTAAAACAGCTATACAGCTTACTAAAAATGAAGAGCATGCCCAACTTTTTTCTCAAGTAAACAAAGTACATAATAGTTATTTCAAGAAACAATCCAAAGAGGTCTTATCGCTTAATAAAAAGAATGTTTTATATCTAATTTCAACAATTGCTGCTATTGGGTTACTTCTTATCACTTGGATATACAATCAACCTATTTCGTCTGAAAAATTATATGCACAATATGCAAATGATTGGAAAGATTTGCCATCATTTATTACGCAAAATGATGAGACACAATCATTATTAATGAATGCAGAACGTTTATTTATTAATAAGCAATATAAAGAAGCTGAAGCTGCTTTTTCAAATTTATTAAATTCTAATTCGAGTGAAGTGCAGGCTCAAGCTTTAATTTATTTAGGAGTATTGTATATAGAATTAGAGAAATACTCTGATGCACTTTCTACCTTTTCTAAATTAAGTACTAGCGATACGTTATTTAAATATCGAATGCATTGGTATAAATCACTTTTATATCTTAAGCAAAATAAAAAGGTGGAAGCTAAAAAAGAGCTTCAACTCTTGTTATCTAATCCAAAAAACTATAAATATACTACTGCCAAAAAATTATTTGATGCTCTTTAATTATTGATAAATGGAGATGAAAATTTATCATCTATAATTATATCTTGATCTGTAAGCGTTAGCATAAAAGCCTCTAACGCTTCTTTTTCTTCTTGTGTTAAATTTAATCGTAGAGGATTTCCTTGTTGGTCTTTGAGTCGATTGTCTAATGCGGGACCATTTTCTATCCCATC
Organism: uncultured Aquimarina sp.; assembly: GCA_947498595.1. GTDB lineage: Bacteria > Bacteroidota > Bacteroidia > Flavobacteriales > Flavobacteriaceae > Aquimarina. The sequence goes on from CANMKX010000007.1 coordinate 151,648, forward strand.
ATTATAATGATCTATTACTTCTGCTAATGAACTAAATCTTCCATCATGCATAAAACGCCTAGAATTACTAATATTTTTTAACGATGCTGATTTAAAAATTGTAGTTTCCCCAATGTCTAATCCATTACTTCTAGATGTTGCATTTAAAGCAAAGCTAGGCGCTTGATGACAGGCTATGCATCCTGCCCCTCCTTGATTAGGTGCTGTAATAAATAATTGTTTTCCTAAGTTTTCTATCTCTGAATAATTAGGGAAATTTTGAAGAAGGCCTCCATTAGGAATATTAGGTGCATAAACTTGTCTATATCCGTCATCAAATTTACTACTAACAGAGCTCATACTTCTTATAAATTGGGCCAGAGCAAATTGAATTCTCTCTTCTGTGATTTCTTCATCACCATACACAAACTCAAATAATGTATTATAATATGGTATGTTATTCATCTTTGAGATCAAAGCCGAAATTCCTCCATTATTTGAATCAAATCCCATTTCTACTTCGTTTTGTATAGGTAATGTAACTTGTGCTTCTAAAGTAGGAGCTCTTTTGTCCCAGAAGAACTGTTCTCCTTCGTAAAATTGAGCATTTAATAATCGCATTGAATGAGCTTCAGTCACATCTATTCCATTAAAACCTATACTGAATTGTACTGTATCTGTAAATGCATTTTCCTGCTTGTGACAAGAAGCGCAGGATACTGTATTATTTATACTTAATTGTTTATCATAAAATAACACTCGTCCTAAAGTTGCTCCTTCATTTGTTATAGAGTTATTTACTGGAGTATTGGTGTTATTTAAGAGTTGGTTATAATATACAGGAAAAGATTGGTTACTATATTCGTCTAAATTATTAAGATCGATTGTTAAATAAGTAGATACATCAACAATCTCTTCTTCTGCTATTAGTGCTCTCTCTTCATCTTCAATCGAATTTTCGCAGCTTATACACAATATCATTAAACAACTTAAAAATCTTTTCCTTACTATCATCATAACTGTTTTGCTTGAGATTCAAGTTTTAAGACTATAATTTTTAAACAAAGTTTAATTTTTTCTTAAAAAAATATTAAAATATTACTAATCATTAGAATTTGAAGAGTATTTACCTAAAACTCATTTTAAATTAAAAACGAACTCTAGGTAACAGAAATAAAACTAGTTTTAATAAACTATTCTATACATTTTTTCATTATTTTCATTTAATACTTTAATAAAATAATGTCCTTTAGGATATGCTGTTTCTAAGATTTCCTTAAAACCGAACTGCTTAAAAGTAGAATAACTATTAATTTATTTGCACAATTACTCTCATTGGTATTTATGTACACTAAGTTTAGTGTTTTAATCATAAACAGATCTAGAAGTAGATGTATATAAGTATTTACCTGTAACCCCATCAAAGCTATAATGTTTTTGTCCTTCGTCATATCCTTTTTGTTCATAAGCTTCGTTTCCTTCCATTGTTACAGTCCAACGAGGTTTAGCTTCTGGAAAATCATTTAGACTTACTCTACTTAAATAAAAAGAATGAATCTCATATTTACGAATCAAAGATCGATATCGTTTTTTCATGATAGCTATTATTTCTGCCCAACAGATTTTATACCCTTTTTCGTGGTCTATCACTTTGGTAATATTACCTTGTTCATCAAAATAAGTTTCTTTACCTATATATGTATTTCCATCTTCATACATAAATCTAACTTTGGATATTTCACGATTCTTATATCTAATAATACGATTAATCATAAGATTTTTTAAGGTTGTTACATAAGAAATCTGATTATCACCTAAACTCCATATTTTTTCTTTGATATATTTTTTATTATATTCTATACGATGATTTTTTTTTATTATATTAAATACACTATCATGAAGAGTTTTGTTATCTTTATTGATAATAAACATAGAGTTTTCATAATGACATGTATTATCATTATGAGAAAACTCAGTATAGGATTTACAAGAAATCAAACACAAACAAATTAGCAAATAAATTAGTCGCATGATTATTTTAGTTTAGAGTAATTATAAAGTTTCTCCCATTGGTACTTATGTAGATATCTTTTGGTATTGTCATAATCCATATAATTCTTGGTTTTACTTTTCTTAAAAATATATTGTTTGTCTATATCTTTTTCTGATGATTCTTTAAAGATATGACGCAATCCTAATGCATGCATCAATTCGTGAATTAATGAATCTTTACTGAACCTTCCTTTTTGCCCTAAAATCCCATATGCAATACCCGTATTGGTGGCAGAAAAACCTTCTACTAACTCAAACACACCGCCATCTTGCCCCGTTTTTCCTGAAGTCATACATTGTCTATTTACCAATAAAAAAGTGATGATTTCTGAATCTATTTCAGTTTCTTTTTCTATTGTAGACGTAAAAACGTGTTTAAATCTTCTTTCTATAAAATTATAATCACCTTCTTTATTAATAATTTTAGATCGTTTCAATTTTTCATTCAACGAAGAAATATCTGCAATTCGAGGAATAATATTCTTGATTTTTAAATCAATTAAAGAAGGACTGAATCCTCTTTCTAATATTTGATTTAAACTATCTAAATCAAATCTATTACCTATACTTTCATAATCATCTTTATCTCCACTAATCTCTACAAAACACCACTCTAGATCAATGGATTTAGGTTGTGGGTACCAAAAATTAATAGCACCTGCATTTTTTCCGTCGGCAAGTACTTTGATCTGTGTAGTAGCTGCATTATGATTATGACAAGTGATACGTACTTTTTTAGCTTCTATGAATGGTACAGATTTGTCTTTTCTATCTATAGGTTCAAAAGTAAAATCGGGATGTTCTTCAAATTTAATCTCTTTGTACTCCTCTTCGTGCCTTAAACTTTTGTCTAACTCTAATGTTATGATTTGCCCCTTACGCATGCTTACCCAAGGAGGAAAATATCGTTCGTTTTCTACTTCAATAGGATCATATTCGTTTTCAAAATCAATTGTTTTAGAACTGCCTACTAATAAATCTTTATACTTATTAGGGATGCTATCAAATCCAAAGCTCCCTTCGCGAATATCATCACTATCAGCTTTAAACTTAATGATGCACTTTTTAGGTCTTTTATCTTCAACTACAGGAGATTGATAAGGTTCTTTCTCACTAGGAGGTGTCCAGTTTTCTTGCCAATGTTTAACGACTGTTTGTTCTTTGTATTCCTGAATGGCTGGAGAAATAGTCATTTTAAGCGTCATAGGTGTATCATCTTGAGCAAAAAACACTTCGCTATATTTTATTAATGCTGCATCGTTAAACTTGTATGTAAAAACAGGAGTATTACCAAATGATTCTTTATAAAAAACTAATGCTCCTTTGGTTAAGATACAAAGTTTATCTTCTGGCACATTGATTATCCATCTAGCTAAAATATCATCATCATAACTGGATAACATTTCTAGATCAATAAGCCCTCCTTGAGGCTCGTACCCTGCTTTTCCCGTTTGATTGTTTACTAATCGATGATAAGTAATTGCTGCGTTCACAACTTCTCGCTCTTGACCAAAAACGAATAACTTGGCTACATAACTCATATGTGTAAAATGGTATTATAACTAAAGAAAGTTTGTGTACACAAATGTAAAGTTTCGTCCTATAGTTTTGTTGCGGTTTTACCACCGTATTTTTTAAAGATTTTGGTAAATCACAAACAACTTTTTATCCGTTTTTTAAACAGTTAAGAGTAATATAAAAATAATTAGAATCGTATTTCTTTATAGTAATAAAACCAAAAATCCTGACATCGTATGATATCAGGATTATCTTGAATTAAAAACACATATTAAATCAGATCACCAATTCTTCTTTTTCATAGCTGAATAGTTTTTGATTTAAAAACTTTAAGGTGTTTACCTTATCTTTTGTATCTACTAAAATTGATATATTATTATTACTACCTCCATACGAAATCATACATACAGGAATTTTATGAACGATGGATTATATCCAATAATAAGTCAATATCTCCAGAGAAGGGTGTTCTTTTTTAGGAACAAATAATAGTTCTTTTAGAATCCTAAATTTATTAATTTCTCATCTTAAATTGCTTAAAAACAGTGATCAATTCTAATCATATAAATTATAGTACATTAAATTGTGGTAAAGCTATAGTAGCTTCTTTTTTTATCTAATTTTTCATAAACGCCTTTTGTGTTTCTTCCTTTATTATAGCTATTAAATCTTTTAAACTAGAAAAAGGTTCTTTTAGACTTTGAGTAATATGTATTTCACTGATTACTAAGGGTATTTGTTTCATAACAATTATTTCATTTTTTGAATGATTTAACTTTATCTATTTCATATTCTAATTGAGATTGCAATATTTCTATATTCTCCTATATGCTCTAATTCCATGATAAACATAGATAAAATCCTATTGTTGTAACTGCAAGAGCTGCAATGATAGCTCTTTTGTCCAAATCTTTTTCGTTTGCCATTTCATTATTTTCTATGTCACTAATTAGTGATGGTTTCTAAATCTTTGACCGCTAAATTCAGAAGATATTTTGGAAAAAACACGCAACTTTTTGCTACGCGTTTTCAAAAAATGAGGAATGTAGAACTGATGAGATCCCCCGAAAGGTGTGGTCTGGTAAACTTTTTCATCACAAATCAAGAGCACCAAATTTCATGAATGATTTCTATTGATATTTGCCTTTGAAAATCTAACTACGCTTCTGAAATAATTCTATTACTTTTGTTGAAAACACTTCAATTATGAGACGTATTCTATTTTAGGAGCACCTGGTTTTAATAAAAATATACTTGACAACCATATAAAAAGAGGAAGATAACCATACATCAAAAAAAATATCTTCAACAGATTTTTTATTAAAACCGTTTCTATTATTTAAACACCTTTAAAGTATATTTATGAAAAAATCTTTTTTAACACTCGTACTTATGATGTCCTTTGCGGTATCATTTGCAAATATCTCAAAAGAAATTAACAACAATAATCTTAAGACATCGATACTTACAAATACTCTTTCAGCTAAAAATAACGTGAAATTTGCTTTAAATTGTCTAGTTGAACTTAAAATTACGACAAGAGTAAATGGTGAAATAACTGATGTACAAACATGGTATGTTGAATGTAGAATATGATCAAGTTGATTCTTTTTTAGCAAGTAGAAAAAGTCTAACATCACAAGAACAATAAGTATTACCAGCAAGAATAACTGGGGATAGAGTAGGTAACTCAATCGGAACATTTGCTTCAGTTTTTTTGAATTAAAATAATTTTTATAGAAACGGTTTTAAATATTTTTAAAAGAATAGAAAATGAAAACATATATATTTATTACGTGTATCCTTTTTAATATATCATTAATATCTGGGCAAACTACTCAAGGTGAAATAGGGTATATAATGCGACAACATCTTAGACCTTCCTCAGATGTAATAGAAAGAAAAACAGTGCTTCTTTTTACAGATATAGAATCATTATATACTTATAAGGATGAACCTAAGCAGAGTACTATAAAGAAAAGTGAAGATGGAATGAGTTATGAAATTGTAGAATATGATGTTGATACTACGAAGAAAACATTCTATAAAAATCTAAAAAATGATCTCCTCGTATTTAGAAATACTGTATACAAAACTCCATATATTATTGAGGAACAGATTCCTAAAATTAATTGGAAGCTAACCAAGGAGAAAAAAGAAATTTTAAATTATCCTTGCCAAAAAGCAATTGGGGAATTTAGAGGAAGAACATACTATGCATGGTTTACAGATAAAATACCTGTAAGTACAGGTCCATATAAGTTTAGTGGATTACCAGGCTTAATACTAGAAATACAAGATATAGAAAAAGAGATTAGTTTTACTGCATTCTCTGTTAAAAACAGAATTATAAGTAAGGAATTACTACCTCCTAATAGTGGCGAAAAAATATCATCTTTAACTTATTTTAAGGAACTTAGAAATATAGGAAAAGAAATAGAAGCCGAAGCAAAAAAAAAACGACTTAAGATAATGGCAAAATTTGAACGAGGAGATGTTATCCCAAGATCATTTGTATCTGTTAATACTGAGGATTGGGATTACATTGAGCGTACTCACGAATTAGACAATAAATAATATTGCACTTTTCCAACAAAACTAAAAACCTATTTAATTACCTAATACTTACCATAGTTTTAGGTAATTTTTCGTATGGTCAATACCAAATAAGCGGTACTGTCACCGATTCTTTACAAACTCCTTTGAATAAGGTAAATGTTTATTTGAAAACCAAAAAAGATAGCATAATTACTGGATTTACATTTACCGACAATAAGGGTAATTACACTATAAAAACAGAAGTTCCAGATTTATATATACTAACATTTAATGCGCTTTCCTATCAAGCTAAAAGTTTTACTGTCAATTTAAAAACGAACCAGCGTATTCTCAAAAAAAATGTTAAACTAAAAAAGGAAGCACTAACTCTAGACGAAGTTGTTCTAAAGTATGAGAGAAAAATTACTATAAAAAAAGATACCATAATATTAAAGGCAAGTGCCTTTGCAGATGGAAGAGAAGAAGTTGTGGAAGATCTATTGCAAAAATTACCTGGAATTGAAGTTAATAGCAACGGAACTATTTCAGTTGAAGGTCAAAACATAGAAAAAGTAATGGTCGAAGGAGATGATTTATTTGAAAAAAGATACCAACTACTTACCAAAAATTTAAATGCCGAAGTCATTGATAAAATCGAAATTTTAAAAAAATATTCTAATAACTCAATACTTAAAGGGATTGAAGATAGTGATAAAGTAGCCTTAAACCTAACTTTAAAAGAAGGAAGAAAATCGCAACTTTTTGGAAATGCATCTACCGGCTATGGCTCGGATAATAATTATGAGGTAAAAGTAAATCTAATTTCATTTCTCAAAAAAATGAAATTTTACTCATTTGCAAACTTTAATAACATAGGTAATGATCCCACTGGAGATATTGGCACACTGATAAACCCTAATGCGTATGGTACAAATTATTTTGTAGGAGACGATGAAAATATTTCTGGGTTTACAAACATTAATACCTCAATCCCTAATCTTGGATTTAGTAACACTAATTTTAACAATGCCGAATTTCTATCTCTAAATTCAATTTATAATCCTTCAAAAAAACTAAAAATTAAAACTATTGGTTTTCTAACCTTTGATGAAAAAGATTTCTTTAGAAGCAGTTTTACAAGATTTACGTTACCAGACGAAACTAAATTTACAAATACTGAAGAATATACATTAAGAAAAAAATATGATGTAGGGTATTTAAAACTTGATACAAAATACGAGATCAATAAAACGTCCAATATAAACTATATTGGAAAATATAATTATACTAATACAGATACTTTTTCTAACTCACTCTTTAATAAAGAAAATATAGATGAAACTGCTAATATTAATGGAAAATATCACGATCACAAATTAGACTACACTATAAAAACGAATAAAAACAAAGCCTTAATAATACAATCTCGTTATTTAAATCACAATTTGCCTGAAAACTATAATGTAAACACTTTTTTGTACCAGAGTTTATTTCCTGATCAAGAAAATATAGCAAGTGTAAGACAGCTTAACACAAATAAGTTAAACTTTTTTGGAGTTACAGCAAATTATATTATAAATACAAAAAGAAAGAACCTTAATATAAAGATTGGATATACCCAAAAAAAGAACAGTCTTATATCTAATCTTGTCTTAATCAGTAATCAAGAAAATATAATAAGTAGTATTGATGGATATCAAAATGATGTTACTTTTTATAATAAAGATTTTTTCACAGAAGCTAGTTATAAAATAAAATTCAAAAATCTATCGTTAACTGGTAATATTTCAACTCATCAATTATTTACAACATTCCAAGACCATATCCTGCAATCAAAAAAGAAAAAGAATCCTTTTTATATTGCTCCTAACATACAATTGCAATATGGTTTGGATAAAAAAAATAAGATCATATCAATTTATTCTCACAATACCGATATTTCAAATTTTAACATATTAATAGATAATAATATTTTATCAAACTATCGTAATTTTTACTCTGGCGGAATTAAAGAATTTACTACTCTCAACTCAGACTTCTTTCTATTTAATTACATATACGGTAATTGGTCTGATGAGTTTTTGATAAATGCATCTTTTGTACACAATGAGAGTAAAGATTTTTTTAGTTCTGATACAACTATTAATCAAGATTTCAATCAATCTAATCAAATTATATTACCAAATAAATCATTCACGAACATTTCCTTAACTTTAGACAAATATCTCAAAAAACTATCTTCTAACTTAAAGCTAAAGAGTGGATATATTATTACAAATTTTAAAAACATTATAAACAACTCAGAGGTAAGAAACATCGAGAACACGTCAATTAATTATGGAATAGAATTTAGATCAGCGTTTTCTAATAAATTCAATTTTCATATAGGCACAAGTTGGAATACCTCTATTGTAAAAACAAACTTCAAAAATGACAATACAGATAATACTACCTTTTTAGACATTACTTATAATGCCACAAATAAATTTAGTTTTCAACTTAAAAATGAACGATATCATTTTGGGAGTTTAGAAGAAGGGAATAACACTTTTTATTTTTCAGATTTTGATATTAAGTACATCGTAAAACCAAATACACTTAGTTTTAAACTTATTGGTCATAATTTATTTAACACTAATACCTTCGGTAACTTCTCTATTAGTGATACTGCAATTTCATCAACCACTTATAATTTAATACCAAGGTATTTATTTTTAAAAATGGATTTCAGGTTTTAGCCTACGTTTTATACCCAAAAAAACAGGTAGATTATTCTGAATTTATTCTACTATTTTTATTAGAAAGATTGCTATTATGAGACGTATTCTACTTCAGGAACATCTGATTTTCACAAAAAAAGTATTTCACAAGTACTTTAATGATACTATACTAAAAGGAGAATTAGGTATAAAAAACGAAAAGGGAGAAATTCATCGTATAATCTTTCTGAGTACGTTTACGCTAAATAGTGTATTTCATATTATTACATAATCATGTAACGCTATTTCAGGACGTGACAAAACCAAAAATCCTGACATCATATGACATCAGGATTATCTTGAATTAAAAACACATATTAAATCAGATCACCAATTCTTCTTTTTCATAGCTGAATAGTTTTTGATTTAAAAACTTTAAGGTGTTTACCTTATCTTTTGTATCTACTAAAATTGATATATTATTATTACTACCTCCATACGAAATCATACGTACAGGAATATAATTAAGTATTTTAAATAGTTTATGGGCTTCATTATCAGCAATTACTTCCTCCCCTACTATACATATAATACTATGTTCTTTTTCTACAGTAACTTCGGCATATGCTTCAATTTCTCTTACAATTTCTACTAAATGCTTATCATCATCTATTGTTAATGATATGGCTATTTCTGAAGTTGTAATCATGTCGATTGATGTTTGATAGTTATCAAATACTTCAAAAATTCTTCTCAAATATCCATGCGCCATAAGCATCCTATTGGATTTGATTTTTATAGCTGTAATATTATCCTTTGCAGAAATTGCCTTTAATCCTGTAGTTCTTTTTTCACCAGAGATTACTGTTCCTGCAGCACTTGGATTAAATGTATTCTTTAATAATACAGGAATTCCTTTTATGATAACAGGTGACACTGTTTGAGGATGTAGTATTTTGGCTCCAAAATATGCCAACTCAGCAGCTTCATTATACGTAAGATGTTCTATACGTCTAGTATTCTCTACATAACGAGGGTCATTATTATGAAATCCATCTATATCTGTCCAGATTTGTACTTCTTCAACTTCTAATGCAGCTCCTATAATTGTTGCTGTATAATCACTTCCTCCTCTTTTTAAATGACTTATTTTTCCTAAATCATTTTTACAAACAAAACCTTGTGTTATATAGATATCTGCTTCTTGAGTTAATATCTCTTTTTTTAATAAAGTACTTACCTTATTTATATTAGGATTCTCTACAGTATCAACATGCATAAACTTTTTTGCATCTAATAAACTGTTTTTAATACCATTACTCGTCAATAAATTAGAGAAGATATATGTTAATAATGTCTCTCCATAAGTTACTAATCTAGAGTACAACTCTTCAGAATAATCACATGAGGTAACTTCTTTAATTTCTTCTATAATTACATTTACATGATTAGATAATGCTACTCGAGTTTCTTTAGCATCGAATATTGTTGCAATAACATCTAAATGCTTTTCTCTTAATCTATCTAATATTTGTGTTATTCCTGTTATATCTTGGTTTTTAACACCTATAGTTAGCTTAACTAATTGATCTGTTACTCCCGACATTGCAGATAATACAACTATTTTCTTTTCCCCGTTATTAAGTATATCTCTTACTTTCAATAAATTTTCTGATGATCCTACAGAGGTTCCTCCAAATTTTAATACTTTCATTTGATACAATATTATGGGTGTAATAATTTATACGATTCTAATATTCGTTTTATTTGTTGCTGCATAATTAGCTATTAATCTTCTTCCTATAAATATTTTGACAATTTTTGTATACATTTGTACAAATTGTTAAATATATAACAAGATGAAAACTATTACAGACTGTGTACATTCTATTTTAAAACATCAACCTTTTTTAGAAGATGCCTTAAGTAGAAATATTATCAATTTTAGCTCGTTAGCATTAGATTTACTTCCGCAAGTAGAAAAAGTAATGAGAAAACCTGTTAAGCCAGGATCAATTGTTATGGCTTTACGCAGGTATTATCCTCAAAATACTCATGTGACATTAAGGAATACGAATTTGAAAAATTTAGGTGATATTGTAGTGCGTTCTGGAATTACAGAATATACATTTCACAATTCGAAAACAATATTAACGAGTCAAGCAAACTTGCTAGAAGCTGTAAAGGATATTTCGGGTGCTTATTTTACTTATGCTAGTAATTTTCAAGAAAGCAACATTCTCGTTTCAAACTCTTTAAAGAAAATTGTAGAGCAACACTTTGAAAATGAAAATTGCATTACTGTTATGGACGATTTATCTTCTATCTCAATTGCTTTACCAGAAGATAATTCTAAAACGGTTGGTTTGTATTTTTATATATTCAAATTACTTGCTTATCATGGTATTCCTGTTTTTGAAGTAATTTCTACATCAAATTATTTCACTCTTTTTCTGGAAAAAAATTATGTTAATGAAGCCTTTTTATTAATGAATGAAATAAAAAACCAATAAATTCATCATAAAAAAACCTAGAAAAGTTAATTTCTAGGTTTATATACTATTAGTTGTTCTGGTGTTAAATATTACCAGATATCAACTCTTTTTTCTGGAGCTAAATACATTTTATCACCTTCTTTGATATCAAATGCATCATAAAATGATTGTACATTTAATAAAGGCTGAATTGCTCTTGTATCTCCTGGCGAATGAGGATCTGTCTTTATTTGAGTTCTTAAAGCATTTTCTCTGATTTTTGTTCTCCAAACAGTAGTCCAAGACATAAAGAAACGTTGTTCTCCTGTAAATCCGTCTATTTTTTCTGGATGACCATTTTCTGCATAATGCATTTGTAATCCATCATAAGCTCCTAAAACTCCACCTAAATCTCCAATATTTTCACCTAGAGTAAATTTACCATTGATATGTACACTATCTAAAACTTCGATAGCACTGTATTGGTCTGCTAAAGCATTTCCTCTACTTGTGAATTGTTTTAAATCTTCTTCTGTCCACCAATTTTTCAAGTTTCCATTAGCATCAAAACGTGCTCCAGAGTCATCAAATGCATGAGAAATCTCATGTCCGATTACAGCTCCAATTCCTCCATAATTCACTGCTTCATCAGCTGTATAGTTATAAAATGGTGGTTGTAAAATAGCTGCTGGAAAAACAATCTCGTTAAATAACGGATTAAAATAAGCGTTTACTGTTTGAGGAGACATTCCCCATTTAGTTTTATCTACTGGTTCACCTATTTCTTTAATATTTTTTGCTTGGTTCCATTTAGAAACTGCAACACTATTATCAAAATATGAATTTCCAGCTTTAATAGCTAACGTAGAATAATCCTCCCACTTATTAGGGTATCCTATTTTAACTGTAAATTTATTTAATTTCTCTATTGCTTTTTTCTTAGTTTCAGCACTCATCCAATCTAGTGATTCGATTCTTTTTTGGTATGCTTTAATTACATTACCAATCATCTTTTCTGCTTTAACCTTAGCTTCTGGCGGAAACTTTGCATCAACATATAATTGTCCTATAGCCTCACCTACAGATCCATTTACTACTCCTAATGCACGCTCTCTTAATGGTCTTTGTGCTAAAGCTCCATTTAATTGCTTACTATAAAAATCCCAGTTAGCTGTATTTAATTCTGTTGATAAAATACTTGCTGCACTGTTAAGTGTTGCCCATCTAACAACTGTTTTTAAATCTTCAATTGAAGTTTTTGATAATACTTCTTGTAAAGCGACCATATATTTAGGTTGCGTTACCATTATTGTATCTAACTCTTTTACTACTCCAACATCTTTAATAAACTTATTCCAGTTTATAGCTGGTGTTAATGCTGCTAATTCTGCAACAGATTTTGGATTATTAAAATTACGTGTATCTCTACTTTGAACTTTATCAAATCTAGGCTCTGCTAATTTAGTTTCGATAGCTAAAACAGTTTTAGCACTTTTACGTGCATCTGCTTCAGAATCTCCTAAAAACTGCAACATTCTAGTAATGTGATCAACGTATTGTCCTCTAATTTCTTTAGATTTCTCATCTTGATCAAGATAGTAATCACGATCAGGTAATCCTAATCCATCTGGTCCTACATAAGCTGCATTTACACTACTATCATTTAAATCAGCAAACGATGACAATCCAACAAAAGGAGATGAAACTGCTGTTTCTGATGTTAACAAATCTTGCAATTCTGCAATATTTGTAACTGCTGCTATTTTCTCTAATACAGGTTTTAATGGAGTAATTCCTGCTTTATCTCTTGCTACCGTATCTAATATAGACTCGAAGATCAATAATGCTTTTGCTTGGTCTGTACCAGCTGCATATTGTCCACTTGATTTTGCTTTATCAAGTATAGCTAAAACATCATCATCTGTTTTTTTACGTAATACACCAAATCCTCCCCAACGTGTTCTGTCTTCAGGGATCTCTGTATTTTTCATCCAATTACCATTAACGTAATTGTAAAAATCATCTTTTGGACTCACACTTGTGTCCATGTTTTCTAAAACAATACCGGGGATTTTTTCCACAACAGCAACTGTTTCTTCTGTTTTAGTAGTTTCTTCTTGTTTTGCTTCGTTTTTACAAGCTACAAAAGCTAGTGTACAAGCTGCAACAACAGAAAACTTCTTTGCATTAAAACTCATTTGGTTTATAAAATTAAGATTAGTTTAGATAGTTTTTAGACGACTCAAATAACTAATTTGTTACACATTTAAACAAATTAAATGCTATTTATTAGTACCTATATTTCAATAATGTTACAATTTTAACATTATTAACTATTATTTAATTCCGATAAAGATCACATTTCTATATTTATTTAAGATTATTTTAACAATCTTTTATCAAAAGTAAAAGGAATTACTTTTGATAATTTAATCTTATTAAAGCGATGGTGTAACGGATTAATTAAAATATTAACCTCTGAAGGAATTATTATACTGGGTACACGCAGGCCTAATGATTCGTTTTTGTCAATCCAAGAATTCGTTATTTCTTGCATTTGTATAGGTGGAGGTGTCATATTCCATCCTTTAGGTAATTTATCAATATCAAAAGTGATTATTTCGTCTTCTGGAATTTCTATAGTAGCTAATGACATATCATCAGGAAAGTAAGCTGGTGGTAAATGTGCCAACACTTCAAGAGTCGATAACGAAACAGTACTACTCGTGTACAATAAAGCAACTCCTTTACGATTCCATCGTCCTCCAACGGTTTTGGCTCCTATACCTGTTAAGTCTCTTATATATGCTTCTTTTGCTATTCTATATACTTGCATTACGCAAAAATTCCATGTTCTATACGTATCAATTCTTCATTCAATAATTGAAATCCAAAAGTCGTATCTAATAATTCTTTTGGTTTTTTTGTAGCTAAGGCCACATTGGGATATTCCATCCAGTTTTTAAATCGTTCTAAGTCTCCAAAAACAGCTTCTCCTTTTGCATATAATTTTGCTAATTGTATTGCTTTTGCGCTTGTTTCAATATTCAATACTTTATTTAAATCGTATCGTTGAATAGTTCGCTCAGATACATGTAATACCATCGCTAATTCTTTATGATCAAAATCTATCGTTTTTGCTAAGTGTAACAATGTTTTTTTTGTTATACCATGGCGAGATAATTCTATAAAATCATAAACATTTTGTAGCGGAGTGTCTACATTTAAGTATCTAAGGATTCCTTTATTTTCTAAAGCGTCAAAACCCAAAGGAGTAGCTGCTGTCATATGTCCGAATTTTTACATTACGACAAAGATACAAAAAACAACGTCAATTGTCGTTGTTTTTGTATTTAAAATATACTATCCAATTGTTTTTTAACATTCTCTAATCTTGCTTCCATAGATCTTATAGCAATAGTAGATAGATATCGTCCTAAGGGTAATATAGGTTTTATTAATGAATCCTTACGATTAAGTATCTTAGATTTTAACGTTTTTTCATGCGGGTTTATTGCTGTTTCTTTTAATTTAATGATATAATCGTCTCCTAATTTATTAATCATTTCTTTGGTATGTCCATATCTAATATTTGATAATGTAGCTAAAGGAGCTCCTAATTGTGTTTCTGTTCTAGAAATTCTTTCTCCTTCATCATTTGTTATCAACAAATTAACAATTTTTACTTTCTCTTTCAATGCTGGAAAGGATTCTTCTAAAATATCTTCAAAAACTGTTGTTAAATTTATTGAGACACGCCCTCCTACATTATCATAATATCCTGCATCTGCATATTGATCTGTATAAACTCTACCTTTTTTATTAATTTTATCTATTTCTCCTACAGGGGTTACAAATGGAAAACTAGCATTAATTCTCATTGCCGTTGCTAATGCTATAGATTTATTTTTATAGCTTTTTTGTAAATGCGTCAAAAAATCTGTCGTTCCTGAAAACTCATTCAAATGTGAATACTTAACTGGACTTATAATATTATAACTTCCTGTTTGTGTATGTGTCGTATTTATAAGCAGTAATGGAGCTATTTTTCTGTTACTTTTGGTATCGTTTATTAACGAAATTTCATTTTCATAAAATGACAAGTATTCTAAGTCTAATAAACTCTTTTTATTAGTTGTTGGAAATTGAATTTTATGTGCTAGACTCCATTGCTTTTCTAGTAATTTCCCTCGATCATCAAAACACGAAATATTCGTTATACTCTTATATAAATCTCTACCTAGTAGTGATAGTAATGACGTTGATAAAAAATTGTTTTTATAAACTTCACTTGCTTTATATTTTAAGTACGCGTTTGTTGTTTTATTTAATAATAATCGAGCCTTTTTATTTTTATTTTTTGCAGATTGAACTTCAGCAAAAAACATAGCATTCCCAACACTTCCCCCTGATGCACCAGTTAAGGATAATAAATGTTCATCAAAATATGCTCCATTGGTTTTTTCATATAAATAACTGTGTACTAAAAATGACCATAATCCAGCTCTTGAACCTCCTCCTTGTGCTGAAACTAAAATTATCGGGAATTTACCTTCGTAATTCTCTATTTTTTCTTTTCTATCATTAATCCAAGTAAATAAATAATCTTCCATTAATGGGCGTTCTTTTACAGTAGTGTCTAACAATGCTAATTGATAATGAATAAATGAATCATTAGTCGAAAAGTATCTTCCTAACAAGATGCATAGAAATACAGCTACTGTAAATAATGGCATTTTAATTTTCTTCCCTATAAGTATTAACATAAAGGAAATCATGAAAAGACTTATAAAAACGATCAATAAAATAGATAATGGATTTATCGAACTTGCAAGATTAGGTAAAAAATTGAGTACTATGTATGCTAAAAAAATGGATATTCCTGCTATATTAATTAGTCCATAAAACCATTTCTCTGGTAGTCTATTCAATACTTTTCTACTGTTGAATGCAAATGTGAAAAATGTTAATGCTAATGCTGAATTTGATAAAAACAAATTCCCTAGATCTTTTTCTGCTTGTGTATTCAATGTCCCTAATGAAATTATAAATAAGATAAGAGCTATTAATATCACTAATATAATTGGGCTTGCATATGGTAGTTTATTTAATCCCAATTTTATTTTCCTATACAATTTTGGTTCTGTTAAAAGTAAAAGAAAAAAAACACTAATTATTAGTGTATTAAATGGATCTAATGTTCTTGTGTATACATTTTCTAATTCAAATAATTCCATTCCGTGTAAAACACCTAAAGCTGATATAATTAAAAGTAATGTCGCTAATATTCTAGGCACAACTTTTCTTAAATGAATTTTTAGACTATAAGAATACCTGGTACCTTTATTTTGATATCTATAATGCTCATTGGGTATAAAACCGACAAAATTATTCCATTTGATAGTTTTATAATTATGAAAATAAAAATACTTAGGTGTATTCCATATTAAAAATGCAGCAATCGTTAGTAATGAAAAATATAAAGGAACTTCAAGAAAAAAAGCATCTGCTTGATTTAAAATTAGTAGTAAATCTATCGTTTGGGGGAAATGCCATAATGTAACATACATTATAAGCACAAATAACAAGCTTATTAAATTATTAACAAGTTCGCTCAATAATATCTTAAACCATGTACTCAATCTCTGAAATAATACTAAAACTCTCACAATTTCCTATTTGATATCTTAATTGTTTTTATGCAAAAAGGGGATTCTTAATTTTAACAGAATATACTTGTTTTTATTATAAAAAAGAAAAAAACGTCAGAAAAATCACGCTTATTTGCTTTTTAAAATGTTAAAAAAAACAAAAAATAAAATAGTGACCAAGATCACTATTTATAGGCGTTTCAGGAGTAATCCAGTTAAAAAACAACATTTTATCTACAAATTAAAACTCATTTTCTTTGTGGTTTATACATAAACTTTTGTAACTTGTCTATGAATAAGAGTTATACAACGATATATCTTAACCATCAAACGTAAGTTCATACTTACATAAATTAACGGTTTAACCCTAAAACTGACGATTATGAAAACAAAATTACGTTACCTCTTACCAATATTATTATTTAGTAATATCGTGTTTTCGAATACTAAAGTTGATATTTCAAATAAATTAATTTATGTTACAGAAAACACATTAATTAATGGATTAGATCAAGCTTCTAATGAAGGTGTCATTTATGTGACGCAAAGTTTACATTTAGAAAAAGGTGTACGTGTTAAAGTCAGGAACGCTTGTCTTATTATATTAGGTGATTTAACAGGAACTGGTTTTATTGATATTGATAAATCTGCTACTGTAATGTTAGAAGGAGATAAACAAGGTCGAATCACTTTCACAAATAGATTTCTGGCTGATGCTAGCTGTCAACAATCAACTGATAAAAAAACTTTTTGGAAAATAAAAAGTGTTCCTCAAGGATTAAATTATAGCTTATATAATTTATCTGGGAGATTATTAGATAAAGGTGTTATTGATGATTACATACACAATCTAAGAGATCCTAAAATGTATTTTATTAAAGTTGAAGGTTATAAACTAAAGAAAATTATCTTTAAAGGTTAAATTATAAACGCACATTAACAACAAGATTAGTAAGGATTAATTGCCCCACAGTATATTGATATACTGTGGGTTTTTATTTTCATTTTTATTCACTTCGTAATTAGGAATACGATTATAATCTATAAAAAATGCACACAAGAAAGCTTTATGAAACATTTGGAGAGTTAATTTATGTCATTGCGATGGCTGATGGTAAAATTCAACCAGAAGAATTAGATATTATTGAACAAAGGTTGTCTAATCACCCTTGGGGTAAAGAAATTAAATGGTCTTTTGATTATGAAGTTCAAAAAGAAAATTCTATTGATTATCTGTATAAGAAAGTCATTGATTATTGTCAACTTCACGGTCCTGACGAAGAATATGATTTTTTGATTCAAACTTTACATGATGTTGCTGCATCCAGTAATGGGATTGATGCTAAGGAGCAAAAAGTTATGGATGGTTTTGTAAACGAATTAATTATTCAATTTAAAAAAGATCTTTCGTTAATCAATCAAGAGGCTTAGGAATTAAATAGATAGCTAATGATCTATTAAGTTCTTTCATATTTTTATATAAAAGAACCTAATACTCATGCTTCTATATTCTATTTAAACTCAAAAAACATAAGTCTAGTTTACAATCAAACATTCAAACATTTTATTTGATATAAAATCTATATTCTTTCAATTCCCATTCACATTTTTAATACTTTTAAAACAAAAATTATTGAGTATGGAATCTAATAAACTTCAAACAATTTTTAATTCTATTGATTTAGTCAATAAAGCTGATCCAACTATAGAATTAGATAATAACAATAATCCTATAGCTAAAGAATTGCTTTACTCTTATCGAATGACAAGCATGTTAAATGAATATGTTCCAGAAGCTTCAAATGCATTACAAATAGCCGCTAGAGCTCAACATATATCAAGGTGGGAAATTCCTAGAGCATCGTATCCAGAGGGTAAAATAGGTTACTTGACATGGAGAGAAGACTTAAAGAAATTTCATGCAAAAAAAACAGCAGTTATTATGGAAGAAGCTCAGTATTCTCAAGAAGATATTGATCGAGTTTCATTTTTAATTCAGAAGAAGAAACTTAAAAAAGATACAGAATCTCAATTATTAGAGGATGTTATTTGTTTAGTCTTTTTATCTCATTATTTCGAGCCTTTTACGCTAAAACATGCTGAGGATAAAGTTATTGATATTGTTCGCAAAACATGGCGCAAAATGTCTGCTAATGGTCAGAAAAAAGCATTGCAATTGTCTTTATCAAAAAATTCACTTTCATATATAGAAAAAGCCTTAGAATAAATTACTAAGGCTTCTCTCACTAAACAAAAAAACTCTCTCTTTTATTGTTTTTGAATCATTTCTTTACGATAATAATCTATTATTCCATCAATAGGTCTTCTTACAATATTTCCTATTGTTAAATGATATGGCCATGCAGCTGCTCTAATAATATCTTCACTAAAATGTGCTATTGACCCTATAAAGTGGACTGGTACATTTTGGGCTTCAGGGAAACATAATACTCGAGTTTCAATAAACTCTTGCATACCTTCAGTTATTATTTTATAGAAATACCCATTGCGCTCGCTTGTAAATATAAACTCTGCAAACGACGCTAAATATGTATTAGGGTTCTCTTTTTTGTATAAATTTTCTTTAATAGAATCTGAGCTTAGATCAAACCTCTTTTCAAATTCTGTTGCAACTTCTTGTGGCATTCTATGATAGTAATAATCACGTATCAATCGTTTACCAAAATAATTTCCACTGGCCTCGTCCATTAAGATATATCCTAACGAATCTACTGCCATATGAATATCATCTCCATCATAGTAGCAACTATTTGAACCTGTACCTAGAATACAAACAATTCCAGGTTCTGTAGTAGCTGCATATACTGCTGCTACCATATCTTCTCTTACTAAAACTTCTTTGGCGTTGGTAAAAAAATCTTCAATAATATTTTTAAGAATTAGTGTCGGTTTTTTAGTACCACATCCAGCTCCATAAAAATGAATTGTTTCTATTTTATCTTTATAAGTAGTTAATTCTACGTTATTCGAAATACGTTCTCGAAGCATTTGCTCTCCAAAAACTGCTGGATTAAGTCCACCTGTTCGAGTTTTAAATACAATTTCTCCTGCATCATCTAACAAAATCCAATCACATTTTGTAGAACCTCCATCGCTTATTAAAATCATCGTATTATATGCTTTAAATTAGTAAGAGAAAGTCTCGATTTTTATAATAAATATCGAGACTTAGTGTATAGCTTAAATTATATATTTTCTGCGGTAGATAATTCGTTTACAGCAGACATTGTTCCAACATAAGTAGATAGATCTACCAATTTAGTCGAATATCCATACTCATTATCATACCAAGCTACTAACTTAAAGAAATTGTCATTAAGAGCTATACCTGCGTTTGCATCAAATACTGAAGTATGTGATTCTCCAACAAAATCTTGAGATACTACAGCTTCTTCTGTATATGCTAGAACACCTTTTAATTCATTTTCTGCAGCATTTTTGAATAATGCTTTTACTTCATCATAAGAAGCAGATTTTTTAGTCTTAACAGTTAAATCTACAACAGATACATCGGCTGTTGGTACTCTAAATGCCATTCCTGTTAATTTTCCTTTTAACTCAGGTATAACTTTTGTCACAGCTACAGCTGCTCCTGTAGTAGAAGGAATGATGTTATTAATTGCACTTCGTCCTAATCTATAATTCTTTTTTGATGGAGTATCCACTGTAGCTTGCGTAGCTGTTGCTGCATGTACAGTAGTCATTAATCCTTCTTCAATACCTAAATTATCATCAATTACTTTGGCTAACGGAGCTAAGCAATTAGTTGTACAAGATGCATTAGATACGATTGTATCACTTTCTTTCACATCTTTATGATTAACTCCCATTACAAACATTGGAGCATCTTTTGATGGAGCAGATATTACTACTTTTTTCGCTCCTGCTTTTAAATGAGCATCAGCTGTTCCTAAAGTTGTAAAGATACCTGTACAATCCATTACTACTTCGGCTCCTATCGCATCCCATTTTAAATCCTCTGGGTTACGCTCAGCGCTTACTCTAATTGTTTTTCCGTTTACTACTAAGTTTCCTTCTTTAACAGCTATAGTTCCATTAAATCTTCCGTGTACAGAATCATGCTTTAACATATATGCTAAATGCTCTACATCTAATAAATCATTAATTCCAACAACCTCTACATTTTCTCTTTCAGCTGCAATTCTAAATGCAATTCTTCCAATTCTTCCAAAACCGTTAATACCAATTTTCAACGTACTCATATTCCTATTTATTTAATGTATTTTTAATTTATATTGAAGTTATATCCGAAACGCGAATCAGTTCTTGATCCATTTCTCTTTCTTTTGTCAGTGCAACTTCTAAACTTACTGACTCTATTTTTTTATTTACGATTCCAATCATTACATTACTTTCTCCTTTTAATAATGCATCAATGGCTCCTACTCCTAATTTACTTCCTAATACTCTATCATAACAACTTGGAGATCCTCCTCTTTGTATATGACCTAGTACAGAAACTCTTACTTCGTAATCTTTTAGATTTTCTTCAACATATTCTCCTAATTCGAAAATATTCTTGCCTGATTTATCTCCTTCTGCAACTACAATTATACTTGAAGTTTTTCCTGTTTTTTTACTTCTTTTAAGTGAATCAATCAAACGTTCAACTCCAAGATTCTGTTCAGGGATTAATATTTCTTCAGCTCCTGCTCCTATCCCAGCATTTAATGCTATATCACCAGCATCTCTTCCCATAACTTCAATCAAAAACAATCTATTATGCGAACTGGCTGTATCTCTAATTTTGTCTATTGCATCTACTACTGTATTTAATGCTGTATCATATCCAATCGTATAATCAGTACCATTAATATCATTATCGATGGTTGCAGGAATCCCTACAACAGGAAAATTATATTCTTCATATAATTTCATAGCTCCTGTAAAACTACCATCTCCACCTATTACAACTAAAGCATCAATTCCTGCTTCAACAAGATTTTGGTGCGCTTTTGCTCTCCCTTCTGTAGTTCTAAATGCTCTAGATCTAGCCGACTTAAGAAACGTTCCTCCTTTATTTATAATATTACGAACTGATCGTGCATTTAATTCTTCTATTTCATTCTCTATCAGTCCTTCGTATCCTTTATAAATCCCAAAACATTTGAGTTCATAAAAACTACATGCTCTCACCACTGCGCGTATCGCAGCATTCATTCCTGGTGCATCTCCTCCCGAGGTTAACACCCCTATGTTATTTACCTTCTTAATCATTATAATCAAATCTATCGTAATTGATTCTAATAACCTAATTCTGAAAAAAACTAAAACGTTTTCGGTTGATAAGTTCAATAATTGATGATTAAAATGGCTTCATTTTAACATATTCATAAGTTTTGAGTTAATAATGATATAAATTCAAAATTTATGTTCGATTGTTAAAATAAACCTCAGCTTCTTTGTTAAAAAACAAAAGAGGTACCATTATTGGTACCTCTTTTGTTTCTAATTCTATAAATAGAATTTTAATTTTATCTATCTAAGTTTTATTCTCCCATTGCTTCGATCAAAGCTGCAGACATACGTTTATATGTTCCATTTTCTAGACGTTCTCGTATTGATGAAAACGCTTCTAATGTTTCTTCAACATCTTGTAATGTATGTGTAGCTGTAGGTATTAACCTTAATAAGATTAATCCTTTTGGTATTACTGGATATACTACTATAGAACAGAATACTCCATGATTTTCTCTTAGGTCTTTTACTAAAGCCATCGCTTCAGGAATACTTCCTTTTAAATATACTGGAGTTACACAACTTTGTGTTGTTCCTATATCAAATCCTCTATCTTTAAGTCCATTTTGTAATGCTCGAACGTTCTCCCATAATTTTTCTCTAAGTTCAGGCATTGTTCGGATCATGTCCAAACGTTTTAATGCTCCTACAACCAATTGCATTTGCAATGATTTTGCGAACATTTGTGATCTTAAATTATATTTTAGGTAATCAATAATTTCTTGATCTGCAGCAATAAAAGCTCCAGTACTTGCCATAGATTTTGCAAAAGTTGCAAAGTAAACATCTATTTGGTCTTGAACGCCTTGCTCTTCTCCAGCTCCAGCTCCAGTTTTACCTAGTGTACCAAAACCATGTGCATCGTCAACAAATAATCTAAAATTATATTTTTCTTTAAGAGCTGCAATTTCTTTAAGTCTTCCTTGTTCACCACGCATTCCAAAAACACCTTCAGAAATCAAAAGAATTCCTCCTCCTGTTTTCTCTGCCATTTTTGTAGCACGCATCAAGTTTTTCTCTATACTCTCTAAATCATTGTGCTTATATGTAAAACGTTTTCCTTGGTGCAAACGTACTCCATCAATAATACATGCATGTGCATCTACATCATATACTATAACATCGTCTTTAGACACTAATGCATCAATTGTAGAAACCATCCCTTGGTATCCAAAATTAAGCAAGTAAGCAGCTTCTTTATCAACAAAAGCAGCTAATTCGTTTTGCAGTTGTTCGTGCAAATCGGTATGTCCACTCATCATACGAGCTCCCATAGGGTATGCCGATCCATAAGACGCTGCCGCTTCTGCATCCACCTTACGTACCTCATCCATGTTAGCTAATCCCAGGTAATCATTAATACTCCAAGTAATTACCTCACGCCCCTGAAACTTCATTCTATTTGATATTGGACCTTCTAACTTAGGAAATACAAAATATCCTTCTGCTTGATCTGCCCATTTCCCCAATGGTCCTTTGTCTTTATATATCTTATCAAATAAATCTCTCATCTATCTTAAATTTGAATCTTATAAGTTTGCGAAAATACAGAAAATTGATGGGATGACATAATTATAATGCTTCTCTATATTTTCTCTTTTTTTATTGTAAAAAGAAAGCATCTGTCGTTAGTTAAACCAGATGCTCTACTATGTTTTATTGAATTTTCTTATTTTACGAATTGAACTCGTGTAGCATCAATTTCATTCTTGCTATCTACAAAGCCTTGTTCTAGCATCCAATCGTCGCTAAAAACCTTACTCATATAACGAGAACCGTGATCCGGAAGGATAACGACAACAATACTATCTTCATTAAATTCTCCTTGAGCAGCCATTTGTTTAATTCCTTGAACAGCAGCTCCACTTGTATATCCTAAAAATAATCCCTCTTTTCTAGCTAGTTCTCTTGCTGTGTGTGCACTTTCTTCGTCACTAACTTTCTCAAATTTATCTATTACATCAAAATCTGTAGCTGTTGGTATTAAATTTTTACCTAAACCTTCTATTCGGTATGGATATATTTCTTCTGAATCGAACTCTCTTGTTTCATGGTATTTTTTCAACACTGATCCAAAAGCATCAATTCCTAAAACGCGAACATCTTTATTCTGTTCTTTTAAATATCTAGCTGTTCCTGAGATTGTTCCCCCTGTTCCACTACATGCTACAAAATGCGTAATCTTACCTTTAGTTTGATTCCACACCTCTGGCCCTGTAGAATTATAATGTGCATCAATATTTAGTTCATTAAAATATTGATTTATATATACAGATCCTTTGATCTCTTCGTGTAATCGTTTTGCTACTTGATAATATGATCTTTCATCATCTGCACTTACATTTGCTGGGCACACATATACTTTAGCTCCCATGCTCTTAAGCATTGCTATTTTATCTTTAGATGATTTTGAGCTTACTGCAAGTATACAATCATATCCTTTAATAACACTAACCATTGCAATACTAAAACCTGTATTACCACTAGTAGTCTCTATAATTGTATCTCCTGGTTTAAGTATTCCTTTTCGCTCAGCCTCTTCGATAATATGTAATGCTATCCTATCTTTTGTAGAGTGACCTGGGTTAAACGATTCAATTTTAGCATAATAATTGCCGGGTAAGCCATCAATAATTTTATTCAATTTTATAAGTGGTGTATCACCTATAAGCTCTAAAACATTATTATAAGCTTCTATTTGTTCTTTCATAAGGTTATGTTTTCCTCACGTTTCTAGGCAGTGTGTTGGGGAACCTAAAAACAGTTATAAAACGTTGCGAATTTACATTTTTTTTTTTAATTATTCAGTAATCCCTTCTAGATCTAATAGAAAAGCGTATTCTTCTGCTACTTCTTTTAATGCTTCAAACCTTCCTGAGGCACCTCCATGCCCTGTTTCCATGTTTGTATTTAATAACAATACGTTAGCATCTGTTTTTAGTTCTCTTAACTTTGCAACCCATTTTGCTGGCTCCCAGTATTGTACCTGAGAATCATGTAATCCTGTTGTTACTAACATATTTGGATATCTTTGAGCTACTATATTATCATAGGGCGAATATGATTTCATATAATCATAATACTCTTTTTCATTTGGATTTCCCCATTCGTCATACTCTCCTGTGGTTAATGGAATACTATCATCTAACATCGTAGAAACTACATCTACAAACGGAACTGCTGCAATAATACCGTTATATAACTCTGGTGCTATATTAATTATTGCTCCCATTAATAAACCTCCAGCTGATCCTCCCATGGCATATAAATGCTTTGGTGATGTATACTTTTCTTCTATTAAATACTTTGAACAATCTACAAAGTCTGTAAACGTATTTTTCTTTGTTAATAATTTCCCGTTTTCATACCATTCTCTTCCTAAGTATTCACTCCCTCTAATATGTGCTATTGCATAAATAAAGCCTCTATCCAATAAGCTCAATCGCACTGTTGAGAAATAAGGATCTATCGTTGATCCATAAGATCCATATCCATATTGTAATAATGGATTTGTACCATCTTTTTTTATTCCTTTTTTATATATAATTGACATTGGTACTTTTGTCCCGTCAATTGCTGTTGCCCAAACTCTCTCTGAAGTATAATTATCTTTATCAAATCCCCCTCCTAAAACTTCTTGTTCCTTTTTAACCTCTTTCTCTTTAGTTTTCATGTTGAAATCTATCACAGAGTTTGGTGTTGTAAGAGAATTGTATGCATATCGTAGTATTTCAGAATCAAAATCTGGGTTTGTTCCTACGTATGCTGTATAAGTTTCGTTATCAAATGGTAAGTAATAATCCACAGTTCCATCCCATCTTTTGATATTGATTTTACCAAGTCCATTACTACGTTCGCTTATCACTAAGTATTCTTTAAAAATATCGATATCTTCTAATAAAACATCTGATCTATGCGGTATTAGATCTTTCCAATTTCCTTTAGATGTTTGAGTATCTAACGTTTTCATCAATTTAAAATTGGTTGCCCCATCTGCATTGGTCAAAATGTAAAAATCATTTTCGTAATGTGCAATTCCATATTCTAAACCTCTCGTTCTTTCTTGAAAGACTTCAAATTCTCCTGTTGGATTATCTGCTTTTAATATTCTATATTCTGACGTTAACGTACTACTTGATCCTATAACCAAGTATTTCTTAGATTTTGTCTTATAAACAAAAGTGTTGTAGGTATCATCTTTTTCATGATATACAAGAATATCATCAGTAACTGGTGTCCCTAAGGTATGTCTATATATTTTGTCTGATCGTAATGTTTCATCATCCTTACGTGTATAAAACAAGGTTTTTCCATCTGCTGCCCAAGTACTTCCACCAGTTGTAGTTTCAATAGTTTCAGGATATACCTCACCTGTAACAAGGTTTTTTATTCTAATCGTATATTTACGTCTACTTACGGTATCAACACCATATGCGATCAGTGTGTTATCTGGGCTTACATTTAGACCTGATAATTTGTAATAGCTATGATCTTTAGCTTCTATATTACAGTCAAATAAAATTTCTTCAGGAGCATCTAGTGTCTCTTTTTTTCTTGAATAGATAGGGTAATCCTTACCTATTTCATATTTTGTGATATACCAATATCCATTATGCTTATACGGTACAGATTCGTCATTCTCCTTTATTCTTCCTTTCATTTCTTCAAAAAGACGCTTCTGAAAATCCTTCGTATGGGCAGTCATTCTCTCATTATACGCATTTTCTTCTTTTAAATAACTTAGCACTTCTTGATCTTCTCTTTGATTCAACCAAAAATAATTATCTATACGTATGTCTCCATGTTTCTCTAGCTTAGTTGCTTTTTTTGCTGCTACAGGAAGTTGCGTTTCTGTTTCCAATGGTATTCTTTGTTTTTTTGTTTATAAATTTAAATTCGTAAAATATCGTAGGTTGGTTCTTTCTATACTACTCAAAAAATTTCATTACGTATTTTACTGCGAAGATTATTTGTATCAAAAAGTATGCTATTTTGCTTTTTTCCTAAAACTATCTTCAATAACGGTATCCAATAAAATTAAATATAAACAACTAACTCTCTCATTCTCTAGATTATTAGTGTTTTTTTATTTATAAGAATATTTTTCTTAATTGGGTATTAACTACCAAAGTACTAATTTTGTAATTAATAAACTCTAAAAAA
This sequence comes from uncultured Aquimarina sp., assembly GCA_947498595.1. Taxonomy (GTDB): domain Bacteria; phylum Bacteroidota; class Bacteroidia; order Flavobacteriales; family Flavobacteriaceae; genus Aquimarina. Next base: position 179,002 of record CANMKX010000007.1, read on the forward strand.
TCATAACAAATGTTTGGAGACATGATGGGAATGATGGGTAAACTAAAAGAAGCCCAACAAAAAGTTGAAGACACAAAAAAACGTTTAAATACTGTTTTAATTGACGAAAGTAGTTCTGACAATTTATTTAAAGTTACGGTAACTGCTAATAGAGAGATCAAATCTATATCAATTGCAGACGAATTACTTGAAGATAAGGAACAATTAGAAGATTATTTAGTTTTGACTATTAATAAGGCTATTGCTAAAGCTTCTCAAATTAACGAATCTGAATTAGCAGCTGCTGCAAAAGATGGTATGCCTAATATTCCTGGATTAGATATGTTTAAGTAATGTGATTCGCATTCAATGATAATCTTATAAATTTGAGCATATTATATATAAAAACAGTGTTTAATTCATTTTTAACACTTGATATACTTACTCTAAAAATTATAAAAAGAGACGATTTATGATATCATAAATCGTCTCTTTTTATAGAATTAACTTCTCTTTTAAAATACATTCCGTTTTCACAAAATTAGCTCGTATGCATTGGTTTTTTAATAATATTCTATAAATTTAAGCCTATACAACTTGTAAACTCTTAGACTTTATGTTCGAATTAAAAAATAAAGAAGAAAATCAGTTTCATTTTAATTTAAAAGCTAAAAATGGGCAAATTATCTTAAGTAGTGAAATTTACACTAGTAAAGCTGCTGCAAAAAATGGAATTGCTTCAATTCAAAAAAACTGTACTGATGATATTCGTTATGAACGTAAAACGGCTAAAAATGGAAAGTTCTATTTTAATTTAAAAGCTACTAACGGTCAAATCATTGGTTCTAGTCAAATGTACACCTCTGAATCTGGTATGGAAAACGGAATCAAATCTGTAAAAGAAAATGCGCCAAATTCTGAAATAAAAGAATTGTAATCCATATAGTGAGATTGTTTATATCGAGCGATCTCGCTTTTATTTTATATAATATGTCTTCTTCATCGATCAATCGTTTATTAATTATCTGATAAGAATTATTTTTAGAAAAGATACATGCAATTCGTTACTTTATCTTTATAAACAATATTAATAGACAATACTATTCTAAAAGAAAAACCATATAGTTAATTCAAAAAAGAACTTTTATTAGCTCTAATACCCCAAGAAAAAGCTTCATAAAACCCATAGACCTCATATCACTAGTAATATGTGGGTTTTAGTTAACACTGCATTCAGATACTGCTCTACGAGCAGTCCGAATGCTTAGTTATTATAAGCTGGCTTTTTTAGTTTAATATATCTTTAAAACAATAATAATCTTTATGCTTAGCTGAAACCTCCTCAAACATTTTTCTAATATCATTTTCAACTATTTCAAAAGAGATGTTTTTATCTCCTTTTCTAACACGGTTAGCATATTGTTCTTCGACCATTAATTTGAAATGCTTAGGATCCCGATCAGGGTTAAAAGTTGAGTTAAAAACTTCTTCTGATGTAAGTATCCAAAATGTTCTTGTACCATCAATATTTCCATCTATTTCAGTAGTTAAAGCATTCATTCCTTTGGAGAGATCAAGCGGACTTGAATATTCATTATAAAATGCCGAAAACCCTCTGGCTATTTCGTCAACAGTTAAATCTCTATATGATGCTATAAAAGCTAAGTAAGGAGCTCTCTTTTCTGGTTCTATATGTGTGAGAATTGCACCTCCTTTGCACATTGCCATATTTACAACTAGAAGATTACACATCTTGATATTTATAGATCGAATGTTATCCATAAACAACTTCCAAGGAACACACTCTCCTGATGATAGATGAATTCCTTTTTCAGAACCATGAGTTTCTAAATGAAGAGTAAATATGACACCTTCTGTCATCGCTTTTTCAATGCTATTTATTTGATCAATAAATTCTAAGGTTGTTGAGACATTGTATATTTCTGTGAAAACATCCTCATGTAGATATTGCTTGTATCATAAGATGTCATCATGAAGTTCTTTTCCAGTCTGCTTCTCATTATTATCTAGTGATTGAATTACTATTATACCTTTTTTTATAATTTCAGTTTTTGGTGTATTCATTTTAAAATAAATTTTATGAAGGTAATTTTAATGAGAGTATTGTGAAGTTTTTATCTGCTTGCTTATAAAGTGAGTCTGCGCAGAAACCCCTATTTGTTATTTTATCGTTTTATAAAAGCTAAATATAGTCAATATCAGGCTGCTCTAAAATAGAATTTTGTTTCTTTTAAAAAGTATAACCTTAACAAATCTACAGGAGCGTATGGCGGACGTCCTTCTGAAGATGGAGTATCATTAAAACCTAATGTCTTTAAAGGTAAAATAGTTACAAACAAGTCAACAATCCTTGCTCATGAATCTAGCTTAACGTACTGATCAAATGATAGCATTTGTAATTGCCCATGATCAAAACCTTGAACATAATCCAGAAAACAATGTATCTATTTATATAATAAGAAGATACTTGTTTTTATTAAATTACTATTCTTGAGTTTTTACGCAGTCTGACGGTTCAGCTATGGTTAGTGTGAGAATTAAAAGTAGTGAACTTTCAATTAATCACTTAACCAAAACCTTTTATTTTATTTTTTTTATTGAAAATGCTATATTTTATAGTTGGTGACTTTATAAATAAACACAGACCTCTGGGTGAACCTAAATCACACTATGTTTTTATACCTTGTTATGTTTTCGTACTTTTTTAGAGCTAGATGTCTTTTTTCAACTTATTGGAGTTTTGTCTTGTGTCAAAAATTGTGATTATTTCAATTTCGTTTAATTTTGTCGAAATTCGATAGTAAAAAGTTGTTTGTTTTGTCACTACACACTTATAAAGACCTTTAAATTCAGAAGACTGAGGACAACTTTCTGGTTGAAGAGAAATTTGTTTGATTTTTTCTGTCAGTTTTTCAATAAACTTATCACGTGTTTTTAAATTCCAATTTTCTTGAATATAATCAGATAATTTTAGAAGTTTGTTTTCAGCAAGTTCCGATAAAAATACTTTCATTAAGATATTTTCTTCAAAAATGAATCATATGAAACTCTTTTCCCTTTATCAAGTTCATTTATTCCTTCTTTGATTTCATTTTGTTCAATGACACTTAACTCTGTCCAAAAGTCAGCTTTTTCATTTTTGATAAATTCAGCAACTTTTTGAATGAAATCATTGTTTTCTATAGCCAAAATAGTCTTCACTAATTCTATTTTTGTTGATTGAATGTCCATAGTCTTAAATTTATAAGAACAAATATACAAAAAGCGTTTTACTCATTCGTTTGAGTGGGTATGAAACACAACGGGAGTCTGCGTAGAAACTCTTGTTTGTTATATTATCGTTTTATAAAAGCTAAATATAGCCAATATCAAGCAGCTTTAAAATGGGTTTTTCAACAAAAAAACAGTGTTATCAATATGTAAATAATCTTATTATCCTCAAGAAAAGAACTTTTATAATACCTTCAAGAAAAAGCTTCGTAAAACCCATAGCCCTTAAATCGCTAGCAATACGTGGGTTTTATTTAGTCAACACTGCATTCAGATACTGCTCTACGAGCAGTCCGAATGCTTAGTTATTGTGGTTAGTTTTTCTTTATTTCGTTCATTCGTTTTATTGCTTCTGGCTCGCCTTTTTCAACAGCTTTCTCCAAGTATCCAATCCCTTTTTTCCTTTCATTTTGTGTTATAAGGAAATCAGCGTAATGTAATTCTAAAAGGTCAACAGGAACGGTTTTGGATTCAAAAGCTAGTTGGAAATTTGATTCAGCTTGTTCTAATTCATTTTTTGCTAGATGATACAACGCTAAGTTTCTGTAAGTATAAGCATTGTCATTGTTTTCCGTTTTCAATGCTTTTTCAAGTTGTTGCTTACCTTCTTCTATTTGCCCCATTTGGATTAAGGAGTATCCTAAATTGTCATAGGCAAAACCGTAATTTGGGTCTATTTGAAGTGCTTTATTAAAATTTGTAATGCTTTTCTCATAGTCACCACTTCTTATCTGGTAATATCCAATATTATTGTAAACATCAGATTTTAGTAATTCATCGTTCGTTAGAAATAAGATTTTTTGAAGGTTGGAAATAGCTTCTTCATAATTACCTTTTTTATACTCTTGGTCAGCTAAATGAAATAAATCATTGGCATCAAGTTCAGCTTTATTGAAAATTACAGAAGGAGTCTCATTTAGAAGATTCATAGCACCATCAAATTGACTTTTAAATTTTTTAGGAAGTTCATTTTTCCACTCTGGATTTTCTTGTTCGATTAGTTTTGAATAAGTTGCTAATCCAAAAGCCATTACTTCATTTGGCATTTCAGAAACGTAATTCCATTTCGTTTCCCAAAACCCATCATCGATTCTTCCACTATCGGTTAGGTTTTGCGAGACAGGAACGCCAAAGCCAAAGTATATTCCTGCAATAAAGATGAAAAGGCTAGTGTCGTCTCCCGTATCAAACTGTAGTTTGTTTTCGGTTAATCGAATTTTTAGAAATTCATAAATTAGACTGAAAATGAGTCGGTTTGATCGTTTAGAAATACTCTTTGCAATATGTAATTTATAACTATTGTCCGCCAATATTTCTGTTTCAGCCTCAAACTGTTTGCCTTCAGATGCAAAAGGTATTCCGTAAACATCTCTTAAGTCTTCATGTATTTCAAAATTAACTTTATTAGAGTCCAAATCTAATAAGTTACAAAGATCTTCGATTAAGTTTTGGATTATTAAATCCTTATTTGAGAATGATTTTGGGAAGTATTTAGCGGAAATAATTATTTGTTCATTCCGTCTGGTTGGATAACCATAGACTTGAATTAGCCATGTGAAGTTGTCCTCAACCCAGTTCCGATCCGGTTCCGATATTCGAAACTTTAGTTCTTTTGTTTTCTTATTGAATCCGAATAATTTCATTTTGTCAAATTAACCAGTAGAGTAGAGCCTGATAGTCCTATTCTATTATATCTTCTAAAGATATTAATATTTTCGAAACTATCAATGCCCCCTTCATCAAACCGTACGTGAACTTTTCGCTCATACGGCTTACCGATAGAGTTCTTCATTGCGCTTTAGAAAGTGTTTTCAAGCGAGCAT
>CANMKX010000008.1 GCA_947498595.1 uncultured Aquimarina sp.
GAGAAATTTTTGAAAGGAAACCGCTGAAAAGTGACTCGTAGTTGAAAAAAACGTATAAACTATTATCCCTTTGGACTTGAACATCGCGGTTATAACTCCACAATTACCGGACGCAAGCATAATTATGGCTTTGTAAGCAAAGAAGAAAACTCAGAATTAGGATTAGATTGGTATGACTTTGGAGCTAGAAACTATGAAGCTTCTTTGGGTAGGTGGATGAATATTGATGCATTAGCTGATGAACCCGAACAAATCTTTATGACACCTTATCAATATGGATGGAATAATCCTATTTATTATAATGATCCTGATGGAAATTGTCCTAAATGTAAAGAATATGCTAGTAAATTTTTTTCAGGCGTATCAGAACGTATATCAGGATTGTTATCTACTGAAAATATAGTATCTACAGTAGTTCCTTTAGCAGGAGTAGTTATGAATGTAGGAATCACTCTTTCTGCTGATAATCCGTCTGTAGTAGCTAAGGCTAAATTAGCTGATTTAGGTCAGACTGCTTTTAATCAATCATCTATTGGTATTGGGAATAATTTAATAAATAATCCTAAAGAGTTAGGGAAATCAGTTGTTGATGCAGGGATGACTTTAGCAGCTGAACGGATAGGAAGTTCGTTAATGTCTTTTGGCAAATCAGCAGCTCAAGTTAATACTACTGGTACTGCAAATATTTATCAATATGAAGGAACTAGTACGAATAGATTTGGTCATTATGCTATTGAAACTGAATTTAATGGAACAAAAGTAATGACTGATCAAGTTATAACTAGCAGTGACCTTTCTACAACAACAATTAGAACTCGAAGTACTGGAGATGCAATTAATGTAGCAAAAGTTGAGTTACCTAATGCTAAGGCAGCACAAAAGTATCAAAATAATCAAATAGGTAAACAATTAGGAGCATACGATAAAAGATGTAATTCCTGTGTAAATCATGTTGGTGGAGTATTAAGAGAAGGAGGATTAAATGTTCCAGGTAGTGCTTTAAAAGAATTTGGTTTTATTAAGACTTTATTTGATAATCAATATTAATATGAGTATAATAATTTGTAAAGAACACGGGGAGAATCAAATTGTACAAATGAGCAAGAGTCTCCATAATTTTTTTTTAAATCAAGAGACTGAAAATATAGTTAAGTTAATTTTTAATATTGAAGAGATTGGTGAAATTTTTGTATGCTATTTTTCTTCAAATGAAGATGTTTGTCAATTTAAAGACGATATGAACTTAGATTATTTTGAATCTGAATTTTCAAAAATAAGTGGTAATCCAGGTTCTTGTATAAATTGTTTTAATGATTATTTGAAAAGAACTCAATCTAAAATTATAGAGAAAGAGTTTAATATAAAATAGTAAAAGCCCCTGAGCTCGTCCTAGTATGCGCTAGTGCTAGTTTGTACCTCAAATCCTTGAGTTTATTATGAAAACAACCGCAAACAGTTGTAAATACTAGGTTTGCGGTTTTTAGTATTTTCACCTAAATTGGTGTTGCGATAAAACACTGATATGAAAGTATTAAATTCTCAGCACATAAGTTCATTTGGAGGGTTAAATTTTGTTTTAGAAGAATTCGAAAAACAAAATATAGGTTCTCTGTTACAGGATTATTTACCGATATTACCAAATCAATCTAAGTATTCATGGAAAGATATCCTATACAGTTTCTGGTCTATTTATTTTTGTGGTGGTGATTGTATTGAAGATTTAGGAGGTAATTTCCGAGATCACCTACAAGGTAATCGGTTTTTAAACGTGCCGAGTCCAGATAGAGTTTTGGATAGGCTTAAAGAATTATCACTTCCCAAGGAAATATTGAAAAGCCCACGAGGAAAAAGCTTACACGAATTTGGCATCAATGAAGATGTTAATAACCTAAATTTAAGGGTTTTAAACTCACTACAGATGTTTTTTGATAAAGAACTAACCCTAGATTATGATAATACTATCATCTTCAATAATAAAGCTGATAGTTTGAACACTTACAAAAAAGAGTTTGATTATTGTCTTGGAGTTGGTATCATTGAGAATAATATTGTTTATATAGAAAACAGGAACGGTAATAGCAACCCTCGAACGTTGCAAGATGCTACAGTATCTAGAATGTTCGATCTGTTAGATCAAAATAATGTAAAAGTAAAAGCTTTTAGAGCTGATAGTGGATCATATCTATATAACATAATTAAGATAGTAAGCAAAAAGGCTGAACAGTTTTATATAAAAGCTCGCATGAACGCTGATCTTGCAAAAGCTATTAACACTATTGATAATTGGACTAAGATTGAAAGTTCATTAGAGGTTGTGTATCGAGGAGAAGTACAATACAAACCTTTTGCTAGAGCACATCGAGATTCTAAAGACACCAAGCCTCTGCAGACCTATCGTTTAGTAGTATCTAAAATAGAAAGGATTGACAAACAGGTGAACTTTTTTACCAATGAAGCCTGTCTTTATTCAGCTATTCTTACTAATGACAGAAGTCGAGATGCGAATGAGATTGTATTTTTCTATATTCAACGAGGAACAATCGAAAAAGAATTTGATGTACTTAAAAATGATTTTGGGTGAAATAATTTACCTTTTTCTAAACTTGAACAAAATACTGTATTCATGATTTTTACTGCAATATGTAGAAACTTATATCATCATATAATTACAAGGTTTTCTAAGAGATTTAAAAACCTCAAAACTAGTTATAGGATTAAGAAATTCATCTTTAGGTTTATTACTATCCCGGCTAAATGGATCAAAACATCTAGACAATATAAGCTCAGAATTTATGGAAATTTACATTTTAAAACCTAGTTAAGATCATAGTAATAAGGCTTCTATAATAAATCATATAAAAAATAACTAACCTCAAATTTCAATGGGGCTAACCTGTCTATAACTAATAATTTACAACTATATTAAAAACTATAAATCAATATTTAAACACTACTAATTATTGAATATTTAAACAGTTTCAACTATATAGTTATAATCATATATAAAATTTAAATGTTTTATTTGAGACATACGGATTTAAGGTTGTAACTAGTACCGTATCAGCTTGGCAGGTAAGAATAATAAAATAAGAATAAGTACCAGTTACAAATATTTGTAGCTGGTATTTTTATGACAATTGTTTTTGAATATCTTTTTGAAAGACAAAAGCTCTAAACAACATCTTCTGAATATCAACCCACTCTACGATAGTTTATAACTTCATAGCGATAAGAGTAAGAAGTACAAAGTCATATTGTAAAGAATGTGTGTGTTTATTTATTAGTCAACTCTCTGAAGAGTGATTATTATGCAATAGTTTTTTGTTTATGAATTAGCTATTCATGAGTAATACATAATACATATGTTTTTAAATTTTGTATAGAACTAGATATAGTTAATGAAGAGTATGCATTGAAATAATTAATTTCGTTATTAGTTTTAAATAAAAGAAGATGCATGAACAAAAAACTTAATGAACAATATTTTGAAACTAAAAAAAAGTATAGAGAGGGAGTTGAAAATAGGCCAAGAACTTTCAAAAAGAAAATAATTAATTTAGTAATAACAGTAATTTTAATAATCACTTATACTAGTATTAGTAAAAGTTGTGAGAAGAGAAATGAAGAAAAGAAACTAGAGATTAGTCAGGTAACATTTGAATAAAAGTTCTAATAATCAAAAAAAGGATCATTTTAAAAAAATAGAAAATCACCCCAATAGGGTGAAAAGTGGAGGAGTTTTATGTAATAATTTTGTGATATAATCATAAAATAAACAAGTATTAATTATTACAAAAACAAAACTAACTTATGAAAACAAAATTTTTAAAACCATGCTATTTACTAGTGTTATTTGTATTTGCAGCATGCTCAAATCAAGAAGAGCTACCATTATCAGCATCAGATTATAATCTTCCAGAAGTAGTTAATAAGCGCTTAGTTTTTGAAAGTGCGACGCAATTAAGTAATATTATAGAGGATGAAACATTACAAAATAAATTGCAAGATAAGTTGCAAACAGAGAATTTTAGCTCATTAAAAAATAGTGAACAAAATGGAGAGTTAGAATACGCAGATTTTATAATGAATTATTATAATGAAGACGGAGAGATACAAATTGGCGAAGAATTAATTTTAATCAAAGATCAAAAGCAATATATCGTATCTCATGAAAACGAAGGCCTTTTTGAAGAAATAAAAGCAGACTTAAACAATGGGAATGTACCATCTAGAGAAGATTTAATAGTTCATGAAATAGAGACTACAATAGTTCCAATAGAACAAAATAACACTAAAAGTGGATGGTTAGACGCTAGATACCAACATGAATTCACTAATGCAGGAGGTGGACGTTATAAATTTGTATTTGAAGCATATCTAAATTCATATTATTTCAGTATCGGAGCAGTGAGAATCACAACAGGAGTAAGAGCTAAATTTGAATGGTTACATGGACGTACATGGAAACCTGCGGGAGAAAATGTATACAAAAGTATTTCAAATCTAAGAATAACATTAACACCTAATTTTGGAGCAGCACAAAGTGTAAGCGTACCTGGAGTATCCCATATAAGTAATCAAAATTTGATAGTAGCTGGACCATCTTTAAACTCAATTATCGGACCAATGAATTATCGTATTCAAGTTTCGGGTAATTTTTATGCACAATTAAGAGACCCTAGACAAGCTGCGTATTCGTATTCTCAATATTGTCTTTGGGATGCAGGGGTTACTTGCTAGTAAAACATATTTGTAAGAAAGTACAGATACAATTTAGATCAAAAAGGGAAATTAGTTTAACTAATTTCCCTTTTTCTATTTTTGATATAAAAAAGTTGAGGGACAATGGATTGAAGTTTTTGATATTTTCAGAATAACTTTAGTATCTTACCAAAAGAAAGCTACAAAAGCAATAAGAATATAACCAAAGTTTGTAATGAAATATATTCAACACGAAGAATTTAAGGTGTCAAAACCAATTCAATTAAAAACATTACCTACAAAAATTGATGTAGATGCCGAGAAAAAAGAAATAGAAAAAAAGCTTGAAGCTATAAGAGAACAATTAGGAGAACTTCAAGATACACTTTATGCACATGGCAAATACGCAGTATTAATCTGCTTACAAGGAATTGATACAGCAGGAAAAGATAGTTTAATACGCGAAGTATTTAAGGATTTCAATACAAGAGGAATTATAGTTCACAGTTTTAAAGTACCAACAGAACTTGAATTAGGGCATGATTATTTATGGAGACATTATATAGCATTGCCACAACGGGGGAAATTTTCAGTATTTAATAGAACACACTACGAAAACGTATTAGTAACTCGTGTACATCCGGAATATATATTAGGAGAGAATTTACCAAACATAAAGAAGGTAGAAGATATAGATGAAAAATTTTGGGAACAACGATTTGAGCAAATCAGAAATTTTGAACAACACATAGCGCAAAATGGAACATTGATTTATAAATTTTATTTGCATTTGTCAAAAGATGAACAAAAAAAGCGATTGTTAAGAAGGTTAGAGAAAAAAGAAAAAAACTGGAAGTTTTCACCAGGAGATTTAAAAGAGCGAAAATTGTGGGATCGATATCAAGAGTGTTATCAAGATGCAATAAATCTAACATCAACTACAGATGCTCCATGGTATGTGATTCCTGCAGATGATAAACCTACAGCTCGCTATATAGTAGCAAAAATATTGTATGATACCTTAAAGGAATATAAAGACATAAAAGAACCTACTTTAGATATAAAAATTAAAGAGAATATAGAACATTATAAAAAAGAATTGGAAAACGAATGAAAAAAATAATACTATCATTATTAACAACGATAACACTTGGAGGATATGCGCAAGCTCCGATACAAAATGAAGATGCAGTTATACTCAAAAAAATATATGATACATCTTTATTAAACGGGAAAAGCTATCAATGGCTAGATTATTTATCAAATCAAATAGGAGGGCGCCTTTCAGGATCTATTAATGCTCAAAAAGCGGTAGAATGGGGAGAAAAAGAGTTAAAAGATATAGGATTAGATAAAGTATGGTTACAGCCTGTAATGGTTCCTAAATGGACTAGAGGAATTACAGAGATTGGTTATGTAGAAACAGAACCCGGTAAAACGACGCATATGCCTATATGTGCTTTAGGAGGATCAGTACCAACACCCATAGGTGGATTTAAAGCAAATATTATAGAGGTAAAAGGATTAGAAGAACTAGCAGCTTTAGGGAGAGAAAAAATAGAAGGCAAAATAGTATTTTATAATCGTCCCATGCAGGCAGATTTAATAGAAACTTTTAGAGCTTATGGAGGATGTGTAGATCAACGATATTCTGGAGCAGCCGAAGCAGCAAAATATGGCGCAGTTGGAGTTCTTGTACGATCTATGAATCTTAGATTAGACGATTATCCGCACACAGGAGCAATGAGTTATGGGAAAACTAAAGATGCAGATAAAATACCAGCAGCTGCAATTAGTACAAATGGAGCAGAATTGTTAAGTACAATGTTAAGCTTGAATAAGAATATTCGCTTTCATATGAATATGAATTGTAGGTCTTGGAAAGATGTACAATCTTATAATGTGATAGGAGAAATAACTGGAAGTGAATATCCAAATGAATATATGGTTGTTGGAGGACACCTAGATTCATGGGATTTGGGAGATGGATCTCATGATGATGGAGCAGGAATTGTACAATCGATGGAAGTACTTAGAATACTGAAAGAAATTGGATATAAACCCAAACGATCAATACGTGTTGTAATGTTTATGAATGAAGAAAATGGTTTACGTGGAGGTAAAAAATATGCAGCTATAGCGAAACAAAAAGGAGAAAATCATGTGTTTGCTTTAGAAAGTGATTCTGGAGGTTTTACTCCTAGAGGGTTTTCATTTGATTGTGATGATACTGCATTTGCAAAAGTTGAAAGTTGGAAAGAATTATTTGAACCTTATTTGATTCACTCTTTTAAAAAGGGTGGAAGTGGAGCAGATATAGGCCCTCTTAAAAAAGAAGGAATCGTATTAGCTGGATTACGACCAGATTCTCAACGTTATTTTGATTACCATCATGCAAAAAATGACACGTTTGATGCTGTTAATAAAAGGGAATTAGAGCTAGGAGCTGCAACAATGACAAGTTTAATGTATTTGTTTGATAAATATGGAACAAAATAATACGATACAATGAAAACTGAATTATTGCAAATACATCCTGTGTTAGCTGTAGCTGATATGTCTAAAACGATAACTTATTATGAAGATAAGTTAGGTTTTGTAAAGAGATACGATAGTCTAAAATATGGAAGTGCAATAATGGATTATGCAGTTGTGTTACGAGAAAATATAGAAATACATTTTCAACTTTTTGATATGATAGATAAAATAATAATGCCTCAATTTAGAATTCAAGTTAAAAACATAGATAGACTATACCAAGAATATATAGATAAAGAGGTTTTGAAATGGAATAAAGAAATAAAGCAAACTCCTTGGGAACCAAAGAGTTTGCCTTTTATGATTGCAATAATGTTGGGATTACCTTTTATGAAACGATACGCTTAAAATAAATTTTCAAAATAGAACGATTATGAAATTAGAAAAAGCATTACAAACATCATTTGTTGATGAAAAACATAAAGCATTGATTAATGTTATGTATACTTCTAATTGGGTAAAAGGACTATATAATGAAGTATTACAGCAATATGAAATTACAATTTCACAATTTAATATTTTAAGAATTTTAAAAGGATCATTACAACTTAATAAGCATCTAACAATGAATGAAATTAAATCTCGTCTAGTAGATAATACACCTAATACAACACGATTGGTAAATGCATTATTGAAGAAAAAATATATCGAACGAGCTAAATGTGAACATGATTTAAGAATTACTTATGTACTATTAACCCCTTCTGGAGAATTATTAGTTCAAGAGGCAAGTTGTAAATTAGAAGAAAAATTAGCTACAATCACAACATTACAACAAAGAGAATTAAAGAATTTAAATAAACTTCTGGAACAATTACGAGAGTAAAGGAACGATTTTTAAACCTTCGATTTTAAATCCATTTTCGCGTAAACGTTCTTCCCATTTTAATTTAGTCCCAATATATGATGCGTTTTTAAATAATTGCCGATCTTCACAAAAAATAGTAGTTTCAGCAAATGAAGAAATTCTAGGGTCATCAGGGGCTAACATTAACTCTTTCCGATGCAAAACAGGTGGATTCTTTCTTTTTCGATAATCAATAGTTTTTAGGCTATGTAATACAATATTAACCACTGTTGCTTTTAAAAGAACAGGGAACAAAACATCATCAAAATTATCGTACAAAAGAAAAGAAACGGTATCTAATTTTTTTGAAATCTTAACCAAGTTCCAATCTATTGAAGCATTAACAATAGAAGAAGCAAGGATTAAAGCTTCTGTTTCTTCGGGAGGAAGGTAATCTATAGCAGATCGGTGTATATAATGCATGTTGCCAAGCTTCCGACCGATATTTTTTTGTAATTTCTTTTTCATATAATAGCGTTTTTGAATGTAAAAATAAATTATTTACTTTACGTGTAAAATAAATGATTGCAAAATGTATAATTTCGATAGCCAAAAAGTTGCAAGCTACTTAGATAAGATCAAAAAAAATATAGCTACTGTATATAAGTGGACGGCTAGCTTGGATAAATTAGTACATTTAGGTGTGATTACAATAGAAGAATTGTATGATTTAAATCAACAAACGCTCTATGAAAAAGAAATAGCTATTAAATTTTTAATAGAGAAAAAGCTACAAGAATATCATATATCTAATAGACCTCTATTTGTTTCATTATGTATGTGGATTATACAAGATTGGGGAGGGATAAAAGGAGCCAAGCCTGCAACAACTATGCCTAGGATAGATGCATTTATTACTACAGATAAACCTAAATACGAAGCATTACCAAGTGTTTCAAAGGTAGGAATGTTTATGTATCCACATAAAAATATAATTTATGATACTCGAGTGATATATGCACTTAATTGGATATTATTAAAACAACAAGCAGGAAGTCATTATTTTCCGATACCAGGAGGACGCAATTCAAGAATGAATGCTTTTGATATAGAAGTTTTGATACGAGCGTATCACAGTAATAAGTATACTCCTGAAAAAAGATCAGAACTTAATAGGCGTAATTATATTGAAACAATAGATAAAGAATTATTTGTAAAAAAAGAAGATGCATATCAACAAGCAATACAGTTGATCGCTAGTGTCAACAAAATATTATGGAAAGGAGACAAAGCAAATTATCCTTTTTATACAGAAATGTTGCTGTTTTCTGCTGCGGATGTTGAAATTTTTCATGATATCACAAAAACAATTCAACTAAACATCAACAACTAAAATCTCCGCCACAAAATACAGAAAGCAATAGAATACTAACAAGGCCTAAAAGAATAACCAAAAACGGTAAACCAGCAGAAATAGTAGCCCATAAATAACGTTTCATAGAGAAAAAAATCCAACTAAGTGTGATTGAAACTAAAGTAATAGGAGTATAAGATAAAATACTTATTGCTAATAAAATTGCAAAACTATTATTATCGGAACCAGGACTGTCAAAAAGCATGGCAGAAAACATAGCCATTCCCAAATTTGGAAAAATCAAAACGCCAAAAATAGCAGACGATATGATTAAAATTATTCTAGTAGTATTTCGTTTTTTATCTATGTTAAGAGTGGGATGTTGAGTCATATATAAGATTGATGGATGTTAAAACCTTCAAATTACATAAAAAAATACAACAAAATATTTAGTACTTAAATAAATCTAAAAAATGACTTATTTTACAAGGGAAGATATACCTTTGTTTGACTAAAAGTAAGAAGAAGTGCTACAACAATACACCAAAGAATTTTCATATAATCTCAAGTTAGCAGCACCAGTAATGGCAGGAATGTTAGGCCATACCTTTGTAGGACTTGTAGATAATATTATGGTAGGACAATTAGGTACAGCAGAGCTTGCCGCAGTGTCTTTAGGAAACAGTTTTATGTTTATAGCAATGTCACTAGGGATAGGTTTTTCTACGGCAATTACCCCATTGGTTGCAGAAGCAGATGGAGAAGGTAATTTTGCAAAAGGAAAATCGGCACTAAAACATGGATTGTTTTTATGTACAGTATTAGGGATCGCTTTATTTTTAGCAGTTTTGGTAGCTAAACCACTCATGTATTTAATGAAACAACCAAAAGAGGTAGTAGAATTAGCTATTCCGTATCTAGATTTGGTCGCTTTTTCATTAATTCCGATGATAATGTTTCAAGCATTCAAACAATTTTCAGACGGATTATCAATTACTAAGTATCCAATGTATGCAACATTAGTTTCTAATATTGTAAATATAGTACTGAATTATCTATTAATCTTTGGGAAATTTGGCTTTCCTGAAATGGGAATAATTGGAGCAGCCATAGGTACTTTAGTATCTAGAGTAGTTATGATTGCTTTTTTATGGGGAATATTAAGCTATCAAGCAAAAGCAAAAGAATACGTAAAGAATATCAAAATATTTGTTTTAGAAAAAAGTATGTTAAGTAACCTAATTAAATTAGGATTTCCATCAGCTTTACAAATGTTTTTTGAAGTAGCTATTTTTACAGCTGCAATATGGTTATCAGGAATTTTAGGTAAAAATCCACAAGCAGCAAACCAGATAGCACTTAATCTATCATCGATGACCTTTATGGTTGCTATGGGAGTTAGCGTTGCTGCAATGGTACGCGTAGGAAATCAAAAAGGATTGCAACAATTTAAAGAGTTGAGACGTATTGCATTTTCACTGTTTTTATTAGCTTTTTTATTGGCAGGAGCGTTTGCAGTATTGTTTATGTTAGGAAATACCTTATTTCCAAAAATGTATGTAGATTTAGACGATGCCAAAAATTTAATAGATAATACCGAAGTAATTACTATAGCAGCAGAATTATTATTAGTCGCAGCACTTTTTCAATTGTCAGATGGGGTACAAGTAGTTGTGCTAGGAGCTTTAAGAGGATTACAAGATGTAACCATACCTACAATTATTACTTTTGTAGCTTATTGGATCATAGGATTTCCGATATCTTATTATTTGGGATTATACACAGATTTTAAAAGTTCAGGAATATGGATGGGGCTTTTAGCAGGATTAACAACCTCAGCAATATTATTATTTCTTAGATTTAATTATTTGACTAAAAAATTAATAGCAACAAAAGAACAAGAATAGCTGTTATAAAACTACCATAAGTATAAAAACCTTTGTAGTTTTGAAAATCTAACAAATAGAGATTACAATATTATGGAAATTCCAAAATTCCTATTAGGAGATAACACAGATTATCCAGAAGCAATATTTATCATACATACCGATTTTCCTAGGTTTATATTAAATCTAGCGAATGATGAGGTTGAATGGTTAGAAGAGTTTGATAAAAGTGATGAAGAAGAATTAGAAAATGAAGCAGAAGTATTGTTTAAGAAAGCAAATGACTTTTATGATCGTGAGATTGCTAGATACGAAGAAAACTAGTCACGTTTTACCAAGCAAATTTTGATATAAAATTTAGCCATAGCAAAAACAACTCGCTTTGATGCCTATTTGATAACTACGCCCCGATAAACTCATTAAAAACTAACTTTTATGGAACAATTACTCCAATACGATACAGATCTTTTTCTGTTTTTAAATAACCTAGGAACACCAGCTTGGGATGGTTTTTGGATTTTTATGTCAGATAAATTTTATCAAATACCTCTGTATCTTGTTTTATTGTATTTGGTATATAAAAAATATGGAGTCAAGGGAACATTATTTACGATGTTAGCGATAGCATTGTTAATAGCAGCAACAGATCAAACCGCAAACTTATTTAAAAATGTGCTATTCAAACGTCCAAGGCCATGTAGAGTAGAAAGTGTGATCGAATTAGGAAGATTTTTGGCAGAACGATGTGGTCGTCATGGATATTTTTCGGCACATGCAGCAAGTTCTATGGGATTGGCATTTTTTATAGGAGCACTCTTTAAAAAAGAATATAAATATCTATTTGCATTCATGATAATATGGGCAGTAATAGTAGGTTATAGTAGAATATATTTAGGAGTACATTATCCAGGAGATGTAATAACAGGAATGATTATCGGTAGTATATACGGTACATTATTTTTTAAATTACAGCAGTTCTTTTTAAAGAAATGGGTAACTTCATAAAAAAATAAATAGAAATAAGGAAAAGCCCTTGTAAACACAATTGTTTACAAGGGCTTTTTTTTGATGCTATATGTTTTTATTACATAATATAAATATGGTGGTAAAACCGTAGCGAAAACACTGTTTAAAATGCTATGTTTGTGTAAACAGTTTTATTTATAAATAATGAGGTTAGAGAAAAATCAAAATGCTTATAAATTGATTTTTTTTTCGATGCTCATGAGTGTATTATATGAGTTATGTAGCAAAATTATTCGTTTTTGGTCAAGAACGAGAAGTTGTGAATGCAGCGATTACTTACCATCGATTAATAAACAATCGAACAGGAAGAGCAGATGGTGAACCTCAAGGCGGACTTATTGATCTAGAAATACTATCCAGTTATGAGGACGATAGTTTAGCAAGATGGATAATCAATGAGCCAGAAGATAAACTTTGTACCTTAACCAAAGGAGCGTTGGTCTTTTATAAAGAATCATTTAACAATCCACCTGCTTTTACCTATAAGTTTAACGATGCAGCATTAATAAAGTATAGCGAAGAGTTTTCTGCTCAAGATGATACACCAATGACGCTCAAAATGACTATTTCTCCAGCCATTCAGGAATACAAAGAACAAACAGTCGTTAAACATTGGCAAGAAAACTGGACGCCTCCTAGTGAGAAAACACCTTATCAAGCAGTAGAAAATAAAGAATTACAACTGACCAAAGCTCATTTTGAAGACTTGGACGGAAATCCTATAAGTGCAGATTTTATAGGAGATTCTATATTGGTTATCGAAACACAAAATAGACAAGGAGAAAAATTAGACATAGATTTAGCAGATAAAAACCATGATTTCATTTATAAAGGAAAAAAACTTAAAGACGATGTACTCACCTCCATTACTATAACAGGAGATAGCACCAAAATACCATTAACCATCATTCAACAAGTATCGTTATGAAAATGATCCGTATCTCCGAGACAGGAAACCCATCCAATTATATAGAAATACCAGCATTAGAACGTATTCGATTACAAGCAGCGGTTTCTTTTTATCGATCACAACAGCACCTAGCAGGAAACTATGGCGTAAAAGACACAGACTATACAGGAACGTTTGGCTTTGATCGTTTTGATAAAAAAATCATGGGCGAAGGATTAGCCGAAGATTATGCTAGAGTAGCAGAAATAAAAACAGCAGAAAAAGTAGCAGGAAATAGCTACCAGCATTTATGTGCCTATATTTCTCTATACCCACCCAATACAGAAGGAAACAAAACCACGGCTACGGTATACGCAAAATTACAACCTAGTAAAAATTTCGGAAATCAAGACAAAGAACCCACATATAGCTTGATAGGATTTGTAAGCAGTGATCCCACAGCAATATCAATAGTAGGTAGTGATGAAGACGAATTGCAACGCGCATACCTCACTATGGAAGACGAAACCAAAGAGCATCATGGACTCAATTACAGTCCGTTTGCCAAAATAACCTTAGAATGCTTAAAACCTTTTGAAGAAGCAGTCACAATTACTGCAATCAATGTAGATAAAGAAATTATAGGCACCCTAATTTGTTACCCCAATGCAGCACGATACACAACTGTAATCCAACCTGTAGAAATAAGTTTTGGAACTATAGAAAGTCAATCCGTAACCAAAGTACCAAATACAAGTTTTAGTCATGAACTACTAAAGAGTTTTAATACCACCTCATTTAATCAAGCATTTATCAATGCAACATTAGCACCAACAACCCACAAAATTGTATTGAAAAACAGTCAATTTGCTCCTTTTTTCATGCAAACCCCAACAGGGAAAAAAGGATTAAAAAGTGAAAATCATGCAACTCAATACAATACTTTAATCGAAAGCAGGTATGCAGCTTTGTTAGTAGACCAAGGAGCTTTAAACAAGCTAGAAGAAAAATTAAAAGAAAAAGGACAAGCCATGCTAGAAGCGTTTGATCGTAGATATCGTTTTAAAAGCAATCGATCATTAGCGTATGTCAAAGAGTTAAAAGAAGAAAAGTATGTAACTAATATTCTAGAACATCGCAATGTAAAACCAGCCTTTGAAGAATACAAAAAAGCTAGAGCAGCATACGATGAGCTTAAAGGAGAAAATAGCGATGTATCTCTAAATAAAACACATACCATACATGTTTTTATTACCCGGGATGTCGATCAAGCCTATAACAATGCCGCAGCATACTCCAAAGTAGGATCAGGAGTAGTACATCTTTTTAAATCCTTATTAGAACATCGTACAGCCATTTCAGGAACCCTTCATGAGATAGGGCACAGTTTAGGGCTTAAACACACCTTTTCAAACGAATTAGAAAAAACAGTCATACGCGAAAAAGGTGTTGTATATAAAAGTGATTTAGAGAAAGAAATAGAAATAAATAAGAAGGATTTAGAAAATTTGCTAGAGCAATTAAAAAACGTGAAGACTGATAACTTTGAGTATCAAATAAAAACACTAAATAGTAAATATACATTATTAAATAAAAACTTAATAAAAAAAGAGAATTTCTTGATAAATATAAATTATTTGGAAACCTTTTTTATGAGAGATATGGAATCAATAGTTAATATAGAGAATGGATTAGAAAATATTAAACGATTAGCATATAAAACTTCTTTAGATATTAAAAATGAGATGTATAGTTTAGAGAAAAAATTACAAATAGCAGAAAAACAAATTGAAGCTGCTCAAAATAGTAGACTATACAATCGTAAAAAGAAACAATCCTATACATTGGAGAATTATATGGATTATCATTTAAAGAGTAATGGAGAAGAGAATAGTAAGGTAGAACGTAAAATATTTTATCATTGGCAATGGGAGCAAATGAGAGAATTAGGGAATAATGTTAAGTATTTAAAAGAAATAAATAAACAATGATAAAAAAAATCATACTGTTAATTGGGGTATTATTGTTAATCACTTCATGTAGTCGTAGTATATATTATGCTTATCAAAGAGGAGATATTTATGCTACTTTAGAGTTAACAAAAAGGAATGATATAATTTATAGGACAAAATCTGATTTATATAATAACAATTATTTATATATAGATGCAATTAATTTAAAGGAAAGAAACGAAAAGTATGTTTCTATAGGAGAATCATTTACTTTATCATATATAAATATTAATGGCGAATATAAAGCATGTTTTCCTTTAATAACAGAAAATTTAATATGGAGTAGTTATATTACGTATAAGAAAAAATCTGATAGCTTAAGTTTATTATGGACACCAGAAATTAAAAAGAAACTATTAAAAGAACCCTGCTTCAAAGAAACAGGAATCACATGGTTTCCTCCGTATTTAAAAAGGATCAAGAAAATAGACTATAAAAAGTTTAAATTACCCTATAAAAAGAAGTATTTAAGAACGATGAACCCTAAACATAGGTAGATATGCGGATTACGTTTTTAATAGTCATTTTATTAATAACTATTTCTTGTAATCGTAGTATATATTATGCCTACGAAAAGGGAGGAACTTATGCTACTTTAGAGTTTTCAAAAGATAAACACATTATTTATAGAGCAAAATCTGATGAAAATTATAAACCTAATTTAGGAACTTGGAGTAAAGAATATGTCTATTTAAACTCTCAAGATGTAGATGAAGAAGATAATGACTTCATAGCAATTCGTGAAAACTTTATATTAGAATATATTATAGATTTAGAAGAAGAAAGTAATAGATCCTGTTTTTCAACAATGACAACTGATTTTTTATGGAATAGCTATGTAAAATATAAAAAAGTAACATCTGATAGTTTAATTTTAATTTGGTCAAATGAGCGTTATGAAAATTTGAAAAAAGAGCCTTGTTTTGAAGAAAGTGGAATCACATGGTTTCCTCCATATTTAAAAAGAATCAAAAAAATAGACTATAAAAAGTTTAAGTTACCCTATAAGAAAAAATATTTAAAAACGATGAATCCTAAACATAGGTAGGTATGCGGATTACGTTTTTTATATTAATATCATTAACGACTATTTCATGCAGTCATAGCTTATACTATGCTTATGAAGATGAAAATTCATATTGTACTTTTGAAGTTACAAAAGGGAATAATGTTATCTATAGAGGGAAATCAAATAAATATAAAGAAAAAAAGTATATTCATATAAAAAGTTCTAGCTATGAAGATAAGAAAATTAGACTAATTGCTGGATTTGTTTTACAGTATTTAGAAGAATCTAATGACGAAAATGTAAGAATATGTTTTTCTAAATTTATCAACAATGATTTAAATACGTTCTATACTTCTTTTGTTAAATATAATTTTGAGAACAAAGATAGTTTAGCAATTGAAACATCACAAGATAAAATTTTTAGAGAACCTTGCTTCAAAAAAACAGGAATCACATGGTTTCCTCCGTATTTAAAAAAGATCAAGAAAATAGACTATAAAAAGTTTAGGTTACCTTATAAGAAAAAGTATTTAAGAACGATGAATCCTAAACATAGGTAGGTATGCGGATTACGTTTTTGATATTCATATTATTAGTAACTTCTTGTAGTAGAGGTATATATTATGCTTATGAAAAAGATGGAACTTATGCTACTTTAGAGTTAACAAAAATGAATGATATAATTTATAGAACAAATGCTAAAGAAGAAATAAAAAAATACTTATATATTAAAACTCAGAATATTAAAAATTATAATGATGATGTCTTAACAATCGGTGAAGCTTTTTTAATATTATACACAGATTTAAATAAAGAAGATTATGAAGTTTGTTTTTCTAAACATACAGAAAAATTATTATGGAATAGTTATATAAATTATACAAAAATTAATGTTGATAGTTTAATACTTTCAAAAGTAGATGAAGATCAGTTGTTAAAAGAACCATGCTTCAAAGAAACAGGAATCAGATGGTTTCCTCCGTATTTAAAAAGAATCAAAAAAATAGACTATAAAAAATTTAAGTTACCCTATAAGAAAAAATATTTAAAAACGATGAATCCTAAACATAGGTAGGTATGCGGATTACGTTTTTTATATTAATATCATTAACGACTATTTCATGTAGTCGTAGTGTATATTATGCCTACCAAAAAGGAGATACTTATGCTACTCTAGAGTTAACAAAAGGTAATAATTTAATTTATAGAGCAAAATCGGATGATTTTTATTATAATGAAAATTCAAATTTCAAAAAATATTTATATATAACTTCTTTAAATATAGATAAACAAGAAGATAATTTTTTGTCTATAGGAGAGAATTTCACTATGCTTTATTTGAATAATATAGAGGAAGAAGGTTATAATGGATGCATTTCTAAAAGAACTAAGGATTTTTTATGGAATAGTTATATAAGATACGAAAAGAAATCATTGGATAGCTTAAGTTTATTATGGACACCAGAAATTAAAAAGAAACTATTAAAAGAACCTTGCTTCAAAAAAACAGGAATCACATGGTTTCCTCCGTATTTAAAAAAGATCAAAAAAATAGACTATAAAAAGTTTAAATTACCCTATAAAAAGAAGTATTTAAGAACGATGAACCCTAAACATAGGTAGGTATGCGGATTACGTTTTTTATATTAATATCATTAACGACTATTTCATGTAGTCGTAGTGTATATTATGCCTATGAAAAGGGAGGAACTTATGCTACTTTAGAAGTAACAAAAGACAATAATCTTATCTATAGAGCGAAATCAAGAAGGTATTATTATAAAGCATCTTCAAACTTTAGGGATTATTTATTTATAGATGCTAAGAATATAGATGAATTTGAAGAAAACTATTTTTCTATAGGAGAAGCCTTTACGATGATATTCATTGATAATAATGATTATAATCGAGATTATTGTTCAGGAACTTTGACGAACGATTTTTTATCAAATAACTATTTGACTTATAAAAAAATAAATCAAGATAGTTTAGATTTACTTTGGACACCAGAAATTAAAAAGAAACTATTAAAAGAACCTTGCTTCAAAGAAAGCGGAATCACATGGTTTCCTCCGTATTTAAAAAGAATCAAAAAAATAGACTATAAAAAGTTTAAGTTACCTTATAAGAAAAAGTATTTAAGAACGATGAATCCTAAACATAGGTAGGTATGCGGATAGTATTTATAGAAAATAAATACTCCAGATCAGAATTAATTTTTGGGACTTAAATAATGATTACGAAATCAAAACTTCACTTACTCCGTTATTTTTCTTAATTACCTTAATTTGTGTAGGAATACGCTCCTTTAAATTTTCTACATGAGAAATAATTCCGATCATTTTACCTTGTGCCTGTAGAGTTTCTAATGTAGCAATAACAGTTTCAAGTGTATTGGTATCCAAAGTACCAAAACCTTCATCAATAAACAGTGAACCAATAGATACATGATTGCTTGATAAGTCAGACAAACCTAATGCTAACGAAAGACTAATCAAGAATTTTTCACCTCCACTACAGGTATCTACCAATCGAGATTCATCTGCTTGATAATGATCAGTAAGTACAAAATTAAGTTCTTCTCCTTTTTTATATACTTCATTCATTTGTAATGAGTAACGTTTGTTTAGTTTGTACAAATGTAGGTTAGCTAAGTGAATTAAATTTTGCAATGTTAATCGCTGTACATAGGTGTTAAATGCATCTTTAGAACCACCAATAACTTGTAACAGACGGCTCCATTTAAGTACAACACGATCTTGGACATCAATTTCTTTAACAACAGATTGATTACGATCTTTGATCTGTTGATCCAGTTCAAATTGTTTTTTGATAGCACCAGAACGCTTGAGTAGCTCATTTTTGCGATGATCAATAGATTGAAACTGTTCTTTGGCATCCACATGAGAAATTTCAAAATCTTTGAGGGCTTCTTGTTTTTTGAAATTAAGATTCCATTGCTCTTTTTGAGTAGTGAATTCTAATTGATCATCTTCAATCTTTCTGCGTTTAGCAATAAATAATGTTTCTTCTTCAGGCGATAATAATATATTCTTTAAATTTTCTAAAGTCTTAAGCTCAGAAGATTCTAATGCGATACTAAGTTCTTTTTGTGCATGATCTAGCGTCTCTTTCGCCGTTGTACCTTCAGTTTGTAAACGTGATTTTAATTCTGTTTTAGCAGCTTTTTCTTTTTCTAAAGTAACAAATTGCTCGTTGATTTTTTCAGCAATTTCCTTGGTTGTAGTAATGCGTTCTTGTAGTGAAATTCGTTTTTGTTCTGTAGAAATATTTTTAGCTAGAATAGCAACTCTTTGCTTAATTAAGTCATTGTTTTGTTGCTGTAGTTGTTGCACAATTTTTGATTTCTCTTGAGCAATTCCTTTCTTTTCTAGATATTGCTCATCTAGATTTTTAATAGTAAGATCTAGTTTTGAGATATCGTTTTCTAGTTGTGTAATTTCTTTCTCTTGTTGATAATAATGAGCTACATTTTCTTCTAACTTACGTATAAATATGCTAGTATCCTCTATATTTTGTGGTAATTGTAATTGGTATGCAGCAAGATCTTCTTGTAGCTCAAGAGTTTTAGCCTGTATACGTTCTGTAGTTTGATCTTTCTTTTCGCTACGTTCTTGCAATTCTATTTCTAGCGCTTTGTTTTGCTCTATCAATATTAACTGCTCTTGTACATGTTCTTTAATATTATTGGTTTCGCTAGTAAGTATTTTAAGATTTAAATCCCTACTTTTTTGTAACTGTTGCGTAGTAATAATTTGTTGATCAGTAGCAGAAATTAAAGAAGTATTATCATGTATTGCTTGTTGTATTTGTTCAATGTCATTGATCTTAAAAGGAGCAGAAATCTTATTAAAATCAAGAATATATTCTTCGATTTTAGCAGTGATCTCCTTTAATTGAGTAGTATTGTTATGGAGTGTGGTCGTTAATTTTACTAATGAGAGTTCTAATTGTTTAATTTCATGATCTAGCGCTTTATGAGCAGTTTTGCTAGCATCTAATTCTTGTTTCGCTAATGATATATTAATGTTTTTGTATTCTTGAATCAAAGGATGCGTAGTAGCACCACAAAGAGGACAAGCATCATCTTTGACAAGTTTTTCTCTTTCTTCTTCAAAACTAGAAATCTTGGTTTCTAAAGTAAAAATCTTTTCTTTATCAATAACAGTAGTAGCACTTTTCTCTAATTTGGGAGTTAAAACAGTTAGTTGTTCTTTATGTTGTGTTACCTGAGAAGTAAGTGTTTTTATTGTAGTTTCTAAAGTTGTACGTTGAGTATTAACAACCGTATATTCTGTAGCAATACGCTCTAATGTTTTATAATTATCTTGAGCTTGTAATTGCTGTTTTTGACGCGTTAATAGGTGATCAATATTATTTGCTTTAAGCTGCGTCTCCTGTATTTCTATTTCTTCTTGTCTTGTGTTTAGATTTTGTTGCTTTTCGGTTACCCTTTTAGAAATTTCAAGCAGTTGTTTATTTTTTCTGTTGAGCTCTTCTTGTTTTTTTGCTATCTGAAAATCCTCCTCTTGTATCTGTTCAATTTCTTTTTTTCGAACTTGTAATAAAGCACTCCAATTAGAAATCTCTTTTTCATAATTAAGTACCGATTGGTGTTTTTGAAGAAAAGTAGTTCCCGTTTTTATTTCTTTGTGAAGTGAATCATGTTGCAGATGAATCGTTTTGCGTTGCTTTTCAATAGTTTCTTTTTCTAGTAAACTATTGGTAAGTAATTGTTGTAATTCTTTTTCTTGTTTGGTATTGTTTTTAATCTCTGTATCTAATGTAGTTATTTGTTCTAACTTAGGCAACCACATTGTTTGTTCTTTTTCTGCTAATTGAGCGGTGCTGTTTGCTTGAGTGTGTTGTTCTTTAAGTGTGGTATATGAATTTTCGAGATCTGTAACAGTTTTTTTTAAGGCGGCATATTCTTGACGTTTTTCGCCCAATTCTTTTTCTAGTCGAGTTACATTTTCTAATTGCACTTTAAAAGGAGCAGCTTGTTCATGAATTTTAAGACGTTGTAATATTGGTTCTTGTTGCTTAGCGATTTCAAACAAAGAAATTTCTTTTTCAGACAATATTTTTCCTTGAGCATTCAACTGTTCATTAGTTGTATACCATTGTAAAATAACTTCTAGTTTTTTAGCTTCAGGTGTTAGCGCTAAAAGATCTTTTTCGAGTGTGTTATTTTCCTGTGTTAACGCATCGTATTTTTCGATAGATAATAAATCTTCAGTATTAATACGAGCTTGGATTTTTTCTAATTTCTTATTTTCTTCTCCTCGTCGAGCTACGATAGCATCTCCAATACGTTTGTAAATTTCTTCCCCTGTAATTTGCTCTAATAAAGTACCTTTTTCACTAGCACTCGCAGACAAAAAAGCGGCAAATTCTCCTTGAGCCAACATCACAGATCGCAAAAACTGTTCATAGGTAAGCTGTGTAATATTAAGAATAGCACTTCTAAATTCTTGTTTTTTTTCGGCAATGATTTTCTCGGTATCCAATTCTTTTAAACGTACGCCCTCATCCGGTTTGGTTAATGGTTTTCCATTTTTACCGATAAGGCGCATCGACCATAAAGCTTCATATCTATGCGAATGATTAGCAAAAGTTACTCTGGCCATAGCTTTTTGAGCCCCATAGCTTACAATATCTCTTAAACTACCTTTACTGTTCGATTTCTTAAATCTAGGAACTTGATGGTATAGTGCTATTGTAATGGCATCGAGAATGGTTGTTTTTCCAGCTCCAGTAGCTCCGGTAATAGCATACAATCCAACATCCTGAAATATCGCTTTTTCAAAATCTATAACAATAGGTAGTTCTGATGTTAAAGAATTAATATTTTGTAGCTCGATTTTTAAGATTTTCACAAGTTAAGATTTAGAGAATGATACGTATGTAATAAGTAAAAAATAGAAATGAAATTAGTGTCCTCTAGCAATGGCTAAAACTTCATGAAAAGCATCCAAAAGTTCTTCATTTTGAACAAGATCAATAGATTCTTCTGTGCATTTTCGTTTAAAAACATCTATAGGAGATAATTCTTTTATTGATTGAGAAGTATGTATAAGTTGTTCTAATCCTTTTACTGTTCGCTCATTTTTCAAGGTTACTTTCAATATTTGTATTCCTAAGGACTCTGCAAGTACATGGATTTCTTGGTATCCTTGTAACGAAGAAGACTCTTCTAGTATAATTTCGACCCATGTAGGTAATGACGTAGTAGCGGTATCAAGTTCTTGTAATTTAAAAACACAAGTTTCTAAAGTACCTTTGATGCGTAAAATTTTTCTGAATTCTGGGATGGTGATTTCATCAATAGTCTTGATTTCTTTTTGATGAGTCTCTAGTACGATTACTTTTTTATCATAACCAATTTCGCTAAAACTTAATACATTAGGAGATCCCGAATATCGAATGTGTTCATAACCACCAACAAGTTGTGGGCGATGCAAATGACCCAAAGCAACATAATCAAATACAGAAGGGAAATCATCAGCACCAATATGACCTAAATTTCCAACATATATATTAAGTTCGCTATCAGAAGTAGATCCACCAACGGCAAAAAGATGTCCCATAGCAATAACAGGAGTTTGAGCAGTTTGTAAAGTTTCGCAATGTGCTGCAACTGCTGTATAATGACGAACCAGAGCAGTTTTGTATCGATCTGTAATTTCGTCAAATGATTCACCAGCAACAGCCCTTCTAATGTCTTGATCTCTAAGATAAGGAACAGCAGCAATAAGTACACGTTCTTCTCTAACCGAAAGATCAAAAACCTCATCACTAACATCTTCGGTTGCTTTACCAACTACATGGATTGACAAAGCTTCTAATAAAGCTTTGGGAGCATTAATTGTTCCAGGCGCATCGTGATTTCCTCCAGTAATAACCACATGAGAGCAACTCGTCTGTTGTAATTTAATCAAGAAATCATAATACAATTTCTGACTCTGTGTAGCAGGTACTCCAGTATCATAAATATCTCCAGAAATCAGTAGAACATCTATAGCTTGCAAATTGATAGTATCGAGTAACCAATCCAAAAATGAAGTTTGCTCTTCATGTTGTGATTGCTCATGTAATCGATGCCCTAGATGCCAATCTGCTGTATGGAGAATTTTCATAATATATCTTAAATCATTTTATGTAATGCTAGTACTACAAAGATATACTTCAAAAATTCAAAACCTATACAGATTGATGAATTTTAGTAAACAAAACAATGGTGATATTCTTAAGCGGATTGTTGTTTTTATAATTTAAAAAGAACTAATCATGGTTGTTTAAAACACATATTAAAGAAGCATTGAGCAACTCATAATTTATAAATAGAATATGTTGAGGTTTTTTGAATTATCAGAAAGGAGTTGAATGTTCGGATAAAAAAATAGAAAAATAATATGTATTTACGGAAAGCCGTAAGGTGGTTTGATAGGAGTGTTGTAGTTTTATTGAAAATAAAGAAATAATAATTAATTTGAGTAATGACGAATAATCTTAATGATAGACTAGGTTTTTTGAAAAATCCTTTTTCAAAATTTTCGGCTGAAGAAGAAATAGAATTTCACAGTGAAATATTTTATGAACCAACTTTTTATCAAACGTTGTTAGACGATTTGAAATCTGGAACTAGTAGATTTATTCTTGGGCAGAGAGGGCATGGAAAGTCATCAATTATTCATAAATTAAAAACTGATTTAGAAAAAGCTCAAATACTAACGATTATAATAGATAGATTCGATGAAATTTCATTAACAGATAATAAAATAGAAGTATTAAACTTAATTTTACAAGAATTTGTAACTAAATATGTGCTTTTTTTAGATAAAAATAAAGTTTATTTAAAAAAACTAAATAAAGAAGATAAGGAAGGTTTATGTTTATTAATCAAACTCTTTTTTAAGCCACTTACAAAAACGGAATATGAAACTAGATTTGATAATATAAAAAAAATTAAAACCAAAAATTGGTTGATTAAAACTTATAATAAAATTATTAAACCTGCTAATTCAGTAATAGGGACAGGTATTTTAATAACTTCAAAATTGATTACAGATTCTTTAAAACTTAACGATTTTGAGACGAATAATACATATACAGATTTTCTTAGTGAAATAAGTGAAGTAAATACTCTAGCGACATCTGATGAAGAAAAACTAAAAAATAACAAGAGGCATCTAAAAGAATTATTAAATAAATTGAATTCTATTTCAAAGAAAACTTATTATAAATCATCAGTAGTATTATTTGATAAAGTAGATGAATTTCAAGATCTAAATCAAGAAATAAATAAAATAGCAAGCTTTACAGAAGACATTTTAACAGATACAGAGTTACTTTTACAAAACGATATTGCAATAGCATTTAGTTTGTGGTCTGAAGTTAAACCTATTCTTTCTAGAAAAGTTCGTTTCGATAAATTTAAAGAGATAGATATAAGTTGGAAGAAAAGTAATATGGAACCTTTAATGGATAAAAGAATATTATACTTCTCAGGTAATACAAGAACTTTTTCAAGTCTTTTTGAAAATAAAGTAGATTTAGAAGATGTTATAACTATTTCAAATAAATCTCCAAGAGATTTAATATCTTGTTTGTCAGATATATATGATTATCAGGCGTCAAATGAAAATTCAAGTATATTTGAAAGTAATTCAGTTTCAAAAGGACTTATCAAATTTGCTAAGAGATATGATTATTTATCAATGTATCCTTCTAGAACTGGAAAAAATAAAGACGTTATAAGTATGATTAATTACATATTAAGAACTCACAAAATAAATCTAACTATTTTGGATTTGAACTCTACATTTAATCAAAAAACTAGGTGGAGTCAAGGAAAGCTTGAAAGTATGGTTAAATATAAATTAGTTGAAGAGGATCCTAAATTGGGTGAAAGTGGAGAAAAAACCTATAATGTTTTAGATCCAAAATTAATACATTTAATAAAAAGAGGGATAACTAATTTACAAAATAATTGAAATAAATTTGATTATAAAGTAAAATGAATAGAACTATAAAACACAGCACCTTAACTGTTCAAGAGTATGATGAGGCAATTAATTTTTATACTCAAAAATTAGATTTCAATATAATAGAAGACACCAAATTATCTGAAGATAAACGTTGGGTACTGATAAGTCCAAAAGGAACATCTAACTTTAGTTTGTTATTAGCAAAAGCTTCCAACGAGATTCAAAAAGCATCCGTAGGAAATCAATCGGGAGGTAGAGTGTTTTTATTTATGAATACCGATAATTTTGATCGAGATTATCATCAATTTAAAACAGCAGGAGTTGAGTTTGTAAGAGAACCTATTGTAGAGTCTTATGGCAAAGTAGCTGTGTTTAAGGATTTATATGGGAATCTCTGGGATTTGATAGAACCAGTAGCCCAAAACAAAAATTATTTTAAGACAACTAGAATAATTCAGTTAAAAGATGGGATTAATATCGAAACCGGAATCAAGGCTTTAAAAATATTGATGCTCGATACAAGAAACGAAGAAGGAAACATAACTTTTGAAATAGAACAATCAATAGAAAACGAAACCGAATTTATAACTACCACATGTTGTAAAGATAAAGAGAGTTTTGATCTTCATTTACAATCACTACATTATAAAGAGTTTGAAATGAAACAAGTGTTTATAGTTACAAAGCAATACCATATAAGAAAAATAAAATAACGAACATTATTAAAGAACATAAAATATACTACCATTTAGAAATAAAATAAATGGTAGTATATTAAAAAAAATAATATTATTGTTTAATAGGAATAGACCATGTATGACATTGAATTTTCCAAATGTGTTTTTCTAAAACCCATGTAACGGTATAAATACCTTTGCCTGTAATTTTTTTACTAGATATATCCCTATCTTTAAAAGTACCAAATTCAAAAGCTAAGTTTTCATTAACAATTAACTTTTCGACTTGGAATAATACATCAACTTTACCTAGACCATTTTTCATGAACTCTAGAATGTTATCATTTCCTTGAACGGGTGATTTATTAGGAGGAAAAATGAGTGCATCATTTGAATAAACTTGTTTAAATTTTTTTGCATCGGCATTATGCCAAGCTTGCATCCAAACAGCCATAGAAGGGGTATTTTGAGAACTCATTGTTGTTATAATTAAAAAGATTATGATTAAAGAAAATTTCACGAATTATTTTTTAAAATACTTAAAGCCAGCATTGGTGCCACCCCCGCCTAATGCTATTGCTATATTTAAATGAGCAATAGCTTCAAGATGACGTGCATTTTTAATACCATCAACAATTAAACCTTCAAAACCAATTTCATCGGCTAAGTTTTTAACGATTGTAGCCGCGTCTATATCATCTGAAGCAATAAAAGCAGTTAATTTTTGCGAGCTGAAATCCTGATCATCTTTGCTCATCGTATCTGCAAAAATAGTATTGAATGCCTTTACTACTTTAGAATCGGGTAATAGCCTATGTGTTATTTCACCTCCACTATTTTCACCAAGAAATATAGGAGACCAATCTTCAAGATTGATAACATTATTAATATCAATTACAATTTTATTTTTCAGAGAATCTTTATGAGTGATTAAGACTTCTTCCATTGCTTGAAAGGGAATAGCAAAACACACAATCTCTCCAAATTTACATGCTTGTTCTAGAGATAATTGTTTTTCATTAGGTTGTTGTACTCCATATTTTACAGAATGTCCAGCATCAACAAATAAACTACCTAGACTTGATGCTACTTTTCCAGCACCTATAAAACTAATATTCATAAAAATGTTATTTAAATTTTAATTAGATACAAAATTGTATGTTTGTAATATGATAACCAAATAGAGTGCAACTAACAAAAAGGTGTGTATGAGAAAAAGAACATCCTCCAATTTTGAGAATGAAAAATTTTTAGAATATGATTGTCCTTTTATGACAACATTGAGATTTATAGGGAAAAGATGGAAACCAGCTGTATTATGGAAGATAAAAGAAGGAGTTGTTAGGTATAATCAGTTAAAAAAAGTCTTACCATATATTAGTGATAAGATGTTGTCAAATACGATTAGTGAAATGGAATCTGATGGAATAATAAAAAAAATAGTTTTTGATGAAGTCCCATTACGAGTCGAGTATGTTATTACAGAATTTGGAGACAGCATTATCCCAGTATTACAAGAAATGAATAAATGGGGGATGAAAACAAAAGAAGAGATTAAAAAGCAATAGCCAAATAAATATAAATAATGTTTTTCACTATAAATCGTATAATTATGAATAAAGCTATTGTGATTTTTTTAATCATTTTTACAAATAGTTTAATCGCACAAAAAGATACTATTCCTCAATCATTAAAGCTACAAAAACAAGCCATAGCATTAGCCGAAAATTGGGTTAAACTTGTAACCGAAAGAACAGCATTAGATTCATTGATGAATATCTCAAGCCTTCCTTTTGCGCTGGACAAGAAGAAAATTTTAAATACAGAAGATCAATTAAAATCTTTTTATCTTAAAATGTTTAAAGAAAAAGGAGAAAGAAAACTGTCTAAGGTAACTTCAGAAATACATTCATCAAAATATGAAATTATTGACAATTGTATTCCTCTTAATATATTGGTTGTGCGATTGAAATTATTAGTAGATGAGACTAAAAAATATAGTGTCATAGTAGGGGTGAAGATATCAGATACTAATTTAAAAGTAATCGGTTTTGCAGATTAATGATAAAAGACGATAAAGAGAAGTAATATATATCACAAGAACGTTTTGAAAAATATAAAAGAGTGAAGCTCATAAGATATTTTTTATACTTAACATAATATAACAAAACATCTGGCAGCACTTTTTTAATGAAAACGAATTAATCCATATTTTTGCTTATAAAAAGGTGAAAACTATGGACAATAATAAGATACTAGGCTATATTAAAGATGTATTAGAAAATATGCCAGCCGATTGGTTAAACTTAACGACTCATCGATTAGATATTTATAACGAAGAATTAGCAAAAACTCAGTTCTTAGAACAATTCGAGAATTTATTTAGTACGAATAACGCAGAAACATCTGTACTAAGTGAATTACCTACAGCATATGATTATATTAGGTTAGGACACCCATTATCAAGTATACTAGAGTGGGCAGTTGCAGGTTTAAATAATTTAAAAGCAGCAAGTGTAATTAGTTTTTCATCAAAGACAGTTCCTGTTTTAGCAGTTTTAAGAAAAAATTTATTAGCAAATAAAAATACGCAAATACTATATACAAACGAATTACCAGCTTCTTTTGATGCAGAGGTGATACAGCGTGTATATGGATATAAATTTGACCTTAAGAAAATTACAAAAATAGAAGACATTACAGCATTTAATGGTAGTACTGTCTTTATTTCGGAAGAAAAAGATATTTGTAACTTTAATTTAGTTCCAAATGTTGATTTCTTTATCAATTACGACGCACATTTAGGAAGTGTTTTAGTAGTAAATGGTGAGCATAACGAAGCATATGTTTCAGAAATACAACATGTAAGAAGAAGAGAAACTATTGCGATGACACCAGCAAATACACTTATTGCTTTAGATAAACTAATAGGGAAACCTACACTAGATCCAACGATAAATACTATTAAGGAAAATAAAGAAAGTGTTTTAAATTCAATCAAAGAAATTACTGGTACGAATATCCAAGGAGTAGTAGGTTCTAGTGGGTTATCAATGCAGTATGCGATTGTAATGGGGTTGATTGACGATGCCTTAGAAGAACATAAAGGAAAAGCGATTAAAATTGTAGTTCCACCTAATTGTTACGGAGGAACAAATGATCAAGCTAGACGTGTTGCCGCTTGTAGTGATGCTATCGAGGTTATGGATTTACCTGTAGATGGAGGTAAAGATATGGTTGAAAGTATTGACACCGTTTTGACTACAATAGCAAAAGAAGATGCAATTCCTTATATTATTGCAGAAATCCCAACGAACCCTAGAGTAGAAGTTCCAGATTTACAGAAGCTAAGAGAAGTTTTAAGTAAAAGACGTGAAACAGCAACAGGCGAAGTAGCAATTGATCCAGTCTTTATATTAGACCAAACATTTTGTCCTAATGTGCACTTTTTGGGAGAAAATGATATTCTTTCAACAGTCAGAACCATAGCATATGTTAGTGGATCTAAATTTCCAAGTGGTGGAAAATGTACTGCCGGTTTTTGTGTAGCAAATAAAAAGGCTGAAGCATTGATGGAGAAAATAGAAAAACACTTAAATCTTTGTGATAACGAAGCAACCAGTCTTCAATATGAAATTTTGGCAAAACAATTGCCTTCAATGAATCAAAGAATTAGTGACGCATATAAAAATACACGCGAATTCGTAACTTTTATTAATGAAAAATTACCTGAAGCAAAAATTAATTTTGTGTCAGAAGAATTAGCGTCACAAGGGTTTACACCATCGGTGTTCTCATTAGATCTTCCAACAAAAGGAGAAACAGAAGAAGAAAGAGAAACGTATAAAAGAGCCTTGAATCTTGAATTGATCAACTTAATGATTGAACAAATACCAGCAGAAAGTAAATTCTGTGTAAGTTATGGTCAGTTAAAAGGATGTTATTGGACGATACCAGCGACTTCTACACAAGGTACTACTAAAGAAGGAGATAAAGATTATATTGTTCGAGTAGCACTTTCTTCAAACTTAGACCTTGAATTACATAAAAAGGTATTTATAGATTTTGTAGAGAATATAAAATAGTAAAAGAAATAATACTTTTGTAAAGAACCTGTCATTAGTAAATTGAAAAGTAATGCTTAATGGATCTCTGATAATCAACTAGAGATTCATTAATCATTATTTAAAAATACATTAAGAATCTAAAGTTAAGTCTTCTTCGAATAAAAAACACCTCATCAAAAAATAATTTTTTTAGACGTAAAATTTACTATCCAATACTACCCAAAATTATAATAATTTATAGAATGTCTTCATTAATTTATGTCTTCGCATTTTAATATTGTTCCCTCAATACATGATTCTTATATATAATTATATTCTCTATATAGAATATAGATATGTTTTCTAAAAAAAGAATTGTTGATAAATAGAATGTTCAATTTTGATAATGAATATGATAGATTTCTCATTTATTTATATAAGGTATAAATTGTTAAATAAGGAAGTAAAAGTAATCTTGAATTGTGAAAAGCAGTAGATATATTGTTAATTTTAACAAAAGTAACACGCAATCTATCTATAAATTTTAAAGTAAAAACGTAAGATGAGCAATTACGCATACAAATCGAAAGGGGATAAAAGAAAATCGATTGTGAATAATCTTTCTAATAAGCAAAATAATCAAGAGTTTGCGTTACAATTTAAAGACAATCGAAAAGAATCTGTAGCACAATTAAAACAGCAAGAAAGCATTAATAAAAATACTGAAAGCGGACAAATAACTCAGTTACAAACAAAGGCAGATAGTCATGTTGTAAAACAAAAACATCCAATACAAAGAAGAAAGAATACTACAGGCTTACCAGATGGAATAAAGTCAGGTATTGAAAACTTATCAGGATATTCTATGGATGATGTGAAAGTACATTATAACTCAACGAAGC
The DNA here is from genome assembly GCA_947498595.1 of uncultured Aquimarina sp. GTDB lineage: Bacteria > Bacteroidota > Bacteroidia > Flavobacteriales > Flavobacteriaceae > Aquimarina. The sequence goes on from CANMKX010000008.1 coordinate 30,839, forward strand.
CAGCACAACTAAAAGCACATGCTTATGCTCAAGGTACAGATATACATATAGCATCAGGCCAAGAAAAGCATTTAGGTCATGAAGCTTGGCATGTAGTACAACAAAAACAAGGAAGAGTAAAGGCAACTACTCAAATGAAAGGGATAGGAGTAAATGACGATACAAGTTTAGAAAGAGAGGCAGATGTGATGGGCGAAAAAGCAATGAGAGGAGGGATAATAAATAAAACCAGTCAGTTAAAAAAGCAAACAGGTAATTCTACAGTACAAGGGCGTTTTTTAAAACTTGGATATATGAACGATGAAGAAGATTTGGTAAGTAATGTAGAATCTCTAAAAAAACGTAAAGCAAAAAACGGCTTAGCTACATTAACAGATAATGATTGGAGGAATGTAGGTATTGTAATAGGACTAAGTTCAATTGAAAAAATATTTGCAATGAACGAACAAGGACAATTTGACGCAGAAGAAGTAAAACAAGAATGTTATGAAATAGCTAAAGCGAAGGAGTTTGCAAATTATATAGACCAAGGACATTTAGTTGCATTTGGAGATAAGCATCAAGCGGGAAATGATTTTGATTTTCCGAAATTGATAGGGAAAGTAGCAAGTCGAAGAAGTACTGTACTTTTAGAAGCACCAGAAATAAGTTTAGAAGAAATGGACGCTTGGGGGCAAACTTCTGCGGATACAAGAAATATTGCAACCTTTGGGGCTACAATGGCAGATCGAGGATGGTCGGTACAAGGTGTAGATGCTTTGCATAAATCAGGATCTGGGTATACTGTTGGTGATTCGCAATATCTTGATTTAGAAGAACAACAACTTCAATACGGGCAAGATAGACCTTATCCAGAAAAAGCGTTAGGCCCAGGAGGACGTATAGGACCTATAAGACAAATGCATATAGCAAATAAGTTAAAAGTAGCGATGAGACAAGGAGGATGTTTATTAGTAATAGGATCCACACATATTTCAGGAAAAAGTGGATCAGATTATGTTAAAATAAATGGAGCAATAAAAGCGAGAAGAGTAAGCTACAATACGCCTTCACTTCATCAATTAATAACACAACGGAGAGGACAAATAGAAAGAGTTAAAATGAATGGGAAATCGTATAAAATACAAGTAATTAGGAAAGATATGATACGATAAAATGAATATTTAATTTAATGAAGAAAGAAGTTCAATAGAGTACATATAAAAATAGCGACTGTTTGAAAAGACAGTCGCTATTTTTATGCTATTTAATAAGTGATCATAACAATTGTTACGATATGATTTTATAAAGGAATATTACCGTGTTTACGTTGAGGTCTATTGACTTCTTTATGCTCTAACATAGCGAATCCTTTGATTAATTTTCTACGAGTATCTTTAGGTAAAATAACTTCGTCAATAAAACCACGCTGAGCAGCTTTAAATGGATTAGCAAATTTAGCAGCATATTCAGCTTCTTTTTCAGATAACTTTAATTCAGGATCTGCAGCTGCTGCAATTTCTTTTCTAAAAATAATTTCACTAGCGCCTTTGGCACCCATTACAGCAATTTCGGCCGTAGGCCAAGCATAATTTAAATCAGCACCTATATGTTTAGAATTCATAACATCATAAGCTCCACCATATGCTTTACGAGTAATAACGGTAATTCTAGGAACAGTTGCCTCACTTAATGCGTATAACAGTTTAGCACCATGTGTAATAATTCCATTCCATTCTTGATCCGTACCAGGTAAAAAACCAGGAACATCTACTAATACTAGTAGTGGGATGTTGAAACAATCGCAAAAACGAGTAAATCGTGCTGCCTTTTTTGAACTATTGACATCCAATACTCCAGCTAAACTCATAGGCTGATTGGCTACAATACCAATACTTTTACCACCTAAACGAGCAAAACCAACGAGAATATTATCAGCATAATCTTTATGAATTTCGAAAAATGAATCTTCATCAATAATGTGCTGTATTACCTCATGCATATCATAAGGTTTGTTAGGACTATCAGGAATAATATCCGTCAGTCCTTCTCTAACTTCATCTCCAAATTCAAACGGAAGCGAAGCTGTTTTTTCCTTATTATTTTGTGGTAAATAACTAAGTAATGTTTTAATATCTTCTAAACAAGCAATATCATTGGCTGCGGTTAGATGCGTAACTCCAGATTTGGTTGAGTGTGTACTAGCTCCTCCTAATTCTTCAGAGGTAACTTCTTCATTAGTTACAGTTTTAACTACATTAGGTCCAGTTACAAACATATAGCTAGTGTCTTCTACCATCATAGTAAAATCTGTCATTGCTGGAGAGTAAACAGCACCTCCTGCACAAGGACCCATAATAGCCGAAATTTGTGGAATTACTCCAGAAGCTTGAACATTGCGATAAAAGATGTCTGCATAACCACCTAAAGAACGTACACCTTCTTGTATACGAGCCCCTCCAGAATCATTTAATCCAATAAGTGGCGCACCAACTTTGATGGCATGATCCATGATTTTACAAATTTTTTCGGCATGAGTTTCTGATAAAGCTCCACCAAATACAGTAAAATCTTGCGCAAAAAGATATACCATACGCCCATTGATGGTTCCATAACCTGTTACAACACCATCTCCATAATATATTTCGTCTTGCATATTAAAATCGGTAGTACGATGCGTTACGAGCATTCCGATTTCTTCAAAAGAACCTTCATCTACGATATAGTCAATACGTTCGCGAGCGGTTAATTTTTTCTTTTGATGTTGACGTTCTATTCTTTTTTCGCCTCCCCCTAAGTGGGCTTGAGCGATTTTATCGTTTAAATCTTTAAGTGTATTCATAAAATGCCAGATTAATGCGTAGGGATACGGAGTTGTTTTTGATCTTCAAAATAAGCTTTTAATGCTATAAGAGCAGCAAGTTTAGCCTCGTCAGATTGTTGTTCTTCTAGTTGAGAAGCCGAGTAGTACTGCTTTACAAAATGTGTGTCAAAAGCGCCAGAAGTAAAGGCTTCGTGTTCGCAGACAAATTTACCAAAAGGTAGTGTCGTACTAATTCCTTTTACTTTATAGTTTTGAATAGCCTGAAGCATCAATTCAATTGCTTCTTCTCGACTTTTACCGTACGTAATTAATTTTGAAAGCATAGGATCGTAATAAATAGGAATTTCCATTCCTTCTTCATATCCATCATCTACACGAATTCCTTCACCACTAGGACGTTGATACGTTTCTAATGTTCCTACACTTGGTAAGAAGTTATCTAGAGGATCTTCGGCATATATACGCAACTCAAGTGCATGTCCATTGATAGAGAGATCTTCTTGAGTGAAACTTAATTTTTCCCCACGAGCAATACGTATTTGTTGTTCAACAAGATCAATACCAGTAATCATTTCGGTTACAGGATGTTCAACTTGTAAACGAGTATTCATTTCTAAGAAATAAAAATTATGATCTTTATCTATTAAAAATTCAACAGTACCAGCTCCCAAATAATTACAAGAACGAGCAACATTTACAGCAGCAGCACCCATTGCAGCTCTTAACTCAGGAGATAAAACAGCAGAAGGAGCTTCTTCAACTACTTTTTGATGGCGTCGTTGGATACTACATTCACGTTCAAAAAGGTGTAAGATATTACCATGACTATCTGCGAGTACTTGAATTTCGATATGCCTAGGAGAAGCTACATATTTTTCGATAAATACGGCACCATCTCCGAAAGCAGAAACAGCTTCGCTAATAGCGCGGTCCATTTGTTCAGATAATTCAGCTTCATGTTCTACCACACGCATACCTTTTCCGCCACCACCAGCTGCTGCTTTGATCAAAATTGGAAATCCAATTTCTTTGGCAATAGCTTTTGCTTTTTCAGGATCAGTAATAGCTTCGTCTATTCCAGGAACCATTGGGATATCATATGCTTTTACTGTTTCTTTAGCAGCAAGCTTATTTCCCATTTTTTCGATAGCTTCTGTTTCTGGACCAATAAATGTGATTCCAGCTTTGGTAACTGCTTCAGCAAAAGTTGAGTTTTCACTTAAAAAACCATACCCAGGATGAATACCATCTACGTTTAATTGTTGAGCAACTTCAATGATTTTGTCTCCTAATAAATAAGATTGACTCGAAGGAGCTTCTCCAATACATACAGCTTCGTCTGCAAAAGCTACATGCGGCGAATTTCTATCTGCTTTGGAGAATACCGCAACAGTTTTAATTCCCATTTTTTTGGCAGTTTTCATGATTCGAAGTGCAATTTCACCTCGATTTGCCACTATTATTTTTTTCATATCTACTATCTTTTTCCAATACTTAGTATTATTACATACTAAGTTTATTCTAAATCAATCAATAATGCTCCTTTTTCTACTGTAGCACTCGCTACAACTTCAATCGATTTTATAACACCGTCTCTTGGCGCTGTTAAATTGTTTTCCATTTTCATGGCTTCGATAATGATTAAAGAATCTCCTTCTTTAATTTCTTGTCCAACTGCTACATTGACAGAGAGGATTAACCCTGGCATAGGTGCTTTGATCGTATTTACTATTTTGGTAGTACCTACGGATAATCCTAATTGATCGATTAAAGCGTCTAATTGATTATTGATAGCTACCTGATATGTAGTACCATTAATAGCAACGGTGTATTGCTTATTGTTAAAATCCGAATTAACAACTGTTGCTGTAACTGATTTATTATGATGCAATACGTGGTGTTGATTTGAAGCACTGCTGATACTATCAATAGCAGTAACATCGTCTTGGGTAAGATCAAAAGAATGAGAGTCGTTGACCTTTACTTTATACGTTTCTTTCACGTTTGTTTTGTTTAGTGTGCTTCGTAAATATAAGTTTTTATTTGAAAATGATTGATAGGTCTTAAAATGAGAAGAAATGATTATATAAAATTTAACGTATTAAAGTGAAAAGTTGGTTTTTTGATGAAGAAAAGGATTATTAACGGTATAAAAAAACAGGGGTTTTAACGGTGAGATTATACTTTAAATGATTGTAGTTTTGAATAACTTGTATAAGTACACGTCTTTAGAAGTTGATTGCATTTAAGAGAATTCGATTTTTTGAATTCTCTTTTTTATCTAACAAGGATGGTATTATTAGATAGAATACCAAAATGTACTTTATTAGGATAATGTTTCTTTATGTAAATTCAATAGGAAGTTTGCAGCAGTAAAAGGAGTTATTTTATTCTCCATAAGTTGTTGCGTTTGATTTTGTAAAGCTTTTTTTATCGTTGGATTGTTATAGAAATTATTTTTTAATTGATCTTCAATTGTTTGTACTAGCCAAAATTCATTTTGTTGTGTACGGTGTGATTCAAAATAAGTATTTTTTTTAGTCAAAGAGACATAAGAGAGAATAAGGTTCCAAATGTCTTGTATTCCTTGTTCTTGAAGAGCACTACAAGTCATCACTTTAGGAGTCCATCCGCTATTTGTAGGAGGGTATAAGTGGAGTGCTTTATTAAATTGGTTTTTGGCATGTTTAGCACGTATAAGATTATCACCATCAGCTTTGTTAATGATGATAGCATCTGCCATTTCTATAATACCACGTTTGATTCCTTGCAATTCATCTCCAGCACCAGCTAATTTTAATAAAAGAAAGAAATCAACCATGCTGTGTACTGCAGTTTCACTTTGACCTACTCCTACAGTTTCTATAATAATCACATCGTATCCTGCTGCTTCGCATAAAATAATAGATTCTCGCGTTTTTTGAGCAACACCTCCTAAAGATTTACCTGATGGAGATGGGCGAATAAATGCTTGATCAGAACGAACGAGAGATTCCATACGTGTTTTATCTCCAAGAATACTTCCGCCAGAGATAGTACTACTTGGGTCAATAGCGAGAATAGCTACTTTTTTTCCAAGTTTAATTAATAAACTGCCTAAGGCTTCAATAAACGTACTTTTCCCTACACCAGGAACACCAGTAATTCCTATTCGGATAGAATTATTAGCTTTTGGTAAACACAATTCAATAAGTTCTTGTGCTAAATTAAAATGCTTTTGCTGTGTACTTTCTATTAAAGTGATGGCACGACTCAACATAGTAGTATCTCCTTGAAGTAGTGTTGCTGCCATATTTGTAGCCGAATCCATCTTTTTTTGTTTTCGCTTAAAACGATTAATAACATTGGGATTGGTACTAGCAGGAACCTTTGATAAAGGTTGATCATTAGGTGTATGTTGAGAATGTTTCGTCACGTATATATAGTTTATAACAAAGATAAGGATTCCTCTTATGGTTTATGGTAATCAAAATGTAAGACTATAGAAAAGTATTATCAATACAAATACTTTTCTATATAAATGTTAAGGTATAATAATACCAAGTAAACATCAAAATAATTGGTTATTTATGGTGAATAGGAATTGCAATCGAAGTGGTATCCCATGCTAAATATAAAATAGTGAATCCATTGGCATCTTCAAAGTAGATAGAAAATTGTTCTACTACGTTCAGCAACCTATGTACAGGAACTTCAATAGTAAGTGCATCATGTGCTGGATCACGTTTAACAGTACCATCCATATTTACTCCCCAGCCGTATTCTTCAGTATTAAATATAACTTTCCAAGAATTCTCATTAGGAATAGTCCATATGGTATAGGTGCCAGCTTTTAGTAATGAACCATCAATAGATACGTCTTTATCTGTAGTAAAAGTTGTAGCTTCATTAGCTCCAGTTCGCCATACTTTATTATAAGGTACTAAATCACCAAAAATATCCCTACCTTTTTTATAAGGTCTATTATAAAATATCGAAAAATTTAAATCGTTTACTGTATGCGTAACAGTTTGCTCTGGACTATGTTTTTTAGTGTTATTTCTCAAGAAAGAAAAACCAATAAACCCTATTACAGCAAGCCCAACTAGAGTAATAAGTAACCATTTAATAAACGTATTCATAAGTACAGTTTTTTGAATTTAAAAAAGAAGAATATTTTATGCTATAAAAATACTAAAACATTTTTTTTATGCACAAATTTGCAACATATATAAAAGCATTACGTCTATATAGATGAATCATAATAAAAGAATATCAATACCACTAACTAAAAAAAGAAAAAGATTTTGTTACAAAGCGAATTAATAGAGCGATGTAGAGCAAATGATCGTAAAGCACAAATGCAGCTATACAAAAAGTATTGCGATGCCATGTATTATGTAGCCTTACGGTTTTTAAAGGATTCCTTCGAGGCAGAGGAAGCTATGCAAGAATCTTTTATAAAAGCATTCGCAAGATTGCACCAATTTACAGGAGATGTGACTTTTGGAGCTTGGTTAAAACGTATCGTGATTAATAAAAGTATCGATATGTTAAAAGCTAAGAAGATGAATATGGTAGCAATTAATGAACAAGTAATGGCAACTGTTGAAGAGCAAGATGATTGGTCTGTAGCAGACTCCGTTACAGTTCAAGAAATAAAGAATGCAATAGAACAACTTCCTGAAAAATATAGGTATGCAGTGATGTTGTTTTTAATAGAAGGATACGATCATAACGAAATAAGCGAAATATTGGATATAACACCAGTATCATCAAGAACCCTAGTGCACAGAGGGAAAAAAAGATTGCAAGAAGAATTAAAACATTTGAGAGATGGCACAAGATATTAGAGAATTGTTAAAGAAGGATCGAAGTCTACCCACTGAGCATATACGTGAAGGACATCAAGATAGGTTTTTAGCATTATTAGAAAAAGAACTACCTCAAGAAAAAAAGAAAAATGATTACGGGTGGATGAAAATTGCTGCGAGTGTAATTGTGATTATTTCGATCTCATTTATGGGATGGAAAGGATTTCAAAATACAGCAACTACTTCAGGAAGTAAATTAGTCGTTACTGAAAAACCAGTAAAGTCAACAACCACTTTAGAAAAACAATCTCCATTGGCAAATATTTCTCCTGAATATGAAAAACTAGAAAATTACTACTTAACAAGTATTAAATTCGAGTTATCTAAAATGGAAAAAAATGAAGATAACAAAGAATTGATTGATAGTTTTAAAGTTCGATTAGAGAAACTGAATGAGGAATATCAAAAATTGAATGCTGAATTAATGGAATTAGGTCCTAATGAATTGAGTATCGATGCAATGATAGAAAATTTACAAATGAGATTGAATTTGCTTAAAAACCTAAAAGATAAATTAAAAGAATTAGAACAATTAGCGAATGAAGAGTATTATCAAACACAAACGACGTAGTTCTATTCTAGCTTTATGTTGTGTTTGCGTAGGAAATCTAATTGCGCAAAATACAGAAAAGCTAAATGAGAAATTTACAGTTAATAATGATGTTGTTGTTAAGCTAAATACTAGTTATACCAATGTTGTTTTCGAGACTTGGAATAGAAATACTGTTGAGGTAGAAGCTTATGTTGAAGGAGAGAAATTGACAGACGATCAGCGAAAATATTTAGCTGAAACCTGGCAAATTGAAGCAATAGGTAACAGTAGAGAAATAGCCATTAGGTCTATAGCTAAAAGTAACCCAAAATGGAATGAAACTATTACTAAAGTAAATATCAATAATCCTCAGGAATTAAAAAACTTAACACCTGTACTTAAGGAGTTATTAGCTCCTATTATGAAGAATATTGATAAAAACCCTATGCCTAGTGCATTAAAAGAAAACCTAGCAAGTTTAGACTTTAATTATAAGGCTTATCAAAAAGATGAAGAAAAATACCTCGTCCAATGGGAGAAACAGATAAAGGAAAAACTAGGAAATTCAACAAATAACGTATCCGGAAATTCAACTTTACAATTGACCGATCAAATAGGAAGAAATAATCAAATTCAAGTATTGGATCAAGGATTGAGGAATAACAATCAATGGAGAGGGGATTTTAGTAGAGAGATGGAAGCTTGGGCCTCACAGTTTATCAATCAAATGGCCAATGTAAATGGAGGTAATATTACTCTATATAGTAGTGTTAAGACTAGAAATACAAAAGACATTACTAGTAATAGGGTAATAAAAATAAAAATGCCGAAAGGAGCAACTGTTGGAATGAATGTTCGACATGGAAAAGTTCAATTAGCTCCACGTGCGATTAATGTTAAAGCATCATTATCACATACACAATTGATAGCAGATGTAGTTGATGGAAAACAAACTGATATAAGAGTTTCTTATTCACCAGTAATTGTTAATGAATGGAATAATGGACGATTGGTAGTTAATTATGTGAAAAACTGCCGAATAGAGAATGCTAATAACATTCAAATAAACGCAGACTCTAGTAACATTTTTATAGACGAGTTACTTTCAAACGGTGCAATTGCAGGGAGTTTTGGAAACATAACTATCGCCAATATAAAGAATTCTTTTTCTGCATTAGATTTGATATTAGAGAATTGTGATTTGAAAATAGAAATCCCTAAAACAGCTTTTAATTTTACTTATAGTGGTGCTCGTAGTAGGATAAAATTGCCTACAACTATGCAAGCTAAATCTAGAAGAAGTTTGGGAGGTGAATTTATTAATGGATACCATACAACAAGAAATACTGATAAGGCAATTGTTATAAATGCCAAATACAGCGACGTGATATTACAATAGCGTAATTATATAAATGTGTTAATTGAAAAGTCCTTAAGTAATCTACTTGAGGACTTTTTTTGTAGTAAAGATTTACAGAACTTCGATCGATAGATATTATTTGAAAAAAATAACATGATAAAAAGCATAGGTTAACTTCGTATTAAGTTTGTGATAATTCTGTATATGTATAAAGTGTTGCTTTATAGTTGTTTATTGTTGTTTTTGAAGTTCTAGAGATTAAAAAAAGAGGGGAAAAATACGGGTTTTTAACAATTTAATAGCGGATGAAAAGATGTATTTTGTGTAGTTTATCTAATATAACACACACTTGATCTAAAACTTGAAATACTTCTTCTAATAACTTAGAAGAGGCGGTATATTTGTACGGGAAATGCGTAATAACCTTACAGTTTAATTTTGGGGAAAATGAAAAAAATTATTTTTATATTAAGTTTGATTTTTACGACAGCAACTTTTGCAATTGATGGTGAGTTACTTATCGAAAGAGAAGGTGATGTTGTTACAGTGATAGATTTTAAAAGAGGAGATAGTATAAAACTATTTGAAGTTGAATCTGGAGATATCGTATTAATGAAAACAACAGGTAAAATTGATTTGGGTCAATTACCAGCTGGAAAATATATTATAGAACATTGTAAAGGAAAAAAAGTAATAGTAGAAAAAGAAGATGATTATGATTTCTAGGTCATAATATTCTTTATGTTTTTAATAAATGTGTGAGCTTAATTATTAAGCTAAAAAAAAGACCTTATTTAAGGTCTTTTTTTTGTACAAATAATAACGATCTAATTTAGATTTTGAGTCATTTTAAATCCTGTAAATAGCCCAATACCAGCCATGAAGAAAATAGTTCCAGGATAGGCTATATCTTGAACAACTCCGAAGACGTGATGTAGTATTCCTGCTATAAAAACACCTAATCCGATTCCCATTAATAATAAAGCAAGATTAGGTATAATGATTTTCCAGATAGGATGAGATCTTTTGGATTTGCTATAGAAAATAGAAGCATCAGCTCCTTTTTCGATTAAGGCTAAACGTTCTTTGTTTCTTGCAGAGATAAATAAATAGAAGATCCCGAAGATTACTCCGAAAAATATTGGCATTATAACAATTTCTGTTGGCATAATAGTTTTAGTTTAAAAATTAATACTGACGATTTTTTATCTTTGACAGTAAGATCACTTTACTGGTTACAAAAAAAAAGATTTTTTTTTATGAAATTACCTGTAACCTAATTTTAAATACTGTCGTCATAGTAGAAATGAACCAACCATCAGATACATATTATATAGGCGAAGTATTGAAAGGTAATTTAAATGCATTTTCGATATTAGTAGATCGATACAAAAGTTTTGTATATACGATTACTTATAGAGTAGTGAAAAACGAAGTTGATGCGGAAGAAGTAGCTCAAGAAACTTTTATAAAAGCATACCAATCATTAAAAAGTTATAAAGGAGCATCTAAATTTTCGACATGGTTATATACAATAGCATATCGAAAAAGCTTGGATTACTTAAAAAAGTATAAAAAAGAAGTATCATATTCGGTATTAGAAACAATACAGGATATTAATGAAATAGAAGTAGATAATGCACTTAAAGATATAGAAGAGGAGGAGCGTAAAACAATAATAGCAAATAGTATAAAAGAATTACCTCCAGATGAAGCAGTTATAATTACATTGTATTATTATGAAGAGAAGAGTATTAAAGAGATCGTTGAAATTACCAATTTAAAAGCAGATAATGTAAAAGTAAAACTATATAGAAGTCGTAAAAAATTACATTCGATATTAAAACATTATATATTGCCAGAAATAACTAGAAATAATGGAAGAGCCATATAATAAAACAGATGAGTTTACTAGAAAATTAGTACAAGATGCAGGGTTGAAAACACCATCTTTTGATTTTACAGCTTTGGTGATGAAGGAAGTTGAAACAAAGAAATTGAACGATGAAGTTTTTGTATATAAACCTTTAATTTCGAAAAAGTTTTGGGGAGTATTTTTAGGAGCCTTGATCAGTTTATTAATGGTTTTTAGATACGGAAAAATACCTGTAGTAACATCATCTATTATAAAAGCATCTTTAGGAGATTATAAAACTTCCATACCACAATTCGAATTTTCAGAAATAACAGTATATAGTGTTATTGTATTTGGAGTACTATTTGCAATTCAGGCTACTTTTTTGAAAAAGAACTTAGATAAATTATATTCGTTGTAGTAATAATTTATAAAGTTATATTCCTTATTTTTAAAAGACAAAATTTTTATTTTAAGGATGGCTTATAAATTTCAAGCGTGAAAATAAAAGAAATACAAAGACTTTTAAAAGAGGAAGCGGATAGTATCGCTTTTTTGATCGGTAATGGTATCAATCTTCACTATAAAAATGATACGGTTTCTTGGCAAAATTTATTACTACAACTTTGGAATAGGTATAATGCTGATCGATATTTAGAAGAAATCCCGGATGGAGTTACTTTTATCGAGTTTTATGATGCATTAGAAATTCAAAATATTCATTTAGAGGATTTCGGTAATAGACTTCAAAAAGTTGTTCAAGAAGAAATGATTCAATGGAATGCTAGTGAGGATCAGAATCTAATCTTAAAGAGAATTCAAGGAATGAATGCTCCGATATTGACGACTAATTTTGATAAGTTAATGTCAGAAACATTGAAATTGTCTTTCCATAAAATAAAACAAGCAAAGTTTACAGATTATTACCCATGGTCATCTTATTACAGTTATCAAGAGTTAATAAAACCATCTGACGGATTTGGAATATGGCATCTTAATGGTATGATAAAATACCATAGAAGTATTAAATTAGGATTGTCTCAATATATGGGGAATGTTGAAAGAGCTAGAAAACTAATACATAAAAAGCCAAGAAATATTTATGCTTCTCAAAAAAATGGGATATGGAATGGAAGTACCACTTGGCTTGATATTTTATTTAATAAATCAATATTCATTTTTGGACTTGGTTTGGATGAAACAGAAGTTTTTATACGTTGGTTGTTAGTAGAAAGGGCTAAGTATTATAAAAAATACGAAAACAAACGTAAAAAAGGGTGGTACGTAATGAAAGGGAATTCTAATGATACAATAACAGAAGGAAAGAAATTTTTCTTAAAATCAGTAGGAATTGAATTAATAAGAATGAATAATTATAAAGAAATATATGAAGAAATATGGAAATAATTTTAGATAAGACTTTTGAGAATATTGATTATTCTAAAACAACATTTCCTAAAGGAGAATACGATAACTGTATTTTTATAAATTGTAATTTTTCAGAAATTAATTTATCTAATTGTATTTTCTCTGAATGCGAATTTAGAGAATGTAATTTAAGTAATGCAATTGTAAGAGCAACAGCTTTTAAAGAAGTTTATTTTTATGCATCGAAAATGCTAGGAATAGCATTTGATGAAATTGATGATTTTTTGATCTCAATGAGTTTTGAAGAATGCAAATTAAGCTTCTGTTCGTTTAAAGGTTTAAGTCTGAAGAAACAAAAAAATGTAAAATGTGATATGGAGCAGGTAGATTTTACCGAAGCTAATCTTTCTGATGCGTTATTTGATGAATGTAATTTAGAACATGCAATCTTTGAATTCACAAAATTAGAAAATGTAAATTTTAAGACATCGATAAATTATACTATAGACCCAGAAATAAATACTATAACTGGAGCTAAATTTTCTTTGAGAAATGTTTCTGGATTGCTAGAAAAATATAAGATTAAAATAACGTAGTGATGGCCGAAATAAGTTGGTGGAAGCGGTATAGATTATGGATATACACTTTTTTTATATTGTTGATTATATTTTTTAGTATAGTGTATTCTTTTATAGGAGAAGTAATACCACATTATGCTGCATTATACGCTAAGCCATCTATTTATGAAAAACCTTTTAATAATCGAGTGAAAAATAATGAAGAAGTTATAGCTGTTTTTGGAGATTCACTTAAAATATTGAATATCATAAATGGAGAAATAATGTTTACAAAAAATAACTCTCAATGTGCTGTAGCAATACCAATACAAGGAACTAAAAATAGAGGAGTAATGGATGTGATTTCTATTAAAGAAGGAGGGAATTGGGAAACTATAAAAGTAGTGGTGAGAATTAAAAAACCGATAGAGAAAAGAATAATAATATATAAAAAGGAAACGCTAACTGATTAAATTAGCGTTTTTTTATAATGATTAAGCAGGAGAACTTATTTAATTTCTAATATAAGTTGAGAACTGCTTTATACCTATTTCTGATAATTTTTTAGCTTCTTTAGCATAAAATGATTTTGTTTGTTTTAGAGATTCGCTTTGTAAAATTTCAGCATCTCTAATATATCGTTTCTCAGAAGCAAACATAGATTGATTATCAAAAATCAAGCTTAATTCTTCTAATACAGCTTCTAACTTTAATAAAGCTTCTTCTGCTTTTGTTTGTACAATAGCTTGCCTTTTTAACTCTGCAGCACGCTTTGCTTCAAGTTTTGCTTGCTTTTCTTTCTGTAAAGCAATCTGTTGCTCAAGTCTTTTTTGTTGAGCTTCTAATTCTTGTTGTTTTCTAAGAAGTTCGGCTCTTTGAGCATCCATTTGATTTTGATGCTGGTTTATAGCTGCTTGAGTAGAAGCAATTTCAGAAGACACTCCGTCATCATTACTAGCTTCATCAGAAGAGTCATTAGATGGAATTATGGATGTTTTAATATCACATTTGTTTAATTCGATTAATAACTCAGTGGTAATTTTTTCCGCTCTTTTAGCATAAAAACGACTTCTTTCCCATGTATCTTGCTCTATAGAGCTTTCTACATTATCTCTGGCGTCATACGCTAAGCTATTAGCATCAAGACATCCAAATAAGTCAGTAAGACGTTCTACTTCATTAAGAGCTTCAATAGCTTTTTCAGAATATTGATGACTTTGCTCAATATTATTTACGATAAACGCTTGACGTACATGTTTTTTTGCGTAAGTTGCAGCAGACATTACATCCTCAAAAGTTTTTTGTGCATTAGCATAAGAGCTAATAAATAAAACACTTGTAAAAAATAGTAGTTTTTTCATCGATACATTTAATCTTTATGACAAAATTGCGTACAAAAATACGACTTTTTGATTAGGGTTTGCAAATTATATAATAGCATTTTTTGTGCCATTTTTGTTTTTGGTTGTATATTTTGTGTTTTGAAATTAATTAACGTTCAAAAAAAGAAAATGTTACTTGTATAGAATAATTTTATATTGAATTAGGCTTTTATAAAATTAAATTACAATATTTGTAAGTAAATTGACCAAACAGCGCCTACATTTTTATGAAAACAATAATTATATCTTCAATTAATAAAAACCTTACTAGTGCTATCGAACTTATAGATGCGATTGATATCGAAACATATCAAAATAAAACAGTAGGCCCTTATTTTTCAAGTATAGGATCACATCTTCGTCATGTATTAGATTTTTTTGATTGCATTATTAATGGCCTAGATTCAAATAATATAGATTTAACTGCAAGAAAAAGAGACGAAATTATTTCTACAGATAAAGAGGCAGCAAAGGCACATATTTACAAATTACAAGAAACAATACACTCATTTTCAGCAACGAATACAGATTATTTATTACATGTTACTGATAACTTAGGTGAAGGTAAAGTTACTGTAAATTATACTTTAGAAAGTATATTAGCTCATGCAAATAGTCATGCAATACATCATTATGCAGTAATAGGTTATATATTATCTTTTCTGAATGTTGAATTAAAACTTTCGAGTTTTGGGTATAATCCCACATCTCCAATTAATAAAAGAGAAGGAATTTAATTAAGGTTTCTTCTTTCCAAAGAGAGCATCCATTATAGTGCTTATGCCTTTAAAAGCCATGTAAATAGCGAAAACGGTTCCGCATAGACCTAATATAAATACAGGAATAAATAATGGATGGTCTTGATTTTTAAATGAGGTATGCAATATAACAGGACTTATAAACATAGTTATAATTGCAATAGCCATTCGTTGCACTCCTTTTCCTAGTAAATCTTTGTCTGTATGTTTACGATCCATAATTGAGTATAGCTTTACGAACACTTCCATGTTCTTTTAATAATTCTTCAGCTTCTTTAGAATTAATATTTAATTCTTGAATGATCATATTAATTGCACGCTTAACTAATTTATCATTACTAAGTTGCATATCAACCATTTTGTTGTCTTTTACATGTCCTAGTTTGATCATAGTGGCTGTAGAAATCATGTTTAAAACTAATTTTTGAGCTGTACCAGCTTTCATGCGAGAACTACCTGTTACAAATTCGGGGCCAACAACAACTTCTATAGGGTATTGAGCAATTTTTGAAAGTGGACTACCTTGATTGCAAGTGATGCAAGCTGTGACTATATTATGTGTATTACAAGTCTCTAAAGCACCAATCACATATGGAGTAGTTCCTGAAGCTGCAATTCCAATTACAATGTCTTTTGAAGTAATCTTGTGAGATGTTAAATCAACCCATCCTTGTTTTGTGTCATCTTCGGCAAATTCAACAGCTTTTCGTATAGCAGTATCTCCTCCAGCAATAATTCCTACAACTAACTCATGAGGTACCCCAAAAGTAGGGGGACATTCGCTAGCATCAACAATCCCTAAGCGTCCACTTGTGCCTGCTCCCATGTAGAATAATCGACCACCGTGTAGAAGTTTTTCTACGATAATGTCGATTAAAGCCTCTATTTTTGGAATTGATTTTTCAATAGCTGTAGGAACAGTTTTATCTTCGTTGTTGATATGAGTTAATAATTCGTTTACAGACATTTTGTCTAAATGGCGGTGTAACGAATCTTGTTCTGTAGTTTTAGTAAAGCTCATAAGGTAAAAATACTATATTCTAACGGATTAATTTTATGAATTAATAGTGAGAAATTAAAAAAACCTGAAAGATATTCTTTCAGGTTTTTTATGTGAAATATTAAGTTATATTTTACAATGAATTTAATATTGTATTGAATGTTTTACTTGGACGCATAGCTGAAGAAGCTTCGTTCTCATTAGGGTTGTAATATCCTTCTAAATTGATACTAGAACCTTGAGCATTGTTTAATTCTTCTACTATTGTAGTTTCATTATCAGATAATTGCTTTGCAATAGGTGCAAATTTTTGTTGTAAATCACTATCGTTAGTTTGCTCAGCTAATGCTTGTGCCCAATACATAGCTAAATAGAAGTGACTTCCTCTATTATCTAATTCATTTACTTTACGTGAAGGAGATTTTTTGTTTTCTAAAAACTTGATAGTTGCCGAATCTAAAGCATCAGCAATAACGATTGCTTTTTTATTGTCTGTTTTTTCTCCTAAAAACTCTAGAGAAACTGCTAAAGCTAAGAATTCTCCTAAAGAATCCCATCTTAAATGCCCTTCTGTAACGAACTGTTGTACATGTTTAGGAGCAGAACCACCAGCACCAGTTTCAAATAGACCTCCACCATTCATTAAAGGAACGATAGATAACATTTTAGCACTAGTACCTAATTCTAAAATAGGAAATAAATCAGTATTATAATCACGTAATACATTTCCAGTTACAGAGATTGTATCTTTACCTTCTTTAATTCTTTCTAATGAAAAACGCGTAGCTTCAATAGGAGAAAGAATTCTGATATCTAAACCAGCGGTATCGTGATTAGGTAAATAAGCATTTACTTTTTCGATTAATTGAGCATCATGAGCTCTATTTTTATCTAACCAGAAAATAGCAGGAGTATTAGTTGCTTTAGCTCTGCTTACAGCTAATTTTACCCAGTCTTGAATAGGAGCATCTTTTACTTGACACATACGCCAGATATCCCCTTGTTCAACAGTGTGTTCAATAAGTGTAGTTCCATTTGCATCAACAATACGAACAATACCATCAGCTGCTATTTCAAATGTTTTATCGTGTGATCCGTATTCTTCAGCTTTTTGAGCCATTAAACCAACATTAGGAACTGTACCCATTGTTGTTGGATCAAAAGCACCGTGTTTTTTACAGAAATCAATCGTTTCTTGATAAATACCAGCATAACTACTATCTGGAATTACAGCTTTAGTATCTTGAGTTTTACCAGCTGCATCCCACATTTGACCAGAGTTACGGATCATAGCTGGCATCGATGCATCTATAATTACATCACTAGGGACATGTAAATTTGTAATTCCTTTATCAGAGTCTACCATAGCTACATCTGGACGACTGTCATAACAAGCTTGAATATCAGCTTCAATTTCTTGTCTTTTAGCTTCAGGAAGTGTTTTGATTTTTGCTACTAAATCTCCAAAACCATTATTAGTTTCAACTCCTAATTCTTCAAGAATTGCACTATGTTTTTCAAATACATCTTTAAAGAAAACAGTCACTGCATGTCCAAATATAATTGGATCAGATACTTTCATCATTGTAGCCTTCATGTGTAAAGAAAACAGTATGTTTGATGATTTTGCATCGTCAATTTGTTCTTCTAAAAATGATAATAATGCTTTTTTACTCATTACTGTAGCATCTATAACTTCTCCAGCAAGTAATGGTGTGCTAGCTTTTAAAATAGTAGATTGCCCTTCTTTAGAAACGAATTCTATTTTTACATCTGTAGCATCAGAAAGAGTAATAGATTTTTCATTAGATCTAAAGTCACCATTACTCATTGTCGCAACATGCGATTTTGAATCAGGAGACCAAGCACCCATTGAATGAGGATTGTTTTTGGCATACTGCTTTACAGGTTTAGGAGCTCTACGATCAGAGTTTCCTTCTCTTAATACTGGGTTTACAGCACTACCTTTTATTTTATCATATCTAGATTTGATATCTTTTTCAGTATCATTCTGTGGCTCTTCAGGGTAGTTAGGAAGATCGTAACCTTGAGATTGAAGTTCTTTAATAACCGCTTTTAACTGAGGTACAGAAGCACTGATATTTGGTAATTTAATGATATTAGCTTCAGGTGTTTTTGCTAATGCTCCTAATTCAGCTAATGCATCTGATTGCTTTTGATCGTCAGTTAAATTTTCTGGGAAATTAGCGATAACTCTACCAGCTAATGATATATCTTTTGTTTCAATGACAACGTTTGCTGCTTGTGTATACGATTGTACAATCGGTAAAAACGAGTACGTAGCTAATGCTGGAGCCTCATCAGTCTTTGTATAAATAATTTTAGATGCTTTAATTGTCATATTATTTTGATTTTATTATTAAGAGAGTAGCGTCCTTACAATGTTATGAAAGCGCGAAGAACGACTCTAAATGTGGGTTAATTTTCAGATCGTGAAGATACAAAATATAGCAGGTTATATACAATTTGAAAAAGATAGTTTTTGATAGTTGAAAATATGAATATTTTATTTTTTATGTTAAATAAATAAGATATCTGTAAACTGTATTCGGATAAAGATTAGGAGATAGCTTATAGGATGTTCTTATTAATCATGACAGATTGAAAACTAAAATTCGAAACAATTTAAAACTTATTAATTTTTGAAGTCATTGAATTAAGTATTGTAAGATATACTTAGTATATTTATTGTTAATAATTACTAGTTTAAAAAAGTAAAATCAACAAAAAATGACACTTAACAAATTTAACTTTGAATTTAATAATAACGGGAAGTATCAAATTTATTGCAATAAACTTGATACTAAAAACGCTGTTAGTAAGGCTATAGACACAGTTATTTATATCATTAAAGATAGTATAGAAAAAAACGGGGATGCAGTTATTAATATGACCTTTTACGAAGAAAAGGAATTAATGGGAGGTACTTACAATGAACTCTTTTGGGATAAGATAGCTAGTTCTGAAGAGCATCATGATAAGATTGATGAATATATTGCTTTTATAACCGATATTTTTGAAAATGATGATAATGAATATTGGGAAGATGATGAAATTCAGTTAGCAGAGATTGCAGCATATAGATTTGCAATGAATCACAAACGTTTTATACCATTCTATACAAGATGCCTGAGTGCTTGGGATATGTCACATGAAGTTTATCAAGGAGAACATATTCATGATATTGTAATGAAATATGATTGGAACGAGGAGATTGAAGATTTGATTATAGCCAGAGCTACTTGTGGAGGACAGCATGATGCAGAACAACTAGAGGAATTAGAAGAAAAGATTTTAGAAAATAATGAGCCTTTGGAGAATAGTACTTTTTATAAAAAATTAGTATTGAGAATAGATGAAGTTTGCTTAGAAACAACTAAAGACTGGGAAAAATATGCAGAGTATACTTTTCCTACTAAGCGATTACTTGAAGCTGCATTACATATAAAAGAACAATTAATCTCTTAAAAAACAAAAGCCATATCAATATTTGAAATTTTGATATGGCTTTCTTATGATAGAAGTAATATTAAAATGTTAGCTGTTTTACCCGCTATTAGATAATAACTTTCGTTATTTATAACATTATATTAATTCTATACACAAAAGTGAGTGGCAGTGCATTTATAAAAGCTTCCACTCATTAACTATTGCGAGCACTTGTGTTTCTAAATTACTGCTGTAATTTTTCAGTTTTTTTTACCCGAATAGCTAATATATTACCTTTAAATATATCACCTTCAAAAAAGCTTTTGAAATTACTTTATAACTATTAATGTTTTAAAGTAATTTACAATACAATGTTTTAAGAATTTAATTTTTAAAGGATTTATCAAAGAACGTGTTTAGATGATTTTTAATCACATATAAATATACATTATAATGAAAGATTTTCTAATAAAATATATATGTTTAATTATTAACATGTTATGAACTGATGTTATTAACAATTGTTTATAAAAAAAAGTGACTTGTAAAATACAAATCACTTTTTAAAACTTTAAAAAAAGGAAGATTATCTTCTTCTTTCTTTAATTCTAGCTTTTTTACCAGTAAGTTCTCTAAAGTAGAAAATACGAGCTCTACGAACTTTACCTCTTTTGTTAACTTCAATTTTTTGAAGTGCAGGTAAATTTACAGGGAAAATACGCTCAACACCAATAGTACCAGACATTTTTCTGATAGTAAAAGTTTCTGTAGAACTTGATCCTCTACGCTGAATTACTACTCCTCTAAAAAACTGAGTACGTGTTTTGTTTCCTTCCTTAATTTCGTAGTATACAGTAATTGTATCACCAGCTGAAAATTCTGGGAAATCTTTTTTTGTTACAAATTCGTCTTGAACAAATTTTACTAAATCTTGCATTCTGAAATAGATTTATAATATTGTATTAAAGCAACATACACGATTCTCGCCAGAGGTTGATTCAATGAGTTTGCAAAAATAATAAAATATTTGAAAATGACTTGGTTATATAATTTATTTATTTTCTAATTAACGAATTAAACTAAAATGACCATTTTGAACTTCATTGTTTTCATAATGTATTGTATACCAATACTCTGATGATGGCATGTTTGCACCATTATATACACCATCCCAACTATGATTTCCAGAATTTAAACGTTTTAATAACTTACCATACCGATCATAAATGTCAATATTTGTAAATGATACTAGATTGGGATTTACGCTCCAGATATCGTTATATCCATCTCCATTAGGTGTGAAAAAATCAGGGATTAGATCTTCTCTTGGGCAAGCGGTGATTTCTATATGATGTATTTCTTCAAGAAAGGTATTGCAATATGGAATCATTATAGTGAGCATATACAAACCTTCTTGTTCTTCACTAAAATTTGATAAAACTAAATTTCTTTCATTAGACGTATAATTACCAGGTCCTTCCCATATATAAGTAGCATTAGCATATGATGGAACTTCTAAAGTAAAAGCATTTTGATAACAAACTGTGGCTTCATCTATAATATCACTAAGATCTATTTCTGGTATAGCTTCAATATTTATAACTAAATCACTGCTGTTTTCTATCATAATTTGATTACAATCAGGAGCTTGAACTGTTACAGTATATGTCCCTTGTTGTTCTAATGTAATATTGTCTATAATAACTTCTCTCGTGCTTGCCGAAAAATTATTAGGACCCGTCCATAAATAAGTAGCGTTATCTATTTCATTTACAGTTAAAGTTGCTGTTTCATCTTCACAAACATTGATGTCATTAGTTATTAATTCAATGGTAATTTGTTCATTAATAATAACATTGGTAGAACTATAATCGACAACGATATCTCCTGTACAACTAAAAATTCTTGCTTCTACAAGATAGATGCCTTGATGAATTGCGGATACATTTGGAATATTGATAATTCTTGTTGTAGCCGAAAAATTATTAGGACCGTTCCATAAATATGTGGCTCCCTCGATTACATTAGCTTCAAGCGTTAAATCATCACCTTCGCATAAAATAATAGAAGGAGGCGTATTAACTTCTAAAGTGATATCAGCGTCGATTTCAACATTAGTAGTACTTGTTTTAGTGATAGGTTGATTTAGACAACCAGGAACAGTAACTTCAACATTATAACTTCCTTGTTGATTTTGAGTCACATTGGGGATACTAATAATTCTAGTGGTAGCAGAGAAGTTATTTGGACCTGTCCATTGATATGTAGCTCCAATAACAAGGTTGGCTTCAATGATTAATTCTTCATGTTCGCATAAAGTAATAAGAAGAGGAGTATTGACTTCAAAATCAGTATCGGTGTTCACATCAACTATAGTAGTATTTGATTTTGTAATAGAGTTTCCGATACAATTAGGAACAGTAACTTCAATATTATAATTTCCTTGTTGATTTGTCGTAATTTCAGGAATACTAATAATGCGAGTAGTGGCCGAAAAATTATTAGGACCGCTCCATAAATAAGTAGCATTGTTAATTGAATTTGCTTCGAGTATTAATTCTTGGCCTTCGCATAAGGTAGTTGTAGAAGGAGTACCTACTTCAAAATCAGTATCGATATTTACCTCAACAGTTGTGGTGTCTGATTTTGTGATAGGTTGATTTAAACAATTTAAAACTGTAATAGCAACGGTATAATCTCCTTGTTGATTTTGAGTAATGCTAGGGATATTAATAATACGAGTAGTTGCCGAAAAGTTATTAGGGCCACTCCATAAATAAGTAGCCCCATTAACTAGGTTGGCTTCAATAGTTAGTTCTTGTTGCTCGCATAGGGTAATAAGGGTAGGTATATTAACATCAAAATCAGTATCAATATTTACCTCAACGGTTGTAGTGTCTGATTTTGTGATAGGTTGATTTAAACAGTTTAAAGCTGTAATGTCAACAGTATAGTCTCCTTGTTGATTTTGAGTAATGTTAGGAATATTAATAATACGAGTAGTTGCCGAAAAGTTATTAGGGCCACTCCATAAATAAGTAGCCCCATTAACTAAGTTAGCTTCAATAGTTAATTCTTGTTGCTCGCATAGGGTAATAAGGGTAGGTATATTAACTTCAAAATCGGTGTCAGTATTAATAATTACTTCGGTAGTTTCTGTTTTTGTTATAGGCGTTTCAGAACAATCTAAAGCTGTTACAGCTAAAGAGTATGTACCTTGATTATTTATAGTAACGTTTGGAATAGAAATAATTCTGGTCGTAGACGAGAAATTATTAGGGCCACTCCATAAATAGGTAGCGTCGTTAATGATATTTGCTTCTATAGTTAAAGTTTCACTTTCACATAAAGTGATTTCTTGAGGAATAATAACATCAAATGCTACATTATTAATTATAACTTCTACTTGTTGTGTGATGATACAACCAAAAGAATTAATTAATAAAGTATAAGTCCCTTGATGTGTAGTTTCACTAGCATTAGGAATGGTATGTATAGGCGATGATGCTATTTCGATTCCATCAGGGTTTAACCATCGATAAGTAATTCTACTATCTTCATCAAGAATATCTGGGAAATTATTTTCTACAGTTAATACTAAATCTTCCCCTTCACAAATAGTAATATCATTAGCAGTATATTCGATAATATCAAAATCTTCTACTGTAAAAAGAAATAATTGAGATCCAGCTAAGCCATCTCCATATCTAATATTTCTAAAATCGATCTTTTGTTCAGAGCAATCTTCACTAATATATATTGTATGTACTTTTCCTGGTATAGAATATCTACGATCCGTTCTACCACCTTGCCTATGAGTTACTGTTTCTGGAACAGCTGCCCAATCTCTAGAACTAATAAAAGTTCCATTATTGATATTAATTAAATTTTCTTCTCCAAAGTCTTGATGTTCTATATAGAGTTTTCCTGTTATGTTTTTAGTAATATCATTGGATTTAATACCTCCAATAATTCCGTCTTTTCCAACAAGTTCTTGCCCATGCAATCTATAATATGTTCCATTATATTTTGAGCCTTCAAAACTAATATTATAACGATACAATCCTAAATCGTCTAATCCTGAAACTAATTGAGATCCTCTATCAGGTAAGTTATAAGGTAAATCATTATGGTTTCTGTCTGTTGTAGATGTAGCATAAAAATAGTGAGATTCAATACCTATTGGACGTTTACCACAGCCTGGTTGTATACAATCATATCGACCATCGTTACCTGTAAATGCACCATTATAATTCATGAAGTTTCCACCTTGATATGGCCCTAAATAAGGAGCAACACCATTGCGACGACTATTTTTATCATTTCGAATATTAATGGCTTGATGAAGAGAATTATCGTAATTGAAAATTTGTAATTGACCATTGATATTATTTGTTTGTACATACCATCTTTTGGAATTAGCAGGATTTGCAGCATCAGGAGTATCCCAAGACCATTCATCCCCACCAGGAAGGTCTTGTGTTTGATAAATATGTACTCTATTATCAAGTGTATGTATTCTAGGAGGATCTACAGTATGAAATGTTAACATATGTACTTTATCTCCGGGAATAACTTCGCAATCAAATATACGTTGATCATTGATCCACTCTGTAGTAGGAGTACGTTCAATTTCTTGTATGATTGAATTAAAAATATCAATGATTAATTCTCTTGAAGGAATTAATTCATGATTAGCATTTAATCGTTTATAGTATTCTGCATTAAATTTTTTAAATATATTAGGATCTTCAACATACATTTTTTGCATCGCAGCTTGACTGGTACCATATCGTTCCCAATGTGCTCCTGTACCAATGTCACTAGAAAAGAAATCTGTAGTAGTTAATTGACTATGGTTTTTAAAATCATAATCCCAATCAAAGGGCATTCCTCTAGAATGTGACCAATGAATTTTAAATTCATCTGCGTTGAAAAAATTGGGATATCGACCAATGAAAATATCCATAATAAT
Source organism: uncultured Aquimarina sp. (assembly GCA_947498595.1). Classification (GTDB taxonomy): domain Bacteria; phylum Bacteroidota; class Bacteroidia; order Flavobacteriales; family Flavobacteriaceae; genus Aquimarina. The sequence goes on from CANMKX010000008.1 coordinate 55,732, forward strand.
AACAGCTACAGCTTCGGCCATTCCTTCTTCAAAACCACTAAGAGTAGGATCGTAGTGCCAAGAGTCATTACTACTTAATACAACATTATCTCGATAAGCATGAATTAATTCATGAATCATTAAACGAGGTTGACTTAAATCCCCATTACGTTCTAAGTAAGTAGAACTAATTTGATTTGGCCCATTGTAAAAAGTATTTGTTCCAACAGCATTACCATCATTAACAATATAAACGCTATGGTTTCTAGATGGAGCTCCAAAAACTTCTTTAATAATTGGGTTGACTAAATTATAAAAAGCCATCATTTTATCTCGCTGCCAGATGGCATATGGACCTAATCCATTAACTCCATAATTGGTCTCTACTTGTATTCTTAAATTATTTGAAGGATCTCCTAAATCTTCCCAATTAAAACGTAAAGGGGGAGATACCCACGAAGGATTATTTCCATTGTAATCGTAAAGAGAGAAATAAAAAGCGTCACCAATATTAAAAGTAGTTCCTAAATCTAAGGCGCTTCTTCTTAAATCTTCAAAGCTATGACCACCAGTATGTCTATCTGTATTACGTAAGAGATGGCCTCTATTGATATTATCAGATCCAGGAGCAGTTCCTATTTCAAATCTGTAAAATGAACCACCATCCCATTTTGTTATAGCATTATGTATACTTTGTGTATAGGCTCTAGTATTGTATCCAGGTAATTTTTGTAAAGCATTAATTTCTTTTTTATACTTTTGATAATAAGCTTCACTTTCTATAAAAGCTTTAGATGGAGAAATACAAGTTGTGGGAAGTATATCTTGCGCATACGCGCAAAGATTTATAAATAAGATTAGAGTAAAAATGAAAGACTTCATTACGTATGTTGAGTTTGGTTATTTAATTATTATTAAACACAAACTGAACTGACTAGGGGGTGTACTAGTATATGATTTTGGGCACTGTTAACCATATGTTGTTGACTAGTAGTATTCTAGTTCATAATGCGGTACTCGAATACTTGCTCAACGAAAAATTTGAATATATATTTTCTTTAATTATGAAAATGATAATATAGTATTGATTTTGATTATTTTTTGCACAAAAAGCAACTTTATGAAGCTGCTTTTATTGTAAATGTTGTATGTAATTATTTGTTATTCGTCTTCTAATAAGTCAGGACGTAACGTTTTAGTTCGCTGGTATGCTTGTTCTTCTCTCCAAGCTTCAATTTTAGGGAAATTACCAGAAGTAAGAACCTCAGGAACTTTCCAACCTTTATATTCTGCAGGACGAGTATAAATGGGGGGAGCTAATAAGTTATCTTGAAATGAATCTGTTAAAGCTGAGGTTTCATTACCTAAAACACCAGGGATTAAACGAATCACTGCATCACATAAAATAGCAGCACCTAACTCACCACCAGATAATACATAATCACCTACCGAGATTTCTTTCGTGATAAAATGTTCTCTTACTCTTTGATCTACCCCTTTGTAGTGACCGCATAGAATAATAATATTTCCTTGTAGAGATAATTGATTTGCAATTCCTTGATTTAGTGTTTGACCATCTGGAGTCATATAAATAACTTCATCATAAGATCGTTCACTTTTTAATTTTGTGATACATCTATCTATGGGTTCTATCATCATAACCATTCCAGCACCACCTCCAAATTGATAATCATCAATTTGTCGATAATTATCAGTTACATAGTCACGTAAATTGTGTAGATGTACTTCTACAAGTCCTTTTTCTATAGCTCTTTTTAAAATAGAAGCTTCAAATGGACTTTTTAAAATATCAGGAACAACAGTGATGATATCGATACGCATTGATGTATTTTTTGAATAAGGTTGCAAAGGTGCAAAGAAACCTTGATAAATAAAAAACAAAACCAAATATTCTTAAGAATACCTGGTTTTGTTATATGTTTTATAATGTTTTTTAGAATTTATAATGTAATCCAATTTGACCCTGCCATCTAGAATTAGCATTGTCAACTACCCACGGAGTATTTTGAGGATTTCTAAACTGAAAAGTAGGTTGATTATTTTCTACTCCAGCAAAGTCTAATAAACTGAAACTTGAGTTAAGGACATTAGGTACAAAGTATAATCGTCCCCAGTCTTTATTAAGAAAATTAGGCAGATTTAATAAATCGAAAGTTATTTCGATAGAGTTTTTACCTTTTCTGATTTTCTTTTTATAAGATAGCTTTAAATCAATTTGATGATTCCAAGGAGTTCTTGCTCCATTACGTTCTGCAATGCGACCACGACGCCCTTTTAAATAAGAATCGTTATTGATATAATTGTTTAACTGTTCCCATTGTTGTTCAGCAGTTACAGTAACATTACCAGAAGTATCGGTAATATCAACTAAATTAATTTCGTTTGCGTTCGCAGGAACATATATAAGGTCATTTCTTGAAGAACCATCTCTATTTAAATCACCTCTATAGATATATGTGAAAGGACTTCCTGATCTACCATTATATAGTAAACCAGCACTTAAAACATCATCTTTTATTTTGAAATCAAAATTTTGATAAGATACTATCTTATGTCTCAAGTCGAAATTTGAAAATGAGACATCAGGGTCATTAGATACTACCGCTTGATTAAATTCAAAATTAGCTGCTTGTGAGTTACGTACTGTACTTGATACATCTTTACTTTTTCCATAAGTATATCCTACGTATCCTTTATAAAAACCTTCATTTTTATGCAAACCAAAAGTTAAGTTATAACGATATCCTTCATCAGAATTCGTTAATAAGAATACATTAGTAAAATTGGTATTTATTTTAATATCATCTCCAGTTGAAGTAAAATAAGATCTATTGTCAGCTCCATCATAATTAGCTGTTTCATTTCTTCTATTAATTGATTGAAAGAATAATCCTTTAAGTACTTTAGAGTATGTTCCTTCTAAAGAAAGCGTGAAATTCTTAGGAAGCTTTAAGTCCAAAGCTAAATTACTTTTCCATTCTCTAGGTAATTTGAAATTATTATCAATTAAATTAATTTCAGTTAAATTAGGCTGTAAAGCTGCAACATCAGAAAATACAGGCTCAATAGGAGTAGGAGAACTAGCATCTGGTCTGATATCGATATTAAAATAACGAGTCCCTGAAATATACTCGGCATAGGCGTACCATAAAAAAGGAATACGACCAGTATAAAAACCAGTACCTCCTCTTAATAAAGCTGTTTTTTCTTTGTTTAAAACCAAGTCAAAACCTAAACGAGGGTTGATTTGTGGAGTAGCACTGATCTTATTATCAAAATGGCTAAATTCTGGTGTGTTTTGTACTTCTTGACTGATAGGTAAATTACTTGGTAGAATTTGAGAATCTAAACGAAGTCCTAATAGTAAAGAAAAACGATCCGAAAAACGGATTTGATCTTGTGCATATGCATTCGCTAATATTACTCCAAATGCAGCAGAAGGGTTATTTCTATTAAAATTAAAGTCGTCGTTCTCTATATTATATACACCACGAATACGTGCAGGAGTATCGTTTAAAAAATCGTCAACAGATCGATATTGATAACGACCATTAAAAGCAGATAAGAAACGATACTCTATATCGTTATATTCTGCACCAGCTCCAAAAGTGAATGTATGCTTGTTTTTATAGTATGTTAGCTTATCATTGATTTGGAATGTATTTAACGAAGTTCCAAAAACAGAAGCTTCTCTATAAGTTCCAGCAAAAATAGTATTGGTTCCGTTGTAAATGATTTCTAAATGAGGAAAAACGTCTCCATCGAAATCTCGATTTTCTTCTACGCGATTATATCCAACAGTTAACGTATTATTTGTGTTATTATTAAAAGAACTTTTTAATTCTGCCACTAAACTATTAGCAGAACTTTTATGACGATATCCTTGATTTCCAAAATTGAAGAAATTAGCATTCCATTCAAGATTATCTGCAAAGCTATTCACATAATTATTACGTAGTGATAATTTGTGCTTTTGAGAGATATTATAATCTAAACGAGCAAATACTTTAGTACTATTTCGTTGTAAACTGGCCTCAGTAAATGTACCAGGATCATAATTATAGCGCGTTTGTAATCTATCTGAGATTTGTTCTACTACATCAACAGGAATATTAGAGGTAGCACTACCAGGAGCATTTAAAACAGGTTGATTGTTAATAGCTTGTTCTACATTAACATAATAAAAAAGTTTGTTTTTAATTATAGGACCACCGACACCAGCACCAAATTGAACATCATAAAAATCTTCGATAGGTTGTTTGATTCCGTTGGCATAACGGCCTGCAAGTAGGTCATTATTTCCAAAACCGTATACTTCTCCTTTTAATTTGTTAGTACCATTTTTTGTAACGACATTGATATTAGCGCCTGTAAAATTACCTAAGCTAGCATCAAATGGAGCTACTTTTACCGACAATTCTTTTATAGCACCAAAACTAATAGGTTGAGAAGAAGATAAACTTCCAGGAGTACCATTAGCTAACGATCCAGAAGCTCCACTCGCAGGCTCTTGGAATCCGATAACATCATTGTTAGCAATTCCATCAATATTTAAATTATTGAAACGATTACTAGCTCCTCCAAATGAATTTAAATTGGCTTCAGGAAGAACTTTTGTGATATCCTGTATGCTTCTATTTACAGTTGGGATTTTTCCAATAGTACTTTGTGTAACTAAGGCTTCGTTTCCTTTTTTCCTGTTTTGAATAGGATCATTTTTATCGACCGTAATAACGACTTCACTTAATGTAACATTATCTTCTTGAAGAATAAGGTCTCTTAGGGTTTGTTTTCCTAATTGGATAACTATGTCGTTAATTATTTGATCTTTAAAACCTACAAACGAAATCTTTAATTGGTAATTACTCGAAGGAGGAAGTTGATTAAATTGATAGTAACCATTGTCTTGAGAAATAGTACCGTATTCTGCACCAGTGTCAAGATCTGTAACAATAACATTGGCAAATACGATGGGCTGGTCTTTGGCATCTTTTAATACCCCAGCTAGTTTACCTGTAGTTTCTTGGGCAAAACTCATGAAATAGGTAAACAAAAAAAATAATAGTAATTGAGATTTTCTGCTTAAATACATTTAATAAATTGATTTGATTTTATTGCAGTCTTTGTAGTCTCAAAAAATATTAGATCATTACATTATAAATGTGAAAAAAAAGATAAAAAAAAGCAGTTTGTGATCAAACTGCTCTTTTTATTAAGATTTCTTTTGCTTGTTTATTTCGTCTTGTAGTTTTCGCATCACTTTTTGTTCGCGTTCTAACGAGCGACGTCTGTGTTCTTCAAATTCAGTTTCTATATCAGCTAATGCTTTTTTGGCTTGTACTGTACCGCTATTACTGCTTTTAAATTTAAAGATAAAGAATAGTAATAATACTACTAAAATTGCAACAATAGCCCACATCATAACTTTATAATTACTTTTAGTGAATGCCATTCCTAAAAACATCATATTATCCTTTTCACTAGTAATAGATGTTAAATCGTTATTAATCTTAGAAAGTGATTCTTCTAATTTAGTAATCGTGTTTTGTTGCTTAGATATTTGTTGGTTGGCAGTAGAAATAGAATTTTCTAATGTCTTTAAAGTATCAAGAGTATTAGCTTTAATAAGACTTAACCATTCTTTCTTTACTACTTTATATTTTTGGTATCGACCAGATTTTTCAATAATATGATCAAATTGATTTGAAATAGAACCTTCTTTTAAAGGATTACTTTCAGGAGCTTTTTGCGCATATAGGGTTGCTGTATTAAAAAAGGTTACAACAAGGATGAGGGTTAAAAAATATTTGATAAAATTCATTGGGTTTTTGTTAAGCATTGTTTTTTTTGTAACGCTAGCAATTATACGATATTGTTGACAATTTAGAAAGATTTTTCTAGAGAAGAATTTTATAGTAAAATACTAGTTTTTCTATAAAGAAATAAGAGCTTTGTTTTTTAGAATAACAAAGCTCTTATTTTATAAATTATGTATGTGTTTTACTTATTAATAATAAGTGAAACGTCTTACTTTTGCAATGTATTTTGATAGCCTAATTACTTGATGGCTATAACCATATTCATTATCATACCAAACATATAAAATAGCGTTAGTACCACTTTTATCTACGATGGTAGCTTTACTATCATAAATTGACGGAGCCGAAGAACCAATAATATCACTAGATACTAATTCGTCATCTAAAGAATATTTAATTTGTTCTACTAAATTTCCTTCAAGAGCATATTTCTTTATAATAGCATTTAAACTATCAACAGAAGTGTTTTTTTCTAGGTTTAAGTTTAAAATAGCCAAAGAACCATTTGGAACAGGTACTCTAATAGCATTTGATGTCAATTTACCTTCAAACGTAGGTAATGCTTTAGAAACAGCTTTACCAGCTCCAGTTTCTGTAATTACCATATTTAATGCAGCAGCACGACCACGACGATACTTTTTATGCATATTATCTACTAAGTTTTGATCATTAGTATATGCATGAATTGTTTCTAAATGACCTTTAACTACACCAAAACTATCATCTACAGCTTGTAGAATAGGAGTAATGGCATTTGTAGTACAAGAAGCTGCAGAAAATATATTTACCTCGTCAGGATTGTGTTCTGTATGATTAACACCATGAACAATATTAGGAATTCCTTTTCCTGGTGCAGTAAGTAATACTTTATCTACACCTTTTGAAACTAAATGCCTACTTAAAGCTTCTTTATCTCTAAAGGCTCCTGTATTATCTATAACTAAAGCATCATTGATACCATAAGTTGTATAATCAATATCTTCAGGTTGTGAAGCATTGATTACATTAACAGTAGTACCATTAATAATTAATGCTTTTTTATCAAGATCAATATTAACTGTACCAGCGAAATCACCGTGTACAGAATCATTTTTAAGTAATGAAGCACGTTTAAGTAAAACTTGCTCAGTAATCTCACCACGTGTTACAATTGCTCGTAAACGTAATTGGCTACCTTTACCAGTTAATGTCATTAGTTCTCTAGCGACTAGACGGCCAATACGACCAAATCCATAAAGAACAACATCTTTAGGAACGATACCTTTAGCTTCTTTAGCATCTTGCAATTTATGCATTACAAAATCAGAAGCAGTTTCGAATTCATCACCAGAAATATGATACTCATACGTAAGCTTTCCAATGTCAAGTTTAGATGGAGGTAAATCCATTTGTTTAATAGCTTGTGCTATTTCAACAGAGTCAAAAATTGAAATTGGTTTTTGAACAAACTCACCAGCATACTCATGAAGATTGAGTATTTCACTAATGTTTTTGTTAATAAGTTGATTACGGAATAATACCAATTCAATTGAATTGTCATACCATAAATCACTAACGGTTTTGATGAATGCTACAGTTGCACGTCTTCTGTCTGCCTGAAAAGCAAGTTCTTTTTCATAAACTTGATTTGAGCTCATAATAGTGTTGTGTTTGTTAAAACTATAATTTCGAGCAAAAGTATATATTTCAAACGTTTTCGTAAAGGTTTTTATAAAAAAATATCCCTTTACTTTAGAAAGTAAAGGGATACACGATAAAGTTTTATTATTTTATTGGAAAACGAACTCACGTTTTTCTCCATTTCGATCTATTAAGCTGATACTGATATCTTCATTGTCAGATTTTTTTTCGATAATTCTTTTTACGTCTACTGCGCTTTTTACTTTTTCACCATCAATCTCAGTGATTATGATTCCTTGTAAGTTGTAGTTTTGCATTTTTCTAGTCAATGCTTTTGTAATAACAACACCGTGATCAAGATTAAATTTCTTTAAATACTCTTTGTTTGGATTGCTTATTTCTACTCCTACAGCTTCGATTTGATACGATTGAACTTCAAATTTATTTAATGTAACAGGTACTGTCAATAAATCACCATCTCTTACAATTTTTACTTGAATAATATCATTAGGTCTTTTACTACTTACATATCCTGTTAAGTCTGCAAACTTTTTAATCGCTAAGCCATCAATTTCTTTGATAACGTCTCCTCTTTTTATACCAGCTTTTTTTGCGCCACTTTTTTCAGATACGTCAGCAACAATAACACCTTGTGTTTCATTGATACTATATGTTTCTCTAGTTTGCTCATTAATATGATCAATACCAATACCTAAAATGCCACGCTGTACATCTCCAAATTCAATTAAATCATCTACGATCTTTTTTGCGTTATTTGAAGGAACAGCGAATGCATATCCAACATAACTACCAGTTTGAGATGTAATAGCAGTATTAATACCAATTAGTTCTCCTTTAGTATTAACTAAAGCACCCCCACTATTACCAGGGTTAATTGCAGCATCAGTTTGAATAAATGATTGATAATTGGCATCATTCTCATCAAGATCACGGGATTTAGCACTAATTATTCCTGCAGTTACTGTAGAAGTTAAGTTGAAAGGGTTTCCTACTGCGAGTACCCATTCACCAACTTTAGCAGAATTTGAATCTCCAAATGGGATATAGCTTAAAGTCTCATCAGTATCTATTTTAATTAAAGCAATATCAGATTTAGGAGCTGTACCTATTACTTCAGCTTTATATGTTTTATTATTATTTAGAGTGACTTCTAATTCTGAAGCTCCAGCAATTACATGATTATTTGTTACAATATATCCATCAGGTGTAATAATAACTCCAGATCCTGCACCGGTAATGCGTTTTTGTTCTACACCACCTCCATTACGAAAATAGTCCATCAAGTTTCTTGCAACTCTTGTTGTTCCGTAATGCTTGACATGTACTACAGCATTAACTGTTTTTTCAGCAGCACTAGAAAAATCTATGTTAGTTGCAGCTGTAATATTTGTATTTGTTACCTCAGGAATATAATTCGCGGGTATATAGTTTGGTGTTTCTGAAATTCCAGAAGTGACTACTGTTGTAGGTTCAATAAACAATTTGTAAGATCCTAATGTAAGAACCCCTGCTAAAACTGCTACAACTAATAAACTCAAAAATCTTTTCATCTTCTTTTTAGTTTTAGGTTATGTTAAGTACTATTTTGTATTCTATAAGACTAGGATTTATTTTTGAAATTACAATTTTAAATGTTTTTTTTCATTTTTAACGTACTGTTAACGCTTATAGAATTTTTTGCTATGATTGCAATCTTTGTACCTTTGTCTTTAATAGATTTATAATTAATTGATGACACTTACATTTTATAAATATCAAGGTACGGGAAACGACTTTGTAATCATAGATAATAGAGAACAAATAATCTCCAAAAATGATACCAAACTAATTGAAAGGCTATGTGATAGAAAATATGGCATAGGAGCAGATGGTTTAATGTTTTTAGAAAAACCAACAAGTGAAGGGGATGATTTTACAATGGTGTATTTTAATGCAGATGGAAAAGAGAGTACGATGTGTGGTAATGGAGGTAGATGTTTAGTAGCTTTTGCAGCATATAAAAATGTGATTAAAGAGAAAGCTGTTTTTACAGCTATTGACGGAAAACATATAGCAAGAATTGAAGATGGATTAGTTCATTTACAAATGCAAGATGTCTCAAAAATAGAAACATTAGAGAATCATTTGTTTTTGGATACAGGATCTCCGCATCATGTAGAAGAAGTTCGAGACTTACAAAATTATGATGTTAGGAATAATGGGAAATTGATTCGTAATGGAGCACCGTATTTTACTGCGGGAACCAATGTTAATTTTGTGGAAAAACAAGAAGAAAATAAGTTTGCAGTGAGAACTTATGAAAGAGGTGTCGAAGATGAAACATTATCATGCGGAACTGGAGTAACAGCAGTAGCTTTAGCAATGCATAAAACAAATAAAACGACAAGTGAAGAAATTGCAATTAAAACATTAGGAGGAGATTTAAAAGTTACTTTCGAGAGTACAGATCAAGGATATAGCAATATTTTTTTAATAGGACCAGCAGAGCAAGTTTTTAAAGGAGAGATTCAATGGTAACATTAAAAGGTGAACATATATATCTAAGAGCATTAGAACCAGAAGACTTAGAGTTTATTTATACGATAGAAAACGATGAGCAAATTTGGGAAATGAGTGCTACTCAAACACCTTACTCTAGGTTTTTAATTCGGCAATATTTAGAAAATGCACAGCAAGATATCTATGAAGCAAAACAATTACGTTTAATGATATGCACTCATGATGATGCTATGTTGGGTTTAATTGATTTGTTTGATTTTAATCCAACACATCGCCGAGCTGGAATAGGTATTTTAATTGCAGAAAGAGAGGAGAGAGGAAAAGGATACGGTAAAGAAGCTTTGCAATTATTAGTCGAATATGGAAAAAGACATTTACATTTGCACCAATTATATGCAAACATTTCTGCAGATAATATAGCAAGTATCAAATTGTTTGAGAAACAAGGATTTCAATCAATAGGAATAAAGAAAGATTGGAATCTTGTAGGAACAACTTTTAAAGACGAATTATTATATCAATTACTATATGTACATTAAAAAAATATTATTAGCAATTGTTTTACTAGGATTAATTGGAGCTGGAATATTTTCATATTTTGTTTATCAAGCAGTTTTTGCTCCTAATACTAATTTTGAAACTAAAACAACATTAATTTATATTCCATCTGGAGCTGTATACGAGGATGTAGCAAAAAAGATGAAACCTCTAGTGAAAGATTTTTATAGCTTTAATAAACTAGCGGAAAGAAAAGGATATACAAAAAATGTTAAAGCAGGACGGTATAGTTTAAAAAATGGATTAAATAATAATGAATTAATTAATGCATTACGAAGTAATAATATACCTGTTCAACTAACCTTTAATAATCAAGAGAGATTAGAGAATTTAGCAAAGAGAATTGCACAGCAAATTGAAGCAGATAGTACTTCGTTAATAACAATGTTTAAGGAAGAAGCTTTTTTACAAGAAAATGGATTTGATGATGCAACAGCCTTAGCGATGTATATTCCAAATAAATATGAGTTTTTCTGGAATACCTCAGCAGATCAATTTAGAGCAAGAATGTTAAAGGAGTATAACAGGTTTTGGACAAAAGAGAGAAGAGCCAAAGCAGATACTATTCAATTAACTCCACATCAAGTAACTGTTATAGCTTCTATTGTACAAAAGGAAACAGCTAAAGTAGATGAACGCCCGAGAATTGCAGGAGTTTATATGAATAGGTATGTAAATGGTTGGAAATTAGATGCAGATCCAACAGTTATCTATGCTATAAAGAAACATGCAAATGATTGGGATAGGGTGATTAAAAGAGTTTTATATAAGGATTTAGAGTTAGATAGCCCATATAATACTTACAAACAAAAAGAGTTACCTCCTGGACCAATAGCAATGCCAGATATTTCTGCAATTGATGCCGTGCTTAACTATGAAAAGCATGAGTATTACTTTTTTGTAGCTAATGTTAAGAATTTTGGATATCATAAATTTGCAAAAACATTAGCACAACATAATAGAAATAAAAACGAATATGTTAAATGGATTAATAAAAAAGGCATTAAAAGATAATCTTGTATTTGCCTGAAAAAGGTTTTAAATGTTTAATCCTTGGTTGATTTCTTTGTGAAATAATCAAGGATTTTCTTTTTTTATAATGTATATGATAAAAAACAAGTGTTGATGTTAGTGTCTTTTCACTCTAAATAGCTGTATTTCAGTTTTGTATAAACTTTAACATTACGGTTGATTGATATTATAAAAATATCGTATATTTGCACCGCAAAAATTTGAATAGAAAGGAGACCATTAGATTGTTCTATTACAGAATGAAATGATGTCTATTCAGAAAATTTTTATATGATAAAAAGGATAGTTAAATTATCTGGACTACTAGCAATAAGCGGAGTAGTAATAGTGGGCTTTACTGATAAAAAAGAAAATGATTTTAGTAGTTATAGTACTAAAGGATTAGATTTACTGTATATAGCTCCTAATTTTAATGAAATTAAAGATAACTTATCTGGAGATATTACGCCAGAATTAGGGAAATCTTATTTAGGGTTTAAAGAAGCTGTAGCTTTTAAAGAATCTAGAGGAAATTATGATGTTGTTAATCAATTTGGGTATTTAGGAAAATATCAATTTGGAAAAGGAACATTAGCTTTAATAGGAATAAAAAATGTTAAAGGTTTCTTAAATAATCCAGAGTTGCAAGAAAAAGCATTTTATGCAAATGCAAGTCGTAATAAATGGATTCTTCGAAGAGATATAACTCGTTTTGATGGAAAAACGATTAATGGAGTTAAAGTTACCGAATCAGGGATTTTAGCAGCAGCTCATTTAGCTGGACCTGGGTCTGTTAAAAAATATCTTCGTAGCGGAGGTGTTACAGGCTTTTCAGATGCTTTTGGTACTACAATACGATATTATATGAAGCGTTTTGCTGGATATGATACTTCATTAGTAGAAATGAATAAAAAAGCTAAAGTTAGTTTTGAATAGAAAAAATAAAAGGAATAAGTTTTAAACTTATTCCTTTTGTAAAATAAATATAGTAGGCCTTTTATGAAGGTCTATTTTTATTTTAGACCATTCCTTAGCAGTTTTTGTTAATATAAATTCCGTATTTAATGTGATATCACATGCTACGCATAAACTAGTGTTAGGATGTAATATTGTTGTGAGATCGGCAAGCATTTTATCATTTCTATACGGAGTCTCAATAAAAATTTGAGCTTGTTGCTGTTCAGCTGATAGACGCTCTAATTGCTTGATCTTTAGTTTCCGTTCATTTTTGTCGATAGGTAGATAACCATTAAAGGTAAAACTTTGACCATTCATACCACTACTCATCATAGCTAATAAAATTGAAGAAGGACCAACAAGTGGTACTACTTGAATTCTTTTTTGATGTGCGATTTTTATTACCTCAGCTCCTGGATCAGCAATACCTGGACAACCAGCATCAGATAATAAACCCATCGATTGACCTTGTAAACATGGAGCCAAAAATTCAGGAATCTCAGAAGCATCTGTATATTTATTAATAGAATATAAAGTTAGAGATTTTTGAGATTTACTAGGACTAACTTTTTTGATAAAACGCCTAGCGGGTTTTTCGTTTTCTACAATATAATGGTCTACTTCTTCTAAAACTTTCTTGATAGAAATTGGTAATACTTCTAGCGGAATATCATCGCCAAGTCTATTGGGGATAAGGTATAACTTTCCTGTTAAAGGGGGAGAATTGTATTCCATAGGGTATGTTTCTAATGTCGTTTTTGTGATAATCGAATATTTTTTGATTACAAATGAATCGAAAAATATCGTCTAAATATATGAAAAAGTTTGAATTCTTTGTCGTATTAAGATGTTATTGAAGTTTTAATGCAATATTTTCGCAAGCTTGATTTAGCATTTTAAATACATTTTCGAAACCTTGATCTCCACCATAATAAGGATCGGGAACTTCAAGATTTTTATCAAGATTCAATTCATCAAGGATAAGTTTTACCTTTTGCTTATCAGAGATATTTCGAGCTAATTTGATAATGTTTTTATAATTGGATTGATCCATTGCATAAATAAAATCAAAAGCATCAAAATGATTAATAGAAAAATGATCAGATGATTGTTGACTAATATCTATATTATATTTTTCTGCAATACGTATAGATCTAGGATCAGGTTGTTCACCTTTATGATGACTACTTGTTCCTGCGGACGCTACAAAATATTTATTAGAATCTAATTTAGCTTGTAAAATGCCTTCGGCTAATGGGGAGCGACAAATATTGCCAAGACAAACCATTAGAATTTTTACACGCATTTTTATAGATTGAAATTATAAAGTAAGTTTTTTGTTCAAATCTTCAACATATTTTCTGAATTGCTTATCTGTTGCGGATAAATTATCCACAGTTTTGCAGGCATGCAATACAGTAGCATGATCTCGTTTACCAATTTGCGAACCAATACTAGCTAAAGAAGCTTTGGTTAGTTTTTTGGCAAAAAACATTGCTAATTGACGTGCTTGAACAATATGGCGCTTTCTTGTTTTTGATTGCAGTGTTTCAACATCCATTTGGAAATAATCACTAACTACTTTCTGGATATAATCTATAGAAACTTCACGTTTGGTATTTTTAACGTAATTGTCTACGATATTTCTAGCTAGATCGATTGTAATATCTTTTCTGTTGAACGAAGAGTGTGCTATTAAAGAAATAATAGCCCCTTCTAATTCACGAATATTGGTTTTAATATTATTTGCTAAAAACTCAACAATATCTTCAGGCATTTCTACACCGTCTCTATATAGTTTGTTTTTAATAATAGAAATTCTAGTTTCAAAATCTGGATGATGCAATTCAGCAGATAATCCCCATTTAAAACGAGACAATAAGCGTTGTTCTATGTCTTGCATATCAACAGGAGCCTTGTCACTAGTTAAAATAACTTGCTTGCCATTTTGGTGTAAATGGTTAAATATATGGAAGAATACATCTTGCGTACCAGCTTTACCAGATAATAGTTGTATATCATCAACAATTAAAACATCTATAATTTGATAAAAATGAATAAAATCATTACGATTATTCTTTTTAACAGACTCTATATATTGTTGAGTAAATTTCTCTGCAGAAATATACAATACTGTTTTTTCTGGATAGTTGTCTTTAATATTAACACCTATAGCATGACCTAAATGTGTTTTACCTAAACCTACTCCTCCAAAAATTAATAATGGATTAAAAGAAGTACCTCCAGGCTTATTTGCAACAGCCATACCTGCAGATCTAGCCAAACGATTTGAATCTCCTTCTAAGAAGTTTTCAAAATTATAACTAGGGTTTAGTTGAGATTCGATTTTAACATTTCGAATACCAGGTATAACAAAAGGGTTTTTTAATTCAGGATTTTTACTTTTAATAGGTACATCAACTTCTTGCGATTTTACCGCAGATCTATTAGCACTAGGAATTTTTTCTGTAAAAGGAACCTTACTATCATAAGAATTATCCATTTTGATTACATATACTAATTTAGCTCCTTCGCCAAGTTCTCTCATAAGAGAAACTTTAAGTAACTTAACATAATGCTCTTCTAACCATTCGTAAAAGAATTTGCTAGGTACTTGAATACTTAAAGCCCCTTCTGTTAATTTTACAGCTTTAATAGGTTCAAACCAGGTTTTATACGCCTGTGGAGTGATGTTGTCCTCTATAAAAGACAGACATTTATCCCAAACTGATTGCGCTGTTTTATTCATACAGTGGTTAAGGTTTACTATTAAAAATGATTAAATAAAAGTGGAAAATTCTTGAAATACTCCCTGTTGTTTTCTGTGAACAAAGATGTGAACAAAAAATGTAAAAAAAAAACAAATTGTAGGTTGAATTTTAATTATTTTTTTCGCATACTTTATAGTAAGGTAAACTCAATTTGTAGTAAAAATATTATATAAAATAATGAAAATTATTTCAGAAACAAAGATAAAAGCAAGATACGCAGAAACTGATCAAATGGGAGTTGTGCATCACGGTAACTACCCTCAGTATCTGGAGGTTTCAAGGATTGACTGGTTGGAGAAATTAGGGGTCTCATATAAAAAACTGGAAGCAAATGGTGTTATGCTACCTATTTTTACAATGGACTTTAAATTTAAAAAATCAGCCTATTTTGATGATGAATTAAATGTTAGAACTATGCTTCGGAAAATTCCTACAGCGAGAATCATTTTTGACTATGAAATCTATAATCAAGAGGGTGAATTGTTAACAACTGCTACAACGACTTTGGTTTTTGTTGATGCCGTTACACGCAAACCAATCGTATGTCCAAAGGATCTTTTAGATCGAATTGAAAATTATAATTAATCAATTTCTTTAATATCGACCTCATACAATGCATCGAAGATATCTTTTATTTTTGATGCATTTTTCTTTCTTATAGAAATATAAATTCTACAATCTAATTCAAGTTTTTGATTCGTAATATTGATAGCATGTTCCTTGATTACTCGCATAACTTTATTCATATTCTTGTATTCAAAAATGATTTCGTATGCAATATCGATAGTTTTTTCTTTAATATCACAGGCTTGTAGAGCCATTTGTGCACCTGTTTTATAAGCATTAATCAAACCGCCAACACCTAGTTTTACACCGCCAAAATAACGAACAACCACGATAAGAATATTGGTAACTTCAAAAGATTGAATCTGTCCATAAATAGGTTGTCCAGCTGAGTTTGATGGCTCCCCATCGTCATTAGCGCGATGTCGTATAGTATCTGTGCCTAATTGCCAAGCATAGCACCAATGCCTAGCTGCATGATGCTTTTTTTTTAAAGATTCAATATGCTTTTTTACATCATCTTCAGATGCTATTGGATAGGCATATCCAAAAAACTTACTGTTTTTATCCTTAAAAAGGACTTCTTCGTTAGGGATGTCAATTGTTTTGTAGGTGTCTTTTATCTCCAAAATAATAGGATTCAAATGTTATGATACTGCTGCAACCAATATAATACTAATAATGGCAAGAGCAATACCAATCCAATTTTTTAAAATTAGTTTTTCTTTAAATAATAATATACCGATAACTGTAGATACCAGCAATACAGCAATATTATTAATGGTAAAGATAATAGCACTATCTTGATGACTTCTAAGTGCTTGAATTAAAAAATAAATAGAATAATAATTAGGTATTCCTAAACAAATTCCAGCAATAACATTTTTTAATTTAAAATGTAAAGACCCTTGAACCTGTTTGATGATTAGAATGCAAATACCAATGATGGCTGCAAAAAGAAAAATAGTAGCAGAGAATATCGCAGTATCTTCTGGCGAAACATATTTTATTTCTAAAAATTTTAATCCTGTATCGATAATACCACTTCCTATAAATACTAGAATAGGAAGAAGTAAGGTTCTTTTTTGAGTTGTTGTAGTCTGATTTGCTTTAATGGATGTTAAATATACAGCTATCAAAGCAATGCATATTCCTATGATCTTGAGAAAATCAGTACTTTCATTATATACGATGATTCCAAAAATAATAGGAATGGCTAGACTCATTTTGCTAGCAACTGCAGCTACAGATACGCCATTTTTTTGTGTGGTTAACGCGACAAGATTGAAAACTGTAATAAATATAAAACCCAAAATTACTGCTCCCCAAAACCAATCATAATTATGTAATTGTAAGAAAGGAATTGTATTTGTTGTAGACAGAAGTCCGCAAGATGTAGCAACTATGTAATTAACTACTATAGCTTGTAGAATATCAATATCGTATTTACCAAATAATTTAAAAATGATAAATAGTATACTGCTAAAAAGAATGCTAAGAATAAGAAAAATCAAAATAAATCTGCTTTACTAGTAAATAGGTTAATGATATCTTCTGTTTTAGGATTGTTATTCCATACATGGATACCTAAAGATTTTGCTGTTTGAGTATTTGCAGATGTGTCATCTATAAACAATGTCTGATCGGGAATTAATTGATTTTCTTTTAGAACAAATTCAAAAATATCAGCATTAGGTTTTCTGAAATGTATTTCTTGAGATAAATAGAATACATCAAATGAAGCTTTGAATTCTTCGTAAAAAGTAATATGATTTTTAATCCAATCGATATGTAAATCATTAGTATTACTTAATAAGATAAGACGATACTTCTTAAGCGAAATTATTTTTTTTAGAAAATCCAAACGATAGGAAGGAAAGTCTAATAAAATAGCATTCCAACAATCAATGAATTGTTTTTTAGAGAGATGAGGGTACCATTGTTGATATGTAGTAATCAACGTTTCTGTGGTACAAAGTCCTATTTCATACTTATTATTTAGTAAGGTCTCTTTTTGACCAGTATAATCCACATCTAATTGCTTAAATGCCTTAGGAGTTGCTGATTTATCTAAATTGATGAATACATCACCAAAATCAAAAATGATTGTATTAATCATTGTAATAAGTTGTTAAAATGTCAGTAAAAATTGAAGAACTATTGAAAGAAGTACTTTTTAATGTTGGAGCTTTTACACCATCTTTGATAATAGATGTTCCTGTAAAAACTCTTGCTTCATCCCATAAATTAGTTTGGATAAACGAAGTTATAGTTTGAGTTCCTCCTTCTATAATAATGGATTGAATTTCTTCTTTATGTAAAATAGCACATATTTGAGAGATAGGGTTTATACTAAAATCTATATTTTTAATCCGGATATTTGTTGCATTAAAATCGTTGTAAGCACCCTCTTTTGTAATTATAATAGTAGGAGCAGATTGATCAAAAATAAAAGAATCTTTAGGGATCCTTTCTTGTTGATCTAATACAATTCGCGTAGGATTGATACCAGACCAATCTCTTATAGTTAACTTAGGATTGTCTTTTATAACAGTATTGGTACCAACTAAAATAGATTGCTCTTCGGCTCTCCATTTATGTACCAATTGCCTTGATTGAGGATTGGTAATCCAGATAGGTTTTCTATCTAAAATAGTATCCATATTTGGAGCAATAAAACCATCATGAGATTGAGCCCATTTTAAAATTATATAAGGTCTTTTTTTAGTATGAAATGTAAAAAAACGTTTGTTTAATTCAAGGCATTCTTTTTCTAATACACCTACAGTAACATTGCGTCCAGCATTTTTTAGTTTTTGAATACCTCTACCTGCTACTTTGGCAAAAGAATCGACAGCCCCGATTACAATATTAGGAATCCCATATTGAATGATTAAATCGCTACAGGGAGGGGTTTTTCCAAAATGGCTACAAGGCTCTAAACTTACATAAATAGTAGACTCTTTAAGTAAATCTTTATTCTTTACACTATTGATTGCATGCACTTCTGCATGAGCTTCCCCTGCTTTTTGATGCCATCCTTCTCCAATAATGCGATCGTTGTGTACAATTACACTTCCGACCATAGGATTAGTATATGTTGTGCCTAAACCATTTTTGGCAAGTTGAATACATCGTTTTATATAAATCTCATGCATGTCTACGTTGCTATTTTAAGGATATATATTCTTTTTTATTAATCTTATAAGGATATTTAAAATCTCCAAGGTGATATTTAATGGCTCCTTTGTATTGTATCTGTATAGAATCCGTTTGGATAGTTCGTAAAATACTATTCAATAAATTATTCTTATCGTTTTCATAAATTTTGGAAAGCGAAAATGTTCCTTTTAAAGGGATTGTGAAATTGTTTTGTTGAGGAACTTTAAAAATTTCTGAAGAGACAGTACCTACATCAATAGAGTTTACCACAATATGAATATCATCAATAGAAAGAGTCCCATTCAGTGCATTTGGATTTTCAAAAACAGCATTTGCTTTAACGGTAACTTCACGTAATCCTATTTTTTCTATCTTTATCATATCGACATATTTAAAGACAGGTTTTTTAGGAGAAATACAGCTAGAAACGCTTGCAAATAATGCTAAAAATAAAAGGAATCGATTCATAATGATCCAAGAGATTTAGTGTATATTTCGAACACAAAAGTAGTATATAATAATCATAATGAAGAATACAATTATTCGTCCTATTGAATTAAAAGATAATAAGGCTGTAGCTAAGATGGTTAGAACGGTTTTAATTGAATTGGGGGTGCCAAAAGTAGGTACTGCTTATGAAGATGTTTCTTTGGATAAAATGTATGAAACATACATGCCTAAAGCTATGCAATACTTTGTTGTAGAGGAAGAAGGAGAAATTATAGGAGGCGCAGGTATTGGGCCATTAGAAGGTGAAAAAGAAGTTTGTGAATTACAAAAAATGTATTTTCTTGATAAGGCAAGAGGTAAAGGTATCGGAAGTGAAATGATGAATACTTGTATTGCCTATGCTCAAAAAAATGAATACAAGCAATGTTATTTAGAAACAATGCCTTACATGAAAGCTGCTCAAAAGTTATATAAAAAAACAGGATTTGAATATTTAGAGACTCCAATGGGAAATACAGGACATTATAGTTGTCCCGTATGGATGCTCAAGAAATTATAGATACTATCAGGAGGGGAACTAGATGACTATACAAGAATTACGAATACAATTTATTGAAGCTTTAGCGACGATATACGAAACTCAAGAAGCAACAAATTTTTTTTATTGGTTAACAGATGCGTATTTGAAAATGAGACGTGTTGATGTAGCTATTCAGTTACAAAGAAAATTGAATTCTAATGAAATTGAATTGTTTGAAAAAGCAAAAGAACAATTGTTAGAAGAAAAACCAATTCAATATATTGTAGGAAATACTACTTTTTACGGACTTGATTTTGATGTAAACTCTTCAGTGTTGATTCCGAGACAAGAAACAGAAGAACTGGTCGATTGGATTGTTAAAGATATTCGTTTAAAAGCCAATCCAAAAGTCAAAATTTTGGATATAGGTACAGGTAGTGGATGTATTGCTATAAGCTTAGCCAAAGAATTACCTATGGCAGAAGTGTTTGCTATTGATGTTTCTGAAGAGGCACTGATAGTAGCTAGAAAAAATGCCGTAAAAAATGAAGCATCCGTAACTTTTATATCTCAAAATATATTAGAATCGAATAAGTTAGACGATTATGATATTATAGTCTCTAATCCACCTTATGTTAGGAATCAAGAAAAAGAAGAAATGAAACCAAATGTGTTAGAGAATGAACCACATTTGGCATTGTTTGTTGCTAATGATGATGCATTGGTTTTCTATGAAAAAATAACAAATTTGGCAGCAAAATCTTTAACTAAAGATGGAGCATTGTATTTTGAAATCAATCAATATTTAGGAAACGAAACAAAATCAATGATTGAGAAGGATGGGTTTGATGTTGTAGAATTACGAAAAGATTTACAAGATAACGATAGAATGATTAAAGCTTATAAAAAGAATTAAAATCAACAAATGAATACATTAAAATCTATAGCAGTATACTGTGGGAGTAGTGATAGTAATGATACTGTGATTTATGAAGCGGCTTATCAAATAGGAAAAAACATTCATGAAATCGGAGCACGATTGGTCTATGGAGGAAGTAAGTTAGGACTTATGGGGCAAGTGGCAAACGGTACATTGGATCATGGAGGTAAAGCAATAGGAGTCATTCCAGATTTTTTAAAAACTAAAGAAGTAGTACAAACAAATCTTACCGAGCTAATTACAGTTGATACCATGGGAGAACGTAAGATGAAAATGCATGAGTTAAGCGACGGGATTATATCACTTCCAGGTGGTTTTGGTACTATGGAAGAATTATTTGAAATGCTAACATGGGCTCAATTAGGATTGCATAAAAAACCAATAGGGTTACTTAATATTAATGGATTTTATAATGACTTGTTAGCAATGTTTGATACAATGGTAGAAAAACAGTTGTTGAGTAAAGAGAATTTAGGAATACTATTAGTGTCTGATACTGTTGAGGAATTATTACAAAAAATGAAAGATTACAAACCTCTTCCTGTACCTAAATGGATGAATAGGCATCAAGTGTAATACTATTGAAATGATAAAAAAGAAATATGCATATCTTTTAATACTTCTTAGTGTATTGACATTTTCTTGTCAGCAACAAAAAAAAGAAGAAAATACTAAAAGAACATTAGAGGAGGTTGATGGTGAAAAAAATGGAACAAAGAGAGTAACTACATTTGAGTTATTGAATGCAACCAAAAATCATACAGTATTTGAAAGCAAATACGTGATTAAAAAAGATGGAGTTACTGTTTTTGATAAAGAAAAGAAGAGCATTAAAAAAATACCTTATGGAACGCTAGTAGAGATAATAGGATATACAGGAGTTGATAGAGTTGTAGAAGATGGAGTTTCTCAAAAAAGAGGAGAAGATGTTTTTACAAGTGTATATGTTTCGAATAAAAATAGATCAGAATCTTTTTTAGGAACTGTCTTTAGTGGTTATTTAGGAACATCAGAAGAAATAGTGATTTTGGATAAAGAATTATCACAAGACATTATGATAGCAAAAGGAGATCAAGAACTGAAAGAACAAAAGGATAAAGCATTTCTATCAAAATTATTAGATGTCAATGTTATTACAGAAAAAGAATATAGAGAATTAATAAAAAAAGAAAGTAAACGTACAATTGTAAAAACAACGACTGTAAAAGTAAAAGATACAATATATTATTATCCTATTAAAGACAGTATTGTATCGTTGGTAAGTGAGCCTAATAAAGAAACTGAAATTAAAAAATATACGCATATAGGAGAAATAGAAAGCTTGAATAGTTATATTATTTCAGGAAGTTATTGGGAGTGGAATGATTATTTATTATTGAATAAAGAGACGGGAGAAATCACAAAAATGAATGAAAAACCCGTCATTTCGCCAGATAACAATAAAATAGCGACTATAAAGACTGATATATATGATAATTCTACTTTTTTTGAATTATTCTATAAAAACGAAAATGCGAAATTAGAAAAACAATATGAAGTTTATTTTTCTAAATGGACACCAGTAAAAGACGGGGAAATACACTGGATTTCGAATACAGAATTGCTTTGCGAAATTCAACGTGCTGGAGTTTTTATTGGAGAAAGTAAATTTCCGAAACAGTATATTAAAATTACCTTGAAAGAAGATTAATCTTTCAAATTGAAAACAAAAACAACCAATTATATAATGGATATAAAACAACAAATAAACCAATTACGAGAAGCGTTGAGAGAACATAATTATAATTATTATGTATTAGATAAACCAACAATTAGTGATTATGAATTTGATGTTAAATTAAAAGAATTACAAGGGTTAGAAAATAAGTATCCAGAATTTTATGATGCTAATTCTCCAACTTTAAGAGTAGGGGGAGAGATTACTAAAAATTTTGAAACAATAGTACATGATCATCGAATGTACTCGTTGGACAATTCGTATTCAAAAGAAGATTTATTAGACTGGGAAACTCGAGTAAAAAAATTAGTAGATGGAGATGTACAATATACATGCGAATTAAAATATGATGGAGCTTCTATAAGTTTAACTTATGAAAATGGAGAATTAATAAGAGCAGTAACCAGAGGAGATGGAATTCAGGGAGATAACGTTACTAATAATATAAAAACCATACCAACAGTTCCTTTAAAACTAAAAGGAGAATACCCTCCCAAATTTGATATTAGAGGAGAGATTGTATTACCGCATGATGGTTTTTTAAAAATGAATGAAGAACGAATTGCAGCTGGAGAAGAACCTTATGCAAATCCTCGTAATACAGCTTCAGGAAGTTTGAAGTTACAAGATAGTGCAGAGGTAGCAAGAAGACCTTTAGATTGTTTACTATATAATATTACAGGAAATAATTTAGGGTTAGAAACGCAATACGAAAGTTTAGAAAAAGCAAGAGCTTGGGGGTTTAAAGCACCGCAAGAGTCAAAACTTGTTAATTCTATAGAAGAAGTTCTAGCTTATGTAAATTACTGGGACATCGAGCGTCATAACCTACCATATGAAACAGACGGAGTTGTGATTAAAGTAAATGGATTACAACAACAAGAAGAGTTAGGTTTTACATCTAAAGCGCCTAGATGGGCAATGGCATATAAGTTCAAGGCAGAACAAGTTGTCACTCAGTTAAACGAAATTACATATCAAGTAGGAAGAACAGGAGCTATTACTCCTGTAGCTAATTTAACACCAGTACAATTAGCAGGAACTGTCGTTAAAAGAGCCTCATTACACAATGCAGATCAAATTGCAAAATTAGACATTAGAGTAGGAGATGAGGTATACGTAGAGAAAGGTGGAGAAATTATACCAAAAATAGTAGGTGTAAATTTAGAAAAGAGAGCAGAAAATTCTATAGCAACCGAATATGCTTCAGATTGTCCAGAGTGTGGTGCACCTCTTGAGAGAAAAGATGGCGAAGCACAACATTATTGTCCTAATTATAATGGATGTTTACCACAAATAGCAGGTAGAATTCAACATTATATTTCGCGTAAAGCAATGGATATAGAAGGCCTTGGAGGAGAAACTGTAACCTTGTTAGTAAAAGAAGGTTTGATTAAAAATTATGCAGACCTGTATATGCTGACTAAAGATGATGTGATTCCTCTAGAACGTATGGCAGAAAAAAGTGCTGAAAATCTAGTAAATGGAATTGAAAAATCTAAAGAAATACCTTTTGAACGTGTATTATTTGCATTAGGGGTTCGATATGTGGGAGAAACTGTAGCGAAAAAATTAGTAAAACATTATAAAACAATAGACGCTATCATGACAGCAACGCAAGAAGATCTTGTAAATGTTGATGAAATAGGAATAAAAATAGCAGAAAGTGTTCAAGAATTCTTTAGCGATCAAGATAATCAAGAGTTGATATCAAGATTGAAAGTATATGGGATACAATTAGAAATGTCTGCAGAAAAACTAGCGAATCAAACTGAAACGTTAAAAGGATTGACATTTGTGGTTTCTGGAGTGTTTTATAGAGTATCCAGAAACGAATTGAAAAAAATGATAGAAGATAATGGAGGAAAAGTATCAAGTTCTATCTCATCAAAAACAACTTATATCGTTGCAGGTGATAAAATGGGACCTTCTAAGTTAGAAAAAGCTAATAAATTAGAAATAGAAATTATTAATGAAGATACTTTTTTAGCAAAATTGGGAATGTAATTTTGTGATAAAAATAGAATACGATTTAAAAAGTACCCCCCCCCCCCATGATAAAACTTTTTTATAAATCATTCTGCGCCTCTGTATTTTTAGTTATCATAGGATCTATTTTCTTTGATGCAATAGATTATGTAATCATTTTTAAAGTGATTGGTATAATTTCTTTGTGTGGAGTGTATTTAAAAAGTAAAAAAGAAAAAAGTAGTACGATTCCTTTTTTACTAAGTATGTTAGTTGCTATTATAGGAGAAACAGTTGTAGCTACTAATTTTGAAGAAAATAAAAAGAATATCTATATAATTTTTTCTATATACTATATACTTAATATGATAGTGATATGGTCAGAAATTAAAATTATAAAATTTAAATCTAAGCGTTTTTTTTCAATAGCTTTTTTTATAGGAACTTTCTTTCTGGCATATTTATGTTATACAATTATACCAATGGTCTATCATAAGATAGCTGATATAAAAGTTTATATGATTGTGTTAGTAGCTACATTGTTGATTTTTTGCTACGGCTCTTTTTATATATATTTTAATAAACCTGATACAAAGGGGATTTGGTTATTAGCAGTTGTTTTTTGTTTTGTTTTTCTGAATGTAATAGTAGGAATTAATCACCTATATTATTATTCAGATTTAACTATCGTAATTATCAATATAATGGAAATGGCATCGCATTTTTTTATGGTAAAATATTTATTAAGTGATATGCCTATATTAAAACACGATTCAGATATTCTTTTGGATTAAAAAATGGACGCATTTGAAAGTAAAAAAATACATCAATTATTTAGCAGACTGTTATAAATCGGACAATAGAGAGTTTATCATAGATAATTTTTTTTCATCAAAATATGAGAATCAATGGATTCAAGAATTAGATGAGGAATTAATAAATGAAAAATTCCCAAAACAGTACATCTCAGATAGTAAAGGAGAAGAGATTATTAAAAATATCCAATTATACGAACGAGATAAACAAGCATACTATTGTTCTGTTTTTGTAATAGGAAAAAGAAAATTGTTTAGTAATAAAACAGTAAAAATATGCGCACCTATTTTTTATTATCCTATCACTCTTGATAAAAAAGATGAACATTGTTTTATAGAGTTGGACACAGCATTAAGACAAGTTAATTATGGTTTTTTGCGTAGTTTAAAGTATATAGAATCCTTTGAAGCATTTTTAGAAGAATTCGAAATATTATTAGAACAAAAGGCGATAGATTATCCCTTTTTAGCGAAGTTGAGAAGGCTGATGCAAAAACATACTCTTGCAATAGATTTTGATGATTCAATAAGTACTTACCCTAAATTAATACAAGAAAAAGAACTAAAAAAAGCCGTAAATAAAAGAACAGGAGAATTTGACCAGTACAAGATAAAAACAAGTTCAGGGATATTAGTTTCTAGTAAAGCAAATAATATACAAAGCGTTGTTAATGAACTTGAAGAACTAAGAAATACAGATGATTATTCGGCAATAATAAATGCGTATTTAGGAGAAGGTAATAATACACAACAGGAAGAATATAAATTAAAAATAAAACCGTTTATTCTTAATACGGCACAAGAGAACATTGTTAAAGCTGCAAATGAGCAAGTAAAATCTGTTGTTATAGGACCACCAGGAACAGGTAAAACTTATACTGTAGGTGCTATTGCTATGGACTATTTAAGTCAAGGTAAAAGTGTTTTAATCGCTACAAAGACAGCGGAAGCGCTACAGGTAATATCGAATAAATTAGATGAATTTTCTGTTGGTAAATATCGTATAAAAGTAGGAGGTTCAAAATATAAAAAAACGTTACTATCAACATTAAAACAGTATACGAATGATGTAAATAATTCAAACATACAATCATTAAGGCAATATGGAAATGTAGAAAAGCTGTATAATAGTGAATACCGATTAAAGAAAATTGAAAACCAGTTTCATAAATTAAGCGAAGAAAGTAAAAAACTTACTGAAGGTGTTTTGATTGCAGATGGGATAATTGCAAAAATCAAGAAAAGATGGATGGAGTTATTTCAAAAACAAAATAATGAAGAATGGGAATTGCTAACAGAATATTTTGAAGAATTAAAATCATATTTGAGAATATCAAATAAATATTTAGAAGTTACAGTATATGCATCCATTTTGCAAAATGTGAAAAACCATTGGAATGAGTGGAAAAACCTAATAAAAATTATAGATGACAACGAAGTTTCTTTAAAATCAACAAAATTAGATGCAATAGATTTTGATGTGATTTTGAAAGCACTGCCTATTTGGCTAGTGAAAATTGATGAGGTATCTGAAGCTTTACCAATGAAAAAAGAGATGTTTGATCTTTTGATTATTGATGAAGCAACACAATGTGATATGGCAGGAATATTACCATTGATGCAAAGAGCCAAAAAAGTAGTAGTCACAGGAGATACGAAACAACTGAAGCATATGAGTTTTTTATCGAAAACTCAAATGAAAAACCTTGTCCAAAAACACGAAATACAATGGAGTGAGAGCTTAAATTATAGAAGTAAAAGTTTATTAGACTATGTATTAGAAAATACTAATTCAAGAAAACAGATTAATACTTTAAACGAGCATTATAGATCGTTACCAGGTATAATTCAATATAGTAATCGTAAATTTTATGGAGATGGATTAACGGTAATGAGTGATTTACCAAAACACAAAGAAGAAAAAGGAGTAAAAATATTAAATACAGAAGGAGTAAGAGATAAAGGGGTAAATCATTTAGAAGCATCATCAATAGTAAAATATATTCAGTATATAATAGAACGGGAGAAAAGCATTGCAGCTAGATCATCAACAAGTATAGGAGTTATTTCCCCATTTAGAGATCAAGTTACTTATATAGGAAAAGTTTTAAAAGAAGAATTTTCAATAAAAGAGTTAGAAAAACACGAGATTAGGATAGGTACTCCTTATGCTTTTCAAGGAGACGAAAGAGATATTATCTTGATATCCATTGCAGTTGATAAAGAATCTCATTTTTCAGCATTAAATTACCTTAATAAAGAAGATGTATTTAATGTAATGATTACTCGGGCAAGAAATGAACAAAGAATATTTACATCAATATGGCCACATGAACTAAAACATGATTCGTTACTTAGAGAGTATCTTGAAGAGGTTGAAATAGATGTAATCACAAAAACTTCTAACTCAGAAGTGTTTTTGGATCAGTTTACTGAAGAAGTGACAACGTATTTAGGTCAATTAGAAATCAAATATTATATAGGATATCAACTATCGGGTATTATATTAGATATCATGCTTGAGTATAATGGAGCGTATTATGGAATTGATTTAATTGGATATCCAGGAGAATACCAAGAAACCTTTTCAATGGAACGCTATAAAGTGTTACATAGAGTAGGGATACAAGTGATCCCTTTAAGCTATGTAACATGGTATTTTGATAAAGACATAAAACTTAAATTAAGTAATATACTTCAACATAAAAATTAATAAGTTGATTCTATTTGTATACGTTTTCCATTTCGATATGATGCAATAAAGGATCTTTCAAAACCTAAATCAACTAGTTCTTGACGAAAAGCTTGAGCCTCTTCTAATGTTTCAAAAAGACCAAGAGCGTACTTATTATAATCATCAGCTTTTATTTCTCTAAAATTAACAAAACCATCAGAGTATAGAGATAAGTCTTTTTCTTCAAAAGCTGCAATTTGTATTGAATATACAGTTATACCTTCATCGTCAATAGAAGATTGATGGTCTGTATTATGTGAAACACTAGTATTACCATCATCATTGTCATCACTGTTTTCAGCTAAGGTACCGACTTCAAGGTTTGATAAATTTTGAAGACTATCTTCAAGAGTTTGGATATATTCTTCCTTTACTTTTATATCAAGAGCCATATTTTTATCAGAACCAGAAAAAGATAAATAAATCGTTCCTATAATTCCTAATAACGCAAGAACACCTAGAATAATAGAAATAAGTTGGAATTTTTTTACGTTTTTTTGCTCATTTTCAATAGATTCTTCATGAAATTCATTCTTTTGAATCTCAAGTTCAAGATCTGTTTTGATTTTTTCAAGAACGTGCTCTTCTATATAAGGCATAGTTATGAGTTTTAGTTAAAAGTCCTCAAATATAGGTAAATAGATTTTGTAATAAAATTAACCAATTAAACTCACATGTAAAATGAGGGAATCAATATGATTTTGAATTCTAAAATAATTACATTTGTGTTTAACAACATTCCAAGACCCTATGATTTTAAAAGGATTAAAACGCAATGCCTTAAAAAAGAATATAGAGAAGCATCTTCACGATAGAGATAAATCACAGAAAAGTAATGTAAAATTAAAAACATTAGCAGTATTAATTGATGCGTCACAATCAGTTAATGTGCTATCTTTGTTGAAATTAGCAAATGAATTAGGTGTGACCTCAGATCATTTAAAAGTGATGGGGTTTAAAGAAGATATAAAAGGTGTAGAAGATGCCAATACGGCATATTACAATACTAAAAGTTTAGGGGTTAGTGGGGGAATGAAAAGTAACGCTCTAGAAAACTTTGTGAAAACCAAATTTGATGTATTGATAAATTTTTATAGCGAAGAAAAACCCGAATTAGATTATGTGGCAAGTGCGTCGCAAGCAAAATTTAAAGTAGGTTTTGCCGAAATAGATAACAGAATCAATGATTTAGTAATAGGGTCGAGTATAGATAATTCGGACTTATTTATTTCAGAATTAAAAAAATATTTAAAAATCTTGAAAATTATTTAAAGGTCACACTATAAATTTTTTTAAGTACAGAAAAAGTAAGGATAAGAAAAATTATAATTTTAAAAAATGAAAGAACTTAGAGGAACCGGAATTGCGCTAGTTACTCCATTTAATGAAAATGGAAGTATTGATTTTGATGGATTGACAAAATTGATAAACAATTGTATAGAAGGAAAGGTCGAATATTTAGTTGTATTAGGGACTACAGCAGAATCTGCAACCTTGACGGCTACAGAAAAACAAGAAGTGATTCATCATATAATAAAGATTAATGATAAACGATTACCATTAGTTTTAGGGATAGGAGGAAATAATACAAAAGCAGTAATAGACGAAATCGAAACAAGAGATTTGTCAGACTTTGCTGCAATTCTTTCAGTTGTACCAATGTATAATAAGCCAAGTCAAGAAGGGATATTTAAACATTATCAAGCGATAGCAAAAGCATCTCCTAAACCAATATTATTATATAATGTGCCGTCACGTACTTCGGTTAATATGACAGCCGAAACAACTTTGAGATTAGCTAATCTAGATAATATAATAGGCATAAAAGAAGCCACAGGAGATTTTACGCAAGTATTAAATATTTTAAAAGACAAACCAAAAGATTTCTTAGTAATATCTGGAGATGATACTTTAGCTTTACCTTTAGTTACTGCTGGAGGAGATGGAGTTATTAGTGTGATTGGTCAAGGATTTCCATTAGAGTTTTCAGGATTAATACGTAGTGGTTTAAAAAATGAAACATCAGTAGGATACCAATCTTTATATGAGTTATTGCCAGTAATTGATTATGCTTTCGAAGAAGGGAATCCTGTGGGGATCAAAGCGATATTAAAAACAAAAAATGTTTGCGAAGATTTTGTACGATTGCCTTTAATTAAAGCCTCAGAACAATTGAATTCAAAAATAAAAGATTTTATTAAATAGTTAATATGGCTAATAAAATAAAGGATCCAGGAGTTGGTGTCTCTTCTAATAAAAGAGCGAAACGTTTTGTTAACTTAGATGGATCTTTTAATATTAAACATGTTAATAGAAAAGTATCAGTATCAGAAAGTTATTCGTATTTGATTAACATAAGCTGGTCTAAGTTTTTTGCATGGGTATTGTTTGGATATATTATCCTCAATACCTTTTTTGCTATTGTATACTTATTTCTGGGAGTTGAAGCTATAACTGAACCATCAAAAAATTTAATAATAGATTTTTTTAATGCGTTTTTCTTTTCAGCTCAAACAATTACAACAGTAGGGTATGGTGCTATGGCTCCTGATGGAATTGTATTTGGATTCATTTCCTCTATAGAAGCTCTGGTAGGATTATTATGTTTTTCATTTGTAACAGGATTGTTATATGGACGTTTTTCGAGACCTAAATCTAATATACGATTTAGTGAGCATCTAGTATTGAATAACAAAAAAGGAGAAGAACATTCTTCATTGATGTTTCGATTGATGAGTAAGAGTAAGCACGTGATGATTTACCCTAAAATAGAAGTTACATTAGCGCTTTCAGAAAAGAATAAAGAAGGAGTTTATAAAAACAACTTTTATAAGTTAGCGCTAGAAAGAAATGAAATTACATATTTGCCTACAACATGGACTGTAGTACATACGATAAAAGAAAGTAGTCCACTTTATCAGTATTCGATAGAAGAATTAAAACAATTGCATGCAGAATTGTTAATTGTAACTACATATTATGATGAATCTTTCAATCAAGAAGTACATCAAATACATTCTTATATTTTGAAAAATGTGAAAATTCATCAAAAATTCCAAAAAGCATTTTATTATGATACCGAAGGATATACTGTTTTGGATCATAATAAGCTGGATCAAACAGAAAAAGTATAGAAAGAGAAAGTAAAAGAATATAAAGAACTAATGCAACATGCCTATGTTTTAAGAGTTATTTAAGAGATCTAATTAAAGTTTTTGTAATACGGCAGAAATACCTATTTTTGCCAGATGTTTTTTTACTTATGAAAAGAATTTTTTATTTATTATTAACGGTATTTGTTTTAACTTCTTGTAGTCAATATCAAGACGTATTAAAAGGAGAAGATATAACAAAGAAGTATCAATTAGCAGAAGAATTATATAAAGCAGGTAAATATAAAAAAGCCTTGCGTCTTTTTGAGCAAATTGTACCGAGTTATAGGGGGAAACCTCAAGCAGAAAGAGTAATGTATTATTATGCAGATACTTATTATCAATTAGAAGATTTTCATTTAGCAGGATACCAATTTGAACGTTTTGTAAAATCATATCCTAAAAGTGATAAAGTAGAAGAAGCAGGGTACAAAGGAGCAAAAAGTTACTATGAGTTATCTCCAAGATATAGTTTAGATCAAGGAGAAACAACAAAGGCAATTGATAAACTTCAAGTTTACATTAACCTATACCCAGAAAGTGAACGTCTAAGCGAAGCTAATAAATTAGTAGCAGAGTTAAGACAAAAATTAGAGCGTAAATATTACGAAATAGCAAAACAATACCATCATAGAGGAAAAGAAAATTATAAAGTAGCAATCAAAGCATTCGATAATTTTATTTTAGATTTTCCAGGATCTATATACAAAGAAAAGGCATTGTATTATAAATTAGAATCTCAGTATTTATTTGCAATTGGAAGTTATGATCAATTTGTAAAAGAAAGGTTACAAATCGCTCAAAAATATTATAAAAACTACCATAAGTATTATAAAACAGAGGGAGAGTATTTAGAAAAAGCTACAGAATTAGCTGAAGATATAAACACAAGACTACAAGAAAATTAATAGCAATAATTAGGAGAAGATGGATTTGAAAAAAAGTAATGCACCGGTAAATACGACTACTATCGATAAAAATTTAGTAGATCAACCTACAGATAATATATACCAAGCAATATCTGTAATTTCAAAAAGAGCGAATCAAATTAATATCGATATTAAGAAAGAGCTTATTGAAAAGTTGGATGAATTTGCTACATATAATGATAGCTTAGAAGAAATCTTCGAAAATAAAGAACAAATTGAAGTATCTAAGTTTTATGAAAAACTTCCTAAACCACATGCATTAGCAGTTCAAGAATGGTTAGAAGGAAAAATCTATTATAGAGATACTAAAGCAGATAGAGAAATATAATATGTCTATAATAAGCGGTAAAAAAGTACTATTAGGTGTTACCGCCGGTATAGCAGCATACAAGACAGCCTCATTAGTGCGCCTGTTTATAAAAGCAGGTGCAGAGGTTAAGGTTGTCATGACTCCCCAAGCAAAAGATTTTGTAACCCCTCTTACACTTTCTACCTTATCTAAAAATCCAGTGCACTCATCTTTTTATAATGAAGAAGATGAAAATGCTTTATGGAACAATCACGTAGATTTAGGATTGTGGGCAGATCTAATGCTTATAGCTCCGGCAACAGCCAATACATTATCAAAAATGTCTACAGGAAATAGCGATAATCTCCTATTGGCGACATATTTATCAGCAAAATGCCCTGTGTATTTTGCTCCAGCAATGGATTTAGATATGTATATTCACCCTTCTACGAGTGAAACATTTAAAAAACTAGAAGAATTTGGTAATATCATGATTCCGTCAGAGTCAGGAGAATTAGCAAGTGGACTAGTAGGACAAGGTCGTATGGCCGAACCCGAAACAATGCTATCTTTTATAGAAAACGATATATTAGGTAAATTACCTCTTAAAGGTAAAAAAGTTCTTATTACAGCTGGACCAACATTTGAATCTATAGATCCTGTTCGATTTATAGGAAATCATTCTACTGGTAGAATGGGAATTGAATTGGCAAAAACGGCAGCTAATAAAGGTGCAGAAGTTATTTTAGTTTTAGGCCCTTCTTCTTTAAAAGTTACCCATGGACTGATAGCTGTAATACCTGTAGTTTCAGCTAAAGATATGTATGAAGCTGTAGAGAAAGAATTTGATAACTGTGATATTGCTATAGCATCAGCAGCAGTTGCAGATTATAGACCTAAGCATAGAGCTGATCAAAAACTAAAGAAGAGCGATTCAGAATTTGCAATTCAGTTAGAACGTACAACAGATATTTTAAAATGGATGGGATCAGTAAAAAAGCAACAAACCTTAGTAGGATTTGCTTTAGAAACTGAAAATGAATTAGAAAATGCAAAAGGAAAGTTAGTACGTAAGAATTTAGACCTAATTGTTTTAAATTCACTAAATGATAAAGGAGCAGGATTTAAAGGAAAAACAAACAAAGTTACTCTGATAAATCATAAATCAGAGATTAAATCGTTTGATTTAAAAACTAAAGCTGAAGTAGCTTTAGATATATTTAATGAAATAAATCAGTTATAAAATGCGTAAGATCGTTTTCATGTTTTTACTGCTAGTAAGCGGGATATCACAAGCTCAAGAGTTTAATGCAAGAGTAATAGTTAATGCAGAACAGACTGGGCAACCTAATTTGCAAGTATTTAAAACATTAGAACGATCTTTAACTGAGTTTATTAATAATACGCAATGGACTACCGTTGATTATCGTACAGAAGAACGAATCGATTGTAGCTTTTTTATTACGATAAAAGATTATAATAATGATGCGTTTGATGCATCGATACAAGTACAAGCTTCAAGGCCTGTATATGGATCTAATTATACGACTACAACTTTTAACGTTAATGACAAACAATTTAATTTTAATTACCTAGAGTTTCAACCACTTAATTACGACCCTAATACATTTGACTCAAATTTAATATCTGTGATTTCTTTTTATGCCTATACGCTTTTAGGAGTAGATGGAGATACGTTTGAATTAAATGGAGGTGGTCCATATTTTGAACAAGCCAAAAGTATTGTTAACGCAGCACAAAGTAGCAACACTTTGGGATGGAATTTGCAAGATGGAAATCAAACACGTTTTAAGTTAAACGATGATTTGTTATCAGGAACTTATGATGGATATAGAAAAGCACTATATCAATATCATAGAGAAGCACTTGATATCATGCAAGAAGACGTTAAAAAAGGAAAAGAAGCTGTTATAATAGCTCTTAATGAATTAGAGAAAATGCATAATGTACGACCTAATTCATATTTGATGAGAATCTTTTTTGATGCAAAAGCAAATGAAATACAACAGATGTTATCAGATGGTCCATCGGTTAATGTTGCAGAAACTATAGGAATACTAAATAAAATAGCGCCTACCTATTCCAAAAATTGGAGAGAAATTAAGTTTTAGTAAACTAAATCTTTCTTTTGATATTGGATGAAATCTGTGCTATCTTTACCATCTTTACAAATTAAAAAATAGTACACATTGCTTGTAGATCTTTCCATAAAAAACTTTGCGCTAATTGATAAGTTGCAAGTTTCATTTAGTACCGGTTTTACGACTATAACAGGAGAAACTGGAGCGGGTAAATCTTTATTATTGGGTGCTTTAGGATTGTTGCTCGGGAAAAGAGCAGATGCTAATAGTGCAAAAGATAGTACTCAAAAATGCGTTATTGAAGGAAACTTTGATATTTCAAAGCATAACTTGAAATCCTTTTTTGAAACCCAAGAATTAGATTATGAAGAAGAAACGATAATTCGTAGAGAAATACTACCTTCAGGAAAATCAAGAGCATTTATAAATGATACTCCTGTAACGCTACAAGTACTAGGAAACTTAGGAATCCAGTTAATAGATATTCATAGTCAACATCAAACACTACAAGTTACAACCAACGATTTTCAATTTGAAGTACTAGACGCTTTGGCGAATGTTTCTAGAGAAGTGAAATCGTATAAACGAGGACTTAAGCAGTTAAAAGAAAAACAAAAAGAATTACAAACTCTTGTTGAAAACAAAGATACTTTTACTAAAGAATATGAATATAATTCGTTTCTATTAAAAGAACTATCGGAATCTAAATTAAAGGTAGGAGAACAGGAAGTCTTAGAACAAGAATACGAAACATTAAATAATGTAGAAGAAATTCAAGAGAAATTATCGGAAGCATTATCAATAATAACAACAGAACAATTAGGAATCCTAGATCAATTAAATACTGCAAAATTAGGATTACATAAAATAGCTACTTTTTCGATACCATTGCAAGAAGTCTCAAACAGATTTGAAAGTATTTATATTGAATTAGACGATTTGCAAAATGCTTTAACTACAGAAATAGAAAGGTTAGAAGCAGATCCAGAAAGATTGCAACAAGTAAGCCATCGATTACAATTAATTCATAATTTACAAACCAAACATACCGTTGGCAGTGTAGAAGAATTGATAGAAATTGAAAATGAATTAAAAGAAAAAGTCGCCACAACAGAAAATCTTACTGAAGATATTGAAAAAATTACAATAGCAATTCAGACAATACAGCTTCAACTAGATACAGTTGCTGATAAAATACATCAAAAAAGAGAAAAAGCATTACCTAGATTGACCAAAGAGTTAGAGAAAATATTAGGAGCTTTAGGAATGCCAAATGCTACATTTGATGCAAAAGTAGGTATAGTTGATAAATATTTTTCAAACGGTAAAGATGCATTACAATTATTGTTTTCAGCAAATAAAGGAGGAAGTTACGGAGAATTAAAAAAAGTTGCTTCTGGTGGAGAACTTTCTAGAATAATGCTTGCAATAAAAGTGATTATGTCTAGATATACACAATTGCCAAGTATTATTTTTGATGAAATAGATACTGGAGTTTCTGGTGAAGTAGCAAAGAAAATGGCAGATTTGTTATTAGATATGAGCCTTAATTTGCAAGTGTTTAGTATTACGCATTTACCACAAATAGCAGCAAAAGGTACAACGCATTTTAAAATCTTTAAAAAAGATATTAAAAATATAACAACAACACAGCTAAAGGTACTTGGAGATGAAGAACGTATTGTTGAAATAGCACAAATGATAGAAGGAAAAGATGCTACAGAAACAGCATTAACACACGCTAGAAAATTATTGAACAGCTAGTGTAAAATAAAATAAGAATATACTATAATCTGTTTGGATTTAGTACCTTTAACGACTGTAAAACCATAAGATTTAAATTAAGATTAAATGTCATATAATTTATTAAAAGGAAAACGCGGAATCATTTTTGGAGCTTTGGATGAAAATTCAATAGCATGGAAAACTGCTGAACGTGTTTTTGAAGAAGGTGGTAATTTTGTACTTACTAATGCCCCTGTAGCAATGCGTATGGGAGCTATTAATGAATTAGCAGAAAAAACAAATACTCAAGTTATTCCTGCTGATGCAACATCATTAGAAGATTTAGAAAATCTAGTAGAGAAAGCAACAGAAATTCTTGGAGGAAAAATTGATTTTGTATTACATTCTATAGGAATGTCTGTAAATGTTCGTAAAGGAAGACATTATACAGATTTAAATTATGATTGGAGTCAAAAAGGATGGGATGTTTCTGCATTATCATTTCATAAAGTAATGCAAACGCTGTACAAGAAAGATGCTATGAGTGAGTGGGGGAGTATTGTAGCTTTAACATATATGGCTGCTCAAAGAGTATTTCCTGATTATAATGATATGGCTGATAACAAAGCTTACTTAGAATCTATAGCACGTAGTTTTGGTTATTTTTTCGGAAGAGATAAAAAAGTTCGAGTAAATACTATCTCACAATCACCAACACCTACCACAGCTGGAAAAGGAGTTAAAGGATTTGATGGTTTTATAGAATATGCAGATAAAATGTCTCCACTAGGAAACGCATCAGCACAAGAATGTGCAGATTATACAGTCTCTTTATTTTCGGACTTGACTAAAAAAGTTACATTACAAAACTTATATCATGATGGAGGTTTCTCTAACGTAGGAGTAAGTGATTTAGTAATGGAAAAATTTATAGACGAAGAATAAAGTAAATAAAAAATATAAGAAGCCTCTATATAATTTATATAGAGGTTTTTTTATATGAAAAATAGAAGTAGCCTTTTTTAAAATGAGAAAACTATTGTTCAAATAATAGTTTTTGGTTTATGTACCTTTGTTTTATGCAGATTAAGTATTCATTTATAGTTCCCGTATACAATAGACCTCAAGAAATTGATGAATTACTTGCTAGTATGCAAGTGATGAAATTTAATGCTCCTTATGAAATAGTAATTATAGAAGATGGATCAACAGAAACATCCGAAAATATTATAGCCAAATATGAGCATGACTTAAAAATTAATTATTATAAAAAACCAAATACAGGTCCTGGAGATTCGCGTAACTATGGAATGAGAAAGGCACAAGGTAATTATTTTATAATATTGGATAGTGACGTAATTTTACCAACAAACTATTTACAAGAAGTAGATTTGTTTTTGCATAAGAGATACGTACACTGTTTTGGAGGGCCAGATGATGCACATGCATCTTTTTCTAATCTGCAAAAAGCGATTAGTTATAGTATGACATCCTATTTGACTACAGGAGGAATTAGAGGAAGAAAAAGTGTAGTCAATAAATTTCAACCCCGTAGTTTTAATATGGGATTGTCTAAAGAAGCATTTAACGCTTCAAAAGGTTTTGGAAATATACATCCAGGAGAAGATCCAGATCTAACAATTAGATTGTGGAAATTAGGATATGAAACTGCATTAATTCCAGAAGCTAAGGTATTTCATAAAAGAAGAATATCATGGGATAAATTTTTTATTCAAGTAAATAAATTTGGATTGGTACGACCTATTTTGAACAAATGGCATCCAGAAACAGCCAAACTTACTTATTGGTTTCCAGCTCTTTTCTTAGGATATATTGTAGGCTCTTTTATATCGTTATTTTTAGGGATATGGCAATTCATAGCGATGTTGTTACTATATTTTGGGGTTATATTTTTAGGAGCAACATTTAAGTACAAAAGTGTATCTATAGGTTTCCAATCAATAATAGCAGTAGGAATTCAATTTTACGGATATGGAAAAGGTTTTTTAACATCATATTTTTACGTACATTTATTAAAAAGAGTACCTCAAGAACAGTTTAAGAAATTATTTTTTTCTAATTAATGGGAATAAGAAACAGAATAAAAAAAAGATTTTCTATACAAAGGGATAATGTGAAAACCTTTTTGTTTTTTTTAGGTTTTACCTCATTATTATGGTTGTTTATACAATTTTCAAAAAAGTATACAAGAGAAATTGAAGTAACAATTGAGTATACCAATACACCAAAAGATAAGACCTTAAACAAAACAAGTGATCTTAATGTTAAATTGATATTGAATGGTAATGGGTTTAGATTGTTAAGATACTCATGGAACATACCTACGTTGGTTGTCAACATGAATGATGCAATAAAAGAAACGGATAATAATTACTATTATAATTTAAAAGATAATTTAACGATTATTAAGAATAAATTAAATTATAGAGGAGAAATTTTAAATGTAGAAAAAGAACAATTGCGAATTAATTTCTACACTAATTTAAAAAAGAAAATTCCATTAATAAGTAGGCAATACGTTACATATGCGCCAGGTTATGGAAGTACAAATGGCGTAAGAATTATACCAGATTCGGTTACTATAGAAGGACCTGAAACGATTATAGATACAATACATAATTTAAAAGTTGAGCCTATCGAAATTTCTGAGTTAAATACAGATTTTAATAAAATGATAGGGGTAGAAATGGCCAATTTAACCCCAGAAATACAAATAACTCCACAAGAAATTCAAGCAGAAATTACTGTAAGTAAATTTACAGAAGGAAGTGTAGATGTTCCTATTACCTTAATAAATGTTCCTGTAGGAGAAGAAGTGAAGATTTTCCCTAAAGAAATTAAAGTGGTGTATAAAATTAGCTTGGATAAATACAGTACAATCGAATTCAATGATTTTAAAATAATAGCAGACTACAATAAAATTACTGAAGAAAATAGAGTCTTACCCTTAAAATTAATAAAAAAGCCTAAAAACGTACAAAATGTGCGGTTACAAGAGGATCAAGTTCAATTTATTATCGTAAATTAATGAAAAAGAAGATAGCTGTAATAGGATTAACAGGAGGAATAGGAAGTGGTAAATCAACAATAGCAAAAATCTTTTCAGATAAAGGAATACCAGTATATATAGCTGATATAGAAGCTAAGAAAATAATGGTGAATGATGAAGAACTTAAAAGAGCTATTGTAGAGTTATTAGGAAATGAATCTTATAACGAATTAGGAGAACTGAATCGAGAATATATTGCAGGAAAAGTTTTTAATAATAAATCATTACTAGCAAAATTAAATTCAATAGTACATCCCGCAGTTAGTAAGCATTTTAAAAATTGGAAGACTAAGCAATCGAGTTTATATGTAATCAAGGAAGTTGCAATTTTATTTGAAAACGATAGTTATAAAAAATGTGATTATACTATTTTGATAACAGCTCCAGTCGATGTGAGAATTGAAAGAGTGATTAAAAGAGATAAAACTGATAAAGAACAAGTATTATCTAGAATGAAAAATCAATGGACAGATGAGAAAAAGATACCGTTATCAGATTTTGTTTTGGAAAACGTTGATATGGAATTAATTAGTGGTCATGTGGAACGCGTCCACAATGAAATCGTAACCTTATTGTCATTAAAATAAATTTGCTTTTATTTTGTTAACATTTGGTTAAATCATAAAAAGACTAAATGTTAAAATATTACTTTTGATATATGAATAAGAGGCTATTCGTACTCCTAATAATATTAATGAGCTTGTCCTTAATTGGGATTATTTTTGTTCAAGGATACTGGATAAAAAATACCGTAGAGAACAATAAAGAGCAGTTTTCATTTAATGCAAAACAGATTCTTATCAAAGTATCTAAGGAAGTAGAGTATGTAGAATTTAAAGAATTATATCCTTTTGTTAAAAATATTTTGGACAACTCTAATGAGACAGATAAAGCAACTATAAAAGAGCTTTTTGATCTCAATAATAATAATTCTACTAATGAAACATTTGCTTATGCTAATGGAATATTAGAGGATGATTTTAAATTGTATTCCAATACATATAACTATAATTTAGATTCTGTTCGTTTTGGAAAATCAATAGATTCAAGAACAAACGAAAAATTAGGGAAAGAAACTTTAAAAAATAAAGACCCTAAAAAAGAGTTGAACCGTATTATAGGAATGACGGATAAACAACGAAAAGATTTTGAGATTATAATAAATGAAGTTGCTAGTAGAAAGCCTATTCATAGACGTGTTAAAAAAGAGCAAATTGAAAAATTATTAAAAAGAGAATTATCTGAGAGAGACATCGATATAGATTTTGAATATGCCATATATAGTAATGCATTGGCAACTAGAATAAAATCTGAAGACTTTAGTTTTGATAATTCTACAACCTATGCCATTCCTATGTTTGTAAATAGCGAAGGTATTAGTAATTATCAATTATACGTTAATTTTATTGGGAAGAAAAAATACTTGTTATCAACTATTAAAGGGATGACTGCTTTGTCAATTATTTTTACATTGATAATTGTAATTGCTTATTCGAGTGCTTTATCACAGTTGATGCAACAACAACAGATTTCGCAAATAAAGACGGATTTTATCAATAATATGACGCATGAGCTTAAAACGCCAATTGCAACAATTAATCTAGCTTTAGATGCAATTAAAAATCCTAAAATTGGAGGAGATTCAGAGAAAGTAGCTCGATATTTGAAGATGATACGTGAGGAAAATAAAAGAATGCATGCGCAAGTTGAAAATGTTTTACGTATTTCTCAATTAGAAAAGAATGAGCTAAATATTAAAAAAGAACGATTAGCATTGCATGATATTATAGAAGAAGCTGTAACTCATGTAGCGTTAATTATAGAAAATAGACAAGGATATGTAAAGTCACATTTAGGAGCGTTGAAATCAACAATCTTAGCAAATGATTCGCATATGACTAATGTTGTTGTTAATATATTGGATAATGCTATTAAGTATTCCGATGAAACGCCAGAAATAGACATCTATACAGAAAATATAAAAAATAGTATAGTATTAAAAATAAGAGATCAAGGAATTGGAATGAGTAAAACTGCTCAAAAGAAAGTTTTTGAAAAGTTTTTTAGAGAACATACTGGGGATTTGCATAACGTTAAAGGACATGGTCTTGGATTAACCTATGTAAAACGAATTATAGATGACCATCACGGTCAAATTTGGATGGAGAGCGAAAAGGGAAAAGGCTCAACATTTATTATTAAATTACCATTAATATCGTAATAATATGGAAACAGAAAACAAAAAGATTTTGCTAGTAGAAGATGATCCTAACTTTGGGACAGTATTGAAGGATTATCTAATGATGAATGATTATGATGTTGTACATGCCAAAAATGGTATGGAAGGATTCGAAAAATTTAAAAAGGATGATTATGACATGTGTATTCTAGATGTTATGATGCCTTATAAAGATGGATTTACATTGGCTAAAGAAATTCGTGATAAGAACGAAGATGTTCCTATTATATTTTTAACAGCCAAAGCAATGAAAGAAGATGTATTAAAAGGATACAAAGTAGGGGCAGATGATTACCTTAACAAACCTTTTGATAGTGAAGTGCTTTTAATGAAGATTCAAGCTATTATGCAACGTAAAAGCACAGAATCAGTAACTGATAGTAAACAATATGAATTTAATATTGGAGGATTTCATTTGAATTCGAAATTAAGATTTCTTACATTTAAAGAAGAGGATGCTATTAAGTTGTCACCAAAAGAAAATGAGTTACTACGCTTATTAGCATTGCATCTTAATGATTTAATGCCAAGAGAATTAGCGCTTACTAAGATATGGAGAGATGATAATTATTTTACATCTCGTAGTATGGATGTATATATTGCTAAACTTCGTAAATACTTAAAGAAAGACGAAGATGTAGAGATTCTAAATATTCATGGAGAAGGATTTAGATTAGTAGTAAGAAGTGAAGAAGCGTAAAAAAAAGAATAATAATGGTAATAAAAAAGGACTGTGAAAACAGTCCTTTTTTATTTTATAAACTTAATTCCATTTGAATGTTACAACGCTCATAAGGAGATTTGATACCAACTACTTTTTTAAAACCTAGTTTATGATATAAATTAATGGCAGGTTTTAAAATAGTATTGCTTTCTAAATATAAATTTTTAGCACCTAATTGTGTCGCTTTTTTAATGATTTCCATACCTAAAATACAACCAACCCCTTTTCCTTGAGTCGAAGGATCTACAGCCATTTTAGCTAATTCGTAATCAAATTCTGGATCATCCATTTTTATAAGTGCACATACCCCTACAGGAATATTATTATGTAATGCTACTAATATCTCACCACCTTTATCCAAAATATATTCTTTAGGATGCATTAAAGATTTATAATCAGAATCTTCCATCTTAAAATATTGAGTAATCCAAGCTTGGTTTAAGTCTTTAAAATACGACTGATACTTTGGTTCAAATGGAACAATACTAATTTCTTGGGCTTCTCGTAATTTTTTTTGCTCTACAACTCTTGATAAAAGTGATTGTTGATCTAATAAGAATTCTAGTTCTTCCATAGCATACCAAATATTATGTCTAGTCTGATTAAGAGTTTGTTCTACGGCATTATTAACATCGTAGTATTGCTTTTTTATTTTATCATTAATACTCTTTCCTTTTGTTGTTAAAGAGATTAGGTTTTTACGCTTGTCATTTATATCCTTAGTCTCTTTGACAATATTTGCAAATGACATTTCTTTAACAATTTTAACAACAGATGGGTGTGAATGTCCAATTTCTTCAGCTATTTCTGTGATTGATTTAGCTTGATTTTCTGATATGACATAAAATACAGGAAACCATTTTGGCTTTAATTCTACTTGATATATTGCATAAAGTTGTTCGGCATTTTCGGTTATTTTTTCACTAAGCATACGCAACCTACTTCCTAATGCCATTTTTCCAGTTTTATTAAAGAAATTCATAACGTAATTTGATATGTAATTGATTACATAAATATATGAAAATAATTTAATAATCAGGATGAATTAAAAAAAATGTAATATAACTTAGTTATACGTCGAATCTTAAATAAAAAAATCCCTCATATAGTATATCACTATAGAGGGAATTTAAAAAAACGATGTTTATGTTAAGGCGTTACCTTATATAAACCTGCTTCAAACTTGAAACTTTTCATTAATCGATTCCAACTATTGATTTCAGCAATTGCTAGAGATAGATTCGCAATTTCAGAAGAAGAAAAATATGTTGTTAATGGAATATATACTTCATCGTCAATATCGTATTCAGAAACTAACGTAAGAGCTTCAGTAAATGCTAATACAGCTTTTTCTTTATCGTCAAAAAGATCAGTTTCTTTCCAAGAAGAAGATAGGTGTAGGCGTAATTCAGACTCTCCAGCATGAATAGCCTCTTTATAATGCATATCAATACAGTAGGCACATTTATTAATTTGTGATACACGGTATTTGATTAATTCTAATAATTTATGATCCAAAGACGTACTTGATAGGTATTCACCAATACGTCGCATGATTGTGAAAAGCTCAGGAGCTATTTCATTATATGAAATTCTAGGCATTTTTTTATGTTTATATGAATTACAAAAATCGAAAAAGAGTATAATTTAAAAAATAAGATATATTAAGAAATTATTTTTTTAAAGCTTTTATAGTACTCAAAAACTCTGGAGTGCAATTGAGATATGAAGCTAATGTATATTGAGGAATTCGTTGTGCAAAATTACCTGTTTCTTTTATAAAGTTTGTATAACGTTCTTCTGTAGATAACTGAGTTAAGTGCTCAATTCTTCGTTGTGATGCAATGTATGCCTTTTCAGTTATAATTCT
This sequence comes from uncultured Aquimarina sp., assembly GCA_947498595.1. Taxonomy (GTDB): domain Bacteria; phylum Bacteroidota; class Bacteroidia; order Flavobacteriales; family Flavobacteriaceae; genus Aquimarina. Next base: position 99,958 of record CANMKX010000008.1, read on the forward strand.
AAAAAACCGTTCAAATTTGGGGATATTTATTAATATTTTGTCAAAAGAACTTTTATCCAAAATTAAAACTTCTGTATCTTCTAGTGCTTGAATATTGATATTTGAAGGAGTTTGATGTATAAAACTATCGTAATTTGTTACCCACCATTTATCAATACCATACATAGTTGTATGTTCTTTACCATTAGCGTTAGTATGGTGAAAATGAACAACACCTTTAAGTATAAAGAAGTATTGACTACAAATTTGTTCTTTTTTTAATAAGAACTCTTTTTTTTGATACACAGTAGGTTTTAATTGAGAGAAAAAGAAAAGCAATTCATTCTCTTCAAAATGTACATAACGATTAAGATATGATTTTAATATTTCAAACATTGGGGTGGGGTTTTAAAAAAAATAAACTCTTACTGTTTAGGTAAGAGTTTATGGTATAAATTTTAGGGTATTATTTTTTAGGAACAGGGAAACCTCGATCTCTCATTAGCGCATTGATAGAAGCATCTCGACCTCTAAATTTTCGATATGCATCAGCAGGATCCATTGCGTTTCTTGGCGCAAATAAGTACTTAACAAGTTTTGCTGCTACTTCTTGATCATAAAAACCATCAGGAGCTTCAGCAAAAGCTTCAGAAGCATCAGATGTTAATACATCAGCCCACATATAACCATAATATGCAGTTGCGTATCCTTCACCAGAAAATACATGACCAAAATGAGGAGTACGGTGACGCATTACTAATTCTTTAGGCATTTTTAGAGCTGCCAATGTTTCTTTTTCAAATGCATCAACATCTAAATTTGTAGGATCAACGGTATGTATTTTCATATCGATTAAGGCAGATGCTAAGTATTCTGTAGTAGCAAATCCTTGGTTAAAAGTAGCTGCTTTTTTGATTTTAGCAACCAAATCTTTTGGAATTACTTCTCCCGTTTTTTGATGTATTAAAAATTGATTAATTACTTTATCTGTAGATAACCAACGTTCTAATAATTGAGATTGAAATTCAGTATAATCACGAACTCCACCATTTAACGTTGGATATTTTACATTAGAAGAAAAGAAATGAAGTGCATGTCCAAATTCATGGAAAAAAGTGTTAGCATCATCCCATGAAACTAATACAGGCTCCCCTGGAGCAGGTTTTACAAAATTTGAATTATTAGAAGCTAATACAGTTTTATTACCATCAAATGTAGTATGACTTCTATATGTTGTAGCCCAAGCACCAGAACGTTTACCTTTTCTAGCAAAAGGATCAAGATACCATAACCCAATATGTTTACCGGTATTTTTATCTGTAACCTCCCATACCTTCACGTCTTCATGAAATACTGGTACACTTCCTTCTGGAACAGGAGTGAAATTATAATGAAATAATTCTCCAGCCGTAAAAAATAAAGCTTGTGTTAATTTATCTAATTGTAAATATTGTTTTACTTCTTCAGAATCTAAATCGTACTTCTTTTTTCTTACTTTTTCAGCATAGTAACGATAATCCCAAGGTTCTATAGTAATTTTATCTCCATTAGCGTCTGCTATAGCTTGCATATCAGCTACCTCTTCGTGCACACGAGCAATTGCAGCAGGCCATACAGCATTCATTAATTTCATTGCATTTTCAGGAGTTTTTGCCATACGATTTTGTAATCTCCAATCTGCATAATTATCAAAGCCTAATAAACCAACACGTTCTTTACGCAAACGTAAGATTTTGGCGATATTGTCATTATTGTCATGTTTATCACCATTATCTCCTCTTGAATAATATGTTTTCCAAACTTTCTCTCTCAAAGCTCTCTCATCAGAGTATGTTAAAAAAGGATCCATTGACGAACGTGTATTGGTAATGGCGTATTCTCCATCATGTTCACGATCTGTAGCAGCTTTTGCAGCAGCTTTAATAAGAGATTCTGATAAACCACTTAATTGATCCTTGGTAAGATATGTTACATAATTCTCTTCGTCAGCCAGAATGTTGTTAGAGAAATTAGTATACAATGTAGAAAGTTCTTTATTTATGGCAGCATAGCGTGCTTTTTTTTCAGCATCTAATTCGGCACCATTCATGGCAAAACCTTCGTAAGTTAATTGTAAAGTACGTTGTTGATCAGCTGGTAAAGGATTTTCTTGCGCGTGATCGTATACAGTTTTTACGCGTTGAAATAATTTTTCGTTTTGAGAAATTTTAGAGTTGAACTCAGAAAGTTTTGGAGCCATTTCTCCTTGAATTTTTCTGAATTCTGGAGAAGACATATTACTACTCCAAATACCGTAATATGTGAATACACGATTTAAAATACTACCTGCACGTTCCATTGCTTCAATAGTATTTTCAAAAGTAGGAGCTTCAGGATTGTTCGTTATCGCATCAATTTCTTCTAGATTTAATGCCATTCCTTTTTCCATAGCAGCTTTTACATCACTAACTTGTACTTTGTCAAAAGCTGGAACTCCTCCATAAGGGCCTGTCCATTTTTCTAACAAAATATTCGTTGTTGCTGGAGTGGGAGTTGTCGTTTTTTCCACCTTTTCTTTTTTTTGATTACAACTGGCAAATGCTATTAATACACATAAGCTTGCCGACTTTATAGTAGTCGAAATGTGTTGCTTGGTCATCGTTTCTATTATTTAGAATTGTAGTCTAACAAGGTATTAAAAAAATAAATAGCGATTATGTAGATGTTCTATTTTTGGTTTTTTTTAAGAAAATTTAAGGAGATAATAAGACAAAAAAAAGCCCAACCATTTAAGTTGAGCTTTGTGTAATATTTAAAGAAGTAATTTTAACTGTTAAGCATAACAGGCATTACTAACATAGTAACTTGTTCTCCCTCGTCTAGTCCATCAATAGGAGTAAGGATCCCTGCACGATTAGGTAAAGACATTTCTAATTGAACTTCATTAGCATTTAGATTATTCAACATTTCACTTAAGAAACGAGAATTAAAACCAATTTGCATATCGTCTCCTTGATAATCACAAGTAAGACGTTCTTCAGCTTTATTAGAATAATCAATATCTTCAGCAGATATATTTAATTCGGCACCAGCAATTTTTAAACGAATTTGATGCGTAGTTTTATTTGAGAAAATAGAAACTCGACGAACAGAGTTTAAAAACTGAGTACGATCAATAGTTAACTTATTTGGATTTTCTTTAGGAATTACAGCTTCATAATTTGGGTATTTACCGTCAATCAAACGACAAATTAACTGTGTATTATCAAAAGAAAATTTTGCATTAGCTTCATTATATTCTATAAGAACATCAGCTTCATTACCTGCTAAAATACCTTTCAAAAGATTCAAAGGTTTTTTAGGCATGATAAATTCTGCAGATTGAGAAGCTTTTACATCTTCTCGAGCATATTTAACCAATTTATGAGCATCAGTGGCAACAAATGTTAAGTTTTCTGTAGAAAACTGAAAGAATACTCCACTCATAACAGGGCGTAAATCATCATTACCAGAAGCAAAGATAGTTTTACTAATTGCAGTAGATAATATTTCTCCAGAAATTGTTGTAGCACTAGGATCTTCTAGTTCTACAGCTCTAGGAAATTCCTCTCCATTAGCATAGGCAAGTGCATACTTACCATGATTAGAACTAATCTCAATAGTATTGTTATCTTCAACAATAAATGTAAGTGGTTGTTCTGGAAAAGTTTTTAAGGTATCCAAAAGTAATTTTGCTGGTACAGCAATTGTTCCTTCATCACCTGATTCTACATCTAATTTTGCCGACATTGTAGTTTCTAAATCCGAAGCAGAAACGGTTAATGTGTTATGATTAAGTTCAAATAGAAAATTATCAAGAATCGGAAGAGTATTACTGTTATTAATGACTCCACCTAACACTTGTAATTGTTTCAATAAATATGAACTGGATACTATAAATTTCATGTTTTGATAGTTATCTAGAGTTTACGCAAATATACCTTTTTTATGCATAAGAATAATGGATAACAAGTATACATTACCTTATTTTTTGTAATTGAGAATCGCATAAAAAAATGGTATGCAAATTCTACGAAATATAGGCCGAAAATAGCACTTTTGAAAGAAAAACTTGTATTATATACTAAAATTTTAACGTGTATATTTCCTTTTTCTCAAATAAGTAAAAATAAAGCCTAGTAAAGCAAGTAAAAAGAGTGGTAATACTAAGTTGATTATTTGCCATTTACTGCGTTGAATTGCTGTTTTTTCGATATTTAAAAATGGAATTACAATATCTTTACTTCTCACAGTAATTAAACCAGTATCATCTAAAAGATAATTAACCGTGTTCAATAAAAAATCTTTATTCCCAAAAGTAGTATAGGTATATTGATCATACCCTAAAGCTAATGGTTGTCCTTTTCGAATTTGATTTTTGATAACATCTCCATCAGCTATTACAACCATTTTTGAAGTTTTACCTAGATCTTTGGCATCGTCAATTTTTATTGGTTTGATACGATTTTTGAAAGCCGATTTAAAATTTCCTTCTAATAATACAGCTAAAGACTGTTTACCTTTAGAATAACTTTCTAAATTAGGCTTTTCTCGAATGATGTCAATTTTAATTTCTTTAGGAACTCCTTCTAACTTTGTTTTATCAGAACTAGATAATAATATCGTTTTTTTGATATCATTTTTAAGCGTATCTATCTGATTTGAGAATTCAAACTTAACAGCTTCTATATTTTTAACAATAGGGTGATTTGAAGAGTTTTTGGATAAAGATGCATAAAACCATGGGTATGGAGTAAATTGTGTGTCATTACCTTGACCTGTAGCAAGAATTAAAGGGTTAGAATATAAATCATTTACCAATACAGGGTTTATTCTAAAACCATAAGAGAAAAAAGCATCTTTAAGATTTAAATCTTTATAATAAGCCAATGTACTTCCTGTAGGATTGAATAAACTATCAAGTTCTATAGATACACTTTCTATTAAATGCAATGCATTTCCTCCGTTCATTAAGTGTTGATCTAAAGCATATTTTTCTTTGTCAGTAAAAGGTTGTGTAGGTTTAGCATTGATGATTAAATCATAATCCTTTAAATCATTTATTGTTTTTTCTGGATTTGTATTAATCGAATCCAATGTAAAAGCACCTACGAAGTAATATTCTTGTAATGTTTTTACAAAATCGGCTATTTTAATATCAGGTAATTGGCCATTCCCTTTAAGCATGGCAATTTTCTTCTTTTTTGGATATATTAACTTATTAAAATTATCAGCAAAAGCATATTCTAATTCTTGAACAGAGTTATTTACACGATCTGTAGTTTTTGCTCCAATGGTGTTTTTTAGTAATGGAATCTTAACGCTACGATTTTGATAATTAGCAATAGCCCAGGGAACTACAACTTCTGTAGCCGTTTTTCCGTTTTCTTGTACACTCACCTCTAATGGTGTTAAACCAAATTGTTGTAATTGCTTTAAAACAGCTGTTCTATCTTCTTCTCCTTCAAAAGGATCTGTAAAAGTGTATTTAACATTAGGATTGATCGCATTAAATTCTTCAAGTAATTGACGCGTTTCTGACTGTAAACGTTTAAATTCTGAAGGAAAATTACCTTTTAACAATACATCAATAATGATAGGTGTATTAGCATCTAATATAATATTTTCGGATGCAGTAGATAAAGTAAAACGTTGATCTTGTGTGAGATCAAATCTATTGTAGAATGAGTTTCCTAAACTATTAATTAGTAGTGTAAGAATGCATACAATTGCTATAGGACGAAAAAATGTTTTTAACGGTTTTTGTGTTAAAAAAGCATTCGAAAGAACAAGAAAAAGGGTTGTAATACTTAAAAAATAAAAAACATCTCTAGTATCTATAACGCCACTATTAATTCGCTCATAATGTAGTTGCATTCCCCATTGTTCAATGATATAATCCCATGATCCTAAGATGTCATAATTAGCTAAACCGCTAAACCCAAAATAAAAAATAAAGGATAAAAAAACAGCGACTAAAAACGAAATTATTTGATTATTAGATAATGCAGAAGAAAAAATACCAATAGCAGTATATGTTGTACAAAGTAATAGCAAACCTATATAGGATCCCAAAGTACTCCCATAATCAATATTACCTATAGGATTACCTAATTGAAAAATAGTAAAAACATATGACAGACTAGGAAGTAAAGCAATACCAATTAATAATAAAGCCCCTAAATATTTACCTAAAATAAGCTGAGTAGCGTTGAATGGTTTAGTTAATAAAAGCTCAAGAGTACCTAATTTATTTTCCTCAGAAAAACTACGCATTGTGATTGCCGGAATTAAGAAAGTTAGAATCCATGGCGCTATCTGAAAGAAAGGAGATAAATCTGCAAAACCACTATCAAGAATATTGAATTCACCTTTGAAAATCCATAGAAATAGACCATTTAAAATTAAAAAAATGGCAATTACAAGATAGCCTACAGTTGAAGCAAAAAAGGTGTTGATTTCTTTACGTATTAATGCAAACATAGTTAAGTTTTGAACTTTAAATTAAATTATAGAATAGCGAAACAAAATACAATTATTCAACATTGACAACTTGAAGAACACTCCAAGCTTCAGGTTTTTGATTAAATTTAGATTTTGTATTAGCCCAAACGTTTTTAAATAACGCAGAATCTCGATACTTATTTAAATGCGTTTCAGATTCCCAATAACTATATGTGAAAAATTGATTAGGATTATGTTTATCTTGAAGTAATTCTAAATGAGAACATCCTTCAAAATGTCTTATTTTTTCTTTAGAATTATTAAATAAATTTAAAAAGTTTTCTATTTCAGAAGGGATAAATCCCATTTTAACAATACGTATAATCATTCTTCTTCAAAATTAATACTTACAGTATCACGATAGCGTAACCCAAATAAGCTAGAAGCTCCACCTACAGTTTTTGGATTACTTTTATAAATAGCCAATTCTAAATAACCAGAAGAGTTGAAAATAGCAATTTTTTTACCATCCTCTTCACGTTTACTTTTTTCGACATTAAAATTAATAGCACTACTATAACTATTATAAATAGCATCAAAAACGGCAGTACGAGCTGTAATTTTAAAAGCTCGATCTTTTCGGATATCATCAAAAAGATTGCGAGTAATATTCGTAATTAAATTTCCGTAATTATCAATATAAATAATACTTCCAACAATTTGTTTATTCCCTAAATTAACGATAGGAGTAATTCCTTTAATTGTTTTTATAGTAGAAATATGTTTTCCAATAATCTCTAAAGTTCCACCTCTAGCAATGTGACATGCTACAGTAACAAATACATCCAAAACAGGGAAATTGGATTTGACACTTCCAGGTAAATTAATCTCAACAATTTTCTCAGGTAAATATTCTGAAGCAATAAGAGACATTAGTCCATTATTAGCACAAATAAAATAATGACCATCTAATGCAATGGCAATATGTTCATTTTCTGGGTGCAATTCGCTATCAATTCCTATAATATGAATACTCCCCTTAGGAAAGTTTTTATAGGCGTTTTGTATGATGTATGCAGCTTCGGTAATATGAAAAGGAGAAACTTCATGAGAGATGTCTACCACCCTTGCATCTGGTAACTCACAATATATTGCGCCTTTAACAGCAGCAGCAAAGTGATCTTTCGTTCCAAAATCTGTTGTTAAGGTAATTATAGACATTTAAATGAATTGTTGCTATTTTATAACTTTAAAGCAATTAAAAATATGTAAATTTGTTGAGCAAACTTAGTTAATACTATAAACAAATCATACTAAAATTTGTATACTTTTGAACGAACTGATAATTGAACTTACCGAAATTAGCCCAAGAGAGTTTTTTGGACTTCAAAATACAAACATTCAACTACTAAAAAAATATTTTCCAAAACTGAAGATTATTGCACGTGGAAGTAAGATAAAAGTCTACGGAGATGAGCAGATGTTGGAAGAATTTGATAAGAGATTTAATATGATCTTAGATCATTTTATCAAATATAATAAACTAGACGAAAATGTTATTGAACGAATTTTAACGAGCGATAGCAAGGCAGATTATGAAACATCATCCAAAAGTGATGAAATTCTAGTTCATGGAGTAGGAGGTAAGTTGATCAAAGCTCAAACAGCTAATCAACGTAAGTTGGTAGAACTAATGGGACGTAATGATATGGTTTTTGCGATTGGGCCAGCAGGAACAGGAAAAACATACACAGGAGTAGCATTAGCTGTAAAAGCATTGAAAGAAAAACAGGTAAAGCGTATTATATTAACGAGACCTGCTGTAGAAGCTGGAGAAAATTTAGGTTTTTTACCTGGTGATATGAAAGAAAAATTAGATCCATATATGCAACCACTATACGATGCATTGCGAGATATGATACCAGCAGAGAAATTAGAAAGTTTTATAGAAAAAGGAGTTATACAAATAGCACCTATGGCATTTATGCGTGGGAGAACTCTTGATAATGCATTTGTAATTTTGGATGAAGCACAAAATACAACGCATGCTCAAATGAAAATGTTTTTGACCCGTATGGGAAAGCATGCAAAATTTATGATTACTGGAGATCCTGGTCAAATTGATTTGCCTAGACGTGTTATTTCTGGATTAAAAGAAGCCTTATTGGTTTTGAAAGATGTTAAAGGAATCGGAATGATATTCCTTGATGATAAAGATGTGATTCGACATCGATTAGTAAGAAAAGTAATTGAAGCTTATAAAGCAATAGAAAATAGAGATTAATTAATAAAGTTGATAGTTAAGCGTCGGTAATCGCAAGAACTATCGACCTACTAAAAATCGACTTTCATTCCTAAGCCAACAAAATGAATACGATTACCCGATCAGATTACAAGTTTCCAAAACAAAAGTCTATTTATAAAGGAAAAGTAAGAGAAGTATATACAATCGAGGATGATCTCCTTGTAATGATAGCTACTGATCGACTTTCTGCTTTTGATGTAGTAATGCCTAAAGGAATTCCTTTTAAAGGACAAATATTAAATCAGATTGCGACGAAAATGATGAAAGCAACTGAGGATCTTGTCCCTAATTGGTTAGTTGCTACTCCAGATCCAAATGTAGCTATAGGACATCGATGTGAACCTTTTAAAGTAGAAATGGTGATTAGAGGATATCTTTCTGGTCATGCAGCGAGAGAATATAAAATAGGTAAAAGATTACTTTGTGGAGTAACTATGCCTGATGGACTTAAAGAAAATGATAAATTTCCTGAGCCAATTATCACGCCATCTACAAAAGCAGCTAATGGAGAGCATGATGAAGATATTTCTAGAGAAGAAATTTTAGCACAAGAAATTGTTACCGAAGAAGATTATTTAGTTTTAGAAGAATATACTCGAAAACTTTTTGAAAGAGGAACTGAATTAGCAGCTGCTAGAGGGCTAATTTTGGTTGATACTAAGTATGAATTTGGAAAAACAAAAGATGGAAAAATCGTTTTGATCGATGAGATTCATACACCAGATTCTTCTCGATATTTTTATAAAGAAGGATATGAAGAACGCCAGACTAAAGGGGAAGCACAAAAACAATTATCTAAGGAGTTTGTTAGACAGTGGCTTATCCAAAATGGATTTCAAGGAAAAGAAGGGCAGCAAATACCTGAAATGGACGAAGCTTATATCCAATCAGTGTCTGATCGTTATATAGAGTTATACGAAAATATCACAGGAGAACCTTTTGTGAAATCTGATGTTTCTAATATCGAAAAACGAATAGAAAATAACGTATTAGATTATTTAAGTAAAAAAAATTAAATAAAGCATAAAAAAACCATTTAAATCCTTTTTAGATGGTTTTTTATTTTGAGCAATAAGTTGATAACAATCGATTTTCAATGCCTATTTTTTTTGCAAGCCAATATGCAATTGCGGTAAGAGGTTTACAAAGTGTGAAAAGAAGATTGTCTACTTGTGTGTCACCCCAATGAAGTAAGATAACAGCATAAAAAGGATTGATAGGAATTTGATTTTTTCCAAACGTTTTATTTTCATTAACCAAACCAAAAAGTGCTTTTATAAAATTTTCAAAACCGGGTTGACCTGGGCGTAATGTAACTTTAAAAGTAATTGCATGTTGAGAAGGGTTAAAGAAACGATGTGTTTTACGAATCGGGACTGTAATTTTTTCTCCTTTGTTTAAATGTAATGTGGTGTCACGATAGCTGACTCCTAAAACCCCGTCAATAGCTTCAAATTCTTCAGTAAAATGTTGATGATAATGAAAAGAGTTGCCACCACCAGTTTGTAAACATACTTCCATTTCAGAAAAAAGACCATTACTTTCTTCAGCAGTAGTAAGAATAGTCATAGATTCTTTATTGATAGGATTGTAATAAACTCTAGGCATATGTATTAAGTATGATTAAAAAATATATAATTTTTATGATACTACGAACTTTTATCGATATACATAGTAAGAATTATTAAATTTTGCGAATTTGTTATTTAGAAATATACTAAAGAAATTTATTACTTATTTATAATCATAAGAATATCAGTTTCGAATCTTTGTAAATGATTATTATTATTATTATTATTATCTGCCAAGTTTTGACGACACCTCAAAGGATAGGATGTTAGCTAGGGGAAACTATGTCTAAATTTAAAAATTTATCCGAAAGTCTCTTTTTAGTTATTAAAATTATTAAAAATTCTATCGGCCAAATAATATTGGATATATTTCTTAAAATCTTTCTTCCTAAAAAAAAACTTTTATTACTAGAAATATCTATAATTTTAAGTTTCATTATTTCTTTTCCAATAGAACCAACTGGAGTCACTATATCTTTAAATAAAAACAAAAAAAATATGGCATAAAATACATATTCAGAAAGCATTCCAAATTTATTTGTTAAAAAACCTAGAACTCCTCCTAAAAACCCGATTGTTATTAAATCTATAAAAAAAGCTTTAAATCGATTAAATATTTTCTTTTCTATCATAATTATTATTTAATTACTATTATGTACTAAAATACCGTTTGCGAAAAGTTATGATTATTCTTTACATTCAATAAATTATAAGTTCTTTCCTCTTTATTAATAATTTTTAATTCAAAATAATTTGTTTTAACTAACTTATAAGCTATGTCATCTATAGATAAGTTAGATACTTTTATACCATATTTAGTAATAGCTTCATTTTTATCATATGAACTCCAACCTTTATTTTTTAATAAATACAGGTGAGATAAAGTATTAATATTTTTCGTTCTATCTTCAAATTCTATAAACCTTTTTACTTTTGATTTTTTAGTTAAGATTATTTCTTTATACTCTATTTCATTTGTTTTTTCATTAAAATGATTTGATTACATCACCATCCTTTTACACCCTCAATATTTTTACCAAAACCTACAGTTAGCTCAATGTTAAGAGTAGGTTCTGTTACATTTCCATGATTCTCTGTTCTATCACCAATTGGTAGAAATCTTTGGTTTCTACCCTCGCAATCAACATTTGGAGGATAAGGCTTCTTTCTATCAAGATCCATAAAACATATCGGATTATCAAAAACATAATTATAAGGACTATATCTATGCATTTCTTCTGCTAATGTATCAAGATTCATCCATCTACCTAAAGAGGCATCATAGTTTTGAGCTGTAATATCAATCTAGCTAAGACCTAATCCATTTTATTCTTCTTTTCCGCCAAATCCATAGTTATGCCCCCTACTAACAATGGTTTGATTATACCCTTTATGTTGCCATTTCAAAAGCATAATAATCTTTTACTTGTTTGGTTTCGTGATTATTATATCCATCAATATCGGTATTATTTCTAAGAACGTCTACTTTTCCATCATTGTTTTTATCTGTATACGATAATCGTATATTCCCTAAATGATCTTTGTATTGGTATATAGTCAAAATTTCCATCAACTGTTGGTTCTATATATTCTTCGGCATGGTTGAAAAACTCCAAACTTCCATTTTTATAGATGTAATTACCTGCATATTCAGTTGTAATCATCGTGCTTCCTTCTGCAACGATTTTCTTTTGCCTTACTCTTGTCTCATCGTAAATATAGTTAATATTTCCCGTATGAATTATAGTAGTTGAGGCTCATTAAAAAACTTAGATCATATAGAAAACTTAATAGGCTTATTCTTATTTTATTACTCTTACCTGTCAAGCTGATACGGTACTAGTTACAAAATAGCACTAGCGCATACTAAGACGAGCAGAGGATTACACCATCTGTTGAGATTGCCAATAAAATTGCAAAGGCTCTTGATGTATCTCTTGATTATTTGGTGGGCAATAATTCTATAATTGTAAAAGATAAAAACATACTTGCCCGCATTGAAGCGATTGCCAACATACCCAACAACGAACAACAACAGATATTTAATGTAATTGATGCTTTATTACGTGACTATAACGCTAAAAAAGCATACTCATAAAAAAATCCTAACTCTATTTAAAAGTTAGGATTCTTCTATATCATCGCATTACAAATGCTTTAACAAAATAGTCACTCGAATAACTCGAGCGCCAGTAGGGATAATGTCATAAAAATTAATAACCTAAGCTTATTCATTTGTTTTTTCATAATTATTCAAAAATTATATAAGCCAATCTAGGATCTAACTTATTATAATAAACCACAGGTAAACTTTTAGATTGAGCAATTTTTTCATTAGTAAATTTATCCGAATCTTGATATCTTTCATATTCTTTATCTACAAAATATTTAAATAATATGTCATCATAAACTAATTCGAATGACTGAGCAGATATTTTTTTGTAGTTTATAGTATCGAATACAGGTTCAGCAAATGAAACATAATACTTATCAGGAACCTTGTCATAATAATAAACTTGAAATTTTTCTCCACTCCTAATATCCTTATTAGGCTTTGATAATTTAATACTCTTATTCTCTCCATTGACTTTAAATTTGCATATCACATTTCCTCCTATTGTAGTGACTGTACCAATTATAGTTTCTCCTTTCTCTCTTACAATTTGGTATTGATTAAAAGATTTAAACGCTAAATAGGCTATAGTTGCCAATAGTATCAATGGTATCAGGTAAGATAAAATCTTCTTCATAAATTAATTTAATGTGTAGATATTATTGTTTCTTCAATTTTGTTAACTGTATTTTGGATATTCTCAGTAGTCGATGCTGTCGTTGCTGAAGCAGCAGCACTTGTTGTAGTTTCAACAATAGTCGTATTACCTTTCATTGTCGATTCAGCTACAGATTTTTGAACTTTTGCAGCTGTATTATTAGCGCTACCATTTAATGTTTTTGCTATCGTTTTATTAGCTTGATTTATTGTGTTTTTAGCTCCGCTATTTAAAGCTTTACTTACAGACTTCGAAACACTTTTACTCGCCTTGCCCGCTAATTGATCAGCTCCAAATTCCACAACTGCATCAGTAAGATCTTTATTTGCTCCTGCTACCTGAACTTCGATTTGACCTCCTTCAACTTTAACATCTGTTGCCGCTTTAGCGACATCACCTGCTACATTTGTAGCTTTAGCTACTTTTTTGAGAGTAGTCGCTGTTTTAACCGCTACTTTCCCTGAAGTGGCTGCTCCTACTGCAGTTGCAATAAGAATATCTCCATAATCAATATCATGCCAATCTTTTCCTGTAGTAGCATTTACTGCTATTTGTGTACCTACTTCTACAATAGCACCAACTAAAGCTCCAATACACCAAGGACAATTACCATCAGGGTCATCATAATAAATAGGGTTGTTCCAAGCATAAGCATAAGGTGATTTATCTATCTGGTTTTGATCTTCTGCTTTTCCATCATTGTCGCTATCTGTATACGATAATCGTATATTCCCTAAATGATCTTTGTATTGGTATATAGTTAAAATTTCCATCAACTGTTGATTCTATATATCCTTCAGCATGGTTGAAAAACTCCAAACTTCCATTTTTATAGATGTAATTACCTGCATACTCGGTTGTAATCATCGTGCTTCCTTCTGTAACAATTTTCTTTTGTTTTACTCCTGTCGCATCGTAAATATAGTTAATATTTCTCGTTTGAATTATAGTAATTAAGGCTCATTAAAAAACTTAGATCATATGGAAAACTTAACAGGCTTATAAATAAAAACACCAGTTACAAATCAATGTAACTGGTACTTATTCTATTACTCTTACCTGCCAAGCTGATACGGCACTAGTTACAACCTTAAATCCGTATGTCTCAAATAAAACATTTAAATTTTATATATGATTATAACTATATAGTTGAAACTGTTTAAATATTCAATAATTAGTAGTGTTTAAATATTGATTTATAGTTTTTAATATAGTTGTAAATTATTAGTTATAGACAGGTTAGCCCCATTGAAATTTGGGGTTAGTTATTTTTTATATGATTTATTATAGAAGTCTTATTACTATGGTCTTAACTAGATTTTAAAATGTAAATTTTCATAAATTCTGAGTTTATATTGTCTAGATGTTTTGATCCATTTAGCCGGGATAGTAATAAACCTAAAGATGAATTTCTTAATCCTATAACTAGTTTTGAGGTTTTTAAATCTCTTAGAAAACCTTGTTATTATATGATGATATAAGTTTCTACATATTGCAGTAAAAATCATGAATACAGTATTTTGTTCAAGTTTAGAAAAAGGTAAATTATTCCACTCAAAATCATTTTTAAGTACATCAAATTCTTTTTCGATTGTTCCTCGTTGATTATAGAAAAATACAATCTCATTCGCATCTCGACTTCTGTCGTTAGTAAGAATAGCTGAATAAAGACAGGCTTCATTGGTGAAAAGGTTCACCTGTTTGTCAATCCTTTCTATTTTAGATACTACTAAACGATAGGTCTGCAGAGGCTTGGTGTCTTTAGAATCTCGATGTGCTCTAGCAAAAGGTTTGTATTGTACTTCTCCTCGATACACAACCTCTGATGAACTTTCAATCCTAGTCCAATTATCAATAGTGTTAATAGCTTTTGCAAGATCAGCGTTCATGCGAGCTTTTATATAAAACTGTTCAGCCTTTTTGCTTACTATCTTAATTATGTTATATAGATATGATCCACTATCAGCTCTAAAAGCTTTTACTTTTACATTATTTTGATCTAACAGATCGAACATTCTAGATACTGTAGCATCTTGCAACGTTCAAGGGTTGCTATTACCGTTCCTGTTTTCTATATAAACAATATTATTCTCAATGATACCAACTCCAGGACAATAACCAAACTCTTTTTTGTAAGTGTTCAAACTATCAGCTTTATTATTGAAGATGATAGTATTATCATAATCTAGGGTTAGTTCTTTATCAAAAAACATCTGTAATGAGCTTAAGATCCTTAAATTTAAGCTATTAACATCTTTATTGACACCAAATTCGTGTAAGCTTTTTCCTCGAGGGCTTTTCAATATTTCCTTGGGAAGTGATAATTCTTTAAGCCTATCCAAAACTCTATCTGGACTCGGCACGTTTAAAAATCGATTACCTTGTAGGTGATCTCGGAAATTACCTCCTAAATCTTCAATACAATCATCTCCACAAAAATAAATAGACCAAAAACTGTATAGGATATCTTTCCATGAATACTTAGATTGATTTGGCAATATCGGTAAATAATCCTGTAACAGAGAACCTATATTTTGTTTTTCGAATTCTTCTAAAACAAAATTTAACCTCCAAATGGACTTATGTGCTGAGAATTTAATACTTTCATATCAGTGTTTTATCGCAACACCAATTTAGGTGAAAATACTAAAAACCGCAAACCTAGTATTTACAACTGTTTGCGGTTGTTTTCATAATAAACTCACGGATTTAAGGTACAAACTAGCACTAGCACATACTAGGACGAGCTTGGTGGGTTCTAATCAAGATCAGGTAGAAGCTACTTTAAGTGACCGTGAACTACTTAACCAGTTTCAACGAGTGGAACAACTATCACAGGACAAAAAAGCGATTGTAAAGGAACTCTTAGAATCATTCCTTCTTAAATGTGATTTGCAAAAAAGAATGGCATAAAAAAACCAGCTACAACTCACATCGTAACTGATTCTTATCATTTATAATTCTTCTTTAATTATCTTGCTAGCCTTCCTTATCATTCAGACAGGTCAAGAGGTTTTACTGAGTTGGGAGTCAGGATTTATTATATCCCCAAATAAATATTGCATACACCATCAAAGAAAAAAATATGCTAACAATTAATTCCCAAATATTAAATGATTCTTTTATAAGGAACGTATAAATTCCATAAACTATAAATAAAAATAATAGAATATAGTTCTTTTTGGTTTTTAAAAATTCTTTTTTCATTCGTTACTCTTTCATTCGTTACTCTTTTTTTCTTTCTCTTTTTCTATTTCTTCATTATACTCTTTATACTGCTCATAAACGTCATCATAATATCCTTTAGAAAACATCCCCAATAGCCCATAGCCATTTCGTGAAATCCAAGTAGCAAAACCTCCTACGATCGCACCTCCTGGTGTAACCATTCCTTTGACTCCTTTGCTGCATGACCTACTTAAACTAGTATGACTGGCTCCATTACATCTTCGTGCGTTGCAGACGGGACAGTTATCAATATTTATTTTACGAATCTCTTCCTGATTTTCTTCCTCTTTATTGATTCTAGAATAATCGTGGATACGTCCATTAACAAACTTAAAATCTATAAGTAAATCATCTTGATTAATCTTATTACCTGGTATGTAATTAACATTTTCCCTTTCTTTTCCTATTACTAATCCACCTCTTTTATTTAAATAAATATTATCGTCTCCATCATCTTTGTAATCAATTATATTTCCTCTATCATCCACAACCGTAGAAGCAAGTACTGGAGGTAATTGATTATTGATATTATCAAAATTCTCATCATCAGTACCATTATTTAAACCTACTGGCATCATTCCATCAGGATCAATAAAATATATAGGATTATCAAATGCATAATTATAAGGACTATGCCTACGCATTTCTTCTGCTAATGGATCAAGATTCATCCATCGACCTAAACTTGCATCATAGTTACGAGCCGTAATATCAATCCAACCAAGACCTAATCCATTTTGTTCTTCTTTACCACCAAATCCGTAGTTATGTTTCCTCCCTGTAATCAGCGAGTTATAACCCTTGTGCTGTAGTCCAAAAGGATAATAATTCTTCTCTTCTACAATTTCATGGTGATTATCGTTATCTCCATCAATATCAGTATTATTTCTAAGAACGTCTACTTTTCCATCATTGTCGCTATCTGTATACGATAATCGTATATTTCCTAGATGATCTTTATATTGATATACATACGTATAGCCATCTGCTATTTTCTCTACATACCCTTCGGCATGATTGAAAAACTCCAAACTTCCATTCTTATAGATATAATTACCTGCATACTCGGTTGTAACCATCGTACTTCCTTCTGTAACGATTTTCTTTTGTTTTACTCCTGCCGCATCATAAATATAGTTAATATTTCCTGTATGGGCTGCATTGGCTATAGCAACTCCTGTTGGTAAGTTTAAATGATTGTAGTTTATATTAGTGATTCCTTTGTTTTGATCTACAATCATGTTTCCGTTTACATCATAATTATAATCGTTTCCTGTTGTATTTCCATCACGGAATCCTTCTATATTTGTGCTTATATCTGTTACTGTTTCTAGCTTATTACCTGCATCATAGCTATATATTAGGTTATCCATCATTCCAAATGTAGTTGCTGCTTCGTTGGTATGGCCTGTACGTTGCAACTGTGTGATATTTCCCATTGTATCATAAGTAACTAACCCTAAATCGTATCGTCCTGTTTCACTTTTGGCTTTGGTGATACGGTTTAAAGCATCGTATTGGTATCCATAAGCGTGTTGCGCACTTTCATTAGCTGTTTTCCAATAGGTCTCACTTATATTTCCGTTATAAAGAGCTGATGCTTCTAATCCGTGAGTCACGGTGTCATAATTGATTCCGAAACTAAATAAATCATTTCCTAGTGTCGCCACATCATTGATCCCTGTTAACCATCCTCGTACATTGTATAGATAATCTACTTGTTGTAAGGCTGTTATTGCTGTTGCTTTTCCTCCTACATCTTTTCTGACCAGTTGCCCGATTTCATCGTATTGATTGCTTACCAATCGTTCTGTAGATTGATTATTAATTTGCTGTTCTTGTGTTAACAATCGCCCTACATGATCGTAGGTAAATGTATCGGTAGTTACTATAGGCAAGTTATTCTCTTTGGTATGTGTTGTCTTAGTTTCCAATACTTTTCCTACAAAATCAAGCTTACTTTCTATTAGATCAGTTGTATTTAAGTATTCATTTTTACTTACAACATAAATAGGTCTCCCTTTTACATCATAATATGTTAGCGTAGTAATCCAATCATTAGTTTCTAAAACACGCACTTGACTTGCTGTTGCTAAACTTTTTACTTGTGTACTAACCTCTTGTCCATATACGTTTGTAGGAATTATAGTTCCGACTGTGTCAAAAGCATAATTATCGTAATAATTGATGGTTAGTAAAGTAATATGGATTGTCGGAAATGCAGTATTACTATAACTTATATCCTTTCCGTTAATCGTAGTATTTGCAATACGCGCTTCCCACAGATGACTCGATTGATTTGCTGCCGCTTGCATCGCTATACGCTCACGTTTGTCCGTTATTTTCCCTGTATATACTACACGTCCGATTGCATCGTATTTGGTAAACAACCATATCCCTGCCTTTCTTAAGTTAGCATCTTGAGTTAATACAGGTTGATCTAATTTATTATACACTATAGATTCCCAGCCTTTCCCTGGAATTTTTTTCTCGATCAATCGATTACGATAATCGTATTTGTATTGGTAACTCAACTCAATAAGTTCACTTTCACTCACCCCATCGATAGTTGTTACTTTTGGAGGTAACACATAGCTTAGATTTCCAAAATCATCGTATACATAATAAGTATCATGTGGGATATTGCTATTAAAGGTTCTTTTTAAAACTACTTGTCCTTTTTTGTTTTTAAATTCCTGAGTAGTATGATCATTTCCTGCTGTCCAATTTTCGTCTTTGGTGATTGTTTTGTATAATTCGTTAGGAGCATACATTCCTTCTTTTATTAAAGTCGGTTTCTCTGTATTCTCATCGTTAAAAGCAACTCTAAAGTATACTACTTCATTAAGTACATTAGCTTCCCATCCAAATTTAATCGTATGATCGGTATCATTTTCCTTGTCTAATAACCAAGATTTTCCTGGTGCAGCTTGCTCCAATACTCTATTCAACGGTGATGCTTCATAATGCATTTGCGAATAAGCATTCACTGTTATTGTAGGCATTCCGTCGAAATCCGTTGGATACTTAGTTTGATAATAAGCCTGTATATCTTGCGCTATATCTACTGATTTATAACTCCCCACTACTGTTTGTGAACTATAAGGTAAATACTCTTTTTCTTGTCTTCCTAAGGGATCATATGCGATATGAGTAACAACATCTTTTTTGGTAGGAGAACCTTTGATTGCTATCTGTTGTTTTGGTCTTCCTAATCCGTCTAAATAAGTGACACTTTCTATCACATCACTATTATTTCTTATAGCATTACTCGAAAATAAAGGAGTTTGATAAATTCTAGTAAAAACATAATTTTCATTACTTAAATTAATATTGAGATATGGTTCATTAATAATTTTAGCAGAAAAAACACTTCCACTTTTTATCCAACTATTAGGTTTTAAAATTATACTCTCGGTAGCAGTTAAATGATCTTCAGTTGTTACTTCATAGTTACCTTGTTTTACAATAGTAGTAGGAACAACTTCATTTTGTGCGTAACTGGCATATCCTATAATAGATAATAGGCATGCTATTAGTACTTTTTTATATTGCATCGTTTTTTGATTATTGTTTGTAATGGTATTGATTTTCTGAAACTAGATTCCCTTGCGCATCTTTTACATATTGCAATCGATTAAATGCATCATAATGATAGGTCATAACATATCCTTTAGGGTCAATTACACTGGTGATTCCTATTAAAGGGTCAAAGGTGAAAGTAGTGACAAGGGATTTTGCAAAATATGAGTGGGTTCTTAAATTATGTAAAGCTGCTCTTAATGCTGTTTCTTCAGCTATTGTATTTTCAGTATTAGATTGAGTTTGCAAAACTGTTATTTGTTCTTGTAAAGCTGCTGGCATTCCATCATAACTCGCATTTTCTATTTTTGCTATTGGATATTGATGATTGTATCCCCAGATATATATTATATGTACACCATTAGATTGTGATACTTCTAATGGATTTCCATACGCATCATATTTATGATATAGAATTCTATCTTCTAATATATCTTCTCTTTTTGCAGTTTGTATTTTGGCTGCATATATATTCGAATTTCCCCACTCTTTGTATATTGTACGTTGACGTTGTAACAACTGTGATGTGCCATTGTTTTTTCGATAATTTTCTATTTGAATTGGAGTACTGATACGATTTTCTCCATCATTCTGTAATCTTTGTATTGCACGAAATTCATTTACTGTTAATGAACCTCCTTCTAACGACGTAGTATTTGTTATATCGTCAGGATAGTAGTTTTTGCTAAACAGAAAATCTCCTTCGCTTGTTGCTGTTTCTATTTTAGTAATTTGACTATGTACTGGATATGATTCATAAAAACTTGTTTGTTTTTGTGTTAAATTTTGTGTTTCTCCTCCTGTGTAATAATAAGCTGTAGTTGTTGCTTCTTTTGAAAATAATGATTCACTAAAATTATTATATGTATTCCATGAAACAAGAATATTTCCTGTTGCTCCAAAAGCTACATTTTTAACTAAAACCTTATCATTACTATTTTGTCCGAAGATATATTTATTTTTAATGTTTTGAACTGGACGATAATTCGCTGTTTCTCCATCTATAGATTGATGTTCTGTCTTTTCAAGTAATAATCCTCGTCTATGACTCAAATTTTGTATGGGTGTATTAGGATATTGTCCTCTCTGAAAAATATTAGTTTGCGTTCCTTCTCCATTTGGTACAGTTAAATATTTGTAAGTAGTTTTCCCCGTTTTTGCACCTACCATAATTTCTTCTACATGTTCATATCCTACACTATATCCTCCTTGATTATCTAAAGCGAAAATTGGGCTTGAGACTAATTGTACTGAACTACTAGCGTTGTCACTGCAAAAAGGAAGATTGTACCATAATGAAGTTGGTGGATTTGTAGCATACCCGCTAGATATTCCTGATTCTGGATTAATATAGCTATACTTTTTTTGTAATAATAACTCTCCATTCTGATCTTTATTGGCTATTTCGGCAATACGTAATCCTCCGTAAACAGCATTTGCATTTTGTTCTTGTAGTTCTCTACCATATAGAAATACTGTTACGGTTTTACGTTCTCCAAAAGAACCAGAAAAGTTTTCTATTTTTAGTGTGTAATTACCACTATCTAATACAAAAGTTTCATTTTCATGTCTTAAGGATCTAGCTAAAGTTCCATCGGGATATAAAATCTGTACACGTGGGCAATCAAAACCACCATCGTTAGCACAAATTTCTCCACTGATTCTTAAACTAGATTCTACAATTCCTTGAACAGGGAACCCAAAAGGATTATCTGTATCTGAAATTGTAAAAGGAAATTCTATAATTTCGCTATCATCATTCGCTGAAGTATATCCTGTTATTACTTTTCTTTCATAATGTGTTGCTGCAAAAAAAGCACTTTCACCACTAACTTGGTTAGATTCTAATATAAACTCTGTAGCCCCTCCAGTAGGGTATATTATCTTTTTTAAAGTACATGCTTTTGCATATTCTTCATATACCTTTCGATCTCCTCCTTCATAATGTAATAACGCGCTATTATAAAAATATTCAATATCAGGTAGTAATGTACCATTTGTTGTGCCATTATAATATCCCCAATAATCTTGTGCACTTGACAACCTATCAGGTAACACTGTTGCTGTATTATACTCTAGTTGATACTTTTTATTTTCTTGATTTTCACCTCTTTTTTCGACTACTTCACGTAAATACAATCTCTTTGTTCGTTGATCTAAATCTCCATAATTGACTGAATTACCTTGTTCACTTTGAAAATAATCATAATGTAACTCATAACTTGTAATTTGTAGTCCATCTTTATCTTTTAGTATAACATTTGTGAGTGCTTGATCGTTTTTTAAATCTATTCTATTATGATTATACTCTAAATTAATACTTCCTAAATTTCCTTCTATTCTAATTAATTTTTGAGTATTGGAAACATTTTCTATATATGTTTTATAATAAGTAGTACCTTGATAACATTCGTTATTATTAGCACTACGGTGTAAAAGTCTTTTTTCACCTCCTAAAAGCACGTATCTTGTTTCACCAGTCCCATTATAATAGAACTGTACGGGTTCTTTTTCTGGTGTTTCTAATTCCATTAAATGCCAACTTGAGACATAATTAATTAAAGCTGATGGACCATCTGGTAATTGACTATTCGTCCAGGAAATACTATTACTACGATCAATGGCAGAGCGAGTTTGATTTGTATTAACTCCTATATAATAAACAACACCTGTAATAGGAGTAATTTTCCATCCTATGATTCTATTGGATGCATCTTTTATTAACTTGATACGAGTATCGTTATTTTTTGGCATGTGATGTATAGTTCCATCTGGATCAAAAAAGAATTTACCGTTAATTCCTCCAGGTAAGTTATATTGGTAAATATCTGATTCAAAATCATTATGACCATTTAACCCTGATTGTGCTAAATCATATCGTTGGTCTGTTTCTAGTGCTAAAAAACGTGTTACAATATCATTATTATTTAAATATCCTCCTGCTGGATCATCATCAGGAATTCCTCTAACCATTCTACTAACACTTCCTCCGGCTGATAAAGACCATCCTAAACCTACTCGAGAAGCAACCTCTTGGACTTTTATTCCTGATGCATGATAATTTAAATTTACAGGAATACTTATTCCTTTACCAGGTAATTGCACTAAAGGGATATTGATAGATGGAACTCCTGTATAATACCCTATCGGTATTTCTCCATATTTCCCTAAGGCTGCAACCTCTGGGGTTGGTGGGATTACTTCTGGTAAAGAAGGAGCTGTAGACTGAGAGGTACACAGACCACTCCATAACAGTAACAAGCTGCTAAGCAACATTTTTTTCATAATTATTCGTTTTTTTAGATAGTTTTATATCATTCTAAAAATGATATAAAACTATCGGATGATGATTGTGATTATTTTTTTAATAATAAGGCTTCTAATTTTTCTAGTCTAGCTCTAGTATATTGTTTTTTTCTTGTTGAGTTTTTAAGGCTTCTTGTTGTGAGATTGTATATAAAGTTAACTCTTCTATTTTTTCAAGTAATTTCATATTCATAGCACCTAATTCTACACCATTGCTTTCCATTGTTTTAGCAGCTGGAATATTAGGTAAATGACCATTTTTTAAGATGTATTTTTGTACTTCTTCTATCGATAATAGATTGTATTCTTTTTTAAACACATAATCCGGAGCAGGTATAGCTAGATCAACTTTAATCTCTTTGGTATGAATTTTTCCATTAATGGTTAATTTTGCGTCTGGATTTGTAGTTCCAATCCCTACATTACCATTTTGTTTTATAGCAAAAACACCTTGTTTTGTTTTAAGTAATAAGCCTTGATATCCAGCTAGTTGTGTGGCTGGAAGCTCTTGGTTATCTGATAAATCATTAAAGTTACTTCTACCTAAGCCATACCATGGACTGTCATTAACTCGATCATTAATATTGGATAATGAAAAGCGATCTGCTCTAATTCCATTACCAGAAACATTAAGTTTAGCTAAAGGATTAATAGTACCAATACCGACATTTCCTTCAGAGGTAATAGTCATTACGTTTGACCAATTTGAAGTATTATTACGTGCTTGAAAATTTAATAAAGTCCTACTAACTTGATCGTTATTAATAATACGATGGCCAAAACCTTGTTCTAGATTAGAAGTAGACCATAGAATGTATTTATTAGAACCATCGTTCGCTCTTAAATTTTCGAAAGATACGCTTTGTGCTGTAGCAATAGTTGATACTAGAGCAATTGTAATGAGTGCAATTTTTTTCATAATGAATGATTAAAGAATATAAAGATTAAATAGTATAGCAAAATTTAATTGTATACTGTATAGAATGATTTGATATTGAGAAAAAGAAAGAATTCTTTTTTGTAGAAATTGATGTGATGAACATTATAGTTTGATTGATGATTAGTGCAAATATAGGTAAATAAAATAAAGATGAATTCCCAAGAGTCTTTTATAATAAAAAATATGTACTCGGATATTTTTAGAATCCGGTGGGATAAATCGATGTTTTGATATTAGTATTATAAGATTTAATTTAAACTTATTTATGATAGAAGAATGATCAAATTATAAACCGAATGATGCTGAAGAGTGATGGAATAAATACTACAATGTAAATTTATAATTATTTAATTATATTTAAACTAATAAAAGAGATGAATGTTGTTAAATTAACCTTCATAAATCAACCTTAATAAACACTAACATATGACTCATCAAAAAACAAAAACGCAAGAATACTTAAGTAAACTATTAATATGGATGCCTTCATTAATAGTTATTCTATTTTATATTCCAAATGCTTTAAATAAATTATTGGAACCAAATCAAACTGGAAAAATTGTAGAAAGTAGCGTTGTAATGATTACAGCAGGAATATTTATTTTAACAGGGGTCGCACTTTTTTTGTATAATAAAACCATTTTAATAGGAACCTCTATGCTAGTGTTATATATGACTTTTATTGTACTGATTCATATGTATAAAGGAAAACCAGCTGAAATCGTAATTTTAATTCTTATGACAACAATATTTGCTTCCTATATAAGGAAACCTCAATTATTCAGTACTCAAAAATCATTATAAGTATATAAATGTATCATCTGTGAACATTAAAAGAGATGCAATTTAAATTTTAAAAAAATAAATGACCAAATACGTTGAATTTCCATCACAAGATGAATATCCTATTTATGCAGAAATGTATATGAAATTAGTAAAGAAAGATGGAAGTCTTATTGACCAATTGAGGACAAGTTTATATAAAACTAAAGAGTTGATTAAAAGTTTATCAAACGAGGAATTAATGTATAGATACGAAGAGGATAAGTGGTCTATAAAAGAAATTTTAGTTCATATAATTGATGATGAAAGAATCTATGGATATAGAGCACTTTCCTTTGCAAGAAATGATAAAACAAACCTACCTGGATTTGAACAAGAAGATTATAATTTTTTTTCGGATACATCAGGAAGATCTATTGAAAATATCATAGAGGAATATGAAACATTAAGACTGTCTACAATTTCCTTATTTAATGGATTTTCTAATAAATCGTTAGAACGTGTAGGAACTGCTAATGGAAATAAGGCAAGTACAAGAGCTTTAGGATACCATATTTTAGGACACGAATTACATCATATTAAAATAATAGAAGATTTATATCTAAAGAATTTAGGATAAAATTACTTGGATTGATTATCATGAAGTTGTATTGCCGAACGGATATGATACGGTAATACAACTTTGTTTATAATCAAATGACTTTAATTGAATTATAATATTGAAATAATCTAAGAGATTTTGAGCTTCTAATTATCAGAATATGTAGTACTAAAAGTATTAACTCTGGTTATGCATAGTCAATTTTGAATAGCCAAATAAATGAATTTTACCATTCAAAATTATTATTTCAAGCTATACCTTAGATAAAGTTGTTATGGTTTAGTGAGCTAAAGGCTTTAAAAAAATTGCTTCACGAATTACTTGCCATCGACTATCTTCAAAACGTAATTCTATGGTACACAATAATCGCATTTCCTCTCCATTCATTCCGCTATGCTGCCTTGTTAATACACATACTGCTGAATCTTCGAGTATATGAAAATCATGCCAATCAGCCCAAGTGTTTAACGGTGTTTTTCCTTCTTTAGCTTGTTTTGCGAAATGAGCTTTAAATTCTTGTTTATTATAAGTAATAACTTCACTATCAGGCATTATTAATGTAGTATGGAAATCTTTATGATAAATAAGTTCCAAAGCATCGATATCAAAATTTGTGGCACGATCTATAAGATGTTCCATTGCTTTTTGTACAGCTTCTTTGGTGTGAGTTTCTTTTTGTGCATTAGTAACTGTTATCATTGTAAAATTGATTATTAATATAAGATATAATTGTCTTAAGTAGTTCATTGCTATAAAAATTCAATTGTTTTCTTATAACAAAGATCTAGTATTTAATTAATTGATATATAACCAGATATTTACATAGAAGTACCATTTTGATAATCTAAGCGATAGGTAAGAGGACTATAATTAGTTTTTTGCTTAAAAAACCTAGAAAGATGATGAGCTTCAGAGAAATTAAATTCATGAGCTATTTCTCCTATAGTTTTTGAAGAGTGAATTAACCGCATTTTAATAGCAAAGAGTAATCGAGATTTAATAAATTCGGTAGTAGTAACATTAAACTGTGCTTTGACAGCTTTATTTAACGAAATCCTACTCACTTTCATCATACTACAATAATCATCGACTCTTTGATGTATGTGTATATGTTTTTCTACTAATTTCCTAAATTGATAAGCAGTATTATCTAGAGAAATAGCCTCTTTTAATTGATTGACTTCCGAATAATTTCGATTTAAAGCTATAAGTATGTAATATAATAAAGAACGAATTAAATGTACACTATCATTTTTTGGAGTGATTAATTCTCGTTTAATTTCACTTAATTTTATTAAGTTATCTTCTAAGTAAGAAGTATTAACAGGTAAAATTAGAGGATATTTTGTTTGATAAAAATATAATAAACGAAATATAAAATATTGATCAGAAAAAAAATTATTTAAAAAATCATCCTGAAATAGAAGTAATTGACCTTCAACTTCAGAAAAATCACCATGCCATGAATATTTTTGATGTTGTGAAATGAAAATTATAGTATTAGAAGTTAATTCTAATTTTTTGTCATTAAGATTAATAAAACCATTTGCTTTTTAAAGAAATAAATTTGAAAAAAATCTGCAGAGTGAATTTCGGATTTAAATTCGAAAGGACAGTTTGACTGAAAATCAATCACATTGAGTAATAAGTTTACTCCACAAACGGTTTTGTTAAACTTAATGTATTACATGTTTAGTGATATTAAAAGTATAAACGTTAGTGTATCTCTTTAAATCAATTAATGATCTCTTATAAATTTATAATAATTCTATTAGACTATGGATTAATGATTTCTCCATCATTTGGAACCAAAATAGTTAATTGTTCATTTTTAGCCTCGTCACGAACCATTTGCCTTGTCGTTTTACAATGATCAAGAGCTTCCATATGTACAGCTATTACTTTGGCCTTGGGTGCTAATTTTGTTAATTCAACAGCACGTTCTTCATTCATTAAAATTTTTTCTCCTCCCCATTCTGCTCCACCAGTATTTATTACGATGATATCTGGAGTATATTTTTTGATGGTGTTTTTAATATCATTGTCTAGTAAACAATCTCCTACGATGTAAATTGTAGGATAATTAGCCGCTTGTAAAATAAAACCAGAAACTTCTCCAAGAGCCTCTAGTAAATGATCAGGACCATGTTTTCCTTTAGTTCTTATAATTGTTGTTCCATCGTAGATTTCTTTATTTTCAATAATAGATACATTAGAGAACGGACTCTTTTTTAAGTTTTCTTTGTCAAAAGGCTGACCAAACAAAGGAAGTTTAGAATTTAAATGTTTTTTAGCTCCATCATCAAAATGATCCAAATGTGTGTGTGTTACTAAAATGGCATCAATATCTTGTGATATTTCTTCTATAGATATGGGAAGATCTACAGTAGGATTTAAGTTTTTATTAGGTACTACAAAAGACATAAAACTATGTTTAGGGGATAAAGAAGGATCCACTATAAAAATTTTATTATTATAATTTAATTTCAAAGTTGCATTTCTAATCAATTGGATGCTTACTTGCTTTGTAGCTACTTTTGTTGTTTTACTTGTCATACAGGATGTTACTATAATTAGTAGGATTAAGGCTAGAAAATTTTTTTTCATTGTTTAATATTTTGTGTGAGCAAAGTTCTTATATAGCTTATCTTTTTGAGCCACCAAACACAAATTAAAATATACCATTTTGATAAGTTGACTTTTTAGTCAATTGAAAGAATAAAAAATAAAATAGAATTATAAATTATTACAAAATTTAAACTTAGAGAAAACTCTTTTTGAAGAATAATTAGATTTAAAAAGTGTAATTGTTTAAAAGATAAACTGAAATAAAAAGGAATTAAAAAAGAAATACCAGTAATAATATTACGAAGAAAATTCAATAATACTGAATTGTATAAAAAGCAAAAAGCTTAAAATTCAATTTTAAGCTTTATTTTTTATATGAAATTTTAATGATTAAAAAGGAGTATCTAACATGACAATAGATCTAGGTCGCCTAATAACTTTATTGTCATCCTCTAATTTTTTAATAGCTCTTGTTATGGCTTCTCTGGAGAAGTTTAGTTCCATAGCAATTTCGTTATGAGGTATTTTTAATTCAGAAGTTTTAAGATGTATAGACTTTAATTTTAGATAACTATAAAGTCTGTTTTCAAGAGATTGACCTATAAATTCTTTGATTGTATTAAGTAAAGAAGAGTAGTTTTTTTGATAACTACTAACAATGATAGTTCTTAACTCGGAATATTCTTTTGACCACTCAATTAGTTTATCGTTAGGGATAAATAATAATTTGGTGTCTTTTACTGCAACAGATGAATATTGAACAGGGTGATTACTAAAAATATCCATATAACTTAGTATACACATATCGTTATCTTCTACATGGTATAAAAGTATTTTTTTATCCTCATGTTCTATAAATAACTTAATAAGACCTTCTAATATAATTAGACTATCTTTTTCGCTACAGCCGTCGTTAACCAGGGGTTCACCTGCAGCGTATGTCTTGATCGTTCCAAATTGATCAATAAGATCAATGAGTTCTTGCCTAAAGGGTAGTTTTTTTATAAGCGTCATTGAGTTGGTATTGAGTTTGTTAATTATTTAGCTTTCATTTTTTCGAAAATAATAATATTAGGGGATAATATAGAGGGTAATTTGTTACATATTGACGAGTACTATTGATCTAGGTTTTCTAATTACTTTTTTGATGATTTCTAAACGTTTGATAGCTCTAGAAATAGCTTCCCTAGAAAAATTTAAATCCATTGCAATTTCAGCATGAGGAATCTTTAAATCACATGTTTTATAATGCTTAGATTTTGTTTGTAAATACTCATATAATCTATCCTCAAGAGTATTGATCGTTAAATTTTTCAAAGCAGTACGTAAATGATAGCGATTATTTTGATAAGAATTTATCAAAGCTAGCTTTAAACAAATATATCGTTCAGACCACTCCATTATTTTTGAATTAGGAATCCATAAGAGTGAAGCTTCATGAATTGCTTGCATTGATACCTCTATAGGTGTATGCGTAAATATATTCATAAAACTAGCAATAGAATTACTATCAGAACATAAATGATATAATAATAAAGAACTGTTTTCTTGTTCAATAAAGACCTTGATTAATCCCTTACTGATAAATGCTGTTTGATCTTTATAAGCTCCTTGAGATATAATTGTATCTCCAGGTTTATAAGTTTTAATAACAGCATGCGTGGTGATCAATTCGGATAATTCCTGGTCTAGGTTTAAGAGATCTGTAAATTGCATGATCGGTGTGTTTTTAGTAATAGGTTTTTATTGATTGTTAAAGGTTTGTATATTATTTAACGAGAAACTTACACCTTTCCAACTTATACTTTTAACGGATTAAAAATGCAGTACATCGATAGTGTTACGCTAAAGCCGTAATAAAAATAGAAAAATACTTGATAAAATCGATAAACACTTTTAGTTATGGTAAATGTTAAAAATAGTTAACTAATTGCTTTTAAGGGCTTTTTGAATGGTAAAAGTGTTTAGATAAAATGGCAACAAATTTAAAATGGTAGAATAATTAAATGTTAAAATTTTTATTAAAAATAATGTATAACCATATAAGTTTTGAGGTTTAACCGTAAAAAAATATTCAACTTTTTTTACGGTTTTTTTAATGTAGTACTTCTCTTATAGGTTTTGTTTATAGAGACTTAAGACGTAATTATTATATCTAATTCTTTAACACTTCAAATAAGAGTTATAATAATTATAAATGTGATCCATATCACATAGTGATTTCTGTCACTATGTGATGGTTGTAGCAAAGTGACTAGAATCACTGCGTAGTAGATTAGATTGGGTGAAATTTGAGGCATTATTTAATCTAACTCTTAGAAGGAAAATAATTTCAGAGATATTATTTTGATAATTAGATTTTTAACTAAATGAGTTAAATAAAATGTAATTTTTTTATAAGTAATGTTAAAAATGCCGACAGATAACACTGTTATTAACAAAAAACAATGAATTATGATGAAAAAAACTATTAAAGGAATCGCTTTTGTGGCTTTGGTTTTAGGAAGTTATGAAGGACTTCAAGCTCAATCATATCGTTATATCGAAGACGGTAGAGGTATTATAATTAAAGCAAACTCTGATGGATCAAATCATCAAGAACATGTTTTGTTAAATGTTGGTATCCCAGGTGGTGGAGGTGGACATATTACAGCACTTAGAGCTAAACATAATGAGGTTGTATTAGAGAAAAGAACGATAGTAAATGGTGAAATTATATCAAACCAGAACTTATCAGTTAGTAAATACAAATCGTTATACGCAGCAAATTTACGATCAAATGCAAGTAACTCTGAGATTAATGCACATAACAAATTATACGCAGTTAAAGGTTTAAGATTAAGCGGAAGTTCTAGTAGTAGATTAGGTATAGGAACTTCTTCTCCTCAAACAAGTATACACTTGACTACAGGAAGTATACGTGTTGATGGTGGACAGTATCAAAGTCATGGACCAGTAGCCCTTCATCCAGATGTTGATAAAAATGGAGATGATATAATCGCTTTTATGAATAGTGATAATCAAGAATCAGCAAGAATTCATGATGGTAGATTACGATTAAACACAATAAATGGCGTAGGAAGTGAAATCCACTCAACAGGAGGATTAATATTACGTCCAGATATTGAAAATAATGGTGGAGATGATTTTGTGTCATTTAGAAATACCAGTGGACAAGAGAAAACAAGAATCCAAGATGGAACTATTACTACAGATAGAGTGGTTTTAAATGTAGGATCGTTTCCTGATTATGTTTTTGAAGAAGATTACAATTTGATGCCATTAAGTGAGATAGCTGACTACATAAAGACAAATAAGCATTTGCCTAATATGCCATCAGAAGCAGAAGTTGTTAAAAATGGAATGAGTTTAGGGCAAATAAATACAGTATTAGTAGAAAAAGTAGAAGAGCTTACGTTACACACAATTAGTCAAGAAGAAAAATTGAGTGCCTTATTGAAATATATTGAAAAACAAGAAGCAACAATGGCTCAAATGCAACGCGAAATTGAAGAATTAAAAATTAAATAAAGAAACTATGAGAAAAACTACAATTAAAATTGCTGCAGCTTTTGCGTTAACAGCCTTAGGAAACCAAGCTGTAGAAGCTCAATCTTATGGAGCAGATATCAATCAAAATGATGGAGTAATCATTAGAGCAAATAATGATAGTAGTAATCATTATGAATTTATTAGATTTCAAATAGGAGGATCTACTACTGTAGCAGAAATGAATCATAACTCTTTTATTTTTAACGGAAGAGCTGGTGGTGTTAATCCTGTAGGAGCTCATGTTGGGTTTAGGAGTAATAGAGGTATTGATATTTATTCAAATGCAGATCATAATAATGCATCTGGAGAAAATATTAGATTTAGAGTGGGGACTCCATCTGGATCTTATACAGTTGCCGAAGTTGATAAAGATGGATTAAGAATAGTTAGATTAAAAGCAAGAAATACAACATTACCAATAAGAGTAGGAAGTACTGATGTAGCTGATTTTTCAAGTAGCCGTATAGCATTTAGAAAAAATTTAATATTAAATACGTCTAGTAATAACAGAATAGGAATAGGTACACTTTCTCCTGAGACAAGTATACATTTAACAACAGGAAATGTACGTATTGATGGAGGTGGATCTTTCCAAAGTCATGGGCCAGTTTTATTAAGACCAGATGTTGATAATACGAGTGATGATGTAATCGCTTTCATGAACAGTAGTAACCAAGAATCAGCAAGAATTCATGACGGTAGATTACGTTTAAATACAATAAATGGAGTTGGAAGTGAAATTCACTCAACAGGAGGTTTAGTATTACGCCCAGATATTGAAAATAATGGTGGAGATGACTTTGTATCATTCAGAAATACAAATGGACAGGAAAAAACAAGAATTCAAGATGGTACGATTACTACAGATAGAGTAGTATTAAATGTAGGATCATTTCCTGATTATGTTTTTGCTAAAGATTATAGTTTAATGCCATTGAATGAAGTAGCAGACTATATTAAAGAAAATAAACACTTACCTAATATGCCTTCTGAAGCTGAGGTTGTAGCTAATGGAATGAGTCTAGGACAGATAAATACTGTTTTAGTTGAAAAAGTAGAAGAATTGACACTACATACAATCAATCAAGAAGATAAAATTAATACATTAATGAAAGAACTTGAGTTATTAAAGTCTGCATTAAAAGATGTATTAGCTAAACAAAACTAAATCTATAAAACATATGAAAAAACATATATTTCTATGCATAGTTTTATGCATGGCAGCTATAGGTATGTCCCAAGCTCAAGAAACACAACTGTTTCGATTTGTTGGGAAAAGAACAAATAGTGAAGGACAAAAATTAGTATTACATCACAATTTAGATGATAATAAAGCAAACGCAGTAGCAATATCAAATGAGGATTTTAATGCTAAGGATGGATATTTACAAGCGTTTATTTTAAAGAGAGTAAGTCCAGGAAAAGTATTAATTGCTTCTGCTAAAAAAAGCACACATTTTTTAAAAAGAAGTGAAACAATACAAAACGGTAGTACTAATGAAATCACTTTTAGTCCGATCACTGATACAGACAATTTAGATGCATATACGTGGGAAATCGAATTTGCAGGAAATAATTCTGATGAAATCATTATACAGGCATCAGGATTACATCAACATGGAGTAGGTGTTTTTCCAGAAGGAACAGCAAAGACAGTTAGAATAAGTAATACTTCAGGTCAGCCATTAAGTAATGGAGGAACAGTAGGAGATACTTATAGATTTACGATGCAACGTATCACTAATGTATTTTAAAAAGAAAGCTTATGAAAAACACTATAAAACAATTTAGCAAAAGCTTCTCTCTAATGTTTGTACTACTATGTAGTATGACTATTATGGCTCAGTCAAAACGACCTGCCGTTTTACAAATACGAGGAGCTAATAATTATACGAGTCACTTTGATACTCAAACAAAACTTACCACAGACCTTATTAATAAAGGGCTTGAAGGACAGGCAACTATAGAGTTTTGGGCAAAAGCAGCTCCAGAACCATCAAAAACTAATTATAGCCCATGGAGTTTATCTAACTTGCTTACAGGAAATGATGAATTTACTTTTTCTGTTCAGAAAGAACGTGTAGAAGTAACTGTTGGTGGTGCTGTAGTACCTATTGATTTAGAAGGTCAAGATCAATTATTTAATAATCAATGGCATCACTTTGCATTAGTATTTAATACAACTACTAGTAAAATAAGAGTATATGTAGATGGAATTGAGCGTTCTTTAATACAATATGCATCTGTAAACCCAGAGTATTTGTATATGACTATTGCTGCGCAAGATCAATTATTCGTTACAGAATATAGAGCATGGAATCGTATGCGTAGCAGAAGTGAAATTGAAGAAGCAAGATATAGATCATTATTTAATGAAACGCAAACATCATTAGAAGGATTTAATGCACAAGGATTAGTACAAGCTTATGTAAACGATGTTTTTGATGTAGTTACATTAAATAACTTGCCAGCTTTAGAAGGTACGATTTGGAAAAATGCATTAAAGGACTTACAAAATGAAAGCGTAACAAAAGAAGAAGCTTTTATAACAAGTAGTTATGTTGGAGGAACAAAATTTGCAGAATTAAGAAATGATGCAGATCATCCAATATTTGAATTAGAAGATATATTATTAGTAGCATCAGATGGAAACGGATTAGATACAAGAATTTCTGGTGGACGTAATGGAGTTGAATTAAGATGGCCTCATATTCAAGATGCAATTGCATATAGAATTTTACGTAAAAACGCTAAAGAACAAGGAGAGCCAATAGAAATCGAAACAAAATCTGATGTAGCAAATAATATTGTATCAGAATACATACGTTTTTTTGATCAAGAAATTTTACCTAATGAATTGTACGAGTATACAGTTCAGGTAATTAAAGAAGGAAATGTAAGAGGGAATTCTGGTCAAGATATAGGATTTGTTTTTGCTAATGGAGAAGTAGAAGGAACTATACAAACATCTACTAATGTACCTACTCGCGAAGCTCTTGTACAGGCAGTACCAGTAAATGGAAGTAATCCAGGAAGTGCTTTAGAATTAGCTGTAGGAACAAATCCAATTGTAATTAATGAAGTTGAAGATTTTCGTAGAGCAAATTACACAGGTATGATTGAGTTCTGGTACAAAACACCAGAAACACCAACGGCTGATAATACTATTTTTAAATTAGGTGCAGCAGAAATTCACATGGATCAAAATGGAATTAATGTACAGTTAAATGGAAGTGAATATATAGCTGCTAGTCGTACTATTGAAAGAGATGAAGATGGAAATGTAAAAGAAGGACAAGACGAAAATAATACAGGTTGGCATCACTATGCTTTTGTATATGGACCTAATGGTGGAAAAATATATATTGATGGTGGAATAAAGCCTACTGGAGCAGAAACAGAAGTAACTCCTAATGAAACTGTAGCAACATCATTTACAGTAGATTTATCTAATGTAGCGTCATTCTCATTTAATGAAGCAGTAAATCAAAAATATCAAATAGACGAAATACGTATTTGGAAAGGTGATC
Organism: uncultured Aquimarina sp.; assembly: GCA_947498595.1. GTDB lineage: Bacteria > Bacteroidota > Bacteroidia > Flavobacteriales > Flavobacteriaceae > Aquimarina. The sequence continues at coordinate 135,136 of CANMKX010000008.1, forward strand.
GTACAACATTAGATCTTATACGTTATACAAATCACATTATTGCAGGAAGTGGAGAAAAAGGAGAAGAATTAGAAAATTTAATGGCATATTATAGATTAGATTTGGATGATACAAATCGTATTTATAACCAAGCTCCAAGCTCTAGAGGAAGATTAGTAGGTACTAGTACGTCAGAATTGGTGCACTTAGGAGCAGAAATGCAACCAGAAATTACTTATGGAACTTATACAGATGTAGATGGTAGATACGAATTCAAATCTATAAATACAGGAAGACAAGGAATAACAAATTCTGGAAATTCTTTTGAATATAGAGTTTCGGTAACAAAACCGAATCATGAATTTATGCCAGAAAATAGAGTAGAAGATATTGCTAGAGAATTACAACCAAGAACTATTCAATCAGATTTTACAGATGTTTCAGCTTTACCAATATCTGGGAAAATAGTATATAGAATACCAAACCCTAGCGAACCAGCAGGATATGATGAATACCCTACACTAATTGGTACAGGAATAGAAGTTGATGGAGTAAGAGTACCAGAAATTGGACCAGATTCAAAAGTAACTACTGATGTTAGAGGTACTTATTTAGTATCTGCTTCACCTGGGAATCATACTTTTAGAGTGGCTTCACAAGTGGTAAATGCAGAAGATACAGAGTCGAATAACAATACTCTTGATAGAAGAAGTTTAGATTTTGATGCAGTTTCTGGATATGCAGTATCAAAAAGAAAATTAGCAGTAGCAAATACAGATGGGTTTACTTGGACTGGATTTATCAACTTGGATATTGAAGCGGATCCTAATATAGCAATCCCAGCGGTACAAACAATATTGCATTGGGGAGATGTTGTCTTAGAAGTACGTAATAATAATAGATTACATGTAGTAATTGATGGAGTTGATACTTCATTATCAGTAGCAGTAACTGGAGAGCAAGCAGAGTATGACTTTTTTGCATTAACAATTGATCCTGCAAATACTACCATAGGTTTATTAGTTGATAATGATTATCAAACTGATGTATTACCATCAGGTTTAGCAATTGATGAAAAATTCTATATAGGAGCTCAACATACAGATGATCTAGAAAACCCACAAATTAACTTTTCAAGAGTTAACGTTGATATTTTAGAATATAGAAATGCAGTATATACTACAGACCAATTAAATGATGTAAGAAGAGGAAATGTAATAGCTCAAGATGAAGATAATCTTAAGTTATCATATACATTTGAGCATGTAAGAGGTACTAGAGCATTAAATTTAGTAGTAGGAACTTCAAATGAAAATGAATTTTTAGAATTACAAGGAGGAGCATTCTTTAATGAAGAGTCAACATCAGGATACCGTCGTAATTATGAATTTAAATATAGAGGGATTAATGATCGATTTAATCCAGTTGAAGACTTATACGATTTCCCTGTATTAGAACCAATTTCTAGTTTAAATTTTGAAAACCTAACACGTAGATCATTTATAGGTAATATTATTGTTCCTTGTGATAATAATGTAGGTACGTGGACAGGAAAAATTGTTCGTACAGATATTGAATTCCCAACTTTTGAAGTAGCAATTAGCGATCAAGATTTTAATGCAAATCGTACTATATTTACTATTAATGATTTGTTGCCAGGACAGTATAGAGTAGAATTGACAAATGATGATACAGGACGTAAAATTCAATCTTCAATTGTAGATTTAAGAGGAGGTAATAATACTTTTGATTTCCAATACAGAAATAATATTGAAGTAGAAACTACATTTTATCAATTTAATCTTGATGGTTTAAATGATGCAGATGAAAATATAGGACAATACATAGGAGATCAAATTGATCCAACATGTGGTGATAACTATGTATTAAATACAGGAAATGGAATCTTTATTTCTGTAGAGGTATTTGAGCGTTATGGAGAAAATAAATGTCCAGTAGTAAATGCTACTGTTGATATTTCAGAAAAACTAATTATTGGGCCATTACAAATACATACCAATTCATTAGGTAAAGCAAACTTTGCAACTCAAATAGGAACGCCACTATTTTCAGGAGATTACTTAAGACAATTAAATATAGCGGTTTCTCATGAAGGACGTTCGATGAACGAAAATGAATCTGCATATATTACAGGAGCACGTAGAGGAAATTCTGATTTTACATTAGTAAATCCATTAATAGGATTTGTATTGCATGATCCACCAGGAGATGGAAGTACTGCAACATTAGAAAGAGGATCTACATATAGTCATAGTTATGGATTTGAAGAAGGAACAGATATTTCTGTAGGAATTTCTGGAGGATTAGGATTTGAGCACCAAGTAAGAATGTCTACAGAGGCTATTACAGCACCACTAGGAGTAGGGGTAGCAACAGGAGTTTCGGTAACTACAGCTGGAGTAACAATTGATCCAAGTTTAGGTACTACAGGTAATTTTAGTTATAGAAACACTGGAGGTAATGGATATAGTACATCATTATCACAAAGTATTTCTACACCAGGATTTGATGATTATGTAGGTCAAGATGCAGATGTATATATTGGTACATCTAATGTATTGACTTTTGGTACTGGTATGACTTTAGAAGTAACTAATTGTAATGTAAGTGTGCTTACAGACAGACAAATAATGACTGCTGATACTCAAACACCATTTGTATTTACACAGCAACAATTATTAGATGAAATTATCCCTGACTTACAACGATTAGCTATTGAGAAAATAGATGAAATTAATGGTACAGATGTAACAAACTTAACTGAAGAACAACAAGCACAAAGAAATTCTTTAGATTTAGACTTAACATTAGAAAACCTATTAACTCCTGCATTAAGAGAGGATGATACGATCAAGAATTACTTATTCCAAGTAATGAGATGGAAAGATATTATTGCAGAGAATACAGAGACACTAAGTGCTAATAACTTTATGGAAGCTCCAGATTTTTCTTCTACTACAAGCAATTTAGAAGTTGTGGATAGTGATGATCAAGATTTAGGAGAAGGCGTTAATGAATTGGATGAAGAAATATCGTTTAGTGCAGGACCTAGTATTACGTATAACCTATCAAGACAAGTGAATTCTAGTAATGGTAGTAGTACAGGAGGATCTAGTGTAACTAATGGAGGTATTAAAATTGCAACTAATGGGTTTGGTGTAAACGGAACATTTGAAGCAACATTATCAGTTTCAGGATTAAGAAATAATACAACAAATAATGAAAATGCTTCAAGTCGTGTTGATAGTTTTACATTAACAGATGATGATGCTGGAGATCAATTTAATGTACGTATACGTCGTGATCCTAGATATGATACGCCAATGTTCTTAACGAGAGCAGGTCAAAGTTCATGTCCGTTTGAATCTGGAACAGTACCAAGAGAAGGTGTAGAAATTAGTGTAGATAGAACTGTAGGATACGGTACAGGAGATGGATCTATATTATATAGAGTAACATTACGTAATACACAAATTGCAGCTGATAGAACTCGTAAAACATATACAGTAGGATTAAATGGAGCTTCTAATGGAGGTGACGCATCTGCGCAAGTATTCTTAAATGAATCTCCAATTTTTGAACCAGGAACATCTTCACCAATAACATTTACATTGGATGAAAATTCTCCAACTGGAGTACAACAAGAAATTACAGCAAATATACGTATCGCTAGAGGTCTTGATGCACCAGAGAACATATCATATGAAAATATCGGAATTCGTATTTTCTCTTCATGTGAGCAAGAGGGAGATGCATATCGCTCATATAGAGTAGACGAGTATGAAGAAGTAGGTGTAGTACCATTCCAAGAAATTAAATTAACAGCACATTTTAGTGGTGCGTGTATTGAAGAGGTAATTGCAGACAAACCATCAGAAGATTGGATCGTAAATAATACCGATAATGATCTATTAGATTTTAGATTTAGAATTCCAGAAGTAGCAGATGATACCGCTCCAGAAGGGTTTACTGTAGATTTAGAATATGCAATTGAAGGAAATAATACACCAAGAATATTAGAATCGTTAACGTTACTACAGTTAAAAGAGAATTTACAAAATGACGGATACATTACTTATAGTGCAAATGTATCAGCATTAACTAATGGAACTTATAGTTTTAGAGTAACACCGGTATGTGATGATGGTGGAGCTGGAATTCCGTCAAGTAGACAAAATCCAACACCATTTGTAGAAGGAACTATTATAAGAGATGCACCTACAATTGTAAGAACAAATCCAATAGCTGGAGAAACCTTAACTGATGGAACAATTTCTGCAACTTTCACTAGTGCTATTAACCCTGCAACAGCAACAAATAGTACAATATCATTACGTGGAATTTTAGGAGGAACGCCTAGAGATTTAATTTCAGGAGAATTTGCAGAAGTAGATGATGAGGTTATAATACCACATCAACCACAGTTTAATATTACAGATGCATTTACTATGGAAATGTGGGTTAACCCATCAAGATTCCCAGCAAATGTTAATGTACCGATTGTTAAAAAAGGAAGAAACTACAAAGTAGAGTTAATGCCTTCAGGTAAATTAATAGTTAATGAAACAGTAATGTCAAGTGTACCTTTACAACCATTCGTATGGACACATGTAACAGCTGTATACGATGGAACTGGAGCTATCCAAATTTACTATAATGGTTCGCCTGTAGGTTCTGGAGTATATAATGGAATTACAGCAAGTGCCGAAGATATAAAAATAGCTTCGCCGGTTTCTGGAGATTCTTTTATAGGATTGATTGATGAAGTACGTATTTGGACTGAAGCTAGATCTGTATTAGAAATAACTACTAATCAAGATAAACAATTGATTGGTAATGAGGCAAATTTATTAGCATATTACGTATTTGATAATAATGCCCCAGAAGGAGAAGACGGTGCTCAAAACGAAGCGATTAGAGATTATACAGGAAATTCAATTGGTACTACACAAAACGGTTTAAGTTTTGTTACCGGAGAAGAGGCTGCAGCTCCTCTTGATATAACAAGAATGGTGCAAGATCTTCAATTTACAATCTCAGCGTCTGTAGGTAATACAGTACTAAACATTGTACCAGTATTTACAAACCAAGAGCTAGAAGGAGCTCAATTGACAGCAATGATTAGTAATCGTAAATTAGAAGATCCAGCAGGAAACCTTGTAGAAGGAAGGTCTTGGGACTTTATTATTAATAGAAATATAATTGAATGGAGTCAAAACAATATTCGAGTAGAGCAAATACAAGGAGAAACTACATTAATTGATACGATTGACTTAGTAAATGAAGAAGGAGCAATAGATGTAGAATATAGATTTGTAGGTTTACCAGCTTGGATAACTGTGATTGATGGAGCAGATCCAGAGGATATAAATACTATTGGATCTAGACAAACAAATAGAGATATAGAGTTTGAAGTAGCTGCATTCTTGAATGCAGGAATACATACAGCTAATGTTAACATAGAAACATTTAACGCTGAAACTGGAGAACGTTTAGGAGTTGAAACTTTCTTAGTAGAAGCTGAAGTAACATGTGCTCCACCAGCTTATGATGACTTTAATTCAAACGATTACTTTGGAAGTATGAGTTTTGTAGGGAATTTATTTATTGATGGGATACAATCATTAGATAATCGAGATGCAATTGGTGTATACTTAAATGATGAATTAAGAGGAACTGCAACTGTAGGAAACCAAGGAAGAGTAAATCTTACTGTATTTGGTGGATTTAGTGATAGTGGAGCTTTAAGATTTAGAGTTTGGGATGCTTCGGAGTGTTCAGAATACCAAGGAATTATCGAAAATTATGATTTTGAACTTGACGGAAGAAAAGGATCAAGTAATGCACCAGTAAGATTTACTGTAGGACAAGAATTAACACGTAGAATACCTTTAGTACCAGGATTTCAAGAAATCAGTTTTAATGTAAGAGATAATGAAACAACATACGATTTATCATTAAGATCATTAGAAGGATTAAATGAAGGAGACGAAATCATTGATAGAGAAAATACATCAATGAGAGCAGTTGTTAATACTGAAGGGAAAATTATCGGAAACATTCCAGCTTTTGATATAAGAAAAGCATATGTAATTAGATCTACAGCAACAACAAATACAATGCTATTAGTATCAGGGATTCAAGTTGCTATAGGAACCGATATTGCTATTGAAGGAGATAATGTTGTAAACGCAATACCATTCTTCCCGAATGAGTTACAACGTACAAGATTTGCTTTGAGATCTTTAACATCTACATCAGTAAATGAAGGTGACCGTATAGAACGAAGAGGTTTATTTGCAGAATATAGTGCTGAAAATGGTTGGAAAGGAAGCTTAACACACTTAACACCAGGATTAGGATACATATATAAAGCTGAAACTAATGGAACTTTAAATTATAGCGGAATCATCGGCGGAATACCAAGTAGTGTCGCTGGAGCAGCTAAGACATCTGAAGTATCTTATACAGAAAAAGCAGCGCAAATAGGATGGAAAGTTAATGTAAATGATTATCCAACTTTTATGTATGTTAATGCAATTTTAGAAACAGAATTATTGGATACTGATAAATCATACGTTATTGCAGCTTTTGTTGGGGATGATATTAGAGGAATTGCAAAACCAGAACTTATTGATGGAGAATACCATTATTATATAGGTGTTGGAGGTGACTATTCTGGAGATGTAAGCTTTAAGTTATATGACGGAGAAAACATTGTTGAATTAGATAATGTAGAAGTGTATGAAAGTGACATTAACTTAGGAGATTTTAATGCACCTTATGAGTTAACGTATACTAAAGAAGCTACTGTAGAAACATTAGCAACTGGATATATGTTATCTCAAAATGCACCAAACCCATTAATTGATGCAACACGTATTAACTTTAGTGTTCCTCAAGATACACATGTAGATATTAGTCTATATAATGTATTAGGACAGAAAGTATACACGTTCTTAGCAAAAGAAGTTAAAGGAAATACAATCCATACGATAGATTGGAATGGTGTAGCAAATAATAAAGTATTAACAAGTGGTATTTATATCTATCAGTTAACAGCTGATAATCAAAAACTACAACGCAAGCTTGTTATAAAATAAATAGACTGAAAAGGTCAGTTATTTTGAGTTGTTTTTAAAAAAACCTCCCTTACAATAAGGGAGGTTTTTGTTTTTATAAATAAAAGCTATTAATTAATGTAGAAATCAAGAAGCTTGTTCTATGATTGGTGTAAGAACAACAGAGCGTGTTTTTCTTTCGATATAGCCTTTAACTTCTAATTTTTTTAAACTTCTTGTAACAGCTTCCCTTGAACAATTGAGATCACTTGCAATTTCTTGATGAGGCATTGCTAATTCATTAGCCTTTTTTTGTACAGACTTTAATTTTAAATAACTATGCAATCGATTTTCAAGAGACTCTTCAGTAAAAGATTGTATAACGCCTAACATCGCATTATAATGATGCTGATGAGAAGTAATGATTAAATGTCTTAACTCCTTAAATTGAGAAGACCACTCCATCATTTTGTTAGAAGGAACAGAAAGTAGAATGCTATCTTCTAGTGCAATACTATAAAAATCAATAATATAATTATTAAACAAATTTACATGATTAGCGATGCACATTTGATCGCTGAAAAGTTGATATAGAAGAACTTTTTTTTCTTCGTTTTGTAAATACAAATTGAAAGAACCTTTTATAACAAATAAAGTGTTTTCATAAGTGTTAACGTCGTAAAAAAATTGCTCATTGGATTTACGGTATATAATAGATCCATAAGATTCAATAAGAGTAAGTAACTCTTTAGGGAATGAATATTTTTCTAAAAGGGGGCTGATAGAAGTATGCATATTGTAAATAGAAATTAAAATTGAGTTAAATGAATAAGGTTTTTTGAGCGTTTAATTTTTCCTTGTGTTTCTAGTTTTTTAAGAGATCTTGATATAGCTTCTTTAGAAACATGAAGATCCGAGGCCATTTCTAAACGGGATATAGTTATTTTTTGAGAATTGTAAAGACTACTTTTAGTCATTAAATAATCAAAAATCCTATTATCTAATGATTTACTTATAATGTTTTTGGTAATTAAAACTAATTGTTCATGATTGTAATAATATGAATCAACAATCATCTTTTTCAAATCTGGATATAATAAAGCCATATTTAATACATCAGTATTAGATACCCAAAGTAAACGACTTTGCTTAATAGTAGTAACAGCAATCTGAATAGGAGTATTGTTGTAGATATTCATGAAACTTATGATACTATTATTTTCAGCATTGAGGTGATATAAAAGCAAAGAGTTATTCTCTTTACCCAATGTGATTTTTACAAGCCCTTCAAGTATAAAAGCTGTTTGATATTTTATATCTCCTTTTGATATAATAACGTCTCCTGGACCGTAGTATTTTTCTATACCTTTTTTCTTTACTAGACCTAGTAATTCCGAATTAGAATTAAGCATAAAATTAGACAACATAAGAAGTATTTAGTATTAAATAATTATAAAACTAATTGAATTTTAAAAGTAAGAATCGTTTTTTTATACAGATAAAAAGTGTATAGTTTGGATGTAATACACGGTGAAGAGTTGTATAATAGGCATATGTGCCTTTTATAATTGAATGATATATAGTACCTTTTTATAAAGAAAGACCTCATACTTGTTTATATTTAGATATAAAATATGGACTTACATGAAATTGAAAAATATGCTTAATGAATAAAAATAATGTGGCTAATCCATAAATGTTAAAAAGTACAAATATGATTTTGTAAGAAAAAGTAAGAATAATACATTTTTAATCTATAATTATATTTCCTTTTGATTTATAATAATAGCATATATACATATGGGGTTTTAAGAGTTAATAAGAACAATTTTTTAGATAAAATAAAATATTAAAAAGAAGAAGAGGTCAATGATATAGATCGTACTTTTCTTGTTAATTTATTACTTTGTTCTAGTTTTTTTATAGTTCTGGAAATAGCCTCTCTAGAACAATTTAATTCATCTGATATTTGTTGATGTGAAATCTTAATGTCTAGTGAATCTTGATGTATTGATTCAAGTTTTAAATAACTTAATAACCTACGTTCTAAAGGTTCTTCTGTAAACATTTGAACAACATTTAGCATTGAATTGTAATGCCGCTGATGCGAAGTAATAATAATATCTCTAAACTCTTTATATTGAGAAGACCATTCTGTCATTTTATGCAAAGGAATAGACAATAAAGTGCAATGATCCATCGCTTCAGATGAAAAATCAATAGGATATTCACTAAAGAGATTTGTGAGACTAACAATACAAACATTATTGCTAGTTAAATGATATAGTAAAATCTTTTTTTGTTGCTGTTCAATAAACAGTTTTAAAGTACCTTTTAATAAAAAAGTACTATAATTATGTGTATGCCCTTCATAAAAAAAACAATCTTTTGGAGCGTAAGTTTTAATCTCGGCATACTTACTTATTTGTGAAATCAACGTAGTATCAGAAAAGAAATCAGCTAAAGAAATTGATAAATCCATACTTAAAAAATGTTTGAAGAATTAAGAATAATAGATCTTGATTTACGAATTATTTTATTATCGTTTTCTAACTTTTTTATGGTTCTAGATATAGCCTCTTTTGATGCATATAAATCTGAAGCAATTTCGTTTCTAGAGATATGAATATGAGAATCGTTATAAACAATAGTTTTGTTTTTTATATACTCAAATAATCTTTGTTCAAGAGAATTAGTCATAACATTTTTAACGGTCTGTAATAAGCATTTATTGTTTTTATGATATGCTTTAAACAATTCTTGTTCTAATGAATCAAATTTTGAAGACCATTTTAAAATTTTAGTATTCGAAACAAACAATAAGGTACTTTCCTGCAAAGCCGTAACAGCAATTTGTATAGGAGTATTAGTAAAAATATTCATAAAAGTTAAGACGGAATTATCTTCTTTTGATATATGGTATAATAATAAGTTATTAGTTTCTTTTCCTAATGTTACTTTTAAAAGCCCATCAAGAATAAAAACAGTATAGTCTTTATAATCTCCTTTATTAGCAACAATACTTTGAGAAGTATACTTTTTTAAAATACCTTCTTGTAGTATCAAATCGCATAATTCTTTTTCAAAATTAGGGTGGTTGATAGATAGCATATAGTTAAAATGAGTTTTGATATAATTGGTGCCGTATATGTTAAAATACTTACAAAGTGTTTTTGCATAAAGGAATTTGAATAATGATATATGAATCTATTTATGTTTTTTGATATTTGATATTAATATATTAATAATGTGGTTTTTATGATTTGTGTGTGTTTTTTATAAGCATAGGGAAATGAGTTTTTTAGCTGATTTTAATTTTATAGGTAATGTAAAAAAATAGAAATAATGTGGATAAACCGTATAATTTCATCGATTATCTGCGTTTTGTTTAAAAGTTAAAAAAAATATAATAAATGTTAATCTTAACAAAATTAAAATGAATAATTACGATTGTTATTTCTGCTTTTTTTAGCTTTTTATAAATTTTTTTAAAGTGTAATTGTTTGTTTAATTGATTGTTAAGTTGTGTAAGTGATACCTTGTAATGAGAGGTGAAATAACAGTGGTCACGATGTGAAATATATCACATGGTGATATAGATCAATTTTAAATCAATTGTTTTGTAGGATATTTGCCTCAGAATTACTTCGAAGCATAGAAAAGATTAGAAGTATTTTATGAATGAAATTAGAATTATAGCTGATTACAAGCAGTTATTTTGAGTTGTTTTTTAAAAAGATCTCCCTAGTTAGGAGATCTTTTTTTGTTTAAAAAATAACCATGAATACCTTTTAAAAGCTATTTATAAATAAAAATAAATACATTTGCATTATACAAAAATGGCAATGATGTCTGCCTTGAACCGCTTTTTTTAGCTGATGACGTCTACTAAATGTAGTTTTAACAAAAACTACGCTGTTTTGCGTAGTAATTAAATTCAAGGTAAAATGAACAAATTAAAAAAGCACATTCTTGCTTTAGAACAAATCCCTATACTTTTTTATAGTATAAAATGGTTATTTCTATCAATATTGATAGGTGGATTAGCTGGATCAGCTTCAGCACTTTTGTTAGTCTCATTAGAATGGGCGACACAGTATCGCGAAACTAATATTTGGATTATTAGTTTGTTGCCTATAGGAGGATTTATGGTAGGAGCTTTATACCATTATTGGGGAAAAGATGTTGTCAAAGGGAATAATCAATTAATAGAAGAATATCACCACCCAGAAAGAGTTATACCATTTAAAATGGCTCCATTAGTTCTGATTGGTACAGTAATAACGCATTTGTTTGGAGGATCTGCAGGTAGAGAAGGTTCAGCAGTACAAATGGGAGGAGCTATAGCTGATCAATTTACGTATTTATTTAAGTTAAAGACTGAAGATAGAAGGATATTAATAGTAATGGGAGTAAGTGCAGGATTTGCATCAGTATTTGGAACCCCTTTGGCAGGAATGATATTTGCTCTTGAAGTTCTTGTTATAGGAAGAATGAGATATGAGGCAATTTTACCAAGTATTCTCACAGCCGTAATAGCAGATTTTAGCTGCCATGCATGGCATGTATCACATACGCAATACAATATTCCTTTTGTACCAGAAATGACTCCAATGAATTTTTTGTGGACATTAATTGCAGGAGTTATTTTTGGATTGGGAGCATTATTATTTTCAAAAGCAACTCATTTTTGGGGTAAACTATTTAAAACAAAAATAAAATACGGACCATTACGTCCATTTGTAGGAGGAATTATAGTAGCAATAGCAGTTTTCGCAATAGGTACTACGCGTTATATAGGTTTAGGAGTTCCGGTAATTGTAGAGGCTTTTAGTGAGAATTTAAATTGGTATGACTTTTTGATTAAAATATTATTTACATCATTAACCTTAGGAGCAGGTTTTAAGGGAGGAGAAGTAACACCATTATTTTTTATAGGAGCTACATTAGGAAATGCTTTGATATGGTTTGTCCCGCTTCCTGTAGCATTATTAGCAGGAATGGGATTTGTAGCTGTATTTTCAGGAGCAACTAATACTCCTATAGCCTGTACATTTATGGGGATAGAATTATTTGGAGCAGAAGGTGGTGTCTATATTGGAATAGCCTGTGTAGTGGCTTATTTATTTTCAGGTCACTCAGGAATTTATGGATCTCAAGTTATAGGAAGTCCTAAGCATTTAAAATTCTTGAAAATTAAATCTAAAAAATTACACGATATAGGATAACATAAATTATTGTGAAACGCATGTTCATTAGATGAGTATGCGTTTTTTTATATGATATATTTATCGATGATTTAAAGAAACAATATATAGATTGAAATAAAAATGAAGTAAAACAAGTGAAGAATATTATTCTTTATTGAATAATTCAATGGTTTTTTCTAAAGCGTTGTCAAAGTTATCCCAAGTTTCATCCTTAGTAAGATCTGTGGTGATAAAATTCTTATTAAACTTAGATAATAACGTAAAATAAACATATCCACCAATCATTAATTGAAAAGCGTGATTGAGAGAAGTATCCTTATCGTTGATAGCAAAAATTTTTCCAATTTGAGAATTGGTAAACTTAAATAAATCTTTAGTATCTTCATTATTTTCTAATAATTGCCATCTTAAAATTTCTTGAGTTAATTTGTTTTCTCTAAGTTCTTTAGTTCCTTCTTTTGCAAAATGTTGTAGATCGCTAACACTGCTAGAAGATTTTTGATTGATAAATAATAATGACTTAAAAAAATCACCTTTCTGAGCAAAATGTAAAAGTAAACCTTTTAAACCTCCATAATACCGATATATTAATTCTTTAGAAACTCCAGCTTCTTTGGCAATAGCATTTATACCAACACCTTGAGGTCCTTTTTCTTTTAATAAAGATAAAAAAGCTTCATAGATTTTTTCCTCTGTAGCAGCTCTGTTTTTTTTCATTATAGTTTATTTAAATCCAAAACATGTCCCAATGTTACATTATTTTTTTCTAAAGGAGGATATGTTTCTTTCATTAATTTTAACATATATGCTAAAGGAATTTCATCAAAAGTACCATAATCATCCAAGTACTCCATGAAAGAATGATTTCCTGTTTTATCAAATTCCTGAAACAAAGAATCATTTTTACCATCAAACTCTAATACATCTACGTTTAATTTTGCACACAAAGAAGCATTAAAAGCAGGAGTAGCTTTTATCCATTTTTTATTCAGATAAATCTCAACATATCCATGAGGAACTAGTACATCGTTTCCAAATTTTTCAACAATCTGATCGACACCAATATGGTTTTTGACTTTAGCGAGTCCAATTCTTGCAGGTATTGATTTAGCTCTTAAAAGACTGATCAAGATAATAGCTTTATCTAGACAATGACCATTAGAGTGTTTTATAATATTAGAAGCCTTCCAATCTTCTTTTTGAAGACTAAATCTATAAGGAAAATAATCCCATGTATCTCTAACGTATAAATATGCCTTTATTGCAAATTCTATATCAGATAAAATTTCATTAGCAGGAGAAATGTCTAAAAGAATACTTTGTATAGATGGGGTGGAAAAGTCAAAATTGTAATTTTCGGAGATATATGTTGTCATAATGATATTTTTTTAGCTAAAAAAAAGAGGTTTAGATACTGTGTGCTGATTTTTGATGCGAATCTTTTTTTGCTAAAGATAATTATTTTAATACATTTGTAACTGGTTGGTCACATTTTTTTTTATTTATAATGTTACTGATTGGTAACTTTTAAAAATGATTTTATGGAAGCATATATTTACGATTCAGTTAGGACTCCAAGAGGAATAGGGAAAAAAAGTGGAGGATTGGCCCAAGTAAGTCCAGTTCAATTAGTGACTACTTTATTAGGAGCTATAAAAGAAAGAAATGGTTTAGATACAAACTTGGTTGAAGATGTTGTTTTAGGGTGTGTAACTCAAGCTGGAGAACAAGGTGGAAATATCGCTAAAGTAGCTGCACAATGCGCGGGTTATGGAGACCATCTAGCAGCAATATCTTTAAATAGATATTGTGCTTCTGGTTTAGAAGCAATTAATCAAGCAGCTGCAAGAATACGATCTGGCTGGTCAGATTTAATAATAGCAGGAGGTGTAGAGTCTATGTCGAGAGTACCGATGGGGATTGATGGTAGTGCTTGGGTGATGGAACCAAATGCCGCTTTTGGACAATTTGTACCGCAAGGAGTTTCTGCCGATTTGATAGCTTCAAAATATGGATATTCTAGAAATGATGTAGACCAATTTGCATTAATGTCTCAACAAAGAGCAACAAATGCTAGGGCAAAAGGATATTTTGATAAATCACTAATACCTGTAAAAGATATCAATGGATTTAGTCATTTAGATCAAGACGAATATATTAGACCTAATGCCACTTTAGAAGCATTAGCAGGATTGAACCCTTCTTTTCAAAAAATGGGAGAAATGTTGTTTGATCAAACAGCATTGGATAAATACATAGATGTTGAAAGTGTAAAACACGTACATCATGCAGGAAATTCATCGGGATTAGTAGATGGAGCTGGAATAATGTTAATAGGAAATAAAGAAGTAGGAGAAAAGCTAGGATTAAAACCTCGTGCAATTATAAAGATGGGAACTATTGTAGGATCCGAGCCACTTATTATGCTAGAAGGACCAACTCCAGCAACTCAAAAAGCTTTACGAAAAGTAGGAATGAACGCTTCTGATATTGATCTATACGAAATCAATGAAGCTTTTGCTGTAGTTCCTTTGAGATTAATGGAAAATTTAAAATTAGAACATTCAAAAGTGAATGTAAATGGAGGAGCTATTGCTATGGGGCATCCATTAGGTGCAACTGGTTGTATGATTTTAGGAACTGCATTAGATGAGTTAGAAAGACAAGATAAAAGTACTGCACTTGCTACATTATGCGTAGGTGGAGGAATGGGAATTGCAACAATCATAGAGCGTATATAATCAACACAACAAATAGCATTATAATGGAACATATAAAACTTACTATAGATACAGACGGAATTGCATTTATAACTTGGGATGTAATTGACTCTCCCGTGAATATAATGAATGAAGATACAGTAGCTGAATTTTTCACAAAAGTAGAAGAAGCAGTTGCAAATAAAGCAGTAAAAGGAGTAGTAATAAATTCAGCAAAAAATGATTTTATAGCAGGAGGAGATTTAAAATGGTTCTTAAACTATGATAAATCCAAAAGAGATTGTTTTGATATGTTAATGGATACACATCAAAAAATGAGAAAAATGGAAACCTGTGGGAAACCATTTGTAGCTGCTATTAATGGATTAGCTCTCGGAGGTGGATGTGAAATAGCATTAGCATGTCATCATAGAATTATGATTTCGAATCCTAAAAATAAAATTGGGTTAGTAGAATGTTCTGTAGGCTTGTTTCCCGGAGCTGGAGGAACACAACGATTTTTAAGAACATTAGGAATTCAAAAAACAATAGAATATATAACTCAATCTAAGAAGTTGACAGCTGAGCAAGCTTTAAAAGATGGCATCGTTCATCAAGTTTGTACACCAGACGAAGAGATCAATAATCTTGCTAAAGAATGGATTTTAGCACAAAAAGAAATAATAAAACAACCTTGGGATGTAAAAAGATTTCAAGTATCAGGAACACCAGTTGGGATAGGACAAATTTCAGGAGTAAATGAATTTTTCAGTGTTTCAAATGCAATGGCATATAAAACAACACATGGTAATATGCCTCATATTAAAAATGTATTAAGTGCTATTTATCATGGAGCATCATGCGATATAGATAATGGATTAGAGATTGAAACTCGTTACTTTGTAAATACATTGTTTACTAAAGAAACTAAAAATATAATACGCTCATCATTTGTATTTATAGGAGATGCTTCAAAAGGAAAAGCAAAACCCAAAGGATATTCAAAAGCATCATATCAAAAAATAGGAGTTTTAGGTGCTGGAATGATGGGAGCAGGTATCGCTTATGTAACAGCTAAAGCTGGAATTGATGTAGTTCTAAAAGATGTAACAGTTGCCAGTGCAGAAAAAGGAAAAGAATACGCTCAAAAAATAGAGGAAAAGAAACTCTTAAAAAAGAGAACGACACCAGAAAAGAAAGCAGCGATTCTGTCAAAAATTCAACCTACAGATACTGTTGATCAATTAAAAGATTGTGATCTTATCATAGAGGCAGTATTTGAAAATGAGCAATTGAAAAATACCGTAACAAAAGAAACCGAAGCAGTATTACGAGAAAATGTGATATACGCTTCAAATACTTCTACAATACCAATAACAACTTTGGCCAAGGCGTCTAAGAAACCAGAGAAATATATAGGCTTGCATTTCTTTTCTCCAGTTGATAAGATGCCATTGGTTGAAGTAATTGTTGGAGAAGAAACAAGTGATGAAACATTGGCTGCTGCAATAGATTATGTAACAAAAATTAAAAAAGTACCTATTGTAGTTAACGACGGAAGAGGCTTTTTTACATCGCGTGTATTTGGGAAATTTGTTAATGAGGGAATAAGCATGTTGGCAGAAGGGGTTCCGCCAGCAGTTATAGAAAATACAGCAAAAAAAATAGGAATGCCTGTTGGACCACTAGCTATTTCAGATGAGGTTAACCTTCAATTAATGTTAGATATTATGGGAGAAGACCCTAATTTATCTTCTTTTGAAGAAGAACTTAAAAATACAATAGCAACTATCGTTTCAACTCATAAAAGAACAGGAAAAAAAGAAGGAAAAGGGTTTTATGAATATCCTGAAAATGAAAAGAAATATATATGGAAAGAATGGGATAATATCTATCCTGTACAATCAGATTATAATGAAGAAGAAATAGGTAAACGATTGTTGTTTGCAATGGTAATCGATGCTTATAAATGTTTAGAAACGGGAGTGATAAGAAAGCCACAAGATGCTGATGTAGGCTCCATCTTAGGATTAGGATTTCCTATATATACAGGAGGAGTATTATCGTATATAGATTATATAGGTGCAGATAATTTCGCAAATTATAGCGAGCAATTGTATCAAAAACATGGAGATCGATTCAACTTACCCGAAACACTAAAGGTTAAGATTAAAGAAGCTAATGGAGGTCGTATATTTTATAATGTAAATCATTCAAAAAAAGAAGTAGTATGTTAGACAATGTGTTAATAAAAAGAGAAGTATATGCATCAGAAGAACATGAGATGATGCAACAAATGATACAGGATTTCATCAATAATGAGATCGCACCTCAAATGGACCAATGGGAAAAAGAGGGAATGGTAAGTAGAGAGATATGGAAACGAGCAGGGGATTTAGGTTTGTTGTGTATAGATATGCCTGAAGCTTATGGTGGATCAGGTTTAGATTTTAGCTACGCTGCTTTATTTATGGAAGAATTAGGGAGAAAAGGAATAAGTGGCCCTGGATTTTCTTTGCACTCAGACATTGTTGCTCCTTATATTTTAAAATACGGAACAGAAGCTCAAAAGAAGAAATATTTACCAATTATGGCTACAGGAGAAATCATTACGGCCATAGGAATGACAGAACCTAATTGTGGGAGTGATTTACAAGCCCTACGAACAACAGCTGTTGATAAAGGGGATCATTATCTAGTAAATGGACAAAAAACATTTATAACCAATGGTTATATGTGTGATATGGCTATTGTAGCTGTAAAAACAAATACAGGAACATCCAGCGAGGGAGTTTCTTTATTGATTATGGAAAGTGCTTGGGATGGTTTTGAAAAAGGAGTTCCATTCAAAAAAATTGGAATGAAAGCACAAGATACTTGCGAGCTGTTTTTTGACAATGTAAAAGTTCCAAAAGAGAATTTATTAGGAGAAGAAGGAATGGGGTTCAAAATTATGATGACAGAATTAGCCAGAGAACGTTTGTCAGTTGCCGTTTCTGCAATAGGAGGAGCCAAAGGAGCGATAGAAAATACAATTGAATATACATCTACTAGAACAGCTTTTAAAAGTCCGATTGCGGGATTTCAAAACACACAATTTAAATTAGCAGAAAGTGCAACTCAGCTGCAATTACACCAGGCTTTTGTAGACAGATGTGTTATGTTATTAGCAAAACATCAATTGACAGCAGAAAGTGCTTCTATGGCAAAATACTCTGCAAGTGATATGCACGGAAAAGTAGTCGATGAATGCTTACAATTATTTGGAGGATATGGATATATGTGGGAGTATCCAATAGCAAGAATGTACGCAGATAATAGAGTCGCTCGTATTTATGCTGGAAGTAATGAAATAATGAAAATACTAATTGCTAGAGGAATGTTTAAAGAGTTATTTAAAGAAATGAAAAATAAAGCAAAACAAAAATTACAGAAAATAGAATAGACTTCTAACCTAAGATGTTTGTAGTAGTCAAATCAAGGTGTTTTTATAAAATACCTTGGTTTGCATTTTAATAGTTATATAAAAATATAAAATGACTGAAATCCAACCTTTAAAAGGAATTAAAATAATTGATTTTACAAGATTATTACCAGGACCTTTAGGAACACATCTTTTAAGTCAATTAGGGGCAGACATATTAAAGATTGAAAGCCCTAAACGAATGGATTATACTCGATTCTATGATCCTAAAATAGGAAAAGAATCTACAATGCATTATAGTTTAAATCATACTAAAAAGCAATGTATTATAGATTATGAAACAACAAAAGGATATGATGAGGTGATTGAGCTCATTAAAACAGCTGATGTTTTAATAGAACAATTTAGACCTGGAGCAATGAAGAAGTTTAAGTTGTCGTTTCAAGAAATAAAAAAAATAAATCCCACTATAGTATATATATCTGTAACAGGATATGGACAATATGGAGAAAATAGCCATAAAGCTGGACATGATCTTAATTATATGGCAACATCAGGATTGTTAGATCTAAATAGAGATGAAACAGGAAAGCCTATAATACCAGGATTTCAAGTAGCTGATATTGCTGGTGGTTCATATATGTTGGTTACTGCCTGTACCAGTGGATTATTAGCACAAAAACTACAACAGAAAGCACAATATGTTGATGTATCTTTATTAGACGCAACAATACCATTAGGAGCTATTGCTCATGGAATGGATGAAGGTGATAGATGCTATAAAAAATTTCCATTACTGAGTGGTATGATGGTAAATTACAATGTCTATGAATGCGCTGATCAGAAATGGATTGCATTAGGTGCTTTGGAGTTGAAGTTTTGGAATTCATTTTGTGATATGATCAATGAACCAACATGGAAAGCTGTAAATAATGAAGAATTAATAATAGGAGTTTTTAACAAAGAAAGAATAGAAAATCTTTTTAAAACGAAAACGCGAGCTGATTGGATTTCATTATCAAAAGAATATGATGTGTGCTTATCTCCAATATTATCAATAAAAGAAACGAAAAACCACACGCATATTCAAGAAAGAAATATATATAGAGAAACTGTGCTAGAAAATCGTGAAATGAAAAGTTATAATGCACCTTTTAAGATGTATATAGCATAATATTATAAAAAAAACGGTTCTATAAAATTAGAACCGTCTCTTGTAAAATTCAATCACACTGTAAAAAACACACTTTAATTAATATTTACTAAAATAGTATCTACCATTATACTACTACTATTATAGATGAAAATAAGGATTGAATTTATAAATTAATATTTCTCTTGACGCTCTTGTCTATCATCTCTACGTTCCCTTTTATCTTCTCTTTTTTCTTTTCTATCTTCTTTAAGTTCTTTTCGAGTCCCTTTAATATCTTGTTCCATTGTTTTAATGAATTTAAGAAGAGTTTCTTTATAGATATTTGTGTAATCTATTTGATTAGAATTTATAATTGACGCATTTTTTAATTGATGTGTTAGAGATGTTTGGTAGCGCAATCTATTTTTTAGCTCTTCATAATCATTTATATCATCTTTTCGGTCACGTCTATCATCTCTAGTATTAATACGATCTCTAATAATATCATTTTTGTCATCCTGACTGCCGGTATATTGACGCCTATTTCTGCGTTTTTCTCTTTGATCAGTTTTTATTTCTTGATTACTTTGCGAAATTTCAACACGAGCTCTTTTTGTTTTAATTTCAGTTTGAGCAATTTCTCGGTTCATACTTTTTAAAAGCACATTTTTACTTTTCTTAGCAGCAATAAAATTCTGATTATTAATGAAATTACGAAATGTCAAACATTGAGATTTAAATTGCTCAAATTCTTTTATATCTCGATCTAATTGAGCTTTACTAATTTCAATTTGACGTTTATCCTGGATAATTTCTTTATTGTTCTGTCCTTGTATAGTGATAGAGAATAGAATAATACAAATAAAGTAGATAGTTTTCATAGAATTGAATGTTACATTTTTATATTTTACGAGGTAAAAATAGAAAGGTGAGCGACTTGAATAAGTAACAATTCAAGTGAAAAGACTAAAAGTGCTAGTGAAAAGACTATATATTCAACTGAAGTTAAATCGTTGAAAAATGAATAGTTTGTGAAAATGGAAAGAGAGAATATTCGCTTTAGTAAAGAACTAGAAGAATTGGAGTAAATTTGAAAAGACTGAATTGACTTCAGATATTTGTAATATTGTAGAAGGATAGTTGATTCCTATATTAAAAATTTGAAGATGTATTATTAAATAGGAACTATATAGATTGATAAAGTAGGTATATGGAACATAAAAGCCATAACCTACAACTGTAGGTTATGGCTTTTATGTTATTTGAAATTATAACCTAAGCCAAAACCAATATTTAAATTATTGCTCATTTCAAAGTCAAATACATTATCATTACTACCATCTTGTAATTCAAATGTACGATCAAGAGTATAACCACTATTTATTCTGAACATAAACTTTTTAACGCGATAACGATATTCTAAACCAGTGATAATATCACGATATCCAATGCGCTCAGCATATTGAGTTCCATTAGTTGTACTAACCGAAGCAGGAATGTTTTCACTAATGTTAGCATTGTATCCATTAATTTCGATATAACCAATAAGACTGGATTTTTTAGAAAAATTATAAGTACCCGACGTTCTAGGAACTCCTAGAGATATTTCCCATTGTTCATTAAATTTTTTCCAATAACTTATAATAGGAATAGGAGCAGGAAAACCAAGAGTATTGGTATAGGCTAAACCAAATGTTAAACGACTCATAGGAGTTTTACTATAATTCCATAAAGCAGCAACATTGATATAAAAATCATCTCCTTTGATACCATCTGTAAACGTTGAATTTAATTGAGGATTAACACGCCCTATAAAAGTCCATTTTTTACTCATAGGACGAATATAATTAACCACTAAACCTACGTTGTGTAAGTTCTCTAAATCATCAAACATACCAAAATTGTTCTTAAAGTTGATATGAGCGTAACTATAATCACCAGATATTTGTAATAAACCTGCAGCACCTTTTTTAATTGGAATTCTAGCAATGCTTTTACTAATAGAAAGAGATTGAAAGGAGGCGTCACTATCTTTATCACTAATAAGTCGACCTCTTAATTCTAAACTATACTGATTAAATTGTGCTCCCACAGAAAGAGTAATAGAACAGAGCAATACTGTTAAAAAGTTTTTCATGTTTGATGTTTATTTATTGAATGGATGTTACGACCAAGTAACGATTAAAAAATGAAAATGTTATTTAATTAAAGTACTTATATAAAAAAAGTTAAAATTAAAGCATAAAAAAAACCTTTAGAATTTTTCTAAAGGTTTTAATAATTGAATTACTAGCGGAGAATGAGGGATTCGAACCCCCGGAGGTGTGACCCTCAACAGTTTTCAAGACTGCCGCATTCGACCACTCTGCCAATTCTCCAATGCGTGTATTTCTTAATTAAGAAACATCTTGTAATTCAATAAAATTAAGAAAGAAACTAATGTTTCATTTTCTTAGCGGAGAAAGAGGGATTCGAACCCCCGGAGGTGTGACCCTCAACAGTTTTCAAGACTGCCGCATTCGACCACTCTGCCATTTCTCCTGAGTGTGTCATCAAGTATTTCTTGATTGCGGATGCAAATATAGTAACTTTTTACAATCTGAAAGCATTTTTTCTAAAAAAAATGAAATTATTTTAAAGCTTTGCTAAATGATTTTTCATGTTCTTTGAAATCAGTATATTGCAACTATTCACAAAAAAATAAGGAATGAGAAAAATCGCATTGGCACTTTGTATAGGGGGGATAATGGTCTCTTGTGGTAGTGTTCAAAACAAAAAAGAAAACAAAGAATCAACTCCAAAAAATAAAGATATTGTTGCTACATATGCAGAAACAATTACATCAAAAGAATTAAAAGATTATTTGTATGTATTTGCAGGTGATGAGTTTGAGGGAAGA
Organism: uncultured Aquimarina sp.; assembly: GCA_947498595.1. Taxonomy (GTDB): domain Bacteria; phylum Bacteroidota; class Bacteroidia; order Flavobacteriales; family Flavobacteriaceae; genus Aquimarina. The sequence goes on from CANMKX010000008.1 coordinate 157,564, forward strand.
GATACAGGAGAACCTGGGCAAAAGAAAGCAGCAGAATTTTTAAAAAAACAATATAAGAGGATAGGAATTCCTTCTCCTTTAGGCGGAGATGATTATTTTCAAGAAATTCCAGAAAGTTTCTTTAGAGCAGGAATCAAAAGCTCAGAAAATGTTTTAGCATTTATTGAAGGAACAGAAAAACCTGATGAAATACTAGTGATTTCGGCTCATTATGATCATGTAGGAATAGATAAGGACGGAAATGTGTTTAATGGAGCAGATGACGATGGATCAGGGACAGTTAGTGTTTTAGAGATAGCAGAAGCTTTCGCTAAAGCAAAAAAAGAAGGTAAAGGGCCTAAGAGATCAATTTTGTTTTTACATGTAACAGGAGAAGAAAAAGGATTGTATGGATCTAAGTATTATACAGAAAACCCAGTTTTTGATTTAGATAATACAGTAGCAAATTTGAATATAGATATGGTGGGCCGTATTGATGAAAATCATGAAGGAGCTGATAAGCAAAATTATGTATATTTAATAGGAAGTGATCGATTGAGTTCAGATTTACATAAAGTAAGTGAAGAAGCAAATAAAAAATATGTAAACCTAAATTTAGATTATACATATAACGATAGAAACGATCCAAATCGTTTTTACTTCCGTAGTGATCACTATAATTTCGCAAAACACAATGTGCCAATTATTTTTTATTTTAATGGAGTACATGAAGATTATCACAAAATCACAGATACACCTGATAAAATCGAATACGACCTAATGGAGAAAAGAGCACGATTGATTTTTTATACAGCATGGGAAGTAGCAAATAGAGCTGATAGAGTTGTTGTAGACGGTACAAATGAATAAATAGTATTTGGACCATAAGATTATAAATAAAAGATCCCAGAAGCATTATATTGGCTCTGGGATTTTTTTATGATGTTGAAAAAGGATTTATTAATACCAACGCTTCTTTTTCTTTTTAGAAGCTTCAGATTTTCTACCTTTTCTATGTTTACTGCCTTGTTTTTTATGAACCTGAGGCTTTGCACTGGGGTCTAATGGATATGGATGTTCATCTTCTACAGGAATGTCTTGTAGAATTAAACGTTGGATACTTGCAACGTATTTCTTTTCATCAGCAGCGCATAATGAATATGCAATACCAGTTTTACCAGCACGACCAGTTCTACCAATACGATGTACATATGTTTCAGGGATATTTGGCAAATCAAAGTTAAGAACAACGTCTAGATCATTAATATCAATCCCTCTTGCTGCGACATCAGTTGCTATTAAAATATTAGTTTCTCCTTTTTTAAATTGATTTAGAGCAGTTTGACGATCACTTTGTGATTTGTCTCCATGAAGACTACTAGCTTTAAAATTATTTTTAAGTAATGAACTTTCTAATTTTTCAACACCGTATTTTGTACGCCTAAAAATAAGAATGTTACCTTCTATTTTTCTTCTAAGAAGATGTAGGCATAGCTCAATTTTATTAGGTTTAGGAGTATAATATAATACTTGATGCACTGTATCCGAAGCAGATGAATTAGGTGCAACTGCAACCTTTTTAGGATCTTTTAAGATAGACTTAGCTAATTCTGTTACTTTATGTGGCATCGTAGCAGAAAATAGTAATACTTGTTTTTCTTTGGTACAAAGACGTTCAATTTTTTTTACATCATCAATGAACCCCATGTCAAGCATTAAATCTGCCTCGTCTAACACCAAAGTTTCTATTTGACTTAAATTAACAAAATCTTGCTTGTGTAAATCTAATAACCTACCAGGGGTAGCGATTAAAATATCAACTCCTTTTTTTAATAATTGTTTTTGAGGTTCTATAGAAGCTCCACCAAATACAACTCCTGTTTTCAATTTAGTATGAGTACTATATGATTTGAAATTTTCTTCTATTTGGATGGCCAATTCGCGTGTTGGACAAATAATTAACGACTTTATTTTTCTGCCTTTTTTTGCTGCATCTTGTTTGTCAAATAGCAACTGTAAAATAGGCAATGCATAGGCAGCCGTTTTACCAGTTCCAGTTTGAGCAGAAGCAATGACATCATGCTTAGCTAATATCAGAGGTATAGCACGCTCTTGTACTAGTGTTGGGTTGTCATATTTTTTTTCAGCTAAGGCCCTTAAAATAGGTTTGTTTAACTGTAGTTCTTTAAAGTGCATATATAATAAGTTACTATAATCAAGGCAAAGATACTAAAATTGCTTTGTAAGCAATTTTAATAAGTATAAGCTTTATTAAGTTCATTTTTAGAATTGATTTTTTTCGACGTGTGACATAGTTGTTTTTTTACAATAGAGAAAGATGAGACATTTATCAAAAGGAAAAAGAACATAAAGTGAAATATTTGTAGATGTCAGATATACAGTTGGATATATCCGATTTTATAAATGCGAAATGATATGTAACAATCCTTAAGTATGATATAAACAAACCCTAAATCAAGCAAACTATGTTACGAGAATTTTACAACGAAGCAAGAAATCTTATTGATGAATATCAACCGCAGATTAAGCAAAAAACCTGTAGCAAAACAATGTTGTATATAAAAGCATCAGAGTTGACAGAAGAACTAAAAACAGCTCTTGTTTTAAATGATTATGCCTTAGCTATTCAAATAGAAGAAGATGGTTTTTTACAAATATTACAACCTTCAATTCCGCATATTGACGGGCAATATTATGGTTTTATTCCAGAAGAAGTAAGAAGTTTTTAGATAAAAAAATAGATGTATTTAAATAGCCTAGAAAAATTGTTTAGGCTATTTTTTGATTTTTACAAATTAAATGAATCACATTAAGTTGATGCTATAGCGTTAATACTAGTATAAAGTTTTTGATAAAAAAGCAATGCTTTTGTAGCTTTGGTGAAAATCCCAACTAGAAATGCATAAAATTATTACACTATCCTTATTAATGTTAACACAATTAATTACGGCACAATTAGATGAAGGATCTGTTATGGGACTCCCTGTAGCACAAACAATCGCCGAAATGAATGCTATTACTGCAGCAGCTCAAGGTTCTATAGTATATAATAATGAAGATGACCTAATTTATTATTTTGATGGAGTTAATTGGATTACTTTTTTATCTCAAAATAGAGGATTGCAATACTACACATGGAATATAAATAATACGGTAAGACCCAATATCGATAGTCCTAGAAACTTAGGAGTACCATCATCAGAGGGATTAACTAATACGGTATTAAATAATACAACAAGAGGAGCTGTAGCCCCAGATAATGATGGATATATTTTAAAATTTAATGGAGTTATAAGAGTAGAGAATACAGGTAATTTCACTTTCTCTGCGAGATCCGACGATGGTTCAAGAATTTACATAGATAATGTATTAGTTTTAGAAAATTGGTTTGATCAAGGACCTACAACGAGATCAAATACAATAAACCTAGCTAAAGGAGAGCATGTAATAGAGTTTTGGTATTATGAAAATGCAGGAGGAGATTTTATGCAATTTACTTGGGGAAATAACCCAGATGGATATGTAGTTGGTTCTACAATTGATGCAAATCAATTTTTTATAAAATAATAAGATTAAAAACAATATAAAATCAAGAAAGCCTTACTAAATATTTAATAAGGCTTTTTATTGAGGGTGAAAGATCGGTTTCGAACCGACGACCTCCTGAACCACAATCAGGCGCTCTAACCAGCTGAGCTACAATCACCATTTAATTTCAGGGTGCAAATATAAAGCTTTTTATTCTTTCAGCAAGCTTTTTTATTTATTTTTTGATAAAATATGTTCAATATCTAGCTCATTATGTATCGTAGGTAAGCTATCTAAGTTATCTTCAAATTTAATAGCTATAGTTTTTCTTTGCCAACTGGAATTATCTTTCGATTCAAAATTTTTAATAAGCTTAAAATTGTTGTTAGTCTCTATTAGTTTTTTAGCCAATAATTTCACCTTTTTTGTATCAACAGAATCACCATACCAAATAGCGTTAACTTTCATCTCACTATTTTTAATCAAACTTTTAGTTACATAAAAATCCATATCGTATATGATTCTTTCAATGTTTGGATCATCATTTTTATGGATATAATATTTTAGTAGAGTATTAGTGTTTTCAGAATATTTAATGACATTATCCCAGACATTTTTGAATGATTTTAGAGATTTACTATCAATCTTACTCGTATCTATCTCAGAATAGGCTTTTTTAACGTCGTTTTTGATTGTTTGTAGAATACTGTCTTTAGTCATTAATAGATCTTCTCTTATCTGAATTTCTTGATCTTGTGTGTGAATAGTTTTAGAAACCTTTCCAATAGTATTAAAAGTTAATACTGAAATAAAAATTATTAATGAGATAAAAATAATAGAAAATAGTATAAATGATTTTTTGTCTTTACTTTTTATTTGTTCTAGGTACTTTTCGTACTTATCATCATTATTTGTCATAAATTAACTAGTTAACATTTGTTCGAAAATTTTTTGAACAATGGCTTTGATTTTAATTATTTCATCATCTTCTAATGTATCATTTTCAATACTTTGCTGTAGTTGATTTTTAAAATATTTAAAAATCATTATTTTTCTTTGTTTATTGACTATTTTTAAAACAGGGAATGTACCAAAACTAGCAATTAATCCAGAACCAATTTTATAAACTTCTTTAAATAGAGCATTATTTCCAGTTGGATCTTGATTATATCCATAAAACCAAAGACAACCTCCTAATAAAATAATAAAAACAGAAAAACCGATAGACCATTTTATGATAGTTCTAAGCCAACTTATAATTTGATCTATATATATGATTTCACTCATTTTACCTTTACAGAATTTGAAGAAAATAAAAAGGAATATTTTATTAAAACAACATAAGATATTTAGTTTTTAAAGATATAAAAAACACATGTTTTTTCCTAGTATATTTTTAAATCAAGAAAGCCTTACTAAATATTTAGTAAGGCTTTTTATCGAGGGTGAAAGATCGGTTTCGAACCGACGACCTCCTGAACCACAATCAGGCGCTCTAACCAGCTGAGCTACAATCACCATTTAATTTCCGGATGCAAATATAGCTATATCTAGCCTTATAACCAAAGAAAATCGACTTTTTTTAGAATTAAATTAAATCAGAAATAGAATCAACTGCTACATAGCGTTCTACAGTGAACCCTTCTGCATAATCTACTCCAATAATTCGACCTAAATCAGCAGCACGGTATTTAACACTCTCTAAAAAATTGCTGCTAGTGATAGGAGTTGAAGGTTCATTACTTTTTGGATTATGAAACTGTGAACCATAGGCAAGAACACTATCCATTTTTTTATCCATATAACCAGTAATATCAACAACAAAATCAGGTTCTATATGTTGCCATTGAATATAATGATAAACTTTTTTAGGTCTCCATGCTTCTTGATTAAGACCATTTAAAGAAGTTTCTATACGTCTTAAACCGGATAAAAAACAAGCATCACTAGTTAGTTTACTTCCTTTACCATGATCAATATGACGATCTCTGATAGCATTGCATAATACAATTTCGGGTTGGTACTTTCTAATAATTTCTATAATCGCTCGTTGATGAACTTCATCATTTTTGAAAAAACCATCTCTAAAAGCTAAATTTTCACGTATTGACACACCTAAAAGTTTTGCTGCATCTGTAGCCTCTTGATCTCGTATTTCTGGAGTCCCTCGAGTACCTAATTCACCACGAGTAAGATCTAAGATTCCTACTTTTTTTCCATTTGCAATTTCTTTAGCAATAGTTCCCGAACAACTTAACTCTACATCATCGGGATGAGCACCAATAGCTAATATATCTAATTTCATATTTTATATTTTATAAACTAGGAATATGATAATTCCTATTGTTTAACCGCTTTTATGATTCTATAGAAACGGCTTGTGATTTTACAATTTTAATTGCTTGTTCAATATCTTGAATCAAGTCATTTTTTTCTTCAATTCCAACACTAAGACGTAACAAGGCATCATTTATTCCTTGAAGTTTTCTTTCTTCGGGAGATAGTAGAGAATGAGAAGTTTTTGTAGGTGATAGAATTGTGCTCTCTACACCAGCTAAACTCATCGAGCTTTTAATTAATTTCAATGCTTTTTGAAAAGCACTTGCATCTATAGTATCATTAAGCTCGAATGATAGCATTCCTCCATAGCCTTTCATTTGTTTTTTGGCAATCGCATAATCTGGATGTGATTTTAATCCAGGATAATACACCTTTTCGATATCTTCATGCTTTTCTAACCATTTTGCAATTTTTTTAGCATTCTGATTTTGTTTTTTTACACGTAACCCTAATGTTTTAATACTACGTTCTAACATCCATACCGTAAAATCACTTAAACTACCACCTAAGTTTTTTGCTAATTGAAAAACTGTATCGATATGCGCCTGAGATGAAATTACAGCACCTGCTAGAATATCGCTATGGCCTCCTAAATATTTTGTAGCAGAATGTATGACGATATCAATTCCCATTTCTAAGGGATTTTGATTTACAGGAGAAGCAAAAGTATTATCTATAACAGATAAGATATTATGTTTTTTTGACAAAGCTGCTATAGCTTTAATATCAATAATTGTTAATAGAGGGTTTGAGGGAGTTTCAATATAAATAAGTTTTGTATTCTTTTTTATTTTCTCTTCAAAACCAAGTATGTTTTGTTGGTCTACATATGAATATTGAATGCCATACTTGTCAAATTCTTCATTAACCAAATTCATTGTACCTCCATATATTGTACGTTGTAACACTACATGATCTCCATGGCGTAAAAAAGCTAGAAGTGTTGTGCTTATAGCTGCCATACCACTTCCAAAAATTAAAGAAGCTTCTCCTTTTTCAAGATGTGCTATTTTTTTACATAAAGCCTCTTGATTAGGGGTGTTAAAATACCTTGGATAGCGTTTAACTGCTACATCTTCAAAAGCGTAAGAAGTAGATAAGTAAATAGGAGATACAGCTCCTTTAAATTGTTGATCTTGAATTTCTCCAGTATGAGTACAGATGGTATTGAAACCTATATTTTCCTTATCCATAGTTGTGTTTGAATATGTGAATTAAGATGTTTCTAAAAATAAGGATATTCATGAAAACACCGTATGGCTTTAACAGTGCTTTATAGGTTCTTTATAAAATAAACTTCTTTGCTTTTGATATATTCTTAATTATGGTCTGAAAAAATTGTTGGGTATCATATGGTTTGATAATTACATCATTCATTCCTACTTCTAAAGCTTGATCTCTTACCTCACCTTCTTCAACTGCTGTAAGCGCTATTATCGGAATGGTGAAATTGAATGTTCGAATTATTTTGGTAGCCTCTAATCCATTCATTTCTGGCATGTTGATGTCCATTAGAATTAAATCATAACTGTTGTCTTTTGCTTTCTCAATAGCTTCTTTACCATGAATAGCAATATCAAAAGTATATCCGTTTTTTTTGAGGATACTTTGAGTTACAACTTGATTGATTTTATTGTCATCAACAATAAGTATATGATAAGTAGCAGTTCCTATATCATGAATACTATTATCTTTTGATATTATTTTTGATGAAGGAAAAGCTTCGTCAAAATAGAGTTCAAAAAAGAATTCAGTTCCTTTATTTTCAACACTATTAATACGAATTGTACTATTGTGGAGTTCTATTAATTTTTTTACAATAGATAAACCTAATCCTGTTCCTTGATGTTCTTGATCTGTGTTTTTTACCTGTACAAAATTTTCAAAAATGGTTTCTTGTTTATCAATAGGAATACCAATTCCGTTATCCTTAATCGCAAACTTAAGTAGGTGTTTGTTGTTTAGTTTATTTAAATGAGTGATTGTAATCCAGATGTCACCATTTTGAGTAAATTTTAATGCATTACCAATAAGGTTGATCAATATTTGTGATAATCTAATAGAATCCCCATTAAGCGTTTTAGGAATATTATGATCAATATTAATATGCGTCGTATTGTTATTGTTTTTTTGTTTTGAACGTAAAGAGCTGACAATACTTTCTACGAGTGAGCGAATATCAAAAGGTGTTTTTTCAAGTAAAACTTCATTAGTTTCTATTTTACTTAATTGTAATACATCATTGATTAGAGCTAATAGATAATCTCCAGAAAATTTTAGTGAACGTAAATATTCTTTTTTCTTTTCTTCAGGATGATCTTGCATGAGCATAGATGTTAAGCCTATTACACCATATAAAGGGGTACGAAGCTCGTGACTCACAGTAGAAACAAATTGTGATTTTAATACGGATACTTGTTCTGCAGTTTCTTTTGCTTTAATTAATTCGCTATTCTTTTCTAATAAATCGTTATTTAATTTTTTCTTTTGAGCATTATTTCGATAAGAGCTAATCGTAAATATTAGAGAAATAACAATCAGTATGATCCCGAGAACAATTGTTGTTTTCCATCTAATTACTTGAAATTTTCGTTCTATAGCTTCACCTTCGGCAACCTCTAAATCTCTTTTATATTGATCAACTTCGTATTTTACATTAGCTTTTTGAAGTTCTATTAAGCGTTTGTCATTGTTAGATTTAACGAGATTCTTATAATAATTGTTAAGATAAATATAAGCTCTTTTATAATCTTTTTGAGCAAAATGAAGATCAGAGTTTGTTTTGTATGCTTTGGCTAATTCTTCAGTTATATTTTCTTCACTAGCAAATATAATAGCTTTATTGATGTATTTTTCGGCATTTTTATACCGTCTTACATTCAAAAAGTATTGAGCAAGTAAACAATTGATTTTAGTTTTATGAAGATTAGATGCTTTTGTATCTATAAGCTTTTTAGCTTTATTAAGATATGGATACGCCATTTTGTACTCTTTTTTCATGATATAATGATCCCCTAAATTAATAAGTGGACTAATCATGAGTACAGTGTCATTGATCTTATTGGCTAAATTATAGGCCTTATTATAATTACTAATCCCAGAAGTAATAGAGTTTTCATTTTTGACTTCTAAGCAACCTATATTATTATATAATTTGGATTCTAAATGTTTGGTATTAGATAATTTGGCATAAATCAAAGCTTTTTTATAATTCTCTATAGCTTTATCAATATCATTATTGATTTCATAATTATGAGCAATTACCTTATATATGTATCCTTTGTTTTTTGAGTCGTCATTAAATTGCGCAAGTGTAAGAGCTTTCTCTGCTATTTTAATAGATTGCTCGTATTTGAAAGCATTTTGTAAAGATTCAGCTTCCTTTATAATTAGGTGAATACTATCTCCACTAACAGAATGGTTTTGGGTATATGAAAAATTGAATACCAGCACCAAAAGCGATGTAATTATGACGATACGTTTCAATAGACTATTGTTTTAAATCTGGGGGTAGGGGAATTATATCGATACGAAAATACGAAATAGAATTTACATGGTAAAAAGATAAAACTTTTAGAATATGAATTTAATCATAAATAAAGAGAAAAAAATGTGTCTATTTTGAGGAAATAGTAGAGGCATTAAAAAAACTTATTACGATATAAAAAATTAAAATTAGTATCAAGAATCACATTGAAAAGGAGCTGTATATTTGCAGTGATAAAAAAACAGTATTAATATATAATAAAAACAAAATGGCAATAGTAGGTAAAAAGTTTCCAAATCTTAGTGTAGACGCAATGAATGATATGGGAGATACTTTTAAAATTAATGTTTTAGAAGAAGCTAAAAACAATAATAAAAAAGTATTATTATTCTGGTACCCAAAAGATTTTACATTTGTTTGCCCAACAGAACTTCATGCTTTTCAAGCTGCATTAGCTGAGTTTGAAAAAAGAAACACAATCGTTATTGGTGCTTCTTGTGATACTCCAGAAGTTCACTTTGCATGGTTAAACTCATCTAAAGATAATGGAGGTATTGAAGGTGTTACTTATCCAATATTAGCAGATTCAAACCGTAATTTAGCTAGTACATTAGGGATTTTAGATATCACTAACGAATCTTATAACGAAGAAACTGGAGTTGTAACTGTAGAAGGAGATAATGTAACTTATAGAGCTACTTACTTAATCGATGAAGAAGGAACAGTTTTTCATGAAGGAATTAACCATATGCCAGTAGGAAGAAATGTAAATGAGTTTTTGAGATTAATTGATGCTTATTCACACGTTCAAAAGAATGGTGAAGTTTGTCCAGCAAACTGGGAAGAAGGAAAAGAAGCAATGAACGCTAATAGAGATGGGGTAGCATCTTATTTAGCTTCAAACTAAAAAAAATAAATAAATTTTACTGGATTTATATAAATCCAGTAAAATTTATCAAATGCTTTTGCATAAAAAAGAAAAATTATCATGGTACAAGAATTACAAGAAGATAACTTAGCTAATGTTATAGCAACTAATGATACTGTAGTTGTACAGTACTCAGCTACATGGTGTGGGAATTGTAGAATAATGAAGCCGAAATTTAAAAAATTATCAACAGAACAAGAAGATTTTACTTTTGTGATTGTTGATGCTGAAAAATACCCTGAGTCACGTAAATTAGCAACAGTAGATAATTTACCTACATTTGCTACATTTAAAGCTGGTCAATTTGTTAATCAAACGCAAACAAATAAGTTTGATGTTTTAAAAGAATTAGTAAATGAAGTTGCCAGTAATTAAACATCTTACATCATTTATAGAAGAAAATGATGAAGATTTTGTTGTAGAAACAATAGAAACTCTTGAAGCACTAACAGAAGTACCATCATTAAAAGATGAAGAGTTAGATGTAATAGGAGAGTTGATTTCAAATATGTATGGAGCTCTAGAAGTTGATAAAATGATCAAAGATGGAACTCCTAAAAAAGAAGCATTAAATTTATTCATGAAGAGAGTTTTAGGCTCTATAGATAAATAAAGTGCTATTGCTATGAAAAAGAGAAAGCCTTTTGAATTAAATTCAAAAGGCTTTCTCTTTTTTAATTTATATGAGATTATTTTTTAATAAACTTGAAAGACTTAGATTCATTTTTAAATGATATAAAATAAACACCTCTAGATAAATCAGAAATATTAACAGTAGTACTTATTTTATGAAGTGTTTTAGACATAACTTTAGTACCTAAAACACTATAGATTTCAATTTCTTCAGGAGTATTAACTTTTCGGTCAATTGTGATAATGTTATTAGCTGGATTAGGGTAAATCGATATTGAGTTTTTAATATCAAATTCGTCAATAGAAAGAGTAGCATCAACGGTAAGATTAAAAGTACAGTTAACAGTACTTCCACCACTACTAGCAGTAATTGTAATTTGATGCATACCATCTGTAACAACCGTTCCTACAGCAGGACTTTGAGAAACAACAGCATTACAATCATTATTAATAGCATTAGCCATTCCTGTATAATCCGGAATTGTAAAATTATTCGTAGTAGGGTTTGAAGCAACTGCAATATCTCCTGGGCAGTTTACTTGTAGTGGAATTGCAGGTAATGTATATCCAGTAGCTGTAAACTGAGTTGTAAATACATTAATATCTGAACAACTATAATTCATGTTAATAGCAGCTTGTCTTACAGCAATTGCAGCTTGTTGTTGATTTGTACTACTAGAGGTCATAGCTAAACCTTCTAAAAAAGCTTTGTCTGTTTTTTCTCGTCCTATGATATCAAAAATACGCATGAGAGAAGTTGACCATATTTGACCATCTCCATGAACAGAACCGGTTAATCCACCAGGATAAGTAGCAGTAGTATTAGTCGTTCTACCTCCCCAAAATTCGTTGTGACCATCCCAATGGAACATAAAATGATAAGATGGAACACTACTAGACCATTGATTAAGACTACGACTATACGATTGAGCCCAATAATCTCCAGAACCTTCACTCAATCCATTTACTTGAGACAATGAGCCATTTGTAATCCAATCATGAATACCATGACCTAATTCATGAATGATAACATCAGCATCTTCAGCATCATCAACACCACCTTCTCCAAATTTTAAAATACCTCCTCCGTAAGAAGAGTTATCACCGCCATTGAAAGCACTAGGATCATAAAGGATTACGCCAGAATTAAATCTAGAAACTAAAGAAATCCCTAATGTTTCATTGATATATCTCATGCTTTTATCTATATGATAATAACAATTTACAGCTTCAAACGCATCATCAGATCAATTGTAATTAAAAGTGGAAGAATTTTGAGTAAAAAGACCTTTAGAAGGAACTTCTACATCTCTAATTTCAAGATATTGACCTTTTAGAGTGTAAATACCTCCGGTTAAATCAATACCAGGTAAAGTAACAGAAGATCTAGCGGCATCCAAACTAGCATTTGTAGCATCGGAGTTATCACTATAGTTACCACCATAAGTAACACCATTAACAGATAATGGATCAGGATCAAAAACAAATCCTGTAGCATCTACTGGAACAGCCGCAGTATTGCTTACCGATGTGGAACTTATAGTGTTTTTAAAACCAATAGTTGGAATAGCATGAGAAACCTTAGAATGCTTATTACGACGGATAGAAATATCTTCTGAAGCTATAATTTCGCCAGAATTGGCATCTATTATAACTCTCCAATAACCAGTTGATAATTTCGAATCCATATATACAACTTGAACAAGTTTAGAAATACCATTTTGATGATATACGTATAATTTAGATTCAGCTTGAGTTAAATCACCTTTTAACTGTACGTGATTTTTAGCTTGAATAATAGCAGAAGATTTAGACAAAGAAGGAGTTGTGTTAATTGATGTGATTCCTTTTTTATGATTATTTGCTACATATGAAACTTTATTTTTCTTAGAAACATGAATAGCTATTTCAGAATCAAATACGGGGATGTTATTGATTGTTTGTTGATAGCGTAATGTTTGACCTGATAAACCTTTTCTAGAAGCTCTTAGATTAAATGTAGTATTTGCATCAATTTTTAATGCAGCTTGATTTTCTTTTAACCAAGTTCGAGCAATGTTATCAGCTGTCTGTTGAGCTTGGGTTTGGATACCCAATAATAAGAGAATAATTAATAGTGAATGATACTTCATGATTTTTAGTTTGTGTGTTTTACTATTAATAAAAAACGAATATCTTAAAAAGTTCCCTACTAGGGATACTGTATAATAAATATAAAAGACGTTTTTAAATAAAATGGATAGTGTTAAAAAAAACTAACGATAAGATTATAACTAATTTAAACTTCTTAATTTTACAAAATCATAAAAGAAACAAATCATGGCAACAATAACATTACAAGGAAATCCATTACAAACTATAGGAGAACTTCCAGAAATAGGAAACCAAGCTCCAAATTTTGAATTAGTAAAAGGAGATTTATCACCAGCCAAATTATCAGATTATAGCGGTAAAAGAGTAGTATTAAATATTTTTCCGTCAATTGATACAGGAACTTGTGCAGCTTCAGTAAGACAATTTAATAAAAATGCAGCAAGTTTAAAAAATACAAACGTATTATGTGTATCAAGAGATTTACCATTTGCACAATCTCGTTTTTGTGGAGCAGAAGGGATTGAAAATGTAGCTTGTCTTTCGGATTTTAAAACAGGAGCATTAGGAAAAGATTATGGTTTAGAAATTACCAATGGACCATTAGAGAGTTTGCATTCTAGAGCTATAGTTGTAATTGATGAAAAAGGAAAAGTAATACATACAGAACAAGTAGCAGAAATAGTAGACGAACCTAATTATGAAGCTGTTTTAAGTATTTTAGGATAATGACTAAAATAAAGAAATTTGTAACGGGAAGAATTCGTGGTTGTGGGTATGCCATGAAAGGAGCTTTATTATTATTAAAAACAGAAGCAAGTATACAAGTACAAGCAGGAATAGCAGTTATAATGGGAATAGCAGGTTTCTATTATAATATAACAGCTACAGAATGGATATTACAAACTTTTGCAATAGGGTTAATAATGAGCATGGAAGGTATGAATACTGCAGCAGAAGGAATAGCAGATTTTGTACATCCAGATTTTCATGATAAAATAGGATTTATTAAAGATGTAGCAGCAGGAGCGGTTTTTATAGCTGCTATTACTGCTGTAATAATCGGGGCTATTATATATATACCATATATTTTCTAGAATTTTTTTCAGCTTTTTTACGTTCCCTAAGAGATATTCGTATTTTTGCGCTAAGACAACTTAAAGAATGGCTAGAAAAAGAAGAACTACAAAAAAAACAAGAACAAAGACTAGGAAACCACTTAGTGAGCAATTTGCAATAAGTAAACAGCAGAAAATTGTCATAGGGAGTTTTCTGTTTTTACTAGGGATATGGTTGTTCTTTTCTTTTGCATCATTCTTTATACATTGGAGAGTTGATCAAAGCGAATTATCCGAATTTGCTGAAAGAAACACGAGTATAAAGAACAGTTTAAGTAATTTAGGAGCTCAAGTGAGTAGCTTCTTTATTTACAAAGGTTTTGGGATTTCTGCATTTGCGATTCCAGTTTTAACCTCTTTGACTGGAGTATACATGCTTTTTAATTTAAATAAAAAAAGACTAGCAGGCTTTTGGTACTGGGGAGTATTGTTAATGCTATGGGGATCTGTATTGTTTGGATTCTTTAATTATGCAGATCATATATTAGGAGGTGTAATAGGATTTGAACTAAATGATTTTCTTAGTGATTATATAGGTTCGTTAGGAACGGTGTTAGTATTAATATTTTTTGGAATATTATATTTAGTAGTACGATTAAAATTAACACCAGAAATGATTACAGCTTTGGTGGAGAAAAAGGATAATGAAGAAGAGGTTGTAGGAAAAATAAAAGAAGAAGCTCCAGAAATAGATCCAGTATCTGAAGAAAGTATTATTGAAGAAAGTCCAATTTTATTAAATGTTGATGGATTAGAAAATGACTTAGTCGTTAACGATGATATAGAATTAGAAATAGAAACACCTATAGATACAGATTCTATAGAAGGAAATCAGTCGACCAATTCAACAACTACATTTACTCACGATGGAATAGCTCCAACAATCAAAAATTATTCACAGCCTGATGGACTTTCAATATTAGATGGAGAAAGTAAAAGTGAAGAAGCAATTGAAGAAGAACCAGTAGAAGAGGAGTCAGATGATTTAACGATGGAAATAGAAACAACCGTCGAAGAAGAAGGAATTGAAAATATAAGTGATCAATTGGTAAAAGATTTTGGAGAATTTGATCCTAGATTAGAATTAGGTAATTATGTGTTTCCTACAGTAGATTTATTAAAAGATTATACGATTCAAAAAGGTGGGATTACAATAGATCAGGGAGAATTAGAAGAAAACAAAAATCGTATTGTAGAGACACTTAAGAACTATAAAATTGAAATTGCTCAAATAAAGGCAACAGTTGGACCAACTGTAACATTATATGAGATTGTTCCAGAAGCAGGAATTAGAATTTCAAAAATTAAAAATTTAGAAGATGATATTGCATTATCATTAGCTGCTCTAGGAATTCGTATTATAGCTCCTATTCCAGGTAAAGGAACAATAGGTATCGAAGTACCTAATAAAAATTCTACGATTGTATCTATGCGATCAGCTATAATGTCTCCTAAATTTCAAAAGGCAGAAATGGAATTACCACTATCATTAGGTAAAACAATATCCAATGAAACTTTTGTAGTAGACTTGGTTAAAATGCCTCACTTGTTAATGGCAGGTGCTACAGGTCAAGGTAAATCAGTAGGGTTAAATGCGATATTAACATCATTACTCTATAAGAAACATCCAGCTGAGGTTAAATTTGTATTAGTTGATCCTAAAAAAGTTGAATTAACATTATATAATAAGATAGAACGACACTTTTTAGCGAAGCTTCCAGATTCTGAAGACGCAATCATAACAGATAATAGTAAGGTAATTAATACATTAAATTCTTTGTGTATAGAAATGGATGCACGTTACGATTTGCTTAAAAATGCAATGGTTCGTAATATAAAAGAATACAACATTAAATTTAAAGCTAGGAAATTAAATCCAGAAAACGGACATAGATTTCTACCTTATATCGTGCTAGTTATTGATGAGTTTGCTGATTTAATCATGACAGCCGGAAAAGAAGTAGAAACGCCTATTGCTAGATTAGCGCAATTAGCACGTGCAATTGGGATTCACTTAATTATAGCAACGCAAAGACCTTCTGTAAACGTAATTACAGGGATGATAAAAGCCAATTTCCCTGCAAGAATAGCATTTAGAGTAACTTCAAAAATTGATTCAAGAACCATATTAGATAGTGGAGGAGCAGATCAGTTGATTGGTAGAGGAGATATGTTATATACACAAGGAAATGATTTGATACGTATCCAATGTGCCTTTGTAGATACTCCAGAAGTCGAAAGAATTACAGAATATATAGGAGGACAAAAAGCATATTCAAGTGCACATTTCTTACCAGAATTTGTTGGAGAAGATAATGGCACAAGTATTGATATAGATAAAAAAGATAGAGATAAATTGTTTAGCGAAGCTGCAGAAATTATAGTGATAGCACAACAAGGATCAGCCTCATTATTACAACGTAAATTAAAATTAGGTTACAATAGAGCTGGTAGAATTATAGATCAATTGGAAGCAGCAGGAATTGTAGGCCCTTTTGAAGGAAGTAAAGCAAGGCAAGTTTTAGTTACAGACTTAAACGCATTACATCTCTTACTAGAATCAGAATAACAACCAAAATATAATTAGAAGTTTAGTATACTTTTATTAAAGATAGCATAAGATGAGAAAAATAATATTCCTTTTATTAACAGTATGTTTAGTACAATTTGCAGAAGCGCAAACAGCAAAAAAATTGTTAGACGAAGTTTCAATGAAAGTAAGATCGTATAATAATATTGTAATTGGATTTAAGTATGCTCTAAATAATAGTAAAGAAAACGTATCTCAAGAAACAAGAGGAGACGTGATTTTAAGGAAAAATAATTATGTACTAAATCTAATGGGTACGACGCAATTATATGATGGAAAGAAATTGCATGTAATTATCCCAGAAGATGAAGAAATAAATATTTCTACACAAAATGAAGAAGATGATGATAGTATAACACCTTCAAAAATGTTGACATTTTATGAAGATGGATATACATATAAAATGGATATTGTTCAAGATGTAAAAGGAAGAAAGATTCAGTTTGTGAAATTAACTCCAATTGATACTAATAGTGAATTAAAAGAAATTTTATTAGGTATTGATGCACAAACTAAGCATATTTACAAAATGATTCAAACACAAAATAATGGAACGCAAATAACCATTACTGTGAATAGTTTTAAAACGAATCAACCTTTGTCAAAATCACAATTTGTTTTTGATGAATCAAAATATAGTAATTATTACATCAACCGTTTAGATTAAATTTCAATTGAAAATACTTGATAGATATATTTTAGTTACTTTTTTAAAGACATTTTTTCCGCTCTTTATTATTATCATGTTTATTCTAATCCTACAAACAATCTGGTTGTTTATATCAGAATTGGCAGGAAAAGACTTAGACTTACCTATTATATTAGAATTTTTAGTTTTAGCAATGCCAAGGTTGATACCAATGGTATTACCGTTAACGATATTACTAACGTCTATCATGATTTTTGGTAATTTCGCAGAAAATTATGAGTTTGCAGCCATGAAATCTTCAGGGATTTCATTACAAAGAGCTATGCGTACATTAACAGTCTTTATTATTTTTGTAGGGATTGGAGCATTCTTTTTTTCGAATATAGTAATTCCAGCATCAGAAAAGAAGTTTATTAACCTACGAAAAAACATAGTAAAGGTTAAACCTGCTAGAGCAATTACTCCTAATCAATTTAACGAATTAGGAGATATTAATATTAAAGTAGCAGAAAAACACGGTGATAATGATGAGTTTTTAAAAGATGTCATTATTCATAAAAAAGGGAAAAGAACAGGGAATTTTACTGTAATAAAAGCAATAGAAGGAGAGTTAAGAGGAAATGTAGATTCTGATTTAATTTCATTGATCTTAAAAGATGGGAATTATTATGATGAACTTCAACCTAAGTCACCTAAACAGCGAAAAAAATTACCCCTTGCAAAAGCTCATTTTGAACAATATACCATCAATATAGATTTATCCGAAATGAATAAAGTTGATTTAAAAAATCAACAATATAGCAAAGGGCCAAAAATGCTAGATGTAGCAGAGCTTAGAGTTGAAATAGATTCACTGTCTCAAGAATATAATAACGACAGGGCTACTATGGAGAAAAGAATTGAAGTACGTAATGGTATTAGTGAATTAACAAGAGATCTAATCGTTACCGAAACAAAGAAAGATAGTATTCAAGATTATTTAGATTATTTTACGAATAAAGAGAAATCTCAAATATTTAAACTAGCATACTCTAATGTAGATGGAGTACGAAGAGGATTCCAGTCTACTATAGTAGGGATGTCAAATAAAAAACGTTTTCTTAATAAATACGAAATGACGCTTCATAATAAATATGCATTAGGAGTAGCATGTATTTTATTGTTTTTTGTGGGAGCACCTCTAGGAGCAATTATTCGTAAAGGAGGAGTAGGTTTACCTATTGTAATTGGAGTACTATTGTTTTTGACGTATCATTTTATAGGAATTTTTTCAAAAAATAGTGCAGAAGAAGGAGGAATACCACCTTTTCTTGGTGCGTGGCTTTCTACGTTTATAATTTTTCCATTAAGTATTTTCTTAACCCATAGAGCAACAAAAGATCGAGGCTTAGCAAATATGGATTTTATAATTCAACCTATAAAAGAATTCTTTATAAAACGTTTCTCAAAATTGAAGTAAAGCCCATTCTTTTTAAATATATTTGTTTAGAACAAACACAACATTATTTTTATTATGTCTCAAGCGACAGAAACAAAAAAGAAAATTCAATTAAATACGATTCAAGAAGCTATAGATGATATCCGTAAAGGGAAAGTCATTATAGTAGTAGACGATGAAGATCGAGAGAATGAAGGTGATTTTCTTGCAGCTGCGGAAAAAGTAACGCCAGAGATGATCAATTTCATGGCAACACATGGTAGAGGACTTATATGTGCTCCTTTAACAGAAAAACGTTGTGAAGAGTTAAAGCTGAATATGATGGTAGGAAATAATACAGATCCTATGGAAACAGCTTTTACAATATCAGTTGATTTAAAAGGACAAGGAGTTACCACAGGAATTTCGGCAAGTGATCGTGCAAAAACTGTACAAGCTATAATTAAAGAAGATACAAAACCTCATGATTTAGCAAGACCAGGTCATATCTTTCCTTTAAAAGCAAAACAAGGTGGTGTATTAAGAAGAACTGGACATACAGAAGCTGCTATAGATTTTGCGAGATTGGCAGGCTTAAAACCAGCAGGAGTGATTGTAGAAATCATGAATGAAGACGGTACAATGGCTAGACTACCTCAATTGCTTGAAGTAGCTAAAAAGTTTGATCTTAAATTAGTTTCTATAGAAGATTTAGTTGCTTATAGAATGCAACACGATTCACTAATAGAAAAGAAAGAAGATTTTGATATTGTTACGCGATTTGGGAAATTTAGATTAAGAGCGTACAAACAAACAACAAACGATCAAGTACATATAGCTTTAACCAAAGGAAGCTGGACAGATAACGAGCCTTTATTAACACGTATCAATTCTACATTGGTAAATAATGATATCTTAGGAACATTAACAAATGATGCAGATAAACGATTAGACGGAATGTTTAAGCGTATTAATAGTGAAGGTAAAGGAGCTATTATTTTTATAAATCAAGAGAATCAATCTATGAATGTCTTGAATCGCCTTGAAGTATTAAAATCACTTCAAAATGGTGAAGAAGTTGTAAAAGCTCCAAAAATCATTATGGATACAAAAGATTTTGGTATCGGAGCTCAAATATTACATGATTTAAATATTCATAAACTAAGACTTGTATCTAATAGTGAACAAGGAAAGAGAGTAGGGATGATTGGATATGGATTAGAAATTACAGAATACGTAGGATATTAAAAGATAACTTACATACATTATAGAATAACAAAAGAGCTCTTAAACAAGAGCTCTTTTGTTATTCTATAATTTGCATAAATTAAATATGAATCGAAATAAATTTTGTGATTCAAACTATATAACGCTACGGATTGCTGTTGCCATTTTTTCCGCTCTTTCATTAACTTCATCTTCAGTCCAACCAACTTTTATTAAACAAGAAATAGTTCTTCCCATCCAAGAATCACTAGCAGGAAAAGATCGTTGATTAGCTTGTAATCCTTTTTGTATCTCATTAGAAAGTTTACCAAGAGAATGTTGATTCATTAAATGTTCCCATTTTTTGTAGTAATGCCAGTTATTATCAAACCAATAAAAACAAGCATCAACTCCGTGAGTTCCTAGTGCTTTATGTGCTTTTCTAGCAAGATCTTCTGTAGGTAAAAAGAAAGAGATGAAAGAATAGTTTTCAATTCCTGTTTCTGGAACTACCCTAAAAGAAATATCATTAATATTACTAAGTTCTGTACGTATGCGATTGTAATATTTTTGTTGAATACTAATTATAGTATCCATTTTTTTTAATTGAGCAATCCCTACAGCAGCATTCATTTCGGATAAGCGATAATTGTAACCTAAAAAAGGATGACTTTCGGCTCCGCGATCTGTACCAACATGATCATGGCCATGATCTTGATATTTATCTGCATTTGCAGCATATGTATCTGAATTTGTGATTACAGCTCCACCTTCTCCACAAGTGATTGTTTTTACATAATCAAAAGAAAAACAACCTAAATGGCCATAATTACCTAAAGAGATACCATCAAAAGAACCTCCGATTGCTTGACAAGCATCTTCAAGTAAAATAAGATTATGTGTGTCACAAATGTTTTTTAATGCTTTTAAATCAGCCATAGAACCACACATATGAACCGGCATGATTACTTTAGTTTTAGGGGTGATTGCAGCTTCAGCAGCTTTAGGATCCAATGTTAATGTAGCATCAATATCGCAAAGAACAGGAACTGCACCTATTGCTAAAATAGATTCAAAACTAGCTACAAAAGTGAATGTAGGCATAATAACTTCGTCGCCAGCACCAACACCAGCACTAGCTAGAGCAACACTAAGAGCAGCCGTTCCGCTAGAAACTACTTGTGCGTGTTTTGCTCCCATTTTTGAGGCTAAATCACGTTCTAATTGTAAGGCTTTATAATGCCCATTACGCATTCCGTCAAAGCCATAACGCATTAATACGCCATTATCTAAAACATCTTGTACTTCTTTTTTTTCTTCTATACCAAATAATTCAAATCCAGGCATAATTATCGTATTAAATTAAAAAACTCTTTTCAGCAAAAATACCGAAAAGAGCATGAAAAGATTGTAAAGGAATTTAAATCTTTTGAGTTGTATAAAAGTTCTTATAATTTAATAATTGTATCTTTTTTTGAGCGTCTAACTTTAGCAAGATCAGAAAACATGTCATCTGTTGCTCTATATCCTACAGGCAATACTAAAATCGATTGTAATCCTTTGTCACCCAAGTTTAGAAAATCATCGTATTTTTCAGGAACAAAACCTTCCATAGGACATGCGTCAATTTGTTGAATGGCACATACCGTTAATAAGTTTCCTAAAGCAATATATGCTTGTTTAGAAGCCCATAATTTAATTTCGTCGTCAGATTTTTCTGCAAACGATGAGATTAAAAAGTTTTTAAAAGGATTCAAAACCTCGTCTTCTGTACCTCTTACAGCTTTTACATTATCAAAATAATTAACAATATAATCTTCCGAAATTTCTTTTTCGATGCAAATAACAAAAACATGAGATGCTTGAGCAACTTGTTGTTGATTCATTGAATGCGCTACTAATTCTTGTTGTACTTCTTTATTTTTAATAACGACTAGTTTTAATGGCTGTAAACCATAAGAGGTAGCTGTTAAGTTAAAAGCATCAGTAAGGAGTTCTATTTTTTCTTCAGAAATAATACGTTCACTATCAAATTTCTTAGTAGCATATCTCCATTGAAGACTATCAATAATATTCATATATTTTTTTTAAATCGAGTACAAATATAACATGGACTGCCTTAATTTTGTCTTAATCTTAATAATAAAAAATTATGTATAGCATTGAAGAGCTTATCGATATATCAGAAACGCGAATTTTTAAAGCCGTTTTTCCTAATACAACCAATCATTATGATACGCTTTTTGGAGGTACAGCTTTACAAATGATGGATGAAGTTTCTTTTATTTGTGCCACGCGTTTTAGCAGAAAAAAAGTAGTGACCATATCAACTGATAAGATCGATTTTAAAAAACCGATTCCGCAGGGAACTATTATCGAATTAGTAGCAAGAATTAGCGAAGTTGGGAAAACAAGTTGTACAGTAAAGGTTGATATTTACAAGGAAGATATGTATCAAGATGTACGAGAAAGAGCAGTAACCGGTTTTTTTAAATTTGTAGCTGTTAATGATCAAAAACAACCGATACCAATTATAGATAAATAAAAGTTTATTCTGATATATTTATATGATCTTATAGAATTTAACAACAAAAAAATAAGCGAATCACTTTTTAAATATGTGTAGATACTGTATGATGATAGATTACTTTTTAACTTGTTTTAATTCAGTTGTTTAAAAGCATAAATCATGTTAAAAAACATTTTGAAATTAGACGGAATTCAACAACTAGAAAAGAAACAACAACGTACTATCCAAGGAGGAAAATTACAATGCAAAGTAAATGGCGTATGTATCGACTTTGGATGGAAATGTGCAGAGATAGAATGTTCGTTTATAGATGATCCTTGGTAATATTTATGTACAATACCAAACGATATTAAGCTGATTGCTTAAAAAATTAATTGACATAACTTATAAAAGTCGCAATATTTTATGGTATTGCGATTTTTTTATACAGAAAATATAAGAATATACAAGTTGTTTTAGATTCTAATAAAATGTATCTTCCTTGAGTACTATTTTTGTAAGAAGAACATATAAATAATTAATGAAATTAAGCATTAGCTATTATTACAGTTTATGGAAGATCACGAATATAAAGGCATAACTAAAGAAAGGTTAGAGCAAATTTTAGAGAAACATAGATTATGGTTAAATTCAAGAAGAACTAAGGGTATAAGAGCAAAACTTTGGACTACCTAGTAAATTTGGTACGATTTTTTTAAGCTACATTATTTAATTGATTTATTTTAATTTTAATATTGTTCTTAAATGCATTTAAGTAAAAAAAAAATGATTTAAAGTCTTTAGGAGATGAGTGTCATAAACATTTAAAACCTTCTAAAGACTATAATCTTTATTACATTGATAAACTGGAATTGTTTAAAACATTAGACTCTTCCTTTGAAAGAATTTATATAAAGAGTAACATTTGGACTGCACATTGTGACTATAAAATAACTAAAGTTTTAAGGAATTGGCGAATGTCCAAAAAGTTAATTACACCTGTTTTAATTTTAGATTTAAATGAAAAAAAATTAATCATTCAAAATGAAAAACATCGTTTCGCAGTTGCTAACTATTTTAGAGCTGATCAAGCACCAATAATTATTATTAATAGTATAGAAAAGAGACTTTTATAGTTAGCAAACAAAGTAGATATTAAGAAAACTGAATAAATGAAAACAAAACTTAACTTTGAGGATAAATCAACAAAAAACTTATTATCAAAACTTGACTTTGAATATTTCCTCGAACAAAATATAGAAACTGAAAATTATGATGAAGAGAACATTAAGGAATTGTATTCAAGTTATGAAATTCATAGAAGTAAATTGAGACTTAAATCTAAAAACGAAAAAGTGCAATTTTATTATTATGTTGAAAGTCAAGTTAGAAAAATGTTTATAGGTGGTTTACTACCTGCAATATTTGAGTTAGACGAAGGTAGAGGTCATACTCTTTTTGATTTCAAATCTATTGGAGAAAATTGGGCATACTTTGATTATTGGAAAAAATCTTACAATAAAAAACTTACAAAAGAGAAATTATAGAGCTACACGACAAAAACAGGCAGCGTTTTAGCTTTTATCTTGACAATTTTTAAGTTATGTGGACTTATTTTTGGTGGGTCAATTTTCAGTTAATACCATGGTAACTTTTTTAAATAATACTTACAGAAAATGCAACTCGTCAAAAAAAATAAAAAAACAAATCAATAAATTTGATATTAAACCTGAATATCTCGATTTTTCGTTATTCTGATTTTCTATAACTAAATTTGACGTTAATCAAGATTGTAAAAAGACAGAAT
>CANMKX010000009.1 GCA_947498595.1 uncultured Aquimarina sp.
ATCGTCGCCATGGTAAGCCGTTACCTTACCATCTAGCTAATAGAACGCATACTCATCTTACACCGTAACCTTTAATTTATAATCCAGGTGAATCATAAATACTATGAGGTATTAATCCAAATTTCTCTGGGCTATCCCTCAGTGTAAGGTAGATTGTATACGCGTTACGCACCCGTGCGCCGGTCGTCAGCAGTCCGAAAACCCTGTTACCCCTCGACTTGCATGTGTTAAGCCTGCCGCTAGCGTTCATCCTGAGCCAGGATCAAACTCTTCATCGTTATTCTTTTAATATTATTAAAACTTTACAATGCTGAAATTTATCGTCTCAAAATAATTTATCTAGTCTTTTATTCTATGTATCTTTAATTAAGATACACGCTGTCAATCAATATTTCAATGAACTCTCTTCTCTACTGAGATTCTTGCTAAAAACTAAGGACTCGAACCTTATTAAACCACCTGATGTTTTTCTTTATTTGCGAGGGCAAAACTAACACTCTTTTTTATTCCTCACAAGCTTTTTTTTGAAAGTTTTTTTTTTATCTTTTCAAAAGACCTTATCCTTTCTCTACCAACCCTTTCTCTTCTTTATTCCCTCCTCATTTGCGGGCTGCAAACATACTACTTTTATTTGATAACAAAACAACTTTTTATCGTTTTATTTTTTTTTATTTCCAGTACTTTTTTTAAGCTTTTTCTATGAACGTTACTTAGCGTTTGACTTGTTTCATTCGTGCGCTAAGCGGGTGCAAAGATACACCTCTTTTTTACTTCTACAAGCTTTTTTCTTACTTATTTCTTAATTCCTTCTTAACTTTTTCTTAATACGTTAATACCGTAGCTTTTATATATCTCTATTATTTCCCCCTATATCCTTTTAATAGAAAAAACCCTAATCTCTTAGGGTTCTTGTTTTGTTGCTTCTATAATTCCTTATTTATTCTCTTGTAAATGGAACGCCTCCTATATTAAACGATGGTACTGGGATTCTTAATCCAAAAAACCAATATGGATCTCCTGTGAAAATATTTACAGCTATTCCTGTTTGTATATAATCATGTAACATAGATATTGCCATTCCTGTTCCTAATTCGGGTACATCATCTCCATTAAAATCTGGTGCTGATATATGCAACCCTATCCCAAAATCAAAGAACTTATTATACAAAACTGATTTCCTTCTAAGTTTTTGATCAAAAAGTCCTTTTAGTAACATATTATAATAAGGTGCCATTTGAAATTGAGTTTGTACTTCGGTATGGGCTAAAGGGTCTGCAAAAATAACTCCTACAGTACCTTCTATATGTGGTAATATATTATAAACATATACTTCCCTATCTTTTTCTAAAATTGTTTTCTCTTTATTTTTTACTTCAAATTTAAAAGCTATTCTATCTCCTGTGTTTCTTCTTCCCGTGGTATATAAATCTAATGTTGTTTTTGATGGTAAGTTTTTTATAGAATGCTTTATTACTGCTTCACTAAATGCTAAGGTTTTAAAATCTATTTCGTTTCCTTTTAATAAGGTTATTAAGTTTGAATATTTTAATTCTTGCGTGATTATTGCATACCACTGTTGGTAATGTCTTTTTATACCTTCTATTTCTTTCAATAATATAGGTAACGCTTCCTTTTTTATCTTTAGAATACCTCCTTTAATTTTTTCGACTATCGACTCTAATTCAAAAAGAATCCTTTTCCCATCTTCTTCTATATAAGCAACATCTTTCTTTACATGGGCTAATACTTCATATAAATTAATCGTCTCCCCATCTTTTAACTCCTTATAATACAAAATTCTAGTTCCTATTTCTGTTCTAAAATTTTCTAAATCATTTTCTATTTTTTCAATATCATTTATTATAGGAATTAATTCAGTAGTTTTTATTCTCTCTAAAGTTGTTTTAAGTTCTCTAATTTGTTGATTAAAATCTGCTGTAAACAGCCCTTTTAACCTGTTTAGTTCTACTTCAATTAATTCATTTATGATTCCTATCCCTTTATTTTTATTATCAGAAGAAACTTCTTGTAGTTTTTCTAATTCTTCTAATTGATCTTCAGTAGGTAATATCTGCCATCGTTCAACTTCATAGGATGGTTGAGGAGCTATTGAATCAAAATTGGGCAAATGAAGTTCTATTGAATTATGTCTTGTATATAACCATGCACCAAATTGTATATATATTCCTTTATTTTGAGCGTATTGAATGACTTCATTTTTCATTCTATCTAATACAACTCCTGTTCTATTATAAATGGCTTCGGGTCTATATCCTCCTGGTCCAAAGTCTATATATTCGTCTATTTGTGTTAATTCATCTATTGCAAAAGTAACTTTTTGCATTTCGGCTGCCCAAGCTTTATTTTTTAAAGAATCATTTTTGAATGCTTCATAATCATAATTTTTAAGTAAATCTTGAAATTTATTTAAATTCTGATTCCGCAATTTCATTGCTTCTATCAGTTTTTTTATTTTCTTATGATGGTCTATTGGTAATCCTATTATTTCTTCTTTACTTAAATCTGTTATTAACAATTCATAATCTAACGATATCTTTAATATGCTATTAATATCTACAATTTTATTGTTCTCATACTCTTTTTTAATCTCCCCGTCTTTAGTTTTATAATTTCCATCTCTATCATTCTCTATAATTGTTATGAGTGAATCTTGACTATAAACAAGTGTATTTAGGATCAAGCTTATTATAATTGTAATCTGAAACTTTATATTGTTCATCACACTTATATTTTATTATTAAATAGAGAGTTCTTTATCAAATGCTAATGCTTTAAATATTAATCTTTCTATATAATATATCGGACGGTTTGTATATTTTGAGGCCAATACGAAATCTCCTATATTATGATAGACATTAGAAATAGAAATCATCACATATTCGTCTATTGTATTCCATGGTATTAAATTGATTCTAGGATTTACTTTTAATGTTTTTAACTTTTCTAAGATGTATTTAATTTCTGGAACTTGTATTACGACTACTCCTTTATAAAATGGGTCATTTGAGTTTAATAAATTTGTCATTTTGTCCATTACTTTTTGAGCTACTTCATTTTCCCCTATAATTAATAAGATTGTTACAGGTTCATTATTCATCCAATAAGTTAGTGTTTTCAATGCTTCTTTTGGATTTTCTGCAGAAAGTAATATAGGAACTTGCATTATTTATACTGTTTAATATTCTTAACTATGTTATTTATTTTCAACTATAAAACTCTGAATCGCCAAATTATAACTTTGCATTCCGAATCCTAAAATAACCCCTTTTGCATTGGGTGATATATAGGATTGATGTCTAAATTCTTCTCTCCCAAATGTATTTGATATATGCACTTCGATAACAGGAACTTTTACGGCTTTTATTGCATCTCCAATTCCTATAGATGTATGGGTATATGCTCCAGCGTTTAAAATTACTCCATCAAAAACATCATCTGCTTCTTGAATTTTTGTTATTATTTCTCCTTCTATATTGGATTGGTAGTATTCTAAGGTATGTTTTGGGAATTTCAGTTTTAATTCTTCAAAAAATTCTTCAAAAGTTTGACTTCCGTATATCCCTGGTTCTCTTTTTCCTAAAAGATTTAAATTGGGTCCGTTTATTATCAATAATTTCATTAGTTTCTTTAAAATTCTAGTTAAGTAAAAATATAATTTTATTTACAAACCTTATTCAAAACATTTCTTTTTATATTGCTTTTATGAAATGGAAAGATGCCATAAAAGATTATGGATATTATTTAAAAATAGAACGTGGGCTTTCTGATAATTCTATTATAAATTATAGCTTGGATATAAATCGTTTGGTTTTGTTTTTAGAAACTAATGAAATACAGACAACTCCTATTACTATTCAAAAACAAGAAATACAATTATTCATTTTTGAAACAGCTAAAGTGGTTAATGCTCGTTCGCAATCGAGGATTATATCTGGCTTAAAGAGTTTTTTTAATTATTTAATTTTTGAAGATTATAGAGAGGATACTCCTATGGAACTTATTGAAGCTCCAAAAATTGGTAGAAAATTACCTGATACTCTTTCTCTAGAAGAAATCGATTTAATTATAGCTTCGATAGATTTAAGTACTCCTGAAGGTGAACGAAATCGTGCTATTATAGAAACTCTTTACGGATGTGGTCTTCGTGTAAGTGAATTAATTGAGCTAAAAATCTCTCATTTATTTTTTGATGAAGGGTTTATAAGTGTTATTGGTAAAGGTGATAAACAACGTTTTGTTCCTATTGCTGAAAGTACTCAAAAGTTTATTTGCATTTATAAAGATCAAATTAGAAATCATCTTTCTATTGGAAAAGGCCATGAGGATACTCTTTTTTTGAACAGGAGAGGGAAACAATTAACTAGAGCTATGATTTTTACCATTGTTAAGCAATTAGGAAAAAAGGCTGAAATTAAAAAGAATATCAGTCCACATACGTTTCGCCATTCTTTTGCTACTCATTTATTAGAAAATGGAGCTGATTTACGAGCTATACAACTAATGTTAGGGCATGAAAGTATTACTACTACCGAAATTTATATGCATCTAGATAGAAGTCATTTAACACAAATAATGCATACGTATCATCCTAGAAAATAACCTGCTTTTGAATTTATCTTATTTATATTTCTCAATTCTAATTTATTTACTAGCAATACCTTTATCTGCTCAACGTTTTGAAATTCATGGTGGTCTTTTACTTAAAACTGAGATTACTTTAGGAAATCAAAATACTTATTTAAAAATAGGCTCTCAAGCCTTTGGGACTATGAGTTATGGTGATATTTCTGTAGAAAGTGGTATCTCTTTTTCTATATATGAATTTTCAAAAAGACACACTATACCTATTACAGGTTTTGCATATTCTTATGAGTTTTTTGCTTTAGGAGGTATTGGACAGAATAGTAATCTAATAGGATCTACATTATCTACTACAAACACTAGTTTTATTTTTGATCCAGAAGGTGAAGGAGGTTTTTATGGTATTGGCTTTGGTTTCAATAAGGATGTCTTACCAAAATCATTAAAATCTTATGGGATTCGTAGGGGTGCTTTATTGATGCGTTTCAGCAATCAAAATCATCAAATACAAATAGCTTTTCTCAATGATTTTAATATTGGTTGGTTTAATGGAGAAGGTACTGATTATGGCATTACTGGAAGTTTAAAAATCGGTTTCACAAGAATTCATAACAATAGTTTACAACAAATAGGTTTAGGTCTTGATTTATTTACTCCTCAACCTGATTATAATCGTTCTCCAAGAAATCATATAAATTCACAAGATGGACGTAAAAATGTTTGGTTTACTCTGCCTCCATATAAAAACTTATTTTACGGAAATTTTTATGCTTATGGGGGCTATCAAAAAAATCATTTTTCATTATACTCTCAATTAGGTATGAATAGTTACAAATCTGGAGCTGAAATTCAAAATATTCTTCATGATGGTTTAGGTTTAAATCCTAGATTTCCATGGCCTGTTGATTTACCTAATAAACTGTATTTAGAAACTAATGGTTCTTTAATCTATTCTACTTATGACAATTAATTTCCTAAAGTATATTGCCTTTTTTGCTCTATTATTATTGTTTAGTAATTGTCATACTTACACAACATTTTATGGAGAAACATATACTTCTTTTACTTCTAAAGATGCAAAAAAGATACATCGCTTAGATTTAAGTAATCAAAAATTATCTGAGCTTCCTAATTGGATTCATAGTATTAGTGATCTAAGACAACTTAATCTTAGTAATAATCCCGAATTAAATTTATCCTCGGTTTTTACAAAATTAAAGCAACATCCAAATTTGGAAGTATTATTATTAGACAGCTTGGATCTTAATGAGGTCCCATCAAATATTTCTTTATTAAAGAATGTAAAGCATCTTTCTTTAGCTTATAATCCTAAATTAAATTTTGAAAATGCTTTACAAAAAATAATTCCGTTGCCTCTTGAGTTTCTTAATTTAAAAGGAAATAATTTAGAGCAGCTTCCTTCTGTTTTATCTCAACTTAAGTTTTTGAAAGATTTAAATCTATCCTATAATCATTTAATTGACAGTAAAAGTTATATTTATTTAGGAGAATTACCTAATCTTTATTCTTTATGGTTAGATCATAATCATCTGTATACACTCCCTAAAACAATAAATGCTCTTAAGCAAATTCGATATCTCTATATAGATCATAATTATTTAAAAGAACTTCCGTCAGAAATGATAGGAATTAAAAAAGTGTGGGTTATACATGCTGGTTATAATAATTTTACAGAAATACCTGAGACTTTTACTACGTTACCTTCTTTACTAATGATTTACCTCAATAATAATCAAATCAACTATATGCCTGAAGCTTATGTTTCAAGAAAATATAGCTTACAAGGTATTTTATTAGATAATAACCCTATTCCATTAATTGAGAAAGAAAAAATGAAACGTGCTTTTAAGAATTTCTTCTTATTGTCTTTTGAACAGCATTTTTAATATCTTTTTAAGAATCGTATAAATGTTAATTTATCTTTTTTTTCTTTTATAATTGAATCTTTACTCTTATGTTTATTTAATTAAATTTTAATTTAAATTGTTTTATGACTAAAAAATTATTGGGATGTGTATTTGTAGTATTATTCCTTTTTTCATCTAATACAAATGCGCAAGTAGATGAAGATAAAGTTGGTGCGTGGTATCTTTATATTTGGAATGCTTCATTTTCAAAAGAAAGTTCCTGGGGAGTTCAAGGGGATATTCAATATCGTAATTGGGATCTTTTAGGTGATTTAGAACAACTTTTAATTAGAGGAGCTGTTACTTATAAGCCTAAATCAATTCCTATCAAATTTGCTTTAGGATATGGTTATACTAGATCTGGGACTTTGGGTCCTAGTAATGATACTAGAGATGGTAGTAGAATTTATCAAGAAATTAATGCTCCACAAAAAATTGGTTCTCGTTTATACTTTAATCATCGTTTTAGATTTGAACAACGTTTTGAGCAAAACCAAGATTTTAGAACTCGTTGGAGGTATGGTCTTTTCTTAAATGTTCCAATAAACAATAAAGAAATTATTGCTAAAACTTTTTATGCTTCTTTTTATAATGAAATATTCTTAAATGGAGAGCGTAAAATAAGTGACACTGATTTTGTAGGGATTTTTGATAGAAATCGTACATATATTGCTCTTGGGTATGCTTTTTCAAAAAAGTTAAAAGTTCAAGCTGGAATCATGAAGCAATCAACTAATAGTATAAAGAAAAATCAACTTCAACTAAGTTTGCATCATTCTTTTTAATGTTTAGTTATAATAATGTAGGTATAATGTATAGTTTAATATTATATCTACATTATTATAATTATTATTCAAAAAATTCTCATTCGTATTCTATAACGTTCTGAATATAAACATCATTCATCTTTTAGAACATCTTGTATTTTACTTTCAAGCAACTTCTCTATCTGTTGAGGCTTCCCAAATCTGAAACCATTCTTCGTCTGTTAACTTGATATCTATTGCTTTTACAGCTAACTCCATCCTATCAATATTCGTTGTTCCTATAATGGGAGAGATTTGAGAAGGATGCTTCAAAATCCACGCTGTTAGTATTTGATCTACACTACAATAATATTTTTCGCTTAATTCTTTTACTACTGTTTTAATCCTTTCTATTTGTTTACTGCAATCTTTTTTAAAAAATGCACCACCACCTAACGTTGCATATCCCATAGGTTTCACTTTATGTGTTACCATTTGATCTAATGTTCCATCAATAAATGGAGTTAGTTCTAAAGGTGATATTTTTATTTGATTTGTTATTAATGGATAGAATTTATTAAGCATATCAAACTGAGATGGCGTAAAGTTTGATACTCCAAAATGTCGTACTTTCCCTTCTTGAAATAACCTTGTAAATGTTTCTGCTATTTCTTCTGGATTCATTAATGGACTAGGCCTATGTATAAGTAATATATCAATATAATCTGTTTGTAATGCTTTTAAAGAGTTTTCTACAGATTTTATTATATGTGATGCACTAGTATCGTATGATTTTATACGATGTTCTGGCCGATTGGGGGTTACTAATTTTATACCACACTTAGTGATCAATTGTATTTTATCTCTCAGGGATTTATGATCTAATGCTTTACCAAAAAGTTCTTCGGTAGTATAATCACCGTAAATATCAGCATGATCAAAAGTTGTCACTCCTATTTCAATACATTTTTGTATATATTTATCTACTTGTTGAGAGCTCATATTCTTTCCCCAGGTTCCCCAGCCCATAGTTCCAGCAATTATCTTTGATAAATTTATTCCTGTTTTTTTTTCTTTCATCAAGTATTCTTTATCCTAACTAATCTTCTATTGCTTCGTATATTACACGTTGGATTTCAGATCGGATATCATTTGCAATTAAAGCTCTATTTTCAGCATCTGGGTATGTACGATTACTCAAAAACACATATATTAATTCTTGATCTGGATCAGCCCAAGTAAATGTTCCTGTAAAACCGCTATGTCCAAAACTTGATTTTGAAACACATCCACATGTTGGTCCTATTTTTCCTAATTGCGGTTTATCAAACCCAACACCTCTTCTCACATCTTTTTTGCAGTAATGACATGTATTAAATTCTTTTAATGTTTTAGGTTTTATATATTCTTTTCCGCCATATGATCCTCCGTTAAGATATGTTTGCATTAGTTTTGTTACATCATTAGCATTTGAGAATAATCCAGCATGTCCACCTATTCCTCCCATCATAGCTGCACCTTGATCGTGCACATATCCATGTATCACCTGATTTCTGAAAATAGAATCTCTTTCGGTTGGAACAATTCGATCTTTCTCAAATCTTTTTATAGGCAAATATCCTGTATTAAAAGCTCCTAAAGATTTATAAAAATGTTCTTGTGTTAAATCATTTAAGTCTTTTTTGTAATAAACTTCTAAATATTTCTTTAAAATATAATATGGTAAATCACTGTATTTATATTTTAATTTCTTCAATAACTTACTGTCTCGTATTTGTACTAATAATGAGTCTGTCATATCATTACGTATATACAAATTATTAGCTACTTTGGTTTTAAAATTCTTTGATGCTCTTGTTCTATAATACTCTTTACTAGGTTTTGATGTAACAGAATCTAATGTTTGAATATAGAAAGGAATCCATGATTTAAATCTTGCATAATGTGACAACATAGAACGTATCGTTATATTTTCTTTATTAGATCCTTTAAACGATGGCAGCAGTTCTCCTATTTTTGTATCCATTGATAATACTCCTTGGTCATCTAGTTCCATTATAAGAGGAAGTGTTGCTAATATCTTTGTTAAAGATGCTACATCATAGATATCAGAACTTTTAACCTTACGTTTTTTCTTATATGTATGATATCCAAAATTTTTCTCGTAAACGACTTTACCTTTTCTCGCTATTATTAATTGAATTCCGGGAGTCATTTTTTCTGTTAATGCTACATTTACTATAGAATCAACTTTTTTCAATTTATCAGAATTTAAACCAACACTTTCTGGCATTCCATAACTTAATCTTTTTATAGGTGTAAGACTAATCCCTTCATTCATTTTGAATTGATCACCTATACTTACTGGTAACTTACCTTCTGTGCCTATAGCACCAAAAATAGCTTGTGCTGCTTTTTCTTGTGCAATATCACTGTTTTGATATGCTAACAACATTCCTTCAAAATTGGTTGTTGTTTTCATATCAAGCAATGCATATGGTCTTGCAAAAGTGCTTAAAACAGTAGTGTTTAATCTAGCTATTTCGTATAACCAAACTAATTCTTTGTTTTTAAATTTATATCCTTTCCAAGGAGATTTATTTGATTTGTGAAATCCTACAATAACATAATTATATTTTTGAAGTTTCTCTATCATTTCTCCTAAGCGATCTGCTTTTATCCAATCAACTTGAGCATATTTTCTTAATGCACTATAAAAAGGTTCACCAGAATCGTCTCCTAAAGAAACGTAGGCTATTTTTTTAGTTTCTAAATCTTTTATAGGTAATACATCTTTATCATTTTTCAAGACAGTTAAAGATTTTTCAACTAATTGATGATGTACTAATAGATTATCTATAGAGTTTAGGTCTTCATATAGGTGTTCCATCACAACAGGTTTATAATCATGTAATCCTGCTTTGTATTTTGCTTTTAAAATCTTTTTTACTGAAAGTGCTAAACGCTCTTCTGTAATATCACCTGCATAATAAGCTGCAATTATTTTCTGAGAAGCTTTAGGTATATCTTCTGATATTAATAATATATCGTTTCCTGCTTTAAATGCTGCTAAATCAATATCTCCCGGTTCACTAAAATTAGATGCTCCTTTCATGTTGAGCGCATCTGTAAAAATCAACCCTTTATAAGCTAAGTCTTTCTTTAAAATATCCGTAACTATTTTTTCAGATATTGACGAAGGTCTTCCTACTCTAGATTCTAGGCTAGGTATATTTAAATGAGCAACCATTACACTGGTCAGCCCTTCTTGAATCAATCTTTTATATGGATATAATTCTATACTATCTATACGTTTTGCATTAAAACTAATTGTTGGTAAAGTTTTATGCGAATCGCTTTTGGTATCCCCATGTCCTGGAAAATGCTTGGCACTAGACAAAATTCCTTCACTATGCATTCCTTTCATGAAAGCTAGCGCTTTTTCTGTCACGTTTTCTTTTCCTTCTCCAAAAGACCTGTTTCCTATTATTGGATTTAAAGGATTGGTGTTGATATCGACAACAGGAGCAAAATTAATATGAACACCCAATCGTTTACAATGTTTTGCTATTTGTTTTCCTGTAGCTTCAACTAATTTATTATCTTGAATTGCACCCAATGTCATATTCCATGGGAAAGCATATGTAGAATCTAATCGCATTGCCAATCCCCATTCTGCATCCATTCCAATCATTAATGGCACTTTTGAAATAGCTTGGTACTCATTATTCAATTTTGCTTGACGCATAGGGCCACCTTTAGAAAATATAATTCCTCCAATATGATGGCTTTTTATTAATGCTTTAATTCGATCTGTTTCTTTTTTACTTTTGGATGAAAAAATATCAACCATAAAAAGCTGTCCTACACGTTCTTGTAACGACATTTTCTTATATTTTTTCTCAACCCATTTGCGTTGTGCAACACTATCTTTTGCTATTAGTGGATCTTCTTGAGCCCAACTAATATTAGATAATAATAGAATAGATACGATGATAAATGAATGCAATTTACTCTTCACGAAACTCTTAGTTTAAAAAACGATTATGCCAGCTTTCTTTTGCAGGTACTTCCCACTCTTCTTTGTATTCTGCTATATTGGTCACCAAATTGTTAAAGACAATTGTATTAGGTGAAACAGAACGGTCTTTTGCCATTTTCTTAAAATCTTTTAATGTTTTATAGGCAACGTATTCTCCTTGTTTAAAGGATACATTCATTTTATCCATTAAATCAACATTGTATTCTTTTTCTAGTTGTTGAATAAAATGAACTGACGCATCTATAGAACATCCTGTAGCCGCATTTAAATCTTGATCTAAAGCAATAACTATAAATCGCTTATATTTAATTTCATATCCAGATTTAAGATCTGCACCATGGGCAGTCCATTGGTTAATAAAGCTATCTAATTTTGTTTCTATTTGTACTAATTCATCTTCTGAAAAAGATCTATTTGCTTGATATATCCAGATTCTAGATGTTTCTGAAAGTGTATTAAAATCTACTAACATATATGCTTCTTTACTGTATTTTAAAGGTAGTAAAAACTATCTCTATTCGTATTATAAAAAAGAGTTAATATGAAGTTTCATACTAACTCTTTTATTCTTTTGATATAAAATTGATTCTGTATTTTACTTTATATTACATACTACAAATCTTGTGCCGTAGCAATCATTTCTGCAATATCTAATACTTCAATACTTTCTTCTTTTTCTTTACTTTTCACTCCATCAGTCATCATTGTGTTACAAAAAGGACATCCAGCTGCAATTATTTCTGGTTTTGTTTCTAAAGCATCTTCTGTACGCTCGACATTAATGTCTTTATTCCCTGCTTCTGGTTCTTTAAACATTTGTGCTCCACCTGCTCCACAACACAATCCTTTTTGCTTGCATCGTTTCATCTCAACCAATTCAACTTCTAGTTTTCTCAACAGATCTCTAGGAGCTTCATATACATTATTTGCTCTTCCTAAATAACATGGATCATGAAATGTAATTCTCTTCCCTTTAAATTTACCTCCTTCTACTGTTAAACGTCCTTCTTCTAAGAGTGATTTTAAAAATTGAGTATGGTGCATTACATCATAATCTCCCCCCAATGCTGGATATTCATTTTTTAATGTATTAAAACAATGAGGGCATGCTGTTACTACTTTTTTTATTTCGTAAGCATTCATTACTTCAATATTAGTAACTGCTTGCATTTGAAATAAAAACTCATTTCCAGATCGTTTTGCAGGATCTCCAGTACAACTTTCTTCAGTTCCTAAAACTGCAAAATCAACATTTGCACTGTTTAGTAATTTTACGAAAGCTTTTGTTATTTTTTTTGCTCTATCATCAAAACTACCAGCACATCCTACCCAAAATAAAACTTCTGGTTTTTTACCTTCTGCCATATATTCTGCCATTGTTGGCACTTTTAATGCTTCGCTCATCTTTTCAATTGTATTTAAATCTTATGTTTAAAAGAAGTATTAATTCTTTTTACTATTTACTTTTGTTAATCGTGTTTTCCATCGTCAAAAACTTCTATACTTACCAGTCGTTCTACTAAATTTGTAAACTTACCTGTATAACGTGTAGCTTTAACTAAATGATTGTCTACCCAATGATAATTACCACCTCTTGGTTTTCCCATCAGCATACTGTGATATTTAAATCCATGTTTTTTTAACCACGTTTCTGTAACCGTTCTATGTTCTTCGGTTCTGGAAGTGAAAAAACAAATTACATGTCCTTCGTCATACCATCCATTTAGTGTTTTTAAAGCATCAGGAAAAGGTTTGCAAGTTGCCATTCGTTCTGGTTCTTCATTAGGGACATCATCTGTTATGGTACCATCTATATCAATTAGATAATTTTTAACTCCCTCTGGCAACACTGGACTGATCTTTTCTCCGCTTTCTACTTTCTCATGTAATAGTTTTTCTACCTCTTTATTGTTCATAATTTAAGTGGTTTAGTGGTTAACTACGTTTTTATGTGGTTATAAATTATGACACAGTATTACAGAAAACTATTCGTTACTCCAATTCATACGATCCATCTGGTTAAATGGCCATGGAGCTCCATTGTTTTCTATATTGGTCATCATATTATTCAATTCTGATGGGGCTGCACTTTCTTCCATTACTAAATATCTTCTCATATCCAATATAATTGATAATGGACTGATATTAACTGGACAAGTCTCTACACATGCATTACAACTAGTACACGCCCATAGTTCTTCTGGACTAATGTAATCATTTAATAATTGTTTTCCATCATCTACAAAACTTCCATTCTTGTCGATATTATCTCCAACTTCTTGTAAACGATCTCTTGTATCCATCATAATTTTACGAGGAGACAATTTTTTTCCTGTTTGATTTGCTGGACATTCACTAGTACAACGTCCACACTCTGTACAAGTATATGAGTTTAATAATTGAACCCAATTTAAATCTGTTACATCTGAAGCTCCAAATTTCTCTGGTTCTCCTTCATCAGCATCTTCTGCTGGTGCTGCAAATGGATCAGCGTTTGGATCCATCATCAACATTACTTCTTTTGTTACTGCTTCAAGATTATCCAATTCACCTTGAGGTTTTAGGTTCGCAAAATATGTATTTGGGAATGCTAATAATATATGTAAATGCTTTGAAAAATATAGATAATTCAAAAACACTAAAATTCCTATAATATGAATCCACCAAGCTGATCGTTCTAAAACAATTAATGCTCCTTGAGAAATACCCTCAAATAATGGACTTATAAATTGGCTAATTGGATATGCTCCTGCTTGTACATAATGATCTGCTCCCATTGCTTGTAATTGCAAGTCTGCTGCATTCATTACTAAAAACAATGTCATCAACACCATTTCAAAGTACAGTATTAGATTTCCATCACTCTTAGGCCAACCTTTCATTTCTGAACTCCAGAAACGTTTTATCTTAATTACATTACGTCTAATCCAAAATATAATTACACCTACTAAAACTAAAAATGCTAATATTTCAAAAGATCCAATTAAGAAATCATATGCTCCTCCTAAAAAAGAAAAGATCCTATGAGTTCCTAAAATTCCGTCAATAACAATCTCTAATACTTCAATATTTATAATTATAAATCCAATATATACTATAATGTGTAACACTCCAGAAACTGGTCTTCGTGTCATTTTCCCTTGTCCTAATGCGATTTTAGCCATGTTTTTAAATCGTGCTGATTTATTATCGCTACGATTCACATCTTTACCTAATCGTATATTACGTATTACTTTACGTATATTTTTAGTAAAGTATCCTATTCCGGCGGCTAAGATTAATACAAAAAGTATATTAGGAATGTATTCCATAATTAAAATAGTGAGTTAGTTTAGTTTATTGTAATGAATCCGATGGTTTCTCGTATGGCTTATTATTTTTTCCAAATACTGATATATGTACATATCTCTTAGGATTTAATCTCAAATCCTGTAATAATAATTCCAATTGTTTACTCGTACTTTCTAAGTTATCATATAACTTTTCATCCTTCAACAATTTCCCCATCGTACCTTTACCGTTTTTGATATCTGCTGATATATTATCAAAATTGGCTAGTATATTTTTCAAATCACTTCCTAATTTAGCTACATCAATTGTAGATAAACCATTTGAAAATTTATTTAGATTGGTTGACATTTCATCCAAATTTGTAAATGTCTTATCTAGTTTTTCTTGATTATTCCCTAAAAGATTATCAAGTTTACTTGATGCTCCTTTAAATGTTCTCATCGTTACGCTCAAATCTTTTAAAGCAGATTGAATATCTCTTTGCGTATCGGTTGATAATGTTTTATTAATAGAGTTCAGTAATGTATTAGCATTAATGATAGCTATTTCTAATTTTTCTTGTAGTGGAGTAAAACGATCTGTTACGATATCAAGCAATCCTTCTTCTACTTTCCCAGGTAATGTATCTCCGCTTTTTGCCGTTTGTGTTTGATCATAGACAGGTGTTATTGATAATGATTTACCACCTATTAATCCTGTTCCATGTATTTGCGCAAAACTACTTTTCGAAAAAGCAAAATCGCTATTTACATTAAATGTTACAATAAGACTTCCTTTTTTATTCAAGAAATCAATTGCTTTTACTTTTCCAACTATCAATCCATTGATTGTAACTGGTGAAGATGGTATTAACCCCTCTACATCATCATATACTACATAATAAGTTCTTTCAGAATCTAGTAGGTTCTTCCCGTTTAGAAAGTTGTAACCAAATATAAACAGTAAAATAGCACTAACAGCTAGTATTCCAGTTTTGACTTCACGTGTAATTTTCAAAATAGCTATATTTTTTGAGTAACAAATTTAGAAATAAAATTGTATTTTATCAGTATGAACAAAATACAAATTCTCTTGTATTTATTTAGATTAATTCGAGACAGGCTTAGATTCTAACGCTTCACTTAAAGGAATCATTTCTTGACCTCTAAAAGCTACCACAAAACTTGCTGTATACCCCTTATCCTCAGCCTCTTTCTTTTGTTTGTTTATTTTATTATAATCTGAAGTATTACCATAGAAATATTTAAACAACTCTCC
Source organism: uncultured Aquimarina sp. (assembly GCA_947498595.1). Classification (GTDB taxonomy): domain Bacteria; phylum Bacteroidota; class Bacteroidia; order Flavobacteriales; family Flavobacteriaceae; genus Aquimarina. The sequence goes on from CANMKX010000009.1 coordinate 15,867, forward strand.
TCTTTTAAGCTTAGACATCTCTTTTAGTCCATTAAAATTATAGGATTTTATGTCTATTTCTCTAGAAGTAGCTGCTATTTGCACCTTAAAAGTAATTCCTTCGTATATTTTTTTCTCATTTTCTTTCATCGCATTTACGATTTTCTCTTCTGTATCAAACATTGCATCAACACTTTCCTTGTAATTCAATATTGATTTAAAAATCGATCCTGCCATATCTCTTTGTCCTTTTTTAGAATTAAGATATCTTCCTTCTCTATTATTTGTTAAGAATCCTAATTCTATAAGTACACTAGGCATAAATGTTTGATGTAGCACAACAAATCCAGCTTGCTTAACTCCTCTATTTTTACGCTTTAATGTTTTTGTAAATTTATTTTGGATCATACTTGCCAAATTCACACTTTGTTCTAGATATTCTTCTTGTAAAATAGTTAATCCTATAACTGACTCAGCAGAATTAGGATCAAAACCATCATAATTTGCTTTGTAATCGTCCTCCAGAAGGATTACGGAGTTTTCATTTTTAGCTACATCAAAATTCTCTTTATTTGCATGTAATCCTAACACAAACGTTTCTGTTCCTGAAGCTTGAGATCGGTGTGAATTACAATGTACAGATACAAATAAATCTGCTTTTGCTTTATTTGCTATATTTCCACGTTCGTGTAATTCTATAAATTTATCTGTCTTTCGTGTATAAATGACTTTAAATCGTCCATCCTTTTCTAATCGTTTTCCTACATCTAATACAACTTTTAACGCTATATTCTTTTCACGATATCCATTCCCTATATTTCCAGAGTCTTTACCTCCATGTCCTGCATCTAAAACGATCACAAATTTATCTTCAAACGGTATAGTATTTGATGATTGAAAACTAAAACAGATCAAAATAAAAACGACAAAAATGATGGTATTAAACTTTCCCTTTTTCATTAAAAATTATTTTTTCAAAAAATTGACACACTATATGTAGTTACTTCTCAGTATTATAATATTTTTTAAGCTATTATTGTTATATATTTATTGAGTGGTAATACATATTTTTTTCCCTTTGGGACATTATAACATTTTTTATTGAATATCTAAAAAATATTTTTTTTTACTAATACAACAATTGCTACCAAAAAATATATGTAATTTTGGCACTTCAAAAACTAAGCCATAGTTTTACAAAAATAGGATTTAAAACATTGCAAACAACAATACGAAACATACTTTATTCATTAAGCTTGTCGCTATTCTGTATCAGTGCAACTATAGCCCAAGAAACGAATAAAACTCCGACTCTTAAAACCAAAGCTCAAGAAGAATCTATTCTTCCTGCACAAAAAGAAACCAAAAAAGCTTCTGCAGAAGAATCTCTTAGCGAAAAAAACAGTGATACTGTTAAGGTAGATACAATCAAACCTGAACCTCAATTTTTAACTGACAAAGTTGACTCTAAAGCTACTGATTACATGCACCTTAATCGTAAAGGTAATAAAATGTATTTGTACAACGAAGCTGAGATCATCTATGGAGAAATGCAGATCAATGCCGGTTTAATTATTCTCGATAATGAGAAAAACGAAGTTTATGCTTATGGTATTAAAGATTCTACAGGTACTTATGTTCAAACTCCCATTTTTAAGCAAGCGCAAAACATCGTAGAACCAGATTCTATACGATTCAATTTTGATACTCAAAAGGCATTAATCTATAATTCTAAAACAGAGCAAAACGGTTTTAAAATTTATAATGAAGTTTCTAAGCGTGAAAATGATTCTGTAATCTACATGAAAAATGTACGTTTTACTACTTCAGAAAACATAGAAAATCCAGAATATTATTTTTATGCTAGACGCATTAAATTTGTCCCTCAAAAGAAAATTGTAACAGGTCTAGTCAATATGTATATCGCAGATGTTCCTACACCTTTAGGATTACCTTTTGGATATTTCCCACTAACTGAAGAAAGAACTTCTGGTTTCATTATTCCATCATACGGTCAAGAGAATAATCGTGGGTATTTTTTACAAAATGGTGGTTATTATTTTGCAATTAGTGATTATTTAGATTTAACAGTTACTGGAGATTATTATACCAATGGTAGTTATGCTTTGCGGGGTGAGTCTAGTTATGCAAAGCGATATCGATTTAATGGTAATTTTAATGTTCGTTTTGAAAATTTCTTACAAAGTGAGCGAGGTTTTGATGATTTTTCAAAAACGACTACATATAATATTCAATGGAGGCATAGTCAAGATCCTAAAGCAAATCCAAATTCGAGATTTTCTGCTTCTGTTAACTTTGGTAGTAGTGATTACTTTAGGCAATCTACCAATCAATTAAATACAGGAAATTTCTTAAACAACAATTTAAGTTCCTCTGTATCCTATTCAAAAACATTTCCTGGAGATCCAGAAGTTAATATTGATGTAGCAGCTACACATAATCAAAATACTAATACAGAAGAGGTAAACTTAACACTACCAACATTGAATGCTAGTGTTTCAAGGATTTTCCCTTTTGCTCCTAAAACTGGTACCAAGAAAGGTGCTTTTCAAAATATAAATTTTCAATATAATTTAAGAGGAGAAAATAGAATTAGCACAACTGATTCTTTATTTTTCACTTCTCGTATGTTTGATGATGCTCAATTAGGAATTCAACATTCTATTCCTATTAGTACAAACTTTAAGATATTAAAACATTTTAGTGCGAGCGCAAGTACTAGTTATCAAGAAAATTGGGTTTTTGAAACTATAGAGCAACGTTATGACCCGGATGCTAATAGTGGTGCTGGAGAAGTTGTGAGAGATACTATCACTGGTTTTGATTCTTTTAGAACTTATAATTTTAGTGCTAGTTTAGGAACTACTATTTATGGAACTTTCAATTTCAAAAAAGATAGTAAAATACAAGCTATTCGTCATACAATGCGTCCATCGATCAGTTATTCTATTAATCCTGCTTTTGATCAATTTTATGATGAGTATATAATTCCTGGAAGTAATTCTACTAGTGGTGAGGATGAAGTTGTAGAATATTCTAGATTCCAAGGTGGTTTTTATGGAGCTCCAAGTAATACTTTTTCAAGTAATATAGGGTTTTCTTTAAGCAATACAGTAGAAGCCAAAGTACGTAGCAAAGATTCTACGGCGACCGAGCCTAAAAAAATTAAATTATTAAACAATTTAAATATTTCTACAGCTTATAATATTGCTGGTGATTCTTTAAAATTAAGCCCATTATCTATAACAGGTAATATTCCTATCATTACTAATAAATTAGATATTAATTTTAATGCTCAGTTAGATCCGTATGCTTTAGATAATAACAATCGAAAAATTGATGTATGGAACATCGATAATGGCGGTAGTTTATTTCGTTTGACTCGTGCTAGTGCTAACTTTGGGTATTCATTTTCTAGCAAAGATTTTGAAAAGGGAAAAACAAATGAAAATCCTGATCAAAATGAAACTTTTAGAAATGGAGGTCGACCTGATAATTTATTTGGTGGAGGAACTGATTTCAGAAACGGTAGAAGTATCAATGATGATACTAGTAGTGATTCTAAAAAGAATGATAATAAGCACTATAATTATAAAATTCCTTGGTCATTACGTTTATCATATACCGTTAATTATAACAATAATGCTCGACAGAACGAGATTTCGTCACATTCATTAATGTTTTCTGGAGATGTTGAAATAGCACCTCGATGGACTGTAGGTATATCTTCTGGTTATGATCTAAAAAACCCTGGTTTTACATATACTAATTTACGTTTCCAAAGAGATTTAGAAAGTTGGCGTATGAGTTTTAATTGGATTCCTTTTAGTAGTCGTGCCTCATGGAACTTCTTTATTGGTATCAAATCTTCGGTATTAAGTGATATTAAATGGGATAAACGAAGAGAACCGGACAGACAATTATAAGATTTATTTAATAATTTGATGTGCTAAAGTTTACTATTTTAGACAAAAGTATTCTAAATTAAATTTAATGAAAAAAATTATCACTACTGCTAAAGCACCTGCTCCAATAGGTCCTTACAATCAAGCAGTTTTATCAGGAAACACTTTATATACTTCTGGACAAATCGCTATTAACCCTGAGACTGGAGAACTAGTTTTAGGTGATATTAAAAAAGAAGCTGAATTGGTTATGCAAAATCTTAAAGCTGTATTAACAGAAGCTGAAATGACCTTTGAAAATGTTGTTAAGTCTACTATCTTTTTAAGTGATATGGACAATTTTGCTCAGGTTAATGAGGTATATGGTAGTTATTTCAACGAAGATACAGCTCCTGCAAGAGAAACAGTTGCTGTAAAAACATTACCTAAATCTGTTAATGTTGAGATATCTGTAATTGCTATTAAATAAGCGTACACTTAACGAATATCAAATGGATTGATATTATAATTACTGTTTATAAATAAAAAATCCTGAATTGGATTATCTCCAATTCAGGATTTTTTATTTACACATTCTCGCTTTTCCTATTTAATTACAATAGTACGACTTGCCTTTGTCTTTCCAGATTCTATAACAATAATATAGCTTCCTCTAGATAATGTTGCTGCATTAAATGATAAATTATAAATACCTTTGGGTACTGTTGTATTTTGTAATTCTTGAACTTTTACCCCTTGAGTTGTAAATAAATTAATTTTTATTTCTGCTGTTTCATTAACTAAGTAATGTATATTTCCTTCAACCTCTAGTGGATTTGGGTATACTCCTATAATCACAAAATCATCCTTTACGGTATTATTAATAATTTCAGTATTTAAAACTATTTCATCAGTATTATTTTTTGATGTTAAAGCAACTGTAGCACTTGATGCTTTTCTCACTTTACAATCATTTGCATTAACATACCAACTTCTAGAAAGGGATTCCCCTAGTATTGGTCTTTTTACATCATTGGTATCAAACCAATCTGCCTGTACTTTATCTTCTCTTACATCTAGCACAAAATATCCATGATTATCCATATCTACATCTTTGATATGGCGATTCATTAGTTTGATATAAAATTCAGCTACACCAGCAGAGAATCCTCCTAGAAAATCTAAATTTTGAGATGTAATACTTGGTACTACAAATTCGCACATTTCGCAATCTTCTTCATAATTTATTTCACCAACAAACGTACTGTGTATGTCTCCTGTAAGTACTATTAAATTATTTATATCGTTGTCTTTTATATATTTCAATAATCGATTACGTTCTTCATTATATCCATCCCAAGCATCGTTTGATGGCACTCCTTTCCATGGCATCACCATTACTTGATTCCCTATTATTCTCCATTTGGCTTGAGATTGTTTTAATTGATCTGTTAACCAAGTAAATTGTTCTCCTCCTAAAATCGATTTATAGGTATTTGCATTATTCCTTTCGTTAAAATCATCATCGTATATCGCTCCTTTTTCTAATAATTTTTCTAATCTAACTGTTTCTTTTTTAGCTATTGTTAATTCTTTATTCAATATGAATGTTGCAAACTCGTCTACAACTATATCAAATTCTTTTTGCGATAATCCTGTCGCAATTTCAGATTTTTGATCATTCACTTTCAACAACATAGGCAATACAACTTCTAATATCTCTCTTACATCTTTCTCATTAGACAAGTCTTTTGAAACTATTATCTCTTGTGCAAAACGCTTAAAATCTTCATTAGACCCTGCTGCACTTATTAAATTTTTGGAACTACTTACTTGAGAATCTCTACCTTCAATACGAGTATCTAGCATAATTAAGTCCATTAATTTACCATAAGAGATCGTACGATATAATCTATATTGCTCTATAGTATTAGCACGAATTGGCATCCATTCAAAATATGCTTTATGAGCATTTGCTTTTCTTGTTTCCCAACTTCCTTCGGTTGCAGTGGTATGATTTTCTGCTCCATATTTATTTGCATCATTTGCAAATTCATGATCATCCCAAATATTAATAAATGGATGCTGCTGATGCGCTTTTCGTAACATAGGATCTAATCGATAATATGAATAGCGGACTCTGTAATCATCCAGCGTAATAATTTCATTAGCAGGCAAATGCCCTCTTCCTATTTCGTTACTATAGCCATACCCTCCAGATTCATACTCATAAATATAATCTCCTAAATGAATAACTGCATCAAGATCATTGCGTGTACCTATTTGATTGTATGCGTTAAAATATCCATTTTGATAATTAGAACAGGACACCACTGCAAATCGTAAATTATCTATTAAATCTGTTTGAGATGGCGTTGTTTTTGTTTTTCCTACTAAAGACTTTCTTCCTTGACTTTCAAATTGATAATAGTACGTTTGATAAGCTCTTAACCCTGTAATATCGAGTTTCACTGTATAATCTCTGGAAGCATCTGTAACAACGTTTCCTTGTTTAACGATTTGCGTCATTTGAGGATCTGTTGCTACCTTCCACTGCACATTTACCGATGATACATTGGTTGTAACTCTAGTCCAAATAATAACGGCATCTTCTAGAGGATCTCCAGAAGCTACTCCATGATAAAAGGGCGCCAAACTAGCATCGAAATAATCTGTCATTTTTCCAACATTAACAGTACGTTCGATTTTTGTTAATACAGCATTACTGTTTTGTGCATACGATATTTGTGCAATCCATAAGAATAATGCTACAAATTTTAAGCTTAGTTTCATTTTGATAGTTTTTGTGTGATTTCATGCGAAAATATGCGAAGTCATACACAGAAAGCATCGCCATAATTCTATTTAATAGAAGTTTAAATTTGATAACGTTCTCCTTCCTTTAAGTTTGTGAATTAGTAACTTTTAGTTGATATAATTGTCGCAATTCATGTTATTTTTTATAAAATACATCTATCCAAAAAAACCACACAATCATCTGAATTAATGACATTTAAAACATAAAAAATCATATATTAATCTAATTTTTCATCTTAGCATTCAATTTGTTCATTTCTAAAGAAAACTCTCTTCCTCCTAATTTCATATCATATTTAAAATCTAGAAAAACTAATTCGTGTTTTAATTCTTTCAATGAAAATTCCTTTTTTTAATTCTTTTAAGATTTTTTTTTCAATAAAAAAGGAAAAGTATTCACAAAAACGTAAATCTTAATTTCGTACCGTAAACTAGCCCTCAGAAATTCATAAAGACTAGATTATAGTTTTATATTTGAAGCTTACTTTTATTTAACTAAACCCCTTTTTATGATTCAAAAAAGATTCCAAAAATTCTTATTGGCGTTATTGATTATTACTGTTTACAGTTGTGCTAAACAAGAGAGTAAACATAATACTACAGTTACTTCGCCTTCAAAAAACATTAGTATTGATTTCTGGCTACAAACAGATGGTTCTCCAACGTATAGTGTAACACATCGAAACAAAGCTATAATTGATACTTCTGCTATTAGTTTTGATTTTAAAGATCAAATTTCGTTAGGGAAAGATTTAGAAATCCTAAGTACCACCACTACGACTCAAGATGAAACTTGGGAAATGCCTTGGGGAGAGCAAAAAGAAGTTCGTAACCACTATAATGAACTAATTGTTAACCTAAAAGAAAAAAAGGCTCCTCATCGTTTATTCAATATTTATTTTAGATCTTATGATGATGGTATTGCATTGCGTTATGAATTTCTTAATCAAGAAGGTGTAAACGAGGTTATTATTCTTGATGAAAACACTCAATTTAATCTAACTGGAGATCACAAGACATGGTGGATTCCTGGAGATTGGGATATTTATGAACATTTATATACTGAGTCTAGCTTTACTGCTATTGATGCTTTATCCAAAGCAAATCATCCTTCTCTGGGGCAAACTCATATTCCAGAAAATGCTGTAAACACTCCTGTAACTATGCGTACAAAAGATGGAGTACATCTTAGTTTTCACGAAGCTAATCTTACTGATTATGCTGGTATGACTTTAAAAGTAGATCCTAAAAATACATCCATGACTAGTGAACTTGTTGGTTCAAAACGTTATGGTTATAAAGTAAAACGTGCTTTACCTTTTAAAACACCATGGAGAACGATTCAAATTAGTGATAATGCTGCTGATTTAATCACTTCAAAATTAATCGTAAATCTTAATGAACCTAATAAGTTAGGCGATGTATCATGGTTTAAACCTAAAAAATATGTAGGGATCTGGTGGGAAATGCATTTAGGTAAATCTAGTTGGGATTTGGCTAGTGGAAAACACGGAGCAACAACCGAAAATACAAAAAGACATATTGATTTTGCTGCTGCAAATAATATTGATGGTGTTTTAGTTGAAGGTTGGAATACTGGATGGGAACATTGGATTGGTTTTGAAGATCGAGAAGGAGTTTTTGATTTTGTTACACCATATCCAGATTATGATCTTAAAGAGTTGGCTAAATATAGTAAAGAAAAAGATGTTGAAATCATCATGCATCACGAAACTTCTGCTGCACCTAGAACTTACGATCAACAAATGAATCAAGCGTATGCTTTAATGGATTCTCTAGATATTAGATCTGTTAAAACAGGATATGTTGGTAAAATAATTCCTAAAGGAGAATATCATCATGGTCAATGGATGGTAAATCATTATCGCAATGCATTAGAAACTGCTGCAAAATATAATGTGGCGATCAATGCTCATGAGCCTATCAAGGCTACTGGTATCAGAAGAACGTATCCAAATGCTATTTCGAGAGAAGGATTGCGCGGACAAGAATTTAATGCTTGGGCTGCTGATGGAGGGAATCCTCCTAGTCATTTACCTACTGTAGCTTTTACTCGTATGCTTGCTGGCCCTATAGATTTCACTCCTGGTGTATTTAATATCAAATTAGCTCCTTATAAAGATAACAATCAAATTAATACTACTTTGGCTCATCAATTAGCATTGTATGTTGTTATTTATAGTCCAATTCAAATGGCATGTGATTTGATCGAAAATTATGAAAATCAACCTGCTTTTCAATTCATTAGAGATGTTGCTGTAGATTGGAATCAAACTAAAGTTCTAAATGGCGAGATTGGTGACTTTGTTACTATAGCTCGTCAAGATCGTATCACTGGAAATTGGTTCTTAGGAAGTATTACTGACGAAAATCCTCGTGATATTACTATAGATTTTAGTTTCTTAGATACATCAAAAACTTACGATGTTGTTGTTTATAAAGATGGTAAAGACGCTCATTGGGATAAAAACCCTACAAGTATTGCTATTGAAACTATAACCGTAAATGCTAATTCTAAAGAAACTTTTCATTTAGCTGCCGGTGGTGGTTTAGCGATTAGTTTAATTGAAAAAGAATAAATCTATTTCATTTTAATAAATAAAGCCAACGGGATGTATTATCGTTGGCTTTATTTATATCTATATTTTAAAATTCTTTCTTATCTATTTATTATTTTTAATCTTGATCTACTCTCTATATCATTTCCTCTTAACACTAGTTGTTCTAAATTAAGTAGTTTTAAAATCTATTTAGGAGATTCTTGGTATTTGAAATTTAAAACCTCCAAATATCTCAATGTATTAAACCTTCATACATCACTATGAATCAAGCTATTATTATTAATGTTTAATTGTAAAAAAAGTTTTTTTAGCTTCTTTGAATTCAAAAAAATTGTTCCGTTTTTTTCCAAATCATACTCTGAATATCTAATTGACAGTTGAGTACTATTCTTTGCGATTCTTACTTCTTCAAATAAATTGTTTGATTTAAATTTCATCAAATTATAATCAATAGTACATAACTTAAAATTGTTATATATACGCTTATAAAACAAAAAGCCCCAAAAGAGCTTTTATTATTTTGTTATCTACTGGACTTCTGCCACTTATAGCGATTATTATCTCCAGTATTTCTTATCTTTTCCCATTACCGTCATAATTTCTGATGACATAAGGCTTATACTATTGTTAATTACACAAGTTATTGTTCCACTTTGACATGCAAATTCAAATCCAGGATTATTGTCATTTACTTCAATTTCTTTTTCGAGTAAAATTTTATTGCTTTTTTGATTATAAAGCTGAAATTCAACTTTTGCTTTGTTTTTGTTACCAATTAATACGAATTCAACTTTTTTAATATTGACAATCCAATTTACATCATGTTTTTCAGAAGTAATCTTTAGGCTTTCCAAATCTAATTGATTTGTTTCTTTAGCAGGATAAATTAGTAGGTTTGGAAAATATTCAAAGAATTTAAAACTTAAAAAATAATTCAACCCATAGGTAATATTAGTTGTTATATCTGTTTCTTCTAAAAATTGAATTTCTTTCTCGGCCTTTAATTTAAATACTCCATTTTCATTTCTTATATTCTTTTTTACTTCTTCTGAAAGTCCTTTTCTAACAAATGATTTAGCTATAGAATCTAACTCTGATGGAATGACTGTCTCTTGTGAATTTAAAATCACAATGGTTGGTGAGTGTTTATCTTGTCCATAAAAAGACAAACTAATTAAGAAAATTATTATTGCTATATTTTTTTTCATACTGGCGTTAACATGTGTCTGTATAGAATCACATTATTATTATTTGTTTTACAAAAAATTAAATATAACCAATTTTGCATAGCTCAAAAATAGTTTTCTATTTCTCTTGAAATTACTATATATACGCTTATAAAACCGTTATTTTAATCTCATTAGCTTTATTTTTTTTCCTTTAATTTCAATATATCCTTTTACATCATGATTATTAAAAAAAATAAGTAGGTTCCCTTTTTCGTCTGTAATCGTTTTTGATTCATAACTCCAAATGTTTTTATTAGAAATTTGATCTAAAAGTTTTAACTCATTTTTTTCAATTGTAGCTAAAAAAGTTTTTTCGTTTTTACATACGATGTGATACAATTGTTTCTTAAAGGGAAAACTTGCTAAGGTTAAAATCTTATAGTCACTCCAAATTCTTTTAACTCCTTTTGTGGATTTACTCTGATTATCTCCTCTGTAATAATATTTAACACCATTTTTTATTCTTCTAGGTTTTGGCATTTCAAAAACAGACATTAATTCTGGATTTTTAATTTCAATTAAACTTGAAGAACCGTTTAGATGTGCAAGTGTATTGGTGATTATATACTTTCCATTTATTAAATTTATAGAAACAGGACAAGTAGCTTTACAGGAATATTTAATTCCGCTTTTTTTACTTTTAAAAAAAATAGAACCTCCCCATTCACCACTGCAAGATTTAGTTACAATATAATCATCATCTTCATAAAAAAAATCATTTTTCTTGGCTAAACTATTCTCTCGTATGTTTTCATCTGCATTCTCAAGAAAGATTTCTTGAATATCAAAAGCAACTTTATCTTGTCCTACACTATTAGTTAGATAAAAAAGAGTGATTATTAAAATATAAATTGATTTCATTATAATTATATTCAGGTTATTGCCAATAAACATCTTTTGTTACTATCATAATTATATATCATTCATTCAAAGGTAAATGATTTCTAATATAATCACATTTTTCACTAGTAGCCTTAGGTTATAAAGCTTATTATATAAAACAAAAAGCCCCAAAAGGGCTTTTATTACTTTGTTATCTATTGGATTATTTATTTATAAATCCGTTATTTTAATTTCATTATATTTATTCCTAAATCAATATTATCCCCATCCGTAATCTGTATCGTCAAAAATAAATTCTTTCATCAATCTTATAAAAAGTCCTCCTATTCCAAATGCTACTTTATCTTGTTCTGGAAAATCATCGTTATCATCAACTGTCAATCCATGGTCTGCTATTATAAATACTGGTTCTCCTAAGGCATTTTTTCTTTGATGATTCCAAATAATCCAATTTTGACCAGCATCACAAAATCCTTGATGTATTTCTTCATTTCCTTCAAGTTCATCTAACATAAATTCAGACGAAGGTTCTTCTCCATCATATCCGTAAAAACCGATATAATCAGGTACTCCGTCTCCAAATGTTATTGTATTATGCATCTGAACTACTGTTTTATATGATGCTGGTATCGTAAATGGTGTATCCAAGAAATTTCCATTATAAGCAGTTCCAAAAGTTATAGATACTTCTTCTCCATCATTAGACTTAAAAACAATAATTAAATCATCATTGACATATTTTGCTTCAATAACTTTAGTAGCGATTTCTTTTATTATTTCAAGACATGAAGAAGTTAAAGTCCATGATTTAAAATATGTAATAAATGCATTCGTTAATTCTCTTCCTTTTAGTAATGATAACTCTTTTGGTGTCATATTTTTTACTTTAAAATCAATACTTATTTTAGGACAGAATATCTTGTTTTTTACTTAATTATTACCCCCTGTTTTCAGTGAAAAAACTATTAGGCCCTTAAAATATTAATTAATAGTTTCTTGTATTAAACACCTAAATCAATTAGTACTTATTTGTATTTCCAATTATATCTAGTAAACATATTAGTAAAAAAGATAGGGGTACAATTATAACTAAATCTATCATCTTCTTTTTCTAATATAATCATACAGTTTTCAGGTAATGCATCTGACTCATTAAATTCTAACTCTTTTATTTTTAATCTTCTATAATTTTCACCAAAAATAGATACAATTATTATAGTTATAATATATTATTTATTTGTTCTTTTATAGAACCTCAACAACTGAAGTATCTAGTTTTTTTTTAAAATTTCATTTTAATTATTCAAAAATTAAATCTCCAATTTCAATTTCTCCTTCTTCATCTTCTAATCTTATTATTTTAATCTTTTTACGTTCGTTTTCTTTTCCGTAATCAATAAAAAAAGTTGCTTTTATAATAGTAGGTCCTGATATTTTTTGGACTCTATCCGCAAAGTAATTCACCTTTACTTTATAGGTTCCTTTAACCGCATTTTTCAACATAAATTCTTCTGGTCCATATCCATCTGTTAAATCTTCAGACATTCTTCCTCCTATGGCTGTTTTTGGATTGCTATAAAACGCTTTTTCTCCTGTTGGGTCAAATACCCATAAATCTATATCAGTATCATTATGATTCCAATCTATTATAATTCTTATGTCTACGGGAGTTGGTGTCAAAAAATCACTGTATTCTGTATTTATATTTAAGCTGTTTTTATATTTATTTACCAAACGAGTAAGTTCTATATATGCTATATGTTCTATTCCATAAAAACGCTCATCTTCGTCTTTATTTAATAATTGTCCATCATAAAGTTTAAACAGGATATCATAACTTTTTTGTATTGCACCTACTTGTTCATATGCTAACGCTAAATCTCTATATGACTGAGGCTCTTCTGGTCTTAATTCTACTATTTTCTTATACACTTCAACAGCTAACTTGTATTGTTTAAAATATTCTAGTTTATATCCTAAAGCTTTCATTAACTCATAATTATCCAGTTCTATTTCCATTAAATTAGTTAAAATTGTAATTGCTATTTCTGGATTATTTCTTTTTTCGAAGTGATCTGCTACATCCAAGTAAAACGAAGGACTATTTGCATATTTCTCTCTAATAATTAAGTATTTTTTATATGCAGCCATCACTGTTTCTTCTTGTGCTAAAACTGCTAAGTAAGGCGTCGATGGATTCCATGGTTTAAGAGCTATTTTATCTTTATTGTTCTTTTCTAAATCATTTAATGATTTTTGATTTGTAGTTTGTGGATTTTCTTTATTTGACATTCTACCTCTTACTCCACTTGCAACTCCTCTAATACTTACTTCTTCTTGTACACTCTGAGTTAAAACCGCGTTCTTTTTAGCACTCATAGCCGTTACTACAATTTCTTCTAATTGAGATGAATTACTTTCCATTGCTACCGAAATTGTATTGGTTGTAGTTACTATAACTTCTTTCTCATCAAAACCAACATATGAAAAAATCAAACTATCTCCTTCATTTACCAGAATCGAAAAATTGCCATCAAAATCTGTTACTGTTCCTCTATTTGTTCCTTTAATAATAATATTTACCCCTGGTAATGGTTCATTAAACTCTACTACAGTTCCTTCTATTCTTTTTTCTTCTTCTACACTTTCACTTTCTCTTATAATAACATCCTTATCATCATCATTGACTGTATTCGTTCTTACTGCTACGTGATTAGTGTTCACTGGAGTTTCTGGAATTGGCTGCGTATTATTACTATTATCTGTAATTTTCTTCTTTTTATTTTTAGGGTATTCTGTTACATACCATTTTTTTATTTCTTGGTAATCTTCAAATAAATCTGCACGCCTTTTCTTAATCATCTCCTCAACATCTTTCTCTTCTTCTTTTTCATTATTTAATAACTCTTTGTAAGCTGATCTCAACTCTTTAGGAGGTTCAATACGATAATGTACATAATCTTCTATTCTATCCAAAATTATCATAGAAGTATAAGGTGTAATCAATTGATATTCTTTTCCTAATGTTAATATTGCTTCTTTATGCTCTTTGGCTTTCGGCATTAAGCTTTCTAACTTTTGTTTTGCCCATAGACGTTTTGCCTCTTTAGTTTGTTGAATAGTTTTTATGCTTACAGGAATTCGATCTATTATTTCATCTTGATATCCAAATAACATTGTAAAAGTTGTATCCTTTTTAAATTGCCCACTAATCGAAAAATCATTACGTATATTCATTCGTTTATTAGGATATATTTCGGTTAATGCTCTTCCATGCGCTACTCCTAAAAATTGATACGGTTCTTCTTTAAGTATTTTTATAGCTGTACTAGCTGTTGTACGAATAAGATTAATATAGTTCCCTCCTGTTTGTGTTGCTATTTCATTTAACGTCGAATGATTTGCAGATACAACACTATTAATTGTATATAAAGGAATATCGTTATGCTTTTCAAAACTCCCTAAATTTGAAAGCCCATCTGTAAAAAATAGTATCTCATCTGCGGTTACAGCAATATCAGTAAGTGTATTATAAGATGTCCCTCCATCATACATTACTTTGGAAATTTGTTTTTTTAACACATTCCAATTTCCATTATGAATTTCAATTATTCTACGTTCTTTTATTCCATTACTAAACGTCATCCACGTTACAGTTACGTTTTGTAAATAGTCAAAATAAGCATCCAATATCGCTATTTCTTGATCTAAATTACGGTATCGCATAGAATAAGAAGCATCCCAAATTAACTGAATTGATTTGGGTTTCTTTTTCAATCGAGTTACTGGATTCAGTTTTTTTGTATAATGAAAATACTTCTGATATGTTATTATTGTCTCCTCTCCTATTTGTGCAGGAATTCTTATTGTAATAGGATGTAACGGTGTATGTTTTACTTTTTCTATTTGCGCAATATATGTCCCGTTTTTTCCTTTAAACCTTGTTTTGTAATTTGTTTTACTTCTAACATTAGGTTTTTGTTCATTATGCGTTTTTATAGTAACGTTAAATTTATCCAATGACTTATTGATTCCTAAAGGAAGTTCATAAACTTGCTTTGTTTCAATTGTAGGTATTGTTTGCTCAAATGTAATTACAACTCGTTTGTAACTTTGAGGATTTATAGGATAAATTCGTGCTTTATAATTATTACCTTGAGTTTGTTCTAGTAGTCCTGGATCTATATTTTGTCGTATAGTACGTTCGTATGCTACACGAGCTAACTCTTTTTCGACTACCACAGCTTTTCTAAGTTTCCCCTCTATTTCCATCGCAAATGCAGAAACAGTCTGTCCTTCTCCTAAGGGAAACATCAACTCTCCTTCTAAAATACGATCTAATTCGTTATAGAATTTCATATCATAAGTAGTAGTTGCATGATTCCCAATAATATCGACCGTTACAGATAAATGTGTTAGTTTTAACGTTTGATTCTCATCAATCGTTATTTGCGGAATAGTCTGCGAAAACAAACATACATTTGTTATTAACAGTAATACGAGTAGTTTTTGTTTCATAATTGATGTTTTTAGTATATCCTAAAATTCATCATTTATGATTAATTATAAAAGTACCATTGAGGGAACAAGTACTTTGAGTTTGTAAAGTGGGAATTATAATAGAATATAGTAATCCCTAATTAAAATTTATTAATTAGGAATTACTATATTCTATTATCTCCAAATTAAATACTTCAAAATAATTCATAAATCATAAACCATAATGTATTTTGAATTTGTTCTTTGAACTTAATAATTGGCATAATTATTTTTCGAATTAATATAATTAATTAAACATTCTGGAGTTTCAGCATATTGACTTAACTGAGATAAAATTCTAGCCTTATCAATATTAAAAGATGTTTTTACTTTTAATAATTCTTTAGAGTTGTTAGCATCTTCAATAATAAATTTCAAAAAATTATACATAAAATCTAATTCATATTTTCCTCTAAAAATTTGAGATTTATTTTTTGTATTGAACTCAATTATTTTTCTTTCAACTTCATCTTCTGTTACTTTAATTGAATTTGGATATTTTTCAATAATCTTTGAAAAATTATAATTTGATTCAATTTGTCCTATTTTTACGATAATAAATTCTTTAGGTGGTTTTTCTGCTAAATTAGCATTTACTGAAACTCCTTTAGTACGAGCAATCTGTTTTGCTGTAGCATACCAACTATTTAATAAAGTAATTGATTTATGAAATCTATTTTGATTTTCAGTAAATAATGCTATTATATTTTTAAATTCTTTATCTGTTTCATTAAGTAAAAATTCATTCTTTAAAACTGCTTTTAAAACTTTTTCTGATGTATAAAAATTTTCAATTGAATAACAAGGTGTTTCATATAAATTTAATTGATTTTGCTTATCATCATAATCCTTATCTACAAAAAAAGAAGTATTGGAATCCGAATATTTAATTTTCAAATAATTGTATACTTCTAAAACTGATTTTTTATTTCCACATGTTATTGGATGATGATTTTCTCCAAAATAAATATTTATTCTATTATAATAATATGGTTCATCTTTACCTTCATAGAAGCAAAATAAGTCATTATTAAATTCTTTTTTTAATAAAACGAATTTATGAATAGCTGTTGTTGCCGAATTTTTCTTTTTATTATATAATTCAATTGGATTCATACTTATTCATTTATTGATATAAATTGATCTAAACCTATTGTATTATTTAATAATTCATTATCATAAATAAATGGTGAATGTGTAACAGCAAATAAGAAATTACATTTTCCTGATTTAATAATATCTGGTAATAATTTTTCTTGCCAAAAAATAGAAAGAGATAATTCTGGTTCATCTAATAGTATAATAAATGATTTATTTAGATCTAGATAGACTTTTGAAAATAATGAAACTATTTGTTTTTCACCTGACGATAATTGATCTAAATCAACAATCTCTCTTGTATTTTCTCTAAAAATTTCCAGGCTAATTTCACTTTCATTATAATGGAAATTTTTTCTATTCAAATAACTATTGCAAGTTATTACAAATTGTTTTATTGCAATATCCAACTCTTCTTGTTCATTATATAAATTTATCAATTGATCAATGAAAAAAAGTAAACCTTTATTAGTTCTCTTCCCTGACTTTATATAATCAATAATGTTAACTTTATCTTCTTCAGTAATCGACTTACCAACACGATCTAATATAATTCGTAATTTTTTCTCATCTACAAGTTTGCGTGAAATTCTACCTTGGAATTCATTTGAAAGTTCACTTAATAAATCTCCTGTTATTTTTGAAAAACCAATTAAAGATTTTTGAGATATTTCTTCTGTAATATAATTAATTTTCCTTTTTACATCGTCCATCCCAAACTGAATAGCATCTTCATGTTCAAACCTATACTCTTCTTCTTCATCTAAAAAAGGATTATTGTAATATTCATTAGGAAGGGAATTTTTTTTTTGTATTGAATCTAATTGAGATTCAATACGTCTATATGTAGGAAAATATAATATCTTGCTTTTAACAATTGAATTAAGTGTTTCTGATATTTTCTCAAAATTAATTACTTCAGATTCAGCGATTAGTTTATTTATATTATCATAAATAAACTTACTCGGAGCATTAATATTAATATTAATCTCATTCAATATTTCTACTACTGTTAATCTTTTTTCTTGCTTTGTTAATTTCTTATCATTGATTACTTTTTTAAGGGTATCTATTTTTTTATTTGTTAAATCTTTTTTTAACAATTGATAAAATTGACTGGATTGATATTTTTTTGGTTTTTTAACATAAAAATCTAAATCGTTTTTCGTAAAATTAATTTTCTTTTTATTATTGAATTGTAACTCAATACTTTCAAACTTTATATTACTTAATTTTTTAAATTTTTTTTCTAATATATAATATAAACAATTTAATATTGTAGTTTTCCCAAGACCATTCTCTCCAATGATGATCATGTGATTAGAGTTAAACTCAATATTTACATCCTGATAGCCAAATAGTTTATTTATTTTAAATCTTGATATTGTTGTTTTTGTTGTTTTCATTTACTTTTCAAAATTATACTTGCTAATTTAAACAGTCTCAATCAATCTATTTTACGGAAAACCACATTCTAATGCATTTTTCTCAAAAAAATTCTATCAATGTTATTCGCTATATACTTTACTCTTAAAGCTTTCTCACTATCAAGTCTTCATGTTCATTCTTTTTTTAAAAACATCATGCTAATAAATCTTTTCTAAAACACATAAAGCCATAAAAAACAATAGTTTATATGAAAAATAATTATTTAAAAGTGTTAAAATTATTCAGTTTATATATTATTTTATCATTTCTAATATGCTATATTTCTTCTCTTCGTTATTTTTTATCCTAATTTATTACTGATTTTATGTATTTATACAATGGTTAATTTTCATTAAAAAGGAACTACCGCATAAAAACAAAAATCTTCCCTCAATCATAACTACTCAAAATAAACACATTGAAAATCAGGTATTTACACATATTTCACTTTCATAAACCTGAATTACATTTACTTCATAATCATATATAAATCAAACAATTAAATATTATGAGTACTAAAAATTCAACAAACCAACAAGGTATAGTTCACGCTAGTTATTTTATTGGTATTCCAGGTATTCTTGGAGGAGTATCATTAACTACAAATCTTATCATTGATACCGAAAACAGGCAAGTATTAGGTACTAGTCAAGTTTTTCAATCTATAAATCCACCATTAGATGTGCAAAGTAATTTGTCTGGCGAATTTACTCAGATGACTGTAATGCACGGACATAGTCGTATTCTATTAACCGCTACTGGATATCCCAAAGATGAAATTTGGGTTTTAGTAATGGGAGCTCCTACGCCACTTTTTCCTGCTAACCTAAAACTACGTATGGTACTTGAAGAGGATTGGAAAAAAGGCATTGCTACCTATTCTTATAGAGATGCTGAGGGAAATATGGTAGAGATGAAAAACATACCTGTAATTGCAACTAACGTTTCGATCGTTGAAATTCCAGAAGAAGCTGCTGTAGCTCAATAAAACAACTATTAATCTAATCTTAATTATATAATCATGAGTACTTCAACATTACAAAACGAAACTGAAAATCAAACGACTTACAATCTAAGCAATTACATTACTGTAACGGCACTAAATTGTACTGTCGAAATTCTAAATTATGATCCTAACTACGGGCCAACTAATGCTACAGAAGTTGTTGTTTCTAGTATTCAGCCAGGAGCTATAAGCATGTTGTTTTTCAATACTAGAGCTCCATATCCTTTAGCTGAGCAAAATTGGTTTCACTTTAGACAAGGTAATAAAGACGTTTACTTTGATAATAAAGTTCGATTAAATCCAACTGGAGGTAAAGAATTATATCAAAGCTTTATTCAATTTATGGAAGTTCCTAATAGTTCTAATACAAGTATTGCTAGCAATGCTGGTCAAATTTCGACAACTTTTGATGTAGTTAATTCTAATGGACTATTAAACGATCCTACATTAACAATCAAGTGGTAATTTAAATTATTATGAGTGATATTGTTAAAGATTTCATTGATGTTGATAAATTATTAAAGGATATCTTCGGAGATGATAAAAAAAGAAACGACCTAGCTGTTGGTATTTATAATAATACCAACGAAACATTAACGATTGCTTATTATGTAGATCATGGTGCTGTAAAAAAAGTTATCCCTTCAACAACAGATAAAATAAGGACAGGTGAAACTTATAAAGTTGGAATTACTGCTAAAGGTGCTGGATCTAATATAGGATTGAGCATTAATGTAACTTCTACATGTTCATTTGCTGTAATTGCAGCTACGCCATCGAACAAACAAAATTACACTAAACTCTCATATAGAGATAGCGTTTATCCATCAGGAAAATCTGCTTGGAATGGTGCTAATAAACATGAGAAACATTATTCTGAAAATGGTTTTTATGAAGAAAGACATAATGGTAAATTAATTGGAATTAACATCACAGGCGATAGTCCTGCTGCTTGTACCATTACTATTTCTGAATAAATTCTGATTCATTATTAAAAAAGCGAAACCAAATTATAGTTTCGCTTTTACCTTTTTAAGGTTATACTCGTACAATATTGTAAAATATGTCTTACGTATAAATCTTAATAAATTATTAATTCAAAACTACTTTTTATGTCTACAACAATCACACTTTCACAAAAAGAAAAAACAGAAACGTCTTCTCTTCAACCATTACCTGGTATAGATACATTAGGCTTTGGTTATGATATTACAGGAAGATATGCTAATCCATTATCTTTAAGAAGTCAAATTATAGATTTTGGGATTGAGACCAAATCTATTAATATTTTAGGAAAAGAATACAGCATTCCTTCTAGTATTCCTATTAATGTTCATCCTCTTGATCATTCAGATTATAACTCTGTAATAGGACATTCGTTATCAGAATACCGATCTAATCTAAATACTTCTACTAAAATCGAAGGTAATTATGATCTTTTTAGTGGTTCTCTAAATGTTGATTTTAGTGAATCTCAACTTAAAATTTCTGAAAACGAATTTTCTACTATACGTTATCAAATTCAAAAATGGTCATTGAGTATCGGTATTCCTGATATTAAGTCTCTACCTATTTTAGATATTGCACAAAAAGATATCGATGGTTTAACAAGTTTAACTCCCGACGAACTTTTTAGACGTTATGGTACTCATTTTGTCTATAATGGGATTATAGGAGGTAGACTTGATTATTCTAATTCAACAAGTAAATTAAATTTTAATTATTCTAGTGAATTAGGTCTTATCGCTAAATTATCTTATGAAGGTTTAGTAGGTTCTATTTCTGGAGAAAATGCAACAAAATATAGTAAAGAGATTCATAATTTTAACGAATCTTCACAAAAAGAAGTACATACAACAGGTGGTGCTACGTATTTTGATGCCGCTATAGCAAATGGGGAAAAAGGAGTTCTTGATAAATGGGCTAAAACTGT
Source organism: uncultured Aquimarina sp. (assembly GCA_947498595.1). Lineage (GTDB taxonomy): Bacteria > Bacteroidota > Bacteroidia > Flavobacteriales > Flavobacteriaceae > Aquimarina. The sequence goes on from CANMKX010000009.1 coordinate 37,226, forward strand.
AGATGATCAAGCCGTTTTAATAGATTTTAGTCAAAATAGTCTTATACCTATATGGGAATTATGTACCAAAGAAGATCGAAAAAAAGAATTATTAAATTATTACCCAGAATATATTAGAACTCACTCCAAAGTTTATCCTACTACAGGACCTATCATAGAAGTGACCTATACGCCTAATTTAATACCAATTGCCACTGATGATGGTAGTGGTGCGGATAGAGATTTAAAAATATATAAACCTGCCATTTCTGAAGGGTATTATTGGGTAGGACAATATGGTCAAAGTAATTATCACCCCCCTACAAAAGACGCTATTGTAATTAAATCTCTAATTCCAGGAGCTGTAAAACCCCCTATACGTTTTGTAAAAGTATGGGATGATTCGGGATCTGGAAACGATCATGATTTTTCTTGTTGGAGACCTATACCTCCTATCGGATATGTTGCCTTAGGGTATTTGATGAGATTAGGTGTAGACAATCAAAATCCGCCCTCAGAAGCTGAGATCGATGGATTCGTTTGTGTACCCGAAGAGATTGTTGCAGATGCAAAAGTACAAGATACTTATATCTGGAGTGATCGAGGTTCTGGATCTGATAAAAACATAAGTATTTTCCCTATAATACCTGCTGATGATCATGGAGTTACGGCTAATACTTTTTATGGCCAACCTTATAGAGAAACACATCATCCTAATCCTACACATCCACCAGTATATTGTTTAAATTCTAAAAAAATTACTATAAAAAATTAATACGTTAACTATAAAGCGAAACCAGATTATGGTTTCGCTTTTACTATATCTTTTTATTTTTTATTAAAATTTATAGCGAACTCCTACTCCTAAATTAAAATCAAAATCATCATAATAATCACCTAATCCTATCTCTGGTCGTAAATCTATAGATACTAATAACGGGAAATCAAAATGATACTCAACACCAATAGTTCCTGTTAAAACTACAAATACTTCATTTCCATCATCTCGAAGGTTTCTATCGTTCAAATAGTCATCGTCAAAATCAATATATCCTACTCCTGCTCCAGTTCCTGTATACCAATTAAAATCTCCTTTTATAGGAAATATCCATTGATACAATCCTATGGTTTTTATAGCACTAAAACGTCTATCATCCTCCCAACCAAGACTAAACTCTAATCTGTTTTTAGTACCTAATATTCGTTGATAAGAAATTTCGGCTCCAAAACCATTATTAGAACCTAATCGAAGTCCTATAGCATTATCGGCGATTTCTTGTGCAGTCATTTTGGTTGAAAAAAAAGTAGCTGCTAGTATAAAAATTCCAAAAATGAGTTGTTTAAATAAAGAATTGGTTTTTGTCATGATTTTGTTTTTTGTTATCTGAATTGTCTAAATATCTTCGATACGATTTTATTGATTTATAACCTTATGTCCATTTGCCTGATATAAGAATTTAATTTAAACGGAAAGGAAGATCTCTTCTTGCATTTAAAATGTTAATTGTTATATAAAAGGTTATTTATAGACTATTAAGTAACGTATAAATAATATTTTATACTTAAATAGACAATATATCTGAAATTCTCAGTAATTCTTTATTTATTGTATGTTCTCCTTTTAATCCTTCTTCAAAATCTGTGGTTACAACTTCATTATTAATTAATCCTACCATTATATTTTTCTTCTTATCTAATAGTAATTCTACTGCTTTTACACAAAGTCGGCTTGCTAATGTTCTATCAAAACAAGTTGGTGAACCTCCACGTTGCATATGTCCTAATACTGTAACTCTAACATCATAATCGGGAAGGTTTTCGGTAACATAATCTGCTAATTCGTATACATTTTTACCTATTTTATCACCCTCACTTACCACTACAATACTTGATGACTTCCCTGAGCGTTTACTGCGTTTAAGTGATTCTAATAATCTATCTAATCCTAAATCTTCTTCTGGAATTAAAATTTCTTCTGCTCCAGCTCCTACTCCACTGTTCAATGCTATAAACCCAGCATCTCGCCCCATCACTTCAACAAAGAATAATCGATTATGCGAACTTGCCGTATCTCTAATTTTGTCAATAGCAGTCATTACTGTATTAAGCGCTGTATCATATCCAATCGTAAAGTTAGTACCTGCAATGTCATTATCGATCGTTCCTGGCACTCCAATCACAGGTATATCATATTCTTTACTAAAAATTTGACCTCCTGTAAAAGTTCCATCTCCTCCTATTAAGATCATTGCATCTACTTGGGCTTCTTTTAATTTATCAGCTGCTTTTTTTCGTCCTTCTGCAGTTCTAAATTCTTTAGATCTTGCTGATTTTAATATTGTTCCTCCTCTACTGATTATATTTTGAACACTTCTAGCATTCATTGTTATATAATCGCCTTCTATCATTCCTTGGTATCCTCTATAAAACCCAATACATTTTATTTGATAATATGCACAACTACGAACTACTGCTCTTATTGCTGCATTCATCCCAGGAGAATCCCCTCCAGATGTCATGACTCCTATTGTCTTTATTTCTTTTGCCATAAATTGATTTGATATAGATAAATCTATCAAAGATTTTTTGAACAGACTAATTCTTCTTATTTGTAAAATTAAGAAAACTAGGTTTTGATATTTTAGTCGTATCTTTTTGTTTTACTACTTTTTTTATAGCCAAACTATCTTTGCTTTTAACCTGAGCAAGGCTATCTTTAATTTTTTTAGCTTTAACTAGAGCTATACTATCTTTTATTCTCCTTCGTTCTCTTTTCTTTTTAGAAGTAAAAACTTTGTCTACCAGCTCGTCAAAATTATCAAAATCTACAGAATACGATAATCCAGCTCCTTGTGTATAACCTTCGTTTTCTCCTATATATTGAATATCGTTTTCGCGATTAAAAACTTTCCCTCTTAATGATCCATCTTCATTAAAAAGATATTCAACTTCAACATTACCTACAACTACAGATTCACTTACACCTCCTACTGGTACCCCTACTCTACCATTAATAAGTATTCTATTATTAATTTGTGTTGAGACTGTTACCCCAAATCTATCAGCTGTTTCTTGATCTTGTACACGATCTCCTTGTACATAGTTTAGTCCTATCTGAAATTTATCATCTTTTCCTGAAAAAATTCCGTTCACAAGACTTGATGCTCTTTCTACTAAGTTACCTGTAATTGCGTTTTGACCCACGGTTAAATCACTATAAAACTGTCCTTGTGTTACTAATGACAATGCTTGTAATTCTCTTGTAGCTCTATCGTCTAATTGGTATTCTATTTCACTTTTTACGACAGAACTTAAGTTAGGAAATTCTATCCCAAAATTAAGATCAGGTTGGATTAGTTCTCCTTTTAAGTCTACGACTACTTCTACGGGTATTTTTCTGTTAATTGGCGGTGTTTCTAGTAATACTGCTGGATTTGCATCTGTCTTATATACTGCTTGTAAATCTAATACAGCTCTTGTTGGACTACCATCCCAGTTAATACTCCCTCCTGAGCGAACATTAAACACTTTTTCTAGAAATGCTCCATACCTAAAATTATATGTTCCTTCATAAGCTATAAAATCCCCCCACATATTAAATTTCCCATTCGTATTAATTTCCATCAATAAGGTACCTGCTCCACGTCCTCTTAAGGAACTTCCGGTTTCTTTATCAATTACAATTTCTACTTCTGCATCATCATCTACATCTAATTCAAAATTTAATTCTAATCCTTTTATATCGTCTAATATTATTTCTTTTCCAGCTAAACGTGCTTCTTTTTCTTCTGGACTCAAAAAATGTATAAATGAGTTATCTCCTAATCCATCATCATCATTTAACGGAATTTTAAAAACGGTTCCTTTTTCGGTTTCTGCAGTTACATCTATAACTAACTCATCAGTTGGTCCTTTTATAGTTGCTTCTCCAGTAATAAAGCCTGTTCCATAATACAATGCATCTTCGTCTTCTTCTGTATCTAAAATCAAAAAATTCTCTGCATTAATTGTTAATCCTAAATCCCATTTAGAAAAGTTTTGATGTGCAATATATCCTCTTAGTGTTCCATTTGAATTATGCTTTGTATCTGTGAGAGAGATATTTTCAAAAATAAATCGTTGTTGTTTCAATCGTACTTTTGATTCTTCTGCTAGACTATAATCTGTATTTAAATATGGTATTTTTAATCCTGATTTATTTAGGGTTAATAATCCATCTATTGAAGGGTTATTATAATTCCCTGTAACTTTTGCATTTCCGGATACATATCCTCTTAAATCTTCTAGAACAATACCTCCCAATGGGCTAAATCCATTAATATTAAAACGATCAAGATTTACATCTAAATCAATATTTTTTTTACCATCGGTTACATCTATATAACCTATGGCTGAGAGTTTTTTAATTCCTTGCCCTTCTAATTTTGTGTTTATTTTGTATTGAGTAAGTGTTTCGTTTCCAGCTATATTAATTTTGAATTCTCCTAATTGTTCTTTATTCACTTTTAATTCATGAACCATCATTGTAGCACTAGGGAAATAAATTCCTTTATCCTGTAACACGCTTAATTCTCCTTCAATAATTCCATTAAGTTCTAAGTTTTCTACTTCTGGTGTAATCTTATACAAATTTACATCTTTGAAGGTTCCTTTAATGTCTTTAAAGTCTTTCCCTTTTAATATCCCTTCTAATTTTATTTCCTCTCCTTCATGACTTAAGATTATAGGTTTAATAGTAATATCTTGAAACTCATTTTCAAAAATTACTTTATTATCATGGGGATTATTTTTTTCGTTGGCATGCCATGTAAAATCTTTAAAGGTCAAATCTGATTTTCGGATTCCTAAAACTGATTTATTTTCTTCATTTATTGTATGATAAATACTCAAATCATATTTATCTCGATTATTTTTCCCTCCTTTAAATTCGGAATGCATAAATAGTGTATCTCTTAATGTTACGTTAATCAGACTAAAATCTGAAACATCATAAATATTTGAGTTTATACTATCGACAGCTACATAGGTATTAAATAACGGGTTTTTATTATTGATTTGAATATCTATTTTCTGAAATAAATTTTCGAATGCTTTTATCTGTGGTGATTTAAATGTTAGTTTAAATTCTGATTCATCACTTTCTACTTTTCCTTTAATAAAAGTATTAGGCGCAAATTCAATTTCGGGGAAGAATACCTCAACAATCTTATTATAAATATTGAAGTCAAAGTCCATAAATTCATTTGTTGTTCTCTTCGTTGCTTCAAAATTAGTATAGAGACTCCCTATAGAATTTCTAAACAAATGATATACATTTTCAAATTTAAAAACACCCTTTATGGCTCCTTCTATAATATCCGGGCTATTAATTTTTATTGTACGAATCCCTTCTTCTGAAAAACTTGATCGAATATCGAAATCTTCAAAATAATAGTTGTCATTTTGATTTTTATATCGTGTTTTTGAAAATGAAATAGTTCCAAAAGCATCGTTTACATTCGATCCTTTTACATTCATTATTACATCTCCTTCAAATTGAGAAATGCTATCTCGTGTTACTATGTTCAATAGGTTTAAATTAGCATAATCTACATTTGCTGTAAAATCGTATTTATCAACTTCTTCAGCTAAATCGGCAACTCCGTTAAATACGAATTTAAGGTTAGGATCGTTACATATCAGATTACCATCAAACAATTCATCTTTAAGATTTCCTAATACTTTTATATTGCTATAATCGTATTGATTGAATGCTAGTTTCTCTATAAAACCTTCTAGTTTTGTATCTAACGTATTCAGTGTAAAACCTTTTCCATCAACATCCAAATTAAACGTAGTTTTTCCTAGAATTTCTTTTCCTGTTAATGCTCCTAAATTAAAATCATGTACTATCAAGTTTCCGTTATACGATCCATTTAGCCCATCATCAAGATTTCCTAACAATACAAAAGCTGATGCATGCCCCAATCTTGAGTTAATATCTACATCTACATCAACAGTATTATATGTTACAACAGTGTTTCCTTTAAACTTAACATTCCCTAATTGGTATAATTGTTTAGGTAAAGATGTTCCTAATACACTAGGCATTAAATTTACTAAATCATAGTAATTGGTTGTCAGGTTGGTAAAATCGCCTTCTAACTCAAATAACTTTGCGTCTTTGATAACATTTTTTATGATAATATCTCCTTCTATCACTGACCTATCTAAGCCTGTTATATGAACGTTTTTGAGTTTAAAGTCATTTAATGTTCCTTTTAAACTGGTATTCTTAAGTTGCAATTCTTGGTCATTCCCAAATCCTCTATAAAAAGGTTTTAGATCATTTGTAGATACTATCGCTTTATCAAATTGAGCTTCAATTTGCACTTTATTTTCAAAGTCAACAAAATCTTCTGGAGTAAAGTAGAACGCTATGTCTCCTTCTATTTTGGAATCTGATGTAGACAGTTCTAAAGTTTCAAAGAGCATTTGTTTACTTGTTATGGTAAACTGTGTCTTCAAATTAGATACTGACAAATCGCGGCTATCATCAAAAGATAGTTTATTGGTTTTAATATAAAAATCTCCATTTTCTAATTTGATATTTTCTGCATCAATTTCTATATTTTTAAATAGTAATATATCTGGATTACTTAAATTTTGATTGATGTATTTATACCTTCCTCTATGTAGATCTAATTGTGTCGCAGTTAAAGCAAAAGGCTTGGATGGAGTCTTTTTTTTCTTTTTCGAATTAAATTTACGAATAAACGTCATTAAATTATCACTTCGTTCATCCTTATAGGTCTTCATATTTAAAGTAAAATCGTCTATATACACTGCCCCTAGTTCTGGTTCGCCTTTAGAGATTTCTTTAATATTTAATATCGAAGTTTGAATTTGCCCTGCGTATAGTAATGTATCTTGATGGTGATCTTTAATAAATATTCCTTTAAGATCAATTTTTCCTGTATATGTTAAACCTATTTTATTGATTTTAATAGCAACCTGATATCTTTCATTAAGATAATTGGTTGCCTTTTTTCCAAAAAAAGTTTGCACACTAGACAGTGAAAATAAAAATATTAAGGCAAGAAATAACAGTATTATCCCTAGTAAAACCCTAATCAATATTTTCTTAAATTTTTTGATACGCTTTATTGTTTTAACTTTGCTGACAATATTAACAATTTCTATGCCCTTTTCCTCATAATGACCAAACAAAATGTATATATATTAGGTATTGAATCTTCATGCGATGATACAGCTGCTGCTGTAATATGCAATGGAAAAATTTTATCAAATGTTGTTGCTACTCAAAAAGTACACGAGCAATATGGTGGTGTTGTTCCAGAATTAGCTTCTAGAGCTCACCAACAAAACATACTTCCTGTTGTTGATCAAGCACTTAAACAAGCAAATATCGATAAAAAAGATTTAAATGCCATAGCTTTCACTAGAGGGCCTGGACTTATGGGATCACTACTTGTAGGTACTTCTTTTGCAAAATCTTTAGCACTTGCTCTTGATATTCCTTTAATAGATGTGAATCACATGCAAGCGCATATTCTTGCTCATTTTATAGAGGAAGATGATTATGATATTCCTGAATTCCCATTTTTAGCTATGACTATTAGTGGAGGTCATACACAAATTGTAAAAGTAACGGATCACTTTGAAATGGAAATTATTGGTGAAACGATTGATGATGCCGTTGGAGAAGCTTTTGATAAAAGCGCAAAAATATTAGGAATGCCCTACCCTGGCGGTCCTTTAATTGATAAACATGCTGCTCTAGGAAACCCAAAAGCTTATCCTTTTACTAAACCTAGAGTTCAAGGTCTAAATTTTAGTTTTAGTGGTTTAAAAACAGCTATCTTATATTTTGTTCAAAAACAAGTTAAAGAAAATCCTGATTTTATATCTGAACATTTAAATGATATTTGTGCATCTATACAATATACGATTATTAATATCCTTATTGATAAATTGAAAAAAGCTAGTAAAGAGACTGGAATTAAATCTATTGCTATTGGTGGTGGTGTATCTGCAAATTCTGGTATCAGAAAAGCACTTAAGGATGGTGAATCAAAATATGGATGGAAAACTTTTATCCCTAAATTTGAATATACTACTGATAATGCTGGTATGATTGCTATTGTTGGTTATCTTAAATACCTTAAAGGTGATTTTTCTGACATGGATGTTATAGCTAAAGCTCGTATTAAATTTTAGGTCATGCAATTATTCTATAATGCTACTGTTACGATAGCAACTAAAGAGCTTACATTTTCTCGAGAAGAGAGTAAACATATTACTAAAGTTTTACGTAAAAAAGAAGGGCATGTTTTACATATAACTAATGGTATTGGTGATTTATTTTCTGGTGAAATTACTTTTGCCACACCCAATAAATGTATCGCTTCGATCACACATTTAAAGCATTTATCTCCTAAAGATTATAGCGTTCATCTTGTGGTTGCTCCTACAAAAATGAATGATCGTTATGAGTGGTTTTTAGAAAAGGCTACAGAAATTGGGGTTGACGAAATTACTCCTATCATCTGTGATCATAGTGAACGTAAAACTATAAAAAATGAGCGCTTTGATAGAATTTTACAAAGTGCTATGAAACAATCATTGCAGTTATTTCTTCCTAAACTAAATCCTGCAATTTCTTTTCGTGAATTCATGCTTTTAAAGCATCCTGAACAACGCTTTATAGCACATTGTGAAAAAACGTCTAAAAAATCATTTAAAAATTCTATTGAATCAAATAAAGATATTATGATTTTAATCGGACCTGAAGGTGATTTTTCTAGTAAAGAAATAGAACAAGCTTTACAAAATAATTTTATACCTGTCATGCTTGGAAATACTAGATTACGTACAGAAACTGCTGCTATTGTTGCTACGCATAGTATCGCTTTTATAAATGAATAGAGCTTGAATATCTAAATTCAAGCTCCACGTCTGTAAAAATAATACATCAAACTTACCAGTATGATTTCGTTATAAAACTGTAGCCGTAACTCCAGTAGTTTTTAAATTCTGATCTTGAGTAAATGCTATAATTGATAATTTATCTGAAGGTTTAATCCAAGTAGGTATCTTAATTTTCGCTTTTTTTTCATCTTCTTTTGAAGATAAAATAACACGTTCTGCTACTATATTAGTATTTTTAAGTGTTCTATTTCTATTCTCTCCTCTTCCTATCTTTGTTACTCGTTCGTCTATTACTAAAGCTACTGTAAGCTTATCATAGTTCTCTCCTTCAATAGCATATTCTATAAAAATTTCTTCATTCCCTTTTTCGATATTCTTAAATTCAATTGTATTTGATGTTCTTGAAGTACTATATTTTTTTAAAGCATTTTGGGTTTTTATTCCATTTGATCCTACAAAATGTTCACTTCCATTAACGATTAATTGAGGTGTGTATACCGATCTACTATAAAATTCATTTGCATATTGATTTTGATAATTCGTGAATTCAGCTTTACTAAATGGATCTTTCCAACCTAATCGATTCCAATAATCTACATGATATGAAAGTACATAAACATTTTCATTTTTATATTCTTTCTTTATTTTATCCAAAAGCTCATCTGCCGGTGGACAACTACTACATCCTTGAGAAGTAAAGAGTTCTAATACTATCGCATTATTTTTTTCTTGAGCTTGTATTATTGATACTATTCCAAATACAAACATTAATAAAAGCTTTTTCTTCATCTATTAATTTTTTAATTAATTTTAGCCTTTTATATTTTAGACAGGCTACTATGAATAAACTTACATATATTATCTTCTTTAGTTTGATACTCTGCAAGAGTTATGCACAAGAAGTTGCTGTGCTACAATATAATGGGGGCGGTGACTGGTATAGTAACCCAACTGCCCTACCTAATCTCATTCGTTTTTGCAATCAGCAAATTAATACACGTATCGAAGAGAATCCTGAAACAGTAACTCCAGAAAGTATCGATCTCTATAGATTTCCATATATACATATGACTGGACATGGAAATGTTTTTTTTAATAAAGAAGAAGCAAATAACTTACGTAATTACTTATTAAGTGGTGGTTTTTTGCACATAGATGATAATTATGGTATGGAGCCTTATTTAAGAAAAGAACTTGTTAAAATTTTTCCGGATAAAGATCTTGTTGAGTTAGCATCATCTCATCCCATATTTTCTCAAGTTTTTAAATTTCCTAAAGGATTACCTAAAATTCATGAACATGATGCTAAACGACCTCAAGCTTTAGGAATAATTCATGACAATAGATTGGTTTTATTATTTACTTTCGAAAGTGATCTAGGTGATGGTTGGGAAAATCCAGAAATACATAACGACCCAGAGTCAGTTCGCTTAAAAGCTTTACAAATGGGAGCTAACATTATTAAATACGCATTTGAGAATTAATATCTTTTATTTATATGAGTGAACAGTTACGTCACGACACCACGCAGTTTATATCCAAACAATTTCCACTTGTTATCGTTTGTAATCATGTTTCATCTCCTGCTAATATTGGAAGTATTTTCAGGTTGGCTGACAGTTTTGGTATCGAAGCTATTTATTTTTGTGGAACTGATATTACCATAGGTGGTAAACGAATGGAACGTACAGCTCGTTCTACTCATAAATATGTCTCTCATTTTGTTAGCGAGAATATACAAGAAGTGTTGCTCCATTTACAGAACGAAAAATATGATTTAGTCGCTCTAGAAATTACAGATGATAGTGTAGCTATAGATACTGTTAATTTTTCTAAGCTTTCTAAAATAGCTTTAATTATAGGAGAAGAAAGTGCTGGTGTAGATCAATCTATTCTTGATCAAACAACTAAAAACGTTCATATTTCTATGTATGGAAATAATAGTAGTATGAATGTAGCTTCTGCTACTGGAATTGCAGTATACGAAATCACAAAACAATGGAATCAAAATTAAATATAAAAAATACTTAAATTTGATTCACTATTCATCATTATTTTTAAAGACATGAATTCAAAAACTATTGCATACGGTATTCTTAGAGCTGTAGCTATTATTATAGGTATATTAGGATTAATTTGGTTCCTTTTAAAAATCCAATCAGTCTTATTATATATAGCGTTTGCTGCGGTAATCTCATTAATGGGAAGACCTCTAGTTATGTTTTTCAAGAAACGGTTAAAATTTAAAAATACGCCAGCCGTGATTCTTACTTTATTTGTTACAATAGGTTTGTTTTTGGGTATTTTTATGTTATTTGTTCCTATCGTAATAGAACAAGGTCAGCTTATAGGTGGTATTGATATCGATCAAATAGGAAATCAATTAGATCAACTTAATGCAGAAATTAGTGACTATTTTAATGTCGAAAAATTAAGTTTAGTTGAATTGATTAAACAAACTGATCTAATGCAATTTTTCGATCTTAAAATAATTCCCGATTTTATTAACAGCTTCCTTGGAGGTTTTGGTTCACTTTTAATTGGATTATTTTCAGTATTATTTATTTCATTTTTTCTATTGAAGGATAGTTTATTACTAGAAAACAGCTTGCTTGTATTTGCTAAAAAAGGAGACGAAAAAAAGTTCGCAAAAGTATTTACTAAAATAAAAGATTTATTATCTAGATATTTTGTGGGACTCCTTTTACAAGTATTCATTCTATTTGTATTGTATACAATATTACTATTAATCTTTGGTGTAAATAATGCTATTGCTGTTGCCCTTATTGCTGCAATATTAAATTTGGTTCCATACATCGGCCCTCTCTTTGGAGGGGTTTTAGTAGCTATTTTAGCAACAACTAGTCATCTTGGCGCTGATTTTTCTACAGTTATTCTACCTAAATTATCGTACATTTTAATTGGGTATTTTATCATTCAATTAATCGATAATTTCCTTAATCAACCTTTAATTTTTGGAAATAGTGTTAAATCACATCCTTTAGAAATATTTTTAGCTATCATCATTGGAGGTTTACTTTTTGGAATTGGTGGAATGATTACTGCAGTTCCATTTTATACAGCCATTAAAGTGATCGCTAAAGAATTTTTATCTGAATATAAAATAGTTAAACAACTCACCAAAGGCTTATAATTGAATAAAGAAGTTTTAGAAACCGAAGTACAAGAGTATATTTTTGATCAATCAGAAACTACTATTGACCTTACCAAATTAATTTTATCTGGAAGTCCTTTCCCTAATATTTCTGTACAAGCAATTGCACAGCAAATTCAAGGAAGATTAAAAGCAAAACAAAAATTAACTGTTTGGTATCAAACTAAAGGTATCTATTACCCTCCTACTTTAAATTTGGAACAAACATCTTCAGAGATTACTGCTCGCTATAAAAGTAATTTAATTTCTGGTGAACATTTAGTCGATCTTACAGGTGGCTTTGGAATTGATGATTATTTTTTTTCTAATCATTTTTCTAAAGTTACTCACTGTGAACTCAATGAAGAGTTAAGCTTAATCGTCAAGCATAATTTAACTGTTTTAAAGATTGATAATATTGTTCCCATTACAGGAAATGGATTGGATATTTTAAAGCATCAAAAAAATGTTGATTGGATATATATTGATCCATCTAGAAGACATGAATCAAAAGGTAAAGTTTTTTTTCTTGAAGATTGTTTACCTAATGTTCCTGAACAATTAAATTACCTATACCAACATAGTCAACAAATATTAATAAAAACATCTCCTCTATTAGATATTAGTGCTGGATTACAATCTTTAAATGGAGTAAAAGAAATTCATTGTGTTGCTGTAAATAATGAAGTAAAAGAACTTTTATGGGTGTTAGACAAAAACTTTTTGGGATCACCTATTATAAAAACTATCAATCTTAATTCAAAATCGCATTCACAAGAATTTTCGTTTAATTTAGTTGATGAGCATACCGACTCAACAACTTATAATCTACCCAATGCGTATTTATATGAACCTAACGCTGCAATTATGAAAAGTGGTGGTTTTAACACATTAACTACTCATTTTAATGTTGATAAATTACATCCAAACTCTCATCTTTATACTTCATCACAAATTATTGATAATTTTCCTGGACGATCATTTATTATAGAAAATTCTATACCCTATCAAAAAAGTGCTTTAAAGAAATTAGGAATTATCAAAGCAAACATCACAACTCGTAATTTCCCTGAAACAGTAATACAACTTCGAAAAAAATTCAAAATAAAAGATGGTGGTGACATTTATATTTTTTTCACTACAAATTGTGAATCACAAAAAACAATTTTAATCTGCAAAAAGATCAATTAACACTTATTTAACTTTTCAGATTAAATAGCTTAAAATAACCTTAACATCATTGTTTAATTCATAAGTTTTATAGACTTTTGAGTATAGAATTGTTTTCACTTTTTTAAAGCATGGTTTAAATATAATTTGAGAATAGTACTTATATTTTTTTTAGGGCTTAAAATATAGTACATCTTTTTACTTTACACTTAAATCATCCCCCAATAAATCAAAATGAATTCAGATGCCCGTTTGAATGCATTCACTTCGATTTCAAATGTTTTAGAGAATTTAATTCATTTCAAAAATTAAAATTCTAATACAAAGACAACAATGAAATTTTTAACAAATCAATTGTTAATGCTTCTCACGGCATTAATAACGCAAATCTCGTTTGCACAAGAATCAACAATCAAAGGGAAAGTAACCGACGATAAGGGGGTAATTCTACCAGGAGTTAATATCGTCGTTAAAGGTACTAATAACGGTACTCAATCGGATTTTGATGGTATTTATTCTATTTCGGCTGCTAAAGGAAGTACGCTTGTATTTAGCTATCTCGGTTTTACAGATCAAGAAATTATAGTAGATGCAAATCAAACATTGGACATTCAATTAGTTGCTGCTGCATCAGAACTAGAAACCGTAGTAGTTACAGCATTAGGTATTTCTCGTGAAAAAAAATCATTAGGATATTCTACTCAAGAAGTTACAGGGGATGATGTTAATAATGTTAAAACAGCAAATTTTGTAAATTCACTTTCTGGAAAGGCTTCTGGGATACAGATTAGAAAGAATACAAACTTAGGGGGATCAACTAATATTGTAATTAGGGGTAATGCATCTTTAACAGGGAATAATCAAGCTCTTTTTGTTATTGATGGAGTACCTGTAAGTAATAACAATTCTAATTCTAGATCTCAAGAACAAGCAGGTACAGGATATGATTATGGTAATGCTGCTTCTGATATCAATCCAGAAGATGTAGAGTCAATTAATATTTTAAAAGGTGCTGCAGCTTCGGCTCTTTATGGTTCTAGAGCTGCTAATGGTGTTATTATTATTACTACTAAAAAAGGAAGTAAGGACGACGGTTATGGTATCACTATAAATTCTGGTATTACTGTAGGATCAATAGATAAGTCTACTTTTCCTAAATATCAAACTCAATATGGGGGTGGATACGGTCCTTTTTATGGTCCAAATGAAGACAGTTATCTAGATCAAATTGATATCGATAATGACGGAAATTTAGATTTTGTTACTCCATTAACTGAAGATGCATCATATGGTGCTGCTTTTGATCGTAATTTATTAGTATATCAATGGGATGCTTTTTATCCAGAATCTCCTAATTACTTACAAGCAACTCCATGGGTGAATGCTCAAAATGGTCCTATCGAGTTTTTTGAAACCCCTATCACGTATACAAATTCGATTTCGATAGGGAAAGGTTTTGATAAAGGAAGTTTCCGTTTAGGTGTTACTAAATTTGATCAAGATGGTTTACTACCAAATAGTAAATTAAAAAAGAATAATTTTTCTTTAAATGTATCTTACAATCTTTCTGAAAAATTAACAGCAACTGGTTTTGCTAATTATATCAAAACAAATGCTAGAGGACGTAACTCTACAGGGTATAATGATAACATTACTGGTATGTTTAGACAATGGTGGCAAACTAATGTAGATCTTGATAAACAAAAAGAAGCCTATTTTGCAACTAGACGTAATATTACTTGGAATCCTAATAGTTATAATGATCCATCTCCTATTTTCTGGGATAATCCATATTGGACTCGTTACGAAAATTATGAAACTGATGAAAGAAATCGTTTTATCGGAAATATTTCTCTAAATTATAAAATCAATGATTGGTTGGATATTTTTGGTCGTTTATCTGTAGATACTTATGATGAACTACAAGAAGAACGAAGAGCTATTGGAAGTGTTCCTACTGCTTTTGGTTTAGGTAGTAGTTCTGAAGGTGATGGAAGTTTAGGTCGTATTGCCACTGGTTCTGGATATTCAAGAAAAAACATTTCTTTCAGCGAATACAACTATGACTTAATGTTAAATTATAATAAAAATTTAACCGATAAATTAAATTTAAGAGGTGTTGTAGGTGTTAATATTAGACGTAATAAATACAAATCAATTTTTGCATCTACAAACGGTGGTTTAGCAATTCCAGGAATTTACGCTTTACAAAACACAAGTTCTTCTTTATTATATCCTAAAGAAAGAGATGAAGAAATTGGCGTAGATGGCGTATACGCAAGTGCTTCATTAGGGTATGACGGTTATCTATTCTTAGATGGTACAATTAGACGTGATAAATCATCAACTCTACCATCAGATAATAGTGCATTTTATTATCCATCTATATCTAGTAGTTTTGTATTTTCTAAAGTGTTAGAAAGTGATTATATCTCATTTGGTAAAGTACGTTTAAATTATGCTGAAGTTGGTAATAGTCCAGGTTTTGACCGTATTTTGGATACCTACGCTACCAATACAGCATTTAATGGTGCAAGCGCTAGTGTAAAAGGTACTAAAAACAATCCTGACCTTAAGCCAGAAACTACAACGAGTATTGAAGCTGGTTTAGAAATGGCTTTTTTAAATAACAAAAGAGTAGGCTTTGATATTTCGTTATATAAAAACAATACAAAAGATCAAATCATTCCTTTAAGCGTAACTACTGCTACAGGATATAATTTTAAATTAATTAATGCTGGTGAAATTGAAAATAGAGGTATCGAATTATCATTATTTGGAAAAGTAATTGATCAAGAAGACTTTAAATGGTCTGTAGATATTAACTGGAGTAAAAACACCAATGAAGTATTATCTTTATTTACCGATGCTAACGGAAATCAAATTACAAATTATCAATTAGGAAGTTTTCAAGGTGGTGTTACTATTAATGCTACAGTTGGACAACCATACGGAACAATACAAGGTACTGATTATACGTATGAAAATGGTCAACCTGTAGTAGATCCTTCTAATGGCCAATATATTAGTAGCTCTACTTCTGATCAAGTAATTGGTAATATTAACCCTGATTGGAATGGTGGTATTAACAACCGTTTTTCTTATAAAGATATCTCTTTTAGTTTCTTAATCGATATACAAAAAGGAGGTGATATTTTCTCTTTAGATCAATATTATGGTTTAGCTACTGGATTGTACGAAGAGACTGCTTTTATCAACGATTTAGGAAATCCAGTACGTAACACAATAGCAGATGGTGGTGGTTTCATTAATCCAGGAGTAAATCCAGGAGGAGCTGTAAACACAACTCGTATTAGAGCTGATCGTTTTGGAGCTTTTGGATATAGAAGGGGATTACCTAATAAAGCATTTGTTTATGATGCTAGTTATGTAAAATTAAGAGAAGTTGTTTTATCTTATAATTTACCTAAAAAATTATTAGAAAACACATTCATTAAAAATGTAAACTTTAGTATTGTAGGATCAAATTTATGGATCATTCATAAAAATCTACCGCATGCAGATCCTGAATCAGGATTAGGTGCTGGAAATTTACAAGGGTACTCAACAGGTTCTTTACCTTCTACTCGTGATTTTGCATTTAACCTTAAACTACAATTTTAAATTATCGAATCATGAAAAAATTATTATATATATTCACTATTGTTTCTCTTTTTGCATCTTGTTCTACAGATATAGAAAGTCTTAATACAAATATAAAAGATCCTTTAGCTGTTCCTGGTGAAGCTTTATTTACTAGCGCACAAAAAAGTCTAGTAGATCAAATGGTTAGCACAAATGTAAATCAAAATATCTTTAGGCTAATCATGCAACATTGGACAGAAACAACTTATACCGATGAAAGTAATTATGATATTGTAACTCGTACTATTCCACAAAACCATTGGGATGTATTGTATAGAAATGTTTTAAGGGATTTAGATGAAGCTGCTAAAATTATAGAGGCAACACCTTTATTATCTACTGATGATCCTCAGGTAAAAATAAATAAACTGGCTATCATTGAAGTAATGAATGTATACACATATGCTATCCTTGTTGATACTTTTGGTAACGTACCATATTCTGAAGCTTTAGATATAGATAATTTATTACCTAAATACGATGATGGGTTAGAGATATATAAAGATCTAATTGCTAGATTAAATACGGCTATTGGTAATTTAAATATAGCAAGTGATAGTTTTCCTGCTCCACAAGACAACATGTATCAAGGGGATACTTTTAAATGGATAAAATTTGCTAATTCTTTAAAATTAAGATTAGGAATTACAATTTCAGATATTGCATCTGAAAGTACTTTAGCAACGACAACTATAGAGAGTGCTGCTACAAATGTATTTACAAGTAATGCTGATAATGCAGCTTTAACATATTTAAGTTCTACGCCCAATACCAACCCACTGTATGTAGATTTAGTATTAAGTGGTCGTAGAGATTTTGTTCCTACAAATACACTTATAGATCGAATGAATACTCTTAATGATCCAAGACGTCCATTCTTTTTTACAGAGTTTAACGGAACATATGTAGGAGGTACTCCTGGTGCTAGTAATAGTTATGCTAATAATTCTCATATAGGAGAAAACATTTCGAATGATCCAACATTTGAAGGAACTTTAATGGATTATGCCGAAGTTTCTTTTTTACTAGCTGAAGCTACAGAAAGAGGATTCAATGTTGGAGGTACCACTGAAGATTTGTACAATCAAGCAATTACTGCTTCTATTGAATATTGGGGCGGTAGCATTACAGATGCAACTACTTATTTAGCGCAACCATCAGTTGCTTACACTACAGCTACTGGTGATTGGAAAGAAAAAATAGGTGTGCAAAAATGGATAGGTTTATATAATAGAGGTTTTGCAGCATGGAACTCATGGAAACTATTAGATCAACCTGTATTACCTGCTCCAGCTGATCCTGTTTCAGATACACCTGTTAGATATACTTTCCCTATTGGAGAACAAACTTTAAATGGTGATAGTTATAATGCAGCTGCAACTGCTATTGGTGGTGATGCTGTTACAACAAAGTTATTTTGGGATATTAATTAGTTATTAGTATCTAAACAATAATAGAAAAGCTCGTGATCTAGTTATATCACGAGCTTTTATTAATTCACCAATCCAAATTTCGTACGAAAATTTGATGTTCAATAGCGTGAATTACCAATCCTGCTATATTTTTGGATCCTGTTTTTAATAACAAATTATTTCTATGACCTTCAACTGTTCTTGGGCTGATAAATAATTGTTCTGCAATTTCTTGTGTTGTTTTTTGTTCACATATAAGTTGCAATACTTCTCTTTCTCTTTTAGTTAAATAATCTTTATCGAAACTGCTCTTACTTTTATTATTTTTAATTGCTGTATCTTCAATTATTTTCATGACGTTATCATCATAATAAAAACCTTTAAGAGCTACTTGATTTATTGTATGAATTACTTCTTTAGGTGTTGCATTTTTAGCTAAATATGCTACTGCTCCTTGCTGTATCATATTACTTATAAATGGCTTACTATAATAACTTGTCAAGGCTATTATTTTAATACTTGGTAATTCTTTATGTAATATTTTAGTTGCTTCGACTCCATTGAGGTCTGGCATTTTTAAATCCATCAATACTACATCTGGTAATTCTTTATTAGCTCTTAATTTTTTAATAATATCATTACCATTTTCAGCTTCTACAATAATTTCAATATTCTTTTCTTTGCTCAAGATAAACGAAATACCTTGTCGAAACAGGGTTTCATCATCTGCTATGGCTAATTTGATGGTATTCATTTATATTTTATTAGGAGTTATTAATTTTAATTTCAAATGTAGTTCCAATTCCTTTTCCACTTTTATATGCTAATTCTCCTTCAAGAATATCTATTCTACTCTGAATATTTTTCAATCCTAATCCAGCTTTATCTTCCAACGTTTGAGCATCAAATCCCACTCCATTATCTATAAATTTTATTTTTATAGTATTCTTTATATCTTCTATACTTAAATTTAAAACCGTTGCTTGTCCGTGTCGTATTGCATTATTCATGAATTCTTGTATAATCCTAAAAATATGCAATTCCTTATTTTTAGTTAAACTGTCATTATAAACTATATTATTCTCTACGGATACTTTTTTACTATTTTCAAATTCATCACAAAGTTCTTCTAAAGCAGCAGCTAAACCAAATTTATCTAATATAGGAGGTAATAAATTGTGAGCCAACCTTCTTGAACTTTCTAATGTATTAGTTGTTACATTAAGAATATGTTTTAATGCTTCTTGCTGTTCTTCTATAGTAAGATTTCCATCAATCAACACATTGGTACTTAAGCTTACTACATTTAATTTAGCACTGATTGCATCGTGTAAATCTTGTGCAATCCTTTCTCTTTCTTGCTCTTGCGTTTCAATTGTTGCCTGTAATATTCCCTTTTGATGTGATAATGCTAGATTCGCTTTTTCTAATTCTGTTGCTAATATTTTTTTTCTAGAAAAGAAAAAGAAAACGACCAATGCTATAGCCATAAATAATAATACAAATATGGCTATGAATATAATCACAATGATTTGAGAGTCTTCTTGTAATAATTCTTTCTCCATTCAATAAAGATTAAGATTTGGAAAACAAAGTATAAGATTCGATTAATATTTATTAATAAATAATTCATTGCTTCAGAAATTTTTAAATTAAAAATCAAATTTCCTGATGCAAAAATTAATGTACTGGATGTTAAATACAGAAACACTCCAATATTAATTACTATAAATTTATTATTTATTGCTAATGATTTATAAAAATAAATTATTGTGTAAATAACTATTATACTTTGAGTTATCGTTATACCTATTGCATTATATTTAAAATACAAATTTGGATCATCAAAATATTGGTAAATAATATAGATAAGTCCAAATATTAATACCCCAATTATATACTTACTCTTTAATAATTCTTTATAGAATAATGAAAGAAATAAAAATTGAGCTATAAAAAAATAATGAGATAAAAATAAATTTTCCTGATGAAGTATTTTTCCTAAAAAAGTTGAGCTTACTTGAATGATACTCATCGAAACAAGATAGATTGTAAATATCTTAAAAGCCTTGCTTTTTCTAGCAAAGCTTTTAAGATAACATCCCATATTGATTATTAAAAACACTATGGTTATTAGATTAAACCATATAAAATAGTCTTTTCCCACTTAATTAATTATTCATTTAAAGGACTATCTATATCACAACTTGGAGGACAAGGAGAGGTAAAATCATAGATATATCCTCCTTCACCTACTACTGCATCATCATATCCCTCTATCATATCTTTATAAGTTCCATTTATTAATTTTGTTCCTACAATCATTAGTTTTTCTGTAGGTTTCATCTTATTATTAACTATTTTATTCTCTACTCCTGTATAGGCTCTAATAAACTCTTTTCCATCTCTTTCATCATTAGATTTTAAAATTTCTTCTACACCTAGATTTCCTTTTAAAACTCCCATTTCATCCAGTACTTCTAAAAGGTCTTTTACAGGAATTAAGAATGCGTTACATTTATGGTATTTATTATAAGTTGATTCCTCATCATTCCACTCTCTTGACCATTCTTGAGCTGTTTCTAATGAAATTGTGTTTGTGTTTGTTTTTGTTTGTTTTAATACGTCGTTGTTACTCATCTTTAATGTTCTTTTTTAAATTATCATTTAGTTATTCGTTAGACTCAAGAAAGTATTCGTGTCAGATTTAACACAAATAATATCGATTAACTTGATAATATTAGGTTGAATAGAGGTTCTTTTCAAATAGATATATTCAAATTCAATTGGGGTAGAATACTTAAATATACTATTAAAAACCAATACCATACAATTTGATAACGAAAAAAAAACATACATCAAATTAATGGTCATTGATTTAATTTTAAGGGTTTCCTAAAAATAGAAAAAACGACTGTATTTTCGCACAAAACTTTTTAAAATGTTTTTCCTTAGCTTTCATAAATATTTAAAAAGCGCATTATAAACAGTACTGTTTATAATGCGCTTTTTGTTTTTCTTTCTATAAACTTATTGTCTAGAATCAATAAAACTTATTGGTTTTCGACTCATTTGTGGGAATTTTTTCTTCTTCAACTCTGTTAAAGTAATGACTATTAAATCTGGAACTACACGCAAATTTGCTCTAAAATGTTCTTTTAATTCTTTGTGTAGTTTTTCTTCAAAAGTATCTGGTATGTGTATTAATAGCTTATCTGTTCCCAAGTCTCCTGTGGTTACTTCTATTATGTAATCATTTAAGCCTTCAAAACTGGATAAAACTTCTACAACACTTTGCGGATATAGTGTTGTTCCTTTATATTTTATCATATGTTTTTTACGCCCTAAAACTGGGCTTAATCGCATTGTTGTTCGCCCACATGTACAAGAGTCATTATGTTCTCTTACGATATCGCCTGTAGTATATCGTAATAATGGCATCGCTTCTACTCCTAATGTTGTAATAGCCAATTCTCCTGTTTCTCCTTGTTTTACAGGTTTTCCTTGAGGATCTAAAATCTCTGTTATAATTAACTCTGGATGAAGATGTCCTCCTTGATGTGCTTCACATTCTGTAAATGCTGTGCTCATTTCGGTTGAAGCATATGTAGAATATAGCTCTATATTCCATTTCTCTTTAATTCTTTTTCCTAATGTATTTAAATTAAAGTCTTGATCTCGTAAAGGTTCTCCTATACAAATGGCTGCTTTGACCGTTGATTTTTCATATGCTATTCCGTTAGCTTCTGCATAAGATATTAGTTTTAACAAAAACGAAGGTACCGCTACAAGATAGGTTGTTCCAAATCGGTGTATCGAATCCCATTGCAATTCTGGTATTCCAGATCCTACTCGTACCATAGCCGCTCCTAACTTTTTAGTTCCCATAAAATAAGCTAATCCTGCCATAAATCTACGATCAAGAGTTGTTGTTAGTTGTACTACGTCATTCTCTGTTACTCCTGCTCCAGCAAATGATATTGCTTCGTTATATGCTAGTCGTTCTAAATCATTATTTGTTAATGCAAATGTTACTGGCTTCCCTAATGTTCCTGATGTAGTTACATAATCAATTATTTCTTTTTTATCTACACATAAAAAATCATCATTATACTTTTGTAAATCATCTTTAGTTGTTATTGGTAATTTTTCTAAATCTGAAATTGTTTGTATTTGAGTACTATCTATTTGATATGTTTTAAAGAGTCGTTGATAATATGGTGAATTTTGTTGTAAATATTCCATATGCTCTTTCAGCCTCTGCAACTGTAATTTTTCTATTTCTTTGTTAGATGCTGTTTCAATTGATGGGATCATATAGGTATTCTCTTTATATTTTTCGGTAACATTTTTTAAGCTTCTTTTCTAAGTTTTCTACATCTGGTTGTGTAGTTACTTCAAATCTTAAAGCTCGTTTAAATGCTATGATTGCTTTTTTGTATTTTTTCTGCATATAATAATAGTTTCCTATTGTATTATATGTTTGCCAAAATTGAGGGTTTAATTTTCTGAATTTGGATATAGTTTCCTCTTTTATTATTTTTTTATCAGCTATTGCCTTTTCTATTTCTCTACTTTCTTTTCTATATAGCTCATAGTTTTTATATGCGCTTGTTTGTACAAATAAATCCATTGCTATATTTAATTCAGTATTTGCTAAAATAGGTTTTTCTACTCTCTTTTCTTCAAATTTTTTAAACACCTCATCCAGATCATATGCTACAAATTCACCTAGTTGATATGGGTTGCTAGATACCCAAACTTTTTTGTCTTTAGGCTTAAAAACAATTCCATGATGTGCTAGTAATTGATTGAGTGCTTTTTCATTTCCATATCCTATAGCTTCGTCTTTGAGTCCTTCTCTATTTCTCAAAATTTGAACAGCTCTTTGTGGTGTTACTTTTTTGTTTGTAGCTAATAATTCTGTCATTCTTTCGTATCTATATTGCGAATGACTGTCTGTAATTGCTTTTTTATTTCTATCATCCTCTGCATACGCTTCGCTTTGAAAATGATTCGAACAGATTAATTGTTCTTGATTTGGAATTTGGTATACTCCAAAATTTTCTGGAGATACTTCTATTAAGACTGCTTTACCATCTTTAGCACTTCCAACCATGATCGACTCTGAGACAAAAACTTCTCTTTTTTTTGCTATAGCAATGGCTTCTTCAATAGTTGTTGCGTATTGTAAAATCTCTCTTGCTACTAATGAGATTGGTGTTTTGGCTACTATTGGGATTTTTGATTTACCAGCATTAATAGTTACCGTTAATCCTTCTATATTCATTCCCGAAACAACTCCTATCATTCCTGCCCATGTATATGACATAAATTTATATCCATTGGTTGGGTTTACAAAAGCAATTACTTTTTCTTTTGCAAATTCGTCTCCTGCATAAAAATCAAAATTACGTCCAATAATTAAATCGCCATCTTTTGTCTTGTCTCCCCAAACTGCAAATGATGAGCATCCAACTAGTGCTAAATCTTGTAAAGCGTGTCCTATATCATGTGCTCCATGTAAGTATAAAGATCTTAAATAATCATCGGCTATATAATCGTATTTATCTGCACTAAATCTAGATATTCCATAAATTTCTGCCTTATACTCTTCTTGTACATGCAGGTACATTTTTCGGTTATACCAGGCTAAAAATTTACGTAGAATAGCTTGTTTTGTTTTAGAAGGAACTATTTCATCTACTTTTGACAAAAATATATCCTCTTGCTTTTGTGCTAATTCTTTTGTCAAACTTCCTGTAAGCATGCCTAATTCTAGTGGATTTCCTTCAACATATAATTCCCATAATCCTTGAGGGTTTTTAGTTAAATAGTTATTCGCTATTTGATATGTTGAATCATCTAGTTGTACTCTTTCTGGGATTTCACTCTTGTATATTGATAAGTTAGGTTTATCTTTTATTGATTTTGAAATACCGCATGCCATTATTAATAAACAACTATTAATAGCAAGTATCAGTATTTTAATCTTTCTAAAAGAAATCGACATTTTTTATTATTTTAAATGTTTATTCGTTCGTTTAATTGCTAAGTCATTTTTATACGATAGCCATTTGTCTCCTGATATTTTTCGCATTAAATTATCAAAATGTCGCATAATAAAGACATTATACATCATCCTCAATGCATTTTTGGGTTTACGTGGCAATGCTCTTAATGTCATAGAGAATCCTCCATCCAAGTATTTGATATAATGCCAATATTTACTTGGCATGTATAGGGCATCTCCATGTTTCATATCTGCTTGAATTCCTTGCGCATATTGTAATGCGGGGAATTTATCAAGATCTGGTTCGTCCATATCTATAGTGTCTATGTTGTGAATAGAAAATGGTACTTTATAGAGATATTTTGTTTGTTCTGGAGAAAATAATGTTACACTTTTATGTCCATGAAAGTGTATGTGCAAACTGTCTGGTAAATCGATATCATAGTGCATAAATACTTTTGATTTACCTCCTCCAAAAAACAACGCTGGTAATCGTTTAAAAAACTTTAATCCTATATCTGGATATTCAAAGTCTTTTAATAATTCGGGCATGCTATCTAAAATATTATAAAAGAACATTCGTAAATCTGTAGGTTCTTTTTTCAAAATTTCGATATAATCGTATAATTTCATCTCTTTAACAGGTGCATATACGCTATCTTTCCCTGTTGCTGGTTCGTTATTATACAATGGAACTATCTGCTCCCCTGATTTAGCTTGAATATAATCTAGGTTCCATTTTTGATATGCTCCCCATTCATTTGTTAAATTCTCTATTAAAACAGGTTTTTGTGGTTTATAATATTTTTCTATAAACTCTTCCTTTGTAATATTTTTTACTCGATCTACCGGTACTGTTTTAAATCCCCCCATTTTGCGATGGTTTTACAAGTTTATTATTCTTTTTCTGATGCTAATATTTTATCTAATAAATATTCTCTTCCAATCATTTCAGAACACGTTAACACAGCGCTTATTGTTACACCTAATATACCGTGCATATTAAGTCCTTGTCCTGTAAAAAATAAATTCTTAATTTTTGTTTTTGGTGACAGAAAAGACTTCATAGGATTGTTTGCATCTTTTTTAAATCCATACATGGATCCTTCATGGCATCCTATATAATCTCTATACGACAATGGGGTTGATGTATGTATAGATCTTATAGATTCTCTTATTGTTGGAAATTTTTTCTCTAATGCTTTTAAATAAGCTTCTACTTTACGTTTTTTAAATTCTTCGTAAGCTTCTCCTCTTTCTTGTTCTTCAACAACTGTATTAAATGTTCTTTGCCATGGAGCAACTTCATCAAAATGCATATAAGCTATAGAAGTTAAGCTTTCTGCATATCCTTCATTTTTTCTATCTTCTGCTGTAGTAATCAAATATGCTTCTGGCCAGCTTTTTTCTGTATATTGATCACTTTTCCATATACTTTCTATTGTATTATTGTGATAGTAATTTTTATTTATATAAGGGAATGTTTTTTCTTTAAAAACTAAATAAATACTGAAACAAGAAATTACACTTTCTGCTTTTTGAATTCTATTATAGTATAAGTTTCTAAAATGATCTTTTCCTATAATAGATAATGTCAATTTAGGATCTAAGTTTGATATAAATCGATCTGCTTTAAAAATATCTCCTTTGGTTGTTCTAACCGCCGTTACTTTTTTATCTACTACATCAAAATGTTCTACTTCTTGGTATTTATAAATCTCCCCTCCTAATTGTCGAAATCTTTTGACTAATAATTTAGCTATTTGTCCTCCTCCATTGATACATCTCCATGAGCTTTCTATATACGAGTTTGTTGATAATGCATGAACATAAAAAGGCGTTTTATCTGGTTCTCCTGCATATAATAAATTTGATCCCGCCAATACTGCTCTCAATTTCTTATTGGTTGTAACGCTATCTATAAACTCTTTTGCTTTTAATGTTAAAAGGTCTTCTCCACTATATGCACTTCCATGTTCTAAATTATATAGAGGAAAGCGATAACATGTATCTTTTACTTTTGTTACATATTCTTCTATTCCCTTTCTCTCCTCTGGGAAATACTTGACTAATTGTGTTACAAAATTATCATATCCTTGTGCATGTGGATACTCAATCTCATCATCATCAAATGTAATTACATCGTATCCATCAATATCCATTCGACGTAATTTAAGGTCATCCATGATATTCAAATATTTAAAATATCTATATAAATTCTGACCTTTATCTAATCCTCCTATATAATGTACTCCTGTATCAAAAATACTTTTATCTCTTACAAACGTTTGTAAGTTTCCTCCAAATTGATTGTTTTTTTCGAGTACACAAACCTTCTTACCTTCTTTTGCTAAAATGTTTGCAGAAACTAGACCTCCTAATCCACTACCTACTATTAATACATCATATTTCTCTTCCATATCTATATTCTACTCAAAATAGTCATATTCTCTTTTTGAAAATCCATTGCGAAATCAGGAAATCGCATCGCATTTGAAGTGTTTGATAAAACTATAATTTTATCAATTGTATTTATAAGTGTTTTTGTACTATCAAACTCTTTTAACTCACTATCCAAATCTAATAAAAGTACTGTTACTTTGGATGCTTCTATTTGTGATTCTTCTAGGTATTTTATTTTATTTCTTTTTACTGAATAACATCTCTTTGCTATTGCTAGTTTCTCTTGGTCTTCAATGATACCAAAAAACTTAATATACGGTTTTTTAAAACTAAGATTTAGTAATGCTTGCCCATGGTCATTACCATAATAAAGCACTTTATCTGTTGCTTCTAAAAGTGCTGCTACTTTAAAATAATCATGCTTTCTTCTTTTGATATCATTCTTAACTATTCCATAACAATCTTTATATAAATAATTATTTAGAATAGCTTTTGTATAATAATCGACATCTTCAATTGCATCTTGTAATTTTCTATATTCTTCTTTAAAATATCTACTTATTAACTTCGTTCGTTGTGCATATCCTTTACCATATTCTGTATTCTCTTGCGTAATTCTCGGAAGTAACTTTACATGAATCCTACCATCTTCTATTATAAAGTCTCTTTTAGGAGACACTTGAGAGTTTCCATGTATTAATACTGGCAAAATATCTAAGTCCAATTCTTCTGCTAGAAAGAAAGATCCTTTATGAAACCTTCCCATTTTTGCCGTTTCTGTTCGTGTTCCTTCTGGAAAAGCTATTAGTGAATATCCTTGCTTTACTTTTTCTTTTAAGTGTTCTACTCCTTTATCAATACCTGAAGATACTGGATAAAAACCAGCCATTCTGACCGCTTTACCATAAATAGGCGAATTATATACTGCATCTTTTACCAAAAAAATCAATTTTGGATGTAACATGCCCATTGTAAGAATATCTAAAAACGAGGTGTGGTTTGCTATTAATATACATTGCTTTTCGAAATTTTCGCCAATCTTATTATCTATTTCTTTTTTAACAAATCCATTTGTATGAAGTGTAAATTTCATCAATTTTGATACTAAATGATGAAAAATTCTCATCTTCTTCTTTTTTGACATTGGTAACCAAGGAATGATCAATGTACTTAAAAATGATAGTAGAAACCCTCCTTCAATAAACCATCCAAAACTCAAAATTGAATGTATTGTTTGTCTCAACTTTAATGGAGATAAGCCCTTATTACTTCTATTTACTATCAGTATTCTAAAAAGTAATGGTTGTATCGTATATGCTACAATTACTGAAGCTATAATACCTATTAAAGAAACTATTGATATAGATCTTAATGCTGGATGCTTTGCAAAAATTAGTACTCCAACACCAAGAATAGTAGTTATTACAGATAATAAAATGGAAGTTTTATAAGTAGCTAACTCTTTAGTGCCATAAGTATACTCTTTGATTAATCCATTTGTAATAAAAATACTATAATCAACACCTAATCCAAAAATGAAAGTTGATATGATAATATTAAAAATATTAAAATCTATCGCTAACATTTTCATAATCCCTAATGTAATCACCCATGTAATTGCTATCGGAAGTGCTGTTATAATTGTTAACATACTATCTCGATACAGAAGTAAAAGCAATAATAACACAGCTATTACAGAGTATCCAATTAATGTATTAAAGTCGTTTTTAAGATTTCCTAAAAAAGTCTCGTTTAATTCTTTACGATCTATTAATACTTTATTCTTTCCTTCGCTTAATGTTTTTAAAACATTATTTGTTGTAGTTGTAGGAATAGAGATTGCCGACATTACAGTTGCAAATCCTTCTTCTTTTGTTAAAAAATCATTGATATACAACGGTTTTATACTTTTATAATCCTCAAATTCTAGTATTTGTACATCTTTGGATAATAAATTATAAAATGGTGTAAATGTCTTTTCTTTGAATCCTTTTTTAGCCCCTTTACTTTTTAATAGATTAATGACAGTATCCTTCTTTTTTGAAGTCCAATAAGAATTCCATAAGGCAATTTTTTCTTCTTGTGTTTTTTTTGCTAATACAATTCCTCCAAGTGTACTATAATCAATTACGTTTCCTAATGATTTCTCTTTTTTAAGTTTTTCATGCAACTCATCATTAAAACTTAGTGCTTCGTCTAGATTGGATCCATAAGTAACTAGATATACCGATTTAGTCCCTTCTGCATCAGTTATTTGTTCTAGTTTTTTTTCTGCTACTTTTAAATGATGAGGCTGATAATTCATTTTACTTAAATCATTATCAAAACCTACTTTTTTAAACAAAAATAAGCTTGTAATAAAAATAAGTATTACAAAAATTATTAGGTAACTATTTTGGTGGTATTTAATACTAGCTAACGTATCAATTATAGTTTTCTTTTGCTTACACTCTTTCTCTTTGAACTTATAGGCTTGCGGTATGAGTAATAGTGCAAAAATCGAAGCTGTTACCACACTCACAGCTGCAAAAATCCCTAAATCATTAAGAGCTTCTGATTTTACAAACAGTAAACATAAAAATGCTGTTGCCGTTGTAAGACTACTCATTAAAATTGGCAATGTAACATCTTTATAGAGTGCTTTTACGTTTGCATTATTTCTAAAATGAGTAAGTATATGCAATGAATAGTCTAATGTTATACCAAGCAATACAGATCCAATACCTAATGATATAGCTGATATTTTTCCTTTTGCTATGTATAAAACAGCAATAGCCACTACCGCTCCTAAAGCTGTTGGTACAAAAATTAATATCGGAACTGATATTTTTCTATAAAAGAAAATTAATATCATTAGTAATATGCTCATAGCAATAATTACGGTCTTTTGTATATCGCTCTTTATCTGTTTTGCGTTTGCTACGGCATATAAAGTGGTTCCGAACATACATGCTGAAGCACTCTCTTTATATTTAATATTTAATGCTGACTGAATATGATTTAAACGATCAACAAAAACAGTATTTTTTGCTGTCTCATTTGGTTCTTGATTTGATGTTATAAATAAGAGTATATTTTTATGATCTTTTGTGATCCAAAAACCATTATACAATTCAAATACATTTGCTAATTGTAATTCTGATAGTTTTTCTAAACCTATCATTGTTAGGTTTAACGGATCTTTGACAATGTATTTTCTAGTAATTAATCCTAGAGGTGATGATAATGCTTTATAACTTTCTTCAATTGTTTTTTCTATTGAATCTGACTGTACTTTTTGTTCTATACGTTCATAATCTTCTTTTGATAAAAACAATGGTAGGTTATCATATACAAAATCGTATATATTGAGTACATTTTCATCTGATACTTTCCCTTGAATTTCTGCTACATAATCTGATGCATCTTTATTTATCGCTTCTATAAAATCTGTTGCATAAGCCGTAATAGAGTCGGCACTAGCTCCATTTTTTGTTTCAATATTTACAATTATCTTATCTGCAAAAGAAACCGTATTAAGAACCCGTTGTGTTACTTCTGATTTTTCATTACTCGGTATTAATTGTGTTATATCTTCTTCAAATTTAATTTTTTGAGCAAAAAATGCTGTAGCCGCAACTAATAACATAAACAATGTCAACGCAAGAAGCCTATATTGCTTAACTAATAGATGTATTTTTAAAAAAAACTGAGACATTAATTCTTTATTACACTGTTAATTCCTGTTATTCTTGTTTTTAAAATATAAATAGGATACTCCTCCAAATAATAATGATGTTATCGTTGCTAAAATAAAACTTCCCAAGACATACGCTCCTAATCCTTCTAGAACATCTTTACCGTTACTAATTTTATCAATATTCAATGTTATATCCAAGTCTCTTCCTAATACAAATGCTCCTATATGACAGCTTGCATATACTATAAAAGGAATCATTGGTGGAATACTTATATTCGAAAATAAGAATGCTATTACCTTATTTAATCTTAATGATGCTGCAATTGCAAAAACGGCTACCGTTTGAAAACCCCATAAAGGAATAATACCGATAAATAACCCCAACATAATAGCTGTTGATTTTCTTGAAGGGCTATCGTCACTCTTTAATACATTCTCTTTCCAATATCGTTTAAATCCTTTCTTTTTAAACTTATAATATCTATTTCTAGGTGCATAATACAATAGTGTAAGTATTACCAACCAAGTGTTAAGAATACTTATTCTTGTAAAATCTCTGAATGGTCTAAAATGTGTTACGCGTTCATTTTCATCATACAAAACTTTGATAGGAACATTTCGAACAGTTACTTGATTCCATGCTAATTTAACTATGACTTCAATTTCTAATTCAAATTTTGTTGTATATAGTTTTAACTTACTAACTTCTTCTAAGGGATATAATCGAAATCCTGATTGTGTATCTGTTAATTTAATTCCTGTTTCGACATAATACCAAAAGTTTGAAAATTTATTTCCGAAACTACTTTTTCCAGGAACAGTAGGGTCATCCATTTTTCTTGAACCGATTAATAACAATGGTTCTTTTTTATCTTGCTTTTCTAATTCTGAAAGAAATACGGGAAAATCATTAGGATAATGCTGTCCATCACTATCAATAGTTATAGCGTATTTATACCCTAAAGAATTTGCTTTTTTGAACCCTGCTTTTAGTGCTTCTCCTTTTCCTTTATTTTCTTGAAAAGTTATAATTTCAAGTCCCTGATAATTAGATAATATTTGAGGGGTATTATCTGTAGACCCATCGTTAATTAAGAGTATATCATTAGTATATTCCAACACTCCATCAATGACTCTCGCTAACGTGTTTTGATTGTTGTATGTTGGTATAATTACACAACATTCTAGCCTTATAAAGGTATTTGAAAGGGTATTTTTTGGATTCACTTACTTTTTTTTGATCAAACAAAAATAACATAATCCTTTAGATCGCATCAATAATGCTTTAGCTTTCTATATATTTTTATTGAAAATGTAATATAACAACGTTTTTATATCATTTTAATCATATTTTCAAAACCCCATAATATATAGTAAATATTATGGGGTTTAAGATATTTGCGCATTTAATGCTAATTATCGCATTCTTTTTTCTTTATACTCAAAAGATGTTATTAAAAAATCTTTAGTTGTATTTTGTACTTTATAATAAATTTTCAATTCTTTTAAATCAGCAACCTCAGTTGTACTTTGAATAATTAATCGATATTTACCTTTTGTTATTATTTTTGATATTGTCTTCTCCGAAGTAACTTCTACAATACCAAAGGTAACTTCTTGGTTTTTAAAATTACTTGCTTTTGTTTTTTCTATATCAATAGTAATAGTTTCATTTTTATGAGTCAAAAACTCAATATTATATTGAGTATAAGGATTCAACGTACTTAAACCCGGAATTATTTTTACTTTTTCCGCAGAAATTAATTCTATTTCATCTGTACACGAAACTGTTATTGTCGTTATAAAAAACAATATTAAAAGATTCCATCTCATATCATTCAGTTATAAATATAGATTTATTTTAAAATAAGTTTTTTAACAATCTTCTTATTTCCATTTTTAATATCTACAAGGTACATTCCTGAAGAAAACTGAGATAAATCCATATCAATTGTAGTTTTCTTAGTTTTAAAGCTTTTCACGACTCCTCCAATGATATTGTATACTGTGATTTGAGATTCTCCTGTAATTTCTTTTAATAGAAGTGTAAATTGTCCTTGTGTTGGATTAGGGTAAATTTCTAATGCGTTACTAGCAAATTCTTCAACTCCTAATGTTCCTGATGCAATCGATATTTCCCACACTCCTCTACCATAGGTAGCTACTCTAAGTTTTTGTGTAGCATAGTGTACTTCGATATCATTAACAATTACATTAGGTAAACCTGTCCCTAATATTTCCCAATCTGACAATGTATTATTTCTATGAAATACTCCTATATCGGATCCCAAAAATAAATCTCCATTACCTCCTGTTAAAAACAGTATTTTATGCATTGGTACATTAGGTAATGTTCCTGTTATATTAGTCCAGTTTATTCCAGAATCTGACGATTTAAATACTTTATTACCATCATTGTATCTTCCATAACATATATAAACTTCGGTTGGATCAGTTGAATTTACAGCTATACTTCTAATATTTCCTGATACAGGTAATGCTAAAGTATTCCAGTCTGTTCCTCCATTAGTTGTTCCATAAACTCTATTTCCATCACTTACGTAAATTACATTATCATCAGATGGTGCAACTGTAATAACAGTAGGAGAACTTCCTGGAGAATTCAATGATGTCCATGTATCTCCACTATCAGTTGATCGGTACAAGCTATTAAATCCACCATAAATTGTCGTTGGTGTTGTTGGATTAATTTCTAATGGCCATACA
The DNA here is from genome assembly GCA_947498595.1 of uncultured Aquimarina sp. Lineage (GTDB taxonomy): Bacteria > Bacteroidota > Bacteroidia > Flavobacteriales > Flavobacteriaceae > Aquimarina. The sequence continues at coordinate 70,339 of CANMKX010000009.1, forward strand.
AATCTTGCTCCTCCAGGAGTAGCTATACTTTGAGCATTTGTTGCCCAACCATTAGTTGTTCTTCTCATTGAGCCAGCTTGACTACACGTCCAAGCCATATTAGAATCACTATAATTCCATAATGCTTCAACTCCATCTGTTCCATAGTTTCTATTTATCCAGTTCGTTCCATTATAATGTGTTATATCATTATCCTGTGCTCCTGCTAAAATAAAATTAGCATTTTGCGGAGTTCCTGCCAATTTATAATATTGAGTTATAGACAATCCAGAAGAAAGGTCTTCCCAACGTGTTGCAGAAGTTAAATCTCCTTTAAATAGACCTCCGTCATTTGCTGAAAAAACTATGGAATTACTTCCTGGTAAAAATTCAAGATCATGATGATCTGAATGCACATAAAAAAATGGACGTCCTGCTTGCCAATATCCATCCAAATATATCTCCCAAGTAGTTCCTCCATCCATACTTCTCCATCCATGGACTCCACCAATCAACATCAAATTTTTATCGCCTGGACTAACAACTACTGTTTGATTATATCCTCCTTGAGTAGATAAAGTTCCAGGTGTTGTAATAGCGTTCCAATTTGCTCCTCCATCTGTAGATTTATATACTCTTCTATTGTTAATTGCTATAATTTGTTCTGGATCAGCAGCAGTTACCGCAATATCTAATTTTCCATTATTGGTTATTCCTGTAGAAGATTCTGTCCAATTTTCACCATTATCTGTAGAAATATAAAATCTACTACTACCAGATGCTGTTGCAAATAATGTAGTGGTACTTCCAGCTTTATATACGATATCATTAAATCCTATACCAGTAGATTTTAACGCCCAATTGGTTCCTCCATCAATTGATTTGAATATTCCTTGCCTTGTTGTAGCAAAAATTGTACTAGTAGCAGTAGGGTCAATCAATAAATGAGCTATTCTTCTACTTTGTGTTACAGAATAATTAAGCCCTGTAGTTTGTCAATTCTCTCCATGATCTATTGACTTTAAAACCCCGATTGAATTGTTGTGTCCTCCGTCAAAATCTCCTGTTGCTAAATATATAACATCAGGGTTAGTAGGGTCAATTACAATATCAGAAACCCCCATATTTGGAATATTATCCCCTTTAGGAATCCAATTAGCTCCTCCATCATTAGATCTCCAAACGCCACCTCCTGGTGAACCAACCCATATTTCGTCTGTATTAGTCGGGTTAAATGTTACTACATTTAATCTTCCCATACCTGCATAAAACGATACTATAGATTCTGGAATTACTGTTGGACCAATTATTGACCAAGGGTTTGTTGAAGTACTTTTAGATTTATTTTCTGAATTATAATCTTTCCATGCATTATAATTATTCATAGGATTTGGAAAAGTTCCATCTTCATTCACATGAGAATCCCAAAAATAAGCCCATCTTTCAAATTGCTTATTCTTTTTTTGATCAGATTTTGCTATACTTAATTCTTTTCGTTTTTCTTTAATAATATCAAAATAGTTATCATTTTCAGAAAAAGTTTTTTGTCGCCAACTTTGTGCAATACCTACAGAAGATATTAACGCACAAGATAATGCTACTAAATAGTTAATTTTCATTTTAAGATTTGGGTGATTTAGGTTAATTTATCTGAATTATATTTTTCATAATTCGTATAGCTATAACAAAATTAACTTAGTTCTACCCTACCTCTTCTCTCTTTGAATTGTTAAAAAAAAATGGTCTTTTGACTTTTTTAACTTATTTACTTAAATATTCCTTAATGTATTTTTTTAATTTATGTGAAGTAATTTTTTTCAGGTTTGTAGTAATAAAATTCCTATCTTCTTCTATATTCTTTTTATATCGTGTAATTTTTGGTGCATGCTCCTGAATACTTAATCTAATAAATCTTAACTCGATATTAGTGGAGTCTTTTTTAATGGCATTTTCTATAAGTTGAGCTCCTTCTTTAAAAAACGAAATTTTATCTTTTCGTTTTTTTGCATACTTAGCTTTTAAGGTTAATGCAGCACCATAATATCCTTTATAAATTATTCCTTTTCCCTTAGATTTCTTTTCTGTTATTTGATAAAGTTCTAATGTCTTTTTTTCATCATTAGAAGCTTCTGTATATAACTTTCTTATACTATCAATATTATTCTGAGGTAGTGTATAAAGAATAAAAAAAAGTGTACATAAAAATTTCATCTATATTTTTTTAAATGTCGTGATCATTTTTAAAGCTACAGTCTCTCCGTAAGAACATACGTTTTTCACTTTAATATAATCTTCTGCATCAGTAAACTCGTTCGTTAAAGTAATAACTGGTGTTTCTTCTGGATTGATAACTGCCATAAATTTAACATTAGACGCACGAGTCATCAGTAACGAAACTCCCAATCTCTCTTCTGTTAATTCTTTTATAATTTGTAACATACAAACACCTGGCGTAATTGGTTTTCCTGGAAAATGTCCTTTAAAGACTTCATTCTCTGAATTCAATTTAATCACAGCTATTTGTTTGTTCTCTATAATTTCTTCTGATTGTTTTTCGTAAAAATCTGTGATTAACATTCTATTTCTTTAATAATTTAAATTCCATTTTTAATTTGATTCCTTGATGTCGTAAACTAATATTCTCTGCGATTTGATTTTCTATATTTTGAAAATCAATAATAAATTTTTCTTTTCGCTTTGATGTTTGTTGTATCCGTTGTAATTTTTTGTCAGAATCGTTGTAAAAGTAGTAATTATATCTTTTGCCTTGCTTAGTTTTGAAGATCCTTTCGTTAACTTTTTTATAATTAATAAAAGTTATGTTTTTTTCTTGAATAAGCGCTCTGAAATCTTTTTTAAGAAGGTTTATTATAATTTTCTTATCCATCTGTTTCACCACATGATGCACTATAAACTTCTCATTATCAAATTCAAAATCAAATAGTGTCCCTCCAAATATTGATGTAAAGACTGCTCTATGTTTAGTTTCTCCTATTTTTTTTACAATTAGAATCCCACTAAAATGATTTCCATATGCTTCAATACTTGTTTCATATACATAATCATAATTTGGATCAGAAAAATATGGATTAATTATAGTATTCTGCTCTATAGTTTTAGTTGTTTCATCAACTATTGTCAATGAAGAACAGCTAGTAAAACTTACAACGACAAAAAGACTAATTATTAAACACCTCATCAGCTATAGGTTTATTAACAAATTTATTCGTGAATCGAATCAATGTATAATCTCCCGAAGCCTCTATAAATTTAACATTGACTACTAACATACTTTTTTTGTCAAATTCTAATTGAACAGTGTCGAACATTTCTTTTAACTTCTTATCTTTTGGTATCAGATTCGTTTTATAGATACTTTTTGTTTGCGTATACGAAACAATAAATTGTTCTCCATCTAACAGCATGTCTCCATTAACACTTTTGACTATAAGATCATTAAGTTTTTTAAATGTTTTATTTGAAGCTAAATTAATGTCGCTTTTTTTACCTGAATCGTTGATATAAAGTCTTTTTTCTTTAAAAATCACACTATATAAGTATGGATCTGTGTATGACCATTTAATCATATTAGGAGCTTTAAAAAACAATGCTCCTTTACTTATAATATCATTTGATAAGAAATCAATATGCTTTATTTGTTCAAAACTATTAGATATTGTTTTATTCTCCTTTGCTGCTTTTGATATTTTTTCCTTAAAAATAATTACTTCATCAGCAGACAGCTTAGTTTCTTGTGCATTAAGTATAAAAGCTGTTAGCAATAATAGTACAAAAGGTATTATTTTTTTCATAGTCTTTTAAATATCTTCTTTATAAGGTTTTAGGGTAAATATTTCATCAACACCTATTGCTTTAAATTTGTTTTCTTCTAAATATACCAATAACTGTTCCAAGATATCTACAGTATGTAATTGTGTATCATGTAATAATATTACATCTCCAGGTTTTAACTTTACTGTTATTCGTTCGTATATTTTCTCTAATGAAGAGGTTGATGTATCAAAAGATCGCTTATTCCAACCGATAACATAATGTTTTGTTATTTTTAAAGCTTTAGCAATCTCCGGATTTGTTACTCCATATGGAGGTCTAAATAATAATGGTGTTTTACCTATTGCTTTATAAATACTAGCATCTGCTTTATGTATTTCTTCTGCAAATTTTTTAGGTCCATAAGTATCTATAAATTTACTGTGGCTATGAGTATGATTTCCTATAATATGTCCGTCTGCAATTATTTGTTTAGCTATTTCGGGATGTTTATCGACCTGTTTTCCAATACAGAAAAAAGTAGCCTTTGCATTGTACTTTTTCAATACTTTTAATATCTCTAATGTATTGATATCGGGTCCATCATCAAATGTTATTGCTACCTCATTTTGCATTGATGATGAGTTATTACAATAAGCTTTTACAAAATATTGCGAATCGACATTACATACTCCATATATAGTAATTCCTAACCATACAATAGCTATTACAAACATATACCATAGAGATAGCCCTTCTTGATATATTAAGAAAACAATCAGAAGTAAACATATTAAAAATACGGTATTAACGACTCTTCTAACTAACATTTACGTACTAAGGCGATACTATGATTCTCACCACGATATTGATTATATAACAATATATTTTTATGCTCATCAACTTCTAGATTATTCATCTTTACTATAGATGGCACATTATTATGTTTAAAAATATTACATGTTAACCAATATCCAAAAGCTGAGGCTACGTGATAATCACCTATTAAGTGTTTATAATATAACTGTTGCGTATTGGTGAAAATTGAAGTTTGTAAACTTTGATAATACGTATCAAATTGTCGATCTCCATTATTTCCCAAAATAACAGCATCTATATCTTGTATTTTCAAGCCTTGACGTGCGATAAAATCCTCAATATTCTTTTTAGTTTCTTCTATTGAAGCTGTGTATATCATTTCAATATCTACTATTTCTGCAATATTTTTGGTTGATTTCTCTCCGTCAAGCACCATAAAAGTAGCTCCTTCAGATAGTAGTGTTCCTGTTGTCTTTGACTGTAGTAATTCTAAATTGGGTATCGGCTGTTGTTTTAATTCTCCATTGAGAATATGAAATTTTGAAGAGGTTTTGGCTATTTCATCTATTCCTCCTACAACTATCTTTTTATTGGAATCTTCTGTGAGCATTAATTGAGCGTCAATTAATGAGGATTCAAACGAAGCAGATGATTGTACATAAGTAAGATTATACCCTTTACACTGTAATCCTAATGCTATCTGTCCTCCAACAGTATTATGTGTTGATTGAATAAATAATGTAGGAGTTAAAAATTGCTCATCATCATATAGTATTTTTTCTAAAAACTTTTCTGAATCTTGCCTACACCCCATTCCAGTACCTGTAATAATCGCATCAGGCATCTCCAATCTAGCTTGCTCCATTGCCATTTTTGAGGCAGTAACCCCCATCTTAACAGATTTAGACATCCTTCTCATTGCAGAAGGTTTAATAAAATCTTTATAATTAGGATTATCTGCTTTAAATATTATATCGTTATACGAGATAATATCTTCTAAAAACTTTCCGTTTGTTGTTGGCTGCGCAGTTATACTGGCAACACCATTAATATAACATTTATTCATTATTTTGTAAATATTAATGTGGAACAATTCCCTCCAAATCCGAATGAATTTGACAATATAACATCTAATTCTTTCTCTAAACACGTTGTTTGTGGTGTCATAGAAAGATCTGCTATAGGAGTTTTGAAATTCAAATTAGGAAAAACAATATTCTCCTGTAATGATAATATCGAAAATACTGCTTCTACAGCAGCAGCAGCAGCTAGTGTATGTCCTGTAAATGCTTTCGTAGAGCTAAAAACAGGCATCGTTTCTTTTCCAAAAATTCGAGTCATTGCTGTCCCTTCAGACATATCATTATTAGGCGTCGCAGTACCATGAGCATTTACATAATCTACTTGTTCTGGGGATATTTTGGCTACATTTAAAGCCTTTTTCATCGCTAAATATGCTCCTTCTCCTTCAGAGGATGAAGCAGTTTGATGATACGCATCATTTGCATTTGCCCAACCACTTACATATCCTAATACTTTTTTATTTTCGTTCGCTACAATAGCATCACTCTCTAAAACAATATATGCTGCTGCTTCTCCTAAATTTAATCCTTTTCTATGTTCATCAAAAGGAGTACACTCCTCATCTGATAAAATCATTAAAGTATTAAAGCCATTGATCGTAAATTTAGACATCCCATCTGTCCCCCCTACGATAACTCTATCTAGTTTACCTGCTTTGATCATACGTGCTCCAAGCATAATTGCATTGGCCGCAGAAGAACATGCTGTACTTATTGTAGTTACATAACCTTTAATCCCTAGATATTTTGCTATATCACCTGTTGTTGATCCTGCATGTTGTGTTTCTATGTATCTTATATATTCTAAAGATTCATTATACGAGTCGTAATAACGCTCAGTCATATCCATTCCACCAACACTTGTTCCTGATATAAAACCAGTACGGTGCGCTTCAATGTCATTTATTGATGCTTGAGTTAATGCTTCTTTTGCTGCAATAATCCCTAACATAGAAGTTCTAGATAAATTATTTTCTTTTTCTAGTCCTAATTGTGTTTCTAATTGAGCATTTGTTTGCTTAATCTCTCCTACCATAATAGAATCACGATGACGTGTTTCTATATTAGCTAACCTAGTGATCCCTGGGGTTGCAGCTTTTAATGAATGTAAATTTTCTTCAACTGTAGCTCCTACAGAAGAAATGATTCCCATTCCAGTTATGGCAATTCCTTTACTCATCTATATAAATTAGGATTAAATCAATACTATCCCATTTATAAATAATTTATTTACAAATGGGATAGTATCTACATCGTTTGATTTATTATTTTGTTCGGTGTTCTGTTATATAATCAGCCATTATTTGTACAGACTGAAATATTTCTTTTCCTTGTTTAGGGTCTGTAAGTTTGATACCGTATTCTTTTTCTAATAACACGATTAACTCTAATGCATCAATTGAATCTAGTGCTAATCCATCTCCAAATAATGGATCATCATTACCTATATCACTTACTTCTATATCTTCTAAACTTAACTGATCTATTATTTTTACTTTAAGCTCTTCTACTAACTCTGCCATAATCGTTATTATAAATATTTGTTATTTCTTGGGTTGTTAATTTTTTTCCGTTTTCTGATGTTAATTGCATCAAAAATACATCATATTTATCAGTATCCAAATCTGCCCATCCACAAATCACTTGTGTAGCTTTTTCGCTATCAATAAGCATTTTAGCATATTTCAATATAAAATCTGCATCAAAGGATTCTGAAATAAAAAAAGCGTTCTCACTTTTCAATTTATTCTTGATACTAATTTCTCCCAACGCAATATTAGGTAATGTATATACAAATACTGCTGGTGATGGAAAATAATTCTCTTTATCTGTTATTGATTTTTGATGTTTTCTGTCAGTATCCAAGCTAGATGCTTTATTTGCTAATACCAATGCTGTTTCTTCATCAATTTCAATTTCATTATTTTTTAATAATACTTCTGATGCCAAAAAACTTAATTTGCACAATTCATCCATTTTATAAAATTTAGGATATTTCAATTCTAAATTTTTATAAACTCCTTTTGCAAAATCTTTGATTGTTTCAGATTCTTCATCTTCATAAATGCATATCCCATTTTTATAAACAGCTTGATTTTTTATTGCACAATGTTGTGCTATATGATATACTTTTTCCATTAGCTATTTACTTTTTCTAATATCAATGCGACATTACAACCACCAAAACCAGAGGCTGTATTTAAAATACGATGCAATGTTGTTTTTTTATTTTCAGTCAAAACATTTACTTCTTGAGAGACTCCCAATTCGTCAAATCCTTTGGAAGCAAATAATTCATTATTTAATAGACTATGTCTTGCGACTATTGTTTCTATTAATGCTGAAGCTCCTAGTGTATGCCCATAATATCCTTTTAGGCTATTCATCGGTACCTTTTGTAAAGAAGCTCTATTAAATGCTATAGCTTCCATTTCATCATTAAAAGGAGTTGCTGTTCCATGAGCAGAAATATAATCTATTGACTCACTTGTTATTTTTGCTTCTTTTAAAGCTTTTGTTATGCTTATATACAAACCTTCTCCTGTTCGAGATGGTCCAGAAATATGATTTGCATCATTAGCAGAAGCTTCTCCTGTTATTTGAATCTTAGTTTTGTTTATTTCATCTCTATCAGATAACCAAAGAGCTGCTACAGCTTCTCCTAAGCTTACTCCTGTTCTAAATTTACTAAAAGGTTTACAAGGGGCATTACTTACTGCTTGAAATGAAAAGAAACCTGATAAAGTAAACTCTGATAACAAATCACCACCTATAACCAATACATCTTTATACATTTCTGATTGAATCATTCGCTTTGCTACTGCTACAGCTAATCCTCCAGAAATACATGCATTGGATATTATAACTGGTAAGTTTTTTAATCCAAAATGAGTTTTTATTGTATTTGATAAATTAGATAAATAGGCTTTCTCAGAATGGAGTTCTATTTCTAAACTATCGATATTTCCTTTGGTAGTAGAAATTACAATTCCTACTTCGTTTATATTTAATGATGTAGTAGCATCCAACAATTGTTGTATAGATAATATCATCATTTGTTCTAATTTACTATAAGATGTAAGTTTCTTATTTTCGCTTTCTTTCTCTAATAAAGAAGCCTCTATTTTTGCTCCATAAAATGGTTCTTTATGTAACTTTTTATCATCTATCAGCTGTATTCCAGATACATTATCTCTTACCTTTTTTATATTTTCTTCAGAAGAAAATCCTAACGGAGAAAGTATTGTATCTGAAACTAAGTATACTGGTTTCATATCAATCCTACTTTTCGTTTCCATTCTAAAAAGAATTCTGGTATTGTTAATGACATTACCCCATTATCTGCTAAAAAAACTTGTATTGTTTCTCCAGTACAAACCAATTCTTTTTTTTGATTATATATCTTATATCTAAATATCATTTTTGCCGCTGGCGTATCTATATAGGTCGTTTCTATTGTCGCGATATCTCCATAGGCTAATGGTTTTTTATGTTCGCATACAGACTTAACAATCGGCGTTGCATATCCATTAGATTTAATATCTAAATAAGAAACTCCTTGTGCTCTCCCAAAAGCTTCTCTTCCATCTTCAAAATATGTAATATACATACCATGCCATACAATTCTTAAAGGATCACAATCATTAAATCTAATCCTAACATCATATGTGTTTTTTATATCGGTTGCAACCGTATTATCAGACTGTTTTCTTCTTCTCATAATATAGTATCGAAATACTTACTGTTAACATAAAAAATCCTATAAGCAACCCTACTTGACTTGCAATATCCTGTATTCCTCCTTCTCTAACAAAACAACTATAAAATGCATCTAATCCCCAATTCATTGGTGAGATCTTTGCTACTATTTGCATTGTTTCTGGCATTGCAAAAACGGGTACCCATACACCACCAATAGCTGCTAAAATAACAACTAAAACTGCTCCAAATGGGGCCGCTTGCTCATGTGTAGTAAATAATGTTCCTAATAACAATCCTAATCCAACAGCTGCCATCCCTGAGCTTAAAGCTACAACATACAATAATCCTATATTATTACCTATTTGCAATGCTGGCAACTCTAATAATGGAAACACATACATCCCTAGCAATAAAATAATTGTAAATTGCAATAAGCTCACCAACACATACAATACTGCTTTTGCCGTTATAATTACTCGATAGCTAACGGGTGTTGTTTGTAATCTAATAAATGTTCCTTGTCCTTTTTCTTTGACCAAATTAAGAGACAGCGGCAATATCATAAAAAATATAGCAAATAACGTCCATGCTGGAACATTGTGCTGTACCGAATTTGGTATGATATCTTTTCCTGATAGTGATGGATTTATCTCTTCGTATCGAACAAATTTCTGTTCGTTAAACGATGCCATATTTTTAGACGCTCCTATTTCCGATTCAAAAGCCTTATAAATAGATTGTGTTTCTATTTGAGAGATTAACTTATCTACTGCAAAAGCTACAGAACTTCGAAATGTTTCTTGCGTTATAGGATCAAAGTAAAACTTAATAACCTTTGTATCTATCTTTTCTAAAATATCATTTGCAACTACTGTTTCATTTTCAATTTCTCCACCTTCAAAGTCAGCTAAAATCCCATTAACTTTAGATGCTATCTGTTTATCTAAGTCTGTAGATAGTTGTGCTGGGATCACTACTGCTAGTTGATAATCTCCCGCAGCTACTCTTTTTTCTGCTAATTTTTCTGTAATCTCTTTTCCATCAAATGCTGTTATTGGATTAAGAAATGGAATTTCGCTAAAACTTTTACGTATTTCACTTGATAAGTGTCCTTTATCTAGATCAACTAATAGTATATCTATACTAGTCCCTCCACTTACTTTTTTAAAAGTAGTATCTTGAAGTAATGTTATTGTAATTACTAAAATGATAGGCATTACAAATAAAATTCCCAATCCACCTATATCTCGTAAAAGTAATAAGGCTTCTTTTTTTATAGATGCAAGTAATTTATGCATAATCTCTAAGTTCTTTCCCTGTTAGTTTTACAAATACATCTTCTAAATTTCTTGCGCCTTCAGTCATTTCAATTAATGCATTAGGGCTATCACATGCTATAATTCTACCCCTATCAATAATCCCTACTCGTGTACATAATTCTTGTGCTTCTCTTAAATGATGTGATGTATAAATAATTGTCGTTCCGTTTTTGTGTAAATCTTGAAGTTTTTCTGTTATTGCTTTTTTTGATTGCACGTCCACTCCAACGGTTGGTTCATCCAAAAACAATAATGTTGGTTTATGTAATATCGCTGCTATAAGATTGATACGACGTTTCATTCCGCCAGAAAAAGTTTTAATCTTTTTATCTGCAAAATTTAGCAGTCCTAATACTTCTAAATGCTCATCTATATTCTTTTTAAGCTCCTTTTTAGAAATAGTATACATGCTTCCAAAATACATAAGATTTTCTCTAGCAGATAAACTAGGATACAAGGCATATTCTTGAGGTACTACTCCTATCTTATTTTTATCTACTACACTCGTTTGTGTAGCATCCGACACACCATCTATCACAATGGTTCCTTTGGTTTGTTTAAGTAAACCACATAAAATTGAAATCAACGTAGTTTTTCCTGCTCCATTAGGTCCTAATAGACCAAATACTTCTCCTTTATTAATACTCAAGTCAACTTTATCTAACGATTTAAAGTCTGCTCCTTTGTATTGTTTTTCTAAACTATGTATCTCAATAAGTTTCATAATTTAGTGTATTGCTTTTCTTAGTTTTAAATAAAATGCTTTTTCTTCATTTCCAATATGCTCCAATTTATCTGCTATTTTATTATAAGCATCTGTTTCTTTGCTTCTATTTTTATACAACCTAGATGCATCTACTGCAAAATCCCTCCATTTATCTCCTATCGCTGTTAACTCTTTGGACAATTCGGCCAATGCTTCGTTCTCCAATATTACAGATGCCTCTTGTAAAAATGCTGCATAAATAAATCGGAAACCGCCACCTCCTGTTCCTATTTCTTCTTGCATCCTAACCAATTGTCCTAGATAATGATTGGTTTTTTTAACTCCAACTTTTTTAGGCCATTTTCTAATTTTTCTAGCTACTAGATGAATTCCTTTTACTCCTACAAATGGAACAGGCGCTAACATATCTTTACATGTTTGTTTTATTCCTTTAAGAATAGCTTTTTTCAAATCTAGATTTTCAGGAATTGAAACAGGATAGTATATATGTCCTTTTGGAGCTAATGCACCCTTTGCAAAACGTACTTTTTCTAATTCTTTTTCTGTTAAACGAGTTACTGCTGGCATTACAGGATCACTCACTAAATATGAATCTCCTTCTTTTCCATATACAACAAGATTATGCGCATTGAAATGAAAGCGATATTCATCTGGAAAATATGGTAAATTATATACTCCTACTTGTAATCCAACAGGATTATTTTTCTTTAATTCTTGGTCAAGAATTTGTTGTGCTTTTTCTTTTGAAGAAAATTTCACTCTCTCAATCTTAAACCCTAATCTTTTACTAACTCTTGAGAATATAAAACCTGGCATTGGTCTATAACTAAAAGCAGGCGCATAATTTACTTTTAAAAAAGGTATATTGATAAAGAACAATCCTGAAGCTATTCCAAAAACCATTGGTTCGCTTAATGAAAGTCCTTTGTAATTTAATAAATTTGAAACTACTCCATTTTCACAATGAGCAGATTGATTATGTGTAAAATCTATTTTCAAAATTTAGGATTTTTTAGATCGGTAAGAGTTATTTCAAAAACAGCTGCATATTTCTTTAAAGTTTTCTCGTTTAACTTCTTGAATTGCTTGCTTTTTAAATGTCTCTTTACTCTCCATTGCCACATTTCAACATAACTAGCTAATGTAGGTATGTCCATACGGTGTAATTCCATATAATATGCGATGGGGCTTTGTTTTCCGTTTTTAATATTGATGATTGTATCTTTCAAACGTTCTTCTAGTAATTCTAATGATTTATCAAGAACGATTGTTTTTGCTTCCCAGCCAGAACTTAATGCTTTATTATAGTTTCCTTCTTTATCAACAGCATATACTACTTCTTTCATCGTTGTATTGGAAAAACAACTTTCATCTTGAGGTACTTCTTCCTTCTTCATATACTCTTTTTTAAAGTTCTATACTTAGCTATTTTAAGGGTCAACTATAATTGTTTTCATTTCTGAAGATGCTAATAATTCTCCTTGTATATTGGTTACTTCTATTTTGACTAAAGAAACATTCATTACTTCTGCAATAATATCTACAGTTGTTATTATTTCGTCACCTATTTTGGGCAAACTACTTATCTCTGCATATTTAATTGATCCTAAAAATCCAGTTTTTGGTTTTTCATCTTTCCCTTTATTTCGATAACCTCTATATCCTCTGTGTAGTGCAATACTTTGCGCCATATTTTCAATAAGTCCACCTTCTGTAAAATGTGTCGCATTTACGAGAGGGTTTTCTTTTGGAATTTTAAATCCTGACACAACTTTTTCATCAGAATAATACAAAAGTTTATCAATCATCACAAAAGGATGTTTTTGAGGAATCAACTTTTGAATAAACGTTGTATCTATTATTTCTTCTGTCAATAAATTTTCCATTAACACACTGTCATTAAAAAATAAAAATATGAGAATCTTCCACTTTCTGGGATCGCTGCTAAAAGTTTTTGTCCTTTCTTCAATTTCCCTGAATTTCGTAATGCATCAATAATTAAATAAATAGATGCTGAACCTACATTTCCTACTTCGGCTAAATTTGTAAACCATTTTTCTTTAGGAATATCAACTTCATTTTTTACCATTTCTTCATACAATCTATCACCAAAATAAAATGAAGATAAATGTGGTAAAAAGTAATCTATATCATTTATGTCTAAATGATTACTTTCTATAGCGTCTTTTAAACTTTGAACTCCTTTTACAGCTATATTTTCGTCAAGAATTTTTACATCTTGTTTTAACGAAAAGATAGATTCTTTAAGCCATTCTTCTGGAGTATAATCACTCCATGGTTTTATACTTCCATCTTCTAATTTTTCTCCTCCAGCATACATACAAGCTTCTAGTTCATGTGCGTATGAATATGCCTTCATCCATTCTATTTTAAGAGGTAATGTTCCGTTAGGTTCATTTTCTAATAAAAAAGCTCCTGCTCCATCTGAAAGCATCCATCTTAAAAAATCTTTTTTAAATCCTATTACTGGATTTTCCTCTAATGATTTTAAGTGATTAACTTCTTCATCATATTTATGAGACATCATCCAACTAGAAGATCGTTCTGATCCTGTACATACTGCATTATTTTTATCTCCAGATTTGATTGCCATATAACCGTATTTAAGAGCACTCATTCCAGAACAACATACTCCTGATGCTGAGTTTAATTCAATACTTTTACAATCTAACAATCCATGAACCATCGATGCATGAGATGGTAAAAGATTATCTGGTCCAGAAGTTCCACATGATAATAACTCTATAGAACTTTCTTTAAAATCTGCATCACATAAATCATTAATAGCTTCTTTGGTTAATAAAGCATTGTTATGCGTAATGTTATTTTCTTTATCCAATGCATAATAACGTGTTTTTATTCCGTTATTTCTAAGTACGATTCTTCTTGCTCTAGACGGCCTATCATCAATCAGTCCTAGTTTATTTTCCATTTCATCATTAGAAATAGGTTCATTGGGTAAAAATTGCCCTGTACGGGTTATATAGACGTTCTTCATGTAAAGATTCCTTATCTAAGTCTTATTGATTGATAATATTTTATATCTCTTTTTATACGTGTATAAAAAGGCAAATAGGTTACCAAAAACAGTATAAAAACTATTGGCATGATTCCCCATATTGCTAATTGCAAATAACGACTGAATATAGTCAGCAGCATTTGACGTTTTTTTAATGATTTTTCTCCCGCTTTATAAATTATGGTTGCCCATTTTTTAAAAATGCGATTTCCTCCTTGATCCGATCTAATTAAAAACGGTCGTATTACAACTCCTCCTGCATCTCTAATTTCATCTTGCATTCCAGTATACGAAGATGAAACTATATATTTCTTTATAATACTTCCGAACCTTGCTCCTTCTTTAATATCTTTTTCAGAAATTCCTGGTTTAGGAAAAACACCTAAATATCGCGTTTTTTTTCCTCCCATCATCCAATGAACGATTGTAATTACACTAACATGATTAATATTACGATCTACAAAAGCTACATTTCCTACTAATTCTGCTTTGGCATCAGCTAAAAGTTTTTTTACTTTTTCTTGTGCCAAAATCCACATATTACGAGACGCATTGACTGTTAGAACTGGAGTGTTTTTTATAATTTTTCTTCCCTCTTCGCTTTTAAGAAATGAATTAAATGGAATCGAAGGTGTTAAATACCATACTGTATATCCTAGTATAATAAGATCATACTTTTTTCCTTTTAACTCTTCTGGAAACGGCTGATTAGGCATAGGAATTTGAAGAAATGTTTCTGGGAATACTCCTAAAAAATCTTTTTTCTCCCAAGGAAAAGCATATTCTTTTTCTGGTTTAATTGCTTGAAAAGTTACCTCAATATTTGGATCAGCTATTATAGGTGCTACCATGTGATCTAAAACTTCTTTAAGTTGACCACTCTGACTATAATATAATACTAAGACATTTTTCATAAATTATGATTTTAAATCATTCCAGTAATCATAAAAATTAAACCATTGCAAAGGATATTTTCGAATCATTATTTCAAGATTTCTAATATACTCTTCTAATATTTTACTTGGTTTATACTCCATGCTTTCGCTAGCTTCTTTAGCATAAAAATGGTAATGACTAGCACTTTCCTTCATTATGTATAGAAATAAAATTGGCAACTTTTTTCTCGCAGCTAACTTATATGGACCAGAAGGGAATTTAACAGGTTTACCTAGAAAATCTTTTTCTATAAACTGAATTCCTTCTACATATCTATCGGCTGCAAATATTATTACTTCATTATTTTCTAGTACTTCATTCATTTTAAATATGTGAGACATATCATCTTTGATAACTATAAATTTCATAGTTGCTCCTTTTGATGTTGCTCCTACATATTCTTGTAACGCTTCATTCTCTTGATCTGTAACTAACAGATTTACGACAGCTTCATTTTTAAATTCGGCTTTTTCAAAAAAATACCTAGCGACATTAAAATTTCCTAAGTGTGCGCTAAATAGTATTCCTCCTTTTCCTTTTCCAAATAAAGCATCTATCTTATCTATTCCATCAAAATCAAAACTAAATTGATCTTTATATCCTGCTGCGATAGCGAATCGATCTATTAATGTCTGTCCAAAATAATAATAGTTCTTATAGATACTTACAACCGTCTTAGGTAAAGAATATTTTAATCTTTTTCTAAAATAAAAATAACTTGTTCTAGTTGAAGAAAAAGAGAATACTAGATAATAAAATGAAACAAGAATGAGTACAACATATGCTGATTTCACTCCCAGTTTTTCTATTAAAAAAGCAAAAATCTTATATCCTAAAGGAGTTCCTTTGGATTTACCTTCCCATTGTGCCATCTGTTGATAAGATTAGCTATTTACTTTCTTTTCTATTAAATCGTAAAATTTCTGAAAATTGTCTACTCCAACAAAATCTTCTCCTACTAATTTAACTCCAAAAGTTGCTTCTATCGCAACAACTAAATCTACATAATCAAGACTATCTAGATCTAATGTTTCTTTTAGATCTGCCTCTGGACTTATGTCCTCTCCATCAACTTCAAATTCTTCTATTAAAAATTCGTTTACTTTTTCAACTATTAAATTAGTATCCATCTTTATTCTTAGTGATTATTTCCTTTTACTTTTTTTATTACTAATGCTGAGTTTGTTCCTCCAAATCCAAATGAATTTGATAAGAATGCATTAATATTATGATCTATTGTCTTTGTGGCTAAATTCAATTTATTAGAGTCCTCATCTGCTGTCTCCAAATTTATATTTGGTGCTACGAATGAATTATTCATCATAATTAACGAATAAATAATCTCGCTTGCTCCTGCCATCCAACATTCATGACCCGTCATGGACTTTGTTGAACTAACATAAGGTTTTGTCTTCCCAAAAACCTCATCTATTGCTTTAGCTTCATTTGCGTCTCCTATAGGTGTAGAAGTTGCATGTGCGTTCACATAGTCAATATCTTTTATATCAATATTCGCCTGTTCTACAGCTTTTTTCATAGCTCTTGCAGGTCCTTCTTGATTTGGTGTTGAAATATGTTCTCCATTTGAAGAAAAACCATATCCAACAATTTCTCCTAAAATTGTAGCTCCTCTAGCAATTGCGCTTTCGTAAGTTTCAAGAAAAACGGCTGCACCACCACCACTTGGAACTAATCCATCTCTATCTTTATCAAATGGTCTTGATGCTTTTGTAGGATCCTCTTCATTAGTTGAAAAAACACCTAATCCATCAAAACTAGCAAAGGCTAATTGGTTAGTTTCTTGAGCTCCTCCACAAATAGCATAATCTTGTAATCCTTGTTTAATCAATAGATATGCCATACCTATCGAATGAGATCCACTAGCACATGCTGCGCTAATAGTAAAATTAACTCCTTTTAGTTTAAAAACTGTAGATAAATTCATACTAACAGTAGAATTCATCGATTTAAACACAGCTCCAGAACCTACTAAGGTTGTATCTTTTTTTAAACGAATTTTATCAATAGATTCTATTACAGAAGCTGCTGTACTATCGTTTCCAAAAAGAATACCTATTTCGTTATTTTCTAAAAATTCTTGGTCAATTTTGGCTTGATCAAAAGCCTGTTTTGCAGCTATATAAGCATACTCAGATTCTTCACCAAAACTAATTCGTTGGCGTCTACTTAATTCTTTTTTAAGATTAGGCACTGGTACTGTTCCTGTTAACCCTGAACGGTATCCAAATTCTTTTCGATTGGGATCAAATACAATTCCAGATTTTCCATTGTATAAAGATTCTTTTACACTTTCTACATCTGTACCTATACATGAATAGATACCCATCCCTGTAATTACTACTCTTCTCATATCTTTTTAAGAATAAATTCCCCCGTTGATATTTATTACTTCTCCTGTTATATAGGATGATTTTTTTGAAGCTAAGAAACTAACTAAATCTGCTACTTCTTCAGCTTCACCAAAACGGTTGACAGGAATCATTCTTTTTAATTCTTTTTCATCCATTTCGGCAGTCATATCTGTTTTAATAAATCCTGGAGCAACAGCATTCACTGTTATTTTTCGCTTTGCAATTTCTTGTGCCAAAGCTTTAGTTGCAGCTACAAGCGCTCCTTTTGCTGCGGAATAATTAACTTGTCCTGCAGTTCCTTTTACACCAGAAACTGATACCAAATTAATAATTCTTCCGTAACGATTCGTCAACATTTTTTGTACCAAATGATTTGTTACGTTATAAAAACCATTTAAGCTAATATTCAAAACATCATGCCAATCTTCAGGTTTCATCCACATAAACAATCCATCTCTTGTAATTCCTGCATTATTAACTATTACCTCAATAGTTGCATCAGGATTTTCCTCCATCCATGTATCTAATACTTGGTGTGTATCATTTATATCAGCTACATTAAATTTTAGTAATGTACAGCTTCCTCCTTCATCTTCGATTATCTTTTTTGTTTCATTAGCAGCTATATCATTTGATTGATAATTCACTAATATAGGGTATTGTAATTCTTTAGCTATTTTAACAGCTATTGCTCTACCGATTCCCCTTGAACCTCCTGTAATAAGAGCGTATTTCATTTGTCTTTTGATTGTTTTTATATGTAACTTTCTTCTTTTTTACAACACAAAGAAGATAGCTAAAATAAAATATTATTATTTATCTAAAAAATAAACGTCTTGATCTGTAAAATTTTCTAATCAATCTTCACAAAAAGTTCTGCATTATCATACCACTTATTTCCTAATATAGAACCATCTAATTTAAGAAACCCCCATTTTTTTGCATGCTTTACTCTTGCCAATCCATTCTTAAATCCTTTGGTAGCTCTTTTTCCTGTTAAGAAACCAAAATTAGTTGATGTAATCTCATACAAAGGTTGAATAACTTCTTTTCCTTCGATAGAGACAAATCCCCACTTTTTTTTATCCTTCTTAAATTTTACAGGTAACAAACCATCTTTACTAAAGTAATCAACATCTCTATATTGGTAATCTAGTATCAATTTACCTGTACTATCTATTACTCCCCAATACTTATCATTAAAAACTCCAGCATATCCATTTACAAAAGATTTAGCTTTTTTAAATTGAGGGGTTATAACCCATTCTCCTCTAGCATTAATAAATCCAATTTTATCATTTTTCCTAGCCATTGCTAGGCTTTCATTTTCATTAAAATCCCAAATCTTTTGTACTTCAGGAATTACTATAAGTCCTTCTGTTGAAACTAAACCTTGAGTTAAATCACTATTGGTTACTCTAGCGATATTATTTACATAATTTCCTATTTTTTTATAAACAGGTTTTATTATTATATCGCCTTTCGTATTTATAATTCCCCATAAATCAGCATGAGTACAAAATCTTGCATAGCCATTTTTGAATTTCTTTATGATTTTATACTTAGGTTCGATTACAACTTCTCCTTTAGTATTTATTACTCCTATTCCACTTGGTTTTCTTATAAATGCTACTCCATCATTAAAGTTATAGAGCTTATCAGATATTGCAAATTTTAATCGTTCGCCTTTTTTATTGATATAGATCCAATCTTTTTTTACTCGAACAATTCCTATTTCGCTATTAAATTTTTTACCGCCATCAAATTGAGGTTCAATCGCCCATTCACCATTAGGTAAAATGTATCCCCATTTATCTTTCACTAAAACCAATGCTACACCATTAGAAAAACTTTTGGCTTGCTTAAACTTTGGTTCGATTACAAAAGTTCCTTCCTTATTAATATAACCAAATTTCCCTTTTTCTCTTACCAATGCTAATTCTTGCGCATAAGTGGCATTAATAGTCATTAGTACCAATAATAGTAAACATATTTTGCTTTTCATTTCATTCAAGATTTTAGTAAAATATTTATTATTCAGAAGTAAAAATTAAACTTTCTACTTAATAAGCATCGTTATTTTTCAAGTAATCTTTTACTTTTTGAACATATGGATATGTTATATAATCTTCTGTAAAAGGTGGAACTAACTCACTTACATCGTTTACTAATTTTTGAGTTTTTTTAGAAAGTTTATCTCCAAATTTCAAATATTCTAACGCCTGTACAATTGTCATTAATTCAATAGCTAATACCTCAAATGTGTTTTCTATTACTGTTTTTGTAATATTAGCTGCATTAGTCCCCATACTTACGATATCCTGATTGTCATTATTATTAGGTATACTATGTATGTACATCGGATTAGATAATGTCTGGTTTTCTGCCGTTGTTGAAACTGCTGTAAATTGAACTCCTTGCATACCAAAATTGAAACCTAGTTTTCCTAAATTCACAAAAGGAGGCAAGATATCATTTATTTTAGCATTTAATAAATAGTTCAATTGACGCTCAGCTAACATTGACAATTTTGTTACAACTAACTTTAGCTTATCCATTTCAAGAGAAACATAATCTCCATGGAAATTTCCACCGTGGTATACATGTTTTGTTTCTACATCAATTATTGGGTTATCATTTGCCGAATTTAATTCTTCAATTAAAATTCTTCCTACATGATGAATTGTATCATGTACTGGTCCTAAAATCTGAGGTACACATCTTAAAGAATAATATTCTTGCACTTTTTCTTTAAAATATGAATCTTCTTGAGTTCCTGAATATAAATGCTCATTACGATCACGTGTCAATTGACTATCAGCTAAATGATCTCTCATTTTTTTAGCTACTTGTTGTTGACCAATGTGTAATTTACTATGGTTTAATTCTTTTGATAAATGATCATCGTATGCTTCAACAATTTCATTGATTGCTGCAGAACAACATATTGACCAATCTAATAGTTTTTGTGCATTAATTACATTCACGATACCAATACCAGTCATAGCCGAAGTTCCATTGATCAATGCCAATCCTTCTCGAATTTTAACTTCGATTGGTTTAATATTTAATTCTTCAAAAACTTCTTTAGTCTCTCTTCGTTCTCCTTTATAGAAAACCTCTCCTTCTCCAATCAAAACTAATGCAAGGTGTGCCAATTGTACTAAATCTCCACTAGCACCAACGCCCCCATGTTCAAATATTAAAGGAGTTATATCATTATTAATTAACTCTTTTAATGCGTTTATTACTGTTACATTTATACCTGACTTACCTAAAGATAAAGTGTTCATTCTTGCCAACATCAATGCTTTTACATATGCTGGTTCAATAGGTTTACCTGTACCTGAAGAATGACTTCTAATAAGATTAAATTGTAATGCAATTCTATCTTCTTCTTCAATTTTATATTGAGCCATAGGTCCAAAGCCTGTATTAACTCCATATATCACTTTATTTTTCGAAAAATCTTCTAGGAAATTATAGCTTTCTTCTACTCGATTGATGATTGATTGATCTATGGTAAGCTCTTCCTTGCCAAAAATAACTCGAAGAAAATCGTTTATTTCTAGCTTGTTTTTTAGTATTAGCATTTTTACTTTAGTAAGTTTTTCTTCAATATTTTAACAAATATTAAACTTTAGTGATTATTTTTACACAGCAAATGTAATGTATTTACCGTATCTTTTAAAATTCTATGAAAAAAGAAGTTGTTGATGTCCTTATAATTGGAGCTGGACCGTCTGGAAGTGTGAGTGCTGCTTATCTAAACAAGCACGGGATAAATGTTAAAATTGTTGAGAAATCTAAATTTCCTCGTTATCAAATCGGAGAAAGCTTGATTCCTCGATGTATGGATAATTTTGAAGAAGCTGGTCTATTGGATTGTTTGATGACTCAAAATTATGAGAAAAAGAAAGGTGCTCGTTTTATAAGAGGTGAAGAAAAAGGTGTTTTTGATTTTAGCAAAAAATATGGTGACGGATGGGATTGGACATGGCAAGTACCTAGAGATCATTTTGATAACACATTAATTAATGAAGCTCAAAAACAAGGAGTTGCTGTCGATTTTGAAGCTGAAGTAATAGATATACAATTTAAAGGTACCGACTCATTTACAACTATCAAAGATGTTGATGGTACAACACGTCAAATCGAAGCTAAATTTGTTATTGACTCTAGTGGTTTTGGTCGTGTTATTGCTAGCAAATTAGGTCTAGAAGCGCCTTCGCAACTTGCCAAACATGGTTCTATATTTACACAGATAAAAGATGTTCGTAGACCTAGTGGTCCTAATGGTACTTTAATAACATTTGAAGTAATCAGTCCCGAAGTTTGGTTTTGGTATATTCCGTTTTCAAACGGAAATACTAGTGTAGGTTTTGTTGGCCCAATGGATTGGATTAACTCATTCAATGGCTCTACTTCTGAAATTTTCTTTCAAATGCTAAAAAAAGCAGATCATTATTATGATCAATTTAAAGACCTTCCTTTAGAATTTGAACCTTATCAAGTAAAGAATATTGCTAAAAATGTAACTAAGCTTCATGGAGATGGCTTTGTTTTAACTGGTAATAGTGCAGAATTCTTAGATCCTATTTTCTCTTCTGGAGTTTCTTTTGCTACAGAATCTGGTATTCTTGCAGCAAAACTTGCTTTAAAACAGCTTCAAGGGAAATCTGTGGATTGGGATGAAGAATTTGTTGCTTATATCAAGCGAGGTGTAGACGTATTTACTTCTTATGTAAAAGAATGGTATAATGGTAATTTACAGGAAATAATTTTTCATGATAAAGAGAATGTTACCATTAAAAAACAAATATGTGCTGTTTTAGCAGGTTATGTATGGGATGAAACAAACCCTTTTGTTAGAAAACACAATCGATTGATACGTAATGTTGCTCAGTTAATTGAAATGGAAAAGAAAATGGAAGCTACTCAATGATAGCTCTTACGATATAAGAAAAGCGAGGTAATTTAGATTATCTCGCTTTTTGTTTTTTATTTCTTAGCTTTTATTTTTATAAAATAATTTCGTTTCACTTCTATTCTCTTTGTATTTTTCTCCTATTGTTATTTCGTAATTTTTTGATAATCTAGAAGCATATTTGTCTTGGGCATTGAGTAAGAATACATTTAGCAGAAAAAACATTATTGCTAATCTTTTAATTGATTGATTCATTTAGTTTAGTTTATTAGTTATTAAATTATAAACATTATTAATTTTACACTTATAACCTCTATTAGTGTTAAGTATAGTTCATAAAAAAACCGTAATTTAAATATAATTACGGTTTTCAAGTATCAATAACTGTTTTTATTTATTTCACCTCAGATAATTTGATTAAAAGGTTATTTTTTTTACCATCAAAAGCTTCCATAATAAAATTATTATGCAATTTTGTCATTTTACTTATTTCTAAATGTTCTAATCTAGAATTTCTAACATCTCTACCTGTTAAAACAGGTTGTTTTTCTACTTCTCCTGTATTGTCATTTATGATATAAGCTGTCAAATAAAGAAATTCTTTTTTCCCATCATAATATTTTGTTGGTGTTTCTTGAAATTCTTTCTTCAAATTAGTAAAATCATCTACATATAATAAATAATATTCTCCTTTTGATTTGAAGCTATAATAAGACATACTTCCTTTTCCTCTCATCCCCATTTGGTATTTAGGCATTTTTTGCATCCATGCAATTTGCCCATTGCTCAATATCTTAAATGCATAAATATCTGTGTAATAATTTCTAAACATGATGCGCCCTCCAGAGGAACTTGAAGTTGAATGTCGTGTAACATATCTTTGTTCTGCTAATATCACTTGGCTTCCGTCATCATTGGTATAAATTTTATTTATTCTTAAATTCTGAAAATCTCTTTTTGAAGTTTTCTTTTGAGTACCTTCATTTATACGTTCTTCTCTTTCTGCCATTAATTTTGCTAATGTCTCTTCTGGGAATAATGTGTGTCTCAAATTAGTTACACTTCCTTCTTTACCCAGATCTAACGTAAAAATTCCTGCAGCAATTTCTTTATCAGAATCAGATGTAAAAAAACCTGTAACAGCAGTTTTTGCACCTTTTTTTATAATTACAGCATCTTCAATAGCAACATTAAGTGCTATCGTATTACTTTTTAACTCCTGACTTTCTTTATTAAATACATAAATCGAAGAAGTATATTTTTCTTTTAATTTATCTTTTTTCTCATTTTCAAAAATAGATGCTGTCATATAGAAGTTCCCTTCGTTATCGATAGTAAAATCTTCTTTTAATAATTTTTTCTCTTCTATTGGAAGTAATATTTTCTTCTTCCAATCTAATTCTAATTTATCATTAAAAACTTGCACTACGATTCTTTCTTTGTTCTCTTCTTCTGATTTTAGACGATAAAGAATTAATAATTTATTTCCATCAGGGGATTTTTTAAAGGCAAACTTATGAATACGTCCACCTGCGTCAAAATCATAAGTACCTTGAAATGAAAAGTTTCTTTCTACTCCTTCTTTTTCATTAATAAGTTGTGTAGGCTTACTTATTGATTTATTTGTTAATGATATAAATTGAGCATAAACTCTATTTTTGATAGAATAAAAAGCTACAGCTCTATAGCCAAGTTTTAAAACTGTTTCAAAATCACCTTTATCTTCAACTACTTGTCTAAATTTCAAATTTTCTTTTAAATCTTCTAATCCATAACGTTGTATGGTCATCGATTTTTTTCCTTTTTTCACAGATAATAATTGATTACCATGAGCTACGTAGTACTTACGTCTAGATTTAATGTTTTTATATTTCTCTCCGAAGGAAAACGAAAAATCTTCAGATAGAACAGGTCTTTGAGCAAAAACATTCATCTGAAAACTAAAAAGTAGTACTAATAAAATTATTTTTTTCATCATTTAAATAATCATTTGAAACATTACAAATATAATTGTTCTTACTATAATTTAAAGTAATATATAATACTACTTAATAGCTCTAAAAATCATTTTTTATTGTGTTTTTATTTTTTCTTAAAAAAAGCCAGTTTCTTTTTAAAACAAAAAAACTGATACTCAATCATTTCAAAAAAAACATAAAAAAAATAAACTAGAAATGTTGCACAGAACGTTCTTTCATTCTATCTTTGCGCCCGCATCACGATCATTTATGATGTGAAGTTCTTATAAAATATAACGGAGAGGTGCCAGAGTGGTAATGGAGCAGATTGCTAATCTGTCGACGGGCAACCGTCGCCAGGGTTCGAATCCCTGTCTCTCCGCTGTTTTTTTAGGTGATCAAATCGGGGTGTAGCGTAGCCCGGTCATCGCGCCTCGTTTGGGACGAGGAGGTCGCAGGTTCGAATCCTGCCACCCCGACATTGTTTTCGTAGAAACATTAAAACTACGGGCTCGTAGCTCAGCTGGATAGAGCACCTCCCTTCTAAGGAGGCGGTCATAGGTTCGAATCCTATCGGGCTCACTTAAAGCTTCACTATTTTTTAGTGAAGCTTTTTTGTTTTAGTATCTTACTTATATAATTTCTTTACGATTGTACCAATACTCAGTCCTTGAACAATAATCGAAAATAGTACTACAATATAAGTGATATGAAGTATTATATCTCCTGATAGTTCTTTACTTAAACTTAAAGCTAAAGCAATTGAAATTCCTCCTCTAAGTCCTCCCCATGTTAAAACAACTATTGTTTTTATTGGTTTTCTTTCTTGATGTTTTAATAAAGCGTATGGAAAAAACACAGATATAAATCTTGCTAAAAGCACTATAATTATACTTAAAACACCTAATAAGATATAGCTTGTATTAAATTCTAATAAATGAATAGCCAAGCCAATAAGTACAAATAAAATACCATTAAATACATCGTCTAAAATTTCCCAAAAAGAATTAATAGCTTTTTGCACTGGGTTTTTATCTTCATTCACATGTATTTTATGCCCTATCAACATTCCTGCAACAACCATTGCTAAAGGTCCTGATACATGTATCATGAATGCTCCTGCTGTACCTCCCATAACTATTGCTAGACTAATCATTACCGCTAATTGTGGATTATCTTTTAGAGATTGAATACATTTAAACCCTACAAAGCCCAGCAATACCCCATAAAGCACACCTCCAATGGCTTCTTCTAAAAACAAAGTACTTATTTCTACTCCAATTTCCTTTACATCATATTCTCCTGTAGCAGTCGCTATTAATAAAATTCCAGAAAAGACAACTACTCCAATTCCGTCATTAAATAATGATTCTCCTTCAATTTTTATACCTAAACTCTTCGCTATATTTGCCTTCTTTAATATAGCCATTACAGCTATAGGGTCTGTTGGTGATATTAACACTCCAAATAGAAGGGCATGTACAAAAGACATATGTAAACCAACTAATTTTGCTCCAAAAAATACTAATCCTCCAACTACAAACGTAGATATTAAAACACTTATAGTTGCAAATAATAAAATTGATATTTTTTCTTTAGCTAAAGCTGAAAGATTTACATGCAATGCTCCTGCAAAAAGTAAGAAACTTAAAATCCCATCCAATAAAAGAGTTTTAAAATCTGCATTGACTATAATATCGCAAAAGAATTTATAAAATTCGGGGAATATTGTTTTGCTTAAAGTAATTGGTATCACTAATAATAAACTTAATATCATTAAGCCTATTGTTGTTGGTAGTTTTAACCATTTATAATTTAAAAAATTAAACAAAGCTGCTATTGTAAATATGATACTAAAAGATTCAAACATTTTTTAATTCTTTATTTTATTGATACTAGTGAACATTATTCAAAAAACTCTTATATTAATCATTACGTGCACTTTATAAATGTAACACTTCTATATTTTGTTTGATATTATTTTTTATAAAAAGTAAACAGTACTTTCTTTATCACGGTCAAACTTGGTTTTACTCTTTACTTTTTTTTTAATCGATAAAAATCATCAATACTATTTTATGCATCAAAAAAAAGAGCACATAAAACTATAAATCAATCAGTTAAAAACACCCCTATTTATAATTCATATTTTAAAACAAATAAAAAGTCATAAATAGTTGCATAGATCATTCCTCTATACTATATTTGCACCCGCATTACTACATTATAGTAATACGATGTTCTTAAATATAACGGAGAGGTGCCAGAGTGGTAATGGAGCAGATTGCTAATCTGTCGACGGGCAACCGTCGCCAGGGTTCGAATCCCTGTCTCTCCGCTGTTTTTTTAGATGATCAAATCGGGGTGTAGCGTAGCCCGGTCATCGCGCCTCGTTTGGGACGAGGAGGTCGCAGGTTCGAATCCTGCCACCCCGACATTGTTTTCGTAGAAACATTAAAACTACGGGCTCGTAGCTCAGCTGGATAGAGCACCTCCCTTCTAAGGAGGCGGTCATAGGTTCGAATCCTATCGGGCTCACTTAAAGCTTCACTATTTTTTAGTGAAGCTTTTTTGTTTTAATATCTTTTATCAGAATATATTTTCAATATTCTTCTCATATAATGTAGTTTTTTTGATTATTACTTTAGTTCTCTTGTCAGTACTAATACTTTTCTGTAATATTATAAAATCTGATATCAATCTTCATTATTTCTTTATATGCTTTTCTATAAACGTAACATTACTTTATTTTTTATCTTTTATAGTATTCTATTTTCTTATCACTCTTATGCTCAAGAAACATCAACTTCACCCCCTAGAGCTAAAGTCCTCAATGCTTTAAATAATTATATAGATGTCATCGATTTATGTGCTTTACATTCTTCTAAATATCCAAGAGTTTATCATAGATATAATACGAAACTTATTGCTTCTAAAAATAATAATAGGCGTATGCCATCTTTCTATGCTATGCCCTATAATTTTAAACTTCCTATAAAAGCATATAATAAAGCATTAGCTAGTTCTAAATATATACCTAGAATATATCAACCCAAATTAAAAATTCTTTTCGACTCTTTATGGAGTATTCAAAAGAAACAAGAAAAAATTAATATTGCTTTTAGAACTATGACTAAAGAACAACCTGGAGATTCTCTATCTTTTTCTAAAGGTTTTGTCTGGTTAGATCAATTGTACTATTTAAATGAATCTTATAGAAAACTCTCCTCTGATTTCTATAAATTAGCTCAAAAAATAGATTTTAACTATACATTTCAACCAACAAGTTGGAATATTAGTGGTGATAAAATGTCTAAATCATTAACATTAACTCGGTCGTATCTTCATGAGGTAAAAAAATATTTAAAAAATCAAACTCCTCTACCAATAACTGATTCTTTAGAACTATTTCTAAATACAATGAAAATTAATCGAGATAAAAACTTATCAAAGTTAAGAGAAATAGGCAGTTACAATGGTAAAGATCCACATTCAAAATACGATTATCTAATTCATAAACTAATAACTTTTACAACCACTATAGTAGCATATCCACCTTCTCATCCTAATCGTTACAATTTATTTGATCAATTGATCTTTTCTTTTAATAATGCTGTTGATTATTATAATAAATTTGCTGCATTAAGCTTTATTGATGATCAAACTGATATTCCTTCTTTTTTGTTAAAAACACCAAGAGAAACACAATTTTTTATTCCAAGACTTCCTCAGGATCCTCATACAACTCCAGCAATAGTAAATCATATTACTCCTGAAACTTCTATGGTAGGCTTTGCTCCTAATCGTCTCGTTTTTTTATTAGATGTATCAGGAAGTATGAACCATGCTAATAAATTACCTTTATTTAAAAAAGCTATAAAAGAAATTTCAACGATAATGAGAAATAATGATACTTTCTCGGTCATTATTTATTCTGATAATGCGAACGTAATTCTTGAAAATGTTTCTTTTACAAATGTTGCTGCTATCGAAAAACTACTACAATTAAAATCTAAAGGAAAAACGAACGTATACAAAGGCTTACAAAAAGCATATACTATTGCTAAAAAACAATATAGTGCAGAAAATAATAATAGAATTTTAATGATTACTGATGGTGATTTTGAGATTTCTAAAAAGCTTTATAAACTCATCAGTTCGACTAAAAACTCTACTATCAAACTTTCTGTCTTTTCTTTTGGAGATAAAAAAACACATCGTCAAGAATTAAAACAGATGGCAGATTTAGGGCATGGAAATTATATTCATATCGATGCTACAAACAACATAAAAACTATTTTACAGGAAATTCAAGTAATAGAAAAGAATTAAAAAACATTAATTTCTCTATAGTTAGATGTAACTTTGCCTTTTATCATTTATATTACTTCATTTTGAAAAAAGATCTTTTACTTATTACCCCACCTTTTACGCAATTGAATACTCCTTATCCCGCTACTGCGTATTTAAAAGGTTTTTTAAATACCAAAAAGATTAGCTCTTTTCAAATGGATTTAGGGATAGAAGTGATTTTACAGTTATTTTCTAAAGAAGGACTTACTGCCATTTTTGAAATGGCCAAGTTACAAAATACTATTACATCTGAAAATTGCGAACGAATCTACTCATTAAGAGATGTATATCTAAACTCTATAGAAGATGTGATGTTTTTTCTACAAGGAAAAAACCAAACTTTTGCTCGTCAAATATGTACAGATTCATACCTTCCGCAAGCATCTCGATTTGATCAACTTGATGATATTGATTGGGCTTTTGGCGCTATGGGAATTCAAGATAAAGCAAAGCATTTAGCTACTTTATATCTTGAAGATTTATCTGATTTTATTGTTGAGTGTGTAGATGCTAATTTTGGTTTTAGCCGTTATGCAGAACGTTTAGGGAAAAGTGCCAATTCATTTGATGAATTATATGAATATTTACATCAAGACCTCACTTATATTGATACTATTACGCTTCAAATTCTTGAACAAAAATTATCAGAAATATCACCTAAGTTAGTTTGCTTCTCTGTACCTTTTCCTGGTAATTTATACAGTTCTTTTAGAGCTGCTCAATATATCAAAAAACAATATCCTACAATTGCTATCGCTATGGGAGGTGGTTTCCCTAATACCGAATTACGTTCTTTATCTGATCCTAGAGTATTTGAGTTCTTTGATTATATCACTCTTGATGATGGTGAATTACCAATAGAGCTTTTGCATACAGCACTTACCAATACTGATCATGTTGCTACTTATAAAAGAACTTTTTTATTAGAAAATGCTAGTGTTGTTTACAAAAACACTACGTCTAGTAAAGATTATAAACAAAATGAAGTTGGTACTCCTGATTATTCAGATCTATTATTGACCGATTATATTTCTGTTATCGAAGTTGCCAATCCAATGCATAGTTTATGGAGCGATGGTCGTTGGAACAAACTAACTATGGCGCATGGATGTTATTGGGGGAAATGTACTTTTTGCGATATCTCATTGGATTACATTAAAATTTACGAACCAATTACTGCTAAAATATTAGTGGATCGTATGGAAGAACTTATTGCTCAAACTGGGCATAATGGATTTCATTTTGTTGATGAAGCTGCTCCACCTGCTCTAATGAGGGCTTTGGCTCTCGAAATCTTAAGTCGTAATCTTACTGTCACTTGGTGGACAAATATTCGTTTTGAAAAGAATTTCACTAAAGATCTTTGTTTATTATTAAAAGTATCTGGTTGTATTGCAGTATCAGGTGGATTAGAAGTTGCTTCGGATCGTTTATTAAAACTTATAGATAAAGGAGTAACGGTTACACAAGTTGCACAGGTAACTCGTAACTTCACTGAAGCTAATATCATGGTACATGCCTATCTTATGTATGGATATCCTACGCAAACGGTACAAGAGACTATAGATAGTTTAGAAATGGTACGTCAGTTATTTGAGTCTGGTGTTTTGCAATCTGGTTTTTGGCATCAGTTTGCTCTTACTGCACACAGTCCTATTGGGATTGCTCCTGCTGATTATGGGGTTATTCCTGCTTTAAACGAAATTTCTTTTGCCAATAATGACATTGATTTTAAGGATACAACCGGGATTGATCACCATCAATTTAGCTATGGATTAAAAAAATCTTTATTTAATTTTATGCATGATATTGGATTTGATACTCCTTTAAAAGATTGGTTTGATTTTAAAATTCCGAAAACAACTATCAAAAAAGATTTCATAGTTACTGCGCTTACTACTCCACCTCAATTTTCAATAAAACCTAGTGCTAAAATAGTTTGGTTGGGGAATACTCCTATTACTTCGGAACATACAAAAACTAAAAAAGGAATGACTAGGAATTTCTTACAATGCACTTTTCATACAACTACTGAGTCTTTCTCTATAACAATGGAATTGGAACAAGGAAATTGGTTCTTAAATGTATTAGATCGTTTATCTCCTGCTTCAACAATTCCTATGACATTTTCTAAATTAAAAAATGATTTTGAAGAGCATTTTGAATACTTTGAATTATTTTGGTATGCCAAACCTATAGATACTTTAAGAGCTTATGGTATGTTATTAGTCTTGTAACGATTTGTTACATCTCTTCTTGTCTACGTTTTTATATTAATTTTTATTTTTACTGTTATGGCAGAAACTATAAAAACCAAACTTTTACTTATTGAAGACGACCCTAAAATTGTAGCATTATTAACTAAGTTTTTAATCGTTGAAGGATACGATGTTATGACAGCTTTTGATGGACAATCTGGTCTTGAAAAAGCCTTATCATCTTTTCCTGATGTCATTCTTCTTGATATTATGCTACCCAAGCTTGATGGAATGAATGTTTGCAAAGAACTAAGAAAAACAACAACTGTTCCCATACTTATGTTAACTGCCAAAGGAAGCATTAATGATCGTATAGAAGGGTTAGATATCGGTGCCGATGATTATTTGATAAAACCATTTGATCCTAGAGAATTAGTGGCCCGAATCGAAACCATCTTAAGGCGTACTCGCACTACTCCTCGACAAAAAACATATCAGTTTGATTCGCTTAGTATAGATATTGATAAGCAAGTTGTGTCTCAATTCAACATTCCGCTTGACTTCACTACTCGCGAATTTGATTTATTATATTTCTTTATAAAAAACAAAAATGTCGTTGTATCAAGAGATCAAATTATGGAAGCTTTAAGCGGCATTGATCGTGATGCTTTTGATCGTTCGATTGATGTTTTAATCAGTCGTTTTAGAAAAAAAATCAAAGCCATTCCTAATCGTCCTATAGAAGTTAAAACGATATGGGGTAGTGGTTATAAACTTATTGTAAATGTCTAGTTTTAGTAAATTAAAGAATTCTTTATTCTTAAAAATCACACTTATAATGGGGGTATTATCCCTTATAGTAATAATTGCTTTTATATTTATTTTGATAATTGCTTTACAGCAAAATAGCCTACAACATCAAGCTAACAAAGCTCCTTCGATGCGTGGTATTATTGTCATTTTAGGGGTCATAACAGTTTCTATGGTTATTTTATATTTTTATATCAAGAAGCAGCTTTCTCCTATAAAATTTCTTAATAAAGGTGCATTGGCTATAGCTAAAGGTAATTTTGACATTCAATTGCCTGTAAATAATCAAGATGAATTAGCCGAATTAACTACCTCTTTCAATCGTATGGCAAAAGAAGTACGTACTATGATTGAAGCCCGTGAACGCTTATTAACCGACGTTAGTCATGAAATACGAACTCCTCTAACAAGATTACGTCTTGCATCAGAATTTTTACCTGAAACGCATAAGCAAGATATTATTGATGAAGTAATTATTTTGGATCGTTTAACACAAGAATTATTACTCTCAAATCAACTTAAAAGAGGATTTGAAATATTAAATATCAAAAAAAATGATCTTCTACAAACGCTCCAAAAAACGATTTCTTTATTTGATCTTGATATTTCTCAAAAAATCACAATTCATAACCTCCTAACAACTACAGCATTTTCTTTCGATGAAAATCGACTGCATATTATATTGAAAAATATACTTGAAAATGCTGTTAAATATTCTCCTATAGAATCCCTTATGATTACTATTGAATTAAGATCTAATTCTCAAAGTTTCTATATTACTATCATTGATAATGGTGATGGTATTCCTGAAACAGACTTACCTCATGTTTTTGAACCTTTTTATAGAGTTGACACTTCAAGAGCATCTAATAGCAACAGTTTTGGCTTAGGCTTAAATCTTTGTAAAAAAATTGTAGAAGCTCATAATGGTACAATTTCGATTAAAAATAATGCTCCTATAACAACTGGTATTTCAGTTACACTTGAATTCCCTGTAGTATAATACTTCATTTAATTTTTTCTCCACCAGTGATTCACTACATTATTATTATCACTTAAATACATTGGATTTCCAATCTCTGGCACTACAATTGGCATTTGTTTTTCTGTAGCTATTTTAGTTACTTTTTCTACAGGTTCTGTCCAACTGTGCATTGCTAATTTAAATGCTCCCCAATGGATTGGCATCATTTTTTTTGCTCTTACATCTATAGCTGCTTGTACCGTTTCTTCTGGAAACATATGTATTTCTTTCCATAACTCATTGTATTGACCACATTCAATCATTGCAAAATCAAAAGGGCCAAACTCTTCTCCTATTTCTTTAAAATGTGCTCCGTATCCGCTATCACCGCTAAAAAAGATATTTTCTTCATTTGTAGTGATTACCCAAGATCCCCATAAAGTATCCCCTCTATCATTCAATCCTCTACCTGAAAAATGTTGTGCAGGTGTACATCGCAATGTTATACCTTCGTATTCCTTTTCTTCCCACCAATCTAATTCTACAATATTAGGATCTTCTACATCCCAAGCTCTTAAATGGGTTCCTACTCCTAAAGGAACATAAAACATTTCTACTTTATCTTTTAATTTTTTTATTGATTCATAATCTAAATGATCATAGTGATCATGAGAAATTAAAACAATATCGATTGATGGTAATTGCTCTATCAATATGGGTAATGTGTCACTAAAACGTTTAGTTCCTAACCATGGGTGTGGTGCTGGTACTTCACTCAACATAGGATCTATTAAAATCGTTTTACCATTTATTTGCATTAAAAAAGTAGAATGCCCAAACCACATCATTCTTGTTTCTCCTTTATAATTTGCTATCTCTAATGAATCAAGAGAATTTGTTTTAATACTACTACTTGGTATTGTATTGGGTAATGGCTTAAAATATCCTTTTAAACTTTTATAGACTTCTTTCATTCCCATATTCATCTCAACAGATCCCATGTTTATAAATTTACCATCTATATAATTATCAGATTTAATAAATTCGGCTTTTTGCTCGGTTGTTATCTTTCCTCCAAATTGTGGGCTTAAATTTAAAAATGCTGTAATCGCTATAATTAACAAACCTATTATTCCTATTATATATATTCCTATCATTTTTATACTTCTTTTAATTTTATGCATTTTACCTTTTTACTTATTTCTAGTAACATCATTTTTTTAATCTTAATCTCTTATGTACTTTATATATTTTAGTTTTTCTTTTATTTTTTCCATAGTAATCAGTTCATTCCCTCTCTTTTTTTGCAATTTCATATAGCATATGGTTTAATACTAAAAGTAATTTTGCTGTTTACTTTCTTATTACTTAAGACTATTATTTACGCATTCTCTATTATCGAATTTTTATTCTTTTTTAAAGCACATTGCCGAATAAAAATTCGATAATATTATTAAATTTTTTTATGTTTTTATAGCGTCCCAAACAAAAGAAAACATCTTATCAGAATTTTTTTCATTCAAACTTAGTTCTTTTGATAAAATAAGTTTTACTGTTTGGCTTAAAATGGCACTAATGACAGCTACATGTAGTTCATTTTCAATATTTTTAATAACTCCTTTTAACTTTCCTTCTTCTAATAACTCAACTCCTAATTCTGTTTTTTCTTCTTTTACTTTTGAAGGAATTTTCACATAATAAGGAGATTGTTTAACCTGTTCTATAAATCCCATTTCTTTATAATTATTAACTCCAAAATGCAACCATTGTAACCACATCTTCTTCAATCTTAATTTGAAGGGTAAATCGAGTTGATTTTCATTTTTACTAATGGTCATTTGCTCTTTAATAATTGTCGTAAATAATGAAACTATAAGATCTTCCTTATTTTTATAATATACATATAAAGTTGAAGGAGATATACCTACATCCTTAGCCAAAACAGCCATTTTGATACCAGCTATTCCTTTATCAAAAACGATATCAAGTGTTTTTTCATCAATTGCTCGTTTTTTTCCTTCATCTTTAAGTTTCATATTACAAATATAGCAACAATATCGAATAAATATTCGATATTGTTACTATATTAATTTTAAATTATTTTTTTTTAGCTCAAAATAAGACAAGAGAGAATTAATTGAATTCAAAATTTCAAAAAAGATAGCCCAGTATTAAAATTATTAACAATAGGATATCATATTTTATTATGCTTGATATTTATGAGCGATGAAAAAGTAAGATTTATATTTTAAGAAAATTAAATTCTATTACAATCTCATATATAAACAATTATTTAAATATTACGATACAAAAAATCCCCTTGCTAGTAGCAAGGGGATTTATATTTTGAAAAAAAGTTACTATTTACTAGTTTCCTCCTTTTTCCATTTTAGCTTTAAGATCAGCTAAAGCATCAAGATCACCTAAAGTAGTTTTCTCTGATGAGTTAGTTGCAGCTTTCTTAGCAGCTTGCTTAACTATCTTAGCTTCTTCTTCTCTAAATAATACAGTATGAGATGCAACTACTCTCTTGAATTCTTTACTAAATTCAATGATTTGGAAATCTGCAGTCTCACCTTTAGTGATTTTACCACCATCTTCTTTCTCTAAGTGACGAGAAGGAACAAATGCGATAACATCTTCATTAAAGTTAATCGTAGCACCTTTATCAGTTACGTCAGCGATTGCAGCAGTATGTTTTGTACCAACTCCAAATTCACCTTCATACTTATCCCAAGGATTACTTTCGATTTGTTTGTGACCTAAACTTAATTTACGTCCTTCAACATCTAACTCTAATACAACAACTTCTAATTTTTCTCCTACAGCAGTAAAATCAGATGGGTGCTTAATTTTCTTAGTCCAAGAAAGATCAGAAATATAAATTAATCCGTCAATTCCTTCTTCTAATTCTACGAATACACCGAAGTTAGTAAAGTTACGAACAACTCCTGTGTGACGAGAACCAACTGGGTATTTTGTAGTAATATCTGTCCATGGATCTGGAGTCAATTGCTTAATACCTAGAGACATTTTACGCTCGTCTCTATCTAAAGTAAGGATTACAGCTTCTACTTCGTCTCCTACGCTTACGAAATCTTGAGCAGAACGTAAGTGTGTAGACCAAGACATTTCACTTACGTGAATTAATCCTTCTACTCCTTCTTCTACTTCGATAAACGCACCGTAATCAGCGATTACAACTACCTTACCTTTAACTTTATCTCCAACTTTAATGTTAGAATCTAAAGCTTCCCAAGGATGAGCTTTTAATTGTTTAAGACCTAATTGGATACGTGTCTTAGCTTCATCAAAGTCTAAGATTACAACGTTTAATTTTTGATCTAATTCAACTAATTCATTTGGATGGTTAATTCTTGACCAAGAAAGATCTGTAATGTGGATTAATCCATCTACACCACCAAGATCAACAAACACACCGTAAGAAGTAATATTCTTCACAGTACCTTCTAATACTTGACCTTTTTCTAATTGACCAATAATTTCTTTCTTTTGTTCCTCGATATCAGCTTCGATAAGTGCTTTATGAGATACAACAACGTTTTTAAATTCGTGGTTGATTTTAACAACTTTGAATTCCATTGTTTTACCAACGTAAGCATCGTAATCACGAATAGGCTTCACATCGATTTGAGAACCTGGTAAGAATGCTTCGATTCCGAATACGTCAACGATCATACCACCTTTAGTTCTACACTTCACAAATCCGTTTACGATTTCACCTGTATCATGTGCATTGTTAACTCTATCCCAAGCTTTGATTACACGTGCTTTACGGTGAGATAATACTAATTGACCTGTTGCATCTTCACGAACATCAATAAGTACTTCTACTTTGTCTCCTACTGTTAAGTTAGGATTGTAACGGAATTCGTTTAAAGAAATAACTCCTTCACTTTTTGCATTGATGTCAATAATAGCATCACGATCAGTAATATTGATTACTTTTCCTTCTACTACTTCATCATCTAATGTATCAACGAAGTTGTCAGCAACTAGCTTTTCGAATTCTTCTAATTTTGAATCAGCAATTGGATCAATTCCTTCTTCGTAATTATGCCAGTTAAATTCCTTTAAAAATTGTTCAGGATTTGCTTGTTGAGCAGATTCTTGAATGTCAGTGTTTTTTGTTTCTTCAGACATTGAAGATATAATTTGTATTTTGTATATATCTGAGAATAAATGCGAAAGCTATACAAAAGATGTTTATATAAATTTATGTAATCCTTTTTTAATTCTCTTAATCGCCAAAAGGAGTGCAAAATTACAACTTAATTTACATAAAGCAAAACATTCTTTCTTAGATTCTTAAATATTTTATAAGCTATTACTTTTTTTAGTCTCTAATAATAAGGTTACTGTTTTCTTTCGCTGAATTTTACCACTACTAACTTCAACAAATTTTGGCATTGCATATATTTCTTTAGGAAGTTCATATTTAGTTAGTGTTTCTAATTCATGAATTTTCTTTTTTAAAGAAATCATATCTTTTTGAGTAGTTTCTATTATTAGAATTAATTTATCTCCTAAAGCGTTGTCTGGTATACTAGAGATAATAAAACGTTCTGAGATAAGTTGTTGTAATTTATTTTCAATTTCTTCAGGAAATAACTTAACCCCTCCACTATTGATAACATTATCAAACCTTCCTTTAAGTAAAAACTTTTTATAAGAAATCAATTCTACGATATCATTTGTTTTTACTGTTATTGCTGATAATAAAGGTGCTTTAATTACTAAGCATTCTCGTTTATCTACTTTAATCTTAATATTTGGTAATAGTTTAAATGCTTTTTGTTCTTTTTTCGTTTTCTTTTTTGAATTAATTCTTCGTGCAGCTATATGAGTTACTGTTTCTGTCATTCCATAGGTTTCATATATTTTTGTTTTACTGTCTTTTATATGATTCTTTAAATTTTCGGAAACAGCTCCCCCTCCTACTATTAGTTTTTTAATAAGGTGTAATCTATTAAGTGAGTTATCTAGCTGCAAAGGAACCATTGCACAAAAATCATATTGTTTGTAGACTTGATCTAATGGATTCATTTTTGGTGGTACTACATCTATTTTCCATCCTAAAACCATTGCTCTTACTAACATCATTTTACCTGCTATATAAGTTGCGGGTAAACATAACAAAGCTGTTGTATTTTCTTTTAGTTTAAAAAAATCTCCAGTTGCCACAGCGCTATTAATCATGTACTGCTTCAATACTTTAATCTTCTTTGGAGTTCCTGTAGATCCCGATGTCTGTACAATTATATATTTCTTTTGATCTAACCAATCTAGCAAGAACTGACCTATTTCTTGTTCATATACTTCTCCATTTTTTAAATAATCATATGCTAGGTTTTCTAATGCTTCTTTAGCATAACTTACTTGATTAAATTTAAAATTCACGTGGAGAACAGGCAAAGAGGCGTCCTTTAATAATTGCATACGTAAATATATTCCTTTATGCTTTTTAAACGTTTATCTTATTGTAAAAAAAATATTATATCAATGTTATTGAAGTAGTTCATCTTCTGTATATATTTTACCGCTAAGCTTTTCTTTCCAACCTGACCACTTATATTTTTTAGCTAGAATCAAAATTATAATAGGATAAATAATAAATACTGGTAATAAAATAGAAAAGCCTGCTGTTGGCTGTGACACATCTAATAGTATAGAATCTGTTTGAAAAGCAGTCCAACTAGCGGTTACTAACAATGCTCCAACTAGATTATTTGCTGCATGAAATCCTAATGCTAATTCTAAACCTTCATCCATCAAGGTAATGATACCTAAAAAGAAACCAGTACCAATATAATATACCATTATTATAGGTCCTATTTTATCTACTTCTGGGTTCGCTCCATGCATTAATCCAAATAAAACAGATGTAATGATTAATGGAATCCATCTATTTCTCACTGCTACACCAATACCTTGCATCAAATATCCTCTAAAAAAATATTCTTCAAAACTTGTTTGTAACGGAACTAATAAGATTGCTATGATTGCTAAAATTGTAAAAGGGACTAAATCAAAATTAAGTACATATTTTTCTGAAGCGACTACATAATCTATCAATGTTGAACCTGCTACAAAGATTGCCATAATACTAAATATGAAGAAAAATTTTCTCCAATCTATTTTTTTTCTTGACGTCGTAAAAGATAATATTGATTGCCTATGAACATACTTCACCCAAAAAAACAATCCTCCGAGAAATAAAGCAAATGGAATTAAATTTTCTAGAAAAAACATATTTTTTCCTTTTTCTTCTACTTGCGCTTTCATTAATGCAGCCACATCTATATTAAATGTAGTAACTACATAATAATTAACAACCATCAATCCAAAAAACACTAATGGAATTGGCAAATATTTCCAAAAACTTATTTCTCCTTTATACGCTTGCTCTATGTACATTTTTTAATTCTGTTTTTTAATTCATCAATGATACTTCCCAATTTAATCTCGTATCATACAATAGTCTTCCAGATCTTACTGTCAAAGGGGATTCGTAGTTATTTGTATACAATCCACCTGTTCCTAATCCTTGGGGCATTTTATTATTAAGTGTATATGTATATTGAGCAATAGCATTTAAACCTATATTACTCTCTAATGCACTTGTAATCCACCATCCTATATTCATTTTTTCGGCAAGCGTAATCCATTCTTGAGTTCCTTTGAAACCTCCAATCAAACTTGGTTTTAAAATTATATATTGTGGTTGTACTATTTGTAGCAATTCTTCTTTTTCTGTTACATCAAAAACTCCAATTAATTCTTCATCTAATGCTATCGGAAAAGGAGTTTGTTTGCAAATAGCATTCATTGCTTGTAATTGTCCTTGTTTAATAGGTTGTTCAATACTGTGCAAGTCAAACAAATGCATTTTTTTTAGTTTATCTAAAGCTTCCTCAGGCATAAAAGCTCCATTAGCATCAACTCTTAATTCGATTGTTTCTTTCGAAAATTGAGAACGTATATAAGTTAATAACTCTAATTCTCTTTCAAAATCAATCGCACCTATTTTCATTTTGATACAATCAAATCCTTCTTTTAACTTATCCGTAATCTGTTGCTTCATGAATGCTTTTCCCCCCATCCATATCAAACCATTAATGGGAATACTTTCTTTCCCTCTTGTAAAATCCGAAGGAAATAATTCATAAGGCGATGTACTTTCTAAAGATCTAAATGCCATTTCTACACCAAACTGTATACTTGGGTATTCAATTAATTCTTTCCAAAGTTTTTCTTCTCCTAAATTTATATTATCACATGTCCATTTAAGTTTCTCTTCATAATCTGGTCTATCATCAATACTTAATGTTCTTAAAATACCACATTCTCCTATGCCTTTTTTATTAGCATTTTCTATAATTATAAACCATGTTTCTTTTGTTTTTAAAACTCCTCTTGAGGTTCCACTAGGTCTTTTAAATTCTAATATATGTTTATGGTAAGTTGCTTTCATTTAATCTTGAATTTTAAAATAGTTGACTTATAGCAAATAATATCGCTAATAAGAAGGTACTTAGTGCTACTTTTTTTAATTCTGGATCAAGGTCTCTAGGTTCTGTAGTCTCTTTCACTTTTCGGATATGTAGTATTAAAGGAAAAAACGAAACTAACGGTAATAAATCTATATAATTAAATGTATCAATAAGAAATAAATAAACAAGGATAGCTATCATTGCTCCTACAATAAGTAAATAATGATATTTTTTAGCTTTTTCAATTCCTAATTTAACAACTAACGTATTCTTTCCTGATTTTGCATCGCCTATATGATCTCTCATATTATTCAAATTCAGCACAGCACTACTTAACCATCCTATCGCAAAAGCTGGTAAAAGAGTCATTATTGCTATTTCTTTGGTATACAAAAAATAACAACCTATAACACTTACCAATCCAAAAAACACAAAAACAAATACATCTCCTAATCCTCTATAACCATAAGCTGTAGCTCCAACCGTGTATTTTATTGCTGCTACAATAGCAATCATTCCTAAAAAGAAAAAGAAGATTGAATAAGCGAAATGTTCCTTTCCAAAGGAAATATAAATCAATAAAATAGCACTTAATAACGTTAAAATAGAAGTTATTATAATCCCTGTTTTCATCTGTTCTCTAGAAATAGCACCACTCTGTAATGCTCTCATAGGACCTACACGCTCTTCATTATCTGTCCCTTTAACTCCATCTCCATAATCATTCGCGAAATTAGACAGAATTTGCAATCCTAATGTCGTTATAATTGCTAGTGAAAAAATAGCGCTATTAAACATCCCTTCTCCTCCAGCAATTCCAGTTCCTACAATGATTCCAGATATAGACAATGGTAATGTTCGTAATCTAGCTGCTGAGATCCAAGATTTGATTTTCGTCATTTTTAAATTTTTAAAAACCAAAGGAACATTTTTTTCAATTAAAAAAAAATAAAACAAGCCATTCATTCAATGTTTCAAACAAATATTAGATCTTTTAGCATAAAACACTATAACGTTTTCGGTATAAAATATTTAGTAATTCAATTAAAACCTTTAAACATCTACATCAAAAACACCGTATTTTTACGAATATTACAGTTTTTATTCTCTCTAAAAACTCATATTATTGAAGTAGTCTAGTGATTTTAATATCTATCTATATGAATAAACTCAATATAATATCTGTTTTTCTAATATTTGCAATAATTGTAGCTTGTAACAATGAGCAAAAAAATGATTCATCAACTGCAAAAAACACCTTAGAAAAGACAACAAAGAAAGAAACACCTTTTATCTGGGAAGCTGCTAATGTATATTTCTTATTAACCGATCGATTTAATAATGGTGATCAAACAAATGATATCACTCTTAATAGAACAAAAGAAACTGGCAAACTTCGTGGGTTTGAAGGTGGAGATATACAAGGGATCATTCAAAAAATAGAATCTGGATATTTCACAGATTTAGGAATCAATGCCATTTGGTTTTCACCTGTAATGGAGCAAATTCATGACAGCGTTGATGAGGGTACTGGTAATACTTATGGTTTTCATGGATATTGGACAAAAGATTGGACAAAAATAGATCCTAATTTTGGTACTCATGAAGATCTTAAACTTTTAATAGATACAGCTCATAAAAAGGGAATACGAATCCTTTTAGATGTTGTATTAAACCATACAGGTCCTGTAACCTCTAATGATGCTGTTTGGCCAGAGGAATGGGTACGTACAACTCCACAATGTACCTATCAAGATTACGAATCAGCTGTAAGTTGTACACTCGTAAAAAATCTTCCTGATATTAAAAGTAATAGTGATCTAGCAGTAGAATTACCTCCATTTTTAATTGAAAAATGGACGCAAGAAGGTAGATTGGATCAAGAAATAGCAGAATTGGATGCTTTTTTTAAAGAAAGTGGTCTAAATAAAGCTCCTAAAAATTACATTATAAAATGGCTTACTGATTATGTTAGAGAATTAGGTGTTGATGGTTTTAGAGTTGATACGGTTAAACATGTTGAAGAAGGGGTTTGGAAATCGTTAGCAATACAAGCTCAAATTGCATTTGATACTTGGAAAAAAAATAATCCTGAAGCTGTTCTTGATACCAATGATTTTTACGTATTAGGTGAATTATATGGTTACGGAATTGGAGGGAAACGTTTTTATGATTTC
The DNA here is from genome assembly GCA_947498595.1 of uncultured Aquimarina sp. GTDB lineage: Bacteria > Bacteroidota > Bacteroidia > Flavobacteriales > Flavobacteriaceae > Aquimarina. Next base: position 112,987 of record CANMKX010000009.1, read on the forward strand.
GGTGATCGTAAAGTAGATTATTTTGCTAATGGATTTGACAACCTTATCAATTTTCAATTTAAATATGATGCAACAAAAAGCTATGATAGTCTTTTTACTTATTACAATAATATTCTACAAAATGACCTAAAAGGTAAATCTGTTATGAACTATATCAGCTCTCATGACGATGGTGGACCTTATGATAAAGATAGGACAAAAACTATAGAATCTGGGACTAAATTATTGTTAACTCCTGGGATTTCTCAAATCTATTATGGAGACGAAATAGCACGTCCATTAATAATCGAAGGTACTGAAGGAGATGCTACTTTACGCTCTAATATGGAATGGGATCGTATTACTTCTCCAGATACCAAAGCTATTTTAACACATTGGCAAAAATTAGGTAAATTCAGAAAAAAACACCCAGCAATTGGTGCTGGTATACATACAAAACTGTCTGATACTCCTTATATTTTCTCTAGAACTTATAAAAATGTAGATTTAAACGATACCGTTGTTATTGGTTTAGATTTGGAAAAAGGAAAAAAAATAATTCCTATACATTCTACCTTTAAAGAAGGAGATAAAATTATGGATAGTTATTCTAACCAAGAAGCTGTTGTAATTGATGATAAAATAATAATAGATTCTCCTTTTACTATTGTATTGTTAGAAAAAATAAATTAATATTATTTTAAACATAAAAAAGTCGGTTATAAACATATAACCGACCTTTTTATACTTTGTTCTTTATTAATAAGACATTTCTACTATCTTTTTCACATCATTAGGTGTAATATTTCCTCGTTCTCCTAATGCAGTCATTCCTCTTTTTTCAAAACGCTCTGCGATTATTGATGCAGTACCTTTATAATCATCTGTATAATCCGATAATTTTGTTTTAATTCCTAAAGTTTGAAAGAATTCAATTGTTTTTTCAATTCCTTTTTTTGCGCTTTCATCAATGGTTTCTTCAGCAACACCCCATACTCTTTGAGCGTATTGAGCTAATTTCTCTTTTTTACTTTCAAAATTGTATGTATAATGGCTTTTTGCAATAATTGCTAATGTACGTGCATGATCAATCCCAAATAAAGCGGTTAACTCATGCCCCATCATATGTATTGCCCAATCTGATGGTACTCCTTTTTGAATTAAACCATTTAATGCCATAGTACAACTCCACATGAAATTTGATGCTGCAGCATAATCAGAAGTATCTTTCATTATTTTAGGAGCTACTTCTATTAATGTTTGTAAAATACCTTCGGCGAAACGATCTTGTAATAATGCATCTGCTGGATATGTTATATATTGTTCTAATACATGTGTAAAAGCATCTGCCAAACCATTCGCTAATTGTCTTGTAGGAATTGATTTAATCACTTGTGGATCCAATATCGAAAAAGCAGGAAATAATCCAGGTCCACCCATTGGTAATTTTTCTTTAGTAGCAGCTCTAGTTATTACCGATCCAGAATTCATTTCTGATCCTGTAGCTGGTAATGTTAGCACAGTTCCAAATGGCATTCCTTCAAATATTCTTATTCTATTTGCTAAAATATCCCATGGTTCATCTCCATCATATAAGGCAGCCGCAGACAAAAATTTAACTCCATCAATTACAGATCCTCCACCCACAGCTAATAAAAAAGTGATTTTCTTTTCTTTAATAACAGTCAAAGCATTCATTAAGACAGTATACTCGGGATTTGCAGGGATACCTCCAAACTCTTCTACATTGTATCCATCTAGTGCTGCAATAACCTCTTCATAAACCCCATTTTTTTTAATACTACCACCTCCATAAAGTAACAGTATAGTGGCATTTTTAGGAATTTCTTTAGATAAATTCTCTATTTGATTTTTCCCAAAAATTATCTTTGTTGGATTTTTAAAATCAAAATTTCTCATAGCTATCTTTAATTATATATTTTCTAATCTCAAAAATACAAGCTGTTATGATTCTTTAATACTATTTATGATAATTTTTAACAAATCACATTAATATATGAGTAATATATAATAGAAGCTCTTTAAAAAGAACTTACCTCCTGTATCCGTAGGAGGTAAGTGTTGGGGAAAACAAAAAAAGTAAGGGAAAAATTGTAATTGGAATACATGTCAAAGATAAAGACCTTTATCGATATACGGTTACGGCTAAACCGTAAACCTTCTAAGGTAAGACTAGTAGTAATCTAACTTATTGAAAAATAAACACTTAAATACCAAGTGTTTGTTACAAAAAGAACCCCTTATTTATTATCCAAAAAAAGATGAAATTTTAACATTTAAAAGAAAAAACATAGCACAAATAGCTATAAAACAGTATTTTATTATCCTTATTTATTTTCAATTAAGGTTTATTTATAAAAAAACACTTAAATATGTTTCTTATTTCTTTAAATATTCACTTGGTGAAATATTATAATACTCTAAGTGTAAAGATTTAAAGAAAAAATAATAAGAATTCCTTCTAAAAGACTTTTTTAAAATCGATAATCGCTTAAATTTGCATTAGTAAGTTTAGTAAGCCAGTAGGCAGAAATAGAATTCATTTTTTTATGATGCAAAAATTAAAATCCTTAGAGAATAGAAAAGCCCTTAAGTTAATTGACAAGATATTGGCTGATATAGATCGTGTAGGTATTATCACAAACACGATAGTTGAAGATTTAAAAACGTTAAGACCTTATGCTATTGAAGAAGAAATACCTTTAGTAGTAAAAGTTATTAGGCTTACTTATGAGCATATTTTAAAATATGAAACATTTGTAATTCCAATTCCTGACGATGAGCCTATTGAAGGAGAAGAGATGGTTGTAAATGAAGCTGTAATACCTGAAGAGAGTTTGTCTTATGTTATTTCATTATTGAAGGATACTTCTAAAAAATCAAATGTAGTAGACTTAAGAACTTACTGTAATGCTTTAATTGCATATGCTGAAGAGAATTAAAAGTATATTTATATACATAATAATATAAGTAAGAGCCTTAACATTTATTGTTAAGGCTTTTTTAACTTTTAAAATTGATTCTGATACATAATTTTATAATTTCTTATACGTTATTAATATAGAAATGTAAGTCGCCTAAAAAATCTCGACAAACTTTATGAAGATTTAGTGAATCAAATTTCAAAAATTAAATTATTTTTGCGCCTTTTTCAGATATACTATGAAGACGAATCAGAGAACGATAAAAAAATCAAGATTACAATTATTACATCAGTATTATAATTATACTGGTTTTTACAAGTTTTTAGGAACAAGTCTTAAAAAAGCACTTCCTCCTATTCTTATATTTATAGCAGCCTTATTAGCTATTAACTTTTTTGTTATAAATATCAATGATGTTCTTGTACATGTAACAGAAAACTATTCTAACTTCGTTGTGTTAACTGTTTTCTTTATTTCAGAATCTCTTCTTGGATTGATCCCACCAGAAATTTTCATCGCATGGAGTGATAAAACAAGTAATCCAATAGCATATTTGTCTTTATTAGCTTTGCTATCTTATTTAGGTGGAGTTGTTTCTTATTTTATAGGAAAGTCTATAACTAAAATACCTGCCATTCATAATTATCTAGAAATAAAAATGGCGAAGCATATAAAAAATACTCGAAAATGGGGAGGGTTCTTAATTATTGTTGGCGCTCTATTGCCAATACCTTTTTCTATTACTAGTATTGCTGCTGGTATGATACGCTATTCTTTTGTTAGTTATTTATTATTTGGTTTATTAAGATTTGTTCGTTTTTATTTATATGCAATTGCTATTTTTAGCCTAGTCTAAGCATATAAATATATCGTACTTATGAAACCTATAAAGATTTCTAAATATTTTCATGAATTCTTACTTGATCAAGGATTTACAGAAACAGTTGTTTCGTACCTTAGTTTATTACTAAGTATCATATTTATATTTGTAGTCGTATATGTATTAGATATTATTTTACGCAAAGTAGTTTTAAATTTATTTAGAAAACTTGCGCAAAAGTCAAGGACTAATTTTGATGATTATTTAGTTAAAAACAAAACCTTTGATTATCTCGCTCATATAATACCTCTATGTATCATAATATGGCTATTGCCTGATTTATTTACTGATTTCCCTAAAGTTGAATCAGCTGTAGAGGCATTGTTTGACATTGTCGTTATACTTCTTAGTATATTCATAATTCGTAGTATAATAAGAACCTTTAGAGATTTTTTAAAATCCATTAACTCTTTTAAAGATAAACCTATTGATAGTTATATTCAGGTTTTTATGATCTTTGCTTGGTTAATTGGTATTATTTCAATTTTCTCTGTTATAACTGGCAAATCGATTTGGACATTTTTAACAGCTTTAGGTGCTTTATCAGCTGTTATTTTATTAATTTTTAAAGACACTATTTTAGGTTTTGTATCAAGTATTCAGGTAGCTGTAAATGATACAGTACGTATTGGAGATTGGATTACTATGACTAAATATGGTGCAGATGGTGATGTCATTGAGATTAATCTATCATCTGTAAAAGTTCAAAATTTTGATAAAACAATTACTACCATTCCTACTTATTATTTAACTTCTGACTCTTTTCGTAATTGGAGAGGTATGTTAGACTCTGGAGGAAGACGTATCAAACGTTCTTTATTGATAAAAACTACCAGTATCAAATTTTTAACTACAGAAGAAATAAATCAACTTTCTTCTATACATCTTATTAGTGATTATCTACAATCTGCACAACGTGAAGTAGAAGAATTTAATACACAGCATCAAATAGACAAAAGTAGTTTAATTAATGGGCGTAATCTCTCAAACATGGGAGTGTTTAGAAAATATGCCGAATTATACCTTAAACAACACCCAGATATCAATGAGCAAATGACAATTATGACGCGTCAATTAGCGCCAACTGCACAAGGGATACCTTTAGAGATTTATGCCTTTAGCAATGATAAAGTTTGGTTAAATTATGAGAATATTGTAGCCAATATATTTGATCATTTATTAGCATCTATTCCGTATTTTCATTTAGAAATTTTTGAGTTAAATTATATCGATAAATAATAATTCTTAATATTATTATAAAAAGAGTTTCTGTAGTATCTTTGGAAGGTTTAATAATAAATCCCCTGTAATGGTAAAAAGTTTTAGACTTATTAGTGTTTTAGAAGGTATATCATATCTTCTTATCCTTTTCGTAACCATGCCTTTAAAATATATTTTTGATATGCCAGAAGCCAATAAATTAATAGGCTATGCGCATGGTATTTTATTTATGCTTTACATTGTAATGGCAATAATGATCAAAATAGAATTAAAGTGGCCAAATAAAACTTTCTTTATTGTTTTACTATGTTCTATTATTCCATTTGGAACTTTTTGGATGGATAAAAAATATTTAAGACAAGCATAGAACTTCTTTTTTATACGTTAAATAAAGAATATAACTTCCAATCATCTTATTTATAAATGATATGCAAAATACAGGCATGAATATTAATTATGTCTTACTGTATAAAATATGATGCTTTAAAAGCAAATAGAAAGAGCTCTTTCTATTTGCTTTTTTTGATATAATCTTCGGTAATTCTATAGGAATCATTTTTGCTTTTTTGTTCCTTTGTAGTTATGCCAGAAGAAAAAAAATTACTCAATACATTAAAAGATTATTTTGGTTATGATAGTTTCAGACCATTGCAAAAACAAATCATTGATAGTGTTTTTGAAAAAAAAGATAATTTAGTGATCATGCCAACTGGTGGTGGTAAATCTATTTGTTTTCAATTACCTGCTATTATATTACCTGGAATTACATTAGTAATTTCACCTTTAATTGCCTTAATGAAAGATCAAGTAGATGGATTAATTGCCAACGGTATTTCATCTGCATATATAAATAGTAGTCAAACAGAACTTGAACAACAAGATATTTATAAGCAATTACAAAATGGTAAGATCAAATTATTATATATAGCTCCTGAAAGTTTAAGTTATCTAGAAACAATACTTACTAATACCACAATCAGCCTTATTGCAATTGATGAAGCTCACTGTATTTCATCATGGGGACATGATTTTAGACCTGCATATACACAATTAAGTTTTCTTAAAAATCGTTTACCAGAAACTCCAATTATTGCATTAACAGCAACCGCAGACAAAGCTACACGAGAAGATATTTGTAATCAATTAAATATTCCGCACGCTACAAAACATGTGGCTTCTTTTGATCGTCAAAATTTATCATTAGAAGTTCGTCCGGGAGTTAATAGAATTAAACAAATTATTGAATTTATAAAAGACCGTCCTAACGAAAGCGGTATTATTTATTGTTTAAGTAGGAAAACAACAGAAGCTTTAGCCGAAAAATTATCCAATGTAGGCATAAATGCTGCAGCATATCATGCAGGAATTGATCATGTAAAAAGAGCAAAAACTCAAGACGATTTTATCAATGATACTACTCAAATTGTGTGTGCTACTATTGCTTTTGGAATGGGGATTGATAAATCAAATGTACGCTGGGTTATACATTACAATCTACCAAAAAATATAGAGGGGTACTATCAAGAAATTGGTCGTGCTGGTAGAGATGGTCTCCCATCCTCTACCCTATTATTTCACAGTTATGCAGATATTGTTCAATTACAGAAATTTGCAGACACTGGTACTAACAAAGAAGTACAGTTAGCAAAGTTAGATAGAATGCAACAGTATTCTGAAGCATTGAGTTGTAGACGAAAAATATTACTAAGCTATTTTGGTGAACATATAGAGGAAAATTGTGGAAATTGTGATATTTGTAAAAACCCTCCTTCATTTTTTGATGGAACCATTATTGGTCAAAAAGCACTCTCTACTGTTATCAGGCTTAAAGAAGAAGAACCTATAGGAACAGTTATTGATGTTTTAAGAGGTTCCCAAAATGCATTGATATATAATAAAGGATATCAGCAAATTAAAACCTATGGTATAGCCAATGATATTCCTTGGAGAGATTGGCAACAATATATGATTCAATTAGTTAATCTGGGATATCTAGAAATTGCTTTTCACCAAAACAATAAACTAAAAATAACTCCTTTGGCAAAAAAGGTATTATTTGAAAAAGAAAAAGTACTCTTAGCGAATCTAGCTGAAATAGCCAAAAAGAAACAAGCAGATACTTCTATAGCTAAAACTTTAAAAACAGCTCCAGACACTTTATTTGAACGATTACGTAAACTACGTCTTGATCTTTCAAAGGAAGCTGGAATACCAGCTTATCAAGTTTTTAGTGATGCTTCTTTAAAAGAAATGGAGCAACAACGTCCTATGACTGATGATGATTTTATGCAAATCAGTGGAGTTGGAAAACGTAAAATGGAAAATTATGGTTACCAGTTTATAAAAGAAATTATAGCTTTTAATAAAGAGAAAAGAGAAAAGAAGAAAACAAAAAAAGGCAATACTCATAAAGTAACTTTAGAGCTTTATAATCAAGGAATGTCGATTTCAGAAATGGCTATAGAAAGGAAATTAGCAGAGGCTACTATTTTTTCTCATATATCTAAATTATACGATGATGGAGAAGCTATTGATCTTCATAAGTTTATAGATAAAAGTGATCTAGAGGCTATCAAAAAAGCTAAAAAAGCATTAGATAATCCGGATACCTTAAAACCTTTCTTTGAATACTTTGAAGAAGCAATCCCATATCAAACAATAAAAATTGGACTTACTATATTGAAAAAAGAATAATAGCAAAATTAAAACATGATTGTACTAGAAAATATTAATAAAGTAGCATCTTGTAGTATAAGAGAAATGAAATTAATCAAGTCGTTTCATATTGAATTCACTATTACTCTTCTATAAATTCTACCGAATTAAGAATCAATCCTGACCCTGGAACAATATGTTCTAGGGTTATTTTTTCTTTATTACGATCTAATGTATCTTTAATAAAATCTATTGTAATTTTTCCTGTTCCCAAGTCAAACAAAACTCCCATCATTAATCTAATTTGATTTCGCTTAAATCCTGCACCTTTTACTCGCAAAACATAACTATTTTCAGGAAAAAAATTAGCTGTATAAATATTGTTCTTAATGATTTCGCTAGTCATTATTTCTCCCTCTGTAACTGTATGTTCATTAGGTCTATGACAATACGATCTAAAATCATGTTTTCCTTCAAACAGTTTGGCTGCTTCTTGCATTAACGGAATATTCAATACCTCCACATGATTGTACATTAGAGGTGCACAAAATGGATGGAATTTTTCTCCAAAAGAAAAAAGATACAAATATTCCTTTCTCTTTGAATGTTGAATAATATTAAACTTTGCATCCGTTTCTTTTATAGACAAAGCACGTATATCTTGAGGCAGGTTTTTATTGAATAAAGGAAAAAACTCATCTACATCAAGTGCTTCTTCTTCCACAAATAATTCAAAAGCAGCTTGATTAGCAGATACTTTTGCATCTGTTCTTCCTGCTGCCAAAGTTTTAAAGCGTCGTTCTCCCAATACATACGCCAATGTACGCTCAACCATACGTTGTAACGTATTTACATCTGGTTGTTTTTGCCAACCATGAAATCTAAATCCTAAATATTGTAACTCAATGATATAAAAAAAACGCTTTCGTTGCATGGGTATTAACTAATCTTATTTTGATTTCAAATATGCTAAAAATAGACTTGATAACATATTTTTATTTTAGAATAAACATTCTGGATACATAAATACTTCTCCTACAGCTATCTATTTATAAAAACGATACTTATACATTTTTTTATTAATTATTTCAAGTACGTCTTTAATACATCCTCATATGTCAAAATCAGTTTCAAATAAAAAAAGAGAGATGAACATTCATCTCTCTTCTAGTATTCGGATATTAAAAACTTTAAGTTTTTTAATAAAGTAAAAGCTTGTATTTAAAAACCTAAGAATATAGCAATTTGCTCCTTTTACTTTATCATAATAAATTATCTTGGAAGAAACAATTTGTATTATTTTAACTTCAAGTTTCCAATAAATAATAGATTATTAGTTATTTAAAATAACCAGTCTAAATATAGTAAAGTTTTACCGTAATCACGTTATGGTTAATTTAATTTTATATTAATTCTTCAATCCCTTAACATTTGCTATCTAATAAACTGAGCATCTTATCTATAAAATAAAATCTCTTTCTAATTTTTCGTCTTTTCGATCAATCTATTTAATGTATACATAACATTCGCATTACAATTAAACGTCAAAATACATCATTAAATAAAAAAGCTTATAACTAAATTGTATAGTTATAAGCTTTATAAAATATAAATCAGGTTGTTTCTTTTTAATATGTTTAGTCTAAAAGAAGAAATTTACCCCATAAAATTTCTTCTTTTGAGACTAAAAATATGGTATTACACAATTCAAATTATTTTTAGAAAAAAACGTAGTCCCCTACACCACAATTTTTTCAATCAACACTGTCAATTTGCTTTGTAAAACATTGTGTAATATAACTCCATAATTGTTTTTAATTTGTTGTTCTCTTTTCTAAAGATAGTGAAAAAAAACCGTAACAACAAAACAAGTAAACCATAAAAATAAAAATAAGTGACTGATAATCAACTAAAAACACTTCAGCCTGCATTCGATATATTTTACTATTAATCAACTCTATAAATTATTTATGACCATCTATAATTAAAAACATACCAACTATGTAACTTCCTTCTTGAGGAAATTATACAATCGCTATTTTAAAATAAATCAAAAAACCTCACTTCATATTTATTACTTTTGATTTTTTATTATAATAATCCAGAGAATCAATACAATTAATGAAACAATTAAAGCCTTTAATGTTTGTTGGTACAGGGTCCGATGTTGGTAAAAGTATGCTCGTTACTGGCATTTGTAGATTGTTCAAAAATTTAGGATATCTCCCTGCTCCTTTTAAGGCACAAAATATGTCCTTAAACAGTTATGCTACTGCTGATGGTTTAGAAATAGGCCGTGCACAAGCAGTACAAGCAGAAGCTTGTAAAATTGAATGCACGACAGATATGAACCCTATACTATTAAAACCGTCTGGTGTTCATAAATCTCAAGTAATACTACATGGAAAACCTATAGGAGATCAAACAATAAAAGAATATTTTTTAGGTAATAATAAAGCACAGCTTTTTGAAGAAGCTCAAAATGCATTTAAACGTTTAGCATCATTATATTCTCCTATTGTATTAGAAGGAGCCGGAAGTATTAGTGAACTTAATTTAAAACATCGTGATATTGTCAATATGCGAATGGCTCAAGCTGCAAATGCCGTTGTATACCTTATTGCCGATATTGATAGAGGTGGTGTTTTTGCTAGTGTATATGGTTCTATTGCTTTGTTAGAACCGTGGGAAAAAAAAATGGTGAAAGGCATTATCATTAATAAATTTAGAGGAGATGTTTCATTATTTGAAGATGGAAAGAAAATTCTTGAAAAATTAACCGGAATTCCCATACTTGGTATAGTTCCATATGCAAAAGATATATATATTGAAGAAGAAGATTCTGTTGCTCTACATACTAAAAATAAAAATTCTCATGAGACTACTAATCTCATAAAAATTGTAGTCATATTATTACCTTATTTATCTAATTATACTGATTTTAATGTTTTAGAAAAAGACGAAAGAGTCCACTTATATTATAGTCAAGACCCTAATGATATTGAAGAAGCTGATATTATCATTATACCTGGAAGTAAAAATACAATTGAAGATTTACAATTTATTAGAAAAAAGGGAATTGCGAAAACTATTCTAAAAGCTCAACAACAACATAAAAAAATCATTGGAATTTGCGGAGGATACCAAATGCTTGGTAATACTATTAAAGATCCATTAGGAATTGAAAGCGATATAAAAACAATTCCTGGCCTAGGTATACTGCCTATAGAAACAACGTTAACAGATAAGAAAACAACGGTTCAATGTTCTTTTACTTATAAATCGTATCCAGAAAAATGTCATGGTTATGAAATACATATGGGGAAAACTATTAGTGAAGAAATAGCCCCATTAAATAATGTAAATCAAAAAAATGAAGGGTTTATTTCTCAAAATTGTTGGGGAACTTACATTCATGGTATTCTTGATAATACAATTGTTATAAATGATATTCTAAGCGATTTTACGACAGAGAAAAAACACTTTAATTATCAAGAATATAAAAATGAAAATTATGACAAGTTAGCAGATTTACTTCACGAACATCTTGATGTAAATGCAATTATAAATCAAATACATATTTAATAATGATACATGGTCATGGAGATGATAGTTATCGATATACTGTAAATTTCAAAGCTAATTTTAGTTCTAATGTATGGTTTGAAGGCACTTCTGAAAAATTATTAAAGCATCTTACGAAACAACTTCCTTTAATTGCAAAATATCCAGCTCCTAGTGCTGATTCTTTAGTTAAAAAAATAAAGGATCACCATTCTATAGATACAAATGAGGTTATTGTTACCAATGGAGCTACAGAAGCCTTTTATTTGATAGCATCAATATTCTCCAAAAAATCGGTAGGTGTATGTATTCCTACGTTTTCTGAATATGAAGATGCTGCTATGACTCACCAATTAAAAATTACTCATTATAATCGAGAAAACATTTTAACAACTACATTTACTGATGATTTAGTTTTTATTTGTAATCCCAATAATCCAGACGGAAGAACAAATACTGTTACTGATATTGAGTTTCTTTTAGCAAAGCATCCAAAAACAATTTTTGTAATTGATGAAGCTTATATAGAGTTCACTAATACTATAAATTCTTGTATTGAATTATTAAAATCCTATTCTAATTTAATAATTGTAAAATCATTAACTAAATTGTTTTCTATTCCCGGAATACGATTAGGGTATTTAATCACCAATCCATTGTTATTTAACAAAATGAATCGTCATAAAATGCCTTGGAATGTTAACACATTAGCTATTGAAGCTGGCTCTTTCATTTTTGATAATTATTCAATTTTATTGCCAGAAATGAATATTTTATTAAAATTATCTAAGAAACTACAAAATCAAATCAACGCTATTACTGGTTTTCATGTACTTCCGTCTTCGACAAATTATTTCTTGATTAAATTAGATAAACCTATAGCTGCAAAATTAAAATCTTATCTAATCGAAGATCATCAAATATTAATCAGAGATGCTTCAAATTTTAAAGGGTTAGATCAACATTATATCAGAATTGCTAGTCAAAACGACGAAAAAAACCAATTATTAATCAACGCGTTACATCAATGGAATTTTATCTAATCATACTTCCTTTATTAATTGGTTATATTTTGGATTTACTATTGGGAGATCCTAGAAGTTTACCACATCCGATTCGACTTTATGGTAACCTTATCATCTATGGTGAAAAAATAGCTAATAAAGGTCGTTTCAAGTTTATTAAAGGCGCTTTATTAACCTTAATACTTTGTATTTCTACTTTTATTTTCTTCTATTATTTAATTACGTTAACTGGATCTATACTATGGATTTATTATTTAGTGTCATCCATATTTGTTTTTTACGCATTAGCGAACAAAAGTCTTATCGACGAAGGTAAAGCAGTTTTTAAAGCCTTAGATGAAAGTTTAGAAAAAGGGCGACAACGATTGTCTTGGATTGTAGGTAGGGAAACAACGAAGTTAAATTCGCAACAAATTCGAACTGCTGTTTTTGAAACATTATCCGAAAATTTAAGCGATGGTGTTATTGCTCCTTTATTCTATTACGCGATTTTAGGAGTTCCTGGGGCAATGCTTTACAAAATGATAAATACCCTTGACTCCATGATTGGTTATAAAAATGATCGCTATATATTCTTTGGGAAATTTGCTGCTAAGTTAGATGATTTATTTAATTATATTCCGGCTAGATTAACGGCAGTATTAATGCTTCTAGTAACATTTAAATTACACAAAATTTCTTTTGTTTTTAAGCATGCAAAAAGACATAGTAGTCCAAACGCTGGCTATCCTGAAGCTGCACTCGCTTTTATTATTGATTGTCGTTTTGGCGGTCCTAATTATTATCACGGCATACTGGTTGAAAAGCCATACATAGGTTTAAATGACCGTATACTTACAGCTGACGAAATAAAAACAGTAGCTTCTATTAATCAAAAAGTTACTTTTGTCTTTATTTTTTTCATTACATTATTTTCCTATATATCATTAATTTAAAAACACTGATCATTTAAATTATTCAGCAATAAAAAAAGAATCATTTTTCTCAAATGATTCTTTTCCTATTTTCAAATTTATTTTATATTTAACTTCCGAAAGAAATCATCTGGAAATATTTTACGTCTATTGTTTTTCCATCCTTATGTCCTGGTCTCCATCTTTCCATTAATTTAATAATACGAACTGCTTCTTCATCTAATAATGGATGAACTTTTCTAGCAACAATAATGTCTTTTACATATCCATCTTTTCCTACATAAAACTGCACAACAACTTTACCTTTTATTTTTTGGCTTTTTGCTTTATCTGGATATTTATAGTTCTTAATAATGTGTTTTTTAATACCATCTTTTCCTTTTGGATACGCAGGGTATGCGTCTGGAGTTACAGGTAGCATTTTTTCATCGTATACATCTCCTGCTACTTCTTGATATTTTTTCTTTTCTGGGAAATCTTCTTCAGAATATAAATCCTGAGCACCGACACTTGAGGTAATTATCAGTGTAAAAATTAATAATAATAATCTATTCATAGGGTTAGTTTTGTGGGGATTTAACATAAAAAATAGTTGCCAATGATACAAATTCTATCTTTTATCAACAAGCATTTATATGTAAAAAAAACGTTATCAATTCTTTTATTCTGCCCATAAAGATACATATTTTATCGATAAAATAAAACTATAATCAATTGACCATCAATAAAAATACCGTAACCAGATTCAGGTTTCTACACTATTTGGCCATTGATGAATCTGTGGCTTCTTCATATCTAATATGGAAGTTCTCTCTGTATATTTTGTCATAAATTTTAACATTTGTTTTCTAAAGTGGAGCAATCCAATATTAGAATTACTGTTCTTTTCTTCATCAAAAAATAACGCTGTATCTACTCCTGTTACAGGGATCATAGGCTGATATGGAGCAGAATCAATCAATGTATAATAAAATGTAATCATTTCTCCAATTGTTCCTGTATTTGGTAAATAATTTAAGATCTCTTGAGTACCTACTTCTTCAGATGGATCTGGCAATAAAGAATCTTGTAAGCATGGTGGGAAATTACTTACAAAAGAAAGCGCCGGATTGATCGTTGAGTTCAACCTAGAGATTCCGTGGATCGTAATTCTATATAAAAGACTAGTCATTACTGACTTTAAAGCTTTTTTTGTTTTCATTTTTGGTAATCCTCGTATATTACCTTCATCTTTTTTTCCTGTTATTTTGATCCAATCTTGTAATATTTCATCTTTTTCTATAGCCTCATCATTTTTATAATTATCATCTATATATGACTCTACGTATGCTTCTACTATATCCCAAACTTCTAGTGTATATCCAACTATAGGATACATATCCCATGGTTCATTATTTGTAAAATCAGCTTCAATCAACCCCAATTTCTTTATCATTACTTTAGGATCATCATCAAAAAAGCTTCTTTTTTTTGCATATTCATTTATTAAATTTAAAAACTCCTCAGCAGTTTTTAAAGACGTTGGTGGTGCTATATCTTTCCATAAAAATAATAGCACATTATTAAATCCTATTATGTGTTTTGCATGAGGTGCTACAAGTTCTGAAATTGTATGAGAATTGGGTAATGTATTATTAATATTCATAATCATTGAAGCTGTAACAATATGCCATGGATATACATGCCCTAACCAGATACCATATACTGTTACGGATACTTTAACTGCTTGTAATGCGTATATCCATGCTCCAGAAGTAGCGTTATTTATAGTATAAAGTACCTTTTTTTTGTTTTTATTATCTATTATTGATATGGCAAAAGGAGTTATTTTTTTTGTTGAAACATCTCTTTTTAACCATGTAAATGTAGTTGGAGTAAATCGCTCTGCTCCTTGTATCCATTGAGGTTCCAATGAGCTTAAAATTCGCATATCAATACAATAAAGATTTCCTTCATTATATAGTATATCCATTTCGGATGTCCATTCGGTTTTAAACTCTTTTACATATTCATGATAATTATTATTTAGTACTTTTTGTAAAATCAATAAATTATATGCTATTCCATAATTAGCTATCATTGGAAAGAAAACATCCGTAGCTGCTTGAGCATCTAATAATGTATTTGCCCATTTTTTTAATGTTTTTTGCTTACCATAATCATATATTCCACCAAATGTAGTCCACGAAATAGAAAATTGTTCCGGACTATCTAAATGTAAATCGGTTAATGTATTAGGTTTTATTGCGTCTATTATTTTTTTAGTAGGATTTAGTTTTTCTTTAATAAAGTCAGCATCTTGAAATCTAAAAAGTGTTTCATTCTTTATTTCTTGACGCAAACTTGCTAATGACGTTTCTTTATTTCTGTTATCTTTAACTCCATAAACAAATGTATACGCATTTGCCGTTACTCCTTTAATTGTATATTGAGTAATCAATCCATGTTTAGCTTGTTGTATTTCTTTAATTCTTTCAAAAAGATTTACTAGTGTTTCAGCTATACTTTTAAGTTCGATAGGATATGCTGGCATACATTGAAATCCTAATTCTTGTAAAGGTAACTGATATATGTTATTTTGTTTGTTTTTAGGAACTAGATATAGCTTACGAACAACAAATATTATCGCAATCATAACTCCTATTACAATAAGAAATGTTTTCATTTTGTTTTTTTAATATGAGGTCAGATCAATCTCGTAAATGTAAAAAAACCTTTTGATAATGAATTACGTATAAACATTCACATATATACGTAAAAACCTTATTTATATCCAATTAAGTCTTTTCATTATTTTTAGGATTCATTTTAATATATCTTATTTTAGATAACAAACAATTAATTTAAAATGTATAAAAAAGAGGTAATGATTAGATAATCATTACCTCTTTTTTATACATTTTAAAAGTTATAGTCTAAATAGCTATTCTTCCATTTATTGTTTTACAAAACGTTCTGTATATTTTTGAGCTCCTTGATTAACTACTATTATATACATCCCTGTTTTTAATTCATCTAATCTAATTTCTTTAGAAGACACTTCTCCTCTTTTAACGATCTGTCCTATATGATTCATTATTTGATAAGATGCATTGTTTGCATCTCTCAAGTTAATCATTAAATGATCTTTAGCTGGATTAGGATATATGTCAAAATCAAGCGTATTAACTGTTAATTCTGTATTTGTAGTTTCTGCATTTTTAGAAGATGTACCTATACAAAAATCATTAGAATCTGTATTAGTATATGTAGCTCCTGTTGCTAATGTAGCTCCTGTTGCTAAATTAGTCAATGTATAAGAACCATTACCAAAATTACAGCACATACCATCTCCATAAGCATCTTTCATTACCAAAGTATAACATCCATTAGCTAATGTCTCTGTAATTTTTAAAGTAGAATTATCGGCTTGTGATCCATAAGTTCCTCCAGAAAAGATTACTTGATTATCATCATTTCTAATTTCCCAACTTGTTTCTTCTGGATATTGATCAAATGTAATTGCTAATTCTACAACCGCATTTGTATTTACTGTTGTAGTTGCTGTTGTTAAACTAACATTATCAATTGCCATATCACCTTGCCAAGTTGTTCCTGTAATACCGTTAAATCTCAATTTAACGGTAGCACCTATATAACTATTTAAATTTACGGTAGCAGTTTCCCATGAATTTCCTTGATTTCCTGATTTATTCCAAACACTAGTCCAAGTCAAACCATTATCTGTACTTGCTTCTAATGCTAAACTTCCCATAGTGTCTGCTCCATACATATGGTATTTAAATCCAAATGTAGCTTGATTAGCTGAACTTAAATCAAAACAAGGTGAGTTTAAAATAGCTCTATCATTCGAATTATTAGGAGAAGAAGATTCCATATACATATAATATGTTCCTTCTGTTGCACTTGTTGGTCCTGTATTATTTGAAGTTGTATCACCCGAATGATTAGTCCAATTAAAATTATCACCCGTTGTAGCTTGAGTCCAAGCTCCTAGTGTATTTTCAAAACTTTCTGAATATGGGTAACTTGTAATTCCACCAGAACATCCTGTTGGTATAGGTGATTCAGTTGTTACGGTTATAGTTCTTGTAGTAGAAACATTTCCTGCTGCATCTTTAGCTCTAACTCCAAAAGTATACGATGTCCCTGCCGTCAATCCTGTAACAGAAAATGATGTATTAGTTATGTTTCCTATACTAACTGCTCCTCTATAAACATCATATCCAGTTACTGCTGTATTATCTGTTGCTGCATTCCAAGATAAAGTTACTGTTGTTTCTGTAATATTAGATGCTGAAAAATTAGTTGGTATTGATGGTGCCGTAGTATCTGGAACACTACCTCCATTAATAGTATGTGAACCTAATCCTTCTGATGTATTAGAAGCTAAAGAATCCCATTCGTTTACTGTATATGTTGTATTAGGTGTTGTTACAGAATTCTTACGTCTTAATGTTTTATTTTGTCCAAAATTAGCACTTCCTCCATTAAAAGTTCCAATGATATCAACCAGTACATTATTTTTAAATAATCCGATTGGATCATTACCGTTAAATGTTACAGTAGCATCTGTTGAAGTTTTATCAGCTGCATTTTTTATTTCACTTGAAGCTGAACTATTGGCAACTACATATACAAAACCATTACTCAATGTACCAGATAATGGTACTGCTGTTGACCAATTACCGGATCCATTTGTTTGTTTTTTAATGCTATATGCAGAAAGATTTACAGAACTTCCTGTAAAATTAGCTATTTCGTATGCTTTATTATTTGAAGACCCTTCAACATACTCTGAAAAGAATAATTCTGAAACTTGTCCTCCTGTATCTTGATCATTAGTAGAAAGTATTGCTGCTTGACTGATTCCTGATTTATTACCTGCTGCATCTTTTGCTTTAATAGTAAAAGAATATGAAGTAGCTGGGGTTAATCCAGTAGCTGTATAAGATGTTGTCGTTGTTGTTTGTATTAATGTATTGTTAGCAAAAACTTCATATCCAGTAACTCCAGTATTATCTGTTGCTGTAGACCAACTTACATCTATAGTTGTTGTTGTTGCATTTGATGCGATTACATTTGATGGAATAGATGGTGCTTCTGTATCTGTATTACCACCAGTATTACCAAAACGATTTTCTGCTTGAGGTCCACCCCAAATAGTAGTAGCAAATGCAGGATTATCAATAAATGGATTTCTATTTCCCTGAATTCCTGCTATAACATTGTTACGTTGAATTTCAAAAGCATTTACTGGATCTTCTGCATTCCATTCTAAAAACAATTGTAACATATTAGAATCTGAAGGTACAGTAGCTCCTACTCCAACATTAGTTGGTAAACATCTATTTCCATAACGTAAATATACATACATCATCATTCTTGCAACATCACCTTTATACTCATCTCCTGGGTACCAGTGACCTTGAGAAGTAGTTGTTGAGTTACCACTACCGTCTGCAAATTTCTTACTACTTCTAGTAGAGTTACGTCTTGTATCTGCTGCTCTTATATGATGTGCATCAGATCCTGGCCCTGATGTTCCTAAATTAGGGTTTCCTAATGATTTTGGATATACATGTTCTCTGTTCCACTCAGTAGTTCCTCCTCCATTACTGTTTACATCACGAGTTCTATCTGTAGTCAAATCTCCATCTGTATCATTAAATCCATATATCAAAATTACTTTTGTTGGATCGTTAGGATCTGCATCAGCTTGTTGCAATGCATTCCAAACTCCAGGTGTATATGATATTAAAGATACATGTGTGTTTGTTATTTTTGCTTCCAATGCAGATTTTAAGGAGTTTCCTGTTAAGGTAATATCTACATTATTATAATAAGTAGGTACTTGACAATACCCTATTATTGTAATAAAAAGAAATGCTAGGAGTAGATTTTTTTTCATGTGTTTACGTTGAGTTTATGTTTCGTTAAAAATACGGGCAAAATTACACTAAGTATTTAATTTTGATACAATTCGTACATTATCAAATTGTTATGTTTTTATATACTAGTATTTATGTATTATAAAAACTTCAACATATTAACTTACAATACTTTGAAAAAAATCAAGTTTTATCAGATTCTTAAAAAGAATACAATATTTATAGTAAAACCTCATGAATCATACGTTAAGTCTACATTATTAGTAATAACAGGTATTAAATATTTTCTTAATAAAAAGTTAACAAAAGCATTTTATATAAAAATAACAATAGAAAAAATACAATTTAAAGTACTAGTAATATTATTTTCACATCTTTAATATGCAAGTAAACCTTTGTTCTAAAAAGGAAAAAAACTTGTAAAAAAATAAAAATTATTTTTCACAAATGTTTATATACTTGTTCAAAAGGTATTCTAAATTGAGGTCCGTAAATACCATTTTCACTTCTTATTCCACATCCTAACACCATATTAATTTCTGTACCTAGAGGTAGTTTTAATATTTTTTTTATACGCAATGTATCGCTTCCTTCCATAGGACAAGTATCATATCCTATAGCCGCCATGCTTATCATAAAATTCTGAGCTGCCAATCCTGCACTTTTATGAGCTACAATACGCATATCACTCTTACGTACTTGACGGTACATTGGCTTAAACATTCCCACAATATTAAACCCTATATATTTTATCATTCCAAGGATTCCTAAAAAATCTGTGTAAATGGTCGGAATTATTTTTTTGTAATAATTGAATGCGAATTTCTCTCTTTTATTATATTCACTGTATTTTTTATTTCCATAAGAAGTTTTTAAAAATTTGATATTTTCATTTCTTCTTTGTCTCCATAAATCTTTTCGTACAACAACTACAACTAATTGTTTTGCTGTTTTCGCTGCATTTTGATCTAGACAAATAGGTTTCATTTTTTCAAGAATGTGGTGATCTGTTATGTGATGAAATTCCCATAACTGCATATTACTACTAGTAGCTGCTAATGTTGCATTTTCGATACATTTTTTTACTTTTTCTGTATCAATACTTTTCTTGTCGTCAAAAACTCTAACAGATCTTCTATATGCAATGGCTTCGCTTACTGTTTTTTCTTTCATCTTTATTTTTTAATTATAGATCAACTTTATAAAATATAACTTTATTTTATAATCATCATATAAATATCCCACCTTTAATATGTGTTTTAACCTCAAACAATTATAAGTTTCATATAGTACTTTTATTCCTCATAAAAAACAAAATCATTTTAATCATGAAAAAAATCTTAGATTTAAAAGGCATCAAAACATTAAGTAGAAATGAACAACAACATATAAAAGGAGCATGGGGACGCGTTTCTTGCTGCCCTACTGGTAGAGGATGTCGTCTTAATTTTGGTGGTGAAATTCACTGTGAGCCAGGATACTGTGATTCAAGAAGAGGTACTTGTATCTTATACTAAGCTCTTTTCTATAAAACGATACTTAGTAAGAGAGCTTTATTGTTTTAAAGCTCTCTTTTTTTTATTATTATTTATTAATATATTCTTTTATCATGAAAAAAATACAATCACTCAAAGGTATTAAAATCCTTAACAAACTAGAACAACAAGAAATTAAAGGAGCGTGGAAACAACATACATATTGTAAGGGGAATAATCAATGTTGCTTCCGTATCCCAAATGGTAATGAAATATGTGATGCTGGTTATTGTCTAAGTTCTGGCAGGTGCGTCTGGGCATAATATATATTGTTTGTGATATCTAATGCACACAGAATTTCATTAGCTATTAAACCTATTTAAGCGTTTCGAACTAAAATTCAGAACGCTTTTTTTTGGTTTAAATTAAAAAAATAACCTAGTAAGTTATAAAACTTTCTCCATAGTAACTCGTAACAATACCACAATTCTTATACGTATTTAACGTAACTAATTTCCAAACACTTATAGTACTTTTAATCCACATTAAAAATAATATATAGTCATGAATAAGATTTTAAATTTAGAGGGCATTAAAAAATTAAGTAAAAAAGAACAACGTCATGTAATAGGTTCTGCTAGAACAACTATTTCTTGTTGTGGTAGATCTAAATGTAGAATATCATACCCTGGTGGTAGTTTTTGCGAACCAGGAAGGTGTGATGATTTTGGTAGATGTATCCTATACTAAAAATAAAACGGGAATTAATATTTTTAATTCCCGTGATTGATATATCATAATATTTCAAAAGCTTGTTTTGCTATTTCTAATTCTTCATTAGTAGGAACTATGACTATTTTCACTTTTGAATTTGTAGTATGTATTTTTCTTATTTGATTTGATTTAATTTGATTTTTTTCGATATCCATTTCAATACCTAAATAATCTAAATTTTTACAGACTAGTTCCCTTATTAAAGATGAGTTTTCTCCTATTCCTGCTGTAAATACAATTGCATCTACCCCGTTGAGAACTGCCGTGTATGCACCTATAAATTTTTGTATTCTATATGCATTCATTTCCAATGCTAATTGGCATTCTTTATTGCCATTCGCAGCTTGCTGTTCTATATCCCTTAAATCACTATAGCCAGTCAACCCAAGCATTCCACTTTCTTTTTGAAGTAATGCATTTACTTCTTCAATCGTGTATCCCAATGTTTCTACCAAATAAAAGATAATAGCTGGATCAACATCACCACTTCTAGTCCCCATAATAAGTCCATTCATAGGAGCAAAACCTAAGGTATGATCAATACTTACTCCATCTTTTATAGCTGTCATACTACATCCATTTCCTAAATGAATTGTTATTATTTTTTGAGGATTAGTAGTTAAAAAATCTGTTACTTTTTCTGCTACATACTTATGACTCGTACCATGAAACCCATATAATCTAATATCATGTTCGTTCAATAACTTATTGGGTATCGCATATTTATGAGCTTTTACAGGAATTGTTTGATGAAATGCGGTATCAAAAACAGCTATTTGATCTGCTCCTGAAAAAATGGTTTCTGCTATTTCTATCCCTTCTAAATTTGCTGGATTATGCAATGGAGCCAAAGTAAATAATTCTTTAATTTTATTTTTTACTTCTTGTGTTATTTTTACTGTCTTAGCAAAAGCACTTCCTCCATGAACCACTCTATGTCCAACAGCTTTTATTTCTGAAGCATCCTTTATTACTCCTATCTTTTGATCCATTAAATATTGAGAAATTAACTGTAAACCTTCTGTATGTCCCGGAATGTCAGTTTCATTTTCAATTTTATCTGTATCTGTTTTGTATGTTATCTTTGCATTTTCTAATCCAATTCTCTCTACTAATCCGCTACACTTAACAACAGCTTCGGGCATTGTAAAAACCTGAAATTTAATAGATGAGCTTCCTGAATTCAATACTAATATTTGCATATTCTAAACTGTTTTTTTATTAAAGTCCTTGAGCTTGTATTGCTGTGATTATTACAGTATTGTACACATCATCAATTGTACAACCTCTACTTAAATCATTTACCGGTTTATTTAATCCTTGTAACATAGGACCTATAGCTAATGCTCCTGTTTCTCTTTGAACAGCTTTATATGTATTATTTCCTGTATTTAAATCTGGAAAAATCAATACACTTGCTTGTCCAGCAACTTCAGAATTAGGTAATTTACTTTTACCAACTCTCATATCTACAGCTGCATCGTACTGTATTGGTCCTTCAATTTTTAAATCTGGTCTCTTATCTTTAACAATTTTAGTCGCTTCTCTTACAATATCAACATCTTCTCCTTTCCCCGAAGTTCCTGATGAATATGATAACATTGCTATTTTAGGCTCTATTCCAAATGCTTGAGCTGACTCTGCTGATGATATTGCTATTTCAGCTAATTCGATGGCATTAGGATTAGGGTTTATCGCACAATCTCCAAAAACGGATACTCTATCTTCTAAACACATAAAAAATACAGAGGATACGACTTTTACATCTGGTTTTGTTTTTATGAATTGTAATGCCGGTCTTATTGTATGCTGTGTAGTATGAATTGCACCAGATACCATTCCATCTGCATGTCCTTTATAAATCATCATCGTTCCAAAATATGAGACATCTGCCATCATATCTCTCGCCATATCCATATTTACATTTTTATGTTTACGGAGTTCGTAGAATGTTTCTACATATTCTTCATAATGTGGTGAATCTATTGGAGAAACAATATTTACTTTATTATAATCTAAAGGAATATCAAGCTCTATTGTTTTGTTTTTAATTTTTTTTATTTCACCTATTAAGGTTAATTCGACTACATCCAACGCTAATAATCTTGATGCTGCTCTTAAAATTCTCTCATCTAGTCCTTCTGGTAACACAATATGCTTTTTGTGTTTCAATGCTCTTTTTAATAGATTATATTGAAACATACTAGGCGTAATACTTTCACTTTTAAATGTTATTAAACGATCTGCTAACCTATCTACATTAACATATTTGTCAAACGTACTTATCGAAGTATTTATTTTTTGTTGATTATCTGCATATATTCTCGATTTAATTGCTCCAATCTTATTGGTGATTGCAAAAGTTCCGTTAGGAACAGAGATAATAGGTACTGCTGGTGTTACTCCTTCTATCAATTTAAGAATAGGTGGTTCTGGTATAATTCCTCCTGTTAATATAATTCCTGATATTTTAGGATAATTAGCTGAATTATTTGCTTGTAATACTCCCAGTATAATATCAGCTCGATCTCCAGGAGTTATCACTAGACTATTCTCTTTTAAATGTGTTAAATAGTTTCTCAATTGCATAGCTCCTACACCATAGCTTCCTGCTTGATTATTAAGATGTTCTTTCCCAAAAAGAACTTTTCCTTCTAATTGTTTTACTATTTCTTTAATTGTAGGATTTATTAAACTATTGATTCTTGGAATTACAACAATTTCTATTTCATCTTCATCAAACTCTTGACTTAAATTTTCATTTAAACTTGCTTCTTCAGATTGAATCACTTTATTTGCAACTACTGCTAATACCTCAACATCTTTTGCATAAAGAGAGTCATAGGCTAGCTTTAAATTCCCTACTAATTCTTCATTTGTTTTATCTAATGCACTCGCAACTATAATTGTAGGTATTCCTAGGTTCTTTGCTATTAAGACATTTATATCAAACTCTATAATACTACCTTCGTTTGAAAAATCAGTTCCTTCAACTAATATAAAATCAAATTTTTCCTCTAAATGCTTATATTTCTTAATAATACCATCAATAATCTCCCCAGATTTTCCTTGATTATATTTTTTTAAAACTTCACTTCTAGTAAATGCATATACTTTTTTTACATTTATATCAAGCTCAAAATGAGAAATTACAGTATTAATATGATTGTCAATCTCTCCTTCTTCCAAATCATCTATTATAGGTCTAAAATATCCTACTTTTGGTGTTTTTCCTAGTAGCATTCTCATTAAACCAAGTACTACTATTGATTTCCCACTATTAGGTTCTATAGTTGCAACATATACTGCTTTACTCATAAATTCATCCCTTTTTTTGTTACTGCAAAGATACGTCAATCACTCACATACAAGAGCTAACAAATGTCATATTTGATTATTTCTTAATTTGCATTTACTATTATTTCATTCTATCTATTTATCACTATATCAATTTATTATTCTTTCATTTTTTTAACATTCTTAGTATTACTTACTTCAAAAAAACATCTAGAATACGTCACAAAAACCGTATTTATTGTATGGAAATCACTTAATGTTTTATTATTAATTATACATATTTTAGCTATCGTGTCATTTTGAATTCAATCACTTACGTAATGTGAAGACATAACCTTTGTGTGTCTATAAATGTTCAAAGGAGTTTTAATTCATCAAACTATTAATATATTAGAAAAAATTTTATCTGTTGACGGAATTCAACAAATTGACAAATCTCAACAAAAGAAAATTCAAGGTAAAGGAGCTAACTCTCAACAAGGACATGACGGTCCTCAAAAACCTGAATGTGGATATATCATTCCTGGTACTACAAACCATATAAAAGAATGTGGTACTAATTATTATTGCGCCTCAGGTAGGTGTAAATATATTTATCCAGGTCCCGAGTAAAAATCATTTAAACAAGGTTGTTTTTGATGTGTCATTTTTAAATTAATCTTTAATTCATCAAAAATTTTATCATGTTAAAAAACATTTTAAGTACACAAGGAATTATTTCAATTTCTAAATCAAAACAAAAAAATATTTTAGGAGGTGGTGGCTCAGGATCTTCTGGTTCTGTAGGTAAACCTGAATGTGGATATATTATTCCTGGTACTACTAACCATATTAAAGAATGTGGTACCAATTATTATTGCGCTTCTGGCAGATGTAAGCGAATTAATATTGGAGGAAACTAATTATTAAAAAAGGCGATTAATAATATATTAATCGCCTTTTTCTATATCTAATCAATAATATTAATTAATATTCTCTCCTTTTTTCAATTTTTCTAATTCTGAATTTAATCGATTTTTGAATCGATCTGGTGCTACGTTTAATGATTTATTAATTGATTTTATTGCATTTTTATAATCACCTTTTGCAGCATACCCTTTGGCCAATCCATAATTTGAGGGCCAAGCTCCTTTATTATCTTTTACATTGTTTTTTAAAACTGTAAAAGCTATATCTTTTTCTCCAGCAGCAATTAATTGAGTTCCTAGTTGATATAATTCTGAAGAATTCCCTAATCTAGATGCTTTAGTTATCAATTCATTTGCTTCTGAAGTTTTTCCTTGTTTTCTAAGGATTTGTGATTTTAATGATAAATTCGAAAATGTTTCTTTACTAAAAAAGTTTCCACTAATCGAAGCATTTACCCATTCTAAAGCTTTTTCTAATTTTCCTGCATTATATGCATAACTTGCTGCATTATCCCAACTAGATTGCTGAAATCCTTTTGGGTTTCGTAAATCATCTGCTATTCCTTTCATTACAATATCAGTTACATTTACTTCTATTTTAAAAGGGATAACCTTTTTATCCCATTTTAAACTTGCTGTTGCACTAGTTGCATCAAAATTATCAAAAGTATACGTTAATATTTCTGTTTGAGGACCTTCTTTAGATAAAACATCAACTCTCAAAACATCTTCTGATTCTTTGTAAAAATAGCTTCCCCATGAAGTAGTATTTGTAGAAAAAATCAATGTTACTTTACCATCCTCTTGTAAAGCCATATGTAATCCATATGTACCTGCTTTTATATCTTTACCTTCTATTTTTACATCATGTGTAAAATCAATAGTCGTATTATAATTTGCTCCTGATCTCCAAGGCGCTGCAGTAGATGTTCCAAATCTGAAATTATTAAATCCATACGGTACTAATTCACCCCATATCTTTCTTCCTTTAACACTAGGTCTACCATAATCAATCGTTATATCTGTAATTCCAACTCGTTGTGATACGGTTCCTCTTTGACTCGCTTCTGGTAATGTAATTTGTGCTACTAAAGTGCTACTTGTAATTGTTAGTAAGCATAAAAACAACCCCAAAGTTTTTCTAAATTGCTTCATTTCTTTCTTTTTTAGTTTTTGAAAAGCAAGGTAATTACATCCCATTATATTTTATGTTATTCTCTTGTTAAAATCAAAAAACCCAACACTAACACCTTATTTACAGAGACATACTTAAAAATATATTCAATATTTTGATTCTTAAAAAAGAGATTCTTTTATATAAAGATCATTTCTCTTACAATTGTATCATAATTCTTCTTCTAAATGAATCTTTATTAATAATTCTGATTATTAATATTTATAGAACAAAAACTTAACTTTAAGTTCTCTTTAATAAAACCGTCTTTATAAGGTTTCTTCATAAATTTAGTGTAGCTATTTTACAACAAATTACAGTGTATATTTAAAAGGATTATCATCTTATAATAAATAGTTTTTTTGAACATTATTTATTAACGCTATCGTTCTTTGATCTAATGATTTTTTCCTTTTTAGTTTTTGTAAGAATATAAATAATCACTTCTCTTTATCATTATAGATATTCTTAACAACAAAGCATTCATTTCGATTTATTGTACCCGTATAATTATTTAGTAGTTCTAGGTTTCTTTTCTTGTTTTTATCTAAGATATCTTACTATTAAAGAAACCTACATTTCTTTTTCAAAAAAACAATTCAACGCTTATATCTATTTTTTTAATCATTTAATTCAAAAATTATGAAAACAAAATTAATTAAGAGAAAAGCTTCACTTCTAATTTACAAAAAGACATTCCTTTCTATTGTTCTAAGTATTCATAAAAACTTTCTGAGTAATATTTAGTGTAGGCAAACAATCTATACTATAACATCTTTTTTAATAAACAATTATAAAATTCTAGTGAGAATGGAATTCAAATTCAATTTAAAAAAAACAATGATTATTAGCCTATGTATTATCATAGGAGGTTTTACTAGCATTGCACAACAAGATAATACTCACCAATTAAATTCACACAAAAGAAAAACCCTAAATCAAGCTATGGATGATAGAGGTTTACATAAATCTTTTTTTATCAATCCTATACAAGATAGCGATGGAGATGGAATCGCAGATGCTAAATCATGTACTGATGATACTTTAATTCAACAAACATATCTCCAAGATAATAGAAATAATATTTATTCTATTGATGTTACAGCAACGAATCCAAATCCTATATATTTATGTAGATATGACGGAACAACTTTTGGAGATATTGCAATAGATCAACAAGAAAATTTATATGGAATATCATTAAATGAACATGATAATAGAAATTCTAAAATCTATCGATTAGATCGCAATTGTAATAAAACTTTTATCAAAGAACATCCTGAGTATGGAGGTAATGGATTATCTATTATTCCTGGAAATCGTTTATTAGCTGGACAAAACTCAAGCTCCAATGTATATGTTTATACTAATTTGGGTAAAGATAGTGCTCAATTATGGCATCACTTTGAAAGAGGTAGTTCTGCAGGGGATTTCATTTATTTAAATAACAAAATATACATCTCATGGGTTTTACAAAATAGTAATCATCTTGATTACAGACTTTATGAAGTTACCATAGATGATCATTATAATTATGTAAGTCATATCGATTTAGGTAGATTACCTGCACGTACTTATGGTCTATCGATACATGATAAAATTTTATATGCAAGTGCCAATGATGCTCCAGCTATTAATGGAGAATTTAAAGCTCGTATACATCGTATTAACCTTAATAATAATGGTGGTTTTACTACTACTATCATTTTTGAAGCAACTACTGTTTCTTTTGAATATAACACGCACATTGCAAATTTATCTCTTTTCATAAACGGAGCTACTAGTATTAATGAAAGTACTCAAGGTATTTGCACAAATGATCTTGATGATGATAATGATGGGATTTTGGATATCGTAGAAAATGGAGGAATTAATCCAGATACGAATGGCTTAGGAAATGACCTTGATACAGATGGAGATGGAATTCCTAATTATCTAGATTTAGACAGTGACAACGATGGTTGTTTTGATGTTATCGAAGCTGGTTTTTCTGATATTGATAATGATGGGCGCTTAGGTAGTTCTCCTATAGCAATAGACGACAATGGAAAAGTAATTAATATCAATGGATATACTACTCCATTAGATCACAATTCTAATAGCATTCCAGATTATCTAGAAGTAACTCATCTTGAGTTTATTCAAACATCTTTACCACAAGATATTACTGTTAGTTGTGGCAATATTCCTGAGGTTATAAATCTTACAGCTTCAAATAACATTCCAGTATTATTTAATGAAACACAAATAGGTTCTTCAAATAATTGTGCTATCATCACTAGAGTTTGGTTTACAGAAATAGATCTATGTGGAAATAGTTTGTATCATAGTCAAACTATTAATGTAGAAGATACAACTGCTCCTATTTTCAATGAACCTTTACCACAAGACATAGTCGTTTTATCAACTAATATTCCTATAGCTACTATACTTACAGCAACAGATAATTGTAATGAAGTAACTGTTCTATTTTCTGAATCAATTATAGATAATACCTGTAATTACACAATTAATCGTACTTGGACAGCTACTGATTACTGTGGGAACACAACAACTCACACACAAATCATACAGGTAGCTGTATTTGAATCTTCAAATACAAATAAGGAAAGTATTCCTCAAAATACTCTAGAAAGTTCAAAAAAACCAATTGATATAGTACCTCCAATTACTCTTTCATCTGAAAATACAATATCTCATATTTCTTTACATCCAAATCCTACCAAGGGTATTATTAAGATCAGTGGTATTAAAGATTTTAAACGCATACGTATTGCAATTACAAATTTTTTAGGTCAGAAAATAATGACTAATAAAAGAAAAAATGAGATCGATATACGCCTATACCCTAATGGTATTTATTTTGTTTCAATCGAAGATGATAATGGAAATAAAATTGATACAAAACGCATTGTAAAATATTAATCTGAATTTATTATTGAAAACAATATCGCTTTAAAGAAAGGCTAATTCTTATATCAATTAGTTCGATATATAAGGAGTTCGAATAAAATCGAACTCCTTTTTTGTTTACACGTGTTAATTCTTTGATAGTTAGTTATAACATTATGTTAATTACAACCTCGTCATTAATTATTTTTAAGAAATCAAAAGACTAATAATCATTAGTTTATAAAATTTAAAAAAACATTAATCATATTTTTCTCCTATGTGACTTTGGTCATTTGGTGATTATAATCAATCGTGACAAATACAACTCTATTTAATTTTATATCGGTTATAAAACCATTCAATACATAGTGCACAATTGTATTAAAAACCACACATAATCTTAATTAATTAAAACATGAAATTGACATTCAATTTAAATAAAAAACTAGCTATTCTAGGGCTTTTTACCATAATTGGTAGTACTAGTATGATCGCACAACAAGATCAAAGGCAATTACTCCCTTCAGAGATTGACGCCTTAAATGCTATGGATCCTCAACCTTCTCAAAGTCCAGGTGGTGTTGGAGGTGCTAGTGGAGCTTCATCTCCAGCCAATAGATTACAAGATACTGATGGTGATGGAATTGCCGATGATAGGTTTTGTACTTCTCCTACAAATATTCAACAAACATATATCCAAGATAGTAGAAATAATATATATACTATCGATGTAACGGCAACAAATCCATTTCCAAGACTTTTATGTCGATACGATGGAACCACTTTTGGTGACATTGCTATTGATCAACAAGAAAATCTATATGGAATTTCATTACATGAAAATAATGACAGAAATTCTCGAATTTATAGATTAGATGATAATTGTAATAAAACTTTTATTATAGAACATCCTGAACGAGGTGGAAATGGTTTATCTGTGATCCCTGGTAATAGACTATTAGCGGGTCAAAATACGAGTTCTAATGTTTATATATATAACAATTTAGGTAGAGATAGAAGAGTTCGCTTATGGCATAATTTTGGAAGAGGGAATTCTGCTGGTGATTTCATCTTTTTAAATAACAAAATCTATATTTCATGGATACTTGATGGCGCTTCTAGATTATACGAAGCAACTGTAGATAAGAACCTTAATTATGTTAGTCATGTTGATTTAGGTAGACTACCTGATCATACATTTGGTTTATCAATACATGACAGAATATTGTATGCAAGTGCTAATGATGTACGTTCTATTGGTGACAATTTTAAAGCTAGAATCCATCGTATAAACCTTAGTAATGGAAGTTTTACATCAACACCTATTTTTGAAGCTATAACCCTTAGTATTAACAACATAAACTCAGGGGAAATTACTGACCTATCATTACACATAAATGGAGCAACTAGTATTAATGAAAGTACTGAGGGTGTATGTACAGATGATCTTGATGACGATAATGATGGTATTCTAGATATTGTAGAAAATGGAGGAACTGTCCCTACTGGATCAGGTGACCTTGATACTGATGGAGATGGTATTCCTAATTATTTAGATTTAGATAGTGATAATGATGGTTGCCATGATGTTATCGAAGCTGGTTTCTCAGATCCTGATAATGACGGACATTTAGGTACTTCACCAGTTACAATTGATAGCGATGGAAAAGTTGTTACTTCTCCTGCAGAAGGATATACAACACCTGCAGATGTAAATAGAAACGGTACTCCTGACTATCTAGAAGTAATTAGTCTTGGTTTCTTTCAAACTAATTTACCTGAAGATGTTACTATAAATGTATGTGATGCAATTCCTTCTAGAGTTAATTTAACAGGTATAGATGGAACTGTAGCTAGATTTGCTGAATTCTCTTCGATTACTGCTAATTACGATTCTGGAACAAATACTGCTACAGGATGTGGTATTATAGGTAGAAGTTGGACATTAAACTCTAGTAGTGCTTGTGGAGGTGTCTTTACACATACACAAACGATAACTATTGTTGATGATACAGCTCCTGTATTTAATGAAACATTACCTGAGAACATTGCTGTATTCTCTGTTAATAATGTTCCTCCAGCTATAACATTAACTGCAACTGATACTTGTGGAGAAGTTACTGTTACATTTACTGAAGCAAGAATGGATCGTGGGGCTTGTAATTATGCTTTAGTTCGTACTTGGGAAGCAGCTGATCCTTGCGGTAATACAACTACACATCAACAAACTGTATTAGTTGCTGATTTTAATTTAATAGGAAGTTTAAATACTGGTGACAACTTATCCGCTGTAGCAACAACAAATAAAAGTACTAATATTCAAACTCCTCTTTTAAGTAAGGATGTAATCACTTTTGAAAAAGATCAGACTCCTATAATCAAAATGTTTCCTAATCCAACTAGTGGAACTATTACAATTACTGGAGTAGATATGGCTAGTACGGCTATTGAAATCAAAAACCTTAATGGCACAAAAGTTTATGATGCAAAATCATTAAAAGACTCATCTATAAATATCGACAAACAGCCTCAAGGTGTATATTTTATAACTTTATTACAAGATGGAAAGAAAATCGCTACCAAGCGTATTATTAAAAAATAATAAGACTGCTTATTATTTAGATTTTAATAATTGACATCTATTTAATTTTTAATGTTTGGCGCTCTACTTTATAAGTAGAGCGCTTTTTTATTATATACTATATTCATTAATAAAAAATCATTACTAATTTTGACTCAATAATAATTTAAATCACTTTTTAAATTAACATTATTTTTAACAATTAAAATTTTGAATTACCATTCAATTATTAAGAATTTTTAACATAATTATCAACGATAATTACTGTCAACGACTTAAGTCGTTTGATTCTTTCTTTCTTATAATCTATAGCAATTCTATATACTATTCTATTTTGTTAATTATCTGATAAATCCTAGTAAACACAGTACTTCGTGATCTAATGCACACATTATTTACAACACTTTAAATAACTTTGCAAAGAACTTATAAGTTTAAAAATTCATGTTCATATATGCATGAATTGATATTGCGCTCTATCATTTCTAATTATTTATTTAACTAAAAACGATTTTTTTATTTAATGAAAAAACACCCGATTACTAAGAAATTAAATAACCTAGTTTCAATGCTATTATTGTTACTATTATTTATCCCTACTTTTGGCTCTGTACAAGCGCAAACAGCAATAGAAATTAAGCCTACAAGTTTTGCTAAAGATTCTTACAACGACTGGAAATTAAAAACTAGTAATAAACAAAAAAGAGAATCCTTAAAAAATAATGTTATTAACGGAATTGATAGTGATAATGATGGTATTACAGATACTCAGTCGTGTACAGAAGGAACATCTCTGTCTGAAACATTTGTACAAGATAATCTAAATAATATACTATCTGTAAATTTAGAAAACAATACTACAGAACATTTATGTCGTTACAACGGTACTGTTTTTGGAGATATCGCAAGTGATCAAAATGGAAATATTTATGGTATATCTCTAAACGAACCTAATAGCAAAAAATCTAAAATATACCGTCTTGATAAAAACTGTAGAAAAACATTTATTAGAACTCATCCCGAAAAAGGTGGTAATGGTTTATCTATCCTTCCTGGTAACAGAATGCTTGCTGGTCAAAATTCTAGTAGCAAGGTTTATTTGTATAACAATTTAGGTCAAAGTTCTCCTACTGTATGGCATGATTTTGGTCAAGGACGATCTGGTGGTGATTTTATCTATTTAAATGGTAAAGTTTATGTTGCTTGGTTAATTGTACGTGACCGTGAAGAACCTGATTATGGTAATTGGGATTATTATTTATATGAAGTAACTATTGACGCTAATTTTAAATATGTAAGTCATAAAACAATAGGTCAATTACCTTTACGATCATATGGTTTAGCTATTCATAATAAAACATTATATGTAACTTCAAGACCAGAACGTCAACGTGCAAGTATATATAAAATAAAAATGGCACCTTTTTCTTTAACTCGTGTTTACCAACACCATATTGCAGATGGTTATACTTTTTATGGTACAACGACTCGCACAGAAAGTAGCGAAGGTGTTTGCATTTCTGATGCAGATGATGATAACGATGGTATTCTAGACATTGTAGAAAATGGCGGTATAGATCCTGATGCAAATGGTCTTGGAAATGATCTTGATACAGACGGTGATGGTACTCCTAACTATTTAGATTTAGATAGTGATAATGATGGTTGTTTTGATGTTATTGAAGCTGGTTTCGAAGATCCTGATAATGATGGTCGTCTTGGTAGTTCGGCTATTAATATAGATACAAATGGTATTGTAACTAGTGCTGCAGGATATACTACTCCTCTTGATACAAATTCAAATCAAGTTCCTGATTACTTAGAAGTAAGTACAACAAGTTTTACTCAAACAGAATTACCTCAAAATATTACTGTAGCTTGTGGTAACGTTCCAGATGCAATAACATTGACAACAGATAATAATTCTGAAGTATATTTTACTGAGAGCGTTTTAGGTTCTCTTCATAGTTGTGCCATTATTACTAGAACATGGTTTACACAAATGGATAACTGTGGAAATAAGCTAACTCATAAACAAATTATTACTGTAGAAGACAATATTTCACCAGCATTTGTAGAACCACTTCCTACTGATCTTTTAGTATTGGCCTCAAATATACCTGAACCAGCAATTTTGACTGCGACTGATAATTGCGGTGAAGTAAAAGTAATATTTAATGAAATTGTTATAGATAGACAATGTAATACGACATTAGTTCGTATTTGGACTGTAACAGATGCATGTGGAAATACTACTGAGCATAGACAACGTATCAATGTTGCTTATTTTGAAGATGAATCTGAGCAGTTAATTGATTCTACTACAACTTCTGATTTAAATACTTCTAAAGAAAATACTCCTAATACATCTAGTATTTCTCATACGCTTACTACTTCCAAAATTACGATGCATCCTAATCCTACAACTGGTAGTGTTCAAGTAATGGGAATAGATAAGTCTGATAAATCAACAACTATCGTTGTTACAAACTTATTAGGACAAACAATATTTTCTAAGAAAGATACAAATACTATTAATTTAGAAAAACAACCTAATGGTATCTATTTCATATCTCTTTACAATACCGATGGTAAAAAAATAAAGACTGATCGTATCATTAAAAAGTAATAACAATAATTACCCCTAATAACACAGTTTTGTTCTGTTTTTATTAGACGCAAAAGGATCGATATTATATAATATCGATCCTTATTTTTTATTACTTAATTTTTCTATTATTCTGCTAATAATTCTGAGATAAACCCTTCGAATTCATTTTTAAAATCCACGTATTTTTCTCCAGTAGCTGGCCCATTAAATCCTGTGTGGATCTTTCTAACCTTTCCTTTTTTATCTATAAAAATTGATGTTGGGTAAGATAATACATGATTTAACATAGGTAATTTTTCTTGCGCTTTTTTCTTATCAGTTGTTCCGTATTGAGCTAGTAAGATCGGATATTCTACTTTCAATTTTTTCTTTAATCTATTAATAGATTTAAAACCTTTCTCTTCAGTTTTAGCATATTCAAAAGCTAGAGCAACAAATTCAACTCCTTTATTTTTATTTTCTTTATAATAGTTTACATAGTACTTTGTTTCATCCATACAATTAGGACACCATGTACCCATTATTTGGATCACTGTTACTTTATCTTTAAATCGTTGATCAGATAACGAAACTGTTTTTCCTTTGGTATTAGGAAAACTAAAATCTAACGATTCATAACCTTCATTCAAAAAAGTTAATTCATTAGCCGATGGTAATTCGTATGCATCATTTCTCTTGGCTACAAAAGGTTCTTTAAAATGATTTCCAGAATAAAATTGTCCTTCAATCAAACTATCTGAAACTTTGGCTGTAAATAGAAAAGCATGCGCTCCATCAAAAGTAGAGAGTTTCAATTCATCACCATCTACAATTCCTTCAAGATAACGATAATCTCCTGTGGTTGTTCTAAATGTACCTGTTACTTTATCTCCTTTTTGTTTAAAGACACCTTTAGCAATGTATCTATTTTCAGGACTATCAGCACTAAAAACTGTTTCCCAACTACCCGAAATATTAAATGTCGCATTTAAATGTTGTACAAATCTTTCTTCAGCACCGTATTCAGCTTTAAAAGGAACTGTTCTATTCAGGCTTGGTTTTATAAAACTCCCAGAAAAATTCATTTCGTCATGAATTTTGGCTGCTATATACCCCTCAAAAACAGGCATTTTAATAAAAATAGAATCTTTTTTTATGGTAACTTCATCTATTTCTATTTCTTCTTCGGCGTTAAATACACTAAGATTTTGATTTTTATCTACTTTAAAAATGAAAGGTAGATTTTTTTCATCTTGTACAGCTAATTCAGCCCTCCACGTACCTTCTTTTATCGTTACATCATTTTTCTTTACTGTTTCATTACAAGAAATCATTAAAAAAACAAGGGCTAAAGCTCCTAAATACCTCATATTAATATACTTTATTCAATTTTACAGTCTCATGATTTAGAAATTCCTTTCATAAAAAGACATGAAAACTTATTTTATATTCAAACCTAGGTGATAAAGTTACTTCTTTTTTAAATAATGAAACGGCATTTATTATATTTGCGACTTATAAAATTAAGAGACATACATGAAGATTTCATATAACTGGCTGAAACAATTTATCAAACTAGATTGGGATTCTGAAAAAACAGGAGAACTTCTTACCGATCTTGGTCTTGAAGTTGAAGGAATACACTCCTACCAAAGTATAAAAGGTGGTTTAGAGGGTATAGTAGTTGGACACGTTTTAAGTTGTGAACAACATCCTAATGCAGATAAGCTTAGTGTAACTAAGGTTGATTTGGGAACAGGAGAACCTGTACAAATTGTTTGTGGTGCTCCTAATGTTGCTGCAGGTCAAAAAGTTCCTATAGCTACTATTGGTACCAAACTATATGATGAAAATGGAGAGGAATGGAAAATTAAAAAAGGAAAAATTAGAGGTGAAGAAAGCCATGGTATGATTTGCGCCGAAGACGAATTAGGTCTAGGTAAAGGTCATGATGGAATCATGGTTCTTGACGACACTCTTAAAGTTGGAACCAAGGCTGCTGATATATTTGATATAGAAAACGATCAGATTTTTGAAATCGGATTAACTCCTAATCGTGCTGATGCAATGAGTCATTGGGGTACTGCTCGTGATTTAAAAGCTGGTTTATTACAAAAGGAAATTTCTTTAGAATTAATCACTCCATCAGTAAGTAGTTTTCATGTTGAGAATCGTTTACATAAAATAGATATTGATGTATTAGAACCTACATTAGCTCCTCGCTATTGTGGTGTTACTATATCTGATATTAAGGTTGGAGAATCTCCTGCTTGGCTACAACATAGATTAAAAGCTATTGGTTTATCACCTATCAATAATGTAGTTGATGTTACTAATTATGTATTGCATGAATTAGGTCAACCACTACATGCTTTTGATTCTAATCAAATTTCAGGGAATAAAATTGAAGTTAAAACATTAGAGTCTGGTACAAAATTCACTACTTTAGATGAAGTAGAACGTGAGTTACATGCAGAAGATTTAATGATTTGCGATGAAGAGAAACCTCTTTGTATTGCAGGAGTTTTTGGTGGTATTAATTCTGGTGTAAAAAATGAGACTACTTCTATATTTTTAGAAAGTGCTTATTTTAATCCTGTGAGTGTTCGTAAAACTGCAAAACGTCATGGACTTAATACTGATGCTTCTTTTAGATTTGAAAGAGGAATTGATCCAAACATGACTAAATACGCATTGAAACGTGCTGCTTTACTAATCCAAGAACTTGCTGGAGGTCATATAACAAGTGATATAGTTGATTTATATCCTAAAAAAATAGAAGATTTCCAAGTGTTTCTTTCATTTGATAATGCGACTAAGTTAATTGGAGAAGAATTACCTAGAGAAACTATTAAAAGTATTTTATCATCTTTAGAAATAAAGGTTAATAATGTTACTGAAACAGGTATTGGACTTACTATCCCTGCATATCGTAATGATGTACAAAGAGAAGCCGATGTAATTGAAGAAATTTTACGTGTATATGGTTATAACAACATCAAATTCACCGAAAAATTAAATGCCTCAATTTCTCCAGTCAATAAATTTGAAGATTATAAATTACAAAATGTAATCGCAAATCAATTAGTCGCTCAAGGGTATTATGAGACTATGGCCAATTCGTTGACAACTCCTAATTATACTAATTTAAGTGAGCAATTAAAGGAAGAGTCAAATGTAAATATCTTAAATCCATTAAGTCAAGATTTATCTGTAATGCGTCAATCATTACTTTTTTCTGGATTAGAAGCTATTTCATATAACATTAATAGACGTCGCTCGGATCTTAAATTTTTCGAATTTGGAAAAACATATCACAATTATGAAAGTGGTCGCGTAGAGAACAAACATTTAAGTGTTTTTGTAACAGGGAATAGAACTCAAGAAAGTTGGACTAATCCAACCAAGCAAAGTGATTTCTTTTTCTTAAAAGCTACCTTATTAAGAGTTTTAGATCGTTTAGGGATTTCAAATCTTAAGGCAAGTCCAATAAAAAATGATGTTTTTTCTGAAGGAATTGCTCTTAGTTTAGGTAAAACAAAAATGGTTGAATTTGGTATTGTAAAAAAATCTATACTTAAGTCTTTTAGCATAGCACAAGAAGTATTATATGCTGATTTTAATTGGGATAATGTAATTGATTTTGCTAAGCACAATAAAATAAAATTTAAAGACATTCCCAAATTCCCTGAAGTTAGACGTGACTTTGCATTGCTTATTGATAGTAAAACTACATTTGACGAAATCTATACGATAGCAAAGCAAACAGAGAAAAAGATTTTACAAAAAATAGATTTATTTGATGTGTATCAAGGTAAAAATTTACCTGATGGAAAAAAATCTTATGCAGTAAGTTTTATTTTCCAAGATCAAAATAAAACACTTACTGATAAACAAATTGATAAAATCATGAATAAGCTTCAACAGAATTTTGAAAATAAATTAGGAGCTGAATTAAGATAAATAAAAAAACACTCATTAAAAGCTGTTCTTATTAATAAGAACAGCTTTTTTAGTTTAATAATTTTTATCTTAGTAGTGAATCTAAATTCAAGTTTTAACAGAGTAAGCATACAATTAATATATATCGAATAAGAAAGCTCTTTTTTTATATTTCGACTTATAAATTATAATTATCAACAGAATTAATATGAGTATATTTCCAGATAGCGAATACGAGCGTGTTTATACAGGAAGCGCTATTAATGTTCAATTTTTACAAACGGTACTTCAAGACAGTAATATCAATTCTATCAAACGAGACGACTTTGAGTCTGGTCTTAGAGGTGGTTTTGGAGGTGGATTACCTAATCAAGTTCAGCTTTTTGTTAAAAAGACAGATGCTGATATCGCAACCCCGATTATAGAAAAAAGTTTATCTTAAAAACATACTATTTTATGGAAAATAATACGAACCCAAATAAAAAATCATGGAATTTAATGATAGGAATTGCTCTTGTCGTTTTCGGAAGTTTTAGATTATATAATAGACTTCTAGATGAAAATGATCTTTCAATTCTGAGGATCGTATTAACTATTGGTTTCATTATTTACGGAATTTATATGATATACATGCATTTTAATCCTCCTACAGATAATAATCAATAAAATGTAATTACAAAAAACGACAAAAGAGGATTTATTTAATATAAATCCTCTTTTGTTATTTTTTAGTTGTTATTTAAATCAACTTATCTTAAGAATACATCTTATTACGAAGTTCTTTAACTTTTTTATCTCCCATGTATTCATCAAAAGTCATATGACGATCAATCACTCCATTTGGGGTTAATTCAATTACTCGATTACCAACTGTTTGTGCAAATTCGTGATCATGAGTAGTAAATAATAATGTCCCTTTAAAATTCTTTAATGAATTATTAAACGCTGTAATAGATTCTAGATCCAAGTGATTAGTAGGTTCATCTAACATTAAAACATTAGCGCGGGTCATCATCATTCTAGATAACATACAACGTACTTTTTCTCCTCCAGATAAAACATCACATTTTTTCAATGCTTCTTCTCCACTAAAGATCATTTTTCCTAAAAACCCTCTTATATAAACCTCTTCACGTTCCTCCTCTGTAGTTGCCCATTGTCGTAACCAGTCAACTAATGTAAGATCACTCTTAAAGTATTCACTATTATCTGATGGTAAATACGATTGACTTGTCGTAACTCCCCAGGCATGTTTACCTGAATCTGCTGCTATTTTACCGTTAATAATTTGATAAAAAGCTGTAGTTGCTCTTGAATCTTTAGAGAAAACAACAACTTTATCTCCTTTGGCTAAATTAATATCTACATCTTTAAATAATGTATCTCCATCAACAGAAGCACTTAATCCTTCTATATTTAAAATTTGATCTCCTGCTTCTCTATCTCTATCAAAAATAATTGCTGGATAACGTCTACTTGAAGGTTTGATTTCTTCAATGTTAAGTTTATCGATCATCTTTTTACGAGAAGTAGCTTGTTTAGATTTCGCTACGTTGGCACTAAATCTAGCTATGAACTCTTGTAATTCTTTTTTCTTCTCCTCTGCCTTTTTATTTTGCTGTGCACGCTGTTTTGCTGCTAATTGAGAAGATTCATACCAGAATGTATAGTTACCACTAAAATGGTTAATTTTACTAAAATCAATATCTGATATATGTGTACATACTGCGTCTAAAAAGTGACGGTCGTGAGAAACTACAATTACAGTATTATCATAATTAGCTAAAAAATACTCCAACCAACTAATTGTTTCATAATCCAAATCATTGGTAGGCTCATCCATTATCAATACATCAGGATTTCCGAACAAAG
Organism: uncultured Aquimarina sp.; assembly: GCA_947498595.1. Taxonomy (GTDB): domain Bacteria; phylum Bacteroidota; class Bacteroidia; order Flavobacteriales; family Flavobacteriaceae; genus Aquimarina. The sequence goes on from CANMKX010000009.1 coordinate 153,566, forward strand.
CTTGCGCAAGTAATACTCTTACACGTTGTTTATTATCTACATCTGCCATTTTGGTATAGTGTAGATCTTCTTTAATCCCTAAATTTGATAACATAGAAGCAGCATCACTATCTGCATTCCATCCATTCATTTCTTCAAATTCTACTTGCAATACTCCTACTCTCTCACCATCGGCATCATTAAAATCAGGTTTTGCATAGATTTCATCCATTTCAGTTTTTATCTTATGCAATGGCTTATTCCCCATTATAACAGCTTCTAAAACTGTATATTCATCATAGGCATAATGGTTTTGTTCAAGTACAGACATACGTTTACCTGGTTCAAGATGAACGCTACCCGAAGTAGGATCCATTGCCCCAGACAATATCTTTAAAAAAGTAGATTTACCGGCTCCGTTGGCTCCGATAATACCATAACAATTACCTTGTGTAAAAGCTGTATTTACTTCATCAAATAAAATACGCTTACCGAATTGAACTGAAAGATTAGAAACTGATAACATATATATATAGTTATTTTTTTGGATTTGCGGCAAAAGTATAAAATTCACATTAGATCAAGAAACATTCCTTTCTTTATTATACAATTAACGTATAATTAACTAGCTACTTCTATCATTACATTTATTTTTGGTTGTTTTTTATAAATCGCTTATAATTATATAGTGAGTTTTTAATATGAGATCATTTTTATTTATTCTTTTTTCTATTGTTTTTGCTAGTTTCTTTCAAGGGTGTCAATCCGTTGATTCATCTACTAACAAAAGTGCCTTCTTTGGAGGAGAAATTATAAATCCTACAACTAATTATGTTTTATTTTATAAACAGCAAGCCCAAAATAACGCGGATACTATATTTTTAGATAAGTATAATCGTTTTGCTTATAAAGTTGATTCTATTAAAGAAAATTTATATTATTTCAAACACAATCGTGAATCTCAAATAGTTTTATTAAAAGAATCTGATAGTATATTATTACGTTTAAATACCATCGAATTTGATGAATCTTTGGTTTTTTCTGGTACCGGAGCTAAGAAAAATAATTTCTTAATTGATATCTTTTTGGATAACGAAAAAGAGAGAGCTTTGATGAAAGAATATTCTAAGTTATCGGCTATAGATTTTAAACGATCACAGGACTCCTTATTACAATTGCGTTTTGATCGTTTTAACAAATTCATTAAAAAAAATTCTTTAAGTAATTATACAATAAACACTCTTAAATCTAGCTTTCTATACGAATATAATACTAGGTTTGAAATGTATTTAAAAATGCATTATGGGACTATCACTGATATAGAAGCTATTAAAAAGAATTTACCTATTTCTTTTTATGAATATCGTAAGCATGTTAACTTTAATGATAGTACGTTAATACGCTCCTATGCATATTCAAGATTTATTAATAATTATATCATTAATAAGACCTATGTTGATTTTGCTAAAGGACAACCTGATAGTAAAACTGCTTTTGAAAAAACAATGTATCAATTAAATCTAATTGATACACTTATAAAAGAGCCTGTCTTACGAAATTTATATTTAAAACATAAATCGTATCATTATATTAAAAAAAATAATAATGCTAACTTATCTAAGTTAGTTTTAGCAAGTTTTCTTGAAAAATCCACTAATTCTGTACATAAGAATTACTTAAGAAAGATAACTTATACTGCAAATAGATTAATTCCTGGAAACGATTTTCCAGATCAAAATCTGATTGATATCAATAATCAAGTTAAACCTATTTCTAACTTATATAAAAAACCCATAACTGCTTTATACTTTTGGTCTGTTAATAATCCTTTTAAATTTAAACGTATTCATAACAAAATAGCTCATTTAAGGAGTAAATATCCTAATATTGATTTTATAGGTATAAATATTAGCAAAAAACAATCTAAAAATTGGAAACATGCTATTAAACGTTATAATTACAATCCTGATTATGAATTTACGTTTGAAAATAGAGATTGTTCGCTAGAAGAAATTTTGTTCTCTGATACGAATAAGATTGTTTTAATAAATAAGGAAGGTATAATTATTAATGCCAATGCAGAATTAACAGGAGATCTAGAAAAGCAATTTCAATAAAAAAAAGATCAAATAATATTTACTTGATCTTTTTTAATAATTCTGTAATCTCCTTTTTAGATTACTTAATATTTTTAGTTTCCTTTTTTATAATCGGCTAAAAATTTCTCTAAACCTATATCTGTTAATGGATGTTTTAATAATCCTTCTATTGATGATAAAGGTCCTGTCATTACATCTGCTCCTATCTTAGCACAATCTATAACGTGCATTGTATGTCTTACTGAAGCAGCTAATATTTCTGTCTCAAAAGCATAATTATCATATACCATTCTGATTTCTGCTATTAAATTAAGTCCATCTGTAGAGATATCATCCAATCTACCAATAAATGGAGAAACATAAGTCGCCCCTGCTTTCGCTGCTAATAATGCTTGTCCAACAGAGAAAACCAAAGTACAATTTGTTTTTATTCCTTTATCGCTAAAATATTTTATTGCTTTAATTCCGTCTTTTATCATCGGAATTTTAACAATAATTTGCTCATGAAGTTTAGCTAATTCTTCTCCTTCTTTAATCATTCCTTCATAATCTGTAGCAATTACTTCTGCACTTACATCTCCAGTAACGATATCACAAATTTTCTTGTAATGCTCTAAGATGTTTTCTCTCCCAGTAATCCCTTCTTTAGCCATTAAAGATGGATTGGTAGTTACTCCATCAAGAACTCCTAAATCTTGCGCTTCTTTAATTTGATCAAGATTTGCTGTGTCTATAAAAAACTTCATAGCGTTGTGTTTTAATTTATTTAATGTTTTGTTTTCTTATTTTAAAAAATCAAAATTACAACTTATAATGATTCATCAATAATTTCTCATACATTTTATCAGGTAAAATTCTTTTCAATACAATTGAGAATTTTTGCATGAATTCGCCTACTTTATAATGTATTTTTGGTTTTTTAGTGGTAATAATATTAAAAACTGCTTTAGCCATATCTAATGGATCTTTCCCTAAATCTACATGATCATTCATAAGTTTAAGTGTATTTCCATAAACTTCTTCATAAGGAGATCCTTTAACTAATGGCGCATGAAATCTTCCTGCAGCAATATTTGTTGCAAAATCTCCAGGAGCTACATTCGTCATTTCAATATTGAAAGCTTTTAACTCCATTCTCCAAGCTTCTGTTGTAGTTTCCAAAGCTGCTTTTGACGCACTATAAATTCCTCTATATGGCAATCCCATATATGCCGCTATAGAAGTTATATTAATTATCAACCCTTCGTTTTGTTCTCTCATTAATGGTAGAGTTGCTTTAATAACATTAATAGGTCCGAAATAATTAGTTGTAAAATTTTTAATTATTTCGTCTTCAGGGATTTCTTCGATAGGTCCTGTTATTCCAGCCCCAGCATTATTAATTAAAACATCCAATCTTCCTTCTAACTCTTTAATATTAGATATTGCGGCACTAATACTATCTTTATCTGCCACATCTAATGCTATTAATTTGATTAAACTATCTGGATATTTTTCTGGTTTACGACTTGTACCATAAACCTTAAATCCTTTTTTCAATAAATACTCCCCTATAGATTTCCCTATTCCTGAAGATCCTCCAGTAATTAATACAACTTTAGCCATAGATTTTTCATTCATAGCACAAATATCTATTTTTTTTAGAATGATATAGCATACAACTAAAAAAATCCTACTTGATTTTTCAAGTAGGACTTTTTATTATAAACAACCTCTTTTATTATATTAATAAAAGTAATATTAAGGTATAATTTAAGTTACAGTCAATATATTACTTCTACAATAATGTATATTTATAATTTTGAGATAAGCAATGTTAAGCATTTTTTAATCATTTAAAATACTTTAAAACAACACATTTAGTATGGTTTTACCATATTAATATTCGCAATACCCTTCATTTTGACTATAAGATACACATAGACCTTCTCTTATCATTTCTCCATCAGGAAGTCTAAACCAACAATCTCTATTTGTATTACATCCTCGTACTCCTCCTTTAATAGATTGTTGTTGCTTTTTTGTTATTTCCTTTGCTTTTAAAATATCTAATTTCATTATATCTGTATTAAAATTATACTTTTTTAAAACTCACATCTACCAACATAAATTGAAGAGTGTCTATTACAAAAACCAGCATCTGTAACCTCTCCATTTTCGTCTCTTAAAATACAATCTAAGTTTGTTCGACAATATGTAGCTCCTGCAAATACTTTTTGTTGTTGTTTTTTACTTAAAATAAATACCCCTTGAAGATTTGAAATCTTTTTTTTCATGACTTTGTTTTTATTAATGTGATTAAATTATTGTATAACAATTTTAATAATTTATAATAAATAAAATTAACGCATTAACCTCAATATATATAAGGGATATATGTAAATTACTTAGTCCCTCCTCCTACAGCACGATATAAAGTGGTTATTGTTTGCATTTTTTGAGAAACTACTTGTGCATATTCTAATTGCGTATTTAATAAATTTTCTTGTGCAGTTAATACTTCTAAATAATTTACAAAACCTGCATTTAATAATTCTTTTGAATCATCAAATGATTTGGATAATAATTCTTCTTGTATTTTTAATGCTTCTACATTTTTGGATTGTGTGTTATAATCTTGTATAGCATTACTAACCTCTATACTTGCCGCCAATACTGTTTTTTGAAATCGTAATAAACTCTGCTCCATTTGGATTTTGGATACTTCTTTTTGAGTCCTCAAAGTACGTCCATTAAATATCGGTGCTGTTACTCCTCCTATTAGTGTATTAAAAAAGGAATCTGATTTAAACCACGAAGATGTTTCTAAACTCTGAAAGCCTATGTTAGCAGAGAGTTTAATTGTAGGATACATAGACGCCTTAGAGACATTATAATTTTCAAAAAGAGCTTTAAATTCAAGTTCTGCTTCTTTTACATCGGGTCTATTACTTAAGATTTCCATAGGCAATCCAACTTGAAATGTTTCTAATGTATCTTGTACTCCCAATTTGCTTCTTTTTATAATACTTACTGGTTTTCCAATTAATAAAACCATAGTATTTTCTAAAGCGAAAATTTGATTTTCAGTTGTATTTAATAAAACTTTTGCTTGGGATAATTGAGCCGCTGCTTGACTTACTGCTAGTGAATTACTTAAACCTGATTTATTCAAATTTTCAAGCGTTTCTAGATTTTCTTTTCGCACATTAATTGTCTGGTTTAAAATATGCTTTCGTTTATCTGCTTCAAGTAATTGGTAATACGTATTGGCAACATTTGCTATCAATTGGGTTTGTAATAGTTTTTGAGCAGTTAATGATTGTTCAAACTCTGCCTTTGAAGCCAGTTTTTGACTCGTTATTTTCCCCCATAAATTCAATTCCCAAGATAAATTACTTCCTAAAGTATATTGTGTTTGTATACCATTAGCAAAACTTCCAAATTGAGTGTTCTTAGATTGTTCTTGTCGTTGCACTGTACTTTCTAACTCCAACGTTGGTAAGTATCCGGCTTTTCCTTTTTTAAACTGTGCTGTAAATATTTCTATATTTTTTAGAGTTATCTTATTGTCTTGATTATATAATAAAGCATCTTCTATATAGTTTTTTAATACCGCATCTTTAAAGAAAATTTCCCAATCTAATTCTGTTAATTGATCTCCATCATTTGTAAGGCTATCAAGTCGAAACAAATAATTATTTTCTATTTCTGGTGTCTTATATCTTTTTGTAGCTACACAAGAATTTAATAAAAATCCTATGGCTATTATAAGTCCTATATAATATCTATTGTTGTTATTTTTAAGCATTTTTACTGACTTTTTTTGATGAAATTTTTTCGTCTAACCACTGAAATGCAACATATAATACTGGTATTACAAATACACCTACTATGGTTCCTATCAACAATCCTCCTGCTGCTCCAGTACCTATGGATCTGTTTCCTGTAGCTCCAACACCTCCTGCAAATACTAATGGTAAAAGCCCTAAAATGAAAGAGAAGGCTGTCATTAATATTGGTCTTAGTCGTTCTTTGGCACCTTCGATAGCTGCATCTACAATAGACAATCCTTCATCTCGACGTTGCTTAGAAAATTCTACTATCAAAATCGCATTCTTTGCTAAAAGACCTATCAACATGACCAGTGCAATTTGAAAATAGATATTGTTTTCTAATCCTGCCATCCAAGTCGTTAAAAACGCTCCTGCAATTCCTATAGGTAATGAAAACAATACCGAAAAAGGAAGCATAAAACTCTCGTACTGTGCTGCTAAGAAAAAGTATGCAAATAAGATACTTAATGCTAAAATGATAGGTGCTTGACCAGCACTACTTATTTCTTCTTTTGTAATACCACTGTACTCTATATCATAGTTTTTATGCAATGATTTTGCTTCTTCATTAATTGCTCTAATAGCATCTCCAGAACTAAATCCTGTCATAGCATTTCCGTTTATCGATACAGAATTGTACAAATTAAAACGACTCAATGTTTGTGGTCCTGTAACGTTTTTTAGGTTTACAAAAGCACTAATAGGTGTCATTTCTCCTTGTATATTTTTGACAAATATTTTTGATAGATCTTTATCATCTTTTCGGTATTCTGGTGCTGCTTGTAAAAATACTTTGTATGGTTTACCAAACTTATTAAAGTCGGTTACATATAATCCTCCATAATATCCTTGCATCGCACTCAAAATACTTGTTATACTTACTCCTGTTCTTTTTGCTAACGGAACATCTAGTTCTATTTCGTATTGAGGATATCCTGTATTAAGTGAATTAGATGCAAACATGATTTCATCTCTACCAATAAGGCCTCCTAGAAATTCTTGAGTTACTGCATTTAGATCGTCTATACTTCCTGCATTTTTATCTATTAATCTAAATTCGAATCCATCAGCATTACCATATCCAGGTACGCTTGGCGGTGCGAAAAATAAAATAGTAGCGTCTTTTACCACTGCTGATTTTGCGTATAATTTTCCTAAAACATCATCAATCCCTGAATTTTCTTCTTTTCTATCTTTCCAATCTTTTAATACTACAAATCCTAATGCGTTTGAGCTTGCTGCTCCCGAAAAAAAGTTGGATCCTGCTGTGTAACTAAAATCTGCTATTTCATCAATATCTGAAATGGCTTCATTTAATTGATCTAAAGCCGCCATTGTTCTTCCTAAAGATGCTCCTGGAGGTAATTCCATATTTAAGAAAAGTACAGCTCTGTCTTCTGAAGGAACAAATCCTTGTGGTGTTTTTTCGTTTGAAAACCAAATAACAACTAGAGATATTCCTAAAATAGCTATTGTTATCCATTTGTATTTTACCATATTCTGTAATACTTTCTTATAACGTTCTTTTGATACATCAAATGCTTCGTTAAATGCAATAAAAAAACGATTTAAAAGTCCTTTTTTCTTTTTATCATTATGATGCACTGGTTTTAGAAAAATTGCACATAATGCTGGAGAAAGTGTTAAGGCATTTAAAGCCGAAATAAAAATTGCAACTACTAATGTAATTCCAAATTGCTTATAAAATACTCCCGACGGTCCTTGAATAAATGTAATAGGAATAAAAACTGCTGCCATGATTAATGTAATAGATATAATCGCTCCACTAATTTCGTTCATCGCACTTTTTGAAGCTTCTGCTGCATCTGTGATTCCTTTCTCCATTTTTGCGTGTACAGCTTCAACAACTACAATAGCATCATCCACTACAATTCCTATTCCTAGTATTAAAGCAAAGAGCGTTAATAAATTCATCGAAAATCCAAAAATATGCAAGAAGAAAAACGCTCCTATAATAGATACCGGCACTGCTATTGCAGGAATAATTGTCGATCTCAAATCTTGTAAAAAGATAAATACTAATATAAATGCCTCTATCAAAGTTTGCGTTACTTTACTTATAGATGCTTCTAAAAAATTATTCGTATTATAATTCATTATAAAGTATACTCCTTCGGGAAAATCTTTTTTCAATTCATTGATTTTTTCCAATAATGCATCGTTAATTGCTTGTGCATTGGTATTTGGTAATTGGTATACTCCAAAGGTAACGGACGGATCTCCTTGTGATTTTGATGCCGTAGCATAAGACAATGCATCTAACTCAACTTTTGCTACATCTTTTAAAAATAGATTCGTTCCATCTGAAGCTGTTCTCAATAAAATATTTTCGTAATCACTTACTTTCTTAAATCTTCCTTTATACTTAATTACATACTCAAACGATTGTCCAGAGTTTTGTCCTAAAGTTCCTGGAGCTGCTTCTGTACTTTGTTCTTGAATAGCGATACTAACATCTGAAGGGGATATTTTGAATGCTGCCATTTTTATTGGATCTAACCAAATACGCATTGCATAATCTTTACCACCAAAAACATCTATCTTACTTACTCCATTTACACGTTGTAATTCTGGAATAATATTTAATTTTATATAATTCTGAAGGTATGTTTCATCAAATTCTTTAGAGTTAGATGCTATTGAAGCAAACATCAATGCTGAGTTTTGCGTTTTTTGAGTACTAATTCCATTACGAATAACATCGGCAGGTAATACAGCATTAGCTCTTGAAACACGATTTTGAACATTTACTGCTGCTATATCTGGATCTATATTTTGATTAAAAACAATTGTAATTTTAGCAGATCCATCATTACTTGCTGTAGAACTGATATATTTCATCCCTTCTACACCATTTACTTGTTCTTCAATAGGTGTAATTACACTTTCGATTACTGTTTGTGCATTTGCTCCTGGAAACGATGCTGTAATTTCTACAGTAGGGGGAGCTATTTCTGGATATTCTGAAACTGGAATTGATGTTATCCCTATAATTCCCAGTATTACTGTCATTATAGCAATAACAGTTGATAAAATAGGTCTTTCTATAAATTTTTGTAACATATGATTCTATTTAAACACCGTTTGGAATGAATTAACAATACTATCTATAGAAGTCATTTGAGGTGCAATAACTGTGTTAGGGTATACTTTACTAACTCCTATTCCTAATATTTTCTCACCTTGAGCTAGTCCTGAATTAAGAATAAAATACCTTCCTACTTTATCTTCTACTTTAATAGGTTTTCCTTTAAGAGTATCTCCTTTTGAAAGAACATATACCATTTTTTTTCCTTGTATTTCGAATGTAGAAAGCGCTGGTACTGCAATCACATTTTTATATGTTGTAGGTATTAATATTGTTCCATTACTACCACTTAATAGTGCTCCTTCATCATTTTTAAATTTGGCTCTTAGTTGAATTGCGCCTGTTATAGGATTTATTTTTCCAGTAGAGGCTTCCATTGTACCTTGTAATTGGTATGTAGTCTTATCTGAAAGTTGAAGTTTTACTTTTGGGAATTTTTTTAATTTTTCGGTTAAATTGTTCCCTTCAAGCTTATTCGTAAGTTTGAATAGTTCTTGTTCACTTATTGAAAAATATGCATAGAGGTATTTTGTATTTGAAACTGTTGTTAATGCAGTTTGATCACTTGGTCCTACTAAAGAACCTTTTCTATAATTTATTTTACCTATATAACCTGCTACTGGACTTTTGATAGTTGTATAAGCAACATTGGCTAAATTACTTTGATATACACTCTTTGCTTGATACAATTGTGCTTTTGCTGATTCTAAACTAGCTTCTGCTGTTTGTAATTGTACAGGGCTAACTATTTTTTTTGTTACAAGTGGCATTAATCTATCCACTTCTATTTTTGCAGCATTTACATTCGCTTCGGCAGTTTTAATAGCTGCATTAGCTGCATTTGTATTTTGACTAATCGTATTAGCTTCGAGCTTCATGATCATTTGTCCTTTTCGAACAAATGTTCCTTCATCTACAAATATTTCTTCTATATATCCTCCTACTTTCGCTCTTAGTTCGATATCTTGAACACCTTCTAACTTGGTTGAATATGAATTATATCCTGTATAATTTCCTTTAGCTATCTCAAAAACAGGATATGATGGAGTTTGATTCCATTGTGTATTTGTTTCTTCTTTACACGAAATCATCATGACTGATAAGCCTAAAAAAAAGAATTGTAAACGTTTTTTTGTAAGTGTTTTAATAAAGTTACTCTGTAACTCTATAATATTATTTCTTTTGTACATAGTTGTATAGTTTTTAAATAAAGTACATTACTTAATATTTAAATTTCATACAAAACTACTCTCTCAAACACCTTTACAAAAGGTCGTTTATTCTGTAAAAATGGTAAAAAATATTGTTTCATTAAAAAGGATCCATTTTTCAATGAATCCTTCGTAAATAACTAGTTTTAGTAAAAAAACATAAAAATGAAAAAATAATACGTGAATAAACTTCACAATACTCACTACCAAATATTTATCTTTATTTTCTATCTATAATATTGATCTATTTTTTTTAATAAAAAACGTGTACATCCTAAAAAACAGGCATCAACTTTCATAAAAAACATATATAATAACACTTAATTAAAATTGAATATGTGATCGTTGATATTATGCTTATCGTAAAAAAAGCAGCCCTAATTGTTTTGAACTTATCTAGGGGTAATTAATAATAGCGTTCTTAAGTATTTTAAATTTTTTTACAATTTCTGAATCATTAGTAAACACACTTATAACTTATATAAAACATTCTAATACTTACAAAACTAGAGCTGCAATTCTTAACGTAAACATTTTTAAAAGGATGATCGTTTTTAAATAGTTTATGCTTATAAATAAAACTGGACTATTCTCCTATTCTTTGTAATAAATCATCTATTATTCCATGCCATTGCTCTTCTGTAACGACTACTGCATCATGATTTCCTACTCCAACACTTGGCATGATAACATCTACTTTTAACTTTCTTAACTTCAATAAACTTTCTTTTAAGTCACTTTTATTTCCGCCTTCGTGAGGCATGATAAGGTAGTTAAACTTACCTTTATCTAAGTATATAGTATCTCCCGCAAAAAGATATGACTTACCAAAAGGAGATTGATAATACATACAGATATTATTAGTAGTATGTCCTGGTGTATGAATAATATGAATATTTGATTCATCAACTATATAATCATTAAACGTAATTACGTTATTTCCTTGATTATTTAGATAAGGAATCGCATTTTCATGAACTCCTAATACTGGTTTAAAAACTTTTAAATTTTCAAACATTGCTGGAGTAAATTCATGATGATGACTTATATACTGGCGATTCACTCCTCCTAATTTTTTAATATCTTCTATTTCGGCTGAGGAATTAGTATAATACATTAAGGTATTTCCTTTTTCTGTAGCTAACAAGTATGTTCGCAATCGCATTCCAAAATGATTTCCTTCTTCTGCTTGCCATAAATCTGGATATATTTTTTTCATAATTACTTTTTCTTTAAAATCGAGTTATTTGTAAAAAAGGGTTCTTAATATCATAATCTACAATGTCAAATATTATATGATATCAATAGTTGCTTGTTTTACACTTTTTTTAAAGAAGATTTTCTATATTTATTTATCAAAGCAAAAATCAAAAGAGAAAGGGTTCCACAAAACGCAAAACTGAAAAACATTGGGAGCGCTGTAGTTTCTATAAATCGTCCAAAAATAATTCCGATAGGTACTGCTATTAATGTCGATAAAAAACCGCTGATCGATGCTCCAATTCCTGCAATATGTCCTAAAGGTTCCATTGATAATGCTCTTGCATTTCCGAATAAAAAACCTAATGCGAAGAATTGAATCGCCATAAAGAAAATAAAAATTACTAATGGAGGGTTTTGAGATCCCCAAAATAACGCTACGTATACTATCGATATTAAACAAAAGGCAATTAGCGAGATAACTGATAATTTATACATCCCATATTTCATCACCAACATACCGTTTAAAAAAGTTGAAATACCTATAGTTAATGCTATACTTGCAAATATATATGGAAACTCTTCTTTCAGTCCATATTGATTTTCGAATATGTGTTGAGAGGCACTGATATACACCATAAATGCTCCAGTAAGAAACCCCATTATTATTGTAAAGCCAACTGCATCCTTAAATTTAAAAAACTCTCTTATTCCTTTACTATATATCGCCGGTTTAAAAAGACTTCTGTTTTGAGATAATAATGTTTCTGGTTGGCGTTTCCAGAACCATGCTATAATTATAATACTAAAGATGATTTGAAAAATAAAAATAGCTTTCCAATTAAATGAATCTAAAATAAGTTTCCCCAAGGCTGGGGCAATTACTGGGACTAGAATAAATATCACCATAATAAATGACATTATTTTACCTAAATAATCTCCCTTATAAGAATCTCTTACAATCGATATACTTAATGTATAAGGTGCTGCTAAACCTATTCCTTGCAAGATTCGTCCAATAATCATTGTTTCGATAGAAGTAGACATTACGCATATAATACTTGCTATACTATAGATTCCAAAGCCTATATATATAATAGGTTTACGTCCATAACTATCTGATAAAGGCCCAAATACTAATTATCCAATTCCTAATCCTAGAAAAATCATGGTAATTAGTAATTGAGTATCTGCTGGATCTTGACTGTTTATTGCAAGTCCTATTTTTGAAAGTGCTGGTAACAATGCATCAATAGATAATGCTACTATCGACATTAATGATGCCATTAATGCTACAAATTCTAGATTAATTTTATTAGAATTATTTTTAATCATTCTTTTCTCTTTTAATAATTCTTGTATCTCAATTTTTCTATCATTTCTGGAGATAATGCTTCAGAATATGTACCATAAGCATCTATCAAGATTCCTTTATTTCCATCTTTAGTTTCCAGTGCATATAAGACAGATTCGCTATCAACATCAGACATTTCTTCAAAACGATGCATCTGGACAATTGTAAAATCCATAGGAGTACATACCTGTTTAATAGCATCGCATATAATCGTATTCTCTTTTAAGTTGTAATCAAAGATGTATCCTTCTTTTTTTAACTCATTAATTGCTTCTACTAAATTGTTATATTTTCTCATCGTTTTTTTGCTTTATATGCTATCGCATCTACCTCTATTAACATTCCTTCTAATGCTAATTTTGGCACTGGTATTAATGTACTTGCTGGATATTTCTTCCCCCAAGTTTTCAACAATTCTTCCGTAAAAATTCCTAAGCGTTTTTCAGAATGATCTTTAATTAACACTGTTATTTTTACAACTTCGTTAGTAGTAACATTATTTGCTTCTAAAGCATGAATTACATTTTGCAACATATTTTTTACTTGTGTTCTAAAGTCTGTAGAGAACTTATGTTCTTCTTTTTTTGCTCCTAATTGTCCTGAAATAAAAATATATTCGTCGTCTGTAGGTACATTTACTGTTTGAGTAAATCCATACTGAGAAGAATCATACAATGTTTTTGGATTTTTTCTTTCTATCATATCCTCTTTTGATTGCGCTATAGAAAATGCTGTAACAAGTGCTATTATTATTAATATTAGATTTTTCATATTTACCCCAAATAAGAAGAGTACATCCAAATACTTTTTTCTTGTTCTCTTATATAATCACTCATTAAAGCATTTGTTCCTTCGTCATCAGAGTCACTTGAAATAATCAGTAATTCACGTTCTAAAGGAAGGAGTTCTGTATATGCTTTTAGGATGTTTTTAATAGCTTCTTTCCCTGATGTTATATTTCTGTCTTGATTAATTTTTGTAAGACCTATATAATCTGAACAAGTATGTAAAGGGGTATAGCCTAATGTTAATATCCTTTCTGCTATTTCATCTATTTTTATTAAAGAATCGTTGTATAATTCTTCGAATTTTGCATGTAATTCAAAAAAATCATCTCCTTTAATATTCCAATGATAGCCTCTTGTATTCATATAAAACACTTGATAATTAGCTAAAAGATTGTTTAGTTTATCTGCTAAATTCTTTGTTTTCTTTGCATCTAACCCTATACTATTTCTCATTCTTTTATTTGATTTTTATTAAGTTCTTGATACTATTTCATCATATTTCTTTGATACTTCTTCCCAATTTATTATTTCAAAAAAAGCATTAATATAATCGGGTCTAACGTTTTGATAATTTAGATAATATGCATGTTCCCAAACATCCAAACATAAGATTGGTTCTCCATTTAACTCAATTTCCATAATGGGGTTATCATGATTGGGAGTAGCTCCTATTTTAAGCGCTCCATCGGCTACATATAACCATGCCCAACCAGAACCAAATTGCGTAGAAGCTACTTTGCTAAACTCTTCTTTAAATTCCTCTATAGAGCCAAATGTTTCTTCAATTGATTTCTTAAGCTCGTTTGAAATATCAGTATTCCCATTAGGTGTCATTATAGACCAAAATAAATTATGGTTATAATATCCACCTGCATTGTTACGGATAGCAGCTATATGTTGCGTAGTTTTTAATATTTCTTCAATTGTTTTACCTTCTAAATCAGTATCTTTTATATTCGCATTTAACTTATTTGTATATCCTGCATAATGCTTAGAGTGATGTATCTCCATCGTGCGTTTATCAATATGCGGTTCTAATGCGTCATAACTATATTTTAATCGTTGTAATTCGAATTCCATAATTTCTAAATTTTAAAATAAATTTCTCTTTATTCTACTTCCTTATTCATTTCGTCAAGATATCGTTCTACATCTATAGGCATAAATCCTTCGGTCGCAAAAGTGAAGTTTGATGCAATAACATCTGTTCTTAAGTGTTTTACTTTTTGATATTCTTCTGATTTCCAAAAACTAAGTAAAGATTTCATCGATGGAAATTTAAACAATGTAAAAGCTGCTTGTTCTTTCCATTTTCCTTCTAAATGATATTTTATTTGATCTGTATGACCTCCTATAATTGTTTCTCCTCCCGCAGCTTCTAATAATGGATGTGCTGCATGATAATATGCATCTAATGATCCATGTCCTTCTGGCATAAAAGAACTAGCTACAAGATACGCTGGTCTTTGGTCATCATCTAGAATTGTATTTTCTACTTTAATTGCTACTTTTTTAGCCGCAGATTTATCTTTGTTTTCATCCAAATATCGTTCTACATCTATAGGGAGAAAACCTTCTACTGCAAATGTGAAATTTGTAGGAATAACATTCGTTCTTAAATGCCTAACTTTTTGATATTCTTCAGATTCCAAAAAACCTAATAACGCTTCCATTGAAGGGAATTTAAATACCATAAAAGCTGCTTGGTCATTCCATTCTCCTTCAAAATGCTCTCTTTCTTGTTTTGAATGTCCTGTTATAATTGTTTCTCCTCCTGCAGCTTCTAATAATGGATGTGCAGCATGATAATATGCATCTAATGATCCATGTCCTTCTGGCATAAAAGAGCTAGCTATAAGATAGGCTGGTCTTTTGTTTTGTGTAACCTCATCAAAATTATTTGCTGCTTTTACATCGTTCTTTGTTGCTTTTTCTTCTAATTCAGTATTTTTTTTATCACAGGATAATAACATTCCAGTAACTACAACTAGTGTAATTATATTTCTCATTTTTACTGCTTTATAATTCTTTTACAAATTTCTTGCAATAAAAACATTATCAAAAGGTCCTTGTTATGGTATTAATGGTAAAAATTATGGTTTCGTCTTGTATTGTCTTGGAGTTAAGCCAGTTTGCTTCTTAAAATACTTCACAAAATTAGAATTGTCTTCAAAACCTAGTAGGTATCCAATTTCTGCAATAGTTTCTGTAGATTGCTTCAATAATGATTTCGCTTCTAATATTAAATATTCGTCTATAATTTGTTTTGCAGTCTTTCCTGTTATTTTTTTTATGCACTCAGATAAATATATTGTACTGATATTTAATTTTTCGGCATAATATTTTATCGGTTTATGCTTATGCCGTGTCCTTTTAATAAGGTTTTCAAAATTATATGTAATTTCCTGACTTCGCGTTTTCAAATAACTTATCCCTTCGCTAAATTCTAGTTCTCGTTTAGCGTTAAAAAGAAATATACTTAAATATGCTTTTACTATTTCTAAACTATCCTCTGTGTTTATTTTATATTCTTTATTTATAATTTCTAAGTAATTAAGAAATAATTGTTTTTGAGTTTTACTAAGTTGAAAACTAGAAAGTGTATTATTATTAAAGTATGAGAAATTTTCATAAATATTAAAGACACTTGATGCAAAAGGTAAAAATTCTGGTTTAAAAAGTATTATATAGCTTGTTGATTCTTCTTTTATTTCATTTAATCTCCATGTAACTATTTGCCCAGGAGAGACAAATGATAAATTGAAATCTAAAGCATTCGTTGTTTTATTATTAATAGAAACCTGTGCATCGTATCCTACTGATAAAGAAATTTCAAAATAATCATGTGTATATGTAGTAGACTCTTCTACAGTATTAAAATTATGATCTTCAAATTTAGCTATATAAATTTCTTTATTTTTTAATAATGGGAGGCCTATTTCTTTTAAAAAGTCATTAATATTTTTATAATATTTAACTATCATATACAATAAAGGTTATATAATTCAATTTATAAAGATATCATTACACACTCATTGTATTATGGTATTAATAGATGCTTATATGGTTAAAAACAATGTATGTTTATAATGATATCTTTATCCAAAACTAGGACATGTTATAAAACATTTCGTCATTCGCGTTTCACAAAAACACTTAAACACCTTAAATTAAACAACATACAACTGCTTTATAAAAATAAGCTATATTAATTTGATTTTGTTTTTTACTATCTATTATTTTTTATAAGAAAGTTATTCTCTAGCCAATTCCTCTTAATATAAACGATCTAAATTTCGCATTCAGAATTTAGTTCCTATTATTTGCTCTGATACTTCCCATAGTTTCTCTGCTACTTCATCGTCAAATACCTTTTTATCCATTTTTGAGATTACTGGATAACCGCTCAAACCATATTTAGGTCCATAATATGCAGCTGGCTTTACGTTGGGATCGGTTGCGGCTTTTAGAGCTGGTAAAGCTCCCTTCCATACTGGTTGTGCTAAATTTTTGGACAACCATCCTCCAAATCCTATTGTTTGTTGACGTTTGGTAGCCGAAAGACCTGGATGTGCAGCTACAGAAATTGTTGAAACTTCATCCTTATCAAATTTTTGTTGCAAACTTCTTGCAAAAATCAAATTAGCAAGTTTACTATCTCCGTAAGATTTTGATCTATTATAGGGTCGTTTTTCCCAATTTAAATCATCAAAGTTTATGTTTCCAAATTTATGACTACCACTACTCATAGTCACAACTCTAGCATTAGGTGTCTTTTTTAAAATAGGATACAATAAATTAGTTAGGGCAAAATGGCCATAATGATTAGTTGCCATATGCATTTCCAAACCAGTAGAATTAATAGTTTTCTCTTTAAGACTTACAACTGCTGCATTATTTATAAGAACATGCAATCTCGAATATTCTTTTTTAAAATTTATTGCAAACTCCTTAACTGAATTCAAATTTACTAAATCTATAGGAATGACTCTAGCATCAATTTTTTTATCTAATTCTTGCTCTATTTTCTGTATTGCTTGTTTTCCTTTTAATTCTGTTCGACAAGCGATTATAATTGTTGCATTCTTCTTTGCTAATTGCAAGCATATTTCGTAGCCTAAACCTCTATTTCCTCCTGTAATAATTATTACTTTTCCTTTTTGATTTGTTATTTGGTCTGCATTCCATCTTTTATTCATCTTTATAAAATAGTTTATTGATTTTTTATTTTTTATTCTTTCAAATAAGAGTTAATCATTATCAGAAAATTGCTCAATCAAATATTGAACAATCATTTTATTTGCTTTTTGGGCTAGTGGAGTTTCTAAAAACATAGGATATACATGAACTTCTTCTGGTTCTTCTAAATATTGAACATCAACACCTGCTTTCAAAAGTTTATTAACATAAATCCGCATATCTGGTACGAGAGCATCAATTCCTCCAGCAATTACAAACATCGATTGCATATTTTTTAGTTGTGCATTGGTGGGGGATAAATTTGGATCATTAAGAGCTTTATTATTTGCATATAAAGCAGCAGATCTATTGATAGATTTTAAATTGATAAAAGGATCTTTCGGTTCTATTATTGAAATTTCTGGATGTGTATGCTCCATATTTACCCAAGGAGATATTAATATCATACTAGCTGGTATTTCTTTATTTTCATCAATCAATTGCCTACATACAACCGCTGCTAGTCCACCTCCTGCACTATCTCCTATTAGCGCCCATTTCCCTAATTTTAAATCTCCTTTTTCATGCATTACTTCTAATGCTTTTTTAACATCATTAATTGCTGCTGGGTAAGGAGCTGTTTTTGCTTTTCTATAATCAATTACTATCCCCGAAAAACCTGATTGTTCGCATAAAGCAATATAATGTTTCCATTGCCCTAACATTGGTCCAAAAACATATGACCCTCCGTGTAAAAAAACCATTACGCCTGCTGAGGATTGATTTTTGTTTATCCATATACAGCGTACATCGTTATAGATCGTTTCTACAAAGTCATTAGTTTTGGTTATTTTTTTTGAAGGAAAAGCCATACGAGCTTTCATCATAAGTTTCTCTCTCAAGAAAAGAGGTAAGTACTTAAATAGTTTACCTATAAATATGCTGTTTTTTTTATTCATTTTACATCAACTATCCTATAGATTTCTTATTAAGAGTATCTATTTGTTTTATATGCAGATGCAAAACTAAATAATCGGTTTTTCTGATTTCTGAAATTAATTTCAGAAATCTCTCTTTAATTTACTTAGCCATTGTGGTGTAATACCTAAAAAATTAGCTACATATTTTGAAGGAATTTGTTGCAAAATTTGAGGATAGTTTTTATGTAAATACTGGAGCATTTCTAAACTATTTAAACTAATCAAATTTGCTCGTAAAGTATTCTTCTCTAGCAGTGTTTTGATACCATATTCTTGGACTATCAATGCATTTTTAGAATTTTGAAGATAATCATCAAAATCTCTCTTTGTTATTTCAATTACAGTAGTATTTGTAAATGTCTTTAAATGATAATCTGAGAGTGTGTTGAAATAAAAAGATTCTGCAATACTTGCTATAGGATGAAAGTCTGGTATGAAAAAATTAATAGCTCTTTCTACTTTTGTCTCTGGATGTACATGAAGTAATACCAAACCACCTCTTAAAACAAGGTATAATTTATTAACTCTTTCTTTATAATTGATCAAAGAATATTGACTTTTTAATTTCTTTTCTTTGCCTATTAGAATTAAATCTTTAATTGCTTCTTGAGATAAAGGGGTTTTATTCATATCCAATTAATATAATAAACTTTATTGATGGATCAACTACTTAATTTTGCTTCTCTTTTTATATCATAAATTTGAATCGTTATTCCGTTTAAATCTCATATAAACTTATCCTTTTTTCACTTTATAACTAACTAAATAGCAACAGTATTAAAAACAATCATCCTCCTTTTCTAAAAATATTAGGGCTTATTCCTTCTTTCTTCTTAAATAACTTACTAAATGATTTTGGTTGTTCAAACCCTAAATCATAAGCAATTTCATTAATAGTAAGTGCAGTACCCAAAAGCTTTTTTTTAGCCTCAAAAATTAAATAATAATCTATATGTTCTTTAGTATTTTTACCTGTTTCTTTTCGCAATAAGTCACTTAAATAATTGGGTGATAAATTTACCTGTTCAGCACAATATTTTACTGTAGGTAACCCTAAGATGTTTGGTTTATCCGAATTAAAATAGGTCTTTAATAATTGTTCTATCTGAACGACTATCCCTTTATTTTGTTTAATACGAGTAAGAAACTGACGACTATAAAACTGTTTACAATAATTGAGTAAGAGCTCAAGGTTTGAAACAATTAACTCTTGTGAATGACCATCAAAATTTTGACTATATTCTTCTACAATATTTGATAAGCACCCTTTTATTTTTTGTTTTTCTGTATCAGAAAGATGTAAGGCCTCATTTACATCATATGTAAAATAATGGTATTGATTCATTTTAGTACTTAAATCAGTACCAAAAAGCAAATCTGGATGAAAAAATAAACTCCAACCTTCTACACCATCCATATCCGAGATTAAATGAGAAGGATATAATACTTGATTGGGTGCAGTAAATGTCATTGTACCTTCTTCAAAATCATAATAATTCCTACCATATTTTAGTTTACCCGAGGTTGTTTTAAATGAAATTACGTAAAACTCCATGTTTACTCCATCAAAAGGCATTTCCATTGACACATCCATTTCATCAAATTTCATAAATGATATAGTAGAGTGTTTAGGCTTACTCTTACTTATTAATTGATGTAATTGGCTTATGGATTGTATACGTAAAAAATTAGCCTTCATTATGGTTTAAAATATTTTGATCATTGATATCGGCTCTTTCTATAAAAAAGTCATTTATCATTTTAAGAACGCTAACATAGTCATTATTATAGTTAATACATATTCATAAGAAGTTGAAAAGAAAGTAAGCATTACTATCAGAAACAAATCACTTGCTAATCATTTCATAAAAGTATGTAAACTTTGATCATTTTACACTTTTTCTTTTTAAATAAATTACAGCAGATTTCATTATATGTTGTTCTATAGTTTTTGCTATTTATTTTTATTCTCAAGCAATAAGGTTTTCTAATAATCAAAACAGAAACACAGCGAATCAATCACTATATTTCTGTTTTAACATCCTATTTACAGGTTTTTATCTCTTTATAAAAATTTCTACTTCTTTGAATCTTTAAGCTTTAGTTTCAATCTATTGATAATATGTTTTATTTTGGTATTGTGATTGTATTGGTTCTCTACATTCAATGCTAATGCTTTTTTGTAATTCATCAATGCACTTTCTAAATTCCCTGATAAAAAATAAGCTTCTCCTAAGCTATCATAAACATTCCAAGAATTTGGATACTTTTCGATATTAAATTTAAATATTTGTATAGAGCTATTATAGTCTTTGGTTGTTAGATAGTGATATCCTATTTTATTTAATACATCTTGTATATCAAATTTTATATTTTGTTTTTTTATTTTCTTAAACTCTTTAATAAACTGAGTCATATCATTTTCTTGAACACTATTTTTCAATACCTTATAAGTATTAGATAATCCTGAATCGAAGCTTTTTGTGATTTCATTAATTATATAATTATGATTCCCATTTTGCCTCTCATAAAGGTTATTCGTTTTGATAACAAGTACGGTATTCATTTCTGGTAACACCGTAATATTTTGACCATAAGCTCCCTGTGCAGAATATGCTCCTTTGAGTTGGCGATTGTTTGTGTCTTCCAAAAGCCACCACATATATCCATAACTATCTGTTCTTCCTGATTTTTTTAAAAAAGGTGCTATTTTATCTAATTCATCAAAAGTAGATTTTGGTGTAACCATTTCATTAATCCATTTTTCATCAATTATTTGTTTATTCTCCCACTTCCCTTTATTGAGCATTAATAATCCTAATCTAGCCATATCTCTTGTTGAAAACCACATATGATATGCCAAAATATCTGTAAGAGTATGATTACCGTCTTTTTGTTGAAGTGATCTATCCCAATCTTGCATTTTTAACGGAATCGCAAATTGCGTTTCAATTTCATCATAGATATTTCTATTTGTTATTTTTTCAAAAATATGTCCCGCCATATTGAAATCCCAATTGTTATAAACCCAAAGCTCTCCAGGTTTTACACTTCCTCTTTCAGGAGCCAGATGTTGCATATCTCCACCATTTGCTGCTGGTAAAAAAATCCCTGATCGTGAAGAAATTATATCCTTTATCGTTGCTCTTTTTTCTTGTTCAAGTAATAATTTGTTTTCGTCTATTTTAATATCTGCTAATGTCATAGTAAGATCAATAGTTCCATTGACAACATGCTTTCCATAAAGCATTGCCAAAATACTTTTTCGACATGATGCTATGTAACTATTTTCGATTACATTACCATATTCAAAAATAACTTCTCCATCATGAATAATCATCATTCCTGTTGTAGAGGTACTATCAATTACATAGTTCTTTAAAAGATCTAATCTGCTCTGATCCCATCCAGAAAAAACAGGTTGTGCGTTATGTTTCCATTCTTTGTCAGGAAAATTTTGAGCAATACCATTTTTAGGTATACTCATGAATAAAATAATTATAAGGAATAGCTGTATCTTTTTCATTTGATTAATTTAAGAGTTGTTTTATTCGTTTTTTATATTGGCGATTTTTATTACAAAAGTATAAGAGATCAAGAAATTAGAACAAAGATTTTTATCTGTTTTCAGGAATCACCACTCTTAATTCAGGGAAACAAGACATAAAAAAACATTTTTAAATCACTTATTTAAAATCATTTAAATGAGAAATTATTAAACCTTCTCTCTTATTTTATAATATCGCCTTATCAAGCTTCTATAAGTTTTATTCTAAATAATAGAAGTCTATATTTTCAAATTTTATTGTAAGTTGCTTCACTTAATATTAGTTTTATTTTTAATGAGAATGTTTCGTATAGTCATTATACTTATAATCATCTTAAAGTACCAATTTATTACTTCGCAAAGTACTTTTGTAAAAGAGGTGGATTCTCTTAAAAAAAGTAGTTACGAAAAACTCTCTGAATCTTTTTTAAAACATAAAGAAGATATTTCTTTAGCAAATTCTTACGCGCAAGCTTTTATATTGAAAGCAAAACAAGAGCATAATATCCTGAAAAAATCAGATGGTTATTATATGCTATCTACTATTAGTAAAGCTAAAAATGCTATCTTATATTGTGATTCTATTATAGCTCTCTTTAAAGATAAGAGTGATTATAATTACCCTGCAAAAGCACATATTCTTAAAGCTCAATTTTTAGGTTCGAAAAGTATGTATAGAAAATCTATGGATGAGCTAGCCAAAGCTAATAAACTTGCTAATATCAACAATAATATAGAGCAGCAATATCAGATTAAATATTTTATTGCTTTATTAAATAATAATTTAGGGACCTATAAAAAAAGTCTTAAACTATTAAAAGACTTAGTTACTTACTATGAGTATAAATATTCTCAAAATGCTGTTACCAATTATGAAAGTTCTTTCACTAGAGATCAAACATATGAGAGTGGACTTATTACTGCATTATATGCTTATGGAAATCAGCTAAATATCTTAAAGAATTTTGAAGAAGCTGAAAGAATAAATGCCAGAGCCATTGATTTAAGTTTAAAATCAAAAGATAGTTTACATTACGAGCGATTGTTATTTTCTACAGGAGTTGTTTTGTATCATAAAAAAGAATATCAATCAAGCATTGATAGTATTTTAAAATCAAGAAAATTAAATGCTGCTAAGTATTCAAGAGTTAATCCTACTATAACTAGTGATTTTTATCTAGGTAAACTTTATTTTAAACAAAAAAAAGAAGTTGAGGCTATCAAGTTATTAAAAAGAGTAGATTCTTTTGCTTTTGCTCAAAATCGCTTTTTCTCTGGAATACAAGATATTTATGAAATACTAATACCTTATTATAAAAAACAAAAAAATACCGAAAAACAACTTTTTTATATAAATAGGTTACTTAAAGTAGATAGTGTTTTAGACAAAAACGTAAAATACCTATCTAGAGAAATAAACAATGCTTATACTATTCCTAATCTAATTCTAGAAAAACAAAAAATTATACAATCCCTTAAAAAAGATAAAATTACCATAATGGTACTGGTAGGTTTTTTATCTATTTCATTAATCGTTTTACTAATTCGATATAAACAGAAGCAAAAACTTTATAGGAATCGTTTTAAAGCATTGTTCTCTAATAATCTTAAAAAGAAAACTACCAATATATTAATTAAAAAAGAGTCTAAAGATTTAGAAATTTCTGAAACAATTGTAACAAACATACTAACTCAATTACAAGAATTTGAAGATAAAAATGGTTTTTTAGAAACTAATATATCTGTTGCTAGTTTGTCTAAAAAATTTAAAACCAACTCTAAATATTTTTCTAAAATAGTTAATAAACATAAACACAAAAGTTTTAGCAATTATATCAATGAGTTACGCATCAATTATGTTACTGAGGAATTGAAGGAAAATCCAAAATTTAGAAAATTTACGATAAAAGCAATTGCAAGCGAAGCTGGTTTTAATAGTAGTGAAGCTTTTTCTAAATCTTTTTTTAAAATCATAGGAATGTACCCTTCTTCTTTTATTAAACAACTTGAGAAACAGCATTCATAGCACTTTGAAGTTGGTGTTTCTTGCAAAATTCTTAAACATAAAACTTTAAGTTATATCTATATTCATTTAGCCCCTAAAAAGATCAGAGTGCTATTTTAAATTTAAAAAATTTCTCTTGCTTTATAGAGGCAAAACAGGAGCAACGAATTTTTATGTTTTTAGATTTAAATGATATCCTTACAAAATACAATGCTCAAATCTATCAATATGTCTAAGATGAAGCAGTTTTAACGTGGGAATACCAGAAAGGAATCGCTAATTATATATCATTACATTTTTCGTTTCAACAAAAACTATCTACCAAATCTAATTTCTATATAAGTAAATTCGGCAGTATTCCTAAATTTAAAGCTGGTTTACATGGTGGTAAATTAATTATTGCAGAAGTTGGAACTATAAAAAAGGAATTAGCTTATCATGGCGATGTTATTAATACTGCTGCTCGAATACAATCTTTATGTAACGATTACGATCAATCTTTAATCGTATCTGAAACGATACTATATGATTTAAATTTTGATTATTCTATCAACTTAACAGAATTAGGTAGAATATTTTTAAAGGGTAAAAAACAAGCGCTTACTCTTTTTGGGGTTTCTCTATAGTCTTTTAATTGTATTTTTTCTTTATATAACAACTGTTTTGCAGAATCTAACCAGAAACCCTAAATTCAGTTGGTGATAAATTGGTGTGTTTTTTAAAAACTTTACTAAAGTATTGTGGACTACTATAGCCAAAAGAATACGCAATTTCGCTTATACTTTTGTTAGATGATAATAACAAGTTTTTAGATTCTTCAATCAGTTTTAGATGAATGTGTTCTTGGGTGTTCTTACCAGTTTCCTTTTTTAATAAATCGCTGAGATAGTTTGGTGACAAGTTTAAATTTTTCGCACATTCTTTTACCGATGGCAATCCGTTTAATTCAATTTTAGAGGAATTGAAATAATCATTCAGCAAATTTTCTAACCGTATCAAAGTATCTTGATTGAATTTGGTTCTGGTAATAAATTGCCTATCATAAAAACGTAATAAATAATTGAGTAACAGCTCAATACTAGACACAATTAACTGATTGGTATGCTTATCGATGTTTTGGTTTAGTTCGTAATCAATCTTTTCTACTATTTCAGTGATGATGGCTTTTTCTTTATCTGATAAATGTAAAGCTTCATTAGACTCGTAGGTAAAATAGGTGTAGTTTTTCATCTGATTTCCCAGCGTTGTTCCTAAAATTAAATCGGGATGAAAAAACAAACCCCAACCTGTTAAGGGTTCGTCATTATCTGTATTAGGTTCTACTTCACACATCTGATTTGCAGCGATGCAAACCACGGTTCCTTCTTCAAAATCATAAATCTGTTTGCCATAATTTAAATGCGTACAAGTATTCCCTTTTAAGTATACCGAATAATATTCGGAAACAATTTTTATTTTTTCTTTAGTTGTTTCTATATTTTTATTTCCAAAATCTATAAAAGTAACTAAAGGATGACGTGGTTTTTCACCTTTCATAAAAGTCGTTAATTCGGTAATGGTTTTTATTCGATATATATCTTCCATATTTTTAACTGTCATATTATTTTATATTTTTTTCTAAAATCAATTATCAAACAATTCGACAACATGAATTTTATCATCCAAATTAGTGGCGACTTCATAAGAGCCATACATTAAAATACGATTATTTACTATTATCGTTTTAGGTGAAATTAACGGGCGATCATTAAAGGTAGGTATTTCTGTTTCAAATTCCCAAGTAACTCCATCAGTAGTAGAGTGCAATTCATAAAAGAAATCATATACAGTATATGGAATTCCATTAAGAATTACTTCGTTTGGATTACGTTGCAATTGCGAATAAACAAAAATTTTATCTCCGTAAATAAAGGGTCTCAAATATCGCAATCTTGTGCCTCTGGCTCTGCAATGTCGTTTAGTTAAGGATTTTATAGTTGTTAAAATGTAATAATATAGTATCTTAGATGTATAAGAAATAACATAGACTATGATGAAAAGACATCAAAGAATCATTCAAACTTCTTCAAAGTTTGAAAAAAAAATGACTTCTAAAGCTTTCATAGACAGACATAAAGTAAAACCAACAGACTTTATAAGAACTCGCAAATTGAGCTTTGAAAAAGTATTTTTGATATTGATCAACTTTTTAACAAAATCCTTCAATGCGAATTAGATACTTTTTTTAAAGTAATGTTAAACAAAGAGATTCCAGTAAAAGAAGTTACCAAAGGAGCTTTTAGTTTAGCTAGAGAAAAACTTAGATATGAGGCTTTTATAGAGCTAAACAAAGAACAATTAACTTATTTCTATAAAAATTCCCTCTACAAGAAATGGAAAGGCTTCAGACTTCTAGCAGTAGATGGATGTATTAAATAATCTAACTCTTGATGTCAAATTATCTACTTATGATGATAATGAACATACTTTATCATTAGGACACACAAGGGTATTCAAAAAAGGAGATTTAGCGTTATATGATAGAAATTATGGTTGATTTTTGTGCTAGATTAAAAGTTGGGAGTTGGAAAGTAGCCAAAGAATTATCCAATAGCCCTGCTAAAGAAGTCATAAGAGAAATACACCTCAGTAAAGCAAGTACAAAAGAATATAAATAGTTAGGTATAAGTAGTATATCAATAAAACTTCGTTTTATTGATATAGAATTCAACACAGGAGAAAAAGAAATCTTGATTACAAGTTTGATTGACAAAAAAATCCTTTAGCTATTAATCAAGATTTTTACGCCAAAATAGGATCAAGAACAATTGTTGTGTTTATGCAAAAATTGTTCTTGATCCTACAAAAGTAGCTCCAATTACTAAACAGTTACTAAAAATCTCTAAATCACTCAGAGATAAGGTAGAGGAGATTACCC
>CANMKX010000010.1 GCA_947498595.1 uncultured Aquimarina sp.
TGATGTTTTTCCTTATTTGCGAGGGCAAAACTAATACTCTTTTTTATTCCTCACAAGCTTTTTTTTGAAAGTTTTTTAAAAGACTTTACTCCTTCTCTACCAACCCTTTCTCTTCTTTATTCCTTACCTCATTTGCGAGCTGCAAACATACTGTTTTTATTTGATAACAAAACAACTTTTTGTCGTTTTGTTTTTTTTACTTTCAGTATCTTTTTAAGCTTTTTCTATGAACGTTACTTAGTGTTTGACTTGTTTCATTCGTACGCTAAGCGGGTGCAAAGATACACCTCTTTTTTACTTCTACAAGCTTTTTTCTTACTTATTTCTTAATTTTATCTTAACTTTTTCTTAATACGTTAATAATGTAGCTTTTATATATCTCTATTATTTCCCCCTATATCCTTTTAATAGAAAAAACCCTAATTTCTTAGGGTTTCTTGTTTTGTTTATTTTATAATTCCTTATTTATTCCTATTTAAAAAAGGAATCTACGAATTCGTATTTATTAAACACTTGCAAATCTTCTATACCTTCTCCAACACCTATGTATTTTACTGGTATTTGAAATTGATCGCTTATTCCTATAACTACCCCTCCTTTTGCTGTTCCATCTAATTTTGTTACTGCTAAGGAAGTTACTTCTGTTGTAGCTGTAAATTGTTTTGCTTGTTCGAATGCATTTTGACCTGTAGAACCATCTAATACTAATAATACATCATGTGGAGCATCTCCTACAACTTTTTGCATTACTCGTTTTACTTTAGATAATTCATTCATTAAATTGATCTTATTATGTAAACGTCCTGCTGTATCAATAATAATAACATCCGCATCTTGATTAACTCCTGATTGAAGTGCATCGAATGCTACAGAAGCTGGATCACTTCCCATTGATTGTTTTACTATAGGTACATCTACACGATCTGCCCATACTTGTAATTGATCTATCGCTGCAGCTCTAAATGTATCAGCTGCTCCAAGAACAACTTTCAATCCTTTTTTCTTAAATTGATAAGCAAGTTTTCCTATTGTAGTAGTTTTCCCAACTCCATTAACTCCAACAACCATTAAAACGTATGGTTTTGATTTTGGAATTTCGTAATCTGTACCTTCTCCTACATTTGTTTCAGATAAGAGTCCTGCTATTTCTTCTCGAAGAATCTTATTTAATTCTTCAGTTCCAAGATATTTATCTTTCGAAACGCGTTTCTCTATTCTTTCAATTATTTTTATTGTTGTTTTGACACCAACATCGCTACTAACTAAAACTTCTTCAAGATCATCAAGTACTTCATCATCTACTTTTGATTTTCCTGCTACAGCTTTACTTAATTTAGAAAAGAAGCTAGATTTTGTTGTTTCTAAACCTTTATTTAAGGTTTCTTTCTTCTCTGAAGAAAATATTTTTTTAAAAAAATTCATTCGTTTCTTCTGTAATTTCTATAATTTTCAATTACCTATCTACAAAAAAGAGTAGTTTAGATTTTTCTTTATTAATACCTCAAATATATAAAAAAGAAAAAAGCCATTTTCAAAAGAAAACAGCTCTATCTAATATTTTTCCTCAAAGCGAATTACTTTTTCTTAAGAAAGTCGTTTACCGCTTCTGGTGTCATGATAGACTCCACAAAAGTATAAGCTCCAGTTTTTGGAGACTTTACCATTTTTATAGCTTTTGTCAATCTGTTTGACTTAGTCTGTAACGATGCTACTGATTTCTTTGCCATTTCCTATATTATTTTATCTCTTTATGAACCGTCATTTTCTTAAGAATTGGATTAAATTTTTTAATCTCAATTCTATCTGGCGTATTCTTTTTGTTTTTAGTTGTAATGTATCTTGATGTACCTGGTTTACCACTAGCTTTATGCTCTGTACATTCTAAGATTACTTGAATTCTATTACCTTTCTTTGCCATTGTATAGTATCTTTATTATAAAAAGGAAATTACTTAGTTAAAAATCCTTTTGCTCTCGCTTCTTTTAAAACAGCAGAGATCCCATTCTTATTAATATTCTTTAACGCAGCAGTAGACACTTTTAATGTTACCCAACGATCTTCTTCTGGAATATAAAAGCGTTTTTTAATTAAATTCGCATTGAATTTACGTTTAGTTTTATTCATCGCGTGAGAAACATTGTTCCCAACCATTGCTTTTTTTCCTGTAAGCTCGCAAACTCTTGACATCTCTTTCTTAATTTTGTATTATTTCAAAACAGGCTGCAAATTAACGAATTTTTTATCGAACTTACAACACCTAATATATTATTTTTTTGATATTTATTTTTTCATTCTTTGTTAACAATTCTAAAACCAGGGGTTTTCCCCTATTTCATACTTAATCTCATTTATGTAATTTTACTCCAGTTAGTTTTCAAGAAAGCAACTAACTACTTGATATGGGGTAATTAAGTAGTAATAGAGATTAAAGCGATGTGTAACAGCATCGCTTTTTTTATATCTTTTAAATCTCTAGATAATCTTCTCTATTTCTATTAATTAGTATTTTGTTTTTTAAATTCGTATCTTTATTATAATCACATAATATGAAGGGGTCAAAGTTAGTTATTACCGCAAAAGATATAAATCAATCTATTCTTGAGCATTTAGAATATGAATTTGGATCTTTTTATTTTTTTAGAAACTTTATTATTTCAGAGATTAAAACTGGGGTAATCATTGATTTTGAAAAAATAAAACCTGCTTTTCAGAATGTTATAAAACATTATAGAAGAGATATTCCTTTTGTTTATATTTCTAATAGAATCAATTCGTATTCTGTTGTTCCTACTAGTCATTTTCAAACTCGAGACATTTTCCCTAATTTAATGGGATATGCTATTGTATCTTATAATCCAAAAACGGATAAGGTTGCTGAATTAGAGCGTTCTTTTTTTGATAAGCATTTAGAAATTTTTGATTCTCTTGATAAAGCTATCAAATGGGCTGAAACAATTTCATTTCAATAATTCATCTTTTAACATTTCAAATGATTTATTCACTGCTCTTCCTATTGTTCGAGTTCGGTGATTACTAAATTTAAATTCTTCTGAAAACACGTCACTGGGTGTTGCTATTGCAATAAACACTGTTCCAACATCTACGTTTCCATCGCCTTTTGTTGGGCCTGCATTTCCTGTAGTTGCTATTGCATATTCTGTATCAAACTTTAATCGAGAAGCTTTTGCCATTTCTTTTGCAACTTGATGACTTGTTACACCATACTCTTGTATTACTTCTTCTTTTATTCCTAAAACATCAATTTTTGATTTTGTTGCATAGGTTACAATTCCACCTTTAAAAAAAGATGAGATTCCTGAATGCTGTGTTATTGTTTCGGCTATTTTGCCTCCAGTACAACTCTCAGCTATTGATAAACTATCTCCTTTATTTATTAACATTTCACCTATTATTAATTCTATAGGTTTATTTTCTTCGTAACCGGTGATTATATCTCCTAATAACTCTTGTAAACTTGCTATTTCTTCATTTAATGCTTTAATCAGCACCTCTTTTTCATCTCCTCTAGCGGACAATCTCAATCTTACTTTTCCTAAATTAGGTAAGTATGCTAATTTTATAAATGATGGTAGTTCATCTTCCCAATCTTCTATCTTTGCAGCTAAATCACTTTCTCCAACACCGTAAGTTATTAGTGTTTTATGAATAATGAATGGTCTTTTAAAATTGGCTTGTAATTTAGGAATTACTTCTCTATCTATTAGTTCTTTCATTTCAAAAGGGACTCCTGGCATTGATATAAAAACTGTATCGTCTTTTTCTAACCACATTCCTGGTGCTGTTCCGTATTGATTCATCAATACTGTAGCTTTTGAAGGAACTAATGCTTGCTTTTTATTTATTTCTGATACTGGCTTATTGAGATATTCTTTAAAAATAGCTTCTACATGTGCTAACACAGTATCATTTTGTATTAATTCATCATTAAAATATTTACAAATAGTATGTTTTGTTATATCATCTTTTGTTGGTCCTAGTCCACCTGTTATCAAAACTATATCAACTCTATTCTTAGCATTTTCTAAAGCTTCTAGAATATGATGCTCTTCATCTTGAACTGAAGTTATTTGGTATACATCAATTCCTATCTTATTTAAAGCTTTGCTTATATAAACGGAATTAGTGTCTACGATCTGACCTATCAAGATCTCATCGCCTATCGTAATTATTTCTGCTAACATATAAATCTTTATGCAAAATCGTTCTTTAACTCATGTAGTGCTTGAGTTACTGTAGTTGTAATACGATTTAATACGGGTTCAATTTCTTCTTTCTTTTTGCTTGTTTTAGACCAAGCTTCCATTTCTTTAATATAACTTAATAGATCTATATCGAATAGTTGTAGGTTTGGTTTCATTTTATGCGCACATTGATATGCTTTTTCTGGATTGTTTGCTTTTACTGCTTCAATCATTCCATTCATATCTTCTGGAATTTCTTCTAAAAAAGTTTGCACTAAAACTGTAATGAATTCTTTATCATCTCCAGCCAATTCCTGTATCTTATCTAAGCTATAATTTCTCCCCATTTATTTTACTCTTATCGAAAAAAACTGCTCTCCTTCTATAAAGCCTTCTAATGTATCATTAGCTTGAACGGCTCCTACTCCAGCAGGTGTTCCTGTAAATATAACATCTCCAATCTTTAATGTGAAATATTTTGACACAAATTCGATTAACTCATCTATTTTCCAGAGCATCAGCTTTGTATTTCCTTCTTGAACTGTGGTTTCATTTCTTTTAAGGCTATAGTTTAGATTATTTAAATCTTCAAACTGGTTTTTTGACACCCATTTCCCTATTACCGCTGCTCCATCAAAGGCTTTTGCTGTTTCCCAAGGCAAGCCTTTTCCTTTTAATTTTTGCTGAAGATCTCTGGCTGTAAAGTCTATTCCTAAGCTAATTTGATCGTAATATTTATGGGCAAACTTTCTATCTATATACTTTCCTACTTTATTGATTTTAACAAGTACTTCTACTTCATGATGAACATCATTGGAAAAATCTGGTATAAAAAAGGGTTGTTTTTTTAACAGTATAGCTGTATCTGGTTTTAAAAAAACTACTGGTTCTACAGGTTTTTCGTTTTCTAGCTCTTCAATATGATCCGTATAATTACGTCCTATACATATTAATTTCATAGATAATTTCTAATTAAATTTCTTATAAAAATGAAAGTGTATCAACATTCTAGTTGATACACTTTTTCATTGTTTTTATAATTTCAAACTATTATTCAGCTTTCGAAGTCGAATTGCTGTTAGTATCTTTTTTGTGTATAATGGAAAATCTGCATTTTGTAACCATCCAAAATATCCTGGTTCGTCATCAAGTACTTGATCTACTAATTTTCCTTTATGTTTTCCAAAAGAAAATACTTCTTGCCCTTCTTTATTAAATGCTATGAATCCTGCAAAATCTGCAAATTGCTTTCTTGAGCTAAAGTCTGCAAGAAATTTCATGTTATTTTCAAGATCTGGATATCGATCCAATTGTGCTTTTAAAACTTCGTATGTAGCATTTGTATCTACAGCTGCTGTATGTGCTCCTTCTAAATCTTTATCGCAATAAAACTTGTATGCTGCAGACAATGTTCTTTGTTCCATTTTATGAAAAATCGTTTGCACATCGACTGCTACAGCATTTTTCATATCAAAATCAATTCCTACTCTCAATAATTCTTCTGCTAATAAAGGAATATCAAATCTATTAGAATTAAATCCACCTAGATCACATCCTTTGATCATATCATATACGGTCTGTCCTAATTTTTCGAATGTTGGCTCATTTGCTACTTTTTCATCTGTAATTCCGTGCACGGCTGTTGTTTCTGGAGGAATAGGAATTCCTGGGTTAACTAACCATGTTTTACTTTCTTTATTTCCGTTTGGAAATACTTTTAATATTGATATTTCAACAATACGATCTTTTGAAATATTTATTCCTGTTGTTTCAAGATCGAAGAAACAAATTGGTTTGTTTAATTTTAGTTCCATAGTGATTGCATTACCCCAAAGATACTAGGTATAATTTATAATCAAAAGCGATAATCCCTATCGCTTTGTTAAAAATTAGTTGATCAACTTCACAAAAACATTGTCTGCAAACTTTTTACTTACCGTTTCTATTTTCTCATTGAATTGAATACGAATCGATTTGTCAAATTCTCTGACTTCTAAAATTTCAATTTCGCTACTTAATGCAAGTCCAATTTCTGAAACATATTTTAAAAAAGTTACGGAGCCGTCATTAACTGAAACGAGCTGACACACCGATTTTTCTGGTAATGATGATAAAGTTATCTTGGGTTGGATCGAATATTCTCCTTTTGCATTAGGGATTACTTCTCCATGTGGATCTCTTTCTGGATAGTCCATAAAACGATCTAATTCGTTTATTAATTTTGACGATTTTATATGTTCTAATTGTTCTGCGACTTCGTGCACTTCATCCCAAGTAAAGTTAAGATAATTACATAAAAACGTCTCCCATAATCTATGTTTTCGAATCAAGCGTACGGCTATTGATTTCCCTTCATCTGTAAGGTCTAATTTCCCATACTTTTCACTTATCACATATTCTTTTGCTTTTAACTTCTTAATCATATTATTAGCTGAGGCTGGTGATACTGTTAAATACTCTGCTAATTGATTATTTCCTACTTTGCTAGCTTGATCTTCTATAAGTAATTGAAAGAGTGCTTTTAAATAATCCTCTTCACTTTTAGTTAAATTATTCATATATCATTTGTTAGACATAGCTAACTTTTTTATTTTTACCCAAATTACATACAAAAATAACAATTCATGAAACGTATAGGAAGTATATTCTTTATATTATTACCCATTGCAAGCTTTAATATCACCTATAAACTTCTTCTATCTATTTAATATTGGTGTTTTTAAATGCACCTTATCTATTTTAAAAAATCTTTATTATCTATAAATATTTTGATTGGAAATGATTTAAATAAGGTATTGTAATCCTTAATTTCTTTTCCTTTTACATAAAAACATCATTATGACTAAACATATTTTATTATTATTTACACTTATTTCTGTTCTTTTTTCTTGTAATCAAAAACCTAAAGATCCTAATCAGAAATTAAATGTAGTTACGACTACTTCAATGATTACTGATATGGTAAAAAATATTGGTGGGGATTATATTAATATTGAAGGACTGATGGGAAGTGGTGTTGATCCTCATTTGTACAAAGCTAGCGAGGGGGATGTTTCTAAATTAGTCAATGCTGATGTCATTTTTTACAATGGACTACATCTTGAAGGTAAATTGGAGGAAGTTTTTGAAAAAATGCGTCATCAAAATATAAAAACAATTGCGATTAGTGATGTTCTTGATAGAAAGACTTTAATCTCATCTGAGTATTTTGCTTCTAGTTTTGATCCTCATATATGGTTTGACATTCAAAATTGGAAACAAGCTACGGTTTTCACGACTCAGAAACTAAAGGAATTCGATCCAAAGAATGCTACTAATTATGAACGTAATAGTACTGTTTACTTAGAAAAATTGAATATTCTTGAGAAAAAAGTTTTAGCTAAAATTGAAACGTTGACTCCTGAAAAGAGAATATTAGTGACTGCTCATGATGCTTTTAATTATTTTGGTAAAGCTTATAATTTTAATGTTGTTGGTCTACAGGGGTTATCTACTGCTACTGAAGCTGGTGTACAGGATGTTCAAAAATTGGCCTCTTTTATTATTGAAAAACAAGTAAAAGCAATTTTTGTAGAAAGCTCTGTTCCTAAACGTACTATTGAGGCATTACAAGCTGCCGTTATATCCAAAGGACATGAAGTTGCCATTGGCGGTACTTTATTTTCTGATGCTTTGGGGAATCCTGATTCTGTTGAAGGTACATATACTGGTATGTTTATTTATAATGTAGCAACTATTGTAGAAGCTCTTCAGTAATGTTTTAATTGCTAATTTTATGAATAAAATCGTCATGGAAACACCTATATCAAAAAAACATATTGATCGTCCCATAGCCGTTCGTATAGATGATCTTACTGTTGCTTACAATTACAAACCTGTTTTATGGGATATCGATTTGGTTATTCCCGAAGGTGTATTAATGGCAATCGTAGGACCTAATGGAGCTGGTAAGTCTACTCTAATAAAGTCTATTTTAGATATCATCAAGCCTATTGCTGGTAGTGTTCAAATTTATAATAAGCCTTATAAAAAACAACGTTCTGTAGTTGCTTATGTTCCGCAAAAAGGTAGTGTAGATTGGGATTTTCCTACAACAGCTCTAGATGTTGTTATGATGGGTACATATGGTAGCTTAGGTTGGATTAAACGACCTGGACAAAAGCAAAAAAAATCAGCACTTGAAGCTCTAGAGAAGGTTGGTATGTTATCTTTTAAAGACCGACAAATCAGTCAACTTTCTGGGGGACAACAACAGCGTATTTTTTTGGCTAGAGCCTTGGTACAAAATGCTTCTATTTATTTTATGGATGAGCCGTTTCAAGGTGTAGATGCTACTACAGAAAAAGCTATTATTAATATTTTAAAAGAATTACGCAAAGCTGGAAAGACTGTAATTGTTGTACATCATGATTTACAAACTGTTCCGGAGTATTTTGATTGGGTTACTTTTTTGAATGTTAAAAAAATTGCTACGGGCCCTGTTAAAGATATTTTTAATGATGATAATTTGACTAAAACTTACGGTATTAACTATAAAGTAAGTATACAGGGATAATTTGATTATTAGCCGTTTAAATTTTTAGAATAAAACATCCTATTTATGGATATTACAGAATATATATCATTAGTATTTACAGATTACACCTTGCGAACTATTACGTTAGGTACGGCTATTTTAGGTGCAATTTGCGGAATGCTTGGTAGTTTTGCTGTTTTAAGAAAACAGAGCTTACTTGGTGATGCTATTTCTCATGCTGCATTGCCCGGAATTGCTATAGCTTTTCTTATTATGGGAGCAAAAAATAGTAATGTATTATTACTTGGTGCTCTAATTAGTGGATTAATTGGTACTTTTTGGATTCGAGGGATTACTAGTAAAACGCATCTTAAATCGGATACAGCTTTAGGTTTGATCCTTTCTTTATTTTTTGGTTTTGGAATGTTATTATTAACTTATATTCAGAAACAGCCTAATGCTAATCAAGCTGGTTTAGATAAATATCTTTTTGGACAAGCTGCTACATTAGTCGAAAGTGATGTTTGGCTAATGGGAATTGTAACTGGTGTCTGCTTACTTGTTATGTTGCTATTTTGGAAAGAGTTTAAAATTTTACTTTTCGATGCAGATTATACTAAAACACTGGGATTTAACACTAAATTTATAGATATACTGATTACTACTTTTATAGTGCTAGCTATTGTTCTTGGTTTGCAAACTGTAGGAGTTGTTTTAATGAGTGCAATGCTACTTGCTCCTGCTGCTGCTGCTAGACAATGGACAAATAGTTTGGGAATAATGGTTTTTTTAGCGGCTATTTTTGGTGCTTCATCAGGAGTTCTCGGTACTGCTATTAGTGCTAGTCATAATAATTTATCAACGGGTCCTGTTATTGTTTTAGTTGCAGCTGTTTTTGTTTTATTTTCTTTTATCTTTTCTCCTAGTCGAGGGTTGCTTTTTAGAGAAATTAGATTTCGAAAAAACCGTAATGATCTTCATTTACATAAAACATTATCGTTTATGTATAATATTGCCAAAGATCATGAAGATATTTCGCACCCACATGCTATCAAAATTTTAAATAATTTTCACGGGTTTACAAAAAAATCCTTGCAATCTTTAGAACATAAAAATTATATCCATATTCAAGGAAATATGTGGTCAATGACTCAAGAGGGATATCATAAAGCTGCTAACTTATATAATCAACAGGCTTAAATGTGTTTTTTAAATACTGAGCACTTGTTGTATTAGCTAATTTTAGGTCATAAAAAAACCGCTTTATTAAACGGTTTTTTTAATATTATTCTAACACGTTTTTTTAAATCGTGCTTTCTACTTCCTTTATTTGTGTTGCTAAATCTATTATCTGTTCAAATTGATCAAGGGTAGAGAAAATATGATTTGCATCAATTCGTATAAAGCTATTTTTTAATTCAATACTGTTTCCATTAAATTTTTCAAGCTTCTTTAGAATGTTTTGTTCAAACTCTGATGCTTCATTTTTAGACAAAGCATTTTCTTCCTTATTGATGTTTGTATATTCAAAATCATTTACATCCAATCTGCTTTTATATTCTATTATAATTGATGTTTTATCTGTCATTTGCCCATCTGCAGTTGTACTTAACATTCCTATAAAATTATAAATAGCTATTTCGGTTGAATAAATAACTAAATAACGAGATTGAATAGTACCTGATAGGTTACGCTCTTTGTAATCAAATTCTATGTTTTTGGATTTAGAAAATTCATTCCAAATCTTTTCTATTTTATTTTTATCCATTTTTGCTAGTTATTGGTAGTGTCTAGTGTATCGTTATTAAAATGATTTTTTTTATTTTCACTAGTTAATTCTATCGATTACAAAGAAAACAAATCTTCTTTAATAATTTTTACGGTAATCCATAAAATTCATGTTAACCTAATTATTCATTCTTCTATAAAACAACAAAACATTACCTATAATTTATCTAGCACAAATAGTCTTTTTAAATTAAAGTATAACTTTCACTTGGAGGAAACAGTAGTTCAATTCCTTTCGGTTTGATTTTAAATAATGGCCCTTTTTCAACAACTTTTCCTTTTGAGTTTCGCTTAATTAAATGGTCGAGCGTAATTATTCCTTGTTCAATTAATAGGTCAAATTGAGAAGTGATTGGTTTTTTTGTGTGTTCTACCAATTTATATTGAAAATGTTCTCGTTCATTTATTCTGATGCTTTCGGCTTCTACCCAAAATGTTTCTTTATGTTTTGTCTTTAATCGGTTATGAAGTTTGTCTAATGTCCAAACAACAAAATCTCCAATCTCTGGTTTATCGGAATTTTCAATAAGTTGTTTTATTTCACTGTCAATTCTTAGATTCAAACCTTGCGAGTTTCTTGTGATTGAAGAAACTGTACAATACAATTTAAAATCATCTTCACGTTCATAACCAAAATTATCTAAAATTTCTGCCGAACTTTTAAATTTGCTTAACTTCCAATCAGGAACTTGGCCAAATAGGTTTTTTCGATTTGTTCTACTATTTCTAAATGATTTAAGTTCAATTCCTTTATAATCGGGTTGTTTAGATGAGTTAATATCAATTCCAAGTGCCGTTTCAAGTGTTCTTCCAACAGAAGTGTCCGCGTCAACCATTGAAGGAATTGGGCCTGAATTTGCTATTTTCCTTAGCATTTCCAAAAGCTCAGACGCAACTTCATTTTCTGTTGTGTTAATTGCATTAATTAATTCTTGAAATGGATTTAGAATTGAAGAATTAATCAACTCTATGACATCTAATGTTGTTAAGTTGAAAACTTGAAAACTCTCATTGTAAAATGTTATCGCAATAATATCATTAGGATTCGCAATTTTTGTTAAACCATAAAACCAAATTCTTGGGTCTCCATTTTTTGTAGAAGGACGATATAAAGATGCTTTTGATTTCATAATCTTAAAACCAGTATAAATAACTGTTGGAATCATCACTTTACTTTCTGTACCTTGTTTTTGTAGTTTGTAATCGTGGATATTTTCACTTTTCAAATAACTACGAACAGAACCAGTTGCATCCATTATGGATTTTTTTAATCCTGTTTCAGTTGGTTCAATTAAAGTAAGAGAAACTTGATTTTTAGTCAGTATTTTCATCTTTTCTTGCTCTAGGTTTGTTAGTTTTCTCATTTTTTAAAAAATTGTTTTAAAACTTCAATCATAAGAGATTCAGCAAACTATACAATAAAGCTTTTGTTTTCTCATGATAGTAAATATTCATCAATTTTATTA
Organism: uncultured Aquimarina sp.; assembly: GCA_947498595.1. Lineage (GTDB taxonomy): Bacteria > Bacteroidota > Bacteroidia > Flavobacteriales > Flavobacteriaceae > Aquimarina. The sequence continues at coordinate 11,973 of CANMKX010000010.1, forward strand.
TATCTTATTCTATAAATCCAGTATGAACCAAGTTTGGAGATAAGTATATCTATTGAGTTATTATTTTTAGATTCATAAGATTCGCTAAAGTTATTTGAATTAAATAGTTCATTAAATTTAGATTCTTTTAAAGGTTCGATTTTATTACCATACTTAATAAAAATTCCCTCTCAAATTCCTTTGAAATTAAATATATGTTCTAATTTTAAAAGTAATGGATTAATATTTGTTTAATAAGTACTAATAACTTCTATTAATTTGGAATACTTTTCAAGGTCTTGTTTTTTCTTTTAATTTCAGAATGGTCAGAATCATTTCCAATTAAACCTAAATAGTCCGATACTTCTATCTTTACGCAGACTACATTGATATTTTCTATTCTAAAATCTTTTGTATAGCCTAGTATTGTTAAACTCATATTTTATTTAATGTTTTTTAAAATCTCATTTGCAACTGCTCTTGCTAATAAAGGAGGGACAGCGTTTCCTACTAAAGTGTATTGAGGTACTTCTGTTTTTCTATTATTCCCACCGGTTGAACGTTTCCCTTGAAAAACAAATGAATCATCAAATGACTGTAAACGAGCCATTTCCCTAACAGTTAGAGCTCTTGGTGAATTGTAATGTACATAATCATCTGGAATAGTCATAATTGTTGAACTTTGTTCTTCTGGTTTTAAAACATTGTAATTTCGTTTTTTTGAAGAAAGATTCAACTTTTCTAGTTGCGACTGTGCGTTTTTATAATTACCATTTTTTAAAATAACCTCAAGACGTTTGATAACTGTCTCGCTTTGATTGCTAGTTTTATGATTATTAAGAGAATCAAAAAACTTTTCTCCATTTTCAAGACCTAATGTATTTTTAACATAAAAAGGTTTTGTATGATGTTTAAAACGTTCAATTAATCTTCCTTTTTTTGACCACTCAGCAAAAGATTTTCCAGATTTAGTATTTGGCTTTCCATCAATATTTCTTTTTTTCAAAAGTTTAGACATTTTTTTAGCAGTGCCATTGTATTGAGCAGATATATCTACTAATTCATAATGATGAGCCTCTTGATTATTACCTATAAAATCTAAATCGTAAAGAGCTTCAAAAACAGTTACTTTTTCTTCCTCTTTTACTGTGGCTGGAATTTCAGAAATAAATTTTTGGTCTTTTCTACAACCAATAAAAAGAACTCTCTCTCTATTTTGAGGGACTCCATAATTTGAAGCATTAGCTACAAAAGGTTTTTCTATTTTATAGAGTCTAATGCCTTCTAGTATTGTAGCTAATTCCATTTTTTGTGATGAATTACAATATTTTTTTAATATTTCAATTGATTCGTCAAAAGACGTAGTGTATATTTTTAGAGCAATTATAACATCATCACAAGCTTTTTTATAGCTAGAAGGAACTTTTAAAGCTTTAAAAGCATTTTCAATTTTTGAAATAATATTTTCAGAACCTATTTCTGTTAGAAACTCAGTAAATGAATTAACGAAATTATCACTATCAATATTACAGAAATCTTTTTCCTTAATAATGTCTCTTTTTAGTTTATTCCATTCTTTTGCACGTGCTAAAAGATTAAACCCGTGTCTAATTGTGTTAATATTATTATCTGTTTTACTAGTCTTGTAGTCTGCAATTTTTGGAGTAATTTTTTTAAATCTATTCTCTACAAATTGAATAAATTCTTCTTTTCCAATTTCTTTATCTTTTTCTAATAATTTTTCAATTTCAACTCTTCTAATAAGACTATCAAAAATGAAAGAATTTGATTCTGTACGTGTTTTTTTAATAAATGAATTAAGTAAAGGAATTTCCTTAGTGTCAACAATAGAGTTGATTTCTTTAATAATCAATTCTTTTATTTTACCACCTTCTTTTGTTAGGATTCCTTTTACGTTTTCCATAACAAAGTATTTGGGTTGTAAAACTTTAATGACCTCTAAATAGTGAGAGAACAAATCGTCTTTTTTGTCAAATTTCTTTCTTTTTCCTGCTAGACTAAAACTTTGGCAAGGTGGACCACCACATACAACATCAATATTCTTTCCTTTAATTTTTTCTAATAAATTATCTAAAAAATCAGGTTCAGTTATATCTTGTTTTAAAAATTCAGCATCTAATCCCAATTGATGATTATATCTTACAACGTGAGTTAATTCACAATTTTCATTTATATCATTTGCAACTATAAAATCAAAAAATTTATTATTAGATTCTGCTTGAAGAAAACCTTCGCTAAAACCGCCTGCTCCAGCAAATAAATCTACAAAAGTGAACGGTTTTCCATAAAGTGAAACTTGTTCTTTTACAATATTAACATTGTTGTTTTTTTTATAATTTTCAATATGCTCATTTAAAATAGTTTTAACTTCGTTTTGAGCAAATATCTTTTTGTTTGAATGGTGTAAAAGTTCATCAGCTCTTTCTGTTAAAAAATCTAAATAGTGATTTATTTCATTAGACTCTATACTAAGACCTATTGCTCTTTGCTTTGCCTTATCAAATTTTTTAGATTGTATTTTTTTGCCTGTTGAAAGTTTAATTTGACTTCCATTACAGTTTATTCTTAGATGAATTGGAGCAAACCCTTTTTTATCAAGTTTGTCCAAATAGAAATTTATTGTTGCCATAATTATTCGCGGACGTTTTTACGTACACGGACAAATTTACGGACATTTATTTTATATTAAAAAATAATTAGATTTTTATGCTCTATTTTTTAATAATAGTTCCTTTATCTAAACTTATAACATCAAAATAATCGGCTGAACTTATTCTTATTTCTTGTATGCTTCAATAGAAAACGCAATTTCAATTTACAAGCTATCATTTTAAAAATTAATTGGTATAATCACTTCTTCTTAACTGCTTCTCATTCGTTATAAAATTTGTAATTTTGATTTTTAGTTTCTAATAAAGGTTTGATGATTTTAAAGAATTTTCTAAGCCCAAAGTAAACATCATCGTTTTATATAATCAATAAGTTCTCCTCATGAGTAGTGCTCAAATCGAAATCCAATTAATTGCTAGCATAGTTGCCATTGCATGTGCTATTCCTGGTACATTTTTAGTTTTACGCAAAATGGCTTTAATTAGTGATGCTATAAGTCATTCTATTTTACCTGGAATTGTTGTTGGTTTCTTTATCACTCATGATTTATCTTCTCCTTTACTAATATTAATGGCTGCTGTAAGTGGTGTTATTACTGTAGTTCTCGTTGAGTTTATTCAAAAAACTGGTTTGGTAAAAGAGGACACTGCTATAGGACTCGTATTTCCTGCTTTATTTAGTATTGGTGTAATATTAATTGCTCAAAATGCTAACGATGTCCACTTGGATGTTGATGCTGTACTATTAGGTGAATTAGCTTTTGCTCCTTTTGATCGTTTATTAATCAATGGTATTGATATAGGTCCTAAATCGTTATGGATTATAGGTACAATTTTATTAATTACTGTATCGCTTTTAATAGCCTTCTTTAAAGAACTAAAAGTAAGTACATTTGATGCTGGTCTAGCTTCTGCTTTAGGGTTTTCTCCTGCTGTTATTCATTATGGTTTAATGACTGTCTCTTCAGTAACTACAGTTGGGGCTTTTGATGCTGTAGGTGCTGTTCTTGTTGTTGCTCTAATGATTGCTCCTGCTGCTACGGCCTATCTGCTTACTACAAATTTAAAAAAGATGCTGCTGTTATCAATCACTTTTGGAGTAAGTGCTGCTATTATAGGATATTGGGTCGCACATGCTTTGGATGCTTCTATCGCTGGTTCAATGACAACGGTATTAGGTGTTTTATTTTTATTTGTCTATTTATTTGCTCCAAACAAAGGTTTATTTTCTGTTCTATATCGCCAAAAGCAACAACGTATTGAGGTGTCTTTACTCACTTTTTTGTTACATCTTAGAAATCACGAAAAAGAAGAAAATGAGCGTCATGTCAATCATTTAAATGAACATATCAATTGGCAGAAGGTACGCTCTAAATCTATATTAGATTTGGCTTTAAAAAACAACATGATCATTATCCATGATAATATAATCTCTCTTACTAAAAAAGGAAAAACTTTTACTACCGAGGCTATTGATTACATTATCACTAATAAGAATTCTGAAATTGAAAACATGAAAGATCGTTTCTTTTTATTCAGAGGGTAATTTCATTTGACTTCATTATTTTCGAATTTACTATCGTTGCTAGATATTGTTATTTTATGGCGCATCAAATTTTAAAAGAAAATATAGCTAAACATGTTAGTTTTCCTGAAAAGGAATTATCTCTTTTTTGCAATTCTTTTTATCCTGTTCAATTAGCTAAGAAAGATTTTTTATTAAAACAAGGTGACATTTGTTCTTTTGAAGGTTTTGTTACAAAGGGTTGTCTTAGGGTATATACTCTTGATGCAATGGGTAATGAATATATTTTACATTTTGCTATCAAAGATTGGTGGATTACAGATATTGATAGTTTTACCAATCAAACTTCTTCGCATTTATCTATTCAAGCTCTTGAAGCTAGTGAAGTACTTTTAATTAATAAAAATGAGAAAGAGGCTTTGTATCAACAATCTCCTAATGTAGAAAAGCTCTTTAGAATCATGACTCAAAAAACGCATGTAGCATTGCAACGGCGTATTATTAGAGATCATAGTTTAACTGCTGATGATCGTTATCTTTATTTCATCAATACATATCCTAAAATTGCACAACGTCTTACTAACATTCAATTAGCAGCATATTTAGGCATATCTCATGAGTTTGTTAGCAAAATAAGACGTAAAATTTCTCAACAGAAATAATTTAGTTTTCTCATTTATTGAACTTGTTCAATGTTTTCTTTTCGCATAGTACTCACTTTTGTACTCGCAATTTAAATCTAATATCATGCGAAATTTCAAACATTATATCACAACAATTTTAATACTATTAATTACAATGAGTACTAATGCACAAAATTTAAATTACAAAATTTTCAGAGCAGATGAAAATAGTTTTCATATCGCTTCTGTGTTAATTACTGGAGAAAAAGATGCTATTCTAATTGATGCTCAATTTTCAAAAGCAAATGCTTATAGAGTCATCGCCAACATTATTGAAAGTGGAAAAAATCTAACGGCAATATATATAAGTCATGGTGATCCTGATTATTATTTTGGATTGGAAATTATAAAAACAGCTTTTCCTAAAGCAATAGTGTATGCTACTGCTCCTACAATTGCTCATATAAAAAAGACCTATCAACAAAAATTAGACTTTTGGAGTCCAAAATTGGGTAATAACGGAGTCTCTAATATTATTTTACCTCAAGTAATAAAGGGGAATTCATTACAATTAGAAAATCATACTCTTGAAATTAAGGGACTCGACAGTGATGTTCCAGAAAGGTCTTATGTATGGATTCCGTCATTAAAAGCCATTATAGGTGGTGTTAATATCTATCACAATTTACATTTATGGATAGCAGATGCTGGTACAGAAGAAGATCGTATTGCTTGGAATAAGGTTCTTAATGAAATGGAAAAATTACAACCAAGTATTGTCATTCCTGCACATGCCTTAAACGATACTGACATCCATAGTACGGCAGCTATTTCTTATACTAAAGAGTATTTAAAAACTTTTGAAATAGCAGCCAAAAAAGCCAAAGATTCTGAAACTTTGATCTCTGCTATGCAACAAAAATATCCATCTGCTGGTTTACATATTGCATTGCAATTAGGTGCTAAGGTTGTTAAAGGCGAAATTACTTGGTAAAGTATATAATGTAGCTGTTTCTATATCAATAGGAACAGCTATTTAATTCTTTTTAAAAATGACTAATTTAGAGATTATCAAAAGTACGTATCAAGGCAGGAATTCTCAAGAAAATGAAATGCATCTCCAAAAACATCTATCTAAAAATGTCATATGGATAGAGGCTGAAGGTTTTCCTTATGCTGGAACTTATATAGGTTATGAGCAAATATCAAAACATGTTTTTGCTCGATTAAAATCTGAATGGGATTATTATAAATTTATTCCTGACAATTATCTTTCTGATCAAAATAAAATCATTGCATATGGTACATATTATGGATTGTATAAAAAAACAAATCGTTCTTTCGAAGCTAGAGTGGCGCATCTCTGGACTTTAAAGAATCAAAAAATCATCCGCTTAGAACAGTTTGTCGATAGTAAAATTGTTTATAATGCGATCGTTTCTTGAAAAATCGTCCATATAATAGCGTACATACTCCATTCTCTACCACGCTGATGACATATAAATTTGCAGTATTAATATTTAAATCATAAAATTATGTCATTAGTTAACATTCCAACAAAAGAAGAAGTATCTGCATCAAACCAAGATATTTTTGATCAATTAGAAAAAGCTTTAGGTTTTGTTCCTAACTTATACGCTACCATGGCTCATTCTACAAACGGATTAAAACGTTATTTAGATTTTCAAAACGCAAAAACTTCGTTTAGTAATCGAGAAAAGGAAATTATTAATATTGTAGTTAGTCAAGTTAACAATTGTAAATACTGCCAGAGCGCTCATACTGTAATCGGAAAACTTAATGGTTTCAATGATGAAGAGATCTTAGCTTTCAGAAAACTTACTAGTGATAATAAAAAATATGATTCATTAGTAAAGTTGACTGCTAGTATTACTGAAACCAAAGGATATGTTGCAGAAGCATTGGTTAGCGAGTTTTATGCAAATGGGTATACAAAAGAAAATTTAGTTGATTTAATTCTTCAGGTTAGCGATAAGACTGCTATGAACTTTTTACACAATTTAACGCAAATTGAAATTGATTTCCCATTAGCACCTGAACTTTAATAAATCATAAAATACTATCCTCAGATAACTTTTTATCTTAAATTGTATACCAATGGAAATAGAAAAAAAATATCCACTTCCTCCGTTCACCATGGAAACGGCTTTGCAAAAAGTACAACTTGCAGAGGATGCATGGAACAGTAAAAATCCTGAACAAGTATCTAAAGCTTATACTATTGATACCGAATGGAGAAATAGAACTGAGTTTATTAATGGTAGAAAAGAAGTTCAAGCTTTTTTAACTACAAAATGGGAGAATGAAATTGATTATAAACTTAAAAAAGAATTATGGGGTTTTAGAGAAAATCGCATGGCTGTAAGATTTGAATATGAATATCGAACTAAAGATAATCAATGGTTTAGAGCTTATGGAAATGAATTATGGGAATTTAATGAAAATGGCTTAATGCAAAAAAGATATGCTAGCATCAATGATCATCCCATAGAAGCTAAGGATAGAAAATTATAATTCATGATTAATCATCATACACATACTTTAGTTAATCCTACTTCTGGTGAACTCGCTTTCAAACTATATTCGTTTGAAAGCATTCACCATTTTGATCATATACAACGTCTAAATTATTATTCTTTAATCTGGATTAAAGAAGGTAGTGGTTCTGCTACTATTGATTTTAATACGTATGAATATTCTTCTAATTACTTATTTGGATTTTCACCATATCAACCTTTTTTATTTAATTCTTCAGGTATTACAAAAGGGATTATTATACATTTTCATTCTGATTTTTTTTGTATTCATAAACATCAAAAAGAAGTTGCTTGCAATGGTATTTTATTTAATAACATTTACCAACCTCCTTTTGTTGTTATTAATGATGAATTTAACATCACACTTGATTGGATTTTAAAAGAAATGGAAAAAGATATTATTGAGAATCATATCGCATTAAATGAATCTATTTTATCTTATTTAAAATTATTTTTAATCAATAGTACTCGCTTAAAAAACATTCAAAATCCTGAGTTACCTATTCTTGCTGAAGAAGAGAATTTTACTATTCAAAAGTTAAAGGATTATATCGAGCTTCATTTTAAAACAAAGCATGCTCCTAAAGATTATGCTGAATTATTAAATATTACTCCAAAAGCTATTGCTAAAATTTCGAAAAAATATTTTAATAAAACATTAAGCACGCTGATTTATGAGCGTATTATTATTGAAGCTAAGAGAGAATTGTATCTTACTAATAAATCTATTAAAGAAATTGCGTTGGAGTTAGGGTATGATGATGAATTTTATTTCAGTAGGTTTTTCAAAAAGCAAACAAATATATCCCCTAGTATTTATAGAAAAACGGTAGGTTTTAATAAAGCAGGAAGCTAATATTGAGTTATGATTAATTAACAAAGGCTAAGATTTATAATAAATCTTAGCCTTTGTTATATTATTATAGTAAAAGTGCTACTAGAAATCTCTATTTACATCCCAAGATTCTAAATATTGTTGCACGCGTTGTACAAATTGTCCTCCTAATGCTCCGTTTACTACTCTATGATCATATGAGTGCGATAAAAACATTTTATAACGAATACCTATAAAATCACCGTCTGGAGTTTCAATAACAGCTGGAACTTTTCGTATTGCTCCAAGTGCTAATATACCTACCTGTGGTTGATTGATAATAGGCGTTCCCATAATACTTCCAAAAGTACCTACGTTAGTAACGGTGTAAGTTCCTCCTTGAATATCATCAGGTTTTAAGGCATTATTACGAGCTCTTGTTGCTAGATCATTAACTGCTTTAGTCATTCCTACAAGATTCAGTTGATCTGCATTTTTTATTACTGGAACGATTAAGTTACCATCTGGTAAGGCAGCTGCCATTCCTAAATTGATATTCTTTTTCTTAATGATAGAATCACCAGAAACCGAAATATTCATCATCGGAAAATCTTTTAATGCTTTCGCAATAGCTTCCATAAAGATTGGAGTAAATGTAATATTTTCTCCTTCTCTTTTAGCAAAGTCTGCTTTCACTTTCTTACGCCAGTTCCAGATATTGGTTACATCTGCTTCTATAAATGATTGTACATGAGCAGATGTCTGTACAGAATCTACCATATGATGCGCGATGAGTTTCCCCATACGTGTCATTTCTATAATTTCGTCTCCTCCAGAAACTACTGGTGCTGCTTTTGGAGTTTCTTTTTTAACTGGTGCTTTTGCTACTGGAGTCGCTGCTGGTTTTGCAACTACTGGTGCCGCTACTTTTCCTGCTTTACGATCTTCTACAAAAGTTAAAATATCATTTTTAGTTACACGTCCGTCTTTACCTGTTCCTGCAATATTCTCTAATTCGGCTAAAGAAATACCTTCTGTCGCTGCAATATTCTTCACTAATGGTGAATAGAATTTATTACTTTCAGAATAATCAACCGCTACAGCTTCTTTTATTTCTTCTATTTCAGATTCTATAGCTGCTACAGCAACTGCTTCTTCTACTACTTTAGGTGATTCTGCAACCACATCTACTTCTCCTTCAGTTTCTATAATTGCGATAGTTTGCCCAACTTGTACTACATCATCAACTTCAAATAATCTTTCTACCAATACACCTTCAACTTCACTAGGCACTTCGCTATCTACCTTATCCGTAGCGATTTCTAATACCGCATCATCCATTTCTATAGTATCTCCTACTTCTTTTAACCAAGTAGTTATTGTTGCTTCTGCAACACTTTCGCCCATCTTAGGTAGCCTTAGCTCAAACTTTGCCATATCTATAATTAAAAGTGTTATTAAGTTATATTTTTTGCGAATTTAATTAAATTTCGCCTTTTAAACTGTTTTTTCTCTATTAAAATTCTATTAAAGCTTTATTACCTCTCCTTTTTCATCACTATAATTACTTCCTATTATGTAATTACAATTTGCTGGTTTTATCTTAAAAGTGGTGTTTTTGTCTTGTAATTTTTGCATAGTATCAATAATTTCAGCAAAACTTAGGTACTCATTATCTAGTATAATTTGCTTTGTTTTATTTTTTCTATCTATTAATCCACTTATAGTTTCTACCGCTACAACATCTTCATTTAAAGCTTTTTCTACTTTATTTTTCAATATTTTATTATTGGTAATAATAAAATATTGATCTATTTGTTTAGGTAAACGTTCTTTATATAACTTTGATTTTACAAAAGAAATAATCTGTATTCCTAAAAAAATAAAAGTATCAAAAATTCGATTACTCTTAAAATGTTTTTCATAAAACAATTGCATTGCTCCATAAAAACGTTCTAAATATTCTTTATTCCGTGCTGTACTTTCTCCTTTATAATGTATAGTAGCAATTGTACCGACATAATAATTATGGTAACCTGATTTCAGCATTTTGTATGACAGATCAATATCTTCTCCATACATAAAATAGTCTTCATCAAATCCATTTACCTCTAAGTACTGTGTTCTTTTCACGAACATAAAAGCACCTACTAATACTTGTATATCCCCTATTTCTTTAACCTTAACATGATCCGCATAATAACTTTTCACATTTCCTAGGCGTATCCCGAATAATCGTCTAAACGCGGTTAACGGAGAAGGAATATTTCGTTTACTTTCTGGTAAAAACTTCCCTGTTCCATCAATCAATTGCGTTCCTAACATTCCCGAATACGGCAAGTCTTTTATTTCTTGTAGCAATCTTGTAAAAGTATGCTCTGCAACTACCGTATCAGGATTAAGGATACATACATATTCTCCTTTAGCTATAGCTACTCCTTGATTGTTTGCTTTGGAAAAACCTACGTTTTCTTTATTTGCTATCAGTTTTATTTCTGGAAAAACTAATTGCATCATTTCGCAACTATCATCAGAAGAGTTATTATCTATTACAATAATTTCGGCTTCTAAATTTTTTACAGCACTTTTAACACTCCATATACATTGTTCTAAAAAGTACCGTACATTATAGTTTAGGATGATAACAGAAAGTTTCAGTAGAATTTATTTTTTAAATTAATATATTAACCTCTCAACGCATTAACAAACGGAATCCTATTTAGGATACTTCTACCTAATGTTACTTCGTCTGCATATTCTAGTTCATCATTGACACCTATACCTCTAGCAATTGTTGTTGTTGCGACTTCTAATCCTTCTAATTGTTTATAAATATAAAAGTTAGTTGTATCTCCTTCCATAGTTGCACTCAAAGCAAAAATCAGCTCTTTTACAATCCCTTGTTTTACTTTTTCAATCAATGATCCAATAGTAAGATCATGAGGACCTATACCATCTAATGGGCTAATTTTACCTCCTAAAACATGATACATTCCTTTATAATGTCCCGTGTTTTCTATGGCCATTACATCTCTAACATCTTCTACTACACAAACTATTTCTTCATTACGTAATGGATTACTACAAATTTCGCATAATGCAATGTCGCTTATATTATGACATTTTTTGCAAAATTTTATTTCCTCTCTTAAATCTCCTAATGCTTTTATTAATTGTTGGGTTTGTGTTTTAGGTTGTCTTAATAAATGCAATACCAATCGTAAAGCCGTTCGTTTACCTATCCCAGGTAATTGCGACACTTCATACACTGCATTTTCAAGTAATTTTGAAGAAAATTCCATAGCGCAAATTTAATCTTTTTAGCTATATTCTTAAACGATAATTAAAATGCTTTCCATTTTGTTTCTTAACAGCTTTATTTTCTTCCTTCTAAAAATATTTTCTCATCGATTACTTTGTAAATATTTAGCTTTATTTATCTTCGTTTCATTACTTTTACTTCAAAAGAACATCACATGTTAGAATCAATTTCTGAAGAAAATCAATTAATACTACTTATCATTGCGATAGCTATTCTCTTTGCAATTGTTGGTTGGAATTATAAGCGAAATAATTCTCGATTGTATAATAGAGAACAGCGTAACTTCAGAAAAAATTATTATAAAAAATCTAAAAAATAACGATCATTTCTTGTAAATTTTCTTTACAAATGATCTACTATTAAGGAAATGAAAGTATATACTAAAACAGGGGATAAAGGTACTACTGCTCTATTTGGAGGTACTCGTGTACCAAAGCATCATATTAGAATCGATAGTTATGGAACTATAGATGAGCTTAATTCTCATATTGGTCTTATTAGAGATCAAGATATTGATGAGGCTTATAAAAAAATATTGATCATCATTCAAGATAAGCTTTTTACTATTGGAGCTATACTTGCAACAGATCCAGAAAAAATGATTTTAAAAAACGGAAAAGAACGTTTAAATATTAATAAAATTAAGGTTAATGATGTTGCCTTATTAGAGACAGAAATGGATCATATGAATGAGGAATTACCTCCTATGACTCATTTTGTTTTACCTGGCGGACATCAAACTGTGTCATTTTGTCACATAGCACGTTGTGTTTGTAGAAGAAGTGAGCGTTTAGCGACTGCTTTATACGAAATAACTCCGTTTGAAGATACGGCTTTGCAATACATAAACAGACTATCTGACTACCTATTTGTACTGGCACGGAAGTTGTCGTATGACTTAAAAGCTGATGAGGTGAAATGGATTCCTGAAAAAAATTCATAGCTTTTTTTAAATAAATAGCAACGAAAAGCTTCATTATACAACGTTCTTATAATTAATGTTTAAATAATTGATTTTTTACTTGACTTTTTCAACTAAAAAATTATTTTTGCAAAAAATAAAACCAGTAAACAAATGTATTGGACTTTAGAATTAGCATCTTATTTAAGTGATGCGCCATGGCCAGCAACCAAAGATGAGTTAATCGACTATGCAATTCGTACCGGAGCTCCGCTGGAGGTTGTAGAAAATCTACAATCAATTGAAGATGAAGGAGACTCTTATGATTCTATAGAAGAAATTTGGCCTGATTATCCTACCGACGAAGATTATCTTTGGAATGAGGATGAATATTAATAAAATTTTTAAAAAATAATTAAAAGTCTCAGAAACGAGGCTTTTTTTTTTGCGTAAATTACGCAACATAAACACATATCCAGATTATGGGAATTTTAGATTCTGTATTAAAAATATTCGTTGGAGACAAATCCAAAAAAGATATTAAGGAAATTCAACCTTTCGTTGAATTAATTAAAAAAGCAGAGAAAGCTATTGAAGGGCTTTCAATAGATGAATTGCGTGCAAAAACTATCGAGTTTAAGCAAAAAATAGCTGACGCAAGAAAAGAAACGCATTCAAAAATCGATTCACTTACTCAAGAAGTGGATACTACAGAGGATATTGACCGTAAAGAGGATATCTATAACGAAATAGATAAGCTTAAAGATGAAGCATACGAGATAACAGAAAAAGTACTTCAAGATATACTACCCGAAGCTTTTGCTGTTGTTAAAGAAACAGCTAAGCGTTTTGCTACAAATGATCATATCACTGTTACTGCTTCTCCTTATGATCGCGAATTATCAGGATCTAAAAAATACATTACACTTGATGGAGATAATGCCATTTGGTCTACAAGCTGGGATGCTGCTGGTAAAGAAGTGAAATGGGATATGATTCACTACGATGTGCAGTTGATCGGTGGAGTTGCAATGCATCAAGGTAAAATTGCTGAAATGCAAACTGGAGAAGGAAAAACTCTTGTAGCAACACTTCCTGTATATCTTAATGCATTAACAGGAAACGGAGTTCACTTAGTAACTGTAAATGATTACTTAGCACGTCGTGATAGTGAGTGGATGGCACCATTATTTCAATTTCACGGTTTAACTGTTGATTGTATTGACAATCACCGCCCAAATTCGCCAGAACGACGTAACGCCTACAACAGTGATATTACTTATGGTACCAATAACGAATTTGGTTTTGATTACTTAAGAGATAATATGGCTCATGCGCCATCAGATTTAGTACAAAAACCTCATAATTATGCAATCATTGATGAGGTAGATTCTGTATTAGTTGATGATGCTCGTACGCCTCTTATTATTTCTGGACCAGTTCCTAAAGGAGATGTTCATGAGTTTAACTTATTAAAACCTAAAATCTCTAATGTTGTTGAAATGCAACGTAAATTACTTACTGGTGTATTAGCAGAAGCTAAAAAACTGATCAAAGAAGGTAATACAAAAGATGGTGGTTTTAAATTATTAAGAGTATATCGTGGTATTCCTAAAAATAAAGCTTTAATTAAGTTTTTGAGTGAAGAAGGAATTAAACAGTTACTACAAAAGACTGAAAACTTCTATATGCAAGATAACAACCGAGAAATGCATAAAATTGATGCAGAGTTGTATTATGTTATAGAAGAAAAAAATAATCAAATCGATCTTACCGATAAAGGAGTAGAATTTTTATCTGGTAAAGAAGATCCTAATTTCTTTGTACTTCCAGAGATAGGAATTGAAATCTCTAAAATTGAAGATCTTAATTTAGAGAAAGAGGAAGAAGTTGAAAAGAAAGAAGAGCTTTTTAGAGATTATAGTGTAAAAAGTGAGCGTATTCATACTTTACGTCAATTATTAAAAGCATATTCATTATTCGAAAAGGATGTAGAATATGTTGTAATGGATAATAAAGTAATGATCGTTGATGAACAAACTGGACGTATCATGGATGGTCGTCGTTTTTCTGATGGATTGCACCAAGCTCTTGAAGCAAAAGAGGATGTAAAAATTGAAGATGCTACGCAAACTTTTGCTACTGTAACTCTTCAAAATTATTTCCGTATGTACCGCAAGCTATCTGGTATGACAGGTACTGCTGTAACTGAAGCTGGAGAATTATGGGAGATCTATAAATTAGATGTTGTAGAAATACCTACCAATAGACCTATTGCTCGTTTTGATAGAGATGATTTAGTTTACAAAACAAAACGTGAAAAATATAATGCCGTTATCGAAGAAGTAACTAAGCTTTCTCATGATGGTAGACCTGTTTTAATTGGTACGACTTCTGTAGAAATATCAGAATTATTAAGTCGTATGCTTACTATCCGTAAAGTTCCTCATAATGTTTTAAATGCAAAATTGCATGAAAAGGAAGCTGATATCGTTGCTGAAGCCGGTAATGCAGGTATTGTTACTATTGCAACAAACATGGCTGGTCGTGGTACAGATATTAAATTAAGTAATACCGTTAAAGATGCTGGAGGTCTAGCTATTATTGGTACTGAGCGTCATGATTCTCGTCGTGTTGATAGACAGTTACGTGGTCGTTCTGGTCGTCAAGGAGATCCAGGAAGTTCTCAATTCTATGTTTCTTTAGAAGATAACTTGATGCGTTTATTTGGATCAGAAAGAATTGCCAAAATGATGGATAGAATGGGACTTCAAGAAGGTGAAGTTATTCAACATTCTATGATTTCTAAATCTATTGAACGTGCACAGAAAAAAGTAGAAGAAAATAACTTTGGTGTTCGTAAACGTCTTTTAGAATATGATGATGTAATGAATGCTCAGCGTGAAGTTGTATACAAAAGACGTTATCATGCATTATTTGGAGAACGTTTACGTGTTGATATTGCTAATATGATCTATGATACTGCAGAGAATATTACAGAGTCAAACAAAGGCGCTTTAGATTATAAGAACTTTGATTTTGAATTGATTCGTTATTTCTCTATCAGTAGTCCTGTATCTAAAGAAGATTTTGAAAAGAAAGATGTACAAACAATTGCTGGAATTGTATATAAAGCTGCTTATCAACATTACCAAGATAAAATGTTACACAATGCTGAATTAGCGTTCCCTGTAATCAAACATGTGCATGAAGAAGCAAATAATTTTGAAAGAATTACTGTTCCTTTTACTGATGGTATTAAAACATTAAATGTAACTACTAATCTTGAGAAAGCATATGAAACAGAAGGTAAGCAACTGATAACTGATTTTGAAAAAAATATATCTTTAGCTATAATTGACGATGCATGGAAAACGCATTTGCGTAAAATGGACGAATTAAAGCAAAGCGTTCAACTTGCTGTGCATGAGCAAAAAGATCCTTTATTAATTTATAAATTTGAAGCTTTTGAATTATTTAAAGCTATGATTATTGATGTTAATAAAGAGATTATTTCTTTCTTATTTAAAGGAGAATTACCAACAGGAAATCCTCAGCAAAATATTTCTGAAGCACGTCAAGTACAAGCTAAAGAACAATTAGAGACTACTAAAGAAGAAGTTCTTAACATGGATGAGCGTGCTGCACAAAATCGAACTGCAGGAGAAACTACGCAACAACAACCAAAAGTAACAGAAACTATCGTTCGTGAGCAACCAAAAATTGGTCGTAATGATAAAGTTACTATTAAGAATATTATGACAGGAGAGAGTAAATCTGTTAAATTTAAACAAGCATTACCGCTACTAGAAAATGGTAAATGGGTAATCGTTAACGATTAATTTCAATCCTAAATAACATTAAAAAAGAGGGATCAATTATAATTGATCCCTCTTTTTTGATAGTATATCTTGATTTACTACAACGAATATAATTTATCTAAGTTCTTTTTCAAAAAAGTAGTTTGAATTGCAAATAGTACTCCAAATACAATAACACTATATACTGTTATTTCTGAAAATTCGAATTGTGGTATGGAAGTTTTATGTTTTTTTTACGATAAATCGATTCATTTTCTTTAGAAGAAAGTTACGTCAATAAATCCTCAATAGCTGGTTGAATGTTTTCGTATTTAAATGTAAATCCTCTCTCTTCAATCTTCTCACTACAGACTCTTTGACTTGCAAATAATAATTCATGCATCTCTCCTAATAGTAATTTCATTCCTATTTTAGGTACGTTAGGCATCCATAAATCTTTACCTAAGTATTCGGCTATAGTTTTTGTCATTTTTTTATTAGAGACTGGATTAGGAGCTACTGCATTAAAAACTCCTTCTAATTCTTCTTCCAGAACATATAAAAACATTTTAGATAAGTCTTCGATATGTATCCAACTTTGCCATTGCTTACCTGTTCCTAAAATAGCTCCAAAACCATATTTTATGGGTTTCACGATTTGTGGAAAAGCTCCTCCATCAATTGATAAAACTAAGCCTATACGCAAAACAGCGACATCTATTCCTAATGTTTTAAATTGAGTAGCATTATGTTCCCATTTTTGAACTACATCACTCAAAAAACTTGTATCATATTTTAACGATTGTTCTCCATAATAATTTTGAAACGAATCTTGATACAGTCCTATAGCACTTGCTGTTATTAATTGTCGTATTTGATGATTTTGTTGCTGTAACGTATTGTATAATAACTGAAGTGCGTTTTGTCTACTTTCAATAATTTCTTGCTTATAACGTTTTGTCCAGCGTTTAGATACTGTTGCACCTGCTAGATTTATGATAACTTCTACCTCATCAATACACGTTATATCTATTTCTCCTGTTTTTGGATCCCAATAATATCCTTTATAATTAGGAGTAGTTACTATTTTTTGTTTATTGGTAGTTAAATAATTAACAGACATTCCTGCTTTATGGCATAATGCCACAATCTCCTTCCCTATTAATCCTGTTGCTCCTGTTATTAAAACTTTCACGTATGTTTTCTTGTTGTTTTCCTTGGCAAAAATAGGTATCCCTCTACAATATATACAACTCCTTTATTATAGGTTTAACAATCGTTTATAATTTCTTATCAAAATTTTATTGTTTTTTAAGACCTCTTAACATTTCTCTTTTTCCTGGAGGCCCTGGTAATCTTTCGACTTCAAAACCTACAGCTTGCATCGCTCTTCTCACGCTACCTTTTGCCGAGTAAGTTACTAATACTCCTTCTTTTTTTAAAGCTTTATACATTATTTCAAAAATAGCTTCTGTCCATAACTCTGGTTGTACTCTAGCTCCAAAAGCATCAAAGTAAATCAAATCATATATATTTTGATCTTCTATGTCTTTAAAAAATTGTTCTCGTTTTGTTAATAAAAATCTATCTGTGATTTTGTGTGACTTTCCCCATGAAGTAGTGTGCATTTTTTTAAATACCTCATCGTATTGTTGAGCATTTAAAACCTCCACATAGTTCATTTCTTTTATTTCTTTATTAACTATAGGATATGCTTCAACTCCTGTGTACGTAATTTTTTTATGTAAGAGTTCATTTTCAAGAAATGTTACAAATGCATTCAATCCTGTTCCAAATCCTATTTCAAGGATATGTACGGTGCTTTTCTCCTTTTGTGCTAGCACGTATTGTAATCCTTTTTTAATAAATACGTGTTTTGCTTCGCTTATTGCCCCATGTATAGAATGATATTGTTCATCCCATGCAGGTATATGAATTGTAGTTGATCCATCTTCTGTTTTTATAATCTCTCTTTTCATATATCTTTTTAAAGCATAATCTATAAAAGTATAGATTATGCTTCTTTTTTTACTTAACCTCTACTCCATTTGCTATAAATGAGTATGTTTTTTTAGGTGTTATAATTTTTGCTATTTCTTCTTCGCTTTTTCCTGCGTCTTTAGCAAAATGCTTTTGTTCATCTACTGTCATTTCTGTAACATAAGCTTTTCCTGCAACTACAACCGATTTATCGGCTATATCTTTTGGTACAAAAAAGCCGTAGTCTTTAAACTTCACCATAATATTCTCCTCTTCTGCTAATGCTAGTTTCATCCAACATCCTTTAGCTTGGCATACATTTTTAACTTTACTTTCAAAAGCTAATGTTAATGTATCTCCGCTTTTAAGGTTTGTATATTGTTGAGCAATTTCTTTTTGTGTTAAGATTTTTTTGTATTGAATTTTTTCTCCGTAAGTGTTTCTTTCTTGTTTTGCGACTATTGCTTGTTTTTCTTGAGGTTGGTTGCTTTCTACTTTTGTTGGTTGCTCTTTTTGTGTATTACAGCTTATAGCCATTATTCCTAATAGGCCTAACATAATTTTTTTCATGAATTGTTGTTTTTGTTTATTTAGTATATTAATTGGGTTGTTATATTTAATATGAACACTTTTGTTTAGAATCCTTTTGCCTTGGTATATTTTAAAAAATTGGCAGATATTATTCTTATTACTTTATACAAGTGTCTCATTTTTATCAAAATTAAACATTTTTTAAAATTTATATTTTAATTGAATTCGGTATTTTTGCACCGCAATCTAAATTTAGTAAGTATTATTGTTTATTACTGACCAATTATATAACTAATATTAGGTATCACTGATGTGTTTCAACCTTTAAATGACGTATACGGATGAAAAAAGTACTTCCGACATCTATTGAGATCACTAAAGCTAGTGCTTCAAAAATAGGACAAGTTGATTTTGAAAATTTAAACTTTGGTAAAATTTTTACCGATCATATGTTTATTTGTGATTATGAGGATGGTGTCTGGCAAAATCCCAAGATTGTCCCTTATGGTCCTCTTACTTTAGATCCTTCTGCTCGCGTATTCCATTATGGTCAAGCTGTTTTTGAAGGAATGAAGGCTTATAAAGATGATCAAGATGATATTTATCTATTTAGACCTGATGAAAATTTTCATCGAATTAATAAATCTTCTGAACGTTTAGCAATGCCAGCTTTTCCTAAAGATTTTTTCTTTGATGGTCTTACTGCTTTATTAGAGTTAGAAAAAGATTGGATCAAACCTGGATTTGGTAATTCATTATATATTCGTCCATTTGTTATTGCAACAGAGGCGGGTGTACAAGCTTCTGAAGCGAATCAATATCGTTTTATGATTATCTGTTCTCCTGCTGCTGCATATTACAGCGGTGATGTTAATGTTTTGGTTGCTGAGAAATTTAGTCGTTCTGCTAATGGTGGTACTGGATATGCTAAAGCTGCTGGAAATTATGCTGCTCAATTCTATCCTACCAATTTAGCTAAACAAGATGGTTATCAACAAATTATTTGGACGGATGCTAGTACTCACGAATATATGGAGGAAGCTGGTACTATGAATGTTTTCTTTAGAGTTAATGATACGTTATTAACTGCTCCAACTAGTGATCGTATTCTTGATGGAATCACTCGTAAAAGTTTACTTGAAATCGCTAAAAAAGAAGGTATTTCTGTAGAGGTTCGTCCAGTTAAAGTTAGTGAGATTATTGCTGCTGCTAAAGATGGTAGTTTAAAAGAAGCTTTTGGTGCTGGAACTGCTGCTGTTATTAGTCCTATTGGAGGATTGGGTTATCAGGGAACGCATTATCCTATTGCATCTCAAGAAAACTCTTATGCTACTCGTTTAAAGAATGCTTTAATGAATATTCAATATAATAAAGCTGAAGATCCTTTTGAATGGAGGTATAAATTATAATATCAAAAAGCGGCTTTAATAGCCGCTTTTTTTATTTTGCTTCTAATACAGTTGCAATATCTGGTTTAAAATAATTAGGCCCTTTTAATACTTTACCATCTTCTCTGTATATAGGTTCTCCATCTTCTCCTAATTTACTCATATTACTTCGATGTATTTCTTCAAAAACTTTTTCAATTTTGTCTTGCATCCCGTGTTCTATAATAGTTCCACATAATATATACAACATATCTCCTAAAGCATCTGCAACTTCTACTAAATCTCCATTTTTTGCTGCTTCTAGATATTCTTCATTTTCTTCTTTCATCAAATCAAATCGCAATTGGTTTTTTGCTTCGCCTAATGTTGCTTGTGGTTCTTTTTTATAGCCTAGTTTGTAAGCTGTATGAAATTCTTGAACTGCATTGATTTTATTTTTCATCTATCATTTGTTTTCTAGATACCGAATCTAAAAAAATAAAATATTTCCTTCTATTATTTTTTTGTTTTTTATCGATGTTCTTATCTCAAATGATATGATACTAAAGTTTATGATTTATCTTTGTCAAAAATTTTATTTCATGTTTAGTCAAGGTCAGTTTACGTTTGCTATTTTTTTTGTAATTGCTTTTATTGCTGTTATGATTTTTAGTTATCGAAAGGATATTAAATTACATCGTAAATATTACAAAGGGAGTATATTTATATTAATTGGTTTTATTGTTTTTGTTGGTTTACTTTTTGTTTTAAAAAAAGTTTTACATCCATAATCAAAAGTTTATCCATTAATTCCTCTCAATTTATCTTTGATTGATCGAATCATGTCACCCCACTCTGTTGCGGGTACTTTTCGTCCGTATCCTTTTAAGAGCTCAACAACGTGTCGGTTTTCAACTACCACACCTGTTTCTTTATTTGTTGATGGTCCTAATTGGTCTGGTCCTAATACAGGGCTGTATGGATTTTTTGCTCTTTTTAGCATTCTATCATCTTGTCCTTTTAATACTTCTAATACCCAAGGCCTCCAATCTATATTCTCTAAATCGTTTCCTCTTTGATCGATACATTTTTCTATTAATTTATCCGCTATTTTATCACTTCTTTCGGTTAATAAAGTCTGTTGTTTATCTGATAAATGTCCTATCAAATCTGATAATTTTGATTTATAAAAAAGAGCACCAACTCCATTCTTCATTAATTTTCCTTCATAACGAGTATAAGTAATCATATAATTACCTAATAGTGTCAATACTCCTTTTATGCTATCTATATCACTTTCATTATGGATATCATATTTATTTAAATCACTATGAATGATAATTCCTGTGTGTCTATCCTTATATTTCGCAAACATCCAATCTGCTATTTCTTGTCCCGCTGTAGCTGCTTTATTTAATCCTACTGCTCTTTCATTACCTTCGCCACGTTTATCAATAATATCTAATGCATGTTCGCTAAAGGTATCTGATACTTTTGATAGTTTAACCCCGTAGGTAGCATGTGTATACGAATTGGTATTCTGCCTTCCTACCTTAGCTCCTCCAACAACCAGGTTATTACTCTTTGCTGCTACCATATTATTTAATGGTTCTCTTTTCCCTCTTGCACTAAGTAACTTTTGTTCTAGGCTATTTAAATCTGAAATTAATGTTTCTATTTGATCATTAATATTAGGATCAAATTCATCAAATGGATCTGTTACAATTTCTATAATTGGAGCTCCTTCTCCTTTATACATATCCTCAGAAACTACTCCTTCTCCAATAATGGCTTTGGTTTCTTGATGGTCTACATTTAATTTAAATTGATTTCCTTGCCCCAAAGTAATCCCTACT
The DNA here is from genome assembly GCA_947498595.1 of uncultured Aquimarina sp. Classification (GTDB taxonomy): domain Bacteria; phylum Bacteroidota; class Bacteroidia; order Flavobacteriales; family Flavobacteriaceae; genus Aquimarina. Next base: position 33,859 of record CANMKX010000010.1, read on the forward strand.
TTTCTTTTGGGATCATAATATGCCCCTCCTTCTTCAAATTCGGTAGCTATTGTTAATTCTAGTTCAAATCCAAATTTACCCTGTACAGCTGGATTTGATGAAACATTTCCATTTTTTAAGTAAGGCGTTTGATGAGAACTTGCTAACTGTACTGCTTTTGCTCCCATTAGATCTGCTTCTCTCTCTAACATTGTATCGTTATTAATCGCTACACCCCTTTTTTGTATTGTAGGAGTTACTCTTCCTTGTTTCTGTTGCACTACATGCCAAGCTTCGTGTGCAATATGTTTTTCTTGACCAGCACCTACATAAATATCTGTTCCTTGTGCATATGCATGAGCTTGTAATTGTGCTGGTTTAGCAGAATTATAATGCACTTTTACATCATCCATATTATAACCCGATAAATTTTCTATTCCATGTTTAACTTTATTGGGTAATCCTGTATGGTTTGGCTTAGATTGAGTTGTATTAGTCACTACCTTGTTATCTGCCATATTTTGATATGATTGTAATTGCCTAACTTGAGAACTATCTGCAATCATATTTTGCATTCTTTGCTGTGTCTTATTTTGAGTTCTGTTATCTTTAAATTGCATCAATTGATGATTTGCTACTTCTTTTTTTCTTTGCGTAGTTGTTTGATTAGGAGTTTTCTCTTGCATTGTAACAATAAATTTAAATAAGCATTGCTTTACAGCTTTTAACCGTGATAACAGTATTTGTATAACAAAACTACATTCTTATACTCTTTTTTAATATGACTTACATCACACATCATCATTATAATTTACTATATTAGAGCAAAATACCCTGTATTGGTAATGGTTTTATGAAGAGGGTTTCATGATTTTTGAAATAAATAACTTTAATACAAGCATTATGTCTAAACCATTAATTGTCGATTCAAAAAGAGAAGATATCTATCAATCTATCTTTTACGTAGAAGAAAATAAGATTCCATTATTTTCTATTTCTTGTAAATTTAAGTTTAATATTAAAAATTCAAGTTTTAATATTACACATGCCAAACTTATTGATATCATTAACAAAAAAGAATATCCACTTATAGGCGTTTCTTCGATAAATCTTACACCAACTAGTAAAGATTATTCTGGAGTTATTGACATTAATATTCTTCCAAAATCAAGTAGTAATGATTTTAGTATTCCTCAAGCAAAGGAAAGTTCGTTTATTAAGTGTAGTACTACTTCCAATCCTTCAAGAAAACATTTAATTGACACTCATATTCCTGAGGCTATTATCTCGACAATAGAAAGTGGTCATATACCTATTAGTAATAGAAATACACTATTACATTTTATTGAGAAATCCAAAGAATATGACTCTTCTAAAAATGTTGCTTTTTCTACCGAAAAAAACAAAAACATTATCGATCAATTAACTACAACTGTTATAATTGGATACGGAAATCATATTTGCCGCTTTTATATTATTTAACCAATGCATAGACTTCTTTTATTCATAAATATTCTGCTAACAATTTCTAGCTTCTCTCAACAAGACACTTCGAGAGAAGCTTTAATACATCTAAAGAATTATGAAATTCCTACTTCTGAAGAATTTATAAAAAAAATAAAAAATCAAACTGAAAAAAAACTTCTTAGATGGAATCTTAATTCATTAAAAAATAACAAGGTTGACTCTCTTAATTTCTCGTTATCTAATAATGCCTCTACCTTATCAAAAGTTTTATTTCGTCTTTATCAGGGAGACATCATCTTAAATACACGTACAACTATAGATTCAACTTCTTTATTGAGATATAAAGAAGCACTTCATATCTCAATACAAAAGAAGGATTCTTTACTCGTTTGTTTCACGCTAAAAAAGATATTGCACCTTCTATCTAAAAATAGAAAAGCCCCTAAACTGTTAGATAAGTATATTCGTATTTATAATAACTATGCCTATGATTATACTGAAAAAGTAACAGCTAAATTTCATGCTATTTCTCATGAATCGATGGCCAAACAAAAAGAAGAGATAAAACTTCATAAAGAACTAATTCCATTAATTCAAAAAGGAGATAATAGATTTATTGAGGCCAAAGTAAATCTGTTAATAGGTGCACAGTATTCCTTTTTTTTTAAGCAAAATGACAGTGCCTTATCTTATTATCGAAAGGCTTATAAAATACTAAAACCTCTACCCTATGCCTATGCTCAAAATGAGATGTTTGCTATTAACACCAATATAGGGATTCTCTATGCCAATGAGCATCAACATGAAAAGGCTATTATTTATTACAAAAAAGCCTTAAAAAATAAGCTTCCGAAAAACAATTTATTAAAGTATTCTAAATCTACAACGCTTATTTATGAAAGTTATCACAAGTTAAAGGAATTAGACAGTGCTTTTCATTATATCAACCTACGTCAAAAAATTATAGATTCATTTAATGAATACAGTCAAGCAATCGCTCTTAATGATATAGAAACAAAATACGAAACCGAAAAAAAAGAACAAGAAAATCAATCCTTAAAACAACAACAACAATATCTCTGGACTGGAACAATTTTTACACTAGCTACGAGTTTCTTAATCTCTTTTTTAGTCTATAAAAATACCAAGCGTAAACAACGTATAGCCGAACAAGAACAACAAATTGAAAAAAACAAAGTAGAAAAAATATTAAAAGAACAAGAACTAGCTACTATAGATGCTATGTTACTTGGACAAGAAAAGGAACGGCAACGTCTTGCCAATGATCTCCATGATAATTTAGGGAGTACATTAGCCACTGTAAAACTTCATTTTGAGCATTTAAAAAGAAATCGTGCCAATCCAGAAATAACGGGTAATGAGAGTTTTTACATCAAAACAAATGAATTGCTAGATGAAGCCTATCAAAAAGTACGTACTATTGCTCATGAAAAAAACAGTGGAGTGATGGCACAACAAGGATTGTTACCAGCTTTAAAAAATTTAGCAAAAAAGATTTCGCATACCAATCAATTACAGATCGAAGTACAGGATTTTGGGATAGAGCAGCGATTAGAAAACACTTTAGAAATTTCGCTATTCAGAATTATACAAGAGCTCATTACCAACATTATAAAACATGCGCAAGCAACCGAGGTTTCTATCTCTTTAACCAACCATGATGCCATGCTTAATCTTATGATCGAGGATAATGGGATTGGGTTTGATGCTACAATACTTCCTCAAAAAGAAGGGATGGGACTCAACAGTATCGAAAAACGCATTGAACACCTCGAAGGTACTTTTGAAATTGATTCTTCTATCGGAAAAGGAACTAATATAATTATCGATATTCCATTATGATAACAATCGCTATAGCCGAAGATCATCAATCGTTAATTGATGGGATTCATTTATTATTAAAATACGAAAAAGAAATTTCTATCGTAGGAATGGTAAACGATGGAGAAGCATTACTTGAACTCGTTAGGCGTAAACAACCTAAGGTTGTTTTAACAGATATTAGAATGCCTAAAATTGATGGTATTGCAGTAACTAAACTTATCAAAAAGGAATTTCCACGTACCAAAATCATTGCATTTTCGATGTATGATCAAGATAATGCTATACGGCAAATGGTAACTGCTGGTGCTACTGGATATTTATTAAAAAACTCTCCTCTAGAAGAAGTCTTAACTGCCATTCAAGAAGTTTCTTTAGGCAATCATTATTATGATGCTGCTATTGATATTGCTTCTATATTGGATCATGAAAAACAATCGAAATCAAAAAAACAATTATTAACCAAAAGTGAACGGGAAATTTTAAAATTGATCGGACAAGGAAAAGCTTCCTCTGAAATTGCTGCCGTTAGATTTACTTCTGTCTCTACTGTAGAGAAACATCGTAAAAACATGATCCGCAAATTAGGGCTTCATGGCAAAGGAGAATTATTACGCTATGCGGTAGAAAAAAAATACGACTTCTAACCTATTTTTTTTATTGAATATACTCTGTATTGGGTATTCTTTCACCTATTCTAGAATAGTAGTTTTAAACTATAAATCAAAACTACTCAATCATGAAAAAGGTACTATTCACTTTTCTTTTTTTATTAATATCATTCGTTATTTATAGTCAACGTAGTGATATTGAAACAAATGGTCAATACTATTTTACAGAAAATTTAAATTCAAATGAATCTACAAGCAAATTTTCGGCTCTTTATAATAATGCAACTATAAAACGAAAACATATTGTTCAAGTTATTAGTGCTTCTGATAAAGAAGTTGTATTTAAATATTTAAATTTTGAAAAAGGAACATCAGCAAGAACTCTCTATAATGGAGATAATCAAGAAAAAGTATTTGCTATGTCTATTGAAAACTTCACTTATTATACAAATCCTTATTATAATAGATGGAGAAAGTGGAAAGTTGGAGTTTATACTATTCCTATAAGAATTCGTTCTGCAAATGATACTTTCGAATTCGAATCAAATTTATCTCTTGGAGCTAATCTTATTAAAGGTGTTAATTTAAGTCGCTATAATGATAATGTTTATATTGATTTTTCTGTAGGTGTTAGTTTAACTAAGGTGAATTTGACTGGCGATAATAGTAATATAAAAAATATTAATCCTGATCTAGAAAAACTCTCACAAGGAGCTCTAACTTTTTCTCTTGGAACAACAATTCATCTTGCTAAAAGTGTTAATGCAGGTGTATTCTACGGTTGGGATTTTTTAGATGGAAAAGAACAATCTAAACTAAATTGGATTCATAATGCAAAGCCTTGGATTGGTTTTGGTATTAATATTTCTTTCAGCGATCAAAATAGTAACAACAAAAGTTCTACTATAGATCAATCAGGAACATAAAATAGTTTCATCATAAAATAAAAACGTTCCATAACTTTAGTAGTAATGGAACGTTTTATAATAATTCATGAATACCAAATAAACTTTTATCTATTGTTAAGTTTAAGAGGTATTATTTTTAGTTTACCTGTGGTAAGAAACTATAGTTTTTAGCATAAAATAACATTTGCTCTTCAAATGTTTTTGGTTGGAATATTTCAAATCCTGTAATCTCTCCAGCTTCATCTTTTTGAGGTACTAATACTGGGTTTACAAATCCGCTATATGGTGCTGATTTAAATTGTGAATTACGGTCTAATATTTCTTTATGCAATACTGGATCAACTTTTACTCCGTATCCTTCAACAAGTGCTTCTGCTGCTGCAAAATCTCCTTCAGATTTGATACGTTGAGCCTCTTTTAATAAGCGTCCAAATATCTCGTGTAATTTCTTGTAGTCTTTGATATCATAATACGTTTTTCCGTCACGTGTTACTTTTTCAATTACTCCGTCTTTCTTTCCTTGTTCAAATGACCAAGCACTAACCCATTGGCGGTTACGCATGTGAGCTTCTTCTACTTCGTCTCCAACATTTAAACGAATTAATTGCGTCATCAATCCATTACGGATATATCCATCATAAGCTGCTTTACCAACTTTTTCCCAATCAGGCACTAATCCTAATTCTTGTAATTTTGGATCCATTAAATAATACAATCCTACTAAATCTGCTCTACCTTCTTCCATTGTAGAAGCATAATTTTTAAGTGTTTCCTTAGTTTCTCCTACTCCTGGATTTAATTTTCCTGAAGCGTGACCAATTACTTCATGCAAAGCAGTATGTAATTTATCAGCTAATTGCCCGTATTCTTTTTCTAATTTGTATTCTTCTTCATCATGTACAAACTCTTTTAAACGACCAGAACTTCCTGCGTTGTTATATGAGTTTATAATGTTTCCTAAAGAAACTGACTTAGATCCTACTGCTGCACGAATCCAATTTGCATTTGGTAAGTTTACTCCAATTGGCGTACTAGGCGAAGCGTCTCCAGCCTCTCCAGCTACAGCTACTACTTTATAAGTTACTCCTACTACGCTATCTTTTTTATGCTCTTTCATTAATGGAGAATTATCCTCAAACCATTGAGCATTTTCAGATAATACTGCCATTTTTTTAGACATATCAAAATCTTTGATCTGTACTACAGTCTCATACGATCCTCTATATCCTAATGGATCGTTATATACTTCGATAAAACTATTGATATAATCGATATTCCCTTCAGTTGCTGCTGTCCATGCTACATTGTAGTCATCCCATGTTTGTAGATCTCCTGTTTGGTAATATTTAATCAATAATCCTAAAGCGTCTCCTTGCGCTTTATTTTCTGCAACTCCTTGTGCTTTTTCTAACCATTTAATGATTTCATCAATAGCAGCTCCATACAATCCACCAGATTTGTATACACGTTCTTTAAGCTCTCCATTTTCTTTTACTAATTGAGAGTTTAATCCGTATGATAATGGCTTATCTGGGTTTGGAGATTTTTTATTTTTATAAAATGCTTCAACATCAGCATTTGTTACTCCTTGTCCATAAAAGTTTACCGCAGATACAGCTACGTTATCAACTCCTTTTGATAAGTTTACTTTCTTTGCATCTTTATCATTAAAGATTACCTCATAAGCTTCTTTAGGTAATTCTGTACTTGTTGCTGCTAAAAGGCTACTTAAATAGTCTTGACTAAACTCAGGCTTGATTTTATCATTACTATAATGGTGGTGAATTCCGTTTGAAAACCATACACGCTTTAAATAAGTATCAAACGCTTCCCAATCACTACTAGTTTTATCTCCTTTGTAAGTAGTATATACTTTTTCTAATGCATGACGAATTACCAAGTTATGACGGTAATTTTGATCCCACATAATATCTCTACCACTTACCCCTGCTTGTGTAAGGTAATAAACTAACTTTTGCTCTTTTAGGCTTAAGTTTTCCCATCCAGGAATTTGGTAACGTAATATTTTTAAATCGGCTACTTGCCCTACTACATATTCAAACTTATCTGTAGTTGTTACTGTAGTTTCTTTTTCCTTTGTTTCTACGGGTGCCTCTACCTTAGGATCGTTTTTACATCCTACCAATAAAGCACCTGCTGCTACAAAAGTAAATACTGTTTTCAGCTTCATAATATGGTGTTAATTGTTTTCACAAATGTAAGAAATTAATGGGTTGTCAAAATTGATTATCTTAGCATTACTAATTAACCTAAACTATCATTTATGAAGATCGTCAAATACCTCGTACTCTTACTTTTAATCATTATTATAGGAGGTGTTACATATATAGCTACTATAAATGGCAAGTATGACATTGCAGAAAGTAAAGTCATTACTGCTCCAAATGAGCTTCTTTTTAATACTATTAATGAATACCGAACTTGGGAAGAATGGGGGCCTTGGATGGATGAGTCTGATGATTTTGTGATGAGTTATCCTAACCAAACTAGTGGTAAAGGCGCTGGGTATAGCTGGAAAAGCGTTTCTCAAGGTGATGGTAGTATGGAAACTATTGCTACTGCTCCTTTTGGTAGCATTGATCAAAAAATAACGTTTGTAACTCCTATGGGAGAAAGTTATAGTGATGTATATTGGACTTTTGAACCCACCGAAGAAGGGACAAAAGTTACTTGGGGCATGAAAGGAGAACAGTCTTTTATGGAGAAAGCTTTTTGGGCTACTCAAGATAGCACCCTGGCTCAAGGGCTTACACCTATGCTTATTCGTGGCCTTAACAAACTAGAAAAACATGCACATAAACAAATGCAAAAATATACTATCAATATAGATGGTATTGTTGAGCATGGTGGTGGTTTTTATATGTATAGTGCTGCCGCATCTACGGTTGCTACATTACCTCAAAAAATGGCACAAATGCTTCCTACAATTCAAGCATATATAACCGAAAATAATTTACCTCAAACAGGAATGCCGTTTACGATATTCAATGAGTTTAACGAAGAGCAAGGAACTACTATTTTTTCTACCGCAATTCCTGTTCGTGAAAAGGTAGAAACACCAGAAGATAGTTCTATTCTTTGTAATTTTTTACCAAAACAAAAAGTTGTAAAAGCTACCTTAAATGGAGATTATAAAAACTTACAAGAAGCTTGGGCTGCCGCACAGCAATATATTGTAGATAATAAACTAGAGCTTAATACAACATCTCCCCCTTTTGAAGTTTATAGAACACAACCTAATATTGTTTTAAATCCTGCTGAATGGATTACCGAAATATATATTCCGATCTATTAGATCTTAATCATATCGAAAAAGGGAATCATTAAATGATTCCCTTTTTTTTATTTTAATTTATTCTTCTAAATTACTAGAAACTTTAATTTTAAAAATACCTTTTTATAGCAATTTAAAATCCGTTTCATCATCAGATTTATATAATTTATAACTAAAGTTTCCTATTACATCAAATACGCCATTCTCTGTTTCAATTACCGAAGTTATTTCAAACGAAGCAGTTCTATTATCCCAAAATCTTGAGGAATAATAAACTTCTTGATTGTCGTATTCTTCAGGAAAAAAATCTAGCGCTACTCCATTAATAATATCACCTTGTGGAAAAACTTAATATTCATAAGTATCTAATGCAAAAAAATCTCTCATAGAAGTAAGTTCATTTTCCAAAGTATATTCCCCCACAGGGATTTTTGAAAAATACATCTTAGCAGTATCCAACTGTTTTTTTAAGATTATGAATTGTTATTTTATCAATTGATTCTAAAATGTTTTTAGAGTTTTTGATTAAAGACTCTCTTTATTTTTTATATTTTTTTATTCCAACTGGAATTGCGATTTTTAAATCATTCTCAATTGGTGGTATTGGACAAGAGTATTTTTTATTATAAACACAATACGGATTATAAGCAGTGTTAAAATCAATCATAATGGTGTCTTTTTCTGGAATTTTCAAATCGATAAAACGTCCACCACTATAGGTTTCTGTTCCATTTGTTAAATCTGTAAAAGGAAGAAATAGGTAATTCAAATATTCTTCCTGTTTCATCAATTCTTGATTTTGATAGATATTCAGTTTAAATTCCTTAGAACCAATAGAAAAATGTGCTTCTCCATACTTTACATAGATAGGTTCCCTATTCGTTGTTGTTTGCATTATGAAAGGGGTTTCGTACGGAGTTCTTATAAAAGTAGCTTCAATACTATACATTGTATTTATTTTGAAAAACTCATGCTTTTTAAAATTCTTCAATTCATCTGCTGGTAATGGTGTAGTATCTTCAGATAAAAATTTTTGATTTAAAGCTTCTTGAAATTTTTCTATATTTTTCAATATGTCATTTTTTTGAGCAAAGCTACTTCCCCAAAAAAACATTAATAATACAAGTAAACGATTCACAACACTCTATTTTTTTGCAAAAATACAAAGCATAACATATAAAATACGTTAATCTCTTTTAAAAATATGGAAATCTTAGACATAAGTTTTAGTTTTATAGTTCAAAATAACATCGTCAAAAAAAAATATTGAAAAAACTTTTCTTTAAATACATCAATTCTTTTTCAGGATTAAGTAAAGAAGTATGGTGGTTAGCTCTTATTACATTAATTAACAGGGCTGGAACCATGGTTATACCTTTTTTATCTATATATCTTACAGATAGTTTATGTTTTACATTAAAAGATGTAGGTTGGATTATGTCATCTTTTGGAGCAGGATCGCTTATAGGAACATGGCTAGGTGGGAAATTAACTGATAAAATTGGATACTATAAGGTAATGGTTATTAGTTTATTTGCTACAGGTATAGGGTTTATATCATTGCAATTTTTAGATACTTTTCCTACATTTTGTTTAGGCATTTTCATTATTATGATTATTGCTGATATGTTTAGACCTGCCATCTACGTTGCTTTGAATGCATATAGTTCTCCCGAAAATAAGACACGGTCTTTAACTTTAATTCGTTTAGCTATTAATTTGGGATTTTCTGCTGGTCCGGCTATTGGTGGTTTAATTATCGTTTCTATAGGCTATTATGGTCTTTTTTGGCTAGACGGTATTACATGTATTCTTGCTAGTTTGATTTTGATGTATATTTTAAATCCTAAACATACAGTAACAGCACAACAAGAGGTTATTATTAATCCAAAATCTCCTTATAAAGATGGTCCCTTTATACTCTTTTTTCTTGCAATGATATTTTTTTCTATTTCTTTTATACAATATTTTTCTACTATACCAATCTACTATAAAGAGATCCATTTATTATCAGAATTTGATATAGGGTTATTACTAGGCCTTAATGGTTTTTTAATATTTACTTTGGAAATGCCTCTTATTAAGTATTTAGAAAAAAGTAATATCTCTAAAGTTACTTTAATATTATGGGGTGCAGCATTAACTGGTTTTAGTTTTTTGATTCTTAATGTTCTTCCTTGGTTAAGTATTATTATTATTGGTATGCTTCTTATGACAATAGGTGAAATGATTGCTTTTCCATTCTCAAATGCATTTGCACTTCAAAGGGCGCAAAAAGGAAAAACTGGAGAATATATGGCTTTCTATAGTATCGCTTTTTCAATAGCGCATATTATAGGTCATAATACTGGTATGCGATTAGTTGATTCTTTTGGTTTTACTGCTACCTGGTATGTAGTATCTGTTCTCATGGGATTATGCGTTCTCATATTATTTCTTTTACAATATTATCTTAATCGAGAAGTTTCTCAATAATTATTTTTTATGATTTCTACAAACCGCATACAACGCTTATTGATCAATTTACTTATGATAACTAGTTTATCTTTAGTATTTAGTTGTACTACTCAACACAAACCAAATTCTAATACTACAACTGTTAAAACATCGATTAAAGAGAAAAGTAAAGAATTTCCAGAATTAGTTCCTAATCGTTATAACGTTGCTTTTTTAATTATGGACGGTACTTATAACACTGAATTTACAGCTCCATTTGACATTTTTCAGCACACAAAGTATCGAGAAAACATTAAAGCTATGAATGTTTTTACTGTAGCTAATACCGATAATTATATTACTTCTTTTGAAGGGGTTAAAATAATTCCTGATTATAATTATTTAAAAGATAGTATCCCTAAAATTGATATTCTAGTGATTCCTAGTGCTGAACATCATCTAGATACCGATTTAGAGGATATTGCTATGATTAATTTTGTAAAAAAAGTTGATACTCAAGCTACTTTTATGACTTCTCATTGTGATGGAGCTTTTGTATTGGCTAAAGCAGGATTACTTACTGATAAGGTTGCTACTACTTTCCCAGGAGATATAGATAAGATGCGCAATGATTTTCCTGAATTAGATATTAGAAAAGAAGTATTATTTGTTCATGATGGTAAATATATCACCTCTGCTGGTGGTGCAAAAAGTTTTGAAGCTTCTTTGTATTTATGTGAGTTCTTGTATGGTGCAGAAATTGCTAAGTCTTTAGCTGGTGGCTTGGTCATTGACTGGAATCTTGATAAAGTACCACATCTAATTATAGAAGAATAATATTATAAAAAAAGCGTCCAATAATTGGACGCTTTTCAGCTTTAGGCAAATCCAAATAGATATTTTTCCCTTATCTCCTCATCTTCTTTTTCCTAATACTTACCTAAAAACTAATTCACTACTCTTAAAAAACAAATCAAATATTTAAACAAAATCAAAAACCTTTTTCACTTATATTATTAATCTCAACTATTTTACTTACATTTTCTTAACTCACATATTTTATAGAATACTCTCTTTAGTTTTCTAGTATTTGTTAAAAAACTAATGTCCTCACATTCCAATTTATTTTTATTAAGAAACTTGTGTTACATAATCACATTGTAAATGTACTACCTAATGCTAAAAACTTCAATACAAATACGTTACAACAGAGGAAAACTGTCGATGAAATGCATTTTTCTATCGATAAAGTGTACACTCGTTATTAAAACGTAACTCTCTTAATATCAAAAAAAAACACCTTATTAAAATAAGGTGCTTTCATTTTTAGGTATAATTTTTCTTTTACATTTTCATTTCGTCATTTACCTAAAACATACTACTTCTAAATAATCAATCAAATATTCAAACTAAACCAATACTCATTATATATAACAATCCTCAAACTAATTTTTCTTTATTATTTGTAATATTCTTTATTACGTTGTAAATATAGTTTCTTATCATAAATCACTCATTAAAAATAGGTTGAATCGCTTTATAAGTATCGTTAAAAAACCATTTAGTATTGTTTAATTGTAATTATGAAGTTATATATAATGATTAATTTTTTATTTATATATCAAAAAAAACACCTTGCTATGCAAGGTGTTAAAACTCTCTAGGTCAATTTATCTTCTACATCTTCTTTTTTCTTATACATTGACTCATCTAACTCAAAATCAAAAAACCAAAATCAAATTTTAAATACTTTATTACATCTTATAGTGTAAATATACAATCGCTTTAAGGTATTAAATATTATTTTACGTTGTATGAAGCTTTACTATCGATCAATAGAATTGTTGTGTAGATTAGTATATTTTATAGAAGAAAAAAAGCGTTTCATTTCTGAAACGCTTTTAATTTTTAGGTAAATAAAATGCTCTCTTTAAGTTTTATAGATTTGAGGATCTTAAGAGCCTAATGTCCACACATTTAATTTACCCTAATCATAAAAAATCAAAACTTTTGTGCTTACATTATTACGGTTTAAATGTAATAAAAATTACGGTTAAACAGTATATATTTTATAACATTTTTTTATTTATTTCCGATTAAAAGCTCAAAGCCCCAGTTAAAATGCTTTATCACAACAAATTATGGATTACTCTACTTATCGTATTTCTTATCAATTTTATGACTATTTACTTATTTTAACATGTAGTATTTAAAACACAAACATGCCAATTCATCGAATATCAACAAATTACGAAATATATCATGCTCCTATTCTTCCTAATTCTATTCCTTCAGAATACGCTACTTTTATATTATGCTTACTAAACATTGCTTTGATATTTTTATAAACATCAAACGTAACTTGCCAATAATCATCCGGATGTACATAAGGCCTAACTACTATCTGTACGCTATGCGAATCAAAATTTTCTATTCCTATTTCGGTTTCAGGTGTATTTGTAATTTCTTTTATAGGGGTTAATGCTTCTTGAATGATCCTTTTTACTTTAGGAAAATCTTCCTCATAAGGCATTGTTATTTTTATTTCGAGTCGTACAATTCCTTTTTTAGAATAATTTGTAACAACGTCATCTGTTATTTTTGCATTGGGTATAATTAAAACCTTGCTACCTGGAGTAATTACAATAGTATTAAATATCCCTATTTCTTCTACTTTACCAAACTTATCTCCAACTTCAATCCAATCATTAACTTGATATGGCTTCAAAAAAAGAATTAAAATTCCTGAAGCAAAATTTCCTAAACTCCCTTGTAGTGATAATCCTATGGCAAAACTAATAGCTGCCAAAATAGCTACTAATCCTGATAAGTCTGCTCCTAAAACGGTTATCGTTACGAAAAGTATAGCTCCTTTTGCTATAATAGAAACTACTGATAACAAAAATGGTCTCATAGTTTCTGATATCTGCATTCGTTTAAAAGTTTTATCTAACAGCTTTATAGCATGTCGTATAACTTTAAAACCAATCCATACAATAAGTATGCTTATTATAATTCTTGGAGCAAAAAAAATAGCCTTTTCTGTGGCTATATCTAGATAGTATTGAAGTTTTTCCATCTTCTAATATAAAACATATCTCAATGCAATAAAAAAGTTAATTATGGTCTATTTGATTATTTATGATTGCAAATTTTACAATTTGCTTTTTCTTTCATTTCACCAACTAATTTTCCTTCTTCATTTAATTTATAATCACAACATTCCATATAGCCTTCTATTATTAACTTTCTACCTCGCTGTATTTGCGATTTTATAGTAGGTAACGGTAGGTTTAATTGCTTTGCTATATCCTTTTGTTTGATTCCTTCTATATCTGATAGGTATAAAGGTATCTTATATTTTTCGGGTAAATTATTTATTAATCCTGGCAAGCAATCTTTTTCGGTATGTAGCGGTGTTTCTTCATCTATAGTGATATTTTCTATAGAAAAATCTGTTTCTTTCAGTTCTTTTCTAAAATAATCCATAACAACATTACGCGCTATTGTAAATATCCAAGATTTAATTTTATTTTCTTTTTTAAGTGTTTCTCTTTTTAGATGTACTTTGGTAAATACCTCTTGAGTAAGATCTTCTGCGACCATCTTATCGTTAATTTTACTTAATATAAAACGTTCTATGTCTTGATGATAAGTATTCCAGATAGTAGCCGTATCCATAATTTGTAATATATATTCATAAAATCGAGATACTAAATAATAGTATCTCGATCATTATTTATTAAAATTTTACTTTACTAAGCGCAATTACATCCCGAAGATTCACAACTAAGATTAGAGCAATTAGCACAGTTACCTTCTACACAACTAGCACATGTGCAGTTACATCCTTTATAATTTTTCATGGTACATTATTTTAAATATATTATACATCTATAAGACGCAAAAGGTTTTAAAAAGATGCATTTTTTTCAAACTTAAATTTACAAAATATTACAAGGTTACTCTATTTATATAAAAACAATCGTAATATTATTTTATTAATAAAAAAACGCCTTGAAATTCAAGGCGTCATATTCCTAAATTTTGTAGTTCATCTAGTTCCTTTTTAAAGGTTATCAACAACTAAAATCACACAAAATTGAAAATGTTTATTATTCTAAAAAGCATCAAATGATATGCCATTTTATCATTTTAATTAGTCATTCTTTCTTCGTATAATTTCTTTCAATTCTGTTATGGGGCCATTTTCTATCACATTTGATAATACAATATGTGTTTTTGTTTCTCCATACGAAATTAATTTATCAATCAATTCTTCTAGATGTAATTGATCTCTCAAAACAACTTCGAGTACTATATTTTCATGTCCTGTAATTCTATAACAATTTAATACTTCTTTTAAAGAAGGAACTATTGCCAAAAAAGGCTTTAATCTTCCCATAAAAGCTCTTAATGTTATAATTGCTTTCAATTGATGTCCTACTTCTCCATAAGAAATTTGTGCTTGATATCCTTTAATGATTCCATAATCTTCCATTTTCTTAATTCGCTCAGCAACAGCAGGAGAACTTAAACCAATCTTTCTACCTATTTCAGAATTTGTTTGTCTAGCATTTTCTTGTAAAAACTTCAAAATCTTCCAGTTCAAATCATCTAGTTTCATATTTAATGCAAAAGAGTATTATACCTTATTTTTTAAGCTAAAATAACCTTTTTCATTTAAACTTAAAGGTAAACACTTTCGATTTGTCCTTAAATTTGAGTATTAATTTACTGATAATACATTCTCTATAGATTAATTAGAGTATTGACATGAATCCAATCAAAGAAGAATTAAGTACTAAAAACATTACACAACTTCCTATATATAGGAAGGCAATAGACATTTTCAAATTAAATAGAAGTATTGCTGCGTACATATCGAATAATAAATCAGTTCTTAAACTTCATACTTCTACAAATCCTATTGATCGCCAGTTAAATCATCTGATTGGTCAAGGAATGAAGTTAATTGAACACATCGCTTTAGCTGAATCTAAAGATATATCCAGTAGGTCTGAACATATTTCTAATGTAGAATGTATTGTATACGCAATGGAACATCATTATACTATTTTAGGAAAATCATTCCCTAGAAAAGAGAGTCGTATTCTTAAAGTATTACGTTCTGAAATCGAAAGCTTAAAACAACTTTATTGGAATTGGGCTAAGAGATCTAGGTATCATAAATAGAACTAACTAGATTAGAGATTTCTTTAATCTTCTTTATAAAGAAACCCACTCAATTGAGTGGGTTTTGTTTTATATGTTATTATGCAAATTCACTTGAATTACATATTTCTTCTATACTGCCCTCCTACTTCAAACAATGCACTTGTAATCTGACCTAAAGAACATTTTTTACTTACTTCCATTAAAGCTTCGAAAATATTTTGATTATTAATCGCCTTTTCTTGTAAGTCTCTTAATAATTCGCTTGTTTCATCAGCATACGTAGTATGCAAAGCTTCTAGTATTTTGATTTGGTATTGTTTTTCCTCTTCTGTAGCTCTAATTACCTCGGCAGGAGTAACTGTTGGTGAACCTTCACTACTCAAGAAAGTATTCACTCCTATTATAGGAAACTCTCCTGTATGCTTTAATGTTTCATAATACAAACTTTCTTCTTGTATTTTACTACGTTGATACATTGTCTCCATAGCACCTAAAACACCTCCTCTTTCTGTAATACGATCAAATTCTGTTAATACAGCTTCTTCAACTAGGTCTGTTAACTCTTCAATAATAAATGATCCTTGAATTGGATTTTCATTTTTAGTCAATCCTAATTCTTTATTGATAATTAATTGAATCGCCATTGCTCTACGCACACTAGCTTCTGTAGGTGTTGTAATTGCTTCATCATAAGCATTAGTATGCAATGAATTACAATTATCATAAATTGCATATAATGCTTGTAATGTTGTACGGATATCGTTGAAATCAATTTCTTGAGCATGTAATGAACGTCCAGATGTTTGAATATGATATTTTAACATCTGTGCTCTTGCATTAGCTCCATATTTATGTTTTAAGGCTTTTGCCCAAATTTTACGAGCTACACGTCCTATCACAGCATATTCTGGATCAATTCCATTAGAGAAAAAGAATGATAAGTTAGGTCCAAACTTGTTAATGTCCATACCTCTACTTAAGTAATATTCTACATAAGTAAATCCATTAGCTAATGTTAATGCTAATTGTGTAATAGGATTTGCTCCCGCTTCTGCTATATGGTATCCTGAAATCGATACCGAATAGAAGTTACGTACATTTTTTTCAATAAAATACTCTTGTACATCTCCCATTAAACGCAATGCGAATTCTGTAGAGAAAATACATGTGTTTTGTGCCTGATCTTCTTTTAAAATATCTGCTTGCACTGTTCCTCGAACAGAACTTAATGTACGTTGCTTAATCTCACTATATATATCTGCTGGTAATACCAAATCACCTGTTACCCCTAATAATAAAAGTCCTAAACCATCATTCCCTTCTGGTAACGCTCCGTTATAACGTGGACGTTCTGTCCCTTTTGCAGCATAAATTGCAGCTATTTTTGCTTCTACTTCTTCTTCTAATCCATGCCCTTTAATATACAATTCGCACTGTTGATCGATTGCAGCATTCATAAAGAAACCTAACAACATTGGTGCTGGTCCATTAATAGTCATACTTACCGATGTCATCGCATGTGCTAAATCAAACCCTGAATATAATTTTTTGGCATCATCAAGACAGCATATTGATACTCCTGCATTACCGATTTTACCATAAATATCTGGTCTAGCATCTGGATCATTACCATATAACGTTACAGAATCAAATGCTGTAGATAAACGCTTTGCAGGCATTCCAAGACTTACATAATGGAAACGGCGATTGGTACGTTCTGGCCCTCCTTCTCCAGCAAACATACGAGTTGGATCTTCTCCTGTACGTTTAAATGGATATAACCCTGATGCATATGGGAATTCTCCTGGTACATTTTCTTGCAAATTCCATTTTAATACATCTCCCCAAGCTTGGTACTTAGGTAATGCTACTTTTGGTATTTGTGTATGTGATAACGACTCTGTATGCGTTTCTATTTTTATTTCTTTATCTCTTACCTTAAATGTATAGATAGGATTTTTATACTTTTCTACTTTAGCATCCCAACCAACGATAACTTCCCAATTGTATGGGTCAAGGTTCATTTTTACACGATCAAACTCCTTGATTAATAAGGATACAAATAATTGATTTTCTTCTGTTGTTACAAAATCTTCTTCATTAATCCCTGATTTTGTTAATATTGGAGTCTTTTCTAATACAGATTCTAACGTTTTATAAATACCATATAATTTTTGAGCTACTTGTTCTTGCGTTTTAGCTTTTACATCATATGCTCTGTTATTTTCTGATATCTCTGATAAGTAGCGAGTTCTTGATGGAGGAATAACAAATATCTTCTCAGACATTTCTTTCGAAATATGGAATTTTGATGTAAGATCAGCTTCAGTTTTCTCTGCAACTTCATCCATGATTGCTTTATACAAGGTATTCATCCCTGGATCATTGAACTGCGAAGCAATAGTACCGTATACTGGTAATGTTTCTGGATCGTCATGCCATAAATTATGATTACGCTGGTATTGTTTTTTCACATCACGTAATGCATCTAATGATCCTCTTTTATCAAATTTATTAATCGCCACTAAGTCTGCAAAATCAAGCATATCGATTTTTTCTAACTGAGTTGCTGCTCCAAATTCTGGAGTCATTACATATAATGAAACATCAGAATGTTCTAATATTTCTGTATCAGATTGTCCAATCCCTGACGTTTCTAAAATGATCAAATCATATTCTGCTGCTTTCAATACTTCTACAGCTTCAGATACATATTTTGATAACGCTAAGTTTGATTGACGAGTTGCTAAAGAACGCATATAAACACGTTCATTGTTAATTGCATTCATACGAATACGATCTCCTAACAATGCTCCTCCTGTTTTTCTTTTTGATGGATCAACAGAAATTAATCCAATCGTTTTTTCTGGAAAATCAATCAAAAATCTACGTACTAATTCATCAACTAACGATGATTTACCTGCTCCTCCAGTTCCTGTAATTCCAAGAACAGGAGTTTTAGATGTTTTATTTTTTTCGTGAATTTGCTCTAAAGCTTCTTTTGCCACTTCTGGAAAGTTTTCGGCAGAAGAAATAACTCTAGCAATTGCTCCTATTTCTTTTTTTGCTAAATGATTTACTTGTCCATTAAGTGCATCACCTATTGGATAATCAGACTGTTGTACAAGGTCATTAATCATTCCTTGTAATCCCATTTCACGCCCATCATCTGGTGCATAAATACGAGTAATTCCGTAATCCATTAATTCTTTGATTTCTTCAGGAAGGATTACTCCTCCTCCTCCTCCAAAAATCTTAATATGTCCTGCCCCTTTTTCTTTAAGCAAGTCATACATATATTTAAAATATTCGTTATGTCCTCCCTGGTACGAGGTCATTGCTATTGCATTTGCATCTTCTTGAATAGCACAATTAACTACTTCCTCTACACTTCTATCATGTCCTAG
This sequence comes from uncultured Aquimarina sp., assembly GCA_947498595.1. GTDB lineage: Bacteria > Bacteroidota > Bacteroidia > Flavobacteriales > Flavobacteriaceae > Aquimarina. The sequence continues at coordinate 52,982 of CANMKX010000010.1, forward strand.
ATGAATCACCTCAACACCTGTTGTTTGGATAATTCTTCTCATAATATTAATCGCTGCATCATGACCGTCAAATAATGACGCTGCTGTTACTATTCTTACTTTGTGCTTAGGTTTATAGGGTGCTATTTGTTCCATTTATAACTATATCTCTATTTTGATTGTGCAATTTACGAAATACTCATCAAAAACGATTATTTTTTTAGAATAATATAATCCTTTCAATTATATACCTACCTTCATTATAGATTCTCAAGAATTCTCTTTATTTACTTGCTCTTTTATTAAAAAAATGTCTATCACTTATTTATACTAAATTTTATAATTCTAAATATTATGTTAACATACTTGTTAAACAATTTTACCAATTCTGAGAAAACAATATCTTGTCGGCATAAACAAATTTCAGTGAATATGATATCTATTTCATCAAAAAAATGGACATTTTTCTTGTCCACTTTATTGATCCTTTCTATCGGAATAACCGATGCTGAGGCGCAACGAAGAAAGAAGAAAAAATCAAAAAAAGAGAAGACAGAGCAAGTCGATGCTTCTAAAAAAAGTAAGGATAAATCTATTAAGGATTTAACTAAAAAAAGTCATAAAATCGAAGGGCTTTTTACTATCTACCGAGATTCTACTTCGGGAACTACTCAAATGCTTATAAAAGCTGATCAATTAGATAAAGATTTTATTTATTTTAGTCAAATAGCAGATGGTGTGTTAGATGCTGGAGCCTTTAGAGGTTCTTATCGTGGTGCTAAAGTTTTCAGAATCAAAAAGCATTATAACAAGATTGAGTTTATTGCTCAAAACACCTCTTTTTATTTTGACAAAAACAATGCCTTATCAAAGTCTGCAGATGCAAATATCAGTGAAGGGATAATGGCTAGTTTAAAAATCGAGGCCAAAGACAAAGAAAAAGGATTATACTTAATTAAATCTGATGATCTATTTTTAAAAGAAACTTTTAATCAAATTAAGAGCCCTAATTTCCCTGGACAATCGCCATTTTCGTTTAAATTAGGTTCTTTAAGTAGTGGTAAAACTAAAATTGCTACAATTAAAAACTATCCAGAAAACACAAACGTAACTAGTAATTATGTTTATTCTAAAAATAGTATTCTTAATGGTGGTTCTGAAGCTGTAACCGATGGTCGTAACGTAACTATCAAAGTAGATCACGTGTTGATTCAAATGCCTGAAAACAACTACCAACCTAGATTTGATGATCCTAGAATCGGATATTTCGCATCAGAAGTTACGGATATGACTTCTACTAGTCCTACTCCATATAGAGATTTAATTCACCGTTGGGATTTAGAGAAAAAAGATCCTGCTGCTGCTATTTCTGAACCTGTTCAACCTATCGAATGGTGGATTGAGAATACAACTCCTGTTGAATTTAGAGAGACTATTAAAGAAGCTGTGTTAGAATGGAATGTTGCTTTTGAAAAAGCTGGTTTTAAAAACGCAATGGTTGTTAAGGTACAGCCGGATGATGCTGATTGGGATGCTGGCGATATACGTTATAATGTATTGCGTTGGACATCATCTCCTCAACCTCCATTTGGTGGTTATGGTCCTAGTTTTGTAAACCCTAGAACTGGACAAATTTTGGGTTCTGATATTATGTTGGAATATGTATATCATACTAACAGAGTTAAATACGATCGCTTATTTAACCTTGCTTCTCAAGAATCTGCTAGTAATTTACCTATTAACCCTGCATTGAAACCTAATGAAACTATTTATTGTTCTTATGGTCATCGCATGCAAGAAAACACTTTGTTTGGACAAGCTGCTTTGTTGGCTAATGGAGCAAGTGATAATGAAATGAAAGGGATGCGTCGTGAAGCAATGAAAGAATTAGTAATGCACGAGGTTGGTCATACGTTAGGATTAAATCACAACATGAAAGCAAGTCAATTGTTTTCTCCTGAAGAGTTAAATACACCTTCATTAATTAAAGATAAATGTTTAACAGGGTCTGTTATGGATTATACAGCGATTAATGTTGCTAATGATGCTAGCAAACAAGGTCAGTACTATTCTACGGCTGTTGGTCCTTATGATGTTTGGGCAATTCAATTTGGTTATACGCCTGTAAAGAATGCTACAGAATTAAATGCTATTGCAGATCAATCTACACGTCCTGAATTAATTTTTGGAAATGATGCTGATGATATGAGATCTCCTGGTAAAGCTATTGATCCTAGAGTAATGATTGGTGATATGTCTAATGATCAAATTACATATTCTGTTAACAGAATGGAATTGATCAATAAATTAATGACTGAAATCAAAGGGAAGTTTTCTAAAAAGGGACAATCTTATCAAGAATTACGTCAAGCATATTATTTACTAGGTCGTCAGTATGCTGTTGCTGGTGATGTTGTTTCTCGTTTTATTGGTGGTGTATATGTTGATCGTAGTATGATTGGACAAAGTGAAACTTTAAAACCATATACTCCTGTTAGTCTTGCTGATCAAAAGAGAGCTATGAACACACTTGCTACCTATGTATTTGCTCCTAATGCTTATAAGACACCTAGTGATCTATATAATTATATTGCTATGCAACGTAGAGGTTATAACTTCTTTGGTGGTCCAGAAGATCCAAAAATTCATGATCAAATACTAGGATATCAAAAAAACATCCTTAATCATATTTTACACCGTAACACTTTACAACGTATTACAGATTCTGAATTATACGGAAATGAATATACGTTAGCTAAATTTATGTCTGATCTTAATAATGCCATTTTTAAAGCAGATGCTATTGGTACTATTAATACGTTTAGACAAAATTTACAGTTAGAATACACTAAGCGCTTAATTAAAATTGTAATTCCATCTAAAGGACATCAATATAGTTATGCTGCAAAATCTATGGCTTTGTATAATTTGAAAAAAATACGTGCTACAATTGCTAACGGTAGTGGTAATCAATTAACACGTGCCCATAGAGATCATATTAAAACGCTTATTGATAATACAATTAAAGAAATTAAATAATTGTATTACATTAATTCTTTTATTTAGACAAAAACGTTTTGATTATTTAATCAAATAAGATTTTATAAAAACACCCTTTATCACAATTAACTTGTAATAAAGGGTGTTTTTTATAGATGTAATTATCTACTATTCTTATAATATGTTGAATATTGATTACACTTCGAGAACTTCAATTTTGTCTTTTTGCGCTTTTAACAATTGTTCTTGAATGACAATACTTTCTCTATATTCTTTAGCTTCTGCTTCTTTTATAAACTCAATTTTCCCAAAATTATCTTTAACTACTCTTTCTATTTCATTAAGCGAAATATTAAAATATTCTCGTCTTAAATTAACGTGATTCAATCTATTTTTAGTAAAAACTCTATGTAATTTATTTTCAAGTTCTGGTGCATTATCAGAATATATCATTGCATGAACATCAAATTTAAAAGGTACAGAAGCATCCCCTAATTCATTAACTCTATCTAATGGTTCTAACCTTCTAGTCATTCCTATTTTATATACATTTTCTCCAAATGATCCTATATTTGAGATTACATATACATGTCCAGATTTTGTCGTTGTGCCATTGAAATCGCTCGCTGATTCTTTTCTTCTGCTATTTTTAATTGTTCTTGTAACTTTGCCAACTTATCTTCATATTTAGCTTTATCTTCTTCTGATGATTTTAAAATTTCATTTCTAGCTTTTTCCATCGCATCTTGAAGTAATTTTTCTTCTTTCTGAGCTTCTTTTCTAGCTTTTTCAAAATCTCTCCGAGCTTTTTCTTCTTCTCTAATTTGCTCTCTTATTCTTCTTTGTTCTTCCTTTTCTTCCTGTTTTTTAAGTTCAAATTCATGTGTAAGTCTTAATTCTTGAATTTTTAATCTTAAATATCTATCTTGTATATGGATATCTTGAGATTTATTTAATTTATTAATAGCTTCAAATGTTTTTTTAATACGCTTATCAAATTGTTCTATATTATTCCATTTCACTTTAGCTATTAACGTATCGCATTCGCCATTAAAAGCTCTAAGAGTTAATTTAATAGCTCTTTTCACCATTATTTGACCTTTTTTTTCACTATTACCTACACTCCAATTAGTATTACAAATAACAGCTTGTTCATCCTTTATTAATTCTTTTTGAAACTCTTTATTTTCTTTTATATTTTTTTTAAAAGCTTCTGACGTATCTATATCGAAATGTGGCTCATAAACTCCAAATTCAGCTATTTCCAATGTATCCTTAAGTAAATTATTTTGATCATTTAATTTTTCAAATAATTCTTTACCCTCTATATATTCTTGTTTTATTTGACTTAATTCTTTCTTTAATTCATCAATATTCTTTTGAATTTCAAATTTTTCATTTGAAAACTTTTCTCTTTTTCCTTTTATCTCTTCATCTATATCTATTATTGGTTTATATCTCAATGTATATTCATCGATTACAGACGTTATATTTTTATTTTTCTTTTTACTATTTATTAATGCTCTAGACAGCATTAGAATTGCGAAAAAACTGCTTAAAACTATTAATACTACGAATAAACTCATCTTCTAAATAAATTATGTATTATTCTATATCTCTATTCTAAAGACATAAACATTGTGCAAATAAACTCATTCAGGTTATATCTCTATTACGGTTTTTACGCATAAAGTTTTATTAAATTCATCTGCCATTATGAGAATCCGTAATTACTTTTCATTTCATTTTTGTACACGTTATTTATAGATCCTATCAAGCGAACTATATTAAAAATACAGGGTATATAAAAAGCGCTTATTTTTATTAAATAAGCGCCATATAATGTCATTTCTTTTGGATATCGTATTTATTCTTATAGAATCTTCTTCATTAAGAATGATCCTAATCCTATTTTCAATCCTAATTCTGTTTCAGTAAGTTTCAATATTTCAAATTCTAAACTTCCGTCTAGCGTTTTTAGTGTTACTTTATTTTCTTCATTATTAACTTTCCAAGTACCTGTTACTATTTCTCCCATAGCAAACCCATAAAAACTTTGATCTTCACTAAAGTTAAATGTCATTTTATTAATGATTTCGGTTTGTAGCATTAACAATCCTACTTCATCTATATTTTTTTTATCATAGGCTTCTTTAAAAACCCATTCGCCTAGCAATTTTTTGGATGTTTGTGCTATTGAAATATTTGTTAGTAATAGAAATAGAAAAAGTGTGTATATTTTTTTCATCGTGCGATTTATGTGTATACATGCAACGCTCGATGATAGCGCTTATTGTAACTAAAAATATCTTTAGTATTCCTTAATTACAATAACAAAAGAGTTTAGATATCTCTAAATTCTTTTGTTATTATCTCTTCTATCTATTTTTCTACCAAATATGTTATTCTTTTACAATTCTTTTTGTTTGAATATTTCCATTTTTCAAATTAATTGATAATAAATATACTCCACTCTCTAAACTAGATATATCTATTTCATCAGATGTCATTTCTTTAAAACTTGCAATTTTCTTTCCTCTCAGCGTATAAATTGTAACAAACTCTATTTCTTCTTTCAAAGAAGTTATTGTTATTTGATCATTAGAAGGTATTGGATATACAGCTGCTTTATTATTGTTATCTATAATAATTTCTTCTACTCCTAATGTTGGTGAATCTATAATTTTTATATTATCAATCCCAACTGCTTCACCTGTACTTGAACTTGATATAAAAATCTCTATATTATCACTTTTCATTGTTTCTGGAAGATCAAAAATCACAGATGTCCAAGTATTTCTTTCTATCAATTGAGAATTTATAATATATTCTTCCCCTAAAGGGTTAATCAATTTAATCTCTAGCATTGGAAATCCCCATAGTGTGTTTGTTACGATATAATCAAATTGCATTTGTAAGAATCCTGTTGCTGCTTCAAAGTTGAATATTCCCTCAGCAAATCCATCAGTTACTCCTCCACAAGGATTTTGTGGATTAACTCCTAGAAAATTTGAGCTATTTTGATCATTTCTCAAGTCAACATCTGTAGACATCAATTCTATAGCATTAGACAAGCTATAAAGCCCACATGCGCCTATTCCTTCTATTGGTTCACCAAATACAAATGGGGCATGTACAAAACTGGAAATCGGTGAAGATTCAAAATCTTCAAAAAACAAGACATCCTGTCCATTAGCACCTGTAAAACAACATAGTATAACAATAACATTAATTAAAAGTGTATTTTTTTTCATTACTTATATATTTTAGTTAATTAAATTTCTATATCTAATACATATAAGATGTACTTTTCCCTATGGTTAATTCATTTTATTTAAAATAATTCTTTTAAAATTTAACTCTAAATACAACATTCGGAGTAAATCCTAATGAATATATTTCAATAGTATTAAGCGACGCATTAAACTCATTATCAAATACTACTTCATTCATCCTTTTTAAAACATTTCTTCTATCATAAATATTCAAAAAAGAAACTCCAATTTTTGATTTTATAGTTTTTTCTTTATTCCAAAAGAAATTATAAGTCGTCGAAATATCTAATCGATGGTATGACGGTAAATTTGCATTATTATACCGTTCTATTTCTAATCCATTATTAGGATTTATTTCTACTAGAGAGTTGAAAGGTAATCCTGTTCTATAGTTCCATCCCATTGAAAAATCCCAATCATTTAATTTAAACTCTTGTGCTATATATAATGTATTTGAAATATTAAAATTCCCTTGAAACCTTTCACTTTCATTAAATCCTTCAAATAAGAGGTTGGTATCATTAAAAGTATAACTTATCCATGTATTAAATTTTGAATTCCATTTTTTTTGTAATAAAATATCTAATCCTTTTATTATTGCATTTCCATTAAAGACAGCTTTATTTAAATTATTAAAACCTGTTGTTAATGATGTTAAACCATCAATTTTTTTATAATATAATTCTATATCTAACAACCAATTATTTTTATCAAAAAACAAGCCTGTAGAAATTTGCTTACTTTTAAGTATTGGAATATCTTCATTATTAGATAGTGTCCAAAGTTCGTTTTCTAATCCAAAATCTGAAGTAAAAAACTCTATAATTTTACTTGTGTATTGATTCTTTATTTCTAATGACATATTTCCCCATAAAGAAGGAATTATTTTAACTTTTGCAAAGATTCTTGGTTCAAATAATGTTTTATCCAATTGCGAAACATAATTTGATCTTAGTCCTGCTTGAAGATAATATTTACCTCCATAATCATATATATATTCCCATAATAACGCATGTACATTATTTACGTTTTCTTCTTTTTTTTCTGTCCCATAAAATAAAACTTCATTCTTTTTTTTCAAATCAAAAGCTACATCATTGTATGCATATTCATATCCAAAATTCATGTAATTTCTGTCATCCAATTTTTGTTCAAATAGAATACTTGTTGTTAAGTCTTTAATTCTATTTTCTTTTATTGTGAAGTCATATATATTTTCTTCTCTTCTTTTTTCTCCATCATAAGAAAAATTATAATCCGAATAATATACATTGATGTTTTGTTTCAATGATGAATTCCATTCTTTATTCCATGATATTCCGTATCCGTTATTTTCAATTTTTAATTGATCATTTCTTACGTCATTTATTTCTATGTTTTCTAGTTGAAATTCCAATTTATTTTGGATAGAAATTTGTTGTAAAGACACTTTGTTTTTTTCATCTATTTCATAGATTACTTTACTATTAACATCTACAAAATTCACATCATTATCAGATTCAATATTGGGTGCGATTGCTAATTCTTCTCCTTCAGATACTATTGTATTTTGAAAAACTTTGGTTGACAATTTTTCATAAGTAATAGTCTCTATTATATCAGACAAGGAACGTCTTACTGAAAATTGAACTCCTATTTTTTCTGTTATTGGTATTCTTGTAAACACATCAGCATTAGTTAAACTAACCCCCGCTTCTATTTTCCTTTTTTCAGGAATTCTATCAATTGTCTGGATATCTATTACTCCTGAAATATGATTTCCATACTTAGCATTGGAAGCACTTTTATATACATCTACATTATCTATACTATAAGGGTTAAATGCAGATATTGCTCCAAAAAAATGTGCTGTATTATATAGTTTTATCCCGTCAAATAAAATTAAATTTTGATCCGAAGTACCTCCATGAATATGTGTTCCCGAGGCTGTTTCTAAAGGGCTTTCTATTCCTGGTATTTTTTGAACACTATACAATACATCAGCATCTGTTAAGCCAGGTAATACTCCTTGATCTTTGGGTCTTAAAATAATTGCTCCATTGCTTTTTTTAATAATTCCTTTTGCTAAATAATTTGTTATAAGAACTTCGTTTAAAATATTAATAGATTCATGAATATATATATTCTTACATTCACTTAGTTCCATTTCTTTTATTCCTATCTCCTCTTTTTCGTATCCTATATGAGCTATTTGTATACTATCACTTGTTCTTATTTTTTTTAACTCAAAAAAACCATCATCATTCGTAATTACTGTTTTATTCTTAGTGTTTATCGATACGTTTTCTAATGGTTTTTTAGTTTCTGCGTCAAAAATATACCCGCAAATAGTTATTTTCTTATTTGAAATACTAGAAATTGAATAATATCGATTTGTAATTTTCTTTATAAAAAACGTTGTTTGTGTTTCTATTTCAAGAAGTATTTCTTTTAAACTTTTTCCTTCAAGGTCAATGGTTATTTTTTTACTGTCAATTCGTTTTTCTGAATACGAAAATTTAACATCAAAGACTTTTTCTACTTCTAATAATGTTTCTTTTAGTGTTTCTTGTCTTACATTTTGAGCAAAAATCACTTGATTAAGAAGTATACTTATGAATACTAAAATTATTTTTTTGTAGTTTTTCAAGGCTTATAAATCGTTATCGTTTTATCTTTATTTGATATTTGATAATCTAACTCCATAGATTCTGATACCACCATTAATGCTACTTCTAAATTAGTACTAGAAAAACTTCCTGTAAAACGTTGATCTTGATCAATATTTTTAACTATAATTTTAACTTTATGATTTTTCTTTATACTCTCTAAAACATATTTCAATGGTACATTATTGAAGTTACTTTCTCCTTTTCTCCAAGAAGGCTCTCCCTTATTTACCTGCCATTTTTCAATAACACTTTCTTTTATTTTCCTTATTGCTTCTCCTTGGTTTAATATATATACGGTATCATTAATTGTTACTCTTACTTTTCCTTCAAAACATGTAATCTCAATAAAATCTTCGTTTACATTTACATTAAATTGAGTCCCTAAAACAGCGATATTCCCTTCTGCTGTAATTACGTCAAATTGACTTCCTTTTTTTACTTTAAATAGTGCTTCTCCATCTAAATTGATTTTTCTATCAAATTTCCAATTGTTTTTATCAAATACTATTTTTGACTTGGCATTAAGTATTACTTGCGAACTATCCGGAAGGAAAACAGATAATTGCTCTCCATAATTTGTAGAAAACGTTTCGTTTGCTCCTAACAATTGAGTTATTCCCAATATCATAATTATTGAAGCAGCAATGCTACCTATAAGATATCTTATTTTTAGGTTAACAACTTTAGTTTTCTTCTTTGTTCTTTTTTTTATAAAATCATCGTATAATTCATCTTCACTTCTTCCTGAAACATAAAATTCTGATGAGTATTCTATTATTTTTTTATAAAGAACAAATTCATCATTTTCTTTTAATATTTCCAACTCGTCTTCTGATATGTCATCTTCTATATACTTGTTTATTAATATATCTAGCTCTTCATCTCTCATAATTTAATATATTAAATTCCTTCTATATTAATTCTTAACATTTTGAGTGCACTACTCATTCTTTTTTCAACAGTTTTTATTGAAATTTCGAGTAGTTCTGCTATTTCTCTATATTTTTTTTTATCTATTCTATTCAACAAAAACACCTCCCTTTCTTTTTCTGGAAGGTTTGATATTGATTTTCTCAATTTCTCCAAAAACTCTTTTTCTTCTAATAAAAATTCAGGAGTAATATTAGTTTCTATATTTTTGGGATGTAACTTATGGTGTTCGATCACTACTTTTTTATGAGAATATGTGTTTAAGAGAGCATTATTTGTCATTTTAAATAATAAAGATTTCACAGTTTTTGGAATTATTTTGGCACATGATTTCCATATTTTCATAAAAGAATCTTGCACCAAATCTTCTGCCAAATCCATATTTCCACATTTATAATATATATAATTTCGTAATACCTTACTATTGCTTTTGTATAGCTCTTCAAATATTTCCGGATTACATATTGATTTTATTTCTAAACTCATATATTTTGATATCGTAAACTTAAAACTCAACTATGATGACTAGGTTTCACTATACACAATAACACATACTTAACCAACACTTTAACTTCAACAACCTTAAAAACAACATATATAAAACGTATACGTACTCAATTCCCCTATCTATATTTAATTCTTTATTGATAGTATTTTAAGATCCTTATTCTCGTTTTTTTATCCCTAGTAAGTTTTTTTTGTAAGAAAAATAACCTTTTAATATTATATAGTATTTGTTTCTTTATCTAAAAAAAACATATGCTTCTGTGTATGGAAACATATGTTTTTAAAATTTATATAACATCAATTATTTCAATATTATCTATTCCAACTGCTTCTCCTGTGTTTTCACTTGAGATATAAATTTCTACAGTTGTACTCTTCATTATTTCTGGAAGATCAAAAGTTACAGATGTCCAAGAGTCTCTTTCTGTCAATTCAGATTCAATAACATATTCTTCTCCTTCTAAATTGGTGAATTTTATGTTTAAGTTTGGAGACTCCCATAATGAATTTGTTATTATGTAATCAAATTTTAATTGTAATGAACCAAGTGCTCCTGATAAATCAACTTCATTTTTTGCACGTCCATCAGTTACTCCTCCACAGGGGTTTTGTGGGTTAACTCCTAGAAAATTTGAGCTATTTTGATCATTTCTAAGGTTTACTTCTATAGAGTTTAGTGCTACAGCATTCGATATGCTGTAAAAACCACACCTGTTTATTCCTTCTATTAATTCTCCTGTTCTATGCCTAAAGCTATTGGAAGTAGGTGATGACTCAAAATTTTCTGTAAAAAGTATTGTTGAGTCTTCATTAGTTACTATTTGATCAGTTATTACTTCATCATCTTCTGAGCAAGATGTCATTATAACTAAACTAAAAATCACGAATAATAAATTGAATTTTTTCATCTTTAATTGTTTTTATACTCTTTATACAATTAAAACATATTTAATCCTATGCTTATAATTATAAAATTTAATCATAAGCCTTTTTTTGACTTCAATTTCTCGCCTACAAATCGAATCACAGATCCTTTTCCTATATGATATGCACCTTCTTTAAGTTCTACTTCTTCTTCTGTTAATTGTTTAATGTTATAATTATCAAAATCTTTTTTTATTTCTTCTACAGTATATAATTCCTCTATTTTTTTAGGTCCTCCAACTGCTGGATTCTTCTTATTATATGCTATATGTTTTTGACTAAAAGCCTCTAATATTATTATTCCTCCTACTTTAAGATATTGATCTAATTGTTTATGATACTTTTCTTTCTGTGATCCAGAGAAATGTGCATATATTAGTCCTATAGCATCGTATGCTTCTATTTTAAATTCTAATTCCTCCAACATTCCAACTTTATAGGATAATGATACATCCTTCTCTTGTGCTAATGCGAGTGCTTTAATTTTTCCTTCTTGACTGATATCAAAAGACGTTACTTGCCATCCTTTCTGTGCTGCAAATACGCCATTTCTTCCTTCTCCGTCTGCTGGCATTAAGATATTACCATTTGTTACCCCTATTAATTGTTCTTTAAAAAAATTATTAGGTGATTTTCCGTATGCATATTGCGATTTACGGTATCGTTCATTCCATTTTTCTGATGTTATTTTTGTTTCCATTATATTGTTTTTCACAAAAATACATCCCTCAATTAGGTATTTGATAGGACAAAAGTTTAATTCTACAGGACTATTTTTTATTCTTTTGTCTGAAAATGGCTGGAGAGTTTCCTGTATGCTTTTTAAAAAATCGAATAAAATAAGATGAATCTTGATAACCTAAATAATATGCTATTTGGTTTATTTGATAATTTGTCGCTAACAAATAGCGTTTTGCTTCTAATACTATATACTCATTAATCAACTCTGAACTTGTCTTTCCTAATGTTTTTTTCGTAATCGCATTGAGTTGATATACAGACATTCCTAATTCGTTTGCATATACCGTTGCCTTTTTTTGCTGTTTTATAGTATTTTGTAATACTATTTTAAATTGCTCCAATTTCTCTTGTTCGTAACTTATTTGTGTTGTTTCCTTTACTTCTTTTTCTCTCGAAAGTTGAATTAATAATAGTATTAAATTTGCTTTTATTGCCTCATTATAATCTTTAATTCCTTCTTTACTCTCTTGTAAAATAACCTCTAACAATCGTTTAATTTTTTTAAACACAATAGTGTCAACAATGTATTGATTATTAAAGCTTACTGTTTGTAATAAGGCAGTAGTTTTTGAGTAAGAATTTTCTAAAAAATCTTTTTTAAAATGAAGTAAATATCCTGTGCTTTTCGCTTTTAAAGTAAGTTTATGCATTTGTCCTGGTCTCAAAAAAAATATACTTTGATCTGTAATTGTATAATTATCAAAATCTATAGTATGCACTCCCGAAGCGGACTCTACTATTAAAAGGTAGTAAAAATCATGTCGATGTAACGGTTCTTTGAGATCTCCATCAGTAAACATTTCTTTTAATTCTCTAATTCGAAAGTTTTTCTTTTTATCTGAAGGAGGTAGTTTTCGTATAGGAATTTCTTTCATATTGTTTATTGATTTATCAATTAACTCTAATCATATTTCAACAATCATTTAAACGCTTTTAAATCCGTTTTTAAGATATCTATATTTGTTTCTATATGCATTTTTAAATCATCATATACCTTTATTTTTTTTGCCCCAAGAGAATGAGCTTGTTTCATTGATTTGGTATTGAGTATTCGTGTTTGATATCCCCAATACTGTTGTTTTTGAGAATCGAACTCTCCTATAAATCGATTCATTATAATATAATCTACATCTATTTTTTTTAGAATTGGAATACAATCTTTCTTATCAAAAATTCCTTGATATAGGATCCCTTTCATTTTTTTTATTGGAAATGGTATTATCTCAATATCCATTGATTTTTTCAAGGCATTCTCTAATACGATATCAAGTTCGTATCCATGTGTTTCATAATCATATCCATTGGCACATGGTAATACCATTATACGAGTTTTATTTTCAATTTTATTTATTGATTGTATTGGATTAGATTCTTGCTTTATTTCTTGATAAGGTTTCACTGATTCATTCGTCTTGACTTCTTCGCTTTTTTCTATCTTATTTTCTATAGCATTCGTCTCTATTTTTTGATTGTTTTTACAACCTAATAATAGTATTAATAATACAACATAATAACTTTTCATTATTTTTATTTTCTAAGGTCTATCAGCAATTATTTTTAATCAAAAAAGCAGACAAAATTAAACATTTATCTACTTTTTTGATTCATAAAACTTTCTACTATTCAACAACTATTTTTTTTATTACTTTCCCATATTGGTTAGTAACTTCTAACAAATAAATTCCCGTTATCATATTCAAATCACTTATGATTAAATCATTACCTATTTGCTTTTTAGACAATATTAATTTACCTGTTAAATCATATATTTTAAACTTATTCTCAATATCTTTTTCTTTATTAATTACAGAAATCGTTATTGATTCTTCTGCTTTTATCGAATTTGGAAAAACTTTGACATCTAATATTTGTTCATTACTTATAGTACAACTCTCTAGAATACGTAACTCATTATCATCTTGCTTTATATGAATATTCATTTGTAAAATTCCATTTTGATCTGTACTTACAACCATACATTTCCCTCCATCAATTTTTACATAATATTTCTTATTTGCGTCTAAATCAAAAGCATTTATATTATAATTACCTGCTTCAATATTATTCAAATTAACAACTTGGGTTTTATGATTATTTCCATAATAATCTATACCAAAAATATATAAATCTTCATCCCATAAAACTGTCATACTATTCTCTTGGTTAGAAACTAACAAACTTTCATTATCTGATTGATTATTATCTGTTCCAATATCAATTGTATGTAATAATACATTATATCTTTTTTTATTTATAGAACTAACTTCCATTCTCCATCTAGCACCATCTGTTATATTTTCATTTTTAGCACCATAATTAATCCCTTCTGTATCATTTTCGCCATATATATAATAGCATCCTTTATTTTCATCTAAATTTGCTATTAATTTCACTTTTGTATCATACTCTTGAGGAAATAATGTCTTTATAGTTGCTTCTCCACCAGAACCATTTCTAACATTGTATTTTCTATTGTATAAATATCTTTCTATTTTCGTTTCTTGATCGGATACAATATCCAAACTATTGGGATTCGCTATAACTCCGCTTGAATTATATATAATTGGTTTTTCCTTAAAATGGGTATTCCATGTAACTTTTAGCTGATTTGTTAAGTTTGGCTGTTTGATATAATCAATATTAATAATTCTATCCTTAGATTTTATATATAACATTTTTCTTATATAAGAATCTACTTTGTCCTGATTATATGATGTTGAAGCATCTGCTACATGATAAACGAATTCATCAGTTTTTGAATATTCTTTCCATAAACGATTATCATAGGAACTATTTAATTCTGAAATATCTTTCAAATTTGGGATAATTAATTGTCCACCATCATTAGACAATGAATCTCCAAATTTTTCAACTGGATCATAAACTGTTATAGCATTATGAGCTATTGATCTTGTATAATAATTCTTGTGGTGTGAGGAATTAAAACCATCATACACTCCTGAGTCTATAAAAAGTGGTCCATTTTTATAAATTGTAAAACTATTATTATCTAAATGCTGGTGATTATTTTTACTAAATAACTTATTCGTAAAATTAATTATGGTAGCATCATTATCATGAGAAGTTTTTATTATAGAATTTCCAGTTTTACTAGAAAACCATAGTAAAGGAAATGGGTTAGATGCTGGTTTATTTTGAACAGAAAAGTTATTTCTTAATAATAACTCTTCCAATCCTTTAATCGGAATATCATTATTCTTCTCCATATATTCGTGTAACATCCACTTGTTTTTATTTAAATCATAATGATTAGATAATGATATGATATCAAATTCATGTCTATTTGAAAAATTCAAAATATCATCTCCTAAATGTAATGTTGTCTCATTTGGTCTAATAAATGTTGAAAATTGATTTATATGATTATTAATCCATGGGTTCTCTGCATATAAATCATTATCGGTAGCCTTACTTACTAAATCAAAATATTCGGTAAAAAATGTTAGTACTATATGAGAATATGCTCCTCCATTTTGATCACCTCCTTCATTATCTCCATAAAGTCCATCATCATTATCATCTAAGTAATATTGAAAAATTGGGATATATTCTTCTCTTAAATTTTTAAATAAAAATTGGTATCTAATTCCTAAAGCATATTTTTGATCATTTGTCAATTCTTTTGATCCATATAAAGCTAAAACAAGCTTCATGTTTTGCGAGTTATTTCTAAGTCCATGACCTCCTACAAAATTATTATTTTCAAAACTTTTGCTTCCAAAAAAAGATCTATAGACCCATGTTTTCATGTAAGAGTAATTCAAATCAAATAACTTATCTACTAGCTTCTTTCTTAAAGAATGTATATCTTGATAATCTTGAGAGTTATTATCAATAGCATCATATCCCCAATCTAACAGAATAGATCCTATATCTGCTATTTGTCTTAATCTACTTTCATATCCTTTAACCCACCTTCCTTCTTCATCTTTACCAAGGTATAATGAAGGATTATAATTAATCACATTATGATCATCCCATGCCAATTCATTTTTATCTATGTATTCTAGTAATTTTGTTACAATAAAATTTATTCTCTTTACCTGTAGCTCCTTCTCTATATCTAGGTTATAATAAAATAAAACCAAACTAGCAGCGTTTAATGAATTCCCTATTTGTTCCCAATTCCAACTCCAAGTGTCTTCATTTCCACATAAATTAAATCCACTAATGTCATTTCCTTGACCACATATAAAAAAAGTGTATCCAGCAGAATTATTATACTCAATTCTATCATATAATTGATTAACTCTAGTATTTGAAGAACTTACTATATATTGCCTGAGTTCCTCAAATTTATTTTCAGACAATAAAACTCTTGGTCTTGATTCTCTTATATCCGGATAAACTTGTGAATAGGTTATTGTTTTAAAAAAAAGTAGTATTAAAAACATACTCATTTTTATTGTACTCTGATTGTTAAATAGATTCGTTTTTGATTTCATGATGTTAATTTTATTTATTCTAATTTTCAAATAATACGTATTATTTTACATTCGTTTACGGTTTTTTATTTTTTATTTAATTGATGAATGTATTCTTCTCGACTGATACTAAATACATTTACTGGAATATCATCATAAGATTCGATATGTTTTTCTAATGTCATTCCATTTTTCAAAGCAACTTTTTCACTTCCTATATTATCAATATGTACTACAGAAACTAATGACTCTGTAAAATTATGAGTAAACGCATATTCTTTACATTTTTGAGCTGCTTCACTAGCATAGCCTTTTCCCAAAAATTGTGGAAGTATTGAATATCCTATTTCTAATCGTTCTACTCCCTCTATGGTTTGTACTAATAATCCGCATTGACCTATAAATTCATTCGTTTTTTTATTTATTAAAACATTCATTCCTCCTAATTCATTTTCATATCTATGAAACGCTTTATCAAACCATATTTGGCATAATTCTTTTGCATTTTTAGCAGTATCCAAACCTAAAAAAGTAGCTACTTTTTCTTTTTCAAATAAATATTGCCAAGTTTCAAAATCATCTTTTTCTAAAATTCTAAATCTTAATCGTTCTGTTTCCTCTCCTTCTAATATGTATTTCATTTTATGCTATTTTTATGTCAAATATTCGTCTCAAGATACGTTCCTTAAACCTATTCTTCAAATATTATAATTCTTAGGTTTATCGCTATTTTTTTAATATTATTATATGGCTTTTAATTCAAATATTGATGTAATACGTGTTTTATACTCTATATAGCACTCTTTATCGATTTTTAGTTATTTTGAATGAAGAGATTTTCATGTGTTACCTCGAAAAAACAGTATTTTTGTATCACCATAAATACAAAGATCACATTATGAAAAGAATTCTTATACTATTGCTCGCTATTGCACTTACTGGTTGCGCAGAATTACAACAAATTGCTGAAAGTCTACCTCAACAAACTGGTGGTTTAGGATTGAGTAATATCGATATTGGTAATGGTTTAAGGCAAGCATTAGATAAAGGGATCGATAAGCAAGTTGCAAAACTGACTCAAAAAGATGGCTTTTTTAAAAATAACTTAGTTAAGATTGTACTTCCTGAAGAATTACAAAAAGTAGACAAAGCTTTACGTGATATTGGGCTTAGTAGTCTTGCTGATGAAGGCCTTAAAGTTTTAAATAGAGCTGCAGAAGATGCTGTAAAAGAAGCTACTCCTATATTTGTTGATGCTGTAAAGGGAATTACATTTACCGATGCTAAAAATATCTTATTAGGTAGTGATAACGCTGCGACACAGTATTTATCAGGAAGAACACGTACTGCATTATACGGTAAATTTAGTCCTGTAATAACCTCTTCTCTTGATAAAGTAGGTGCAACACAAGTTTGGACTAATATCATAACAAAATATAATACAATCCCATTTACTAAAAAGATAAACCCTGATTTATCAGACTATGTAACTGGTGAAGCGCTTAATGGTGTTTTTAAAATGATTGCTGTAGAAGAAGGTGAAATAAGACATAAGATTGGTGCTCGTTCTACAGATCTTTTACGTAGAGTTTTTGCTTTACAAGACGGAAAATAATAACTTATATTTCATTCATTAAAAAAAGCATTCTTATAAATAGAATGCTTTTTTTAATGAATATATAAATTGCTTATAAAGACGTAATTCTTTAAGCTGTATTTTAATCTGTGCTTAATGATTTAAAATACTCAAACGCTTTTGTCAATCGCGAACCATACCACGAAAAATACTCTCCATCTACAAGTAGTACTGCTACAGACGGTATTATTTTTTTTAATTCTGTTACATGTTTTTCTTCAAAAGGAAATGGTTCTGAAGATAAAAGTATCGCATCTAATTTTTGTGTTGCTATTTCTTCTAAAGTTACTTCTGGATACCTATCCTTATGAGCGTACACATTTTCAAAACCATTAAGTTTTAATAGATGATTAATAAATGTGTCTCCACCTGTTACCATCCATGGTGCTCTCCATATAAAATAAGCTACTCGTTTTTTAGGTCGTTTCTCTATGTATTTTTCAAATGCTGTTGCTTCTTTTCTTATAATAGATTCTATCTCTAAAGCATTTTGCTGTATATCAAATAATTCCCCATAATTTTTGATCAATTCAAGGGCATCAGTAAGAGTAGCAACATCAGATACATATACAGGATACTTTTTTGCTAGTGTATCTACAATTTCTTTGGTATTTTCTTCTTTATTACAGAGAATGATATCAGGCTGTAATTCGTCTATAATGTTATATTTAACTTGCTTGGTTCCTCCTACTACTCGTTTTTCCTTTCTTAAAGTTTCAGGATGGATGCAAAATTTAGTAATTCCAACGATTCTATCTTTTAAACCTAAGTCTATCAATAATTCGGTTTGAGAGGGTACTAGAGAAATAATCCTCAATGGTGTTTTTACTATTTTGATTGCTCTTTGCAGCTGATCTTTATAATACATTTTGCCTTATTCTTAAAAAAACACTTAACTATCTAAAAATTAATTAGTTAAATTATGGTTTTTCTGTATTTTTTTTCGTAAATTCAAGTAATTATAAACTTTAAAACATTTACGACATGGAAACATTATTACTTAAAATTGTACCAATCGCTATTATTGGTTTTATTGTATTTAGCATTTTAAGGGGTTTAATCGGGTATGCAAGTTATATTATGGATTCATACCGATAAAATAACAAAAAAAATAGGGGACATAAAGCTCGCTTACATGCTTTGAGTCCCCTATTTTTTTACCCTAAAAGTACAGCCATCTCAGATTGTAACTCTTTAGCTTTTATTACTGCTGCTTCTGCAAAATCCTCTCCATTGGATGCATATAAAATCCCTCTAGATGAGTTGATCAATAAACCTACCTGGTTATTCAATCCATATTTACAGACTTCTTGTAAATTTCCTCCTTGTGCGCCTACACCTGGTACTAATAAAAAGCTATCTGGAATAATTTTTCTTATTTCTCCAATATAACTTGCCTTAGTAGCTCCAACTACATACATTAATCGCTCCGAGTTTTCCCAAGATTTAGAAGTTTCTAACACCTCTTTATACAATTCTCTTCCTTGTACTTCTTTAGTTTGAAAATCAAAAGCACCTTGATTAGACGTTAATGCTAACAAAATTGTATGTTTATTTTCAAATGCTAAAAAAGGTTCTACAGAATCTTTTCCCATATAAGGAGCTACTGTAACAGAGTCAAACGCTAAATCTTCAAAAAAAGCTTTGGCATACATTGTACTTGTATTTCCTATATCTCCACGTTTGGCATCAGCTATTGTAAAAATCTCAGGGTAATGCGTATTAAGATATGTTATCGTTTTAGCTAAAGATTGCCATCCTTTGATTCCGTAAGCTTCATAAAAAGCTGTATTGGGCTTGTAGGCTACCGCTAAATGATGCGTTGCATCAATTATTGCTTTATTAAATTCAAAAATAGGATCTTCTAAGCTCAATAAATGCTTTGGTACCTTAGTAAGATCAACATCTAATCCTATACATAAAAAGGATTTTTTCTTTTTAATTTGCGCAACAAGGTGTTGTGTTGTCATGAGTGTGCTGTTGTTTATCCTTTATTTACTCTTCTCCATCAACGTATGCTTGTAAATAAGCATATCGAGGAGTTAATTTTCCATCTTGCGTCATACGAGCACGTGCTAATACTCCGTCTGCATCATTATTAAAGAATGCTGGGATTACGTGTTTCAAAAACATTTCTCCAAATCCTTCACTCGCATCTTTTGGCAATTCGCATGGTAGATTATCAACAGCCATTACTACAATAGCCTTAGGGTCCATAAAATCAACTTCAGATTCTGTTGCTGCATCATATCCATAAATAGGATCTGCAATTGTAGAAGGACGTAATGTACTTGCTACAGGTCCATCTATATCACACGATACATCTGCTACTACCTTGATGTTAAAATCAGGAGACTTGGCATCTTCTCTCGTAAAGATAAATGGAGCACCATCTCCATAAAAATGTCCTGCTATATAATAATCTGTAACCGAAGCAAAACGCATAAAGTCACTTACATATTCTTGAGGATTGTTATAAAAATCCTTTTTATCTAAAACTTGTCCGTCTTTACGTTTGTTATATTCTAATACATCTATCTGTACGTAAACCGCTTCATCAAAAGTTTTTGTTATGTATTCTTCTACAGAAACCTCACGAATTTTCAAGTAATCCAAAATTTCTTTTGCACCATTCCCAACTTTTCCTTTTCCTGTTAATACTATTTTAATAGCAGGTAAAGTTAATTGATCTAATTCATGCTCCATAGCTGCTTTATCAACCAACGATGTTGCTTTTGGTAACGAAAACGTTTTCGTTTTTAATCCTAATGCTCTAAATCCATTATACGCTCCTACGATACCTGCATAACGACCAAAACCAATTAATCGCATCCCTTGTTCGTTTACAATCACTTCATGATCATATAACTCAATATTTTTATCTAAAACTGCTTTTAGTAAATCTCTGTTATAAGGTTGTTTTTTAATCGTATGCGAAAAGAAAAAATATTTTTTCTGAGGAATTAATGCCGAAATAGGCACTTCTTTTACTCCTAAAAGAACATCACAATCTGCTACAGTATCTACAACTTCGATACCTGCTTCTTGATAATGTGCATCTTCAAATACACGTATTGGTGAAGTTTCTACTTTAAACTCTGCAGAGTCAAATTGTCTAACTGTTTTTTGTAATCCTTCAGGAGAAAAAACAACACGACGATCTGGCGGTGTTTTTCGTTCTTGTATTATAGCGAATTTAGTCATCTAATTTTTGGTATGCGTTTTGTTTATAAAATTGAGCAAAGATATGATAAATATGATTATATTTGCCGACCGATTCCATTACGTTATAAAAGGAATTGATATATTGTTATTAAATATCGGGGTCGACTGGTTTTGACAGCGAGATTAATAGAATAGTAAGCACGTCGAGCGCTGGGATATAGCTCGTAAATCTCATATTTCAACTTTTTTAAACGGCGAGAATAACTACGCTCTAGCTGCATAATCCGAATCATAGTAGGATAATGCCTCGGTCTACTAGGTAGACAAGCAGAATACTTCCCAAAAGCCTTGGTTTACGGCGGTTGACATAGAAGTATCGTAAAAGTAAACATAGAAATCATAGGGTCTTGATGTGATTTTGAAACTCAATTAAGAATAAGCTTTAGGATGGCTGTTTTTGGTCGTTCCTTTAGACGAAAACCCAAACAAAAACTAAGCGTGTAGAAAGCTGTTGTATTACTTGTTTGGACGAGGGTTCGAATCCCTCCGACTCCACAAATTAAACTTTAAACCGTTGATTATCAACGGTTTTTGTTTTTAATAGGAAAGTAAATGGGAAAGTAAACATACATTGCAATCACCCCAATGTTTCGCTTTCGGTAGATACTTCCCATTCATCATTACTAATTCTGTACTTATATTTTTCCATATTTTCTAAAAGCTTGAATCGTTTGATATATGGCAAAAGCTGATATTACACGTCCAAAATAATCAAAAACAGCACTTAACTGTTTTGAATTTCTACCTACTAAACATTCATCTAAAAAATCAAATTCATGTATAGGTGATACATATTGTATATAGTAATACCTGCACTAATACTATTATAATGAGTTTAGAAAATTAAAAATATCTACAGAGAGTTGCTCATGAAATTTTTCTCTATCAAATCCTTCTGGATCTACTGATGGTAAAAAAGCTGGATTTTGCATCTGTACAGGAAACGGACTTATAAATGAAAAATGCCCTGCATTTGGGATTTCTTTATGCGTTATTAATGATGTCTTCGGTATGCTATGTAGAATAATATCTTCGCACCATTCTTTGGGAGTAAATTGATCGAATTCTGCTGTTAATAACAAGATCGGTATATCTATTTCATTTAAAGAATCTTTTGGTGTAAAATATGCAGCCGCAGGTGCCATTAGCACTATTGCTGTAATTCTAGTATCTTTCTCTACTTCTATCCTTTTACCGATACTTGTACTTGGTTTTCCTCCTGCTACGGCTAAAGCTGTATATCCTCCAAATGAATGTCCGATAATCGTAATTTTATCTTTATTGATTATAGTACTAAAGAGCTTATCCGAAAGCAAAGAGTCTATTGTTAAACTTATATGCTGAGGTCGGTATACTAAATTTAAATCGCTCTTTTCTAAAGTATTATTATTTCTATTATTTCCGTAATGTTCTATACTTACAACAACAAAGCCCTTTGCTACTAAATACGTACTTATTGTATGATAAATTAAATGTGAACCACCATTTCCGTGAGAGATAATTATAAGTGGATATTGTTTATCTATTGGAGTTGCATCTACGGCAACTTCCATTGTGTATGGTCCAAAATTAGTTTGTTTAGATTTTTTATAGGTAGGATACTGAATTAAAATCGGATAAGAAATATCATTTTCTTTGTCTGTTATCGTCTTATGTATACTCCCTACAAAAGCTTTGGTCTCGTTCATCGTTTTTTAAATTTAATGAATTGTTTTTTTAATAAAACGATGAGAATATAAAAAAAATCTAGAAATCACACTATAGCCATTTCTTTATCATTTCATATTCTATATTGATTTATGATCATGAACAAACAATTTTGGTACTATTAATTAATAGTATCAAAATTGTTTGTTCTTTTTATTATGAATACCAATTTGTGGCTGCTTCTTTTACTTTTGCTTCTGCATTTTCTATAAATGTGGTAAGTTTATCTGCGTATTGTTGCGTTCCAAATGCAGTTACTTTTTGCGATGGAATCCCGATAAGACCAAAAATAGTTTTCACTAATGGTGTTGCAAAATCAACCGCACTGTATGGCTCTATCGAAAAATCAGTACCGCTAGTCATTAATAATAACGCTTCTTTGTTTTCGCAAAGTCCTTTAAGTCCTTCTGTTGTTTTTGTAAAAGTAACACCTGCCTGCACTATTGCATCAAACCATGCTTTTACTGTTGCTGGCAAAGTAAAATTGTACATAGGTGTAGCCAATACAATGTAGTCAGCAGCTAATATCTGTGCTACATACTCATCATTTTTTGCTAATATTTGAGATTGTTCTTCTGTTAACTCTACTCCTCCAAAATTACGCTGAACGTAAAGATTTAAATTTTCTTCTAATAACAGATCAGGAGTATTTTTGGTTAAATCCAAAAAGGTGATCTCAGTTTTATCTTGTGCATATTCAACAAAGCTATCTACTAATTTTTTAGTATTAGAATCGATCCTTGGTGTGTACTGTACTATTAATGTTTTTTTCATAAGTATTCTTTTTATAGATTGGCGAAATTAAGCTAACTTGCTATACTTTGTATACTCATTAACTATTCTATAATACTATACAAAAGTATACGCATCTAATAATCAAGCAATACCAAATATGAGTCACCTTACTAGTCCTCAAGAATCATTAACACCAGCTGTTTGCAAAAATTATGTATTACCTATTAGAGATGTTCTAGATTTAATTGGAGGAAAATGGAGATTACCCATCATTTTGGTACTGGCTATGAAACCTATGCATTTTAAAGAATTAGAACGTCATATAGAAAAAATAACTCCTAGAATGCTTTCTAAAGAGCTAAAAGATCTTGAAATTAATCAATTAGTATACCGAGAGGTTAAACAGACTTCGCCAGTAACTGTTGAATACAGTCTTACTGCTTATGGTAGATCTCTCGATACTGTTATTAACACCATGAGAGATTGGGGAATCGAACATCGAAAAAGAATCATTAGTAAATAATATATCCTATGAATACGACACAGCCTAATAATCCTTTACATGGAGTCAAACTAGTAGACATTCTTGAACAACTTGTTGCTACTTATGGTTGGGAAGAATTGAGTTTTTACATCAATATTAGGTGTTTTACTCATGATCCTTCGATCAAATCTAGTCTTAAATTTTTGAGACGTACTCCATGGGCAAGAAGTAAAGTTGAATCTTTATACCTTAAAATGATACAAGAATAATATTTTCAAAATTAAATCTCCATGCAAACCAATACCATTCCTGATATCAAATCATTAGTAACAGAATTAGTATCTCCAAAAATTCAAGAAACTCGCGTTACATCAATACTAGATCAAATCCATGCATCTTTCTATCAATTAACGCAAATGAACACTTATAGTAGCGACATCAAATACTTAGCTGCCGTTCCTACTGCTAGTGGTATGGCATTGTCTCTAAATCATGCTGCGGAATGTTTTTTGGATTATAAAAGAACATGGTTGTTTTTAAAAGGAATTGTTACGGCTATTCAAAAATTACTACGCGAATCTCCAGATCAAACAGTCCATATTTTTTATGCAGGTTGTGGGCCTTATGCTCCGTTTATTAATCTTGTTGCTCCTCTTTTTAAACCATCTGAAATACAATTTTCTATTTTAGAAATTAACCAGCATTCACTTTCTCTAGCTAAAAAACTTATTACTTCTTTATCATTGACATCGTATATCAAAAGTTATTACGAAGCTGATGCTGTAACTTTTACCATACCTTCTCCAGAAGACTATCAAATCTTATTTAGTGAAACTCTTGATGCTTTATTATATAGAGAATCTTATGTTCCTATTCTACAAAATATGCTTACTCAGTTTTCTAACGATATTATAGTGATACCTCATAACGTATCTATATGTATGAATTACATTTCTGTTGATAGTAATAATACTCAACAAGAAACATATGCTGGAATTGTTTTTGATACCAGAGAAGCTTTAGTCTCTTCGATAACAAACGAAACCTCAACAAAACAACTTCCGTCTCAATCATTTGATATTGTAGACAATCAACATTACAAAGGAGCTTTGCTTGATACAGAAGTACATATTTATCAAGATCTTAAATTATATCGAAATGAATCTTCTCTTACACTTCCATACGAGGTTTCTTTTGATCCTGATTCAAAGATTCATAGAATCACTTTTACATATGTATTACAGCCTCAAGTCGAGTTACGATGCGATTTTAACACTATCGATTAAACATAAAAAGAACACCTTTTTTCATTAATCTATAGTACTATTCAATGGTATTATTATAAGTAATTATCTAAACAAAAAAGCTACTAGACAAGGTGATCAAATAAACTTTTCTATAAAATGTTATTCTTCATTTTTTATAACCTCTTAAAGTTTACCTCAACAAAACACACACAAACAATTGAATACCAATGTGTTCTGTTTTAATTATTTTGTTTTTACAAAATATAAATCGTATATTTAAGTATCCTACCTCCAATATACTTAACCTTTTTTATTGAGATACTCCGTAAGATATAATTCTTAAAGAGATTTTGTATCAAATCAATTTTGGTTAAGTAATACTATTGATTTACAGTAACCCCCTCATAAATTAGCCCCCACAAGATGTTTATTATCCACAATTATATAGATAATAGGCATCTTTTTTATGTATGCCCAAATCAATGTCTAATTGATTATATATTTATTTGGTATAAATTATTCCTGCCTTACTTGCCATCTCATTAAATATGTTACTTTTATACCATTCATTCAACAATCAAAAAAACAATATTCTTCATGAAACACGTGTATTAAATACGTACATAAGCTATATAGCCTTTATCAACACAAGCCTTAGGTTATTCTAGTGGATAACATTTCATCAATAATCACTAAATTAATTCATCATGTCATTTTTCAAATCTCTTTTTGGAACTAACAAAAAGAAAACAACTACTCACAAAAAAAGTACTTATACAGAAGATAAAGAATTTACCGCTTTTTTTTATGACGCCTACAGTCGTTATACGTATACTCCCAAAGGAACGGTTGAACTTGTTTTTAAAAACAAAAAAGGAATCGAAACGCCCCCATCAGTAGCATTTATAGGTGGTTATAGAGCATACAAACAAATTTCTTCTATTTGGGATCAAAGAAGCGAATTGTATAAAAGCTTTGATGATCTATTTATAAAAAGGCTAGAACCGTGGATGTTACTCGAACGTTTTATCACAGATAGGCGTGCTTTACTTGCCATCAAATGGATTGGAGAACATGCTACAGATGCTCACTATACAGATGCCAACTTTCTTACCTCGGTATCTAGAGCATATTTTTTTATGTCAACATATGATACTGCTATTTCTTTTGCCGAAAAAGCTCTTGAAATAGATCCTAACCTTTACCGAGCCAAAATAGCACTTGCAGATGCAATGCATTTATCAAACGAGCATGATTTTGCTCATGATCTATATCTTGATGTTTTGAACAGCAGTTCTTATAAAGAGATTGAGAAAAAAAATATCACACTTATGGACATTGTAGGATTCGAGAATCAAATTCTCCCTTCTTCTGTATATGCCGTGAGTTTATTAAATAATGATGAAATTATAGATACTACGTGGGACGAGGTTGCGACAGAGTTTTATCACTGTCCCTATTTTAGGTGTCAACATGCATTTTGGTTATTAAAAAACAAAGAAAACTTGAGTGGTCTAGCCAAACTTATCTCCTTAACGCAAGAATTTCCTTGGTATAAAGAAGGAGTTATCAACGCTCATAGTTCTATACTACAGTTTAGAGAGCAAATGAAAACAGAAGATCTTTGGGTGGATGAGTTTGTATATCTAGAAAAGATTATTCAAAAAAACAATTGGGAACCTGTAGTTCTATAATCACACGTCACAAACAAACTTAGTGTATCACTATTTATTTAATGTGGTATGCTATGTTTGTTGTATTTCGTCTTGTCTTTCTCGTGAGCATATCACTCTTTCAATTATTTTTACTAGAAAATTACTTTTTTTACGGAAACACGTAAAATTATTTCTAAAAAGAATGTTTACTTGCATACAAAATCAAAATACCTACACATGAATATATATAAATTATCTCTGGGTAAAAAAGAAATAAACGATATTGATTATAAAACTTTAATAAAGGAACAATTAGTAAGTGTTTATCCAGACACTAAAGCTAAAGGTCAAAGCTCAGAACCTCAAGGTAGTCTTTTCTTAAAAGCAAAAAAAGGAGATCTTTTTTATATCTGTCGCTCTAATGATTCAATAGAACTAATAGGAATGTTTAAGGATCAACGACCTCTATATTCATATATTATTGATGATCATGACGGTTCATGGACAGATCGCAGTTATGAAATCATATACGACTCTATTAATCCTAATGCTTACGATAAAACTCTTAATAAATGGTGGAGTCCTAAAAACAATTCTACTTTTATTAAAATTCCAGAAGAAGAGCATTCTTTATTTGAAAAATCTATATTGATCCCTGTATTCAAAAAAACATTAGACGATTTAAAAATTAGAAAAGAAGAAAAAGAGGCTGCCCTTAACATGAAATGGGTCGATTATTTAAAGCTCCAATCTTTTTTCAAAAAACTTAAAACTGATGATAACATTTTATTAGATACTGTTAATAATTTAACTCCTTTAGAATTAAATAAAATAAAATATGCGTATCAATTAAAAGGTGATATTAAACATCAACCTGTTGTATCATTAAGAAATCATTTATTAGAGAAATTATTAGTTAATAAATCATTAACTATAGATTCTATTAATGAAAGTAAAAATGAAATTGGGATTAATTTCCCTAAAAATGTTTTTAAATCATGGAAACAATCCTTTGCTATATTATATCCTTTTATTTATGATCAATATAAACAAGAATTAAATAGCTTTTTTAATTCTTTCATTTCTAGAATTAGAAAGGATTTAGGTATTCAAGATAAAACAAGCGTAAAACTAGTTGGACTAGATGGGGCTAGAAATCAAGGTTTTGATCGTATTTGGTTTGCTATTTATAATAACATACATATATCTCAAAAAAACACTAAACAATTATTTTTAGAAGTATATGATGGTTTTAAGTACGGTCTATATAATGAAATAACGAAAGACTCATCTCATTTAAAAGTACATCAAGAACTAAATTATCAAGATGTATTAAAACTATTTTCTCAACATCTACCAGAGGTACTCAACGATAATTCTATGGAAATAGCTCAAATATCTGAACACATATCTATCTTAAACTACAAAAAACAAATAATTCTCCAAGGTCCTCCTGGTACTGGAAAGACATATACGGCAAAAGATATTGCTGAGCTTATGATTAAAGGGAACATTTCCTTTGATAAAAACGAGCAAAAGGAACGTTTAATTAAAAGTGAGCAATTCAATTTAATTCAATTTCATCCATCATATAGTTATGAAGATTTTATTAGAGGAATTAGTACTAGAACTATCAATAATCAAATAGAATATCATACTGAAGATAAAACCATCTCAACATTTGCTAAAAAAGCGCTTGAATCTCCTGACAAAAATTATGTTTTAATCATTGATGAAATCAATAGAGCTAATCTTCCTTCTGTCCTTGGAGAATTAATTTATGGATTAGAGTATAGAGGTGAACCTGTGCAAAGTATGTATGCTATAGACGGTAACTCAAACATTATTCTTCCTAATAATTTATATATAATCGGAACTATGAATACAGCCGATCGTAGTGTAGGTCATATAGATTATGCTATACAGAGACGTTTTGCTTTTATTGACTTACTGCCTAATAGAGATGTTATTCAAAATCCAATTGCATTAGAGTTATTTGATAACGTAACAGCTCTTTTTATTAAAAAAGAAAATTCTACAGAAACTACTACTGATACATTAACTAGTGCCGATACATTAGCTATGGATTTTAATTATAAAGACATACAATTAGGTCATAGTTATTTCATCATCAATGAGCAAGAAAATACAGAAATTGATCCTATTGAATTGCTTAAAATGCGATTAAAATACGAAATTAAACCTATCTTAAATCAGTATGTAAAAGATGGTATTTTAGTAGGTGATGCTCAGGAAATTATTAATAATTTATCTGTAACAGGAAATTAATATGCGTGTATTATCCACTATAGAACATAAAAATAACTGCACAATTAAAGATGATCACTTATTAACAGACGTATTATATACTCAAAAATTCCATAAAACTCATAAAGGAGAAGATACAAGTCGTTTTTGTTTTGAAATTCGCAAACAAAATAATGACTCTTATCAATTATTTACAGATTATTATGTAGGTATTGACTGGGTGGTACCTAATAAGATGGCTATCCACATAGAACCTAAAATAAATACTAATCATAGCAAAATAGATATCTTAACAATGTTACAGTCTGTATTAAGATATCCAGACACTGTAACAGAGATAACTTCGTTATTTGAAATCAAATGGAATAAACCTGCTATAAAAATAAAGCAACAACAAGATTATCTAAATCCATTTTTGATTGTTCAATACTTATCTATATTAAAAAGCATAGTTAAAAAAGGGCTCAAAAAATCATATTATAAAGTTAATCACAATTTAAGAGGAAGAATAAAAGGCAAACTTCATATCAGTAAAACGATTAAGCATAATCATATAAAACAAAAAAAACTACATGCATACTGTAGTTATGAGGAGTTTGGAACTGATCATAAAGAGAATAGATTATTGAAAAAAACATTAGTCTTTATTCAAAAATATATTACATCTTTTCCACATCTAGATTTATCTTCTAAGTTTCAAGAAGATTATGATTATATAATTCCTGCGTTTGAGAAAGTATCCAAAGAGATAACTATTCAAGAAATACAGCAACTTACAACAAGTGCTTTTTTTAAAGAGTATAAACCGGCCATACATTTAGCAAAACTAATACTCAGGCGTTTTGGATATACCATTGATAATATCAAAGCAGAAAACAATCAAATAGAAACTCCACCCTTTTGGATAGACATGCCCAAATTGTTTGAATTATATGGTTTAGGTCTCCTTAAAGATCGTTATAAAGATAAAATAGCATATCATTATAAAACCAATCATAATGAGTTAGATTATTTACTGAATACTGATCATGAAAAAATGGTAATAGATGCAAAGTATAAACCTACATATTCTAAAAACGAAATTAGCAAAGACGATGCTTGGCAAGTATCAGGATATGCACGCTTATCAAATGTCTATAAAAAATTGCAAATTGAAACCAATCAACTAATAGATTGCCTTATCATATATCCAAATCAAGAAAATGGTTATAAGGATTTAATGAAAGTTAATTTAAAAGAAAAAACGATGAAAATCTATAATAATATATATATGATAGGTATTCAATTACCAAGTCTCACTGATCTTTCAAAACAACAATAATATATAACAAAAGGAAGTAACCTCCCCCCTAACTCAAAACAAATCTTAAACTCAATATCATGACAGACGAGGATATCAAATCAATGAGTACAGCTATAGAAACATATTTAATCCAAAACAATATACCTATAGCCAAGCCAAAAGATTTGATGGGGTATTTAATACAAAAAAAATTCTTTAAGGCTGATCATAGACAAGGTCTTCCTTTAAGAAAAATCCTAAGAGAATTACATAAGCAAAACAAACTAAAACTTATTCCGCAAGCGTATTATACGCAACCCAAAAAGAATAAGTTTTGGTTTTTTAGCGCTATAACAAAACAATAGATACCAAGACAATTTGTATATTTACCCGTATGAAGGTACGCTTACACAAAGACCAAAAAATCAAAATTGCCAATACCAAAGATGTATATTCTGTAATGCAGCAAATCCTATTACGCGAGAATACAATAGGACGCAAACAAGAACATTTCTGGATCATTGGATTAGACAAACACAATACCATTTTGTTTATAGAATTGATTGGCCTTGGTGGCAGTAATCGCATGTCCATCGATCCATCTGCACTCTTTAGGATGGCGATTTATAAAATGGCTGTAAGCGTTATTTTTGTACACAATCACCCTAGTGGAGACCTTACTCCATCTACACAAGATATTAGTACAACGGAGCGTTTTAGTAAGATTGCCGATTTGATCGAAATCTTTGTACAAGATCACCTCATCATTTCCGAAACCGATTATTACAGTTTTCTTGATCGACGTATTATGCAATCCATTTGGGAGTCTGATAATTATACCGTTATCGACAAAGAAAAAAAACGCATGCTTGAACTTAAAGCTAAAATCGAAAACCAAAAAGACATTGCTATCAAAATGATTCAAGAGGGTTTTGATATAGAAATGATCAAAAAAATAACAGGACTCAATAAAAACGAAATCAAGAAATTGATGAAATAACTGTTCCTCAACTACAAGGCATTTTTATACAGAGATATGTAGTTAAACATCAATAACAACTACTACTAATTAATGAATACTATAGATCTTAAAACCTATACATTGTATTGCAAATACAATGGTCAAGCTGAGTGGGAAAATGATTTTAGGGTAGCAAAACCAAATGATGTGTATCATAACATTGGAGAACATTTTGCTATTATCGAAATCATCTCAAATAATTTATATATGATCAAATCAGGTTTTTATAGCGAAAAATTAGTGACTGATTTTTGGACAGAAATAAATGAGATTAAAAAACAAGTATCAGATGAGGTTTATGAGTATCTAGATAAAAATGAATGCATATATCCCAAATCCAACTCTAAAACTAGCTATATCAAAACCTTTTTTAGCCGTTTACAAAAGATGATATAAACCTCCTCATCACTGCTCACTCTCTATTGTAGAAAACAAAAAATTAGAAGCCGACCAAACAGCCAACTTCTAATTAAACTAATTTCTTTTTTTAAGAAAACACGTTTTTTACTGTATCATAACCAGACTGCCCTCGCAAATCACAACTATCTAATATTGCACGATACAACCCATTATAATCACCAGATTGTAATGCTGTATCATAAGCATCATTAAACTCTTTTAATTGAGCGGTTAATGCACATAAAAAAGCAGCCTTTTCTTGTACTTCTATATCATCAGATACACCATTGGTTTTCTTTCCAGACTGTGCTAGTTCGGCAATAGATTCAGGATTTATTTTAAACCCTTCTCCTGCATAAAATTTGATTAAACGTCTTTTTAAAAAACCACCTACCCATACTTTTCTTCTAACTTCGGGTACTTTTGTTAAAATACCAATTATAGCATCTGCTGTCATATTTTTATTTTTAAAACTTCTTACTCTTTCTACAATTAGGCTTTTCAGATTCCGCCTTTGCATTTTTAAGAAACGATAGTAGCTACTCAATCGAATATCTCCCACTTAAACACATGACAAAATTGTAGTATTCGCAACTCAATTCTGATAAAGATGTTATAAGCAGAAACATTATTGACACAAAATACAGCGGCAGATACACAAACAAAAAAGCATCAATCACAAAACATCGTTTATCTCCAATATTATCCTCTTGCATCCATTGCATGAGCAAAATATTGTCTTGAGATCATCGTTGCAATGATTGCATGAATCAAACATTGCCTTGAGATCATCCCTACAATCACGCAGCAACAAAACATTGCCTTGAGATCATCGCTACAATCACGCAGCAACCGAATATTGTATTGAGATCATCGCTACAATCACGCAGCAACCAAATATTGTATTGAGATCGTCGCTACAATCACGCAGCAACCAAATATTGTATTGAGATCATCCCTACAATCACACATCAACCAAATATTGTATTGAGATCATCCCTACAATCACGCAGCAGCAAAACATTGTATTGAGATCATCCCTACAATCACGCGGCTGCAAAACATTGTATTGAGATCGTCATTACAATCACGCAGCAACCAAACATTGTATTGAGATCATCCCTACAATCACACATCAACCAAATATTGTATTGAGATCATCCCTACAATCACACAGCAACCAAATATTGTATTGAGATCATCCCTACAATCACACAGCAACCAAATATTGTATTGAGATTGTTGTTATAGAGAATGATTACATCGTGATACTATACTATTATTACTTAGTATACTATTCGTTTAAATAAGTATATAACAAACAAGAAGCTCGTGTTAATCACTGGTTTCACTAGCTTCATCAAAAAAACACTAGTAAATAATTACAGACTCTCTGGTAATTTAGTTATCTTTATAATAAAAGGTAGCATGAACTATATTAGCATCATAATTTCAATAATAGCACTGACAATTTCAGGGCTGACTTTTTGGTTCACACGTCTTAAAAAAGGTACTGTAAAAATGACAAAACCAACGGTTATATTTTTCGGACCTGACGGTGGAGGAGATAGACATAACAAAATATTTATACGGACTTTGTTATATAGCACATCAGACAAGGGGCAATATATTCAAAATATGTTTATACGCTTACAGCGAGGTGAATCTGTACAAAATTTTAATGTTTGGGTTTATGGTGACAAAGAATTAGTTCGAGGAAGTGGACTTTTTGTAAGTAAAAACGGTATTGCTTGCAATCATCACTTTTTACTACCAAAGGACGGAGAAACATATTCTTTTTTAACAGGTGACTATTTATTACAAATATTTATTCAAACTGTTAATGAAAAGCCAAAAATAATATTTGAACAAAATCTTCAATTAACCAAGGAACAATCGGAAGAAATGAAAAATCGTACAGCTGGAACTTATTTTGACTGGGCTCCAAATACACAAACTTATTTTTCACATGTTAAAATTCAATCTAGCAAATCACTTCTTAGCTACTAATTTCACTAATATTCTTAAGAAAAAATAAATAATTATAAATCATCTGGCAATTCGTTTATCTTTATGTAAACGATATATAGCCACTGTGATAATTATATACTTATCGACAATAAATAGCTCAAATCCTTAAAAAACTAACTAATTATGGATGATTTCTCTTCAAGAGAGTTTATTGAAAAAATTGAATTTACTTTAAAAAAAATAATAAATGAGGTTTTAAACAATCTTGATTCTATTGATAACCTAGAGGTTGCTATGACTCAAACGGTACATGCAAAAATAGGAGACTTTTCCAGAAGTCTATCCTTTAACTTTCATATACCTGATGGAATAGATATTAAAAATATATCTTATTCTCCTAAAACTTCTAGTAATGGCATTATCAAAGGAGATATTATTATAGAACATTGCAAAAAAAGAGATGTATACAAATACGGAGCACCTGGATATCCCGGAAAAGAAGATGGTCAACTATGTGAATACCCCGAACATTCAAGAAAATTTTATAAATGGAACAGTTCCTCTTGCCGATGGGTAGGTATTTATAAAAATATAAATCGAGGTAATGATAGACAAAGTTGGTCTGACAAACTAACTCAAAATGCAGCGTTTGAGCCTTGGTGGGGTACTAATACTTCTGGTAGTAATTATCCACAAAACAACAGAAAATCACATGGTACAGATGACCTTTGGGCTGATCCTGGAGTGAGAAGTTATATGGGAACGTTTAAACAAATATCTGCCGATGTAATGCAATCCATTTATAGTTTTACTTTAAATTTAAAATCCGCTATAGGGTATTATGAAAAGCTAAGTGACGTTTTTGGATTTGGGAATGATAAAAATAACACTTCTACATCCAATAATAATCAGATATATACCGCCGAAGAAGAACCGAAAGTAACAATCAGGATTAAAAAATTAAACAATTGGCATTATTTCATGAATAATAATTTTGTAAATGAATCTGGTTCTTATACCGAGAAAGATAGTACTGTGTATGTAAAAGATATAAATAAAATTGATCAATTTTATAAAGAAAAGAATGAAAGAATTAAGCAAGAAGCTAGAAATGATTTTAAACAGAAAAATTGAAGCAATTTTAATAGCTCTATTGCTAACTATCACATTAAGTTGTACTAACACAAAGAATAATGTTTCCGATCATTTAATCATTAAGATTCAAAATATATACAAGAAAGATAGTTTAGAATATGGAGAAATTATTTATAAATCACCAATAATGGATACTCTTAAATTAAGAAA
This sequence comes from uncultured Aquimarina sp., assembly GCA_947498595.1. GTDB lineage: Bacteria > Bacteroidota > Bacteroidia > Flavobacteriales > Flavobacteriaceae > Aquimarina. The sequence goes on from CANMKX010000010.1 coordinate 88,369, forward strand.
AAGCGATAAAAGATATCTTTGGTTTCATTTTGGTATTTATAATAAACAACAAGATATAAGAAAATTAGAAGGACAGACTTCAGAGTCATATAGAGCGATAAACGATAGTGTCATACCATTTAAATCAAAATATAATAAAGAAGGTGCATTTTATTTAGAAGGATACGTAGAAGAAACTATTTTATTACATGACTACTATAAAAATGGGAATATGAGAAAAATCAATCGTCATATTAAAATAAGTAAAAAAATAAAAGTAATCGATTAGTAAAACATATCTACATTATCTTTACATAAATCATACATGGTCACTGTGATAATTATATACTTATCGACAATAAATAGCTCAAATCCTTAAAAAACTAACTAATTATGGATGATTTCTCCTCAAGAGAGTTTATTGAAAAAATTGAATTTACTTTAAAAAAAATAATAAATGAGGTTTTAAACAATCTTGATTCTATTGATAACCTAGAGGTTGCTATGACTCAAACGATACATGCAAAAATAGGAGACTTTTCCAGAAGTCTATCTTTTAATTTTCATATACCTGATGGAATAGATATTAAAAATATATCTTATTCTCCTAAAACTTCTAGTAATGGCATTATCAAAGGAGATATTATTATAGAACATTGCAAAAAAAGAGATGTATGCAAATACGGATCACCTGGATATCCCGGAAAGGAAGATGGTCAACTATGTGAATACCCCGAACATTCAAGAAAATTTTATAAATGGAACAGTTCCTCTTGCCGATGGGTAGGTATTTATAAAAATATAAATCGAGGTAATGATAGACAAAGTTGGTCTGATAAACTAACCCAAAATGCAGCGTTTGAGCCTTGGTGGGGTACTAATACTTCTGGTAGTAATTATCCACAAAACAACAGAAAACCACATGGTACAGGTGACCTTTGGGCTGATCCTGGAGTGAGAAGTTATATGGGAACGTTTAAACAAATATCTGCCGATGTAATGCAATCCATTTATAGTTTTACTTTAAATTTAAAATCCGCTATAGGATATTATGAAAAGCTAAGTGACGTTTTTGGATTTGGGAATGATAAAAATAATACTTCTACATCCAATAATAATCAGATATATACCGCCGAAGAAGAACCGAAAGTAACTATTACAATTGAAAAAGTGAATAATTGGCATTATTTTTATAATAATGGTCATATAGATCAAAGTGGCAATTCTGTTAGAAAAGATACCGTTATTTTTCCAGAAGATTCCAGTAGTATTCGACAAAGGATCGAAAAAGAAAATGAAGCTAAAAGAAAAAAAGGATATGAGATATTTAAAAATAAAAACTAAATTCATTCTTCTATCCATATTTTTCTTTACACTATTTGGATGTGAAAGAAAACAAAAGGAATCATTATATCTTAAGATAATTTATGCCAAGGAAACCAAAATTAATAAACGTAATATTGGCAAGATACTCTTTGATTCAGAATTAGACACAGTGAAAGCAGGTGAAAAAGATCTTAAATCCACAACTCTTTTTTTAGGAAAATTTAAAAAAAGATATGCCATTACAGAATTAGAAAAAATGCATCAAAGTTTGGATACATTCGGTTTTATTGAAAAAAAGAATGATACAATATATTTTGACTATATTTTTGACAAAGTCGGAATATTTTATTTAGATGGTTATATAGAGGAAAAAATTCTACTTGATAATTATTATAAAAATGGCAATTCAAGATTACTAACCAAACAAATAAAAATAAGTGAAAAAATAAAAGTAATTGATTAGCGAAATTGACTCATATTGCGAAAAAAGAAAAAGCCGATTTTAGAAACGAGTTTTCTATAAAGAAATAAAATTCAACAAAACATGTCTGACCTCAAAAGATGATAAAATTAAATGCAACAAACTATTTTTGATGATTAATGAGTAAAAGTTTACTTATCAAAAAATAACACTTTTGCTATAGGTTTATTAATCAAAAAACTGCATTTTTGAATCTAAATTCTAGGTACAATTACTCCTATTTGTTATTAATAGGTTCTTTGTAATTTAAAACAATAATGCATGGACACAGTTAGTTTAATAACTATTGGAGGAATGATTACAATATTTATTTCACTATTTCTTGCATTTTTCTTACTAACTGTAGTCTCTAAGCATAGAACTAGTAATCGTATTTTTGCTGCTTTTTTAATCATTACAACTATAGACATTAGTGGGTTCTTATTCAATTTTGCTCCTGGTAGCCCTACTAATTTAGGAATGTTCAGGAATATGTTTATATTTTTTCAGGTTCCTATCTTTTATATATATGTTATATCGGTTACTTATTCAGATTTTAGATTAAAACCAAAACACTTATTTCATACTATTCCTTTTATTATAGCCAATCTACTCTTATTTCCTCGTTATTATAATGTATCGGTGTCTTCAAAAATTGATTTTTTAGCACACCACCAAACTATGATCGAGTTAAAACTGAATCATACTTTATTACACATACAAGTGCTAGTGTATATTGTGATTATTTTTATTATCCTAAAAAGAACAAAAAGACTATACCAACAAAATTATGCAGGAGCAAATATCAAATCCTACAAATGGTTATTTCAATTTACAATAGCACTCACGATATTTTATGCTATTGCATTACTTAAAAACATTTTTAAATTTTCGCAATACGATATTATTTTTGAATGGATTAGAATAAGTCTTTTTCTATTTCAGTTTATCATAATTTGCTGGTACCTTTTTAAAGCTTTAAATAATCCTGATTTATTCAAGAATATTGATTCAAAATTAGAGCTCGTAACAACTCCTTTATCCAAAACATCTGCTAAACCGATACACATCGAAACTGAAGATGCTGTTATATTAACCAAACTAAAGGAATATATGCAGCTAGAAAAACCTTTTCTTGATCCATCAATAACCATCCAAAACATATCAAAACAGTTAGATATTCCTACACGAGAGTTATCACTTTTAATTAATCACAAAATAGGGCAACACTTTTTTGATTTCATCAATACTCATCGTATAGAATATGCGGTATCTATCCTTGAAGATCCTAGCAAAAGCCATCTAACCATTCTCGAAATTTTGTATGAAGTGGGGTTCAACTCCAAATCCTCTTTTAATACAGCTTTTAAAAAACATACAAATACCACTCCTACATCGTATCGTAAAAACTTTATAAACAAGACATTGTAAATAGTCGTACGTTTCTTTTAAAAAAGTAACACGTATTTATCGTGCAAATTGGTACGACTTTACGCATTCGGTCGCATCAACGGGTTTTCTTCTGCAAATTTGTATCAACATAAATTTTAATCAAAAAATTGATACTATGAAAAACATCTTCAACCTTCTAATTATATTCTTATTTAGTAACTATATTGCTTTTGGTCAAAACATTTCTAAAAAAATCGATACCATAATTGCTAGCTATCATAACACACATCCCGAGGTAAGTATTAGTCTAGGGTTTATTTCTAATGAGCAAGAATATTATACCGCATATGGTACTATCGATAAAGAGAGCTCTAATGATGTTGATAAGAATTCTATATTCGAAATTGCATCTATTACCAAAATCTTAACTTCAAATTTACTTGCGCAAGCAGTACTTGAAAATAAAATAAAACTAGACGATTATATCGATGATTACCTTCCTAAAACATATACATTGCATAAAAACCTGAAGCATAAAATTAAGGTATCTGATCTAGCCTCTCATCAATCTGGTTTACCTGATATTGATTTCAGAAAATTAATTGCATTAAATCCTCAGCAGCCTATAAGTGATATAAATGCAACCGTTATCGCATCTATGATCAATAATTGTAATGCTTTAATAGATTATGGTCACTATCGATATTCGACAATGGGATATATCATACTTGGGCAAATATTAGAATCTATTTATCAATCCAATTATGATACGATTATTAATCAAAAAATAATTAAGTCATTAGAGATGACTCGTACGTTAACTTCCGATTTTCAGGTAACTAATCGTACTACTGGATATAATCCTAATGGAGGGAAACAAGCCTTTTTTAAATGGAATATTGCTGCTCCTGCCGGATTGGTAAAATCAAGTACTACAGATATGGTTGCTTTCTTGAAAGCTATTTTATTTGAAAACAATCAAATCACCAAAGCTTCTGTTATTACAGAAAAGATTTGTTATACACATAAAAACAGAACTCTTGGATTGGGAATAAACATTGTTACTGATGATAAAAATACCATCTATTTAAAATCTGGTGACTCAATGGGACAGTCTTCTATCATATGCTACAATAGGGTTAAAAAATGGGGATTAATTATATTTTTAAATCAACGTAATCATAAATTGAGACAGCAATTATTCAATGATATCTATGAAACTGTTTTAAAATAATTTCATAAATATCATAACAGTGATCGTTTTCTGTTATAGTTCCCTTTAGTAAATATCAGCATTACTTTCCCAAATTACCTCGTACTCATGAATCATGCTTATGAGGTAATCTGTATTAAATAAACACAAATAATTCTGTAACAAATTCAGTTTTTTTATTCTAATATTATAAGCTTTCTTAAAATGATTATAGAACAATTTATAATTATTTTATGGTACGATTTGAGGAATTTTCAACAATACCATAGATATTTACTTTATTAAATTCAATCTTCAATAAGATATCAATTTACTTTTTTACAAAAAGCAGTACCTTTATAAAAATATATCATCTAGCATACATTTTAAATATCTTCAAAAAAATAGAATGAATATAAAAGTGGATAATAAAAAGCTCTTTCTAATAGGTCTTGTTATTCTAATAATCATATGTGTATTAACATTCAATGTTGTTTACTTTTCTAATTATTATGGCATCGTCGAAATTGATTATATCAATTCTCTTTTATTAGTTCCTTTTATCTTGCTCATCTTTTCTTTTGGAATGTTTATTGAACAGAATAAACAAAAAGAAAAATCTAAAAAAATAGATACTTTTAATCTTACTGCAAAAGAAAAAGAGGTCACGTTAATGATCTTAGATAAAAAGAAAAATCAAGAAATCGCTAACGAAATGTTTGTTGAACTTTCTACAATTAAGACACACATCAATAAAATCTATAAAAAGATCGGAGTAAAAAACAGAAAAGAACTATTTGACTCCTTATCATAACTACCTATATAAGTATCACTTAAACAAAATCAACCTTTTTTTCCACCCCTAAAAATTGTATCTTTTTATCAAAACAAAACCATATTTGTCTAAAATCATTTAAACCAAAAAAATTATGGACAAAAGCAAATTGTACTCAATTATTGTAGGGTTCTTTATCGCCCTTGCCGGAACATTATTAATGTTATTATTACTTGGATTAGATCTAGTAGGTCCAGAATCTATTAAAAATGACAAATTAATGATTGGTGGAACTATTCTATTTATCTCACTTTATGTTTTTTTATTACTCGGTATTTATAAAAGTATAACGAATATTAAAAAGCTGCATCATCAAAAAATCACTTTCAAGAATGCTTTTATCAATGGTTGTATTGTGAGTATCTCAACTGCTATTTTCGCTGTTTTTTTAACTGTTGTATTTTATGAACTTGTATATCCAACTTATGTCATTGATATGACAGATGCTTTGACTGAAAAATTTGCAACGCAAAATTTAAGCGACACAGAAATACATCATAAAATTATCGAGCAAACAAAGTATTACAGTACCGCTATGCAAGCGCAATTTTCATTTGTTGGAAATCTGATTACTGGAGCTGCTTTTTCTTTAATTCTAAGTTTATTTTTAAAAACTAAAAAATAATGATTCCAGAAGTAACTACATTTATAGATAATGCTGCAAAAAATCATCAAATGATTTTAAATCAATTAAGAACACTTATTCTTTCGATTGATCCACAAATCAATGAACAATTAAAATGGAATAGACCTGTATATACGCTTAAAAAAGATTTTTGTTATTTAAAAACAACTAAAAAACACGTTACTATTGGTTTCTTTGATTTTGAAAAAATAACTACAAATACTCATTTAATTGAAGGTACAGGAAAATCTATGAGACATGTAAAAATTAATGAATTAAATGAAATTACTGATTTCAAAATACGTGAAATGATCAACGAAGTACTAGCCTCTTAATCATTAAATTAGACTATTAATATAAAAAAAACTATATGACACAAGACCTTTATCAAAAAGCGATGAAATATGCTGGAGATAAACATTGTAACCAAAAAGTTCCTGGTACAAATTCTAATTATTTATTGCATATTTCAAACGTTGCAATGGAGGTCTTAGTCGCTTATAATCATACTCCATGTTTTGATCTTGATTTTGCTATACAAGTTGCTATTTTACATGATACTATCGAAGATACAACAGCAAATTATCACGAAATTAAAATTACATTTGGTGCAAAAATCGCTGAGGCTGTTCATGCATTAACTAAAAATGAAAATATAATCTCAAAAAAAGATAGGATGATCGATAGTTTGTCTAGAATACAATTGTTATCTAACGAGGTTGGATTAGTTAAACTTGCTGACAGAATCACCAATTTACAAACGCCTCCAGATCATTGGAGTCATGAAAAAATATACAATTATTATAATGAAGCTATGTTAATAGCTACTGTATTACAGGACAAAAATGATTATCTAAACAAACGACTTATTAAAAAAATAAGAGATTACAAGCAACATACAATCAATATCATTGAATAAAAAACAGATGAGTATATTTCAAATTTTTAAAGCTACTTTTAATCATTTCTTTAATAGTAACACTTTTCAAAAAGGGGCTTCTTTGGCGTATTATGCAGTTTTCTCTCTTTTACCAATGATCATAATTATTACATCGTTACTCGGTCTTTTTTTTGGTAAAGAAGCTGTTTCTGGAGAAATTTATACGCAATTAAAAGATATTTTAGGTGCTGATGCTTCATTACAAATACAGGATATTATCAAACACCAACACAGACAACATAATAGTGTTATAACTACAATCATAGGTTTTGTAACGTTACTATTTAGTGCTGCTGGAATGTTTAATCAAATACATAATTCGTTTAATAGTATCTGGAATATAAAAGAAAAACCCAAAAACAGTATTCTAAAATACTTAACAAAACATCTCACATCTGTTGCTATCCTAATGTTATTGTTCTTTATCATTTTAACCAGTACTACGATCAACAGTTTTTTAATAACATATAGTACTAAATTACATCATGATTACAAACTAATTTATCTATATGAACACTTGAGCTCTTTTATCATTCTATCAATTGTTTTTACACTAATGTTTCGATTTTTAGGCGATGCAAAAATATATTGGAAAGCTACAGTACTCGGTGGTTTATTTACAGCTACTTTATTTATTATCGGAAAAATTGCTATTGCTATATATATTGGTCATAGCCATATTGCTTCTACCTTTGGATCAGCTAGCGTGTTAGTTCTTATAATGCTATGGGTTTATTATACCTCACAAATAATATTCTTAGGAGCTTCTTTTATACAAAGTGTTAGTATCAAATTAGGTACAGAAATCATTCCTAATACCAATGCCGTAAAAATCGAACAAATTGAAGTTAATAGTTAAAATGAATACAGCTAAATTCACTTATAGAAATTTCATATCTTATTTCTTTACTGAAGCTATACCTATTATAGGAATTTCAATATTATTTCTATATGAATTAGAAAGCTATTCACTTAGTTGTCATTAAAAGAATTTACGATACTGATCTACTCTATAATCAAAGGTTGTATACAGAGGATTTTGTGCCTTACGATCTTTGTATAATAATTGGCTTCCTATAGCTCTATTGGCAGCACCAGAAGGTGCGGTTAATGATACTGTTTTAATAATACGCTTAGAACTACCAATCTTTGACTCATACAAATCAAACTCATGCACTTTAGGTGTTTTATCTTGTAATGCCTTTAGTTTTATTTCACGGGTTTTTAAATGTTTTCTAAAAAAATATTCTGGCCCGTTTTTACTATTTCCTCCTGTAAATAGTAATGTATCTATCGTAGGATATTTTTCTATATAGCTACATACATCTCTTAGCATTACAGTTTGCATTCCTAAATCGGAAGCATCTATTTTTTCTCGTTGGCAACTTGCTACAATATCGCACACTCCTATTTTTCTTTGCCTCAAAAAATCTTTTCGCTGCTGAATAGCTTCATCTGTTGTTTCAAAGATTAATTTCAAATCAAAAATACGATCCAAAACAGGCCATAATAACCCACTGATACTACCATAACAAAAATCAATATCACCTTTTTTTAATATCCCAGTAGCAAATCTAGGCGGAGGTAATGTACCTACTATTAATTTGGTAACTCCTACTGGAAAAAATGGTGGGTATGGGTGTTTGTGTTCAAACATTTTTTTAATAAATATAATCATCTCTCTATTATTGAAAGAATTCTATTACATATTCTTTTTATTATATATCGTTCAATTACATAACGTATTTCATCTCTTAAAAACAGTCTATTGAGTGTCAATTCATTATCTTTTTTTGCTTTTATTTAACGTACAATTCATTCGTATTATGAGGTGTTAAATTAGTACTATTAGGTAACTTTGCCTACTTAAAAACACCATCATATATGAAAAAAATCTTAATGCTACTTATGGCAATTGCTATAGTTTCATGCTCGCCCACGCAAAAAACTATCATTGCAGCAAAAAAAACACTTAAAGGTAATTGGTCTCTTAATACCATTACTTATAGTGAACCTGGGACATTTAATGTTACTCTCTATAATGACGCTACGGTTGATTGTATGACTGGTAGTACTTGGCGATTTATACCTAATAATAATACTGGGTATTATAGCATTAACAATTGCGATTCAACTGGAAATAGAAATTTTAGATTTACTATTCCTCAGCCAGACGCAAACGGAACGTATAGTTTTTTGTTCAAACCTATAGATACAAAAAAACGTAGTACTAACGGTAATAAAGGTTATCGAATGTCATTAGCTCATCTAGACGATACTATTATGACTTGGGAAATGAAAACCTCCCTCGAAGGAAAACCTTTTATCATTACCATGAATTTTTCTAAACTCTAAAAAAACATTATGAAAATATATAAATCAATAACAATTATCCTTGCACTTGCTTTAATAACTTCTGGTTGTGAAGCAATCAAAAATGCCAACAATACTCAAAAAGGTGCCGTAATTGGTAGCACATCTGGTGCTGTATTAGGAGGAGTTTTAGGTAATAATATTGGAAACAAAAAGAACTCTGCTCTAGGTGCTATTATCGGAGGAGTTGTAGGTGGTCTTGCTGGTGGGATTATCGGTAAACAAATGGATAAGCAAGCACAAAAAATTGAAGAAGAAATAGATGGTGCAGAAGTTACTCGTGTAGGAGAAGGTATTAATGTAACTTTTGACGAAAGTAGTGGGGTGTATTTTGCTACTAATAAATCAAATATCAATGCTAAATCTCAGACAAACTTAAACAAGCTGATTGCAATTTTTAAAGAATATCCAGATACAAATATTACTGTTGTTGGACATACTGATAATACTGGAAATGATGATTACAATATGGAATTATCTAGAAAAAGAGCCGAATCGGTAACGAATTATCTTGTCTCTAAAGGGTTAAACAGATACCGCTTTAAAACCTATTGGCATGGAGAAACACAAGCTAAATTCACCAACGCAACTCCAGAAGGTAGAGCTAAAAACCGAAGAGTTGAACTTGGTATCGTTGCAAACGAAACTATGAAACAACGCGCACAACAAGGAAACTAATCTATCTTTTAATACTATAAAGAAAAGCTATGTGTAACGCATAGCTTTTTTTTATCTATGTTTTTGATTATATTAATAATATAGCAATCTTAATAAATACCATTAATTACACTTTTAATATCTTTAGATTATTTGGTAGGTAATATGAACTTAGAACTGGATACGAAACCCTTAAAATGTATCAAACCGTTTCTAAACTATTACAAACATAAAAGCATCCTAATAGTTATCCTAAGTAATTTCTATATTATTTATTATATATTTCCTAGTTATAACGCTACAAAACTCTAAACTTCGTTTTTACTTAGTAATTAAATGTTTATTCTTAAACACATACAATAGCATCTTTCAAATTGTGAATATCTATCTTGTTTTTGTCTTTTTTGCCTAAAGCTAAATCCTATATTTGACATCCTTTAAAACAAATAAATATGAGTGCAACTTGGTATGAATGCAAGGTGAAATACAGAAAACTTGATGAAACATCTGGTATCCAGAAAGTAAAAACAGAACCTTTTTTAGTAGATGCCATTTCTTATACTGAAGCCGAAAGTAGAATTACTGAAGAAATGTCTGCTTATTTAAGTGATAGTGATGAAATTAAGATTATGAATATTAAGGTAGCTAATTATGCTGAGATACATCCATTTGAAAATTCTGATAGATGGTTTAAGTCTCGAGTATCATTAATTGCTTTTGATGAAGAGAGCGGTAAAGAACGTAAAACAAATCAATATCTATTAATACAGGCTAACGATGTAAAGGAAGCTTATGAAAATACTGTAGGTGTTATGAGAGATACTATGGGTGAGTATACAATACCAGCTGTAGCTGAATCTCCTATTATAGACGTTTTTCCATATTTTTCTGGTGAAGAAGGTGAAATGGAACGTTTAGAAAAATTTAAAGCATTAAAAGATTCTGTACCAGAAGACAATTCTATAGATGAGGATTTAGAATTAGCAGATGTTCTTGCTGTTGAAAAAGAATAGTTTAATTATTTTTTCAACATTCAGATATCAAATAATTTAAAAAAGGGTTGTCAAAATATTTTAACACCCTTTTTTAATTTGTTAATATGTTCTTTTTTTCAATAAACCTTATACAATCTATAAGTTTTACTACACTTTAAAATTGAAAGTAAATAAATGGTTGAAAATCTGCTGCATAAGTTTGGTAACAGATAACAGCAACTATAACAGCTATACTTCCTTTAATAACTACGTGACTTTTTATAAAGAATGCTTCAATGCGGTCTTTTGTCGCATATGGTAACCAATGTGTTATATAACCAAGTAACATAATTCCAAACACCAATCGATACTCCCATAAAATGGTCAATGCATTTTGCCATCCCATATTATTCATTACTTGTTCATAGAATCGATCAATATGATCCATACTATTCCCTCTAAAATAAACACGTGTAAATGTTATAAAAGTAAACGTTATAGCAATCTTCCATACTGTGGCAATGATATGTGTTGATGTATCGTAAGGACTGATACGTCTCCAATATTTATATACTAAAATACCAAGCCCATTAAGTCCTCCCCAAACAACGAACTTCCACGAAGCTCCATGCCATAACCCTCCTATTAACATTGTTAATAGTACGTTGATATTGGTATTGATATGTTTTGCTATTTTGGCATAACTAAATGATAAAAATGCTATCAAAAAGATAATCCAAAAAACCAACATCGCTATCAAGAAATCTCCTACTGCAAATAATATTCCTGCTATAAAAACTCCTGTAATCATAAAAGAAGCTGCCGTTCCATTACGATTACCTCCTAAAGGAATGTATAAATAATCTTTTAACCATGTGGACAAAGAGATATGCCAACGTTTCCAAAAGTCACCACAATGAATGGCTTTATATGGTGAATTAAAATTTTTAGGCAATTTATATCCCATTAACAATGCCAATCCAATTGCTATATCTGTATATCCTGAAAAATCACCATAAATCTGTAATGAGTATCCTATCATCGCCATAATATTGGTAAATCCAGAGAACATCTCAGGCATGTCAAAAATTCTATCTAGAAAATTCATAGCTATAAAATCCGCAAAGATCATTTTCTTGATGAGTCCTTTTAAAATCATATAAGTACCTCGTCCAAACTCTTCTTTAGTTATTTCTATTTTTTTATGAATTTGAGGTACAAAATCTGCCGCTCTAACTATAGGTCCTGCTACTAATTGAGGAAAGAAACTGACAAAAAAACCAAAATCGATAATAGAATTTAAAGGTTTTAATTGTTTTCGATAGATATCGACACTATAACTAATTGTCTGGAAAGTGTAAAAAGAAATACCTACAGGCAATATAATTGCGTCTACAGTAAAATAATCTACTTGTGCTATTCCATTTGCCCAGTATCCTAAAGCATTAAATACTTCGTATTTTGTTTGAAACAAATAATTATACGAATCTGTAAAGAAATAAGCATATTTAAAATAGCATAAAGTTCCTAAGTTTACAATTACACTAAAAGTTACTAATACTTTTCGTTTGAGTTGAGATGTGCTATTGTAAATTGTTTTCCCTAAAAAATAATCGTTGATAGTACTGAAAAGTAAAATCCCTATAAATAACCCACTAGTTTTGTAATAAAACAATAAACTAATAGCAAAAAGATACGCACTACGCACATTCTTTTTGGCATATAGCAATGCATATATCAAATAGATTATAGCAAAAAATATCCAAAAATTTGCTTGCGTAAAAATCAATGGAAATTCTTCTGAAAAAGAAAATATGTCTATTAGTCTATTCATTAATAATTTGGTTAAGAACAGTTTTAGGTTGCAAACCTAAGGAAGTTTCCCAAGAGTTAGTCAATGCTTCTAGTAATAAATCTGCTTTGATACTATAACCTCTTCTAGTAAAGTGAATTCGATCTTTGGGCATTAATTTATTTTCATACCATTTTTGAGAAGAATTTAGTCCTCCCATTATTTCGTAAAAATCCCATACTGCCATACGATACTGCTTTGCTAATTCGTAAATCACTGTACGAGCTACTCTAGTATTTGGATTAGGATATTTTTTCTTATAATATGAATCATTCGGGACTGTCAAGAGTATTGCCGCTTCTGGATTCGCTTTGAGTACGCTCTTAATTAATTGCTCGTAGTAAGCTTTAAACTCGTCTGCATTGAACTCTATCATATAGGTATCATTTGTACCTATAGAAACGATAAAAAGATCTGGTGTATAAAGTTGTAATTGCTCTTCAAAATAACGGCATCGATCATAATAAGCAAAGCTAGCTCCGTTTACTCCTATGGTTGTATATTCGATACCATGAGCATCATTCATTAATTCTAATCCCATCATTAAGAATTCTGCTTCTTCACTATCTCCTATCTTTTCTACACAAAACTCAATCTCTTCTACTGTTTTATTCAGTTCAAATTCTACATAATGTCCTTCTTTATTCTCTGTATGTGCCGCTACAATTAAACTATCTTTAAACTTAAGTTCATAATCAGAATTCCAGTCGTTATAAAAAATTCGGATTTTATTAAAACTATAAGTATGTTCTTTATAATTACGGTAATTAGCTTGTACTTTTATATGCGATACCGAATCTTTAAAAACTGCTGTCACTCCAGATAGTCCCCAAGCAATACTATCTTTCATTACAGAGCAACGATATCCTTTCCATTCTCCATCATAATCGACTTTATAATTCCCTGGATTATTCGTTTTTGCCATGCGATACGGATATAAAAATCCACGTTGCCCTTTGGCTGTTGGGCTCATGTGTTGCAAATACGATCGTAATTTATTGGAATAAATATCTGCCTGAATATGAGACCCCCCTATATGAAAAATATGAATATCATCTTCTTTGCCTTCTGCTATTGTATTTAACTTTTTATACAAGCGAGTAAATGCGGGTGAATCATCTGCATATTTAATCTTATTTATTTTCCAGTCTACAAAATCATATTGTGACTTGACACTGTCTAATAAATATGTTTGTGCTATTGTTGATGTACTTATTAACAATAGTATGCCCAGTAGGTTTTTATAAATCATTCTCGTTTTTTGATTTGAGGTCTAAATACAAAGAGGTGAAAAATAATTCTGATATAATTTTGGTTCCTTTAGGAGTAAAATGAGTATAGTCACTACCTGCTAGTTTTTCGTCAACCCACAGTTTCATAGAACCTTTTCCTCCCATAGCATCGTACATACTCCAATAAGCCACTTCATTTTTCAAACAAGTTTCCATAAGAGTTTCATTAAGATACGGTAACAATTTATAGGTTTCCATGGTTCCGTTAATCGATGTTGACATATCTGTAGGTCCAATAAATAATACTTGAACTCCTTTAGTTCTTCGCTTAATCCACTTTATTTGATGAATTACATACTTGCTATAATTTTGAACTTCTGTTGAATCACTTAAATATGGAACAGTATTTCCTCCATATTGCATTATGATTATTTTGGGTTTAAGCTCTCTAGACATACGACTAAAATTAGTCGCACTAGATTTTGCAAATATCGTTCCTGAAGCTCCTCTCATTGCTACATTATCTATATGTACACCACGATTTGAGTCTAATGTTAATCCATAAAAATCTGCACTAATTTTCCCTTCAAGTTCTATTCGTAAATTAGTAGGTGTTGCAGGTACTTTTATTTTATAATTATGATATTTACCGTCTGCTATTAGGCTATCTCTTTGGACTAGTTGATCGTTATTATAAACTTTGATCGCTATAGGATCTAATGCATTTCCATAATGAAGTCCTATTTTATTGAATTTACGTAATCGTAAATATGATTTCTTAGTTTTCCCTACTGTAATTGTTGCTTTGTGTATAGGTAATGTATCCAAAGCTGTACTATCTGGCAACACTTCTACATAAGGTGTAAACCTTGATATGGACATATATGTTCCATATTTTTTATGCGTAAACTTATCTTGTGTAGGATCAAATAATGCATATCGTTCCCAATTATCTGATGGAGTAACCTCTGCACTAATTTGTCTGTATACTTGTTTAATTGGAATAAACCCTGGACCATTACCTCCATAAAGACCTTGAAGCCTATTTCGCAAATAAGATGTGATTCGATCTCCTTCTAATTGCGAATCTCCATAATGAATAATTCTACAGTTTTTACTACTTATTCTCTTTTTTAGCTCTTCAACAAAATTAGGTACACTATCTGGATAACGTATTCGTACAATTTGTGTCGTATCAATTTTAGAGAAATCTATAATTTGTTTTGCAAACTTAACCTCTGGAGTTGTTTTTATACTATCCAAAGGTACAATCTCTTCTGGTGGTTCTTCTTCAACCGGTACCACACTCGTCGTTACTATCTTAATCTGCTCTAGTGTTGCTACAGAATCATCTTTTATTTGTAAAAACTGTTGTGCTGTTGGATATTTTATAGAAATTCCTGAATATGAAAAACCGTCTTCTGCTTTATGTTCACTTTTGACAGCTTCTTCTTGACTTAAAAAAGTCAATCCAAATAATACTATAAGTGTTAGGATTAAAAATAATGCTATTTGGATTGGTTTTATTTTCAAGTTTTATTTTTTATGGATTTATTGCTAAAGTAAAAACAATACTTTAGAATACTTTTGCACCGCAAAATATAATTTTATCTTACAAATACCAATTCATTCTCTTTGATACTATATTCTTCACTAAAACTATATCCATCATAATTAAATCCTTTAAGGTCTTCTATTGTTTTAGCATCTGTGTCTATAATATAGCGTACCATCATTCCTCTGGCTCTTTTAGCAAAGAAACTAATCACTTTTAACTTATCATTTTTCCAATCTTTGAATATTGGAGTTATTACTGGTACTTTCAATATTTTGGTATCTACAGCTTTAAAATATTCTGTACTTGCTAGGTTTACAAATAATTCGTCATCTGTTAACTCTTGATTAAGATTTGCTGCTAATTTATCTTTCCAAAATCCATAAAGATTCTTATGTGTTCCTACGGGCATTCTAGTCCCCATTTCTAATCGATACGGTTGTATCAAATCCAATGGTTTTAAAATCCCATACAACCCAGAAAGTATTCTTAATGTATTTTCTAGTACGGGTAGTTTTTCTGTTGGGATAGTGTAACTGTCAAGTCCTGTATATACATCTCCATTAAAAGAATATACTGCTGGTCTTGCATTGGTAGCCGTAAAGGGTAATTTCCAATCTTGATTTCGCTGCCAGTTAAGTTGTGATAACTTATCGCTAATATGCATTAAATCTCCTATCTCTTTAGGTGTTTTCTCTTTTAGTACTGTATTTAACTCTGTTGCTTCAGTAAGAAACGTTCCTTGCGTACTTTTAGTCGTTGGTAATGGAGATTCAAAATCTAATGATTTTGCAGGTGATATTACAATTTTCATAGCATTCCTTTTATTTTCTACTGTCTAGGTATTATTTCCTTTTCTTATTTTCAATAATATGATAAAATGATGATTCATTTTTTTCCTATTATACTTCAAAAATACGATTCGTTATTAATAAACAAAATGGTTATTCTTTTTGTTATTGATACAAGGATTATTTTTTTCTATACCTCATCTGTATTTACTTAATCAAAAAACGTCAGTACTATTGATACTGACGTTTCTGTTCTCTTTATTTATTCTCTATTTGGTTTTTAGCATAATTACGCCATCGTTCAATACAAAGTACCATATCTTCTGGAATTTCTGTTTCAAAATTCATTTCCTCTCCGGTTACTGGATGTATAAACCCTAATGTTTTTGCATGAAGCGCTTGTCTTGGTAATACTTTAAAACAGTTTTCTACAAATTGTTTATATTTTGTAAATGTTGTTCCTTTTAATATTCGCTCACCACCATAACGCTCATCATTAAATAAAGTATGTCCTATATGCTTCATATGCACACGTATTTGATGTGTTCGACCAGTTTCTAATTTACAAGAAACAAGTGTTACATATCCTAATCTCTCCAATACTTTAAAATGAGTTACGGCTGGTTTTCCTTTATCTTCTTCTTCTCCAAAAAAGACTGTATTTTGTAATCTATTTTTTGGATGACGTCCAATATTACCTTCTATCGTTCCTTCTTCATCTTCTATATTTCCCCATACAATAGCTACATATTCTCTTTTACTTGTTTTATCAAAAAACTGTTTTGCAAGATGTGTCATTGCTTCTTCAGTTTTAGCAATAACTAAGAGTCCACTAGTATCCTTATCTATCCTATGTACCAACCCTGGGCGATCACTACTATTATTTGGTAAATTATCAAAATGGTGTATCAACGCGTTAATTAACGTTCCCGAATAATTCCCATGTCCTGGATGAACAACCATTCCTGCTGGCTTATTAACGACTAATAACGCTTCATCCTCGTATACAATATCTAGAGGAATATTTTCTGGCGTTAATAAGTTTTCATATGGTGGATGTTCAAATAATACGCGAACTACATCATTTGGTTTTACCTTATGATTTGATTTTACAGCGATATCATTTACAAAAACGCTTCCATCTTTTGCTGCTTGCTGAATTTTATTACGAGTTGCATTTTCGACAAAATTCATTAAAAATTTATCTACACGTAACGGTTCTTGTCCACTACTGGCAACAAATCTATAATGCTCGTATAATTCGTCTTCGCTATTTTCTATTGGTCCTACTGTGCTCATCTTATTGTTCTACGCTTTCTTCGTCTCCTGATAATTGTAATCCTCCTAATTTACCGTCTCCTAAGACTAAGTCTACAACAGAGGTTTTCATCAATTTATCTCCTACTTTTAATTTTTTTCCTTTATGTGATAATTCTAAAACTACATCTTCTGCTATATTAGGTTTATATGATATATCTCCTATCTTAAATCCTAAAGCAGTAAGTGTAGGCTCTACTTGCCTACGTGTTCTTTGAATTAAATTATTAGGTATTTCTATTTTTCTATATCCTGATGGATTTAACACTAAATAAATTTTACGATTTTCCTTTACCATATTTCCTGCAACAGGGCTTTGCTCTATTACAGAATATCTTGGATAATTAGGATTAAAGTTTGCAGAATCCTGAACTTCAAATCGTAATTTTTTCTTTGTCAATTCGCTTTTCACTTCATTTAATGATAATTTACTTAAACTTGGTACAACAATACGTTGATCATGATTTGTACTACTATCCAGCCATTCTAATCCGCCTACACAAAGCGCTGCAACCAATAGTATTGCTATAATTAATTGAAATAAAAAAGTTTTGCTAAAGATGAATTTTAATAATCCCATAGGTTAATTGTTTGCGCAAAGATATAAAATGATATTTTTGTTCCTATTATAATCATTGTATTAGTATTTACATTTTTAATTATTAGATTTTCTTGAAACCTTCTCATATGAATACAAAGAACATTGCCATCTTAATTGGTGGATATTCTAGCGAATTCGATATTTCTGTAAATAGTGGAAATGTTGTTTATAAATATATAGACCGTAAGCTTTATACTCCATATCGTGTTTATATTACTGAAGAGGAATGGTATTTTTTAAATGAAAATGAAGAAAAATTCATCATTGATAAAAAAGATTTCTCTTTGTTCATAGATAATGAAAAAGTCTTTTTTGATGCTGCTTTTAATACGGTTCACGGAACTCCTGGAGAAGACGGTTTATTGCAAGCTTATTTTGAATTATTAAAAATTCCTCAAACATCGTGTGATTTTTATCAAGCAGCGCTTACTTTTAACAAGCGTGATTGTATCAGTGCATTAAAACCTTATGGAATACCTTGTGCTACTAACTATTTTTTAAATAAAGGAGATCAAATCAATGTTGAAGAAATTATAGACACTGTAGGATTGCCTTGTTTTGTTAAAGCAAATAAGTCCGGAAGTAGTTATGGTGTATCTAAAGTTAAATTAGCTACCGAAATGCTTTCAGCTATTGAAGTTGCTTATAAAGAAGATGACGAAATCATTATTGAATCTTTTCTTGACGGAACAGAAGTTTCTGTAGGAGTAATTCAATTTGAAGGAAAAGATACTGTTTTACCTATTACAGAAATTGTTACTGAGAATGATTTTTTTGATTATGAGGCCAAATATTTAGGCCAATCTGAGGAAATTACTCCTGCAAGATTAAATGCTACTGATACTAAAAAAGTGCAAGATCTAGCTTTAAAAGTCTACCAAGTACTTAAAATGAAAGGATTTTCTCGTAGTGAATATATTTTCCACAATGGAGAACCTCATTTTGTTGAAATGAATACCAATCCTGGACTTAGTGAAGCTAGTATTTTACCTCAACAAGCTAATAATGCGGGCATTTCGTTAACCTCATTATTTACAAATGCTATTAAAGCTTGCTTTTAACTAACCTACATTTCACGTTATTAAAAAGTGATTCGTTTTTATAAAACTACTTGTTTTAGTGTATTATTATGAATTAAGCAATACTTAAATTTTTATATTTGTTTGATGCTTAAAACTATTTATAATGCGAAGAGCTATTTTTCCAGGATCTTTTGATCCTTTTACATTAGGTCATTACGATGTGATCAGTCGTGGAATACCATTATTTGACGAAGTTGTTGTTGCTATTGGAGTCAACGGATCCAAAAAATATATGTTTACCCTTGAGGAACGTAAACGTTTTATAGAAGAAGCTTTTGCTGATGAACCAAAAATAAAAGTTGTCACTTATAGCGGTCTTACTGTTGATTTTTGCAAAGAAATCAATGCAAATTTCATTCTCCGTGGTTTAAGAAATCCCGCTGATTTTGAATTTGAAAAAGCTATTGCTCATACTAATAGAAAACTCTCTAGTATAGAAACTGTTTTTTTATTAACAGCATCAAGTACTTCTTTTATTAGCAGTAGTATTGTAAGAGATGTTATTAGAAACAATGGAGATTATACGATTTTAGTACCAGATACTGTACGTGTAAAATAACCTTTATATAAATCAAATAAGAGCACCATAAAATATGGTGCTCTTTTTGCCTAAAAATATATATTATTGTTATTTATTAATCGTTTTGTCCTTGAAAAGGATGTAATATTACTGGGCAATTAATCACTGCATTTGTCGCTCTCAATCCAAAAACAAAGCTATTTGCATTTCCTTGATTGATAGCATTACTTGTTACTAATCCAGCTTCAACTAATTCCCTTAAATCATTAAAACTAGTAATAGGTCTTCTTACATCTCCATTAGGTCCATTGATAGCTAGATCAGTCCACATACTAATATGCGCATCCCACATTGGTGAGTAATTACTATTAGGATTACTATTATCAGGATCGAAAGGAAATACATTTACAGGATCTAAATCATCATCCAAGATTGTTGAATTTAATCCTTGACGCTGAGAGATATCATTTCCTCCAGCGAGAGTTAATCCATTACCATTTGGTGAAAAACCTAATAAAACAGTTTCTCCATCAATTCCACTTTGTCCAAATACTGGTAGATTTGCCATTCTAGGCGCATACGTCCCTAGTTCTATCGTTGCTGCTCCAACATCTGATGCATCAGTTACTAAGTGATAATAATAATCATCTCCACCTTCCCAGCCATCTAGCAACTGAAAATTCACTTTTCTATTTTCAATATCAATCCAATTGATACGATCATGAACTCCTGTACTATTAGCTATAATCTGACAGTTAATTACATTACCACTTGGCAATACTACTAATGAAGAATATTCTGAATCTCCTACAGCTCCTGGTTGAGCTACCGATGGAGGAAAAGCTTCATCTGGATTACCAGATCCTCCAGCTACTAAAATTCGTTCTGGACTAAAATCTACATCTCCTCTAAAAATAATTCTTCCTTCTTTATTAACCTGCACTCTTTGCGCAGCAGCAGCAGCTGTTGGTAATGCTCCAAATTTTAATTTAGGAGCTAAAATTGCTCCATAAATCTTTGCTAATGTAGGCGTTGTTGTTTCTGTAATAATAAAGTATGTTGGGTTTCCTGAAGGTCCCACTCCTTCGTATATTGGCATAGTTACGTTAGCCTTGGTATTATCTTTAAGTGTAGGCTCATCCACATCAATTGCACTTGGTAAGAATACACTTAGTTCATCTCTAAATGATCTATCAGATCCATTAAAATCTGCTAAAGACCTTTTAGCTTCTTTAGCCCCTAATTTTACAATTGCCAAAGCTTCCTTTTTAGCTTTAATAAATTGCAAATTTTTAGATTGCGTAAATTCAACTGCTGTTTCATCTGCCGTAGTATTAGTATCGTCCGAATTACAACTAACCACTAGTAAACTAAGCGCAAATGCTCCTAGTGTGAATGCATTTAATTTTTTCATAAAATGATTTTTTTAAAATATTTGTGTGTGTGTAATATCAATTCTACGGCCGTGTAAATCGATTGTATTAAACATTATTTTCTTAATTAAAAACAACATTCAACACATATTGAGACGGAACAATCTCTATTAATTAACTAGGCTAATTGTTAAAACATAGTTAACTCAATCACAACAACTTAAACACCTTATTCAGCTTACTTAAAAACCATACATTCGTTATCAAAAATCAAAAAAAGCACTAACAAACAACCAATTAGCAATCTAAAATTGTCTTTAAACTCGCTTTCACTCTTCACCATTTAAACAAGTTAAAAACAATTAAAATCATATATTCACGTAGTTCCTATCATATTTTTTGAAGCTGTAAAATACTAACATATAAAGGCCTTTCATCAAGAACATCTATCAAACCGTAATTCTTATAACTTTTAATTATAATCTGTTTTTAAAATGTTAAAATCACTTTTAAAGCAGGTATATTTTTTTATAAAAAACACTCTTTTAACATATATTTCATTTATAAGTTAATTGATATAATAGTATATTACTAGAAAAAACATGCATATTAGTTTTGATCTTGACGGAACTTTAATACCATTTAATAACGAATTCACTGTTGAAAAAAGAAGTTATCTAGCAAAACTATTTGGTATTGAACCTATCCGTAAAGGTACTGCTCGCCTAGTACGTACATTACAAAAATCAGGATACACAATTCACATATATACAACTTCTTATAGATCTCCCTTAAAAATAAGGTGTATGCTATGGTACTATAACATACACGTTAATACCATTATCAATCAAACAAAGAATAATTCTGTTTTAATGCGAAAAGGAATTACTGCTTCTAAACATCCTCCTACTTATGGTTTTAATATTCATATTGATGATGCTATGGGTGTATTACAAGAAGGAGTTCGCTTTAATTTTAAAGTAATACATATAGCTTCTGAGATAACTAATTGGAAAGAATATATTATTTCATCTATAAAAAAAGAGGAATTGCTCTAAAACAATTCCTCTTTAATTTTTTATGTATGGTTTTATTATTTCATTGCCTTTGCCATTACATGATAACGTGGATCGTCTATATTATGTTCTATAGAATTAGCTAATTTAGGAGAAGCTTTTACCATTAATGCTTGACATTCTTCACTCAAATGTTTTACACGAACATGTTTTCCTGCTGCTTCATATTTTTCTACCAAACCAAAAATAGCTTCTAAAGCAGAATGATCCGTTACTCTTGACTCCATAAAATCTATTTCAATCTTCTCTGGATCATTAGCTACATCAAACTTACTTGTAAAGGCTTGAATACTTCCAAAAAATAAAGGCCCCCAAATTTCGTAAACTTTAGTTCCATCTTCTTTTATATGTTTACGAGCACGTATACGTCTTGCATTTTGCCAAGCAAATACTAAGGCAGATATAATAACTCCTGCTATTACTGCTATTGCTAAATCAAACATTACTGTTAATCCAGATACAGCAATAAGAACAATAGCATCTGTCATTGGTATTTTATTTAAAATTCTAAAACTAGACCAAGCAAAAGTACCTATTACAACCATAAACATTACTCCTACCAATGCTGCTATCGGAACTTGCTCTATCAATCCTGAAGCGAATAATATAAACATCAATAAAGTAACTGCAGCAACTATTCCAGATAAACGAGTACGCCCTCCTCCTTTTATATTAATAATAGATTGACCAATCATAGCACAACCTCCCATTCCTCCAAAAAGTCCTGTAATAATATTTGCTCCTCCTTGAGCCATACATTCACGGTTAGAATTCCCTCTCGTTTCTGTTAATTCATCAATTAAATTTAATGTCATCAATGATTCTATTAATCCAATTGCTGCTAAAATCAATGCATAAGGTCCTATAAACTTAAATGTTTCCCAAGTCATGGGTACCTTATTAAAAATATCAAATTGAAATTGGGGTAATCCTCCTTTTAATCCTTCTCCTCCTCCATCTCTAATAAAAGATCCTACAGTAGCTACATCTAATCCTCCAAAAATTACTATTGCTGAAACTACAACTATAGCAACCAAAGCTTCTGGTAATTTCTTTGTTAATTTTGGTAGTCCCCACATGATCAACATCGTTAACAATACTAACCCTAGCATCATTAGTAATTGATTAGTAGGTATCCATTGTTTTTCTTTATTTTTTTTCTTTATAGAGTACAGCAGATTTCCTTCCTTGTTAAAAACTACTTTATTGTTGTTAAGATCAAAAACTTGTCCTTCATAGACCAAATATTTGCTTTCTTTAGTTCGTACATCTTCCAACCTATCACTGTTATAAGTAAACAGTACATTATTAGTAGCAATATCATATACTTTATCTCCTCTGATTTCGTATCTTTTTTCTACCGATTCAGTTACATATTTATCTCCTCCAAATATATCTTTCACTCCTTCTTTGAACATTCCTATTTGAGATAAGAAAATCACTATGGCTAATCCATTTACAAATCCCATCATTACAGGATGCGGAATTAGTCTCACAAACTTACCTAACTTAAATACTCCTGCCAGAATTTGAATTACTCCCATCAAAATCACTGTCGCAAACAAATAATACAATCCTAATTGTTCACTCTCAGCTCCCATTGCATTTCCTTCGGCAACCAAACTAACCATTACGACAGCTAAAGCTCCAGTTGCTCCAGAAATCATTCCTGGACGACCTCCAAAAATCGATGTTATTAATCCTATCATAAATGCAGCATACAATCCTACTAATGGATCTACTCCTGCTACAAAAGCAAATGCTACTGCTTCTGGTACTAAAGCCAATGCTACAGTTAATCCCGATAAAATATC
This sequence comes from uncultured Aquimarina sp., assembly GCA_947498595.1. Taxonomy (GTDB): domain Bacteria; phylum Bacteroidota; class Bacteroidia; order Flavobacteriales; family Flavobacteriaceae; genus Aquimarina. The sequence continues at coordinate 112,335 of CANMKX010000010.1, forward strand.
GTTTTTAGCGTTTGCAACGCGTTTTCTCACAAATTCTGTCATGTCCAAATATTTTCAGGCTGCAAAAATAGCGTTATTTTCCTGTTAAACAATAAATTGATCAGAATCTTCTCTTAGCAAGTCCCTCAAAACAATCTATCTGATTTACAGTCACTTCACTTTTATTTTGTTAAAGATATTGATCATTCGTTATTCCCTATTTATATTTAACCACTGGTATCAATCGATTAATCAATATGCTATTATGAAAAAACTACTCTTCTTTATCATTCCTTTCTTATATTTTTCGTGTACTACTTCTGAAAAAAAATCTACAGATACAAGTTTCACAACACATTTTGAATCTAGTAACGGAACAGAAACGCCTACCTATCAAGAAGTCATAGCATATTACTCTAAATTAAGTAAAGTATATCCTACAGTAGCTATAGACACAATTGGTAGTACCGATAGTGGTCATCCTTTACACATTGTAACGTATAATCCTGATTCGAATTTTGATTTCAATCAAATAAGAAAACAGAAAAGAGTTCTTCTTATCAATAATGGGATTCATCCTGGCGAAAGTGATGGGATTGATGCGACAATGCTTTTAATAAGAGATCTTGCTCAAGGACTTATAAAAACACCTAAAAATACTGTAGTAACCACTATTCCATTATATAATATCGGAGGTGCTCTTAATAGAAATACTACTACCAGAACAAATCAAAATGGTCCAAAAGAATATGGTTTTAGAGGAAATGCTCGTAACTATGATCTGAATAGAGATTTTATTAAAAACGATACAAAAAACGCTAAGGCCTTTGCCGAGATTTTTCATCTTGTACAACCTGATGTTTTTATCGACAATCATGTAAGTAATGGTGCTGATTATCAATACACGTTAACTCATTTATTTACGCAACATAACAAATTAAACTACGATCTTGGTCATTATTTGCACACACAAATCAAACCACAACTAGAGCAAGCATTATCTACTAAAAAATGGGATATCACTCCTTATGTTAATGTTTGGGGAACTACTCCAGATAAAGGATTTTCCCAATTTTTGGATTCTCCTAGATATTCTACTGGATACACAACTTTATGGAATACTTTAGGTATGATGGTAGAAACACATATGTTGAAACCATATAAAGATCGTGTAGAAGGTACCTACGAATTGATGGTATCTATGATAGATATTATCGAGAAAAATAGTGACACCATTAAATCATTAAGAAAAAAAGCATTTATCCAACAAGTTTCAAAAAAAACGTATCCAATACAATGGATTGTAGACACTACCAAATCTTCTGATTTTAATTTTAAAGGATATGAAGGTAATTACATTTCTAGTAAAGTTACACAAGCTAAACGCTTAAAATATTATAGGGACAAACCATATGAGAAAAACATAAAAATTAAAGATTATTTTACAGCTACCAAATCTATTGTCATACCTAAAGCATATGTTATTCCGAAAGGATGGTGGCAAATCATTGATTTATTAAAAACAAATCAAGTAGCTATAAAAACTCTTGACAAAGATTCTACTATCCAAGTCGAATCCTATAAAATTAAAGATTATAAAACTCGAAAAACTCCTTTTGAAGGTCATTATTTACATTATCAAACTCAAGTAACTCCACATATAAAAACTATACTATTTAAAAAAGGAGATCACATAGTACATACCGACCAGCGAGCTTTTAGGTATTTAGTAGAAACACTTGAGCCAGAAACAGTAGACTCTTTTTTTAATTGGAATTTTTTTGATACAATTTTACAACAGAAAGAAGGCTTCTCTCCCTATGTATGGGAAGATAAAGCTCTAGAGTTATTAAATAATTCTCCTGAATTAAAACTACAATTTGATCAAAAGAAGCTTATAGATTCGGCTTTTTCAAAGAATTGGTATGCTCAATTAGATTGGTTACACAAACATTCTTCTAACTATGAAAAAGCTCATATGCAATATCCTATATATCGTATTTTACGATGATAAATAATCATGAGAAAATAAGAGTGTAATATTTGCATACGAATCTTTCAATGCTTTTTGAGCACTCTTATGGTTTTTCCATTCTACTTTGTCAATACCTTCATTAGTTTGCGGAATTAATGTTCCATTATATGTTGTTTTCATTTCAAACCAATAAGTAACTTTTAATTTAAATTCTCCATTACGTCTAAAAATATGAAACGTTTTATATAAGAATTTAGTAATTTCAATATTTTCGACTCCAGTCTCTTCTTCAACTTCTCTAATAGCACTCAACGGAATTGGTTCATTTTTTTCTGTTTTACCTTTTGGTAAATCCCATTTCCCATTACGATGAATAAAAAGTATTTCATTGTTGGTATTGAACACTTTACCTCCTCCAGCTACAATAACAGGTAATTTTTTATACAAATGCTTGAATAATTTCTCTTCATTTTTGTGATACAAATGTATCTTTGTTGTCGTTCCGTTAAGGATGCCTCTAATAATAAACTGAAAATCAGCTTCCTTTATCGGAATTGATTTATAATTAGAATCTGTAGACTTTTCGGTAGAGAGAATAATCGGAGTATTATTCACAAAAACTTTATACATTTGCACTATGATTTTTGACAAAAATACAGCAAAAAAAACTGCTGAACTATTATTGCAAATTAATGCAATTAAATTACAACCACAAAAACCATTTACATGGGCCTCTGGATGGAAATCTCCTATCTATTGTGACAATCGTATTACATTATCATACCCACCTATTCGTATCTATCTGAAAGAACAGATTGCTAAATTCATCGAAGAAGAATATGGTAAACCTGATGTAATTGCTGGAGTCGCTACTGGAGCTATAGGTATTGGAATGATGGTTGCAGAATATTTGAATTTACCATTTATTTATGTCCGTCCTGAAGCTAAAAAGCATGGTCGACAAAATCAAATAGAAGGAATCGTTCCTGAAGGTAAAAAAGTAATTGTAATAGAAGATCTAATTAGTACTGGTAAAAGTAGTTTAAATGCTGTTAAAGCACTAAAAGCTGTTAATGCTAATGTAAAAGGTATGGTCGCTATTTTTAATTATGGTTTCGACATTGCATCTCAAAACTTTGAAGAAGCTGGTGTTAAACTACATACTCTTAGTAATTATAATTCTTTATTAGAACAAGCTAAGGATACTAGTTACATCACCGAAAAAGAACAAACTACACTACAAAGCTGGAAAGAAAACCCAGCTGAGTGGAATCAATAAAAATACAATCTCAATATGAACTTAGAAAGTCCAGCTGTAACAGTCAATAAAAATCCTCAAGAAGTTTTTGATTTCTTAACAAAAGTTGAAAATTTTGAGCAAATTATGCCTGACAGCAAACAAAAATTTGAAGTATTAAATGATACTCGTTTCCTTTTTCAATTAAAAGGAATGCCAGAAATTGTTTTAGAACAAAAAGATAGCGTTGCACCTAGCAAAGTAATTTTAGGAGCTGCTAGTGAAAAACTACCTTTTACACTTACCGCTGATATTAATGAAATCGCAGACGGTAAAAGTGAAACTAAACTTATTTTTGAAGGGAAATTTAATGCCATGATGGGAATGATGATTAAAGGTCCTATCCAAAACTTTATTAATACACTTAGCGAGAAACTAGCTCTTATCTAATATAATAGTTTAATCTCTTTTAGATCGTATTCTTCTATTTGTTCATCTTCAAGTAATACTTGTAATTTTCCTGTAGAAGAAACATTCTTTATAATACCTACAAAAGATTCACCTTCTATATTTTTAAATGTAGAAGGTTTATTTTTTCTAAACAAAATAGATTCGTATTCTTTTTGAATTATTGTAAAACTTCTTCTTTCAAGAACTTCGAAACGTTTTTTAAGTTTATCTACAATTGTATATACCAATTCTTCAAGCTGAAATTGTTTTCCCATAATGTTTTTCATGGAGCTTGCTTGAGGTAAATATTCAAAATCAACTTGGTTAACGTTTAAACCTATTCCTAATATGACTCCTGTTAATCTGCCATGAGCAACTACATTTTCTATAAGAACACCACAAACTTTCTTTTTTTCAGACAAAATGTCATTAGGCCATTTTATTTGTATTTTCGGAATAAGAAAACATTGCAAAGTATCATATATAGCTAAAGCAGTACTCATAGATATATAAAATTGCTCATTTATTCTTACCTTATCAATAGGTACAAAAACACTACAAGTCAGGTTCTCACCAGCTTTGCTATTCCATACAGTTCCCATTTGCCCACGTCCAGCAGTTTGTAAATGCGCTTGAACACAGGTATAAGCATCTACTTTAGTATCTCGAATTAACTCTTTTAAAAAAGTATTTGTTGACTCAATGGCATCAACTTTGATTAAACGCATGTGTAATTGGTTGTGTTAAGTAAAAAGTTTTAACAAATATGCATAAATAAGGTTACTTAAATCACAAAAAATAATAACTTTACACAAATTAAAAATTTGCATGGCAAAAAAAGAAGTAAGTACAGATCAATTAATCGCTCACATCATTAAGGGTATAGAAGAAGTTAAAGGTGATGACATTGATATTTTAGACTTAAGAGATATCGAAAACACTGTATGTAGTTATTTTATCATTTGTAACGGAAACTCTAATACTCAAGTAAATGCAATTGTTAGCTCAGTACAAAAAACAGTTAGTAAAGAGTTAAAAGATAAACCTTGGCATGTAGAGGGTACCGAAAATGGTGAATGGGTTTTGATTGATTATGTAAATGTAGTAGTACATGTTTTTCAAAAACACATACGCGAATATTATGATATAGAAGGGTTATGGGGAGATGCTAAAACCACATCTATCAAAACGAATTATTAAAAAAGAAACAAAGCTTACATGGCGAGAGATAATAAAAAACCTGAGCTAAACAAAAAGCCAAAATTTAGTGCTTATTGGATTTATGCAGTGCTTCTTGTTGGATTTATTGCTTTAAATTTCATTGGAGGTAATGGATGGACTGATCCTGCTAAAACAACTCCTTCAAAATTTTACAATTATTTACAAGAAGGTGAAGTTGAAAAAGTAGTCATTGTTAATAAAAGAGTTGCAAAAGTATATCTTACTAAAGAAGCTGCTGACTCTGATAAACACAAAGATTCTAAATCAAAATCATTCCTTCCTAAAGGAACTGGTGAAGCAAACTATCAATTTGAATTTGGAGATTTACAAAATTTCGAAAATCAAATGAGTACAATTATCAAAAAAGATGATCTTACAACTGCAGTAAACTATGAAACAGAAAGTAATTTCATGGGAGACATCTTATTATCATTATTACCATTTGCTTTAATCATTGGAGTATGGATTTTCATCATGCGAAGAATGAGTGGTGGTGCTGGCGGTGGTGCTGGTGGTCAAATTTTTAACATTGGTAAATCCAAAGCTAAATTATTTGATCAAAATACCGATGTTAAGGTATCTTTTGAAAATGTAGCTGGATTAGAAGGAGCTAAAGAGGAAGTACAAGAAATTGTAGATTTCTTAAAAAACCCAGAAAAATATACTTCTTTAGGTGGTAAAATCCCAAAAGGAGCATTACTTGTAGGACCTCCTGGAACTGGAAAAACATTATTAGCAAAAGCTGTTGCTGGAGAGGCTAAAGTACCTTTCTTCTCATTATCGGGATCTGATTTTGTTGAAATGTTTGTTGGTGTTGGAGCTTCTCGTGTTAGAGATTTGTTCAAACAAGCTAAAGAAAAGTCTCCTGCTATTATATTTATTGACGAAATTGATGCTATAGGACGCGCAAGAGGTAAAAGTAATTTCTCTGGATCAAATGACGAAAGAGAAAACACATTGAACCAATTGTTAACCGAAATGGATGGTTTTGGAACAAATACGAATGTAATTGTCATAGCAGCAACTAACCGAGCTGATATCTTAGACAAAGCATTAATGCGTGCTGGACGTTTTGATAGACAAATCTACGTAGACTTACCAGATGTAAGAGAGCGTAAAGAAATATTTGAAGTACACTTAAAGCCTCTTAAAAAAGAAGAAGGTTTAGACACTGACTTTTTATCTAAACAAACTCCTGGATTCTCTGGAGCTGATATAGCTAATGTTTGTAATGAAGCTGCATTAATTGCTGCTAGAAATAATAAAAAAGCTGTTGGTAAACAAGATTTCCTAGATGCTGTTGATAGAATTGTAGGAGGTCTTGAAAAGAAAAATAAAATCATAACTCCAGGAGAAAAAAGAGCTATTGCTTTTCATGAAGCTGGACATGCTACAGTAAGTTGGATGTTAGAACATGCTGCTCCATTGGTAAAAGTTACCATTGTCCCTAGAGGTCAATCTTTAGGAGCTGCTTGGTATTTACCAGAAGAACGTTTAATCGTACGCCCTCAACAAATGCTTGATGAAATGTGTGCTGCGTTAGGTGGTAGAGCTGCTGAAAAAGTAATTTTTGATGAAATATCTACCGGTGCATTAAGTGATCTTGAAAAAGTAACTAAACAAGCTAGAGCTATGGTTACTGTATATGGTCTTAATGATAAAATCGGAAATCTTACTTATTATGATTCTTCAGGGCAAAGTGAGCATAATTTCAATAAACCATATAGTGAGCAAACTAGTGAGCTTATTGATCAAGAAATTTCAAAAATAATCGAAGAACAATATCAAAGAGCTATTGATTTACTAAAAGAAAATCAAAGTAAACTTACAGAATTGGCTGAAGTTCTTCTTGAAAAAGAAGTAATTTTCAAAGATAATTTAGAAAAAATCTTTGGAGAGCGTCCTTTTAATAAAAAAGAAGAAATTACCACAGAGCCATCATAATCAGTACTTAACCGTAAATAAATTACGGAATTACTGTAAAAAAATAAAAATCTTAATTTAGCACTCTTGTTAAATTAAGATTTTTTATATCTTTGAAATTAAACTAACTGTAATCCCCAATCACAAAAAAGAATGAGTCTATTTAGAAAATTATTTTCTCGAAAATCTAAATCAGACGAAAAAAGCAATGCCTCTATTGAAGGTAACCAAAGCAAGTACATGCCAGAGGTTAACCTACCTATAGATGAGCAATTTATGATTAACTTCAAACGTAACGGAGGTAAGTTTTTATATTGTGATAATGAAAACGAATTACAAGAATCTTTTGATAATATCCTTTTAGAGAATGATTGGTATGAAAAAGAAGTTTGTTGTTTTGAACCTTCATTAGAAAGTAAATTTCAAGGTTATAATCTTGAATTTACAACTAAAACCACTTCTGATTTCTATTTTGCTACTTGTGAATATTTAATTGCAGATACTGGAGCTATTCTAATTTCTTCAAATCAATTGCGAGAAAAAAAGCTCCCAGAGTTACCTAATAATCTGATCATTGTTTCTTCTACCAGTCAATTAGTTGGTAATATAGGAGAAGGTTTAAAAGGGATTAAAGAGAAAAACAAAAATTCTATTCCTTCAAACATTACAACTATCAAAAATTTTGGGACCAAAAACGAAAAAGATTTCTTAAGTTACGGAAGTATTTCTAAAAACCTATACCTACTTTTACTGGAAGATCTATAACTCATGAAGGAATTATTAACACGATCATTATCGGGATTTTTATTTGTCTCGATATTATTATCCGCCATATTTTTTCACAAATACACATTCGTAACTGTATTTCTAATTTTTGGTATCATATGCATCCAAGAATTACAACGATTAATTCATTTTAAGAATTATTGGCTATACTTAATTTTCATTTCATTAGTTGCTCTTTTCGTTTTTCTTAAAATCCCTGTATATGTCATTGGCTTTTTATTGGCATTAACTATTATCACAGAACTGCTACTAATCAGAGATTTACTAACAATTAGGATCATCCCTATGTTCGAAAAGAAAAAATACCTCGTAAGTATTTTTTATCTTATCACAGCTATGTTTTTTCTTATTATGTTGCCTTCATATAGAGGTAGTTATGAGCCTGAAATCATTGCTGGTGCATTTTTACTTATTTGGACTAACGATACTTTTGCTTATTTAACTGGTAAAAACTTTGGAAAACATAAATTATTAGAAAGAATTTCTCCTAAAAAGACAATAGAAGGTTTTATTGGTGGTTTTATATTCTCTCTCATTGCTGGTTATATTATCTCACTATACACTCCTTCACTCTCCTTATACACATGGATTATTATTAGTATAATTGTAAGCATTTTTGGTACTTTAGGTGATCTTATTCAATCTAAATTTAAAAGACAAGCTGGAGTTAAGGATAGTGGATCTTTAATGCCTGGACATGGAGGTTTATTTGATAGATTAGATAGTGTTATTTTTGCTAGTCCGTTTTTATATCTCTTTCTTTATATTATTCATCATATATCGTAAATTAAATTTATCAATCATTATTAACAGTTAACATCAAAGGATTATTTTTGTATTGATATTCCTTATATCTCTCATGACAGAAAAAGAATTAAATAGTGCTTTTGAAAAAGCTTTTGAAAAGGCTAGTAATACTGAGGTACAATTACCTCCGGATATTATGCTGCATTTTTATGCATATTACAAACACGCTACTTATAATGAAGCATTACACACTCCTTCTGGGAATAATATCGTTAGAAATGCTTTTAAATTAAATGCTTTATTTCAGATAAAAAACATGAGTCAAGATGAAGCCAAAATAAAATACATAGAGCTTGTCAATAAACATCTTTAAATAATAATATAAGACAATCATTGTTTTAGAACAAAACATAAAATAGAAAAAGGGAACAATTTAAATCGCTCCCTTTTTTTATTTTCCAATCACACTCCTTAGTTAAGAAGTCTACTATTACTTTAATTTTTCAAGCCTTCTAAACTTGTCTTTAAAGCTTCTATCTTACCTAAAGCATCAGACTCTTTCTTACGTTCAATAGTAATTACTTTTTCTGGAGCATTATTTACAAAACGCTCATTAGATAATTTTTTCTGTACCGACTTTAAGAAACCTTCAGTGTACTTTAATTCTTCTGTTAGTTTTTTAATCTCTTCCTCAACATCAACACTTCCTGCAATCGGAACAAAATATTCATTTGATTTCACTCTATATGCTAAAGCTCCTTCAACCTTATTTTCTACGTAACTAATCTCAGAAACATTTCCTAATTTAGCTATTACTGTATCAAATAAAGGTTTTACATTTTCATTATTTAAAACAGAAAGTGTTATTTCGTCTTTAAATGAAATATTTTTTTCTTTTCTGATCGTACGTATTCCAGACACAACTTCAGCAGTAAATTCAAATGCTGAAATTAATTCTGAATTCACTTCTTTTGTCTCAGGTAATCTATTAATAATTAAAGCTTCCTCAGGAGATCTTTCTGCTATATTTTGCCATATCTCTTCTGTTACAAATGGCATAAACGGATGCACAACTCTCAAGTTATCTTCAAACAAGTTTATTACAGCCTTATATGTTGCTCCATCGATAGGCGCTCCATATGCAGGTTTTATCATTTCTAAGAACCATGAACAGAAATCATCCCAAACTAATTTATAAATCGTCATCAAAGCATCCGACAATCTATATTTAGAGAAATGATCTTCAATTTCGACTAAAGCTTTCTGTAATTTTGCTTGATACCACTCAATTGCTATTTTTGAAGCTGCTGGTTGCTCTATATCATTTGCTATTTCCCATCCTTGAACCAAGTTAAATGCACTCCATATTTTTTTCTGAAATCCTTTTCCTTGCTGACATAAAGATTCATCAAACATTAAGTCATTTCCTGCAGCACTACTCAACAATAGTCCTACACGAACTCCATCTGCACTATAATCTTCTATAAGTTTTAAAGCATCTGGGGAGTTCCCTAATGACTTAGACATTTTACGTCTTTGCTTATCTCTTACTAATCCTGTCAAATACACATTTGTAAATGGTTTTACATCTGCATATTCATATCCTGCAATAATCATTCTTGCTACCCAGAAAAACAAAATATCTGGTCCTGTTACTAAATCGTTTGTTGGATAATAATATTTAAATTCTTCATTCTCTGGATTGCGTATTCCATCAAAAACACTCATAGGCCATAACCATGAAGAAAACCATGTATCCAAAGCATCTGGATCTTGTTTTAATTGCTCTTGTGTTAATGTTGCATTTCCAGTTTTTTCTTTTGCTAGTTTTAAAGCTTCTGTTATATTTTCTGCTACTACAAAATCTTCTTTCCCATCTCCATAAAAATATGCTGGAATTTGTTGTCCCCACCATAATTGTCTTGAAATATTCCAATCGCGAATATTAGTCATCCAATGACGGTATATATTTTCAAATTTCTTTGGAAACAATTTTACCTCCTCATCTTCTAAAACAGCTTTAATAGCTGGTTTAACTAGATCTTCCATCTTTAAGAACCATTGATCTGATAATCTAGGTTCAATAACAGCTTTTGTTCTTTCAGATGTACCAACTTTATTTAAGTGATTTTCTTTTTTAACTAATACTCCTAGTACTTCTAGTTCTTTAGCTACAGCTTTTCTTGCTTCAAACCTATCCTGCCCTTTAAATTGTAATCCAAAAGAATTTAAACTCGCATCTTCGTTAAAAATATCTATTACTTCTAATCCATGCTTATCACCAAGAACTTTATCATTTTCATCATGTGCAGGAGTTACTTTTAAACATCCTGTACCAAATTCAACATCTACATATTCATCTTCAATAATCGGAATAACTCTATTTGCTATTGGCACTATTGCATTTTTACCCTTAAGATGTTTAAATCTATCATCATTAGGATTAATACAAATGGCGGTATCTCCAAAAATGGTTTCAGGTCTTGTTGTTGCAATAGTTAATACATCATCAGTTCCTTCAACTTTATAATTGATATAATATAAAGATCCTTGTCTTTCTTCATAAATTACTTCCTCGTCTGAGAGCGTAGTTTTTGCCTCTGGATCCCAGTTAACCATTCTATATCCTCTATAGATTAATCCTTTTCCATAAAGATCTACAAAAGATTTAATTACAGCTTCTGACATATCGTCATCCATTGTAAATTTTGTTCGGTCCCAATCACAAGAAGCTCCTAATTTTTTAAGTTGCTCTAAAATTACTCCTCCATATTCATGCGTCCATTCCCAGGCATGTTTTAAAAACTCTTCACGTGTTAAATCGTTTTTATCAATCCCTTGCTCTTTTAGCTTTGCTACAACTTTTGCTTCTGTTGCAATCGAAGCATGATCTGTACCAGGTACCCAACAAGCATTCAATCCTTTAAGTCTTGCTCTACGGATTAATACATCTTGAATTGTATTGTTAAGCATGTGTCCCATATGTAGGACTCCTGTGACATTGGGTGGTGGTATTACAATTGTATACGGTTCTCTCTCATCTACTTCTGAATGAAAATAATTATGTTCCATCCAATAGTTATACCACTTCTGTTCTACTGCTTCTGCATTGTATTTTCCCAATGATGCCATACTTTGGTCTAGTTTTTGAAATTAGATGTGCAAAAGTAATTATAATATACTAACTATAGTAAAGATCAACTTGAAAAGGTCTTAATATTTTGATCTTGATTAAAAAGTATTTATTTTTACGTTTAACAAAAACCTACGTTATGAAAAAAATAGCCTTGATTTTGTTTATTGGTATTTTGAATTTAACCCTCACTGCTCAAGATACTAAAGCCAAAATCGAATTTAAATCTAATGTCATTGATTACGGTGAAATCGCAAAAGGTAGCGATGGAGTTCGTGTTTTTGAATTTACGAATACTGGTAGTGCACCATTAATTATTTCTAGAGTATATTCTAGTTGTGGTTGTACTATACCTAAGAAACCGAAAGATCCAATTGCTCCAGGCCAAACTGGCGTTATTGAAGTTAAATATGATACTAATAGAGTTGGTCCTATACGTAAAACTATTACTGTATACTCGAATGCCGATCAACCTACTAAAGCTATAAAAATAAAAGGGACAGTTCTAGACACGAATAAAAGTGTTCTCGAAAAATCTTAAATAAATTTATATGTATAAGAAAAAGAGATTCTATATAGAATCTCTTTTTTTATTTATAAGACTTTTTTCAGGTAAAAAGTATATTTAGTTTTTATTGTATTTCTTTCTATTTCCATTCTTATTCTTTTCCCTTCATCAGAAAAAAAAAGAGCATTTAATTCTGATAATGAATATTTATGTGCTAGCCTTCCATTGATTTTAGTTAAGATATCGCCTTTTTTAAGTCCTACTAATGCTGCAGGTGATTCTGGTCTAATCTCAGATATTTCAAATTTTGGCTTCAGTATATGGAGTAATTGATAAGAATCCCTGACTATATGGTTCACAGATGATCCTTCATTATTAGAGGCTAAAATAAATTCTGATGTTTTTGCTACTTCTCCTTTAATTTTAATAAGTTCCTCTACAAGTCTAAAACCACTATGTATAATAGTTAATCCACTCATATTATAATTGAACGGATCTTTAAATTGTCTGTTTTTTTTCAGAGATAGTTTTTTATTAGGGTAATCTACAATACTATTAAATCGCCTTAAAATTCTACTTCCTAAAGTTCCTTGTCTCTCGGCAATAGCAGCTCCCTTGGTGTATATAGAATCAGGAAAAGATGTCGTTACTTCTTCAAATGTAAAATCTCCTAATTCAAATTTATCAATTTTTGCACGCTTTCCATATATATTTCCATTTAATCCTCTACCCAAATAATCCTCAAAAGATTTTTCTGGAATTACAATTCCTTCATCTACATCCTCAAACAACCATAACGCTGCTCCAGATCCAGAATCCATTAATAATGTTATTTCTTTTTTACCTTTATCGCTTTCAAATTGAGTTTTTATATAAGGTTTATTATTTCTCAAATATAATTCTGTTTCAAAACATTTTCTACATTTCTTATATTTATAAGTATTAGGATCAAATACTTTTAAAAACTGTGAATCATAGTTAATTTCTACAATAAGATTCTTAAAAAAATCATACCCAATAATACCATGAATAGGAAATCCCATTCTAGGAGAGAGATTCATGCTTTCATCAAAAACTAAGTAGACATTTTGATTCTTATTAATTGTTTTTCCAATTTTCAATTCATTATCCACAGATTTTAAACCTTCAATTGGTTCTCCTGCTCCTAATCCTCTAATTAAAATTTTAGACGCATTTCGAAATTCAACTGAATCTCTTTTTTCCAAACTAAATATGATTGTTGAGTTTACCCCTGTATCTAATAAAAAAGTTAATTCGGTTCCATTAAGTTCTACTGGAATAACGATCAAATTATTAACTAATTTAAACTTTATCTTATCCTTCTTAAGTCCGTCTACTAAGTGAATGCTATCTTGAGCTGTTAATACCGTACAAGTAAATCCCATAAAAATAAAGAGTTTTACTTTTAATATTCGATAAAAATTCGAAAACATATATTCCATTTGTTTAAATATAAACAATTACTTAAATATCACATCAATTATCATTCTAATTATCAAATAATTTCAGAGATTTGCAGCTATTTTAACGTTATTTCAATGCCATTAATATCAAAAAAAGGGAATTCTATGCCAGAATCACCTATAAGAAAGCTGACTCCGTTTGCTGACAAAGCTAAAAAACAAGGCAAACACATCTACCATTTAAATATTGGTCAACCTGACATCAAGACTCCTAAAGAGGCTTTGGATGCAGTAAAAAACAACACTTTAGATATTTTAGCATATAGTCATTCCGCTGGCATTGAAAGTTTTAGAATGAAATTAGCTAATTATTATTCTAAACATAAAATAGATGTAACTCCTGAGAATATTATCATAACAACAGGGGGTAGTGAAGCTTTAATTTTTACAATGGGAAGTATTACAGATCCTGGCGATGAAATTATTGTTCCAGAACCATTTTATGCTAATTACTACAGTTTTTCTCAGCAATCCAACGTAAAAGTTGTTCCTGTAACTTCAACTTTAGAAAATGGCTTCTCTTTACCGTCTATAGAAAGTTTCGAAAAATTAATTACTCATAAAACCAAAGCAATTCTTATTTGTAATCCAGGAAACCCTACAGGTTATTTATATAGTAAAGAAGAAATTAGTCAATTAGCTTCTATAGCTATTAAACACGATCTCTTTTTAATTTCTGACGAAGTTTATAGGGAATTTGTCTACGACGATATTGAACATTATTCGATATTACAAGAAAAAGAACTTGAAAAACACGCTATTGTTATTGACTCTGTTTCAAAAAGATATAGTATGTGTGGTGCTAGAATTGGATGTTTAATTTCGAAGAATGAAGATGTTGTAAAAACTGCTATGAAATTTGCTCAAGCTAGGTTAAGCCCACCTACATATGCACAAATAGCGAGTGAAGCTGCCTTAGATGTTCCAGATTCGTATTATACAGATACTATTAACGAATACAAATCTAGAAGGGATACTCTTATTCATGAATTGAATAAAATTCCGAATGTAAAAGTAGCTACTCCAAGAGGTGCTTTTTATTGTATTGTGGAATTACCAATTTTAGATTCGGATCATTTTTCTCAATGGTTACTCGATCAATTTGATATCGCTAATGAAACTGTTATGCTTGCTCCTGCTTCTGGCTTTTATTCAACTCCTAATACAGGAAAAAATCAAGTCCGAATTGCTTATGTATTAAATAAAAAAGATCTCAAAAAAGCTATTTTTATTTTAAAAAGTGCTTTAGAAAAATATATTACTTTATGGAATTAGAGGAACAAAAATCATTAAAATCATTTAATACTTTTGGTATTGATGTAACTGCTTCATTTTTTGTAGAAGTTTCTTCTGAGGATGAATTATTACAGGTTTTAAAAGAAAATCAAGAAAAAGAAAAATTCATTTTAAGTGGAGGCAGTAATATGCTTTTAACGCAAAATATCGATGCTTTAATTATTTATATAAACATCAAAGGTATAGATGAAAAAACAACAGATACGAATACTGTTTTCGTGACAGCCAATGCTGGGGAAAATTGGCATGAATTTGTATCATATTGTATTGAAAAAAACTATGGTGGTCTAGAAAACTTATCTCTGATTCCGGGTTATGTTGGTAGCTCTCCTATTCAAAATATTGGAGCATATGGAGTTGAAATAAAAGATACTTTTGTTAAATGTACTGTTATTGATCTCAAAACAGGGAATAAAAAAACATTTACAAAAGATGAATGTAATTTTGGCTATCGTAATTCAGTATTTAAGCATGAATTCAAAAATAAATATGTAATCACAAGTGTTACTTTTGAATTAACGACAACTAATCATAAAATAAACACTTCATACGGAGCAATTGAAAATGCTCTAAAAGACCTGAAAATAAGTACTCCTACACTTCGAGATATTTCCAATGCTGTCATTAGCATTAGGAAAAGCAAACTTCCTGACCCTAGCATTATCGGAAATAGTGGTAGTTTTTTTAAAAATCCAATTATCTCGGCTAGTCATTTCATCGAGCTTCAAAAAAAATATCCTAAAATACCTTATTACACTATAAACGAACAACAAACCAAAATTCCTGCAGGTTGGTTAATAGAACAAGCTGATTTTAAAGGTAAGCGCTATGGAGATGCCGGTGTGCATGACAAGCAAGCTCTTGTATTAGTTAATCACGGTAATGCCTCTGGTAAAGAAATTCTAGAAGTTGCTTCTATGATACAACTAAAAGTTAAAAATATATTTGATATCAAATTAGAAACGGAAGTCAACATATTTTAAGAAAAATATACCATCTTTTATGTTATAGCTAGTATATATTCTTTATATCTTTGCACTATTAACTATTGATGTTGTTTAGTCTATGAAACTTTTACTACTAACTTTCGGTTTATTATTACTAGCTGTTGCTGGAATTGCCATAAAAATATGGGCAAAAAAAGATGGTAAATTTGCTGGAACTTGTGCTAGCCAAAGTCCTATTTTAAATAAAAATGGTGAATCTTGTTCATTTTGTGGAAAAACTGCTGATCAATTTGATTCATGTAATGAAACTAATCATGCTTAATAGTTTTCATATTAACTATACATCCTAAAATTAAGGTCGTAGTTAAATTCTTTTTATTTGAAATCCAAAAACTCAATTTTACTTTCCCATATTCAAAAAGCTAAGGAAGGGAATCAAATATCCTTTAATTACCTTTTAGATTCTTTCTGGAATGATGTTTACGGATTTTTATTAAAACGGATTCATGATGAATATGAAGCTGAAGATATTACGATTCAAGCATTCTCAAGGGCATTTGACAAGATTAACTCTTTTAATGAGTCATACACATTTAAAACATGGTTAATTCAGATAGCCAAAAATATACATATAGATCTTTTACGTAAAAAAAACACCTCAATAGTTTCAAAAACTACAATAGATGTGGATGATACAGTTTATAAAATTGTAGATGACACACCTACTCCTGAAGATCGACTTATAACTGAGCAAAATTTAGCTCAACTTTTACGTTATATAAAAGAATTAAAACCTCATTACCAAGAAGTCATTAATTTACGTTATTTTCAAGAATTAAGTTATAAAGAAATTTCTAAGGTAATGAACGAACCTATCAACAATGTAAAAGTTAAATTACTTAGGGCTAGAAAATTACTTGCAGAAATTATTATAAAAAAATAATTTCATCTATTTATGTCTTTTAATATCAAAAAGCTAGGTCCTGGTTTATTATTTGCAGGAGCCGCTATTGGAGTTTCACATCTTGTACAATCTACTAGAGCAGGAGCAGATTATGGCTATGGATTAATCTGGGCTCTATTACTTATCAATATTATAAAATATCCTTTTTTTCAATTTGGGCCAAGATATGCCCTAGCTACAGGAGAAAGCTTATTAGACGGGTATAAGAAACTAGGTAAAGGTGTTTTGATAGCTTATTACATACTCACTTTTACCACAATGTTTACTATACAGACAGCAGTAACCATTGTGACGGCTAGTTTGGCTAATGAACTTTTTGGTCTCAATATTACAATAGCAACTTGGTCTATTATCATTACTTTATTTTGTGCGTTATTACTTATTATAGGGAAATATAAAATATTAGATCACCTCATCAAAATAATAGTAATTGTGCTAACTATTACTACCTTTTTGGCTGTCTTTTTTGCATCTCAAAAATCAATTGATTCAGTTTCTTTTTTACAAATTATCCCTAATAATGCTACGGAAATAACCTTTTTAATAGCTTTTCTAGGTTGGATGCCAGCTCCTTTAGATATCTCTATTTGGCATTCATTATGGGCTATCGAAAAATCAAAAAATCAAGAAAATTTCAAATCAAAAACTGCCCTTTTTGATTTCAATATAGGCTATATAACAACTGTTATTTTAGCTGTTTGTTTTTTAAGTTTAGGAACATTTGTTATGTATAATTCTGGAGAACATTTTTCAAATTCAGGAATTATTTTTTCAAAGCAATTAATCTCTTTATATACCAAGAGTCTAGGAAGTGGGTTTTCTATTATTATTGCGGTTGCAGCTTTCACAACTATGTTTAGCACAACATTAACAACATTAGATGCTTCTCCTAGAGCAATGTCGAAAGCTACATCACTCATTTTCAACAAAAAAAACAACCATTTTTTTCTGTTTTGGATTTTAATTTTAGCATTTGGAACAATTTTTATACTAACTTTTTTCACTTCAGAGATGCAATTATTAATCAAAACTGCTACTATATTATCCTTTTTAACAGCTCCTTTTTATGCAATCGTCAATTATTTGCTAATTACGAGTAAACACGTTTCACCTGAGAGTCAGCCTAGTAAAAAACTCAGGACATATAGCAAAATCAGCATTTTTTGCTTAATTATTTTCAGCCTTTGGTATCTTAAAACACTCGTTATATGACCTTTATAATAATAAAAAATATAAAAAACTTTTTAATTTAAGAGAATTTTAAGGATTTTTTAATTCCGTTTTTTAGTTAGACATTTGAATGTACTTCCCCCATTAATCTAAGGTTCGATTGTTCTTAGATTTAGCTATTTACATATTTTGAACTAATTAAAAAACAACATGAACGCTAAAATCTATTTGTTCGTTTTTTTGTTCATTTTTTGCGCATCTGATATCTTCCCCCAATGCATCAGTATTAACGCAACGACACAAGGGAACGCATACATCAACAATCAAAATGAGTATATAATTACTCCATACGCAAATAATCAAATAGGAGCTCTTTGGGGGCAATATCCTATCAATTTAAATAATCCTTTTGATTTTGAATTTCGAATCTTTCTAGGTGCTTATGATAATGGAGCTGATGGACTTGCTTTTGTATTAAGAGCAGAAGGTTCTCCATCTTTTGGCCTCTCCGGAGGTGGTGTAGGTTATCATGGTATTTCTCCATCTTTTGCTGTCGAATTTGATACTTATAGAAACGGAGACAGAGGTGATTTATATGGAGATCATACAGGAATACAAGTTAATGGAAGTGCAAATCATAATGTATCATCGGCTAATGTTTTTGGACCAGTAACACTAGGAAACGGAAATGTTGAAGACAATACCTATCACGACGTCCGCTTTACATGGGATCCTACAACTCAAGGATTTAGTTATTATTTTGATCAACAGTTACTAACTACCACAACTAGAAACATTATCAGCGATATTGGATCACCTGTAGCCTTATGGGGATTTGCTGGATCTACAGGAGGTAGTTATAACTTACAAAAACTGTGCATTATAAATAGTATAGATTCTGTTGATTTGGATAGTGACGATGATGGTATAACTGACGCAATAGAAATGGCACCTTGTGGAATATTTGGAGATCCTAGTTTTGAAAACCCAAATTCAATTCCTGTAAGTGATTTTGATTCATTTCAAAACAGTTTTCCTTCTAATTCTCCTTGGCAAAACTCTAATGGAAGCGCAGGGTTCTTTATACGAGATAATATTCCCGTATTATTAGAATTCCCTCTAAATCCTTATGAAGGTAACGGATACGTTGGTTTTCATTCTCAAGGAACTTATTCAAATGAGGTTTTCAGAAACAATCTCATCACTCCCCTTATAAGTAATCAAAATTATACTATAGCATTTTCTGCTTATCAAATGAATCTAGTTCCTCCAGCAGGAGGCGGTGTTTTTAATAATTCTGGTACTGTAAAGTTTTTTGGAATAAAAGCCGGAACTTTTCCTGTTCTAAACAATGTAAATCAAGCTAGTGCGAATAATATTGAAGCTATTGGTGATGTACATCTATTAGGTACTAGTCGATTAATTAATAATACATCACAATGGGAAACATATTTGATCAATTTCACCACAGCATACGATTACGAAAGTATATTAATAAGTATTGATGGAAATAATAGCTTCATTGGTTTTGATAATATTAGAGTATTATGTCAATTAGATACTGATGGAGATAATATCCCTGATCACTTAGATTTAGATTCAGATAATGATGGAATTTATGATGTGATTGAATCTGGAGGTATTGATTTAAATAATGATGGTTATGCAGATGATGCTGATGGAAATCCAGACAACAATAATGGGATACCTGATACTGCTGGAACGGGAACAATTCCTTTAGACACAGATAATGATACATTTTTTGATCATTTAGATTTAGAAAGTGATAGTGATCAATGTTTTGATACTATCGAAGGTGGTTTTACAGATCCTGATGACAATGGAATATTAGGGACCTCTCCAGTAATTGTTAATTCTGATGGTGTCGTTCAAAATCAAGGTGGATATAATACTCCTCTTGATAACAATAGTAATACTGTTTATGATTTTCAAGAAATCCCTGTTAGTATAGCTTTTAATGCAGAAGCTTCAGACCAAACAATAGAAGATGGTCAAGATGTTTCTTTTACATTCGAATTAATTACTACAACACTTGTCAATATTCAATGGCAAGAAAGTATTGATAATGGTACTACTTGGAATAACTTATCTGATACGGGAATATACAGTGGTACTGATACTCAAATTTTGGAAATCTCTCCTGTTTCATTAAGCATGAATGGGTATCAATATAGAGCAATCATAAGTGATCGTTTTTTTCTTTGTGAATCGAATGTTTCAACCGATGCCATTCTTACGGTATCACCTCGACCAGATTTAGATTCTGATAATGATGGAATTACCGATTTTATAGAATGTGGTTTTTATGCTTGTTCTGAGCCTATTCTTAATAGTGGTTTTGAAAACCCTATAATCCCTTTAGGGTCTTATAGTATTCGTAATGAAAATACTGTTGATGGTTGGGAAACTACAGCTTCTGATAATTATTTAGAATTATGGAGTTCAGGTTTTCAAGGAGTTCAAGCTTTTGAAGGAAATCAATTTGCCGAGCTAAATGCGAATCAAGTTTCGACTCTTTATCAAACATTATGTATTACTCCGGGTACACTATTACAATGGTCTGTACGACATAGAGGTAGGTTTGGTACTGATGTTGCTCAGGTTCAAATTGGAGAAACATTAGCTACAGCCACTTCACAAGTTACCATGTCTGATGGAACTTCTGGATGGGGATATTATAGTGGCGAATATCTTATACCTAGTGATCAATATAGCACCGTTTTTGCTTTTGTTTCTATATCAAGTGTTGGAGGATCATCTTCTGGTAATTTTATTGATGATATACAAATAAATGTTATAACACCTGCTCCTTGTCTAGATACTGATAATGATGGAACTCCTGATTACTTAGATTTAGATAGTGATGGGGATGGATGTTATGATACTATTGAAGCAGGTTTTACAGATCCTGATGATGATGGAATTTTAGGAATCTCTCCTGTTGAAGAGGATATCGATGGATTGGTAATTAATCAAGGGGGATATACAACTCCTCTTGATAGTAATAATAATGGTATTTACGATTTTCAAGAAGTATTGCCTCCGCTTATTTTTACAACTGAACTTATAGATCAATGTGTTGAAGAAGGTTACAATGTTTCTTTTTCTTTTGAATCTTCTTTAGATTTTGATGATATTTCTTATGTATGGGAAAGAAGTATCGACGGAGGAAACACGTGGATTCCTATTCAAGACGAAGCACCATATAGCGGACTGAATACAAACACTTTGACCATTACTAACGTTCCTTTATCATATAATGGTTACATGTTCAGAATTGCTATTGCTGATCCTTTATTTTTATGCGCAATTTATACCTACTCCGAGGCTACATTAACTGTAAATACTCGAGTAGATCTAGATGAAGATAATGATGGAATTTTAAATTCTGTTGAATGCCACTCTCCATATATAGAAATATCTCCTCAGGTTATGTTTGATACCCCAGTACCTACTGATTCAAATATTTCTCATAATATCACGGATAGAGATATCTCTGATCTTTTTGGGTATCCAGCAGGAAGCGTTCTTATTACAATGATAAATGGACATGTTAGAGGTCAAAATCGTTGGAGAGTAAAAAATAACGAACCTGTTACATTTACAACTTCAGGAACAGTAGATGTTAATTTAAAAGTCACACATCTTCGAGGCGGTGTTGTAAGTCCTAATAGAATAGACGGTATACGTTCATTAGACTGCATACGTTACAATTTAACTTCAAATCTTGGTCCAGATTTCGTTAGTCATCCTACTAACACAGATCCTGACCAAAATAACTATTATATAGAAAGAACTGTAACTGGTCCTAATAATATTGATGATTTTACATGGGAGTCACAAACATTTGCCACTTCTGTTCAAGTATATTCTAATATAGATTCTGGAGAATTCAACAATAACATTATTTTCTCTATTAAAGCTTGTCAAGACACTGATAACGATACTATTCCTGATTATTTAGATTTAGATAGCGATGATGATGGTTGCTATGATACAATAGAAGCTGGGTTTACAGATCCTGATGACAATGGTATTTTAGGAACTTCTCCTATCCAAGAAGATATTGATGGATTGGTAATCAATCAAGGTGGATACACAACTCCTTTAGATACTAATAATAATACAATCTATGATTTTCAAGAAGTTCCAGATCCTATTACATTCTTCTTAGAAATCTCAGATCAGATTGTTGAAGATCAAGGTTCGGCTTATTTTTCATTTGACACAACCCTCCCTTTAACATCACTTAACGCTGTTTGGCAAACAAGTACAGATGGAGGTCTTAACTGGGTTTCTATAACTCCTAATATTCCTCCTCATGAAAATATGGATATTAGTATTGACAATACAACGCTTATTGTATCTCCAGTAACATTAGTCAATAATGGAAATATATTTCGAATTCAAGTTAGTGATCCTTTATTTTTATGTCCTCTGTATTATTATTCTGATGGAATACTAACAGTACTACCTAGGCCCGACTTGGATATCGATAACGATGGTATTACAAATGCTACAGAGTGTGCGGCCAACACAACACAATTGAGCATTACGGGTACCGATACTCAAAACGCCACAGGAGGTTATCCTGTATCTGCAACTGTGAACGGTAGTTCTGGTAACGCAGTAATTACATCTAATTTTGATGTAAATGTAGATATTGGATCTAATAATTTATTAGATCGTTGCGAGTTATCTTTTACTGTTGGCTCCTTTGATGATGGTTTACAATTAGCTATTGACGGAACACCTATTATCTATTTTCATCAAGATCATTGGGATGCTAATAATGGAGCCAATACTAGAGAATTTAATACTGGTGGACGTTTTGATAGCAATGGGGATGGAACATGGACACCTTGGACTAATGAAGGAAATCCTGAATTAATTGCTACACCTATCAATATTAGACTTATGGTTACTACAGTCGATGGTACAAGAGAAGATGCTCTACCTTTTATGGATGCTTCTGTTTCTGGTTTTGTATTGAATCAATCTTTTTCATATAATTGTCAATCAGGAGTAAACGTTGTTTTTGGAAACTCTAATCATGGAGGTCCTGCTAGTATCAATAATCCACAAATGACTGTCAATGTTTTTTCTTGTATTGACACCGATAACGATGGTATTACAGATGATCAAGACTTAGATAGTGATGGAGATGGATGTTTTGATACTATCGAAGCTGGGTTTACAGATCCTGATGGAGATGGTGTTTTAGGTATTTCTCCTGTAACCGAAGATATTGATGGTTTAGTTATTAACCAAGGTGGTTATACTATTCCTTTGGACACCAACAATAACGGAATCTACGAATTCCAAGAAGTACCAGAACCTATTATTTTTTCTATAGAGCTTACTGATCAAACTATTGAAGAAGGTGGAAGTGCTACTTTTACCTTTGAAACAACTCCTCCTCTCAATACACTTAATTCTCAATGGGAAGAAAGTACTGATAATGGAGCTACTTGGCATTCTATAGGAACGGCAAATACAAACACATTAACTATTAACCCTGTACCTATTACTTTTAATAATTATAAGTATCGTGTTGTAGTAAATAACCCTTTATTTCTTTGTCCCTTATTCGTTAATTCTGAAGCAACCTTATTTGTAACTCCTCGTCCTGATCTCGATTTTGACAATGATGGAATTACAAACGCTGTAGAATGTGGAGGTAACTCTCCTTGTATTGATACCGATAATGATGGCATTACAGATGATCTTGATCTTGACAGTGATGGAGATGGATGTTTTGACACTATAGAAGCTGGATTTACAGATCCAGATAATGATGGTGTTTTAGGCTCATCACCTGTAATCGAAGATCTTGACGGACTCGTTATCAATCAAGGAGGGTATACTACTCCTATTGATTTAAATTTTAATTCTATTTATGATTTTCAAGAAGCTCCTCCTTCATTATCATTTACAACAGCACTTTCTGATCAATCTATAGAAGAGTATAATACAATCTCTTTTACTTTCCAAAGTTCTATCGACCTCAATGTTATCGATACACCACACTGGGAAATGAGTGAAAACAATGGTGTTTCATGGTCAACTATTGTCAATAGTGATATTTATGAAATCGTGAATCTTAACACTTTAAGAATTACTCCAGCTACATTAAATCTAAATGGTAACAGATATAAAGTTACAATTAGCGACCCTAGATTTTTATGTGATAACGAAATCTCTAGTGAAGCCATTTTAACCGTTACAGAAAGAGCTGATTTAGATTTTGATAATGACGGAATAACTAATATCGTAGAATGCGGCGGCATCACTCCTTGCCCTGATACAGATAACGATGGAGTAACTGATGATCTGGATCTGGATAGCGATGGAGATGGATGTTTTGATACTATTGAAGCTGGATTTACAGATCCTGATGATGATGGTATCTTAGGAACTTCTCCTGTATCTGAGGATATAGATGGAATGGTTATCAATCAAGGAGGATATACTACACCTCTTGATAGTAACAACAATGGTATTTTTGATTTCCAAGAAGCTGTAGATTTATCATTTACGACAGAACTTATGAATCAAACCATCAATGAAGACGAATCTGTTTCATTTACTTTTGAAACCACCAATTCTTCATTAAGTTTTATATGGGAAGAAAGTACAGATAACGGAATGTCATGGGATACATTATCTGATTCTAGCATTTATAGTGGAACTACTACAAATACACTTACAATAGATATGGTACCATTTTCTTATAATCATAATCTATATCGAGTTATAGTAAATGATCCTTTATTTTTATGCGATCAAACTGCTATTTCTCAAGCGAGTTTAACGGTACATTTTAACATTTTCATTCCTGATGGTTTTTCTCCTAATAGTGACGGTATCAACGATTCTTTTTTAATAGAAGATCTCTTATTATTCTCTAATCATACTATCGAAATTTTCAATCGATATGGTAATCGGGTTTACCAAGGAGAAATCACCACAACTCCATGGGATGGATCACTCAATAATTCTGGATCAGATTACTTACCAGGAGGGGTATATTTTTATGTTATTCATCTCAATCAAGATGGACTATTTCCTCTACAAGGTAGAGTACATCTGAGGAAGTAAACTTTAGTACTTCCTCCCTATTACATAATCAACACAACTATCTAAACTTATCAAAATGAAAAAAATAATACCCATCTTCTTATTACTCTACTCGATTTTAAGTGTAGCGCAACAAGATCCGCAATTCACACATTATATGTATAATATGAGTTTAGTTAACCCTGGATATACTTCAGCTAAAACAGGTCATATAGATACTGGAGCATTTTATAGAGCACAATGGATTAATGTTGAAGGGGCTCCTAAAACAGCCTCCCTATTTGCACATGCAACGTTACCTGATGGTATTGAATTAGGTATTTCTTTGGTAAATGATCAAATTGGATTAGAAATTAATGAAACAAATGTCGCTGCTGATGTAGCGTATCGTTTTGAATTATCGCGTGACTTATTCTTATCATTAGGAGTTAAAGCTGGTGTAACAAATTATGTAGCTGACTTTTCTGATTTACAACTTAATTCTGGAGGAGCTCCTACAGATCCTCTCTTTGCAGAAAATATAAACAGTCTCTTTTTATCTTTTGGAGCAGGTGCATTTCTTTATACACGCAATTTTTATTTAGGACTTTCTTCTCCTAATTTCATCCCTAGTAAACATAGAGAAAATACCTCTACAGAAGATGCTTCTAGTATTGAAGAATTACATATGTATCTAACTACAGGTTATATATTTAATATTAATAGAGAATTTAGGTTTAAACCATCTGCTCTTGTAAAACACGTAAAAGGTGCTCCTATTTCTGTAGATATTTCTGCTAATTTACTTGTCAGTGATAAATATGAAATGGGAGTTTCATATAGATTCGAAGATGCTATAGCACTAATGTTTCGATATGACTTTACTCCTAGTTTTAAAATTGGATATGCTTATGATTATACACTATCAAATCTTAATGAGTTTAGTAGAGGTTCACATGAGGTATTTTTAATGTACAGTTTCCAATTAAGAAAATATATTGATTGTTACCCCAATCGCTTTTTTTAATTTCAATTGATTACCCCATTAACTTATCCTTTTGAACATATTCGTCATACATTCTTTTAATGTAAAAAAGATTCATTCTAAATAACGCTTTATAACTAACAAAAACAATACTTTATATTTCCATCATACATACAATATTTATTTTTCTTCTTCACTAAAGTACAAACATGATAATTGTACTTTGATAATTATTCAATTGATTCGATCTTTGTAAATTATGCTTTCCATAAATTCAGTAAAAGCATAAATTTTAATAATTAAAATACGATCAAATCCCCAATTGATATGAAACTTCCTTATAAGTTACTCATTATATTTTGCTTATTTTTTAATGCTATTCACATCCATTCACAATGTATTGATATTAGAGCTACTCCATTACAAGACGCTTTTATAAATGCTCAAAACGAATATGTTATCACAGCTGCTTCAGCACAACAAGTAGGTGCTTTTTGGGGTAGATCCTCTTTAAATCTAAACGAAGCTTTTGATTTTGAATTTAGAATCTTTCTAGGAGATAACAATGGAGGTGCAGATGGTGTCGCTTTTGTTTTACGCGCTCTTGGTACTCCTGAATTTGGTCAAAGAGGTGGTGGTTTAGGTTATGAAACAATTCCTTCTTCTCTTGCAATCGAATTTGATACTTTCAGAAATTCTAATCAAGGAGATATAACAAATGATCATACAGCAATACAAATTAATGGTATTGCAAATCATAATGATACTAATGCAAATCTTTTTGGTCCAAGAGATTTAGGAGATATTGAAGATAATACATTCCACAATGTTCAATTTACATGGGATCCAACAATAAATCAATTTAGTTATTTTTTTGATGGAGCATTACTAATTACTTTAAATCGAGATATCCGTACTGATATAGGATCTTCTCAAGTTTTATGGGGTTTTACAGGTTCTACAGGAAGTTTATTTAATGAACAGAAAATATGTGCTCTTACCAACATAGAACCTCTAGATCTAGATTCTGATAATGATGGTATTACTGATTTGGATGAATGTGGTGGTGCTTTTCCATGTTCTGATATAGATGGAGATGGAATAGATAATCATTTGGATTTAGATAGTGATGGAGATGGTTGTTTTGATACTATTGAAGCTGGTTTTACAGACCCTGATAATGATGGTTCTCTTGGGTCATCACCTATTACAGAAGATGCTGATGGACTCGTTACCGGCCAAGGAGGATATACTACTCCTCTAGATAATGATAATAATAACGTTCAAGATTTTCTTGAAACTCCCCCTCCACTGACATTTAACACTCAATTATCTGATACTGCTGTAGAGGAAACTAATACAACATCTTTTACTTTTGAACCTTCTCTAGTAACAGCTTCTTTCACTTGGCAAGAAAGTACCGACAATGGTACAACTTGGAATGATTTAGTCGATAGCAGTATTTATTCAGGAGTAACAACTACTACACTAACAATTTCATCTGTTTCATTAACAATGAACGAAAACCAATATAGAGTAATCATTAGAAATCCTGCATTTTTATGTGATGCTACTACTATTTCAAATGCCACATTAACCGTTACTGAACGTAGTGACCTAGATGCTGATAATGATGGAATTACCAATATATTAGAATGTGGAGGGATTAGTCCTTGTCCTGATCTTGATAATGATGGTATCCCTAATGATCAAGACTTAGACAGCGATGGAGATGGTTGTTTTGATACCATTGAAGCTGGTTTTACAGATCCAGACAATGACGGTTCTTTAGGAACTTCTCCTGTTACAGAAGATAGTGATGGCCTTGTTACTGGACAAGGAGGATACGTAACTCCTCTTGACAGTGATAATAACGCTATTGATGATTTTTTAGAAACTGTAAACACTTCTTTTATTGAAGAATTAACGGATTTAACCGTAAATGAAGATGAAAGTGCTTCATTTACATTTGAAAGTGACAATACCAACCTAGCTATTCGTTGGGAAGAAAGTACTGATAACGGTACTACATGGAATCTCTTAACAGATACTGACATTTATACTGGTACAACAACATCTACCCTTACTATAAACCCAGTTTCTCTTACTCAAAATGGTAATTTGTACCGAGTAACAATTAGTGATACTTTATTTTTGTGTCAACAAACGTCTACCTCTCAAGCAAGGTTAGTCGTATTATTTGATTTATTCGTTCCAGATGGTTTTTCTCCAAATGGTGATGGTATTAATGACACGTTTGTAATCAGAGATTTACAGTCATTCCCTAATTATACGATACAAATTTTCAATCGATATGGAAATAAAGTATTTGAAGGAAACACTAATGTTCCTAATTGGGATGGAATACCTACCAAATCATTTACTTCAAACAGCACTGTACCTGCTGGTGTCTATTTTTATATCATAAATTTAAATCAAGATGGTATAGATCCTATACAAGGTAGAATACATCTTAGAAAGTAATCCATTTTTTTATACCCCAATCTCCAAATTAATATACGTGATGAAAAATTTTTTCAGCATTATTTTTATAGCAAACAGCTTTATTTGTTTAGCACAACAAGATCCACAATTTACTCAGTATACCTACAATATGAATATCATTAATCCTGCATATGCAACAGGAGATAAAGGTCATGTTGCTTTGGGAGCTTTATATCGCACTCAATGGGTCAATGTTGAAGGTGCTCCACAAACCATTACACTATTTGGTCATGCTTCATTACGTAAAAACATTGATTTAGGACTCACTATTGTCAATGATCAAATAGGAGGAGATATCAGTGAAACTAATATTAATGGGGATATTGCTTATAGATTCAATTTATCTCGAAATCTTCGGTTCTCATTAGGTGCCAAATTAGGAGTAACACAATACAATGCAGATTTCACTAATTCTCAATTAGATTCTGGAGGTTCATCAACAGATCCTTTATTTTCAGAAAATATTAATAGTACTTCTTTAAATATTGGAGCTGGAGCATTTTTATATACTAGAAAATTTTACTTAGGCTTATCCGCTCCTAATCTTCTTCCTTCAAAACATCGAGAAAGCACTATTGCTACAACAGCTAACGGAAAAGAAGAAATACACATGTATTTGACTTCTGGGTATGTATTTTATTTAAATGACTCCTATAAATTCAAACCTTCATTTTTGCTTAAAAGTGTAACTGGAGCCCCTTTAACGGTAGATATTTCTGCTAGCTTATTAATTAAAAATCGTTTTGAAGTAGGTACATCTTACCGATTAGAGGATGCTATAAGCGCTCTTTTTAGATACAATATAACTCCAAATTTCAAAATTGGATATGCTTATGATTATACTATTTCTGATCTAAATGAATTCAGTCAAGGTTCTCATGAATTTTTTCTTACATATAGTTTTGAAGTACATTCATTAATTGATTGTTTTCCTAATCGATTTTTCTAAGAAGTTCAAAAAATCTTAAAGAGCATATACTCGTATCTTTTTAAATGGTTTCTTTGTATCTTTGCTTTAAAATTGCTTATTATGAATACAGAAACTGCTAGTATAGCTCCACCTAAAGGAAAACCAAAATGGTTACGAGTTAAACTCCCTACTGGTAAAAAATATACTGAATTGCGTGGGTTGGTTGATAAATACAACTTACATACTATATGCACGTCTGGAAGTTGTCCTAACATGGGCGAATGTTGGAGCGAAGGAACAGCTACATTTATGATTTTAGGAAATATCTGTACTCGTTCTTGTGGTTTTTGTGGAGTTAAAACTGGACGTCCAGAAACTGTTGATTGGGAGGAGCCTGAAAAAGTAGCTCGTTCTATTAAGTTAATGAACATAAAACATGCAGTTGTCACCTCTGTAGATAGAGATGATTTATTAGACGGAGGTTCTATTATTTGGGCTGAAACGATTCAAGCTATTCGTCGTATGAATCCCAATACAACTTTAGAAACTTTAATCCCTGACTTTCAAGGAAAAACAAAAAATATTGATCGCATTATCGCAGTAAAACCTGAAGTTGTTTCTCACAATATGGAAACAGTAAGACGTCTTACTCGTGAGGTGCGTATACAAGCAAAGTATGACCAAAGTCTAGAAGTTTTACGCTATTTAAAAGCAAGCGGTATCCATAGAACAAAAAGCGGTATTATGCTTGGTTTAGGTGAAAAAGAAGAAGAAGTAATTCAAACTCTTGAAGACTTAAGAAAAGTTAATTTAGATGTAATTACTATTGGTCAATATTTACAACCTAGCAAAAAACATCTTCCTGTAAAACAATTCATTACCCCAGATCAGTTTAAAAAATATGAAGATATAGGACTTAAAATGGGCTTCAGGCATGTAGAAAGTAGTGCTCTAGTTCGCTCATCTTATAAAGCTCAAAAACATTTAACATAGTTCCTTAGTCTTCATTTTATATCTAATGAAAAATTCTATCAAAATTGCTATCAACGGTTTTGGGAGAATTGGTCGTAATCTATTTCGATTATTGATCGATCATCCTCAAATCGAAGTTGTAGCTATAAACGATTTGGCAGATGCTCGTACATTAAGTCATCTGCTAAAATACGATAGTATTCATGGTGTTCTTCCTTATGATGTTGCGCACCAAGAAAATACTATCATCATAAATTCAAAAAAAATACCTTTACTCAATTACAAACAACCTATTGATTGTAATTGGTCTCATTACAATGTCGATATTGTAATTGAAGCTACAGGTCTATTTAAAACATACGATAGTGCACATAAGCATATTCAAGCTGGAGCTAAAAAAGTAATTTTATCTGCTCCCCCAGCCGATGATCAAATAAAAACTATTGTACTAGGTGTAAACGATACTATTTTAGATGGAACAGAAGAAATCATTTCAAATGCTTCTTGTACCACTAATAACGCTGCTCCAATGATCAAAGTAATTAATGATTTATGCGGTATAGAACAAGCTTATATCACTACAATACATAGTTACACAACCGATCAAAGTTTACATGATCAACCTCATCGAGATTTAAGAAGAGCAAGAGCTGCTGGTCAATCAATAGTTCCTACAACTACAGGAGCTGCAAAAGCTTTGACTAAAATTTTTCCTGAATTAAATGATGTTATCGGTGGTTGTGGTATACGAGTTCCTGTACCTGACGGTTCTTTAACAGATATTACTTTTAATGTCAAAGAAGAAATCTCAATAGAAGAAATTAATCAAGCTTTTAAAGAAGCTTCAGAAAATTCTTTAAAAAACATACTTGCTTATATAGATGACCCTATTGTCTCTATAGATATTATAGGAAATCCAAATTCCTGTACTTTTGACTCTTTAATGACATCTGTAATAGGAAAAATGGTCAAAATTATAGGTTGGTACGATAATGAGATCGGATATAGTAATAGATTAATCGATTTAATACTGAAGATTTGTAAGAAATAACTATCTTAGTTGAGATATTTCAATACAAATGCCTACCCAAATCAAATATTACATATCGCTTTTATTGTTATTGTGGTTTTCTTCTGTGCATGCTTTTCAAAACAATCACCAGCAAAAACCATTAATTACTGCTAAAGATTCTATTGAAGCATTTTTAAAAACTGCTACAGAAGCTATTAATACAGCTCAATTTGAAGAAGCTTTAAAAAACATCACTCTAGCAAAAGAATTATCGTATAATAGTGAAGATAAATTATATTCAGCTAAAACTAGTCGTGTTTTAGCTGAGCTCTATTTAGAATTAAGGGATTTTAAAAAAGCACAAGAACTAATCTTTAGAGCAACAGAGATTCAAAATAGAGAGAATGATCACATACAATTAGCGCATTCTTTAAATTTATGTGGTTCAATTTGTGTTAGATTAGAAGAGTTTGAATATGCCGAACGAGATTTAGAACAAGCTGAATCAATCGCTGAAGAATACAATCTAAAAGAACTTATAGGTTCTATTAAAATTAATTTAGGAATACTACACCTTACTCAAGGTAATCCTGAAAGAGCTATTACCGAATTCAACAGAGCATTACCTACAATTAATTCACTTAATCAATATTATCTAAAAGCAAAACTATATCTTAATAAATCAAAAGCTTTATTAGTTCTAAACGACTTAGACGAGGCCAAGAAAATTAACGATCTAGCAATGCAGATTGGAGATGAAAAAGGTTTTTATGAAATTCGCTCTGAATCTCATAAAATTTATAGTCAAATTTTTGAACGCAAAGGAGCTTTCAAAACTTCTCTCTTATTTTTAAAAGCACACCAACGATTTAAAGATTCTTTATTTAACATCAGTAAAGAAATGATCGTTCAAGAAGCTAGTGCTAAAATTAATTTGAACGAAACAAATGTTTTGTTGGAAGAATTAACCGAAGAAAATTTCAAACAACAAAAATCACTAAAACTAAATCGATTAACTACAATACTTAGTATTGCATTAATTACGATTCTTTCTCTTTTAACACTCTCTCTATATAAAAACAATAATTTAAGAGCTAGAGCTAATGAATTACTTCAAAATAAAAATACCGAATTAATCATTGCTAAAGAAAACACAGAACGTGCAAGTGAAGCTAAAATTCAATTTCTATCAACAATCACTCACGAATTAAGAACTCCTTTATATGCGGTTACAGGTTTAACTCATTTATTATTAGAAGAAAGTCCAACTCCTAATCAAAAAGAACACTTAAATTCTTTAAAATTTTCTGGAGAATATCTTTTATCTTTAATTAATAACATTTTAGATTTAAACAAATTAGAAGCTAAAAAAGTAGAATTAGACAACACCTCTTTTAACTTAAAAAAGAGAATTAATGATGTTCTCATTGCTTTAGGAAAGTCTGCAAAGGATAAAAATAATAAGTTACACTATCAATTTGATGAGAAAATTCCTGCCAAACTAATGGGGGATCCTTTAAAAATTTCTCAGGTACTAATTAATCTTATAGGTAACTCAATCAAATTCACCCAAAATGGAGATATCTGGATTCGTGTTAAGTTAATTAATCAGGCTGAAGATAAAGCATTTTTGAGTTTTGAAATAGAAGATAATGGAGTTGGAATTTCTGAGAAAAAACAACACACTATATTTGACAACTTCATTCAAGGGTCTGTTCAAATAAATAGAAAATTTGGAGGAACTGGATTAGGTTTATCTATTGTTAAAAATTTATTAGCACTTATGGAAAGTGATATTAAATTAAAAAGTACTCTAGGTAAAGGTTCGTTGTTCTACTTTGATTTAAATTTTGAAGTTTTTGAAAATACTACTCCTAAATATATAGAGGAAATTAAAAAAGTGGATTATAAAGTTTTAACCAATAAGCGTATCCTTGTTGTTGAAGACAATAAAATTAATCAATTAATTACTCGCAAAATTTTAGAAAAAAACAATATTATATGTGATGTAGCTGATAATGGAGATATCGCTGTCAATAAAGTTAAAAATGAAACATTTGATTTGATACTTATGGATATTCATATGCCAGGTATTAGTGGTATCGAAGCAACACGTCTTATTAGACAGTTTAATGTAGAAATTCCGATTATAGCACTCACCGCAGTTACATTGGATGATAATTTGGATGATTTTTATAACAATGGTTTCAATGATATTATTCCTAAACCATACAAAACTGAAGAGTTTTTCATAAAATTACACAAAGCTTTAACAAAAGAAAAACAAATCTCAAGCTAGTATGGCACGATGATTGATAAATATATCAATTCAAATACTAAGGAACATCTTATATTTGAGTTAGCCAAATACAATAAAAAAGAGGAATCTTAAATAGATTCCTCTTTTGTTTTTATAGAATGTTTCATTCAAAAATGACATCACATAATTTCTTTTATTAATTGATTAAATTTATCTTCTTCAGATATAAAACGAATCTCAATAGGTTGATACCACAAACAATCCTGTTTTAATGAAGAAGCTAATCTCACATAATCTTTTTCTGTAGTAACAATCGTTTCTTTTGAATTTAACTCTTCCAAATCCGTTTTTGTAAAATGATAATGATCTGGATAATTCAAATGTTCATAAGACAAACCTAAAGAATCATAATACTCTAATAAAGGTGTAGGATTTGCAATTCCTGTCACGAGTGTAAATCTCCCCTTTCTTTTCAATTCTTCAATTTTTAACTGATGTTCATCATTTCTAAGATTAGACGCATATTCAATAGTACTAAAAAACAATGATTGATTTCCAATTAATTTCATTTGATTTCTAATACCATTTTGATCCTCAATACTCAAATTTTGAGGACATTTAGTAACTACAATAACATTTGCTCTTTCTGCTCCCTGTCTTGGTTCTCTTAAGTTTCCTGTTGGCAACATAATATCATTTGTATACAAATCATAATATGCTGTTAATAATATATAAAACCCTGCTTTAACTTTTCTATGTTGATATGCATCATCTAATAATATCCCTTTTAAATTAGGATTTTCTTTCATCAGGTTAGCAATCCCATTTCTTCGATCTGCATCTACAGCAACCATCACATTGGGAAATTTTTGCTTGAATTGCAATGGCTCATCCCCTACATCTTTTGCTAACGAAGTAGTGTTTACTAATTGAAAACCTTTTGTTTCTCTTTTATACCCCCTACTCAATGTAGCTATTTCCATTTCATTTTTAAGCAACCTTAGCAAATATTCAATCATCGGAGATTTCCCTGTACCTCCAACACTCAAATTCCCTACGGCCAAAATAGGTATTCGATATGCTTTAGATTTAAAAATATTTAAATCATACATCTTATTACGTAACCACGTTATTATGTAATAAATCGGAACAATCGGAAATAATATTAGTCTTAATAATTTCATCATTCAATCACTAAATAGTACTTAAATAGCGAAAATAACTATTTTAAAGGACAGCAATTAATTTAGATCTCTTTGATTTTTGATAAAAGTTTTGTTACATTCATTTTTTTCCAAATATTTAGATCATGCAAATTAAAGAAGTCATTCAATATATAGAAGAGCTTGCTCCTATACAGTATGCCGAAAGTTTTGATAACGTAGGTTTATTAGTAGGTAATAAGCATAGTGAAGTTACAGGCGTATTAGTAACTTTAGATACTCTAGAAGTTATCATTGATGAGGCTATTGAGAAGAACTGTAATCTAATCGTTAGTTTTCATCCAATAGTTTTTAGTGGTATTAAAAAATTTAATGGTTCAAATTATGTTGAACGTGTTGTGATGAAAGCTATTAAAAATGATATTGCTATATATGCAATACATACAGCACTAGACAATACACATAAAGGAGTAAACAATATGATTTGTGATCAATTAAATTTGATCAATAGAAAAATTTTAATACCTCAAAAAGAAACTGTAAAAAAACTAATCACTTATGCTCCTGTAGCAGAAGCTGATAATTTAAGAAATGTTTTATTTAAAGCTGGTGCTGGCACAATTGGTAATTATGATCATTGCAGTTTTACAACTGATGGTACTGGAAGTTTTAGAGCATCAAAAGAAGCTACTCCAACTATAGGAAAGAAAGAAGCTACTCATTATGAAAAAGAAACCCAAATTCAAGTAACTTTTCCTAAACATAAACAATCAAATATACTACAAGCACTATTTGATACACATAGCTATGAAGAAGTTGCATATGAAATTACTACACTCGAAAATAAAAATCAGCAAATAGGAATGGGAATGATTGGTGAACTAAAATCACCAATGCAAGAAATTCCATTTCTTAATCATTTAAAAGAAGCTTTTAAGACTGGTTGCGTAAGACATTCAGAACTTTTAGGTAAATCTATCCAGAAAATTGCAGTATTAGGAGGAAGTGGTAGTTTTGCAATAGAAAATGCAAAACGAGCTGGAGCAGATGTATTTATAACTGCTGATTTAAAATACCATCAGTTTTATCAAGCTGAAAATCAGATCATATTAGCTGATATAGGGCATTATGAGAGTGAACAATACACAAAAAACTTAATTGTTCGTTATCTTAGAAAAAAAATCAGTAATTTTGCAATCATTTTATCGGATAAAAATACCAATCCTATTAAGTATTTATAAATATGGCAAAGAAAGAAGTTACTGTAGAGGAAAAATTAAGAGCGTTATATGATTTGCAATTAATTGATTCTAGAATTGATGAAATACGTAACGTCCGTGGTGAGTTACCATTAGAAGTAGAAGATTTAGAAGATGAAGTAGCCGGATTAAACACCAGATTAGATAAACTTAAAAAAGACCTTAGTGAAATTGACGAAGGGATTAAAACTAAAAAGAATTTAATCGAGGAAGCTAAGACTTTAATCAAAAAATATGCAGAGCAGCAAAAGAATGTACGTAACAATCGTGAGTACAATTCTTTAACAAAAGAAATGGAATTTCAAGAATTAGAAATTCAACTTGCAGAGAAGCACATTAAAGAGTTTAAAGCTCAAATCGTTCACAAAAACGAAATTATAGATCAAACTAAAAAACGTTTATCTGAGCGTAACACTCATCTTGATCATAAAAAAGGTGAATTAGACGAGATTCTTGCTGAAACTGAAAAAGAAGAGCAGGTTTTAATGCAAAAATCTGAAGATTTTGGAAGCAATATCGAAGAAAGATTAGTTAAAGCTTACAAGAGAATTCGTAAAAATGTAAAAAATGGATTAGCAATTGTTCCTATTGAACGTGGAGCTTCTGGTGGTTCTTTCTTTACTATTCCTCCTCAAGTACAAATGGAAATTGCTTCTCGTAAAAAAATAATTATTGATGAGCATAGTGGAAGAATACTTGTTGATAAAGAATTAGCTCAAGAAGAGAAAGATAAAATGATGTCTATGTTTTCTAAACTATAGATCAATCATACTAATAAAACAAAAAGTCTCAGTATTAACTGAGACTTTTTTGTTTATCCTAATACCTATATTCACTATTTCTAATAAAAATATCTAAACAAATGAACCACATTCTTATCATAGGTTATGTTTGGCCAGAGCCAAATTCTTCGGCAGCAGGTAGTAGAATGCTTCAATTAATTAAAACTTTTAGGGCTCAAGGTTGGAAAGTAACTTTTGCTAGTCCCGCTATCGAAACACCACATATGGTCGATTTAGATGCATATCAAGTTACAAAGCAACATATAGAATTAAATAACGCTAGTTTCGATTCATACATTAAAGAATTAAACCCAAACATCATTATATTTGATCGTTTCATGATGGAA
Organism: uncultured Aquimarina sp.; assembly: GCA_947498595.1. GTDB lineage: Bacteria > Bacteroidota > Bacteroidia > Flavobacteriales > Flavobacteriaceae > Aquimarina. The sequence goes on from CANMKX010000010.1 coordinate 149,430, forward strand.
GAGCAATTTGGTTGGAGAGTCACAAAACAACTCCCTAATGCTCTTAAAATACTTAATACAGAAGATCTTCATAGCTTAAGAAAAGTAAGGCATGAATCCTTAAAAAAAGGGATTACATATCAACATTCACTTTTACTAACAAGTGAAATTGCAAAAAGAGAAATAGCTAGCATCTATAGATGCGATATTAGTTTAATTATTTCTAGCTACGAAATAGCATTACTTCAGAGCATTTTCAACATTCCATCTAAAATTTTATTTCACCTCCCTTTTTTACTGGATTCAATATCAAAAGAAAAAAAAGATTCTTGGAATGCATTTGAAGATCGAAATCATTTTATAACTATAGGTAATTTTAGGCATGCACCTAATTGGGATGTTACATTGTACCTAAAAAAATCCATTTGGCCATTAATAAAAAAAGAATTACCTAAAGCTGAAATACACATCTACGGCTCGTATCCTAGTGAAAAGGTAACACAATTAAATAGTTCTAAAGATCGTTTTTTTATAAAAGGGTGGGTTAACGATGCTATAGAAGTAATGAGTACTGCCAAAATATGCTTAGCTCCTTTACGTTTTGGAGCAGGCATTAAAGGTAAATTTACCGAATCTATGCTATGTGGCACCCCTAGCGTAACCACAACTATTGGAGCAGAAGGAATGCATCAAGACCTACCTTGGAGCGGAGTTATAAGTGATACTCCTGAAGAAATTGCTCAAAATGCAATAAAACTATATAAGGATAAAAACTTGTGGTATGAAGCTCAGAAAAATGGAATTGAAATCATTAATCGCTTATACAACAAACAGAAGCTTCAAAATACTTTTATCGATCATATTACTTCTTTACTATCAGATATCGAATCACATCGCACTCACAATTTTATAGGGAGCTTACTCCAACATCACAGTATGAGAAGCACAGAATTCATGTCTCGTTGGATTGAAGAAAAGAATAAATAAGTTACAATCAATATGTATTTAAAAAGTCCTAAATATAACATATAAGGGATCAAGAACAATTGTTGTGTGAGAATTGAAATATAAGTGTGATTTTTGTAAAAAAAGAGCACATTTTGGATTTATCATTAGAGGTTTTAAAATTTATATTACCAGAATTATTAACTACTCATTTTAATTTAA
>CANMKX010000011.1 GCA_947498595.1 uncultured Aquimarina sp.
CTGCTATCAAATTTGAAACTACCAAATCAGACCAATTAACACTATTCTTATAAACCCTTAGATCGAATTCAGGTTATAAGTTTCCATTATTAAATTCAATAAACCGACCTCTATATCCGTCAACTTCTAATTCTCTATATTCATAAATAGAGCTACCATTCTCTAAAATTTCCTCTCTATCAAATACTTTTTCATTCGCATCAAAGTTCTTTTCTTTGGTTTCTTTTATAAAAAAAAAGCTTCATCATCTGCTTCATAGATTCCTTTTCCTAAACTTTTGAAATTTTCTGGTAATTCTATAGAAACTTTAGTCTTAGGGATATTGATTCTTTTTGTTTGTGCTATAAGTAAATGAGTATTTAATAATATAAAAATTAAGCTTGCAACTTTCATAAAATCCTTATTATTTAAAATGAACTGTTTGAATTAACTCTCTAAATGATATGGCTTCTTCGAATTGATCATTTGTTTCTATCCCTTGAATAATTAATTGATGTTCTTTATGAATTAATATTTGTATTAACACATGTGTTATATTACCACTAATACTTTTACCTTTAGCAATAATCTCATAGCCTTCATATCCATTTACAGTATTTGGAGATTGTGTTATTACAACTACTTCTCTTAGCCCTTTTCTCTTTAGTCCATTTAATACTTTTATAGCTGCTTTTTGGACTGGTATTTTTACATCACTTAATCCCGGAAAAACATATATCACAGGTTGTTCTTCTACGTTTTCTTTAATAATACTGTACTTATAAATGTTGCCTGTAGTACCTACATGCTTACTGTCTGTTTGCCTATCATCAAAGCTAAAAAATGTTTTTTCATAAATATCCAACATTTTAGATTTATCATAGATTACATTTATCAGTGTATTCCTTATTACATTACGTAAATCAGTATCTTTATTAAGAAAAAAAGCATACATTGATACTTGAAATGTAGCGTCACCAAAAACAATTTGTATAAAATTATGATTGCCTTTATTTACTTCGACTAATTTTCCATAATAGCCATCAATTTTCACTTTTTCAAAAGAAAGGATATGTTCTTTCTTTTGTAGAAAGAAGTCTCTTGTGAAATTTACAGTATTGGTATAATAGTTCTCTTTAGTTGATTCTTTGATAAAAAAATGAGCTTCAAAACCTTTTTTGAATCCAGTTTTAAACCCATTTATATTTTCAAATCCATCTGGAATATTTATAGATACTCTAGTTCCGAAAATATTTTCATAATCCGTTTCTTGAGCAATTACATTTGTTAGAACTAAAAATAATAGCCCTATAGATGATATTCTCATTAAATTTTGTTTTTTGATCAGAATTGATATTCAAACATACTAAAATCAATTTTATTATAAATCAAAAACAAAAAAACTCAAACAATCACCTTAAAATTGCTCACGTATAAGATCATGTACTTTATCTACTCCTTCTTTCAATGATATTTTTTTATTTTCAATATCCTCCAAAATTTGTCCAAAATCAATTTCGTTATTTTCTAATTTGTCTGGATGCTTCGCTTTTTCTCTAATTTCTATTCCAAATGCTTCTACTAATTGCATTTGATATTTAGAATTATCTAACTGTTCTTTTAATTTCAAATACTTATCCAATTCTTCCTCTGCTGCTTCTCTACGTTTATCAGTACTAAAGAAAGCCGTTTTCTTTCCTTCCATTCTTTCAATATAATCCTCTTGACTATATTGTCCTTCTATATTTGCTTTGTTCCAAAGCAATACATCAATATTATCAAGATGTTGAATAATTTCTTTCTCCATCTTTTTTAATTCCTCTTCTATGATTTCTTTTTTCATGTCACCACTATTTAAAATCATCTTATTTTTATCAGATAAATAATTTATCAATTCTTTATCTGATATTTCTTTATACTCTGGTGCATTTGCTACCCCTTCTTTACTTCCGAAGAAGTTCATCTTATCATTAGATTTTTTAAAGTTTCTATCCTTATCAAGAGAAGTTTCTCCTTTGTGATTTAATTCTCCTAATTTAAACTCAAAAAATTGGAATTGAAATAGTTTTCTGTGAAAGATTCCTAGGACATGAGCTTTAACATTAACTCCCATATTAGCCAATATTTTAGCATTGATCTCATATCCAATTCTATTGTTTTGAGGAACAAATCCATTTTCATCAAAATCAAAATCTCCCATAAGGCTTACCAATGCTTCTGCTTCTGTTTTTACACCTCCATATAAGTTTCCACTAATCCCTACAACATACCCGCTACCTGCTGTTAATCCTGCTTCAATTTGTACAATTAATTCTCCTAATCCTTTTACAGAACCTAATATTGTCCATGGTTTATCAACACCTTCTTTCTTAACTTTACCTCCTAGTTGTATTCCGATTCCTCCATCAACAACAAGTCCTCCATGTACTTCTAGACCTGGAACTATTGGGTATCCAATACGTAAATTTACTGGCCAAACTGGGATAAACCATTTTGGTAATTTAATACCACCATGAACCTCAGCTTCTACTTCTTCTAAATTAAACTTCTTTGTTTTTGGATTATAACGAACAGCTCCTCCACCAGACAATCCAAAATATTCTTTAAAATCAACACCTACGCCACCTCTTAGAACAATAGCGTAATCTTCTTTTTTACCATGTAGCTCTGCTTGTATCCCTTTAAAATGAACAAATTTCCATAAGTTAAATGCATCTACACCTATGTAAATTTTTTCCCAATCGATACCATTTTTATCAATTTCAAGATTATCAATACCACTTCGTAAAGTAATGTCTGCTGGAAGGTTTACTTTTAGTTCAGCATTTCCTACTCCTAGTTTACCATCTTTAAATGATATATCCTTTGCATCTAAGGTCATTACATCCAGTGGCTCTGCGTGGATTCTACCACCACTCACTTCAAAAAGAAAATCTTTTTTACCATGATCATATCCTATATCAAATTTTCCTTCTGCTTCAACACCTTTTGTTTGAGCTGCTAGGTGAGCTCCTCCTTTTATATACCAACCTTCTTTACTAGAGATTCCTCCAGAGATATTAAATTCTGTTATTTTTAATCCTCCATTTAAGAGCTCTATATCTTGAATGTTAGTATTTGCTTTAGCTTCATATTCTCCAGATTTGTTTATCCTTAGTTTTTCAAGTGTTAGATCTTTTAACCCTTTACCTTCTTTTAAGCTTAATTTTGCATTATCTATAGTAATCTCTCCATTTTCAATACTTATAGCTGCTCTTTCTACACTAAAATCTTCAAATGGTCCAGGAAGGTGTAGTGCACTAAAATTGCTTAAAGAAACTTCACTCAATTTACCGTGACTATCAAGATTAATTTGCGCAGTCGATTTTATTGCTACATCTCCTAAAGAAAATGCTGCTGTAGCTTTAAATTGAGATCCTTTTGTGGACCACATTGCACTTAAATCTGAGATTTTTAATACATCTTTCCCAAAATTAAGTTCAGCTATATTTAATTGCACTTTTTGTAATCCCTCGTCTGATATTTCGAGATCACTTATCCCTAATCTTTTAAAATTTAGTATTCCAAGATTAGCCGATTCAACAACAATTAACTCTTGTACTTGTTTTATACTATAATGTCCTCCACTACCTAGCCACGGCATAGTAACTTCTACTGTCGGTTTATTAAAGTCTTCTGGAAAATCTCTTCCAAATAAACTCATCTGAAAACCGGCTCTTGCTACTAACCCTCCTGATTTATCCTCATCTTTATTACCTCTTTCTGTTACAAATTCGTGCAATCCTAATCGCATTGGCGGAATGTGTATTTGACGAAAAGATGCTTTTTCTTCCTCTTTTTCTTCTACTGGAACATCTACAGAAGTGCCTTCTTCCTCTTTACCATGAATTTTTTCTTGTAACTTATTTAATGCACTTTGTAGAGCTGCAGGTATTGGTGGGGCTTGCTTATTAAACCCTGCTGCTATTAAAGACTCTTGATCTGCACTTTGCCACCAATCTCCTAATGATCCAACGGCTTTACTTCCTAAATCAATTGCTTTTCCTGATAACCATTCTATTAGTGCTGCCGGAGTATTAAGTACTCTAGTAACTTTTACTAATAAACTTATATAGTAGTCTAATGATCCTTCTTCTGCTTTGTCCGGTATTGATCCATCACCAATAAGACTATCTGGTAATTTTTTGTCATCTTGATACCAAAGATTAATAACACTTCCTACAAGATAATGAACTAATACACGTATCTCATTAGGCAAATTCTTCCAAAAACTATTAACTTGATCTAATACATTTACAAATTGTACAAAATATGCAAGCCCAAAAGGTTGACCTATATACGATTTTAACGTATCCCACAAATAATTTAAAACAACTCTAACAGAAAAAAAACTAATCCCTTTTTCAACTCCAGCTCTTAATCCTCTTCCTATAAACCATTTACTTATTTTTTTAGGAGATAATTCATCACTTATTTTAACTCGTTGGATTGATGTGGTCTGATTATCCATAACAGGTGGATAAAAAGGAACCAAGGTATCTAGAGTATATTGATTAGCCTCTGCCAATAATTTATCCCCCATTACATCTGCTTCTTTTTCTAGAACAGTATCATCATTAATAGCTGCTCCGTTTAGATGCATTGTAGGTTTAACTCTTCCTTGTTTTTGTTGAACTATATGCCATGCTTCATGTGCTAAATATCTTTCTTCTCCAGAAGCTATATGTATCTCGTTACCTTGTGCATATGCTTTTGCGTTAAATTGGGATGGTTTAGAAGAATTGTAATGCACTTTTACATTATTCATAGAATATCCCGAAGCTTTTTCTATCGTTGCTTTTAATCCATCTGGTATTCCTGTATTATTTTCATGATGTTTAAATTTAGTAGAAGTAGATTTTGTATAATCATCTGCCATCTTCTGTAAAGAGCTAGCAGCTGTATTTCCTCTATTTTTATTGGCTAGTTGCTGCGTTTTATGTAATGTATTATCTCCAGTTCTATCACCATAAAATTGATAACTACTCGTTGTATTCTCTTTAGTTCCTTCTTTTTTCTTTTTAAAGAGCTTTTTATTTTTCGATGATTCTTTTTTCTCTTTAGGTTTCTCTACTTTACCTTCCATATATTTACATCATTATAAAGGAAACTATATAATTTTCTCAATGAGCAAGATAGATAAGTACCTTCTAACTAAATACAACATACATCACACAAGTGGGTCTTTTTTTAGAGTATCTTATTTTTAACCTTTTTTAATTTAAATCTTATTAATGTTAGTTATAAAACGCACCAAATCTACTTCAAAAGATTTTATTTACTTAGTGAAACAACTTGATTATGAATTGAAACAAAGAGACGGCGATGAGCATGCTTTTTTTGCTCAATTTAATAGTATAGAAGCATTACAAAACGTTATCCTTTTATATCATGATGGAAAAGCTATTGGATGTGGTGCTTTTAAAAAATATAATTCGTCTACATCTGAAATTAAACGAATGTTTGTAATTCCTGTGTATAGAGGAAATGGGTATGCTTCAAAAATATTATTAGCATTAGAAAAATGGTCTAAAGAACTTTCGTATACCCATTGTATTCTAGAGACAGGAATTAAACAGCCTGAAGCTATAAATCTTTATAAAAAGAATTCGTATTTAATAATTCCTAATTATGCTCCATATACTAATATTGATACGAGTATATGTTTTAAGAAAAAATTGACTTTGGATATCGAAATAACAAAAATACTAGCTGAAGAAACATGGCCTATACGGCATAAAGTAATGTGGCCAGAACAACCATTATCATTTGTCAAATTACCTAAAGATTCTACTGGTGTTCATTACGGCCTATATGTTGAAGGAATTTTAACAAGTATCATATCTCTATTTGAAAATGGTGAATCTGTTCAATTCAGAAAATTTGCAACGATTCTAGAATCACAAGGTCAAGGGTACGGATCTATATTATTAAAACACATTATCAAGGAAGTTTCTTCAAAAGGTATCAAACAGTTATGGTGTAATGCAAGGGTCGAAAAAAAGGAATATTATTACCGCTTTGGTTTAAAAGAAACAGCCATTACCTACCATAAAAAAGGCATTGATTTTGTAAAATTAGAACTTATATTCTAATCTATTATTTAATCTCAAAAAAGCACATCTATAAGATGATGTAATATTGTTTTTGTTGTCCTAAAAAAACGTTTAGATTTGTAAATAAATATACTTGGATAATAAAAACCCCAATATTTTGTTATTCAGTCAAATTAAACAACTTTATTATGATAATTACACCTAGAACGCGTGGATTTATTTGCCTTACAGCTCATCCAAAAGGATGCGAAAAAAATGTGATCAACCAAATTGAATATATACAATCAAAAGGAAAAATTAATGGTCCAAAAAAAGTGCTTGTAATTGGTGCTTCTACAGGTTTTGGATTGGCATCTAGAATTACGAGTGCATTTGGTTCTGATGCAGCTACCATAGGTGTCTTTTTTGAAAAACCACCTTCTGAAGGGAAAACTGCTTCTCCTGGTTGGTATAATAGTGCTGCTTTTGAAAACGAAGCTGCTAAGGCAGGGTTATATGCTAAAAGTATTAATGGTGATGCTTTTTCTAATGAGATAAAAGAACAAACACTTGCTTTAATAAAAAAAGATTTAGGTCAAGTTGATTTGGTTATATATAGTTTAGCTTCTCCAGTGAGAACACATCCAACTACAGGGAAACGTCATAAATCTGTTTTAAAACCTATAGGTGCTCCATTTAAAAACAAAACTGTAGATTTTCATACGGGAAAAGTTTCTGATGTTGCTATCGATCCTTGTACGGACGAGGATATTGCTAATACAGTAACTGTTATGGGTGGAGAAGATTGGAAAATGTGGATGGATGCTTTAAAAGAAGCTGATTTATTAGCTCCTAAAGCAACAACAGTAGCTTATTCTTATATTGGTCCTAAATTAACAGAACCTGTTTATAGAAAGGGAACAATCGGTAAAGCAAAAGAAGATTTAGAAGCTACTGCTTTTAAAATAAAAGATAGTTTAAAAGATATTGATGGTACTGCATACGTATCTGTAAACAAAGCTTTAGTTACACAAGCGAGTTCTGCAATTCCTGTAATTCCACTGTATATCTCATTATTATATAAAGTAATGAAAGAAGAAAATATACATGAGGGTTGTATTGAACAAATTCAACGTTTGTACAATGATCGTTTGTATACTAATACTCCAGTTCCTGTTGATGAACAAGGGCGTATCCGTATCGATGATTGGGAAATGCGTGACGATATTCAAGCTAAAGTGGCCGAGTTATGGGATAAAGCTGATAGTGAAACTTTGTCAAAATTAGGAGATTTAGAAGGTTATTCTAATGACTTTTTTAATCTTTTTGGATTTAAAGTTGACGGTGTTGATTATGATGCAGATACTAATGAAATGGTAACTATTCCTGGTTTACAAAAATAATAGCTAATATAAAATACATTAAAGCTGTTTAAGTAATCTTATTATTTAAACAGCTTTAATGCAAATAATACGTTAAAACTGTTTAAAACCTATATAATTACAGGAGCTCCAAGCACTGGTAAAACTACCTTAATTAATGCATTGGACAAATATGGATATATATGTTATCCAGAAATATCTCGCGCAATAATCAAGCAGCAACAATTATCTAATGGAAATAAAACACCTTGGCAAGATATTTCAGGTTTTGTCAATTTAAACATTCCTTTATTTATAGAACAACTTAGTAATCCAAACACCAATACTATAACTTTTACGGATCGAGGCTTCCCAGATTTAATTGCATATCTTCATTCGCAAAAATTAACTTCTCCTCCAATACTACAGAATTTCAATTTTAAACAACACTATCACACAAACGTCTTTTTTCTACCTACATGGTCAAACATATATACAACAGATCCTCAACGGCAACAAACTTATACGCAAGCCCTTGCTATAGAAAAAGCTTTAATTGATATATACACCTCATTAGGTTTTAATATCCTTATCGTTCCTAAAACAACTTTAACAAAACGCTTAGAATTCATTCAATCGTTTATTTAATTAAATAACTATATTCGCAGCCGATTGCTGGTTTTTTACGCAAGTAAGAATTAAAAGGGAATTTGGTGAAAATCCAAAACTGTTCCCGCAACTGTAAAACTTTATATAGATACAATCAATATACCACTGTAAATTAATTATGGGAAGGTGATTGTTATTAAGTTGAGTCAGGAGACCTGCCGCTTTCATAAATTATTTAATAACTCTCGGGTAAAGGGTTGAAATAATAGTTACTATTTATACACTATTTATTTCTCAAACTTTTCCTGCAAAAATTTTATTTCTTCAATGAATAGATTAGTATGCAGTGTCTTTTTATTTTGTAGCATTATTTGCTTTTCACAAAATAGTACACTCAATGGAACAATCAAAGATGCAAACACAGGACAAAGCATTCCTGATGTATCAATTACAATCGTCGATCAAACTGTAGGTACTGCTTCTGATTTTGATGGTAAATACAGTATTACGCTTCCTAAAGGAGTATATACTTTTAAATTTTCTGCTGTAGGATATATAGCAAAAACCAAAGAAATAAAATTAGAACAACCAGAACAAACTCAACATATTGGATTAACATACTCAGAAACAGAATTATCTGAAGTTGTTATTACTTCTACACAACGCAAAGAAATTGGTGTTCAAAATGTTTCCAAACTTTCTTTAAAATTACGTCCTATTTCAAGTGCTCAAGATTTACTAAAAACTGTACCTGGTCTGTTTATTGCACAACATGCGGGAGGTGGTAAAGCCGAACAAATTTTCTTAAGAGGTTTTGATAATGATCACGGAACTGATTTTGCTGTATTTGTAGATGATATTCCTGTAAACTTAGCTTCACATGCACATGGTCAAGGATATGCAGATTTACATTTCTTGATTCCAGAAACTATTGGAGATGCAAATTATTACAAAGGACCACATGAAGCTTCTATCGGAAATTTTGCAGTATCTGGAGCTGCACAATATACTACTAAAAGTCGATTAGATCGCAACTTAATTAAAGTAGAATACGGTCAATATGATTTTGTTCGTGCATTAGGGATGTTTAATCTATTAGATAAAAAGAATTTCTTAACCAAAAATTACGAAAATGCATATATCGCAATTGAAGGTACCTATAACAAAAGTTTCTTTGAAAGCGATCAAAACCTACGACGTCTTAACTCTTTAGCTAAATATACTATAGAATTGAATAAGAAATCAATCCTAACTACATCTCTATCTACTTTTCATAGTAACTGGAATGCTTCTGGTCAGATTCCGCAAAGAGCTATTGATCAAGGAATCATAGATCGATTTGAAGCGATTGACGATAGCGAAGGTGGAGATACAGAACGTATACATCTAAATCTTCAATTAGATTCAAAACTTAGTGAAAAATGGGCCTTAAAAAACCAACTATATTACCTATCAAACAAATACAATTTATATTCTAATTTTACATTCTTTCAAAACGATCCTATCAATGGTGATATGATTCATCAAAATGAAGATCGTAATGTATTAGGTTATCAAGGAAAAGCTATTCTAAAAAGTACATTAGGTAACATGTCTAGTACAACAGAATTTGGAGCTGGTTTTCAGTATACAAATAATGATGTTTCTCTTAATACAGCAGTACGCCGAAACTTTTTAGCCAATATCAATGATTTTAGTATAAACGAAACAAATTATAGTGCTTACGTAAAAGAACTTTTGAAAGTAACCAATCAATTTACAATACTAGCAGGATTACGCGGAGATTATTTTACATTCGATGTAAACGAAGTTTCTCCTAGCGGAACTAAAAGTAATGAGTCTTCTTTTAGATTGAGTCCTAAACTAAGTTTATTCTATGATGTAACTAAAAACTTTCAACTATATGCTAAGGCTAGTACTGGATATCATTCTAACTATGCACAATCAGCTGTAGATCAACCACAAATTGATCCATTACCAAAGGCTATCGGTTATGATTTAGGTACCGAATTTAAAATAGGAAAAGATTTTATCGCTAATATTGCTGGTTGGTATACTCGTAGCGATGCAGAATATGTATTTGTTACCGATGGGTTTGAATTCGAAAATAAAGGTAGGTCTGAACGTATTGGAGCTGATGTTTCTTTTCGTTACCAACCACTTTCTTTTTTATGGTTCGATACCGATGTTAATTACAGCTATGGAACCTTATTGGATGAGCCAGAAGAAGCTAATAAAATTCCTTCTGCCCCACGCTTAACATCTACAGGAGGTGCAACAGTGAGATTAATAAATGGTATAAAAGGTTCTCTTCGTTATCGTTATCTTGCAGAAAGACCTCTTGTTGAAGATGAATCTGTAGATGCTGATGCTTACTTTTTACTAGATGCAGTTGTTAGTTATACAAGACCTTCTTATGAGATTGGTTTATCAATTGATAATATATTAGATCAAGAATGGGTTGAAGCTGTATTCTATGATTCATCACGATTACAAAACGAACCTCAACCAGTAGATGATTTTCATTTTACTCCAGGGAATCCGTTTTTAGCAAAACTTAGTTTTACATATTTCTTTTAATTATGGGAAAAAATATAGCCAAAGTAACAACAACCTTCGAATTTTGTGATGGAGGTTCTTGTCGAAAAGCACAAAGTGAATTAGCGGTTCGAGAAGCTAGAGCAACATTGCGTAATAATGGTTTGTGGAATGATACACACACTATACGAACTCGTTGTAATGGACGATGCGAAGATGCTCCTACTTGGATAGTACAACCTGGTAATTATTGGTATAAAAATGTAACACCAGAAAAAAGTATTGCAATTATAAATGCACATACAAAAGATGATAAGCCCGTTGAAGAGTATTTATTATACCAAAACGAGTGGGAGGATTTACGATCAGATAATGAACGTTCTAGCAAACGCCCTGTTTTTATCTCAAAAGAAGATGCCCAATATGGAAAAGCGTTGATAGCAAGAGCACCTGCTTCAGATCAATATATATACCCTTTAGCTCAATTTCTTTTTACACAAAGTATTTCTTTCGGAATTCAATTTCCAAATCAAGAAATACAAGTTATTGAAAACAAGCATACTGTTTGTTATACAGATTCTTACGATCTAGAAATAGAAGGAATTGCTGCAAATTTTAAAATTGCTATTGGTCCTATTACCAAAGCAGACGAAAAAACAGTAGATACTGCTGTATTAGACAGAAAAGTTGGTGTATCAGAAGTACTTTGGCTGCAAAAAAATAGTATTTTTACCAAAGCTATTCGTTTAAAAAATAGAAAAGGTAAACATGTGGTGACATTCTGGATACGAGACGAAGATATAACTACTTGGGAGTATATACTTCGTATATATTTAGATATGGATCCAATCAACCCCCGTATTGAACGTGAATCATAAAAAAATAGGCATTTTAGGATGTGGCTGGTTAGGATTACCGCTAGCCATATCCTTAATAAATAAAGGACATACTATTAGTGGTTCCACCACTACAATTGATAAACTTCCTAAATTAGAAAAGCAAGGTATCATACCTCACATTTTATCATTAGGAAAATCGGATCCATCGATATATCTTGATTTTTTTGCCGAAAAAGATATTATTATTATCAATTTCCCTCCAAAGAGGATTCCTAATATTATTGATATATATCAATCGCAAATACGTAGTATTCTACCTTATATTTCTGCCACACAAAAAGTGATCTTTGTAAGTTCAACTTCTGTATATCAAAATACGAATGACTTTGTTACAGAAGATTTAATTATCAAGCCTGAAAAAGAATCAGGAATTGCAGTGTCTGCCGTAGAAAATATATTAAAAGAACATTTAAACGATCGTTTAACAATTATTCGTTTTTCAGGGTTGATTGGTTATGATCGTGTTCCTGGGCGTTTTTTAGCAAACAAAAAAGAAGTCCGTAATGGCCATGCTCCAATCAATGTGATCCATAGAGACGATTGCATTGGACTGATTGAAATGATAATAGCTAAAAAGTATTGGGGACATACTATCAATGGAGTATCTGATAAACATCCTTTACGTAAAGACTTCTATACACTTGCTGCAAATAAAGCGGGATTGATCCCTCCTACCTTTGCCAAAGAAACACAAATTGATTTTAAATTAATTTCTAATAAAAAAAGTAAACAAGATTTAGGATATACATATATACATCCTGACCCAATTAAATTAGTAGAATAATGTATAAAATTGGTATTATAGGAGCTGGCCCTGGTGATCCAGAATTATTAACCCTTAAAGCACATCGATATATACTTGAGGCTGATGTTATTTTACATGATAACTTAGTATCCGATGATATTCTAAAATTAAATACGCATGGAGAACGTGTATATGTTGGCAGAAAATTTGGAGATACAACAGATCAAAAAGAACGACAAAATACTATTAACGAATTACTTGCATATCACTATCAACAAGGAAAAAAAGTCATTCGGTTAAAATCTGGAGATCCATATATTTATGGCCGAGCAGCAGAAGAGGCTCGTTATTTAAAAGAAAACACATTGCCTTTTGAAGTAATTCCAGGCATCTCGGCAGCCTTAGCTGCTGCAAACATCTGCAATATTCCTGTTACAGAAAGGCATCAATCAAATGCTATGTTAATTTGTACAGCACATACTGCTGATTATTCTTTTGAGCAACTCAACGGAATTGCTGCAATGTTAAAAGCTGGTAATACCATTTCTATCTATATGGGATTAAAAAGCTTGCATCGCATTGTACCAAAATTAATAGCGGTTTGTAACGATACAGAAATTCCTGTGAATGCAATTTCTAATGTTTCAAGAAAAGGACAACAAATAGTTACAGCAACCTTAAGTACCATTGAAAAAACAATCGCTGAGATTTCTCTAGAAATGCCTGTAGTATTTATCATAGGGGCTAATCCCATTTAATTATTTAGATCAATGAAAGAAGGAATTTTATTATGCGGACATGGAAGTCGAAGAGCCTCTGGTGTTGCTTCATTTAAAAAATTAGTAAGCATACTTAGAGAACGTTATCAAGATCGATACGAAGTAGATTATGGTTTTTTAGAATTTAACCACCCAACTTATGAAGCTGCTGTAGAGCGAATGTATCTCAACGGAATCAGGAAAATATACGCACTACCAGTAATTTTGTTTGCGGGATCTCATGCCAAAAATGACATTCCTTTTGAGCTAAACACGCTACAGAGTTATCATAATGATTTATCTATCGTAATGGCTAAACACATTGGTGTTAGTTCATTTTTATTAGATTTAGCAGTAAAACGGATCGAAGAAACTGAAGCTACTCTCCCTCCTATTGATCGCAAAGATACTTGTTTGCTTGTTATAGGAAGAGGAACTACAGATCCTGATGCTAATAGTGATGTTACCAAACTAACAAGTATGTTGTGGGAAGGACTTGGTTTTGGTTTTGCTACTACAGGATACAGCGGTACGGCATATCCTAATGTTAATGAATCTATGCAGTTGATACAAAAACTAGGATTTAAACGCACTATTGTTATCCCATTTTTCTTCTTTACTGGAGTTTTACTTGAACGAATTTATGGTCTTGTAGACGAAATGCAACAGCAGTCTGATCAAGATTTTGTTTATACTGCTCCATTTGGTACAGACGAACTAATTCTCAAAGCTTTTGACGAACGATTAGAAGAAGCTAAAACTGGTACTGCTTATATGAATTGTCAATTGTGTAAATACCGAAAACAAGTTGTTGGTTTTGAAGAAGATTTTGGTAAAGAACAAATAGGTCATCACCTTAATGTAAAAGGAATTTTATTTGAAGAAGATGAGAAACCTGGAGAAACGAAAAATTCAATAGGAAAGAAAATTAAAAATATTTTAGGTATTTAATTTTTATCAAAAGAATGGAAATAATCATAAGGAAAGAAGAGCCAAAAGATTTTAATACAGTATTCAACCTTATAAAAGATGCTTTTGAATCTGAACAGATGAGTGACCATAAAGAGCAATATTTAGTTGAAAGATTACGAAAATCAAATGCTTTTATACCTGAACTATCATTAATAGCAGAAATTGACGGAATAATTGTTGGGCATATTTTAACTACAAAGTTAAAAATCAAGAGTAAGACAGAAGAGTTTCCATCATTGGCTTTAGCTCCAGTTTCAATCTTGCCAAAATTTCAAGGAAAAGGAATTGGTGGGAAATTAATAATTGAATCGCATAAAACTGCTAAAGAATTAGGGTATAAATCAATTATTCTTCTAGGACACGAAAAATATTATCCTAAATTCGGTTATATGCAAGCCGATAAGTTTGGAATAGAATTACCTTTTGAAGTGCCGAAAGAGAATTGTATGGTAATTGAATTGGTTGAAAATGGGCTCAATGGAGTAAATGGAATGGTAGAATACCCAAAAGAGTTTAGTGAATAAAATACAGCATCATGATGGCTAAATATTCAGATTACTCATAGAACAATATCTGAATGTAGTATTAATTAAATTCCGCATATCATTATAGATTTTAAGGGCAAATAAAATGACCACTTTAATTTAAGTATATAGTATCCGAATATTATACACTTAAAATACTTATCCTAATACTGAAAATCTTTGTTAGTTACTAATTTCATTAGCTTCATTAAAAAAGAACTAGTAAATAATTTCAGAACACTAATTAATTTAATTACCTTTAATAAAAGAAATATATAGTTACCATGGTAACTATATATTCATGTTGTATGCCATTACCAAAAAAATGAAATATGAGTCCGAAATCAGATGCTTCTACTAAAATATTAGGATTTAAATATCAAGAAATGGTTGCTTTAAAAGAATGCTTTGAAGCAAATGATGGTAAGAAAATTTATTTAGAATGTTTGGGAGATGTTTCTGACGGAAAAACATCAACAGAAGTTAAACACTCTATCAAAGATGATAAAAAATTAATTGACACCCATATTGACTTCTGGAAGACTCTTCATAATATAATTGAAGAATATGATACTTTTCGTTTTTATGATGAATTCATTCTTCATACAACAGCAGAAATTAAAAAAGATTCAATATTTGAAGACTGGGAAACTTTAGATAAATCTCAAAAAAAAGAGAAAGTAATCTCTGTAACATCAAATGAAACAATAAAAACATATTACAATACAGTAAAAGATTTTGATTCAAATAAATTAGAAAACATTCTTGATAAATTTAAAATAAAGGACAATCAAAAATCAGCAAAACAGTATTATATAGATATCCTAGTTAATCATTCAGCAATCAAAAACATAATAAAAGAACCACAGAGAAAACTCTTTTTATGTTCTCTACTTGGTTATATTTCGTTCGAATTAATAGAATCTGAAACATATAAATGGGAAATTGATATTGAATCATTTAGAGAAAATTTTCAATCTTATGCTAGTCAATATCAAATTGAGGATTTAAAATTTCCAATTTCAAATGTAACAGCAGATATAACTTCTAAAGATAATTTTCATTTTGTAAAAGCATTGGAGTATATAGGATATGAATTGAAAATAGGTTCATCAATGAACAATTATTTAAAAGCATCTGATAGCCAGTTCAAAATAATTAAAGCAAGAAAAAGTTTAAGTGAAAATCTTGAAAATTACGATGAAGACATTAAAGACATTGTTTTAGAACTTAAAGATAGTCACATTGACCAACTCACACCCAAATCAGATACAGACGAAAGGTCAAGGCGTTTTTTTGATGAAAGCATTAATCAAGTTTCTTCTAAAACAAAAATAGAAGGAATTACAAATACAAGAGCATATTACCCTAAAGGTCGATTATTACATAATCTAGAAATCAAAAACATAGACATTAATCTAAATACAGAAAATGAAAGCAACTGATTTAGAAAGATTGGTGTTTTCACCATTTCATACTAGTAAAATAATACATCATTTTTTATGTGGGGCTAAATCAGTTAATTCTAATTCTATAAAAACAGAATTAGTTTATCTCGCTTTACCATTTATTTATAATAATGAAATTCAAAAAAAATTACAGAATTTAAAAAAGACCTCAAAATTTAATGCGTTTATTGAAAAAAACGATTTTGACATTTTTATAAGTTCTTTAAATCAAAAGATAAATGATTATAGAAAAACAACAAATACTGCTATCATAACATTAGCAAATGAAATTGATTTAGAAATAAATAATTTTTTGATACCCAATACTGAGACTCATTACAATAATGAAAATGATATATATCTAAAACCAATATATAAATCATCTTTTAATTTGGGCGTGATTTTAGGGAAAGAACAGTATCTGTCAGTATTTAAAAAACTTAGAATTACAGAAATATGAGCACAACTATAAAACAAATTGCTGTTTTCAGTAATACAGGGAGTAAAAGATTTGTACCATTTAAAGATGGTTTGAATATAATAACGGGAGATTCTAAGACTGGCAAAAGTGCACTAATAGAAATAATTGATTACTGTCTATTTTCATCAAGGTCTAGTATACCAGTGGGAAAAATAATTGATTTTGCAGAATTATTTGTAGTCGTTTATAAAGTAAATGATTTCTTCATTGTTATTGGTCGACCAGCACCAAATACAGGGAATATGAGAAGTGCTTATCTAAAAATAGAAACTGATTATAAAACTATTGAAGATATTAAATATGATTATTTTAATGATATATCACTTAAACCAATTAAAAATGATGTTCAAAATGATTTTGAAGAATTACTTGGTTTGTCTTTAAAAAAATTAGAATCCGAATATGAGAGTTTTGGAAAATTATCAATTAGAGATACCGTTTCTTTTCTCTTTCAACATCAAAATTTAATTGCAAGCAAACACGCTTTATTTTATAGATTTGATGATTTAGTAAAACGTAAAAGAGTTATTCAAGCTTTACCAGTTTTATTAGGTGTAGCTGATAGTAAGTATTATCAATTAGTAAAATTAATTAAGGAAACTGAGAGAAAAATAAAAGCAGAAGAGAAAATTTTAGAACGAATAAAAGAAAAATCAACTAAACAAGCTGATAATATTAGAGACCAAATACAAATCTATTATACAATGTTAGACTTAACTCTTGAAGAAGGGTTATCATTACGTGAATTAAGAAAAATTGGTCTTAATCTGCCTACTCCACCAAAAATTCTTACAGACCAGACTAAATCATATACCAAATTAACACAATTAGAAAACGAAAGAGAAGTTTTATACGTTGAGAAAAATGAAATTGAAAATGCTATTTCTAGTTTATTATCAAATTCAGACGATAGTTTAGATTATGCAAAGCATTTAAGGCAAACAAAAGCTAAACAAAATTATAATACTTCAAAAAATGAATTATCCTGTCCACTTTGTGATAATTCTGTTTCACATATCAATGAGAACATTAATAAACTAAATGATTCCAAAAATAAACTGATTGAAGAGTTAACAAAAGTAAATACCTTTTCTAAAGACAGTACTCAAATAATTGAGAAATTTAAATTAGAAAAAAAAGCAATAACATCTAAAGTAAAATCAATTTCTAAAAGCATTGAAATACTTACAAAAGAAAATATTGATATAGAAAAGATAAAAGGAAAACGAGAATCAATAATACATCAAAAGGGAGTTTTAGAAACAACCATTAAACATCTTTTAGAATCTAACGATTTATCTAAATTCACTTCAGATTTAGTTGCCTTAAAAAAAGAATTAAATTCATATAATAAACAGTTATTAAAATATAAAGATTTAAAACTTTTCAAATCAGAAACCGAATTATTCATTAAAACACAAATGGATAGGATTGCAAGTCAATTAGATTTTGAAGAAGAACTAAAACCTATTGACTTTCAATTTAACATTGATAACTTCAATTTTTATCATAAACACAAATCAGATAAAATAAGACTTGATGAAATGGGAAGTGGTGCAAATTGGTTAGCCTGTCACCTTTCTTTGTTTTTATCTTTTTTGCATTTATCTTGTAGTAATCCTAAATCTATAATTCCTTCATTTTTAATGATAGACCAGCCTAGTCAAGTTTACTTCCCCAGAACTGCTAAAAAAAACGAATTAAATGATTCAGAAGACAAAGAAAAATATGATGAAAACATAAAACAAGTTGTAAATATATTCAAAGTTTTAAATGACGAAATAGAGTTAATTTATAAAAACACGAAGATTAAACCTCAAATAATAGTACTAGAACACGCAAAAGAAAAAGATTTTGACGAATTTATTATTAAAGATTGGATAAAAAGTGAAGGAGATGGTCTAATATAAAAAATGGCATACAATAACTAAGCATTCGGACTGCTCGTAGAGCAGTATCTGAATGCAGTGTTGACTAAAACCCACGTATTTCTAGCGATTTAATGACTATGGGGTTTACGAAGCTTTTTCTTGGAGGTATTAGAACTAATAAAAGTTCTTTTCTTGAGGATAATAAAACTATTTACATATTGATAGCACTGTTCTTATTTAAAGAAACAAAAATTCATTTTAAAGCTGCTTGATATTGCTATATTTAGCTTTTATAAAACGATAAAATAATAAACAGGGTTTCTGCGCAGACTCACGTTGGGTACAATTATGAATAAAATACTGCTGATATTTTTTATTTTATGTTATTCCACCTTTTTAAGCGGACAATCTAAAATCAAGGGACAGCTTTTTGATGCGTATGGTAATACGGCATGGGCTGAAATATTTATAAACGGAAAACCTACCAAATGGATGAATTATGATGGTGCTATTAATCTAGTTTGCAGTAATAACGGCATAAACGAAATTACATTTAAATATTTTGGGCATTATATAACAAAGATAAAAGTTGAATGTCATAACAATATAGTTGATTTAGGGTCTATTCATTTAATAAGCGGACACTTTTGGTTAGATGGTCCAAAAAACGGAATTATATCGGATACTTATAAAAATAGAAAAACAAAATACAGAGTCAATATTAAAAGATGGAACCCTCATGGTGAATCAAAATTTTATAATTCTAAAAGAGAATTAACTCAAAAACTAATTCATAAAAAAGGGAAACTTTTGAATATATATATTAAAGAAAATGGAAAGCTGAAAGAGTTGAAATTTGAAATAACAAAAAAAGGTGAAATATTAACAGTACCCAACAATGGTAATCGTTGCACAAGTCGATAATTATAAAATATAAAGGAGAAGAAAAGCCTTTTTAAGAGGCTTTATTCTGTGTTTAGGTGAATCAATTGATAAAATTAAAGTTCTTTAAAAGACATATAATAGGTCTTTATTAAGAATATAGTAGTCTATAAAAAGAGTTTTAATTTTGGCTATACTTTTGCTCAGGTTTTTAGAAAATTTCAGATACTTTTTTAGATTATAGGCGATAGCAGAAAGCATCATTAGACACTATCCAAAAAAGTGTGTAAGTTTAAAATATCAGGATTAAGTTATAAATACTTAATCCTGATTTCGAATATAGCTAAAAATTGATCAAGTATAATTCACCAATTTCTAAAAGGCATAGTCCATTTTTTAGTACTTTCTTTTAAGACTAAAAATACGGATTTTACAACAACATCACCTGTTGGGTATGAAAGTTTATTTTTGGTGTATTTTCTTATTTTTTCCATTCAAATTTTCAATAAGATTAGTAGTGTATCTAATAGTTCTTATTTTAATAGGAAAATCAAAGAATACTGTAAGTTCATCCCAGTTGTCTTTCCAACTTTTTATGCATACGAATACTTAGAGTTCCATTTGGTTTTAAAGTTTTTTAAAGCAGCTTTAGTAGCTTCTTTCGTGGGAGCTGTATTGATTTGCTTCATATCGATAGTAAAGGCCTTTTTATCTTTCCATACCTCATATCTACAGGAATTTCTAATTTAATGAACTACACATATTTGAGTGGTTGAATTTGGAAATACTGTTTTAATATTTAATTTTTTAAATTCTTTTGTTAACATCATATATTAACGTCTTTTAATTCTGTTTAGAATTAATAAAAAGTTATTCATTTCTAGTAATCGATTCGCTTCAAAGTCTTCTGTTCCTATAGCTTCTTTTTCCCTTTTTTCTTTTTCTTCTTTAGTTTCAAGACGTCTTAAAATTTCATCATATTTATTATAGGATACTTTTTTTAGCCATTCACTTTTCTCAGGTTGTGTAGATTCACTTTTATCTATTACACCTTTAATAGCATAAAATGTATAAACATTAGTATATTTCCTTTTATTCTTACTAAGCGTTTGCATAACTTTCAAGTTATACTTGTTTTTTTGATAATAAAACGAAAATTGAACATTCTCATTTTCACTCTTAATTATAAACGACATTTTCTTATTTGAAATAAATACTTTGTCTTTATTCTTATCTATAATTTGATTTATAGCATTTAATATTTTTTTTGCTTTGTATTGTGTTTTGCTCCATTCTTCATTATTCCATCTATTTAATTGATTTGCTATTTGTTCTTTTACAAGAGTTATGTTTGTTTTATGTTGGCCTATTGTCGATATAGAATAGCAAAGAAATAGTAGTAGTAGGGCTTTTTTAAACAAATTATTTGATTTTAGGGGTTAGTTTGGGATATCAATTTATTCATTTTTTTTCTATTGAAAGGTTTAAATAAATTTATATCGTTATTAAAAATAGATTTCAAAAGTTATTTTTATTTAGACTTAACCGAATTTAACTTTTTTTTGTGACAAAAAGTTAAACAATACTAAATCTTATCATTAGGGCTATTAAGTTATGGTTTTATAAATAAAATACTATCGAAAAATAAACATTGAATACTTTTCCTATAGTATTTCTTTTATGATTTATAAAGGGTAGTGACTTTTGATTTAATTTTGTACAAAGAAAAACAGTATCATTGATTGCATAACAAAATATTATATTTAACGTTGTTAGTGTTTAACCTTTTGAATTATGAAAAAGTTATTAAAAATTATTGGATTCTTAATTGGTGGAGTATTACTATTTATATTAATGGCTTTTATGTTTTTATTTTTATCAGTAAATACTGAATTGCCAACTGGTGAGACAGGTCCTACAGCTGATGTTTTTGCTTATAAAATGCTAGATGCAGTTAAATATGAAGAATTTAAAAAAACGAGATATATATCATGGCAATTTGCAAATCATAATTATCATTGGGATCGAGTGCAGCAAATGGTAACTGTTTTTTGGGATGGTTATACTGTAAGTCTCAATCTAAATGATACGAAAAATAGCACTGTTTATTATAAAAAAGATGTTATTAAGAAAAAGAAAGACAAATATATAGCAAAAGCTTTCGATTATTTTAATAATGATTCATTTTGGTTATTAGCACCTTATAAATTATTTGATAAAGGTGTTAAGCGCGAATTAATAACACTGAGCGATGACTCTAAAGCATTATTAGTTACTTATAACGCTGGAGGATCTACTCCAGGAGATTCTTATCTCTGGAAGGTTGATCAAAATTATTTACCTACTGGCTTTCAGATGTGGACTTCGATTATTCCTATAGGTGGGTTAGAAGCTTCTTGCGAAAATTGGTCTACTACAAAAAGTGGAGCTTATATCGCAAATGATCATAGAGTTTTAGGTTTCGGCATTCCTATTTCACAGATTCGCGCTTGGAATGATTAATATTCAAAAAGTATTGGAATTATAAAATAGAATGATGCTATTAATATTATAATAGAAATAATATTTAAGATTATTCCTACTCTTGCCATTTCTGAAACTTTGACATAACCACTGGCAAATACAATAGCGTTAGGAGGTGTTGCCATCGGTAACATAAAAGCACAACTCGAAGCTATTGTAACAGGAATTAATATATGTAACATAGGAATATTTAGACCTAAAGCTATTCCTGCTACTACGGGAACAAAAATAGAAACTAAAGCAACATTACTCATTAGTTCTGTCATAAATAACATGACAACGATTAACAACGAAGCAATTAACAATACACTCCAATTTTTGTTTTCTGAAATCGTATTCGCTATTACCTCTATAAGACCTACATGAGACAATCCTTTTGCCAATGCCAATCCTCCACCAAATAACATTAAGATTCCCCATGGCAATTTTTGTGTATCCTCCCATTCTAATATAAAACCTCTTTTCTTTGATTGGTTAATAGGTAGGCAAAATAACGACAATGCGCCTAAAACACTTATTAGAGTATCCGTAATTTGTAATTGAGGTAACAATCCGTTTATCGTTGTTCTAAAAACCCATAGAGAAATGGTTATTCCAAAAATAATTAATACCCTTTTTTCTTTTTTATTAATAATTCCGAGTTTCTTTAATTCAAGATTTATTATCGTACTCGATTCCATGAAATCTTCTAGCTTATTAGGATAAATCCATTTAACAAGAATCCAATAAACAACGACAAGCATTATTATTGAAAATGGCAATCCCAAAGTCATCCATCGTAAAAACGATATTTCAATCTGATATTCATTTTCTAAAAAACCAATTAAAACCGAATTAGGAGGAGTTCCAATAATTGTAGCCACACCTCCAATATTTGCTGCAAAAGCAATACCCAACATAATATTTAATGCAAAATTTTTATCTCCTTTGGTAAAACCATCTTTATCATTAATCAATAGTTTAATAACAGACAGAGCGATAGGTAGCATTACTACAGTACTCGCCGTATTACTAATCCACATACTCATAAACGCAGTAGCTATCATAAAACCAAGAATTACACGATTAGGACTTGTGCCAGTCAATTTTATAATTGTCAATGCAATTCGTTTATGTAATTTCACTTTTTCTAATGCTAAAGCCATTACAAAACCACCAAAAAAAAGAAAAATGATAGGACTTCCATAATTTTGGGAAACTTCCTTTATATCTAATACACCTAACAACGGAAATAACAATAATGGCAATAAAGCCGTGATTGATATAGATACTGCTTCTGTAATCCACCATACTATCATCCATAATGCTACAGCAATAACACGATCAGCTTCAATTGAGACAAATTGATAAGGGTTCATCAATAATAATAAGCATGCTAAAGGGCCTATTATCAAACCTATTTTCTTAGTTAAATTGCTGTTTTTCAAAAGTTGTTATGTTTGGGTTTTGGAAAAGATAAGAGAAAAATTCTGAAGTTAAAATTAAATATTTTCTAATCTATGTAACACATGCTTACGATAACTTCGGCTAATAGTAATACTGTGTCTATTTATTTCGATGTATTCATTTGTAAAAGATTCTATTTTAGAAATAGCTATAATAAAAGATCTGTGGACACGTAAAAAATCCCTTTTAGGTAATCTAGCTTCTATATTACTAATTGTTTCTCTAGTAACAAAAACTTGTTTTTCGGTATATATTTTAATGTAATCTTGTAAACTTTCGATATATAAAACATCCATAAAATTGATACGAATCATTTTGCGATCTGATCTTATAAAAAAGAAATCACTAGCTTCTTTTTTTAAAACTGAACTATCACTATCTGTACTCATAACTGACTCACCTATAAATTTATGAATCGCTTGTATTAAACGATTCATTGAAATAGGCTTTAATAAGTAATCGACAGCCTGTAAGTCAAAACCATCAACAGCATATTCTCTATAAGCAGTTGTAAAAATTACTTTAACGTCCTTCCTAATAGTCTTGGCAAAAGAAAGCCCTGTTATTTCTGGCATATTAATATCCAAGAAAATTAAGTCAATTGTATTTTTATTCAAAATTGCAAAAGCCTCTATTGCATTTTTACAAACGCCAATAATATGTATAGTATCAATTTTCTCTATATGTGATACTAAAATTTCTCTTGCTGTAGGCTCATCATCTACTATAATACAGTTGTATGTTTTCATGATAGTATTTCTTGAATTGGAATTTTTAGGCAAACCATAAACCACCCATTATTTTGTTCTACAGTTAAATCATATTGATCCTTATAAATAAGCTCTAAGCGCTTATGAATATTAATGAGTCCAATTCCATGATTTTTAGATATTTTCTTTGTTTGTATAACTGTATTCTCAATTTTAAATTCAATTAAATCACTTTTAATATTTATATCAATTTTTATCGATAAAAAATCATTGACAATTCCTCCATGTTTAAATGCATTTTCTACAAAAGGAATAAGTAGCATAGGAGGAATTTTATGTCCTATTCTGTCAATGTTTTTAACAAAAGAAACATCGAGTGTATCTTTAAATCTTATATTTTCCAATGCAACATATTCTTCAATATGTAATAATTCTTCTTCAAGGCTAACAATTGGTTTTTGTACTTGATATAAAATATAATCTAATAAATTAGATAGTTTTAATATAATTTCTGGGGTTTGCTCAGATTTCTTAAGTGCAAATCCATAAATCGTATTCAAAGTATTGAACAAAAAATGAGGATGAATTTGCTTTTTCAAATAAGATAATTCTTGGTTTTTAAGTTCTAATTGTGTTTCAAGAATTCTATTTTCAAGCTCCTTATTTTTAGATAAAGTCTTGAAGTTATGTTGTAATAAACTAATAAAACTAACAAATCCAACCACTAAATATATCAAGATTAAAACAAAAACGAAATTCCTACTCATAGGAGGAACATTGTTTATTTTTAGTTTAGATAAAAAAATAAAACTACCAAAAAGAGTCAGTAATATAAAATAAGTAGAAAAGACTAATGTATAAACAGTGTACAATCCAAATAACTTATAGCGTCTTGTAAGTAAATATTGAGGAATCAAGTAGTAAACAAAAGTATAAGAAGTTATCATAGTTGCTGGAAGTAAAAAACTTGAAAACCAAGATATATACATTGTATCACTTGAATTATAGCTAAAAAAGTACAAGAAAAAAAACCAAACTCCAATCCAAAAGAATATGTGAATTGGAACAAATTTTAATTTGTGATATTCTAATAAATTCATGCCAACAAGATCATTATTATTTTTGATTCGATATGTTTTTTACGATTAACAACCATTTAAGCACTCGTTTTGGCTTTTTCACCAAATTCATATAAATTTATAGAAATAATTTGGTTAAATACCTTCTTAAAAATGTAAAATAGCGCATAAAAAACACCGCGTCCTTTTTTCAATATAGTTTTGAAATTATAATCATTAAACTTAAAATATTATGACACAATTAATTGACAGAATAATCGAAGGTGGTGCTTTTTTTACGTTTCCAATCGTAATTTTATTTATTACTATTATTGTACTAATCGTCCGAGGAATTATTCTTAAAAAGAATGCACAAAAGATAAGAAAATTAATCGGCTCATTAGGTCTTTTTACTGTTGTTTGGGGTGTTTTAGGGCAAGTACTAGGTCTTATTGAAGCTCTTGATACATTAGAAAGCATTGAAGCCGTTTCATTTGGGATTATCGCAAATGGCCTTAAATTCACATTTTTACCTACACTTTTTGCTCTTATTACCTTTTTAATAGCTCGAGTAGGAATCATCATACTTGATTTAAGATCTGAGGAAAAAAGCGTGGAATCAATCTTATAACATAAGCAATATAAAAGGCAATAAGATCACAACCTTATCGCCTTTTATATTATTTTTTTTGAAAAACACAAAAAGTGAAGTTTTGTATCGTATCAAAAGGTGTTTTATGAGCTATTTTAGCACTATTTTTTTTAATAAAAAAGGAATTAAAACATTTCTCTAAATCAATTTCTGAATATTGCTTAATAGGAATTCCACTACACTTTTGAGGGCCTGTTTCAGCAAAAGTTCCTATAATCAAATGCCCCTCTTTTTTTATTCCATTTTTAGCAGCTCTTATATATTTATCAATATCATCCATAGCTGTTAAAAAATGAAAAGCGGCTCTATCATGCCATACATCATATGCTGCTTTTGGAACAAAAGCAGTAACGTCACTAACAATCCATTTTATTAAATCAGCTTTATCCCCTAGTCTTTCTTTTGCTCGTTTTATTGCTTTTTCAGAGATATCAAGCACTGTAATATCTGTATAACCAAGCTCTAATAAATGATCAATTAAAAAACTATCTCCTCCTCCTACATCGATTATTTTGGCAGTTTTAGAAATTTTTAAATCTTCAATAAACTGTAATGATGTTACAGGCTTTTTTTGATACCAACTTGTATCAACTAGAGCTTTTGTTTC
Organism: uncultured Aquimarina sp.; assembly: GCA_947498595.1. GTDB lineage: Bacteria > Bacteroidota > Bacteroidia > Flavobacteriales > Flavobacteriaceae > Aquimarina. The sequence continues at coordinate 26,138 of CANMKX010000011.1, forward strand.
ATAAATGGTTTCCCAATGTTTTTTCTTATCAAAAACTTCTTCCATTATTTTTTACTTCTACTCCCAACAAAGTTTTGAGATTTATTTTTAAAAAAAACATTAAATGTAGTCAAACTACCATACATTCGAGTAATATATTGCTGTAAATCAATCTTCTCTTGTTCTTCAAGTTTAGAACTATTTATTTTTTGTTCCATTACTCGTATGCGATCTCTCACCATTACTATTTTATGGAAGAAAGCATCAATTTCAATTTCTTTTGACGCTAAATTAGTATCGCCTGGTTCAAAAACTATTTTTCCACCCTTCCATTTATCAGCTATGGGAACAACTTCAGAAATATCACTATATTTTTTCAAAAGTGTTTTTAATACATTTTCTACTTCAAAAAAACTAATCGTATCTACTTCTTCTTCTACGCCCTCAATTATTTCGAAATCATCATCAACAGGAATAGTTTCTAATCCACTATCGATAAAAGTAACCCAATACATTTTTGAAGTTACATTAGTGACTACTCCTGCCCCATATGTACTATGTTTAATTCTAGAACCTATACCTAATATCATTGTTTGCTTTTTTAAAATCGTATTTTCCAAAAATATAAATTCTAAAAAAAATAATTAATAAGCTTACAAAAATCAATTAATCTATAATCCCTCTAAATAACAATGGTTTTGTAATCAATAGATTGCTTCTCCGTCGAAAACATCATAACTTTATGTTATTCGAGAATAAGATAAAGTTATACCATTAATCACTAGCAAATTATAGCGCATTATGTCAGAAACATTGGTAGAAGTAGCAAGAATTTCTTCTCTAAAAGATAAAGAACCAGCGTATGCACTGGTTAGCAATACCGATTTGGTAATTATTAAACACGATAAAGGAATTTCCGTATTATACGGAAGATGCCATCACAGAGGAGCATTGTTGTCCGACGGTTATGTCGACGGCAAAAATTTATATTGTGGAGTACATGGTTGGGATTATCGCTACGATACAGGTGTTAGTGAGTACAATAATGCAGAACATTTGCATAAGTTTAAAGAAATTGTAAAAGGTGATTCTTTATTAATTGATAAGACAGAAATCTTAGATTTTGAAAAATCAAATCCTCAACCTTTTAATAGAAATGAATATTTAGGCTCATATGCAGACACACATCCAGAAGAAACTGAACCATATACAGCTTATATCAAAGAATTATCAAAAAATGGGCTTAGTAAATTAGGCCATCATGGTTTTTCTGCTTCTATGGGAGTTGATAGAACAACATTACCTAGTTGGAATGATATCCAGTTTTTACCAGCACAATTAGCGTCTAGACCTTTATTGGATGAAGAGGCTGTAGCTACTAAAATTGTTATTGGAAAAAAAGCAAAAAAACCTTTAGAACTAGATATTCCATTATTTGTAAGTGACATGAGTTTTGGAGCTTTATCAAAAGAAGCTAAAATAGCCTTATCCAAAGGTGCCGAAAAAGCAGGAACAGGAATTTGCTCTGGTGAAGGTGGAATGTTACCTCAAGAACAAGAACAAAATTCAAAATATTTTTATGAATTAGCATCTGCACAATTCGGATTTTCATGGGATAAGTTAGATAATGTACAAGCGTTTCATTTTAAAGGTGGTCAGGGAGCAAAAACAGGTACAGGAGGACATTTACCTGGATCAAAAGTTACTAAAGAAATAGCATCTGTAAGAGGCTTAGAAGAAGGGCAAACTGCTATTTCGCCTGCAACATTTCCTGATTTCCATGGAGTAAAAGATTTTAAAGATTTTGCTACACAAGTTAGAGAACGCACTGGAGGAATTCCTATCGGATTTAAAATAGCTGCGAGTCATATCGAAAAAGATATTCAATTTGCATTGGATGTAGGTGTTGATTATATCATCCTTGATGGACGTGGAGGAGGAACAGGCTCTGCTCCTACTATCCTAAGAGATAATATTAATGTCCCAACAATTCCAGCATTGGCTAGAGCAAGAAAATACTTAGATAAAGTAGGAGCTACAGATGTTACTTTGATAATTACAGGTGGTTTGCGAATTGCCGAAGATTTTGCCAAAGCGTTAATGCTAGGAGCTGATGCGATTGCTGTATCAAATTCTGCATTACAAGCTATTGGTTGTTTAGGGATGAGAGCTTGTGGAACAAACAATTGCCCTGTAGGTATAGCTACTCAAAAAGAATCGTTACGTAGTCGTTTATTAATTGAATCTTCTGCAAAGCAGTTGTATAATTATTTTAATGCAACAAATGAGTTAATCAAAGTAGTTGCAAGAGCCTGTGGATATGATGATATCAATAAATTTAATGAAGACGACTTATCGACCTTTGATCTAGATATTCATAAGCTAACAAACATCAATTACGCTGGAATTAATCCATAAAAATAAATACTGCTGTCACTATTGCAGAAGGTATCAATAGTAGTAAACAAAACTAACAAAAGAACATAGCATGGGTGATAAAAAAGTAATCTGGCATAAGGTTCTGGATAATCGTAAAGAATTACCAGAAGGAAGAGTAAAAACTGTTACTGCTGCACATCAAGGAATTTGTTTAACACATTTTGAAGGTAAATTTTCAGCATTAGATAACAAATGTCCACACCAAGGAGGTCCTTTAGGAGAAGGATCCATAGAAAACGGAATGTTGCGTTGTCCTTGGCATGGATGGGATTTTCATCCTTGTACAGGGTTACCTCCAGGAGGATTTGATGATGGCATAGATACTTTTCCTGTTAAAGAAGAAAATGATGCAGTATACGTTGGTGTAGAAGAAGAAGAAGCTCATGCAACTACAATTTCTGATGTTATGGTAGAAACTATGATTAATTGGGATGTCAATACTGTCTTTGGAATGGTTGGACATTCAAATCTAGGATTCGCTGATGCAATGCGTCGACAAGAAGAAAAAGGAAATCTTAATTTTTACGGAATTCGTCATGAAGGAGCAGCTGCTTTTGCTGCTTCTGCTTATGGGAAATTAACCGGTAAACCCGCAGCTTGTTTTTCTATAGCAGGTCCAGGCGCGACAAATTTATATACAGGATTGTGGGATGCAAAAGTTGATCGAGCTCCACTTCTAGCTTTAACTGGACAAGTGGCAACGCAAGTTGTTGGTACAGGGAATTTTCAAGAGGTTGACTTAGTGCAAGCCTTTAATAGTGTTGCTGAGTTTAATCACCGTGTTCAAGCAGATAGTAAACATGGAGATTTAATGTCTCTAGCAGTAAAAAATGCATTACTTAAAAGGGATGTTTCTCACTTAACTTTCCCTGATGAAATACAAGAAAAAGAAGCGCCTATAAACAGTAAACCTCAAACTCCAGAAGGAAGAATAACTCCATTAGAAATTGCTCCACCAGAAGCTTCTGTTGATGCTGCAATTGAATTGATTAAAACTGCAAAACGTCCTGTAATTATAATGGGACATGGTGCACGCTTTAATAAAGAAAGTATCATTGCTTTCGCCGAAAAATTTAAAGCACCAGTTGTAACTACTTTTAAAGGAAAAGGATTAATAGCTGATAATCATCCTTTAGGTTGTGGTGTATTAGGTCGTAGTGGTACGCCTATTGCCTCATGGTTTATGAACGAATCTGATTTATTAATCGTTTTTGGAGCTTCATTTTCTAACCATACAGGGATAACTCCAAAAAAGCCAATTATACAAATTGATTTTGATCCATTAGCATTGAGCAAGTTTCATAAAATAGATGTAGCTGTCTGGGGAGAAATCTCAAGAACATTATCCATTTTTAATTCTAAAATCCAAGATGATTTTGTAAGTATTGATCATACTGAAGAAATTAAAACTCGATGGGATATTTGGAAAGTTGAAAAAACAAAAAGATTAAAAGAAACATCCGATCAAGGGTTGAGCTCTATAGCTGTATTTGATGCAATGAATCGCTTGGCTCCAAAAGATGCTGTAATGTGTGTTGATGTTGGAAATAACGCCTACTCTTTTGGACGTTATTTTGAACCAGAAAATCAAGCATTTCTAATGTCTGGATATTTAGGTTCTATAGGTTTTGCTTTACCCGCTGCAATAGGTGCTTGGACAGCAGTTAAAAATACTCGTCCAGTAATAGCAGTCGCAGGAGATGGTGGTTTATGTCAATATCTGGCTGAAATTACAACTTTAGTAAAATATAATATGCCTATCAAAGTCATTGTATTAAACAATCATGAATTAGGGAAAATTTCTAAAGAACAAAGAGCTGGGGAATTTGATGTATGGAAAACTTCTTTGACCAATCCTAATTTTGCAGAATTTTCTGTTTCTTGTGGGGCTTGGGGAAAACAAGTTACTCAAATAGAAAATTTGGATACTGCAATGAAAGAGTTATACGCTCATGACGGACCTGGATTATTAGAAATTATAACCGATGTAAACTTAATTTAGATGCTAGTAATTATCTCTATATTTCTAGTCATATTAGGAATATATTTCGGAATTGGGATACTTTTTGCCTTCTATTTTTTTATAAAAGGTGCTGCAAAAATTGATCCTCTTATAAAAGAAAGTAGCTGGAAAGTTAGATTGTTGTTATTACCAGGAACATTAATTACTTGGCCCTTTTTAAGCTATAAATTATTAACTTCAAAATCAGTGTAAGTATGACTTCAGGATTACGAAAAACACATTTGATAATGTGGTTAATGATTGCTGTTATTTCTCCTATAATATTGATCATTACAATCAAAAATTTAAATATATTTGATAGTGAGTCAGTTATTGTACTAAGCAATACTAATCAAAAAAAAGTATTGGTAGAAGATGATTTTTTTAAAATTTCTCTTGATGATCTTTCAGAAAATCATTCTATAGAAATCATTGTGAAAAAACCTTTAAAAGCATCTGAAACTTCTGTCTTTTCTTTGAATAAAAAAGGTGAAAAAGACTTATTTCTTGGTCAAATTACAACAACAGGTGTATATACTTTTAAATGTAATCAAGTATCTGGAATAGCATTTTTTGATACAATCAAAAATGAATTCATAACCAAATATACATTCTAATGGGATTAGATTATCAATTAGTATTGTGGAATAAACACAAAAAAACATACGATAAAGTAATTCTAATAGGAATGCTTTTATACATTATTTTATTTGCCTCCATAACGTTAGTTTTCAATTCAGAAACTAGTATTGAAACCTTAGTTATAAGAGCTTTTGGTACTTTAGCAATATTGATGCTACATATTATTTTAATTATAGGTCCAATGGCTCGATTAAATACGCGTTTTTTACCCTTATTATACAATAGGCGTCATTTAGGAGTTAGTATGTTTATCGCTGCATTAATTCATGGTGGCTTTTCAATTTTTCAATTTCATGCATTAGGTGATGTAAATCCAATTTATTCATTGTTTACATCAAATATGGATTATGATTCATTGACTAATTTTCCTTTTCAAGTATTAGGTTTCTTTGCACTTCTAATTTTGTTTGCTATGGCATCCACAAGTCATGATTTTTACTTAGCAAATTTATCTGCAAAGATTTGGAAACGTTTACATATGCTAGTATATATTGCATATACATTAATAATATTTCACGTTTTTCTAGGAGCTTTTCAACAAGAAACTTCTTTATTCACTATAGTAGCAATGTGTTTAGGTTTTCTTATTATAACAGGATTGCATATTATTACTGGAATTAAAGAAGTAACTATAGATAAGCAACAAGGTACTTATGGTGACCCTAATTGGTTAAAAGTATGTGATATTGATGAAATAGAAGAAGATAGAGCTAAAATTTTTACGGTAAATAATGAACGAGTAGCTATTTTTAAATACGAAGATAAATTATCTGCAATACACAATGTATGTAAACATCAAGGAGGTCCTTTAGGAGAGGGGAAAATTATTGATGGTTGTATAACATGTCCATGGCATGGTTATCAATATTTGCCAAGTAATGGTCAATCTCCTCCTCCATTTACCGAAAAAGTTGCAATATACGAACTCAAAATTATAGGCAGTGACGTCTATATAAAGCCTAAAGCATTGGCCGAAGGAACTGAAGTAATCCCTATAAACATATCAAAATGAGCAAAAATGATGACTTTTATGTAGGCTACATCGATCATGTAGCTCCAAAAACAAAAGGGTTTTTAAAGCGTTTTGTTGCCATTACCTTATTTTTAATAGTAGCAGTAGCTGTTATCTTTAGTCTTACGCAAAGTACATTTAAGAATAGTACTTTCGAATTAACAAGTACAACGCAGATAACAGGTATTTATCATGAAAACCCATATCCAATGTTAAGAGTACCTATTAATCATAATTCGTATAAAAACATTGTGCTATTAGGTTTTGGGAAATCTAGTGTTAATCCATATTTACAAAAAGTAATGAATGAAGTAGTTACCTTGGATAAAAAAGAAATTACTGTAGAAGGTAATCTAATTTACTATAATGGAAAAACATTATTACAAATAACTAGTCAAGAAAAAGTAAGTTTAACACACTCTTTAAAAAATATTTCTTCAAACATACCAATTTCAAAATTAGGTCAAAAAACATTGGATGGTGAAATTATTGATCCAAAATGTTATTTTGGAGTAATGAAACCCGGTAAAGGTAAAATTCACCGAAGTTGCGCTGTACGATGTATATCAGGAGGAATACCTCCTGTATTTGCTACTAAAGATCAGTATAATAATTCTCAATATTATTTAATTACAGATCAAAATGGAATGCCTATCAATAAAGACATCTTACCATATATTGGTAAACCATCTATAATCAAAGGATATGTAGAGGAGCAAGAGGATTGGAGTATTATTAAAATTAACACCAATGATATTAATATTGTGAGTTCTACTTCTGATATCTATCAATAAACACTCTCTTTTTTAAAAATTAGAGATAAAATCAAATCTGTGAAAGCCTGTCTAATTCGTTAAACAGGCTTTTTTACAAAAATAACAGTGCTTTAACACAACCAATGCAATTCATCTTTCAAAAAAAGCTTTCAATTAATTACATTTGCAATCTTGGTTTTGAAAAATATGGCAAAAAGTGAAGAATTTATAGAAGTATTAGGTGCCAGAGCACATAATCTTAAAAACATAGACGTTACTATTCCTAGAGATCAACTAGTCGTTATTACTGGGTTGTCGGGATCGGGTAAATCATCTTTAGCTTTTGATACTATTTATGCTGAAGGACAACGTAGGTACATAGAAACTTTTTCTGCTTACGCGCGTCAATTTTTAGGAGGCTTAGAAAGACCTGATGTTGATAAAATTGATGGATTGTCACCTGTAATTGCTATAGAACAGAAAACAACCAGTAAAAGCCCTCGTAGTACCGTTGGGACTATTACAGAGATTTATGATTTTTTGAGATTATTATTTGCTCGTAATAGTGATGCTTACAGTTATAATACTAACGAAAAAATGGTTAGTTATAGCGATGCACAAATTAAAGATTTAATACTTCAAGAATATAACGGAAAACGGATTAATGTATTAGCTCCAATTATACGATCAAGAAAAGGGCATTATCGCGAATTATTTGAACAAATTGCTAAGCAAGGTTTTGTAAAGGTTAGAGCAGATGGTGAAATAATTGATATTGTTAAAGGGTTAAAATTAGATCGATATAAAACACATGATATAGAGATTGTTATTGACAGACTTAAAATATCTCCTGAAATAGCTGATGATAAACGGTTAAATGAAACCATAAACACAGCAATGTATCATGGAGATGATGTTTTAATGATTATTGATCAAGAAACAAAAGAAGCTAGGTTTTTTAGCCGTAATCTTATGTGTCCTAGTTCAGGAATATCGTATCCTAATCCAGAACCAAATAATTTTTCTTTTAATTCACCCAAAGGGGCATGTCCTAAATGTAATGGGATTGGTAGAGTTCATGAAATCAACTTAAAAAAAGTAATTCCTGATGATTCCAAATCTATAAAAACTGGAGGGATCGAGCCTCATGGCCCACAAAAGAAAACTTGGATTTTTAAACAATTGGAGATTATAGCTACTAGATATAATTTTAAATTAAGCGATCCTATTAAGAAAATTCCTAAAGAAGCTATGGAAATTATTCTTCATGGTGGAAATGAGAAATTTACTGTTGACAGTAAGAGTTTAGGGGTAAAAAGAGAATACAAAATTGATTTTGAAGGGGTACTTACCTTTATAGAAAACACATATAATAGTAATGATTCAACCTCATTACGCCGTTGGGCTAAAGAGTATATGGACGATGTAATTTGTCCAACTTGTGATGGTTCTCGCCTGCGAAAAGAATCTTTGTATTTTAAAGTAAATACAAAAAACATTGTTGAGCTTGCTAACATGGATATTAGTGAGCTGACAGATTGGTTTACAGAATTACCTTCACATTTAAGTGAAAAACAATTAAAAATTGGAAGCGAAATTGTAAAAGAAATACGAACACGATTACAGTTTTTGCATGATGTAGGACTTACCTATTTATCACTTAACAGAAGTAGTAAATCACTTTCTGGTGGAGAAGCACAACGAATTCGTTTAGCTACTCAAATAGGTTCTCAATTAGTTGGAGTATTATACATACTTGATGAGCCTAGTATTGGTTTGCACCAACGAGATAATGAAAAACTAATTAATTCTTTAATACAACTTAGAGATATTGGTAATTCGGTTATTGTTGTGGAGCATGATAAGGATATGATAGAACGAGCAGACTATGTTATTGATATTGGACCAAAAGCTGGAAAATATGGAGGAGAAATTATAAGTGAAGGATCTCCAAAAGATTTACATAAATTCAACACTTTAACTGCAGATTATATTTCTGGGAAAAAGAATATTGATATTCCTAAAAAACGCAGAAAAGGAAATGGTAAAAAGATTCAGTTAAAAGGTGCTACAGGAAATAATTTAAAAAATGTTTCTGTAGATTTCCCTTTAGGTAAAATGATTGCAGTTACGGGAGTTTCAGGAAGTGGTAAATCAACTTTAATTAATGAAACCTTATACCCTATTCTTAATGCTTATTATTTTAATGGCGTAAAAAAACCAATGCCCTACAAAAGTATCAAAGGTTTGGAACATGCAGATAAGGTAATTGATATCAATCAATCTCCTATTGGACGTACGCCTAGATCAAATCCTGCTACTTATACGGGGGTGTTTTCTGAAATAAGAAGTTTATTTGCTAAAACCCCTGAAGCGATGATCAGAGGATATAAACCTGGGCGTTTTAGTTTTAATGTAACAGGAGGGCGATGCGAAACATGTAAAGGTGGTGGTTTAAGAGTTATAGAAATGAACTTTTTACCAGACGTATATGTTGAATGCGAAACATGTCATGGAAAACGTTTTAATAGAGAAACTTTAGAAATTCGTTATAAAGGGAAATCAATTGCTGACACCTTAGATATGACGATTAATGAAGCAACAGATTTTTTTGAAAAAATACCGAAAATACATAGAAAATTAAAAACAATAAAAGATGTTGGTTTAGGGTACATTACTTTAGGACAACAATCAACAACACTTTCTGGAGGAGAAGCACAACGAATTAAACTTGCCACAGAATTATCAAAAAGAGATACAGGAAATACTTTCTATATTCTTGATGAACCTACTACTGGGTTACATTTTGAAGATATCAGAGTTTTAATGGACGTATTAAACAACTTAGTTGATAAAGGAAATACTGTATTAATTATAGAACATAATCTAGATGTAGTAAAAATGGCTGATTACATTATAGATATAGGCTATGAAGGAGGAAAAAATGGTGGTGAAGTGATTGCTAAAGGAACACCCGAAGAGGTTGCTAAGCAAACACAAAGTCACACGGCAAGATTCTTAACAAAAGAATTACAATAATTTGAAAATACAAAACTAATGAGAAAAGAACAACGACACAAAGGTTGGAATGAGATAAAAACAAACGATTCTTGGGCAATCTTCAAGATCATGGGAGAGTTTGTTAATGGATTTGAAAAAATGAGTAAAATTGGTCCTTGTGTATCCATATTTGGATCAGCAAGAACCAAAACTGATGATAAGTATTATCAATTAGCTGTAGATGTAGCAGAAAAAATTGTAGAGCATGGATATGGAGTAATAACTGGTGGTGGACCAGGGATTATGGAAGCTGGTAATAAAGGTGCCCATCTTGCAGGTGGTACTTCTGTAGGTTTAAATATTGAGCTTCCTTTTGAGCAACATGACAACCCATATATTGATAATGATAAGAGTTTAGACTTCGATTATTTCTTTGTTCGTAAAGTAATGTTCGTAAAGTATTCTCAAGGATTCGTAGTAATGCCTGGTGGTTTTGGTACGCTTGACGAATTATTTGAAGCGATCACATTAATTCAAACTAAAAAAATTGATAAATTTCCTATTATTTTAGTAGGTACTGATTTTTGGGGTGGACTTATGGATTGGGTTAAATCAACATTATTAGATAAATTCAATAATATTAGTCCTGGAGACTTAGATCTAATACATTTAGTAGATACTCCAGACGAAATTATTACAATCTTAGACAAATTCTACGCAGAATATAATTTAAGTCCTAATTTCTAAACATTAGGAAAACTTCAATATGCTATAAAAATGAAAAAAAGGGTCATACTAGGGATGTTGTTAATTGCGCAAACAACATTTTCGCAACAAGTTGTAAAAACAATGTTTTATAATCTTCTAAATTATCCTTCGGCTCCGCCTGAAAATAGAGAAGATTATTTAGAAACAATTATCAATAGTTATGAACCCGACATTTTTATGGTTTGCGAATTAGAAACCGCAGCTGGAGGTGAAGAAATACTTGATAGGTCTTTGAATAGAAATAGTGATCGTTATGAAAGTGCTCCTTTTTTGAGTAACTTTTCTAATTCTAGTGTTGAATTACAGCAATTATTATATTTCAATAAAGACAAATTTACTTTGATCCAAAGTCAAAGACTTATCAATGATTTAAGAGATATTAACTGGTATACTCTAGAATTAAAAACAAGTAACCCTATACAGATTGAAATATTTGTTTGCCATCTTAAAGCAAGTCAAGGGACTAACAATGAAAACAGACGCTTTAATATGGTCGAAGTTTTTCTTGATAATCAAATCAATTTAGATCCTGATGCTTATGTGTTATTTGCAGGGGATTTAAATTTATATACTTCAAATGAGCCAGCATATAGAGCATTGATAGACGATAATAATTCAATTATCATGACAGACCCTATCGAAGCTTTAGGAGATTGGCATAATGATCCAACTTTTGATGATATACATACACAAAGTACACGTTTAAGTAATGCTGATTTTGGCGATTTTGGAAGTGGCGGTGGATTAGATGATCGTTTTGACTTTATTTTAATGTCCGAAAATTTGAGAAACGATAGTCGAATCTCGTATATTCCTAACACATATGTATCTTATGGAAACAATCAAAATTGTTACAATAAGAGAATAGATGATGCTAGTTGTTCTGGGACCTTTAGTCAAGAATTAAGAGATGCACTCTATATGATGAGTGATCATTTACCTGTAGTAATGGAATTTCAAGCAGAAGAATTCACTTTAAATTCTGAAGAATTTGCGATTCAAAAATACAATATTTCGTTATCAAGTACCGTTGTTGAAGATCAGTTGCAAATAAATATAAATACTTCACAAAATATCCCTATTTTGTTTCAAGTTTATAATTCTTTAGGTCAAAAACTATTAACTTTTGAGTCAAATAGCCAAAAAGATATAACTGTTCCTATAGGTCATCTTGCTGATGGGTTATATTATATAAAAAATAATACTGGTACTAATAGCCTTAAATTTGTAAAACAACATTGAAAAAAATATTTATCCGCTGCATTCTTTTAACTTTATTAGTGAATTTCACAGGATTTGCTCAACATAAGATTACTATAAATGCTACATTAGATGTGCCGGATAAAAGTATTAATATTCATCAAAATTTAGAATACTACAATACATCTAGCGATACCCTACATGAAATTTACCTTTTAGACTGGGCCAATAGTTTTAAAAACAAAGAAACTCCATTAGGCATACGCTTTGCTGAAGATTATAAAAGAAAATTTCAGTTTTCAAAAGTTGAAGATCGTGGGAATACTACATTATTCTCTATCAAAAACTTATCTCAAAAGGTCAATTATGAGTATGTTGAAGATGATATTATTAAATTAAAATTGAGTACTCCCCTATTGCCTAATACTAATCGATCATTTGAATTAGATTACTTAGTTAAACTTCCTAATAGTAAATTTACGCGATATGGGTTTCATAAAAATGGCAATTTTAGTTTAAAATATTGGCACATTATACCTGCTCCTTATAACGAATCTTGGATTACGTACAGTAACAAGGCATTAAATGATCAATATTCACCATTGATAGATTATTCAATTGCTTTATCTATTCCTAAAAAATATACTGTTGCCTCAGCATTGAATCAATCAAAAGAGGCTTTTGAAGCTGATGACAGTGTTGAAAAAACACTTTATTTTAAAGGAAATCTACGCAACGGTGTTAAATTTTATTTAGAAAAAGAAAATTCGTTTCATCAGTTTAAAATAGATAGTTTACTTCTTGTAAGTAATATAGATGATAATCAATTGATGCCAGAAATGAAGTCAATTGCGAATACTAGAATTTTAACTTTTTTAGAAAAAAGATTAGGTAAGTATCCTTTTGATAAGATCCTAACTTCTCAGAATGATTATAAAAGTAATCCCGTATATGGTTTAAATCAATTACCCGATATCGTACGGCCTTTTCCTGATGGATTTCAATACGAAATAAAACAATTAAAAGCTATTACCGAAAGTTATTTAAGGTCCACTATGGTTATAAACCCAAGAGATGACGCCTGGCTTAGAGATGCAATGCACATTTTCCTTATGATGGATTACACCAGTCAATACTATCCGGATACTAAACTTATTGGTAATCTTAGTAAAATAATAGGATTGAGATGGTTTCATGCTTCAGATTTAAAGTTTAATGATCAATATTATCAGGGATATAAAAATATGGTTAGACGTTTTATTGATCAACCATTGAAAACACCAGTAGATTCATTAATTAAATTCAATAAAAACATAGCAAACCCATATAAAGCCGGAATAGGTTTTAGGTATTTAGAAGATTATTTAGGTGATGATAATATTCTTGTAGAGAGTGTAGAAAAATTTTATAAAGAAAATGTTTTAAAAACTACAAGTTCCGAGGTATATAGAGAATTATTAGAATCGTTAACAGATAAGGATATTAGCTGGTTCTTTGAAGAATATGTAGGCAGTAATTCTCCTATGGATTTTAAAATAAAAAGAATCAAAAAACGAAAAGATTCTATAGAGTTAACGATAAAAAATAAAGAAATCAATTCTATGCCTGCCTCTATTTACGCTTTTAGAGGTAAGGAATTAGCCTACAAAACTTGGGTAAACGATATTCATGGTAGTAAAACTATCAAAGTACCAAATGATAATATTACCAACCTTGTTATTGATGCTGATCAAAAAATACCTGAGGTAAATCGAAGAAATAATCATAAAAATGTTAGAGGCATATTAAATAAACCTATTCAATTCAGACTATTACAAGATGTAGAAGATCCTACTTATAGTCAAGTCTTCTTTACTCCTGAATTTGAATTTAATGTTTACGATGGATTAACCATTGGAACAAAATTGTATAATAAGACTGTAGTTCGTAAAAACTTAGATTATAGAATTGTGCCTAGTTATGGTTTTTTATCTAAAAGATTAATTGGCTCTGTAGCTGTAGGTTATAATCACGAAATTGCAGATCACGGATTATATAACATTAAGTACGGTGTTAGTGCAAGTATGTTTAGCTATGCTCCAGATTTGTTATTTAGGAGGTATTCTCCTTACGTTAATTTTTATTTTAGAAATAAAGATTTAAGAAACAATGAAAATGAACGATTAACAATTAGAAATGTAAATGTATCTAGAGATCGTGATTTAATAAATCCTGTAACGACTCCAGATTACAACGTTTTTAATGTTAGATATCGTTATTCAAACCCAAACTTAATTAATTTATTCTCTTATAGTCTAGATTATCAGCTATCAAAGAATTTTAGTAAATTCTCTGCTGCACTACATTATAGAAAACTATTTTTAAACAATCGTCAATTAAATTTAAGGTTCTTTGCAGGAAGCTTTCTTTTTAATGATACACAAAAAGATGGGGATTATTTTAGTTTCGCTTTGGATCGACCTACTGATTATCTTTTTGATTATAATTATTTAGGACGTAGTGAAGAAACAGGTTTGACAAGTCAGCAAATTATTCTTGCTGAAGGAGGATTTAAATCTCAATTAAAATATCCTTTTGCAAATCAATGGATCACAACTTTTAATGCTGAAACTAATATATGGAATTGGATATATGCATATGGAGATGTTGGTTTGGTAAAAAGTAGAGAACGAAGTGCAAAATTTGTATATGATGCAGGAGTTAGATTATCATTAGTTTCAGATTATTTTGAATTATTTTTTCCTGTAGTATCAAATAATGGTTGGGAGATTTCTGAGCCAAATTATAATGAAAAAATACGTTTTATTATAACATTAAACCCTCAAACATTGATTGGATTATTCACGCGAAGATGGTATTAGAAATATGCCTGTCTCATTTTAATAAATCATTAAGAGATTTTTAATTTATTAAAAAATATTCATTTTTTATCGACAAAAAACACATTTCAATATCATATTGTCAGTATATTTAAGATTTATTGAATTGCATATAATTTAGATTTTTACTAAATTTGTTCACCGTTAAAACTTAAATATATGCAATCTGAAACTATAACAAGTCCTAATATTTCATTCGATGATTATAAAAATCAAATACTTAGCGATTATAAAATCGCAGTTTTAAGTAGAGAATGTAGTTTATTAGGTCGACGTGAAGTTCTTACTGGTAAATCAAAGTTTGGAATTTTTGGAGGAGGAAAAGAATTACCACAATTGGCTATGGCCAGAGTTTTTAAAAACGGAGATTTTAGATCCGGTTATTATCGCGATCAAACTTTCATGATGGCGATAAATCAATATACTCCAGAACAATTCTTTGCTGGATTATATGCACATACTGATATCAATAAAGAACCTTTTAGTGCTGGAAGACAAATGGGAGGTCATTTTTCTACTCATAGTTTAAATGAAGATGGTTCTTGGAAAAAATTAACTTCTCAGAAAAACTCAAGTGCTGATATTTCTCCTACAGCAGGTCAAATGCCTCGTTTACTTGGATTGGCTCAAGCTTCTAAAGTATTTCGTAACGAAGGAAGTGTAAAAGAAGGATATACTGATTTTTCTATTAATGGAGATGAAGTCGCTTGGGGTACTATTGGTAATGCTAGTACTAGTGAAGGTTTATTTTGGGAAACTATTAATGCTGCTGGTGTTTTACAGGTTCCAATGGTAATAAGTATTTGGGATGATGAATATGGAATTTCTGTACATGCTAAACATCAAACGACTAAAGAAGATATTTCTACTATATTAGAAGGATTTCGTAGAAACGAAAAAGAAAATGGTTATGAGATAATAAAAGTTAATGGATGGGATTATCCTGCTTTAATTGATGCTTATGAAACAGCTGAAAAAGTCGCTAGAGATGAGCATGTCCCTGTGATTGTCCATGTAAAAGAGCTTACACAACCTCAAGGGCACTCAACTTCTGGTTCTCATGAACGTTATAAAAGTGAAGAACGCCTAGCTTGGGAGAAAGAATTTGATTGTAACAGTAAGTTTAGAACTTGGATTATTGAGCATAATATTGCTTCTCAAGAGGAACTTATTGCGATTGAAAAAGAAACAAAAAAGATAGTTCGTAAAGGAAAAACAACTTCTTGGAATGCATATTTATCTGAAATTGTAGCTGAGCAAAAAGAAGCCATTCAATTATTGAAAAATGTTGAAGCAACCAGTAGTAATAAAAACTTTATATCTCCTCTCATTAGCACTTTAGCTTCTAAGGATGAACCTATCCGAAGAGATATTCTTGAAGCAACTCGTAGAACATTACGTTACTTAACGAAAGAAAAATCTACTGAGAAAAAAGCACTTCAAAACTGGGTGAATGCTTATTTTGAAAAAATTCAACCGAAATATAGTGCTCATTTATACAATGATTATGATACTAAAGTAACTACAATAAAAGAGGTTAAACCTTCATACGACGATAACTCTGAAACTGTTGATGCTAGGGTAATTATACGTGATAATTTTGAAAAAATATTTAATCGTGTTCCTGAATCATTAATCTTTGGAGAAGATAGTGGTAAAATTGGTGATGTAAATCAAGGGCTAGAAGGTTTACAAGATAAATTTGGTGAGATTAGAGTTTCGGATGCCGGAATTAGAGAAGCTACTATTATTGGACAAGGTATTGGGATGGCAATGCGTGGTCTTCGCCCAATAGCAGAAATACAATATTTAGATTACATATTGTATTGTGTGCAAGGATTAAGTGATGATTTAGCTACACTACGTTATAGAACGTTAGCGAAACAAAAAGCTCCTTTAATTATAAGAACTCGTGGGCATCGTCTAGAGGGTATCTGGCATTCTGGTTCTCAAATGGGTGGACTTATTCATTTACTTAGAGGTATCCATTTATTAGTTCCTAGAAATATGACTAAGGCTGCTGGTTTTTATAATACTTTACTAGATAGTGATGAGCCAGCTATTGTAGTTGAATGTTTAAATGGATATCGTTTAAAAGAAAAAATGCCTGTCAATCTTGAGGAAATTCGTACTCCAATTGGTGTCGTTGAAACTGTTAAAGAAGGTACTGATATTACAATCGTTTCTTATGGTTCTACTCTTAGAATTGTTGAACAAGCTGCAAAAGAATTATTAACTGTGGGGATTAGTGCTGAAGTTATTGATGCTCAGTCTTTACTTCCATTTGATATTAATCATGATACTGTAAAAAGTATTGCAAAAACAAATCGCTTACTAGTTGTTGATGAAGATGTTCCTGGTGGAGCTACTGGATACATAATGCATAAATTATTGGATGAACAAAATGCTTATAAACACCTTGATAGTGAACCACAAACATTATCTGCAAAAGCACACCGTCCTGCATTTGGAACTGATGGAGATTATTTTAGTAAACCATCAACAGAAGATGTTTTCGAAAAAGTATATGAAATTATGAATGAAGTAAATCCAACTCAATTCCCAGAATTGAGATAGACTTACTTTATCTTATAAAATATTAATTTTAAGAAGGCTCAATATTGAGCCTTCTTCCATTTTTATATGAAATAACAAAAATCTCCTTTTTAAAACCAGATTCTATTAAAATCTTACGAAACTCTTGAGCTTCTTGCAAAGTTTCAAAAATCCCTAAACTGAATTTAAAATACCCGTTATTTTTATATATTCTATGATTTGATAAGTTTTCTGATATCAAAGAAATATCATGTGTTTCTGATGAAATTGCTGCTATTTGTACTGTGTAAATCTTTTCAGATTCTAATAAGTTTTTAGCTAAATAAAACTCTTTTACTTCTTGTAAAGATTCTTTCTCTTGTGGTGAAAGTGTATCACCTGCAACCGTAACTATTCTTGCTTTTTCATCATTTCCTAAAACAGCTTCCTCTTTTAAAAATTCACTCTTCTCTTCAGCAGTATTGGCTTTATCAATTAAAGCTTCCGTTAGCTTTCCATCCGATGAATCTTTATATATTAAATAACCAAAGGTTCCTATATTAATAGCTATTACAGCTATAATAACCCAAGTTAAAATTCCTTTTACAGTATTACTTTTATCTAATTCTTTAGACTTATATTTTACAATATATTCTAGCTCAGATTGTTTACTTTCACCTTTTTCTATCTGACTGTATAACGCTACTAAATCTTCTTCTCTAATTTCTGGCACTTGTAGTATGTTAAAGTTTTCTACAACAAAAGTAAATCGTAATTTTAAAAAAAACTACGATTTACTAATTTATTCAACGATCTTATAGTAAGACCTTTAGATTTATTTTTTTATGGAATCCATTTGATTTTCTTAAAATCAGGTTTTCTTTTCTCTAAAAATGCATTTCTTCCTTCTTTAGCCTCTTCTGTCATATATGCTAATCGTGTAGCTTCCCCAGCAAAAACTTGCTGTCCTACCATACCATCATCTGTTAAATTCATAGCGAATTTTAACATTTTTATTGAAGTTGGTGATTTTTCCAAAATTTCTTGAGCCCATTGATATGCCGTATCTTCTAATTCAGCATGTGGTATTACAGCGTTTACCATTCCCATTTCGTATGCATCTTGAGCTGAGTAATTTCTTCCTAAAAAGAATATTTCTCTAGCTTTTTTTTGCCCAACCATTTTGGCTAAATAAGCTGATCCGTAACCTCCATCAAAACTTGTTACATCTGCATCTGTTTGTTTAAATATAGCATGTTCTTTACTCGCTAATGTCATATCACAAACAACATGTAAACTATGTCCTCCTCCTACAGCCCAACCAGGCACAACAGCTATCACTACTTTAGGCATAAAACGAATTAATCGCTGTACTTCCAAAATATTTAATCGATGCATTCCATCTTCTCCAACATACCCTTGATGTCCTCTTGCTTTTTGATCCCCTCCACTACAAAATGAATATACCCCATCTTTGCTAGATGGTCCTTCTGCAGACAACAAAACAACTCCTATAGAAGTATCTTCTTGTGCATCATAAAATGCTTCGTATAGCTCACTTGTTGTTTTTGGTCTAAATGCATTACGTACATCTGGCCTATTGAACGCTATTCGTGCTACTCCATTTGATTTTTTATATGTAATATCTTCAAATTCCTTTACCGTTTGCCATTCGATAGTATCTGTACTCATAGTTTTCTCTTATATTTTAATCAAAAATAAGACAATATTGATTAATTATAAATCATTCTTAACTCTTTTACACTTAGTTTTTTCAAAAAAATCATTTTAATTTCACTAAATACTGTCATTTTGCATGATTTTTGATGAATTAAAATAACTAACAGTTATCTTATGAAAAAAATACTATTCCTTTTTTTATGTTTCTTTGCATTTACTACTTCTAAAGCACAGGTTTTAAATATATTTTCAATTTCAGATTTAGAATATTTAGAATTACCTATAAAAAATAAAAATGTCATTTTATTTTGTTTCAATCATATAGAAAAAACTCAAACAGCAAACTTACAAGATATTAAATCTTACAAAAATTTAATTATTGAAGCACATTCAAATAACACTCCTATTCTTTCTTTAAAAAACATAGATGGTTATCTTACTTCAAATAATCAGTATCTTTCTAACGAACCTAAACAACTTGTAATCAACATTACTTCTGATGTAGTACAAAGATCATTTTACACAAAACATTCTATGAATCGAATTAAAAATACAGTTTATAAAGAATCATGGGGTAGCTATAATGATCATCCATTCTTTACATTTTAATAAAAAATTAATCTTATCAATTATCTAAATTTGCATGGTTTTTGATATCTTTAGATCAGTTAAGAATTTTTACATGAAAAAGATCATTATAGCACTTATTGTTTGTATAGTTTCCGTATCAACATATGCACAAGAATTTGGAAAATCATTAAAAGTAGATCCATATTCTCTTGATGAGTTTGATCATGGCTATGCTGATTTAATCATTGAGCATATTGAGATTACGCCATCGTTGTCCAATCGTAGAGTGCCTGAATTAATGGATTTGCAGCAGATAAGTTTAAAAGAAATAGACCTTACCGTAGATATTCGTAAAGAAGCTTTTAGGGATAAAAGACCTCTTGTTTTATTAAATAATGACAGAAGAATTTCACCCACTCACAAAATACAATTCAATCGTCAGAAAGAAACTTCTGGTATTAGCATTTCTGTATCTGGTAGTGGTTCTAATAATAGTAATAATGCAGGAAAAATCAAAAACATTGCCTATAAAGAAGCAACTGGTGGTATTTTTTGCCAAGCTACGGGGCAATATTATTGATTTTTCGTTGCATTCAATTTTTATTTTTCAATCAGTTGAATTCCTTCTTTTTCAATAGTAATTTTACGTTCTTTATATAGAGATCCTATAGCTCTTTTAAAACTCTTTTTACTCAACTGAAAAGTGTCTTCAATTTCCTTTGGACTTGATTTATCATTAACAGCTATATATCCTCCACTAGCTTCTAGTTCTCTTAATATTTGTGCCGCATTGGGTTCTATAGACCTATATCCATGTTTTTGAATAGTTAAATCTATTTTCCCATCAGGACGAACTTTCTTTATAAAACCTTTCAGTTTATCTCCTACTGTTAATTTTTGAAAAATTTCATCATTATAAATTAATCCTAGGTGTTTACCGTTAACTATGGCATTCCAACCTCTTGGAGATGGATGTGATAATATAAGATCTACCTCATCATAGGGAGATAATAAAACTAATGAATTATCTAAGAACGAATTTGTTTTACTTGAAGCTACCAAACGGTTTGTTTCATCATCTAAATATACGTATACTAAATACCAGTTTCCTGATCTCATTCTATTAGCTTGTTCTTTAAAGGGTACAAATAGATCTTTTTCTAATCCCCAACTCATAAATGCTCCTATATCTGATACGCTCGCACATTTTAAATATGCAAAGGTGTTAACTGTAGCAAAAGGTTCTAACGTAGTACATACGATTCGTTCATGACTATCTAAATATACAAAAACATTTAATTCTTCTCCAATTTCAAATACTTCTGGCACGTATTTATTTGGTAATAAAACTTCATCTTCCTCTTCATTTCCTAAAAACAATCCCGGTTCTGTATCTCTTAGTATTGTTAATGTATTATATGTTCCTAACTTAAGCATTTCTTGTTATTTTTTGCAAAGATACCTGTTTTAGTGAGGCTAATACTATATAAATATCAAAATAATCAACTAGATTGTTTTCTATTCACTTTATTTTTTCAATATCAAATAATATTATTAGCATGTGAAGCGTACTATTTTTTGTAATCTATAAAGGAATTATCATTAAAAACAAAAAGCGCCTTTTTAAGAAAAAGGCACTTTTATTACGTTATTTTTGAACAATTCTAATTGTATATTGCTTCTTTACTAAAATGCTTAGTTAATAAATAATATACTACTGCTCTATATTTATTTCTATTAGACTTACCATATTTATCCATAACAGATGCTATAGCTTCGTCTAATTTATCACTATCTTCTAGACCTAATTTCTTAATTAAAAAGTTGTTCTTTACTGTTTCTAATTCCTTTGGGTCACTACCAGATACAGTCGATGCATCTTTATTATAGATCGATGGGCCACAACCTACAGTAACTTTTGTTAATAAGTCCATGTCTGCTGTTTCTCCAATTTTATCTTTTAAATCTTCAGCATATTTAGCGATAAGCTCTTCTCTTTTACTCATAATATTTTGATGTTTTATGTTTTGTTAATACCCTGATTACTTCAAATATACTATAATAAATGCTGAGTTAAGAATTTTTACGGCTATTAAAAATCATATTTTTAGATGAAATACTTAAAATAGTCGATTAAAATCTTATCGTTATCTTTTCTAGGTGTAAATACCTCTAATAATTGCGGGGATTCATTATTCTCATAGATTTTTTGTACTTCTTTTTCTAATTCATTTTCATCTCTGGCTACAGAATATTCAAAATTATACATCTTACACAGATGTTCTGCTGTTAATGAATGAGTAGTTTCAAAAAAACGATTAAAATTAGGAGTATCTTCTTTACCTGGTAAAATCCTAAAGATTCCACCTCCATTATTATTAATCACAATGATTTTAAAATTTTTGGGAATATAGTTATTCCATAAACCATTACTATCATAGAAAAAACTTAAATCTCCTGTAATCAATGTTGTTATTGTTTTGTTTATCAGAGCTGCGCCAATTGCTGTAGAGGTACTTCCGTCTATACCACTTGTTCCTCTATTACAGAATACTGTTTGCCCTTTTTTTAATGAAAACAACTGTGTGTAGCGTATTGTAGAACTGTTACTTAATTGTAGCATTGCTGTTCTTGGAATTTTATTCAAAATAATTGAATACGCTATAAAATCTGAGAACGGAATTGATTTTATGTATGTATTATGCTTTATTCTTCTATCTTCTCTTATAGCAATCCATGATTTTTGATAATTGCTATCTAATAATTTTGTGCGCGATAAAAAAACATCAAAAAAAGCATTTGGATTCATTTTCACATGTTCTGTTAAGCAAAAATAGGTGTCAAAAGCTTTCTTTTCATCAATATGCCAATGTGCTTTAGGTTGGTATTTTCTTAAAAAAGCTTTGATTTTTTTAGAAACAATTAACCCTCCAAGAGTTAATAATATTTCTGGTTGTAGTACTTCAAACTCTTCCTCTTTAAGAGGCGCTATTAGCTGATCTATACAATTAATAATTCGAGGGTGATAAACATTGGATGTCGTTTCTGTCAAGATCAAAACACTTGGATCTTTTAATAATAAATCAATCCATTGTTCTCGAATATTACCTGGTGTACTAACTCCAATTAAAACTAATTTTCGTTTAGAAGAGTTCCACAATTCAAGCATCTCATCTTTTAGATCCTCAGCAAACGTGTAAATGATTTTTTCTGGAGGTATATTTCTTGGTATTACAGATGGTTTATCCACCTTATCATATAATGGCTCATAAAAAGGTGCATTGATATGAACTGGCCCTTTGTTTTCTATAGCTTTATTTAATGCTACATTGATTATTCTCTCATTATGTTTTTGAGCTTCTCGCTGCTTTTGTAATACTTTTTCTTCTTGAGACTCTAACTCGTGTAGAACAATTTCAGAATATAAGTTTGCTGAATACAGTATATGGTTTTCAAAAACATCTTTTTGACGAATTGTTTGTCCGTCACCAATATCAATTCTTTCTATTGGCCTATCTGCACTAATAACTACTAATGGAATATCACTATAGTAAGCTTCAGAAATAGCTGGGTAATAATTTAATAATGCGCTTCCAGAAGTACACACTATAGCTACAGGTTCTTTTAGCTGTTGTGCCATTCCTAGCGCAAAAAAAGCTGCACAACGTTCATCTACTATACTAAAACATTCCATCGCTGGGTGTTCTGTAAATCCTATTGTCAAAGGTGCATTACGAGATCCTGGAGAAATAATAATCTTTTTTATCCCTTTTGCTTCACACAAAGCAACTATTGTTTGTGATAACGGAATCTTAGAGTACATGTGTTTTTTCATCGAATCTGTAAAATTACGATATACTACTCAAATTACATATATCATTTAAGAAGTTATTCTATATCCACAAATTATTACAATACTTTCTTTAGTATTTCTGATTTTTTAATGGTTTCAGTCCATTCATCTGTAGGAATAGAATCCTTAGTTATTCCTCCTCCAATATATAAATACAGCTTTTTTTCTTGATATTCCATGCATCTTAAATTGACGAACAGATTTGATTCTTTTATATCTTCTGTATTTGTCATATTTAATTCCCCTAAAAAACCTGTATAAAATTTTCTATTATAACCTTCTTCTTTTAAAATAAACTCCTTTGCTTTTAATTTTGGTAAACCACAAACTGCTGGTGTAGGATGAAGTGTTTCTAAAACAGATTTTAATTGATTCTTTTTTGATTGAAAAACACCTGAAATATCTGTTTTGATATGAACTATACTACCCGCTCTATGGGTCATTGGACTCGATACTTCTAATTTTTTTACACTACTTTTTAATCCTAAAACTATGGTATCTGTTACTATTTGCTGCTCTTCTTTTTCCTTGTCTCCCCAGATAATATTTTTTTCATCACTTTGATAGGCTTGCGTACCTGCCAAAGACATGGTATAAAAATTATTTGATTTTACTTTTAATAGGGTTTCTGGTGTAGCTCCAAACCACATTCCTACTTTAGGGTGATACCAGCAATACACAAAAGCATTTGCATAAGTATGCACTAATCTTTTAAAAACCGTAAGAAATTCTATTTCTTTATTAATTTCTTCTATCCTTGATAAAACAATTTTTCTTGCCTTATTATTCTTTATATAATCGATCCCTTTATTGACTAAATCAATATGTTTTAATTGGTCTTTTAGTGTATATTGCTTTTCTACATACTGATTCAATGACATTTCTTCTGTCATTGATGTTGAATCGATACTTAATTTTTCCGATTTATTTAACGGAAAAAAAACATGCTCTTCTATATTTAAAAATGGAGTAAAAACAAATCCAGTCTCTTCAAAATCAATTGTTCTATATATTACTGCTTCTTTTTGTAATATCCCTTCAATTCTTTTTGAGTTTGGCTTTCTGTATAATACAAATGGCTTTTTATCCTCATGTTGATCTTTTATACGTTCAAAAAAAAACAATGCATCCATTCTTACTTCTTTTTTGATAACGCCATAGTAGTAAGTTTTACTATAGAGATTAAATTTTCTTCTTCATCTCTAATTTTTATATCCCATAATTGAGTGGTACGACCTTTATGTACTATTTCTGCTCTTGCATATACATTACCTTCTCTAATGCTTTTTACATGATTTGCAGAAATCTCTATACCTCTAATATAGAAATCTTCAGCATTTAAAAATAAAAACGAAGCAGCACTTCCAACACTCTCTGCCAAAGCCACCATAGCACCGCCATGTAAAACGCCATCAGGTTGATGAACTCTTGGAGTAACAGGCATTTTTGCTACTAAATAATCTATTCCTACTTCACAAAATGAAATCTCTAATGTTTCCATTAATGTGTTTTTGCACATTTTTTTGCATTGCTCAAGAATTTCTTTTTCTGATAATTTCATGTAAGTTTCGTTTTTTACAATGGTATATCAAAAAAAGAAACTATCCAAAAAAATGGATAGTTTCGTTATATTAATTCCTAAAAAAATACTGTCTATTCTTAAATAGCGTCTATGGATGTTCTTAAAAAATTTTTACTCCCAACTGTTAAAATATATCCATATAACAACAACCAACCTATTCCGATAAAAGCACCTAAACTTATTAGAATTTGAACATGCGATTGTACTAAGAATAATGCAATCAATAAAGTAAGTCCAATCCAAATAAACTTATCCTGATTCATTATTGGTTTAATGTTGAATTCTAATAATTGTGTTTTATCTATAAAAAACTCTGTCTTTTGAGTTTTCAACCAATATACCTCAGCATGTATTTCATGTATTCCTTCATCTAAGTCTATTTCTAAGACACCTCCAAAACCAACTTGATACTCTTTTTTATCTATATACACTTTGTAATCTTCTGAAAAACTGATAAATGTATCCTTTCTTTTAATAAGTAGCTTTGACATGTGAATGTAGGTTTTAGGTTTTAAGTCTAACAAACTTAGTTAAATACTATTAAATTTTCTTGTGGTTTTTCCACAAAAAAAAATCATTCCAATAATATATCAATTCTTTTTAAATACTATTTTACTCAATTTAATCTTTAATACTGAAATACGCTGGAATAATCCTAATCAGTGTAAAAAAAACCTTATACTTTTTCATTTTTAAATTCACTAAAATCAAGATATATTGCACCCTCAATTATTAGTCATCTATTCTATCATTTTATAACACCAATGAAAAAACAAGTTGAATACCTTACAAACAATACTTATGACACTCTAAACTCTTTAACTAGCGAAACAAAAACTGTTTGGCTCGTATGTCATGGAATTGGTTATTTAAGTCGTTATTTCATTCGTTTATTTGAAGAATTGGATCCTGTAGAAAATTATATTATAGCCCCACAAGCGCCTTCAAAGTATTATAAAGACGCTAATTATCGTAAAGTAGGTGCTAGTTGGTTAACAAAGGAGAACACCCAAATTGACACGCAAAATATTCTAAATTATATTGATGCAATTATTAAGGATGAAAAGATTCCATCGCATCTTAAATTTGTTGTTCTCGGATATTCTCAAGGAGTGAGTATTACGAGTCGATGGATCGCTAGTCGTAGGATAAAATGTGACCATTTTATTATTATTTCTGGTGGTTTTCCGAAAGAATTAAAAAAAGAGGACTTTACATTTTTAGCATCTCAAACAAAAATCACACATATTTTAGGTGCTAACGATCCACTGTTCACTCAAGAAGCAATAGATGCAGAAAAAGAACGATTATTAAAGATACTTCCGCATATTACATTCAAAACTCATGATGGTGGACATGAATTAAATATTAAATCTTTTATCTCTCTCTAGGTTTTATATTTTTTAATCGATTCAATAATACTTTAAAATTCAAGCTATCAATTGGTTTATAAATTCTCTTATCACTAATAGGATGTTTTTTTAACCATTCTTTAGGTCGTATTGGTCTTTTCTCAAAACCTCCGCCGCAATTTGGACATACATTTTCAAGCACATCACTAACGCAATTTACACAAAATGTACATTCAAAAGTACAAATCATAGCTTCATCACTATCTCTTGGTAAGTCACAATTACAATGTTCACAATTTGGTCTTATTTCAAGCATTATTTTTTTGTTTAATATAATTCAATACCGATACTGGTGTGTCTATTGCTTCTTTTATAAATTTATCTGGAAGAGGGTTTCCTGCTATTTCTCGTATAGGGACTACTCCAGCCCAAAAAGACGATTGATAATCCTCTTTTTCATCTATCACTCCTTCGTTTCTTATTTTTGCAGAAGCTACGTCTATTTTTATAGCAATTACTAATGTTGCATTAAATTCCTTTTCATTTGGATGTCGTATATGCTCCCAATGATTAGGTATCATATGATTTATAATATACTTCATTGCTTCTAATTTTTCTTCAGGATCTTCCACTCTACGTGCTTTTCCAAAAACAGTAGCAGATCTATAGTTAGCAGAATGATGAAAAGCTGACCTTGCAAGTACTAATCCATCTAGATGTGTTACAGATAAACTTGCTTCACCAACATGAATTAAATGTAGCATCATTCTATTTTTTAAAGATCCATGAATATAAATTGTATTATCTTTTCTTGCATATGCAGTTGGTAATACGATTGCCTTATTTTCATAGACATATCCGATATTACACAGAAATTTAGCATCTAAAATCTCGTTAATCTCCTCAATATTGTAAGAAGCTCTCTTTGAACCTCTAACAACTTTATTTAATTCACTTTTTTTGTATTCAGACATAATTTATTCTTTTATTTATTTCAAAATTAATAGTTTTATGGCTCCTTAAAGGAGTCCAGTTTTTATTAACTAAATAGTCCAGTTATGTTCCCTTTTAAAACAGAATTAAAACTTGATAGGAAAATTAAAACCCCATTATACCTACAACTAAGTAAACAGATAATTGAACTAATATACCATGGAAGTCTACCTGCAAATATGAAACTTCCTAGTAGTCGTAGTCTGGCTAATAGCCTTGATGTACATAGAAAAACAATTGTGAATTGTTACCAGGAGTTAATAGATCAAGGTTGGGTTATATCTATCGAAGCGAAAGGAACTTTTATCAATAATGATTTACCTATTGTTAAAAAACATACTTTGACACTCCCAAAAAAAAGGAATTCTGATTCCATTAATTTTGAATTCATTAAATATTCTCATCTAGATAGAAAACCTATTAAAAAAGATAGTTCATTAATAACTATAACAGATGGTATTCCAGATATAAGATTAGCTCCATTGGACGAAATAGCTAAAATTTATCGGACTATTGCACAAAAAGAACACCACCAAGATTTTTTTAATTATGGAGCTACACATGGTTCAATTTTATTAAGAGAAGCCTTAGTTAATTATTTGAATGAAACTCGGGGTCTCGTAGTTACTACGGATCAAATTTTAATAACAAGAGGAAGTCAAATGGGAATTTACTTATCTAGTAAATTATTAATAACACAAGGAGAAAATATTATCGTTGGTCATACCAATTACATGACTGTTGATGATACATTTATAACCGAAAAAGCGACAATTATACGGGTTCCTGTAGATCAGAATGGATTGGATACTTTTGCAATTGAAGAAATTTGTAAAAAAAAGAACATCAGAGCCGTTTACGTAACTTCTCATCATCATCATCCTACAACAGTAACTTTATCTGCTAAACGCAGAATGCATCTATTAGCATTGGCTAAACAATATCGTTTTGCTATTATAGAAGACGATTATGATTATGATTTCCACTATGAGAATGCCCCTATAGTACCTTTAGCAAGCCATGACCTCTATGGAAATGTAATTTACATTGGTGGTTTTTCAAAAATAATCTCTCCAGGAATACGAATAGGTTATGTGATTGCACCATCTCTCTTTATTCATGAAGCAGCTAAGTTTCGCAGAATTATCGATAGACAAGGAGATTTTGTAATGGAAGCAACAATTGCTAGAATGCTTTTGCAAAGAGATATACAACGTCATACAAAAAAGGCATTACGTATCTATCGCAAACGAAGAGATCTTTTTTGCAACTTGCTTACGACTATGTTACCACATGCTTTTGATTTCGTTATTCCGCAAGGAGGAATGGCTATTTGGGTATTACTTTTAACACCCTATAATTGGACTAGTGTTACAGAACAAGCTTTATCAAATGATCTCCAATTAGGCGATTGGCAACGCTATGATAATAATACTTCAGGCCATGCAGGTATGCGTTTCGGCTTTGCTAATTTTGAAGAAGACGAAATTTATGATCTAATAGGTCGCTTGATTATTACTTTTAATCAGTTAGATAAAAAAAGCACTAATTAAAATGATTAATTAGTGCTTTTTTTTATTATAATTTTCTACGTTTTTTCTCTGTAGATAATAAATTTAGTTCTCTGCTAGTTTGTCCTGCAACCGAAGTATTTTCTTCAGCCCTTCTAATTAAATATGGCATCACATCTTTCACAGGTCCAAAAGGCAAGTATTTAGCAATATTATATCCCATATCAGCTACATTAAAGCTAATGTGATCGCTCATTCCATACAATTGCCCAAACCAAACTTTAAAGTCATTTTTAGCAATCCCATATTGATTCATTAAATCAATAGCTAGCGCACTACTGTTTTCATTATGAGTTCCTATAAAAACAGCTATGTCATCTATATTTTCTAAAATATACTGTAATGTTGTGTCAAAGTTTTTATCAGTTGCTTCTTTGTCTTTACAAATAGGAGATGCGTAGCCATTTTCTCTTGCTCTATCAATCTCTTTCTCCATATATGCTCCTCGAACGATTTTCACTCCTATTTTAAACCCTTCAACCTTTGCTTGTGCATGAAGATTATTCAGAAACTTAAAACGGTCATGTCTATAGAGTTGCAATGTATTGTATACAATTGCTTTTTCTTTATTATACTTACGCATCATTTCTGTGATCAAATCATCAGCTGCATCTTGCATCCAACTTTCTTCAGCATCAATCAATAATGCCACATCACATGCATGTGCTTTCTTACATACAGTTTCAAAACGAGTTACAATACGCTCCCACTCCTTTTCTTCTTCAGCAGTTAAAGCAACTTTCTCTGTTTTCTTTTGCCATATTAAAAACCGACCAAACCCTGTAGGTTTAAATACCGCAAACGGAATAGCATCTTTATTATCCGCAAAATCTACAATACGTAAGATTTTTTCAAGTGCCGCATCAAATTGAGATTCTTCTTCTTTTCCTTCTACAGAGTAATCCAATACAGAACTAACTCCTTTGCTATACACCTTATCAATTACTGGAATACAATCATCTTCACTTACACCTCCGCAAAAATGATCAAAGACAGTCGCTCTAATTAATCCTTTAACTGGCAAATGTGCTTTTAATGCAAAATTTGTGACTGCTGTACCTATACGAACCAACGGCTCATTTGATATCATTTTAAATAAAAAATATGCTCTTTCTAACTCAGAATCACTCTTTAATGAGAAAGCAATTTCTGTATTATCAAAAATTGTTGTGTTTTTCATTAGCTAAACTTTAGATCGTCCTTACTTTTATAATAGGATTCGTAATAAAAAATATTCTTTTAATAATCAATCGTCCTATCTTTTACGATATGTACAAATATAGGAGTTGTAAGTTTATTTTATTATAATTTCTGCTTATTTTCACACCAAAAAAAACAACCTTATTATGCAACCTATAGTTTCTAAAAACTCCGTGGTCTATTTTCAAGAAGAATGCTATATTCAATTAAATGCTTATTTAGAAAAAGCTAATCATTCTAAGGTATTTATCTTAGTAGATAACAATACTCACGAATATTGTTTGTCGTATCTAATGAGTTCTATTGAGAAAGAATATGATATTGAAGTGATTGAAATTGAAGCAGGCGAAATCAATAAAACAATAGAGACTTGTACTGGTGTATGGAATGTATTATCTGAACTTGGAGCTGATCGAAAGAGTTTATTAATCAATCTTGGTGGTGGTGTCGTTACAGATTTGGGTGGTTTTGTTGCCTGTACTTTTAAAAGAGGTATCAAATACATTAATATTCCTACTACATTACTAGCTATGGTAGATGCTTCTGTAGGTGGTAAAACAGGAGTTGATCTAGGGAATCTAAAAAATCAAGTTGGTGTTATTAGTGAATCCGAAATGGTGTTAGTTGACACTCACTATTTAACAACATTACCTCCTAATCAAATGCGTAGTGGTCTTGCCGAGATGCTAAAACATGGTTTGATTAGAGAACAAAAGTATTGGGATCAAATGAAAGATTTATCTAATTTAACATTAGAAGATTTAGGTCAATTGATTTATGATTCGGTTCAAATTAAAAATGAAGTTGTGCTAATCGATCCTACAGAACAACATTTGCGTAAAATACTTAATTTTGGCCATACATTAGGACACGCTGTTGAATCTTATTTTTTAACACATCCTGAAAAAGAAATACTATTGCATGGAGAAGCCATTGCTATCGGAATGATTATGGAATCATATATATCTTCAGAATTATTGAACTTATCTAAAAGCAATCTTTCTGAAATTAAAGAAGTGATCTTAAATACATTTCCTAAAGTAACAATTGCAAACGATGATCGAAAAGAAATTCTAAAGTTATTAGTTCATGATAAAAAGAACGAAAACGGGAATATTAATTTTGTTTTACTTACTTCTATTGGAGAAGCTAAAATTGATTGTATCGTTTCAGAAGACTTGCTTTTTAAATCTTTCGATTATTATTTAGCATAAAATAAATATTTATATTATAAAAATTAGGCTGCATATATTGAATATATGCAGCCTAATTAGTATTTATAAAAAATATTCTATTTCATTAAATTAATATCTGCAATACTCTTTATCCTATTTCGTTCTAAGAATGCATCTATAGTTTCAAAATGTTCGATAACGCGTTGTTCTTTAAATTCAAAAACTTTTTGAGAAAGTCCCTGTAAAAAATCCCTATCATGAGAAACCAAAATTAGTGTTCCGTCAAATGATTTTAATGCTTCTTTTAAAACATCTTTAGATTTTAAATCTAAATGATTTGTTGGTTCATCCAATATCAATAGATTAACAGGCTCAAGCAATAACTTTACCATTGCCAATCTCGTTTTTTCTCCACCAGACAATACGCTCACCTTTTTATCAATATCATCACCACTAAACATAAATCTCCCTAGGATGTTTTTAATTTGTGTTCGCATGTCTCCAAAAGCAACCTCATCAACTGTTTGAAAAATAGTTAGATCAGGATCCAATAAAGATGCCTGATTTTGTGCAAAGTACCCCACTTTAACATTATGTCCTAATTCGCAAAGTCCATCAACCTCTATTTCATTCAAAATAGCTTTTATCATTGTCGATTTTCCTTCTCCATTTCGTCCAACAAAAGAAACTTTTTCTCCTCTTGCAATAGACATATTTGCATCTTTAAATACAATGTGATTATCGTATGATTTCGACACATTATTTACTGTTACAGGATAATCTCCAGAGCGAGGTGCTGGAGGAAAACGTAATTTCAATGCTGATGTATCTATCTCATCTATTTCAATAATATCCAATTTCTCAAGCATTCTCTCCCTAGAAGCAACTTGATTTGTTTTTGAAAAAGTTCCTTTAAATCGCTCTATAAAAGCTCTATTATCCGCTATAAATCTTTGCTGCTCTTGGTATGCTTTTATTTGGTGACTTCTTCTTTCTTCTCTTAATTGCAAATAATGAGAATAATTGGCTTTATAATCATAGATACGCCCCATAGTTACTTCAACCGTGCGATTTGTAATATTATCAATAAAGGCCCTATCGTGAGATATTACCATCACCGCATTGGCTTTATTAACCAAAAAATCTTCTAACCATATCACTGATTCGATATCAATATGATTTGTTGGCTCATCAAGTAATATTAAATCTGGTTTTTGCAATAGAATCTTTGCTAATTCTATACGCATACGCCATCCACCACTAAATTCGTTTGTTGGTCGTTCAAAATCTTCTTGCTTAAATCCCAAACCTTTTAATGCTTTTTCAACCTCAGCATCATAATTAACATCTTCCAAAGCATAATATTTCTCTCCTAAATCAGATACTCTTTCTATGATTTTCATATACTCATCACTCTCATAATCAGTTCTAGTTTCTAATGCTTTATTTAATGTTTCCATTTCATTTCGCATTTCAAACACATGAGCAAAAGCCTTAGATGCTTCATTAAAAACAGTACTATCATCTTCAGTTAATAAATGTTGTGGCAAATATGCAATAATAGTATCCTTAGGAGCTCTTACATTTCCTTTGGTTGCTTTTTGTAAACCTGCTACGATCTTCATCATGGTAGATTTACCTGCTCCATTTTTACCCATTAATGCAATTTTATCATTTGGATTAATTACAAATGATACATTACTAAATAATGTATTACCACTAAATTCTACTGCTAAATTATCAACTGAAATCATAGGTGTTTTTTTGAAAGTCGCAAAACTACTAAAAAGTGTTTATATTTTACCTTAATACAAACTACAATTCGAAATTACAATGTTTTTCTTTTTCATTTTTTGGATACCTTTAAAACATTATTCACACAAAAATCATATTAAATGACACGAATTTTATGCTTAATTTTTGCTGCTTTATTCAACTTAGGATACGCCCAGCAAGAAATTACAGGTACTATTAATGATGAAAATGGAGCTCCAATTCCATTCGTTAATATTGTAGAAAAAGGAACCTCCAATGGTACCACCACCGATGATAATGGTACATACCGTATTACAGCATCTCCAGACGCAACATTAATCTTTAGTTTTGTTGGTTTCAATTCGCAGGAAATTCCTGTTGCTGGTCAATCGGTTATAGATGTTATTATGTCTGAAGGAGAAGCTTTAAGCACTATCACAATTGTAGGTTCTCGTAGTCCAAAACGTACAGCTGTTGATACTCCCGTAGCTATTGATGTAATTAACATGCAAGATGTCGTTACTCAAAGTGGTAAAATTGAAATCAATGAACTTCTGCAATACGCAGCTCCTTCATTTAATGCAAACAAACAATCAGGATCCGATGGGGCTGATCATATAGATCCTGCAACACTTAGAGGATTGGGACCTGATCAAACATTGGTGTTGATCAATGGTAAACGTAGACACTCTTCTTCTCTTATCAATATTTTTGGAACTCGTGGTAGAGGTAATTCTGGTACAGATCTTAATGCCATTCCTGCTTCTGCTATCAAACGTATTGAAATTCTTAGAGATGGAGCTGCGGCACAATATGGATCCGATGCTATAGCAGGGGTAATCAATATTGTATTAAAAGATACAACAGACGAATTTTCTGGAAGCGTTAGTTATGGGTTTTATAATACCAATGCTAAAGGTGACTTTCCTACTGGTACACCTAATACTGATGGAAATCGTTTGGATACAGATCGAGATGGAAATGCCATTACAGACGATCAAAACTTTGACGGTGGATCGCTTAAAGTTACAGCCAATTATGGAGTTAAAGTTGGTGAAGAAGGATATATCAATTTTACTACCGAATTTTTAAATAAAAATAAAACATTACGTCCTGGGTATGATTTTAGACGTGGTTTTGGTGAAGCAGCTATCGAAGGATTTAATTTCTTTGTAAATTCTGCTATTCCAGTTTCTGAAAACACTGAAGTATATGCTTTTGGGGGGCGTAACTATAGAGATACAGATGCTTATGCTTTTACGCGTAACGACGGAGCTCGTGTAGTAACTTCTATTTTTCCTAATGGATTTACACCTAGAATTACTTCTACAATTATAGACAATTCTGTTTCTGTTGGAGTACGTACTAAAACAGCTAGTGGATGGAATCTTGATATTAACAATACTTGGGGTGAAAATAATTTTCATTATTTCATTAAAGGAACATTAAATGCTTCTCTAGGCGACTTATCTCCTACTGATTTTGATGCTGGAGGGCATAGTTTAACTCAAAATACAACAAGTCTTGATATGTCTCGTTATTTTGAAGATATTATGAGTGGTTTTAATATCGCTTTTGGAGCAGAATATCGTACCGAAAATTTCGTTATCTTTTCTGGAGAAGAAGCTTCTTATGCTACTTATGACAGCAACGGAATTGCCATTACTGACCCTGCTAATCAAACACAAGCTACAGATCCAATAACAGGAGAGCTTAGACCTGGCGGTTCTCAAGGATTTCCAGGATACAGCCCTGCAAACGAAATAGACCGTTCTCGCTCTAATGTATCATTATACGCAGATGCAGAATTGGATATTACTGAGTCTTTTTTATTAAACGCAGCTGCTCGTTTCGAGAATTATAGTGATTTTGGAAGTACCCTAAACGGTAAAATTGCTGCACGTTTTAAGGCTACTGATAAAATCAATATTCGTGGTTCGTTAAGTACAGGGTTTAGAGCTCCATCATTAGCTCAAATCTATTACAATTTACGTTTTACAGATTTTCAAGGAGGTGTAGCAACCGAAACACTATTGTCTCCTAATAATAGCCCAGTTACTGCTTCTTTTGGAATAGAACAATTAAAAGAAGAAACTGCGACAAATGCTTCTCTTGGAGTTACCGCAACTATTGGTAATTTTACAGCAACTGTTGATGGTTATTATATCGATGTTAAAGATCGTATTGTGTTAACAGGTACTTTTGCAGCTCCACAAATCCCTAATGTTGCAGAAGCTCAATTTTTTGCTAATGGAGTAGATACTGAAACCTTAGGTGTTGATGTTGTATTGTCATGGAAAAAGGATTTAGGGAATGCGGGGACTATTAATACTACTCTTGCAGGAAATATCAATGATATGTCAATTAAAGACGTAAATAATGGTGCACTGGATCGCAATACATTTTTTGGAGATCGTGAACGCGCATTTTTATTAGCATCGGCTCCTGAAAGTAAATTCTCTTTGAATGGTACTTATAAGCTTGAAAAATTAAATGCTGGTGTTGGAGTGACGCGCTTTAGCGAAATAACTCTCATTGATTTTGCTGACACAGAAGATATATACGAAGCTAAATATACTGTAGATGTAACTTTAGGGTATCAATTATCAAAAAACCTAAAACTTACTATTGGTGGTAATAATATATTCAATGAATATCCTGACCAACAGAATGATGGTGAAACAGAATCTGGCGGGTATTGGGACGCTGTTCAAATGGGGTTCGGTGGAGCATATTATTATGCTAGAATGAGTTATAATTTCTAAAACTTATTGCTAAACAAATACATAAAACTGTTGTACTCGTTCTATAAAACAAGTACAACAGTTTATTATAATCTCTCATATTTTTACTCCCTTCTACTATTCTATAGTATCTTAATAATCATTTATGTAGACACTACTAACAACAAAAATAACTTGTAAACAACTAACTATGAAATCGCTATTTATTCTTTCTCTTCTTTTAAGCTTGACTTTTATTTCGTGCAACAAATCACCTTCAATAAATAATCAAAAAAACAGTAATAAAACAACTAATGAACCTTCAATAAATAATCTAATAAAATATCAATCAGAAAATCTAATCATTACACAACTTTCAAAACACGTTTATGAACATGTTTCATATTTAAATACAAACGATTTTGGAAGAGTTTCCTGTAATGGAATGTTTGTTATAAATGAAAATAAAAGTGTCCTTTTTGATACTCCAATAGATAACAAAAGTTCAACAGAATTGATCAATTATATTACTAAAGAACTGAAATCTGAAATAATTGCCCTTATTCCAACCCATTTTCATAATGATTGTGTTGGTGGAATAGCAGAATTTGAAAAACATAATATTCCAACTTATGCATCTGAGCAAACTATAAAATTATTAAAAGAAAACAATCCAAATTTCAATAACCCAATAAAAAGTTTTACTACTAATTTTACCTTAGATATTGGAAACAAAAAAGTTTATGCAGCATACTTTGGAGAAGGTCACACAAAAGATAATATTATAGGTTATTTTCCAAATGACAATGCAGTTTTTGGAGGATGTTTGATCAAGAAAGTTGGAGCAAGTAAAGGAAATTTAGAGGACGCCAATATTAAAGAATGGTCAAAAACGGTAGAGAAAGTTAAATTAAAGTATCCTAATGCAAAAATTGTCATTCCAGGGCATGGAAAATGGGGTGATACTGAATTATTTGATTATACCATAAAGTTATTCAAATAATGAAATGCTACAAATAACTACCTATTCATGCATTTTTCTTTAATGTCAAGAAAGAATTATACTGTAATCATTAACAAACCTTTGTTAACTATTGATTTTACTAACTTTATTTAAAAAACACTAGTAAATAATTTCAGAACACTAATTAATTTAATTACCTTTAATAAAAGAAAAATATAAGTGATATATAGTTACCAATAATTAAAAAAACAAACAGAATGAAAATAATATGGGATAAGTAGTCGAGTGAAATTTGGTGAAACCTTTAGAATACTGCAAGACTATTTTAGAGTCTTTGGATTAGGGATACCATATATGCAAGTCAGAAGATTAATTTCTACTGAAACATATAAGGAGTCAGCCATAAGCTGATATAAACCTAGAATTGTTGGTAATGCTTTCATTTCAGATATTAAGTTATTTAAAGTTAAAGATACAATAATTATACGCGTGCTAAACGTGAGGGAAGGCAACCAATAGGTTGTCGTTGAGTTTCATATATTAGCTCATTAAAGACGTTTTCCGCTTATTCCTATTATTTTTTTATATAAATTATTAATGGCAAAAGAAGAATGGTTTAAACTTAAAAGATATCCGCATTTAGGCAATCAAATTAGTCCTAAAGGCTATAAAGATATTATTGATAAAATCACTAACGAAAGTTTCATTTCTACACATTCATTTGCTCCATTTATTCATAGAATAAAAAAAACTAAAAAATATCGAAAAGAATACAAAGATGGTATTATTCAAAATAACGGATTGAGAAAGAAAAGTATAAAACCTAGAGATTTATATTATGCAACACATATAGATTCTTTAATTTATTCTTACTACTCGCACCTTCTAACTGAAAATTACGATATTATACTCAAAAGGGAAAATATATCAAATTCTGTTACTGCTTACAGAAAAATACCTAAAGAACCCAATAGCAAAAGTGGGAAATGTAATATTGATTTTGCAAATGATATTTTTGATTACATCAAACAAAAATCAAAAACTAACAAAAACCAAGTTGTAATAGCTTTTGACATAAAAGGTTTTTTTGATAATTTAAATCATAAAAAACTAAAGGAAAAATGGTGTAAAGTAATAAACAAAAGCACATTACCTAAACATCACTATCAAGTTTATAAGAACATCACCAAATTTTCATATATTAATGAAAGTGAGCTGTTTAATCACTTAAATGGTAAATTAATAATTGAGAGATATACAGATAGTTCTCGTTTAACGAAAGAATACAAGAAAAAAAATATTAAGAATCTAAAATATTCTAAAAGCCAACGTGTAATTTCTTTTTGCAATAAAAAAAACGATTTATATGCCGTCCGGAAAGCTGGTTTAATTAAATCAAACAAATACATTTATAATAACGGAATCAAAACTGAAAGAAAAGTAGGGATTCCTCAAGGTTCTCCTATAAGTGCAACTTTAGCTAATATTTATATGCTCGATTTTGACATAGAAATGTGCAAAGAAATATCTGATTTAGATGGTGTATATAGTAGATATTCAGATGATATGATTGTCGTTTGTGATGTTAAATATAAAGATGTAATTATTGACAAACTGACAAAGGCTATTAAGACAATTTGCGAGCTTGAAATTCAGAAAAAGAAAACACAAATATTTCATTTTGTAAATAACAATAGTAAATTAGTCTGTTATCAAGAATTTAAAAACCATTCAACAATAAATAGAAATTTAGAGTATTTAGGTTTTCAGTTTGATGGAGAAAATATTACAATTAAGAATAGTAGTATTTCTGCTTATTATGGAAAAATGACCAGAAATGTTAATCGTTCAATTTATTACGCAAGAAACACTTCAAACCCAAAAACAAAAAAGAAAATATTTAAATCTAGACTTCAAAAAAAGTTTACTTGCATTGGCGGAAAAAGAATATTAAAAAGAGTAAGAAGCTCTATAGATAAATCACAGTTTGATGTAACAAAATCATACAATTATGGAAATTATTTAACTTATGTAAACAAATCGACTTCTATTACAAGTGATATGAAAATTGAAAAACAACTGCGAAATCATTGGAAGATATTGCATTTGAAATTGAAAAAATAACTATTGGTAACACTAGTAATCGTTGTACAAGCTAATAATTATAAAATATAAAGCAGAAGAAAAGTCTTTTTAAGAGACTTTTCTTCTGTGTTTAGGTGAATCAATTAATAAGATTAAAATTCTTAATAAAGACGTATAATACGTCTTTATTAAAAATATAGTCATCTATAAAAAGTGTCTTAGTTTTGGCTATACTTTTGCTCAGGTTTTTAGAAAATCTCAGATACTTTTTTAGGTTATAGGCAATAGCAGAAAGCATCATTACTTTGCTAGCTTAGTGGATTCCTATAGTATTGATCTTTTTCAATCCCATAAATTTGATTCAATACAATTCAATATGTAATTATCTTAAAATAAACTACTTTTAATGTATAAAACCGTCAGAGCCTGCAAAATCTCAAGAGTACTGATTGAATAAAAATAAATATCTTTCAAAAGAAACAAAAACCTATTTTAAAGCTGTTTGATATTGGCTATATTTAGCTTTTATAAAACTATAAAATAACAAACAGGGGTTTCTGCGCAGACTCACGTTGTAAACAATGCGTCAAACCATACTCTGCTGTTTTTAAAATAATGCTGAATTAATGAATAAAATAATTGCTTTATTTTTAACTATTAATTTTTTAACTATCAGTTTCTATCAAAATCAGAATTCTAAATTTGAATTTAAGGAATGGCATAAATCACCTAATAGAAGCCCTTTATTCTCTACTATTTACCCACATGTAGAATGGAATGAAATAAAGAAAATAAAACTCGGATTGACTAAAAAAAATGCTGAATTTGATTTTCAGTATTATCATCATCCTGTAAATGCAATTATTTTCACTAAATCACCAGAAAATGAAAATTATGAAATCGCACTAAAATTATCGGACGATAAAACTAAAGTGATTGATATAAGTTTTCTGAAGTTGGATCAATAACTGAATAAAGAACTGTTTACGACAAAGGTAATCGTTGCACAAGTCGATAATTATAAAACATAAAGGAGAATAAAAGCCTTTTTAAGAGGCTTTTATTCTGTGTTTAGGTGAATCAATTAAGAATATAGTCATCTATAAAAATAGTCTTAGTTTTGGCAATACTTTTGCTTAGATTTTTAGAAAATTTCAGATACTTTTTCAGATTATAGGCAATAGCAGAAAGCATCATTACTTTGCTAGCTTGGTGGATTCCTATAGTATTGATCTTTCTTAATCCCATAAATTTGACTCAATACAATTCAATGTGTAATTATCTTAAAACAAACTACTTTTAATGTATAAAATCGTCAGATTGCGCAAAATCTCAAGAGTACTGATTGAATAAAAATAAATATCTTTCAAAAGAAACAAAAACCCATTTTAAAGCTGTTTGATATTGGCTATATTTAGCTTTTATAAAACTATAAAATAACAAACAGGGGTTTCTGCGCAGACTCACGTCGTAATATATAAAATAAAAAAGACTTATGGGAACTTGGGGTCCAGCCATATATTCAGATGATTTAGCTTGTGACATCAGAGATAATTTTAAAGAGTTGATTGGTGATGGTCTCAATTCAGAACAAGCTACATCTGCACTTATACAGGAATATAAAGATTCAATTAATGATAGTGATGAAAACTCAGTGTTTTGGTTTGCACTTGCAGACACACAATGGAAAAACGGACGCCTAATTAATAGAGTTCTTGAAAAAACTCTTGAAATTATTGAAAGTGGATCTGATTTAGATAGGTGGAAAGAAGACCATAAAGGGCTTAAAAAAAGGGAGGCTGTAATTACAAAATTTAAACAGCAACTTTTAACTGAACAGCCTAAAGAAAAAAGAATTCCAAAAGTTTATAGAGAGAAATCAACGTTCAATATTGGCGATATATTCAGCTATCAAAACAAATTAGAGAACAAAATCATATTCAGAGTAATTGGTATACATCAAGACAAAGGTGGCAGATTTTCGGTTTGTGAGTTACTTGATTGGTCTGAGAAAAAATTACCTATAAAAAATGGGCTTCTTTCAAAAGGTAAGATAGATGTCAACAAATTGTCCAAACTAAGAATTAGAACTATTGAAGACGATAAAACGCAATTTATGTTGGGCGAAACAGTTGCAAAACATAAGCCAAAGGATAGCTGGTTTGAGTTGATAGCAACTAAAAGTAAACCATATCAAAAATGTACTGGTTACTCTGTTATTTTATGGAGGAATTTAGATGAATTATTGATCAATGAATTTGAAAATAAACGCATTACGCAATTGGTAACTGTTTCAGGACGTGACAATCATAAAATATAAAGGAGAAGAAAAGGCTTTTTAAGAGGTTTTTCTTCTGTGTTTAGGTGAGTCCCTTATCACTAATACTCAACAGAGTCGAGTACCCATATAGATTGGTTATACTATAATTCACATTAATCCTTCTCATCTGATACGCTAAAAAAACTAAAAGACGTACCCTGAGCTTGTCGAAGGGAATGGATTTTAGTTTTTGTCATAGACTTTCGACAATATTTATCAGTCTTACAAACTATCATTTAAGTAGTTATATTACTCAATTGTACACTTGTAATCTTCGAATTCTGCTACAATTTATTCCCTTTGCTGCTACGCTATCAAATGCCGCACCATACTCTGCCTAGCAACATCTTCTATGATAATTTTATTTACTACGAATTACGTCAAAGTCTCTTTATATATAGAGGACGTTTGTTCTATCGCCCTATTTGCAAATTTTGCATATAGGAAGAGTGTTTTTTACTAGACTTGTTTATTGTGCTATATTTCATCACTTAACCAGCGATTTTGATGGGTACTGCGAGTCTATTAGGTATCCCTGCCGTTGATCCTATACGATCCAAAAACATCACCCACAGGATTGTTATTCATTTTTTGTATGATTTCAGGCCGATTATCCACAAACACAAAACCTTGCTTCTCATTCCTTTTATTTTGAGCAACAGAATTAGCAATCCTTCTACTTTTGTGCTCTTTTGGCTTCTCTACTTGTGCATACATATTTCATCTGTTTTTTTATATTTTTTTAAATCGGTCAGATGTTATTCGCCATTAATCATCTTGGTAATTATCAAAATTTATTATGGCTCATTTCAAACCCTTTTAATTTTCTTAGTGGTTGTTATAGGCTCACTTCGGCTGCATTTCGACTTGCTTCGACTACCTGCCCTCTGTACGAGACTTCGGTAGGCAGGCGCTCAGCAACCATCGTTCAATGCCCTCAGTGTAAATTCTTCATCTATCCTGAGCTTGTCGAAGGACTATTATGTGCTACTAGACGCTCTAGTGATCTTTATTTTTACTATATCTTTATCGTATACTGGTCTAATAACAGCTTATTTGGGTGTTATTAGACCAGTGTACTGTATATCTATCTTATTTAAAACGTATCCTTCGACAAGCTCAGGATACGGATATTGATCTTGAACAAACTTAGGTTACGGATATTGACCTTGAACAAGCTCAGATACACTTTGGATATATCTTATATAATGCTCGCAATTATCAAAATCCTCGTAAAGATTTAACCCCCATTACGTCTGCTTCTTTTTCTAAGCCTATATTATCATTAATTGCTTGTCCGTTAAAACTAGTGGTCGGACGTACCCTACCTTGTTTTTGTTGTACCACATGCCAAGCTTCGTGTGGTAAATGCTTTTCTTGCCCTCGACCTAAATGTATATTCGTGCCTTGTGCATAGGCATGTGCATTGAGTTGCGCTGGTTTTGCGCTGTTATAATGTACTCGTACATCACTCATATCTATTCCGCTTAGACGTTCGATGCCTTGTTTTAATTGATTAGGCATTCCTGTGTTATTAGGTGCTGCCTTTCGTTGTATGTTGGCGATACTTTCTTTTTGTTCTTTTGGTGCGTACATCTTTATCATTTTATAGCAAGATACTCTGTTGGTATTTTCTATATAAGCGTAGTTCTGCGTGGATTTGTTATGTAGGTATTTATCATTTCGACAAACTCACTGATCTCAACTATATTTTAGTTGGCTTAATCGTTTAGTTTCTTTGATGATATCAAAAAGTGTTTACTAATTATTTTAATAAGCACTTTTGTTTGTTTTTATTAAAAACCATACTTAGATAAGCGTAGTGGTTTTTGTTATATCTATAATAATTGAGTGACATGGTATTCCATTGTTGCTTTTTCTCCGTAATTGGATACTGTTCTCATTTCTAAACTATAATCAAAAGGAGTTCCTACCCATCGTATTTTGATACGTCTCCACCATCTCCAACCAAAGTAACTTTGTATCTTTTTGATAGTTCCTTTTTTACCTGTAAACGGGTTAAGTGCAATGGCATATAACAGTGCATATTTTCCTTCCCCTTTTCCTCCATTAGCACAGGCTGCAATTTCTAATAATTTGCAATCAGTTTGTTTGGTGACTATGGGTTGCCATTTACCATTGGCGAGGATCGTTCCGCTGGCATAGGTGCCTTTTCTTGAAGCAATTCCTATGGTTCCGTTTACATCCAAGCTATGCTTAGGGTTTGTAGTATTAATTCCTATGGCACCTCCTTTTTCTATATACAAGCGACTTTGATCGGTATCTCCTTCTTTGATATTTAGTCCGCTACCACTATCCTTAGCTGTTAATCCCAGAGACCATGCCGCATAAACATCGTCTATTTGATGAAAAAAACTCAGTAAATTATCAGCTGTATTGCCTTGTGGAGACAAACTTAATCCATGATCAAAATTTTTCTCTATGCCGTCGTCTAATTTATTCACCATCGAGTATATTAGGTTTGAAAATACGGCTCCCGACGGTCGCATACCATCCTTAAATAACTCTGCTAACGTATCTCTATTCAGTAATTTATCGGGATTGTTTTTTGTGGTTGTATTCATTGTATGTTCTTTCTTAATATAAAATCGTTTTCAATTTCCATGTTACCAATACTTAAAGGCGTTATGGCTAAATGTGCTGCTGTAGTTACTACATCAATCGCATGCTGTGTACTAGGTACAAAAACAGACCATGGTTTAGTGGGTTGCAATCCTATTTCGTTTACTGTACCAGTCGTTTCTCTAAAAACAAAGCCTTCTCCTGTTTCAAATTCATGAATTTGTGTAAGTGATAGTTTCCCTATAAATGCTACCGATGGAATGGCTAGTAAATGACTTAGTAAACTACTAGGGTGTAATATTTGTTTTCCTTCAGACTGTGGTATTGTTTCTTTCTGTTCTCGCTGTAAAATCCATGGAGCTATAAATTCGTTAATCGCCCCTATCAATGTTTGCAATGCTGTCCCTGTTTCGTATCCTTCTTGAAAAACAACACTGCAAGAAACTCGAATGGTTTCGTAAAAAGGATTCGTTATTTTCAACATTTTATGATGTATTGATATCTCTTTGAGGTACGCTTTCATTTTTTGTAAAGTATATCCATTAAATTTTCGCTCTCCCAGTGGCGTGTCTTTATAAATAAAAGGAAGTGCCATAATGTGTATGGTTCCTGGTGGTACTGCTTCGGGATATAATGTACTGGGGAAACAACTTGCTTGATATACCTGAGGAAATGCTTCTAAAATTAATACCTCAAAATCTGATGGCAGTACTGCTCGTTTTTTATGGAATAAACGTTCGCTAACTCTTGTGTAAAAATCTGCTTCATTTTCTACAACAACTCCGCCTGTTGGAACAAAGGGTTGTATTATACCTTTTAATACTGCAATGGAATTGTAACTACTTGTGATTACATTGGATTCTGTAATTGTTGTATGTGTACTATCATTTTTGTTTAACACTCGAATTGCTGTTACTCCGTTTAATTGTATACTAACTATTTTTCCTATTTGTGCATTAACAGTATTGGGTATGGAAAGGCGTAGCCATGCTTTTTCTGAATCAAATAATGGATGTTGGTGTACTAAATGCTTGGGCAATTGTATACGTATATTTCCTGAATGTTGAAAGTTATCTGTACCGTCGTATAACATAAATGTACTAGACACTTCTTTCCAATGCATTCCTACTAAATATTCCCATCGAATCTGGAACGATTCTTTAGTAGTTGTTTTAGGGTTTTCTATAGTTGCATAAAAAGATAATTCTTCTAAGGGAGTTGCA
Organism: uncultured Aquimarina sp.; assembly: GCA_947498595.1. GTDB lineage: Bacteria > Bacteroidota > Bacteroidia > Flavobacteriales > Flavobacteriaceae > Aquimarina. Next base: position 70,978 of record CANMKX010000011.1, read on the forward strand.
TTTTTTAATCCTATAAATAAGTATCCTTTGTCTTCAAAATGAGGAAGCAATGCGCTAGTTTTTACATAATCTTGGGTCGCTACCGATAATAAACCAAAAGGATGTATGTGGAATAACTCAAATGGAAAGCGTTTATCAGATCGTTTTCCGTCTACTGCATGGAGTATAAACTCTTGCTCAGCAGTATAACTGGTATTTAAGTATTGTACTTGTGGTGCAAAGGGTGTTTGCGGAATTTGTATGTTTTTTTTTCTTGCTTCTTTAGGGTTTTTAGCAATTTGCATTACTTTTTCGTTGACTAATCTTGGATACAGTTCATGTCCAAATCCAAAACTGGGTGCTGTTAATTGCCATCTGAAATATCCATTTTTTGCATCTTTAAATGTGGTTTCCTTTTGTGAATCAAAATCTGGAACCATTTTTAAAAGTGCTGTATTGATTATTGTTATAGATGTTTCGTCTGCTATGCTTGTATTTTTTTTATGAAATAACTGAAGTTCGTTTTGAGATTCATTAATTGTTTTCCATTGTCGATTTGATAAGCTACTGATTCCCATTTTGAAGCTGTTTTCGGTTATTTTTTCTGGATATTGCTTGTAGAGAGCCGGAAAATTAACCTCTGATATCTGATGCCATTTAATATGGAAGTCAACTTTGGTAAGTTTTTTATATCGCCACTCATCATGTCCAATATAGCATGCAGCTGCTTTACCAGGTTGTGGTCCAAATAAATGAAAAGGTTTGGAGGTATCTTGCTGTCCATAATCATCATAAATACTAACCTCTTGTAAATCTTGTACCTCAACTTTGGTATGAATGGCAGTAATCTTTACCATTCTTAAAAATGAATATGGATAGTATACTTTATGTTTGTCAAGCATTATTTTGACTACTGGCCATTGCGTAGTATACTCGCCTTCGTGTATCTCTTGATTATACGGTACTACGGCTGCTACATCCATTGGCAGAGAAAAAGAAATAACTAATTGATAGTTGTCTTCTTTTGTTTTAATAGTAGAAAAGTACTGAGGCACTATATACCATCCATTTGTAGTGGTTAAACATAACTGAAAGGCTTGATTAAAAAAACGATGAATCCATACTTTTTCTTCTGTTTGACTCTGTGTAACTAGTTCTTGTAATTGTTGTTTAAAACTTGCTATGCTTTCTTCATCTATCGTAAAAGTTAAGGTTACTTTACGTATTCCTTCTTGTAACATAAAAATAGGACCGCTTACTGCCCATCCAATATCCGAATGTGTAATTGTTGTTGTTTCGGTTTCTCCAAAACCATCTTGACCAAATAAATGACAAGGGGCATTTTGTGGATTTAATTCTAAAGCACTAGGTAATGTGTTTTGGTAAATACCTGTAATCATTCCAGTTTTATTTTGGGGTGAAATTCTGGAGTTACTTGCCACATAAATTGTAATTAAATCAGTGAGAATGGTCTTAGAAATGTATAAATCTCCCATTGTTTCAAATAAAATCTCGGTTCCATCCTCTTCCATGCCCCCTATCAATAATGTTTTGTCTGCTATCAAAGTTGTTTCTGCTTCGTTTGCTAGCGTAAAAAAAACTTGAGTTTGCTCAGGTTCTTCTGTTTTTTTGGATTGCACTAATACCTCTTGATAGTAGTGAGCTAAATGTTTTTTGGTTAATCCATTAAATTGTGTTTGTATATGTTTGTATAGTTTCAAAAAACTAAGAATAAGCGCTGTATGAGGTTTTGATATATTGTGTGTAATCACGTAGTTTTCAAACACCTCTTTACTAATCTCTTGAAGGTATCTAATTGTGTTGCTAATGGTCGCTATACTTTTTTGAAGCACCTTTTCTGTTACAGGTTCACTTTCTGAAATAGTAGTTTTCCAAATTTTGTGGAGCGATATCGAATTGTCTTTTGCTATAGTTGCTAGTATGTTTTTTAACTGATGATTGATTGCATTTTCTAACTCAAACGCGATTGTTGTTATGTTAAGATGACTTGCTTTTTTATACCAAGTATCTATCGTTTGTATTAGGTGTAATGCATAAGAATTCAATGTTTCTATAGGGAATTCTTGGGTTTGTTGTATCGAAAACTCTTGTAATTGCACCAGAAAAAACAGCACATCTTCATCTAAAAATTCTTGCCAAGAACCCAAATCTTGTGCTGTTTCATCTATAAAATCAATGTCTTTTGCTATAGCTCGTATTTCGGCTATTAACGCAGCGAGACTTCTTTGATCCAATCCAATGATTTCTGGTGTTAATGCCTTCATCATTCTATCATCTCTTGTTGTACTATATGGAATGCTATTGTAAGCTGTTGGTGTTGTCATCTAAAAATCACTTAAATCATTATACTTACAAAGAACCGCTTAATCTGTTATTTTCTAAAGAGTGTTTGTACTGGGCTATCTTAAATAGGTAGTTATACAAACTGGTCGCTTCGGCAAGCTCAGCGACCGAAAAACTCAGGTCACTGAGCTTGTCGAAGTGAACGAAAAACTCAATGACTGGCAAATTTAGCAACCGACAAACTCAGTGAACAAAATACCAAACTCAGGTCACTGAGCTTGTCGAAGTGAACGAAAAACTCAATGAACAAAATACCAAACTCAGATCACTGAGCTCGTCGAAGTGAACTTATAGAGATGGGCACTATCAAAAAGTGTTTATAACTAAACATTATAAACACTTTTATTAAACATGTATAAAAATCAAACTACTATTTTATTTCTCAATCAAATAATATGGGAATACCAAATTAGTTCTTGTATTTGTTTCCCTAATTAAATAATGTAATTCTATCAAAATTATATTCTCTTCCTCTTCTTTGATCATGATTTCTACCTCTTCTAATAATATGCGTGGTTCATGAATCATAAAAATATAGTGCAAGTGCTCTTTCATTCTATACAGCAAGGTTTGATCTATATCTTCATATATCATTTGATATAATTGGTGTCCATACCCTGGATACATTGGTCGTTCTCCTTGTCTAGTGGAAAGTAACATTGTTATATTTTGCGTAATACATTCGGTATTACTAATCATATTAACTTCTTTATGGTGCGAGTTAAATTGTATGGGGAAATTCCATCCGGTTCCTAAAAAGGTGTTTTTATTAGCCATTGTTATCTCGTTGTTTCTGATTCTTAATTAGAGTATGTTTAATGATTTTAGTAAAAAATCTATTGTTAATTAAGTGCTACAACACTTCCTTTAATAGATGTTTTTCCACTAGCTTTTAATTCAACTGAGCTTTTTCCTTCAAGTGCTATTCCATTAGTAGCTTTCATTTTAACATTTTTCCCCTTTCCTTCTAATGCAGCACTTGCTTCCATTTTTATCCCTTTTCCTTTTAAAGTGATATCTTTGGATGCTTCTAGGGTTAATTCTCCAGCACTTTTTATAATAATTCCGCTTTTGCTAAGTGTAATGCTATTTTTATGTGCATCTTTAATACTGACTTCTTTATCTTTATCAGATAGTATTATTTCATTTCCTGCTGGTGTGGCTATGGTGGTGATTTTATCTTTATCGTTAAACTCTATCTTCAAGTCATTTTTTGTGACGATTGCTTTGGTAGAATTTTTATCATCTGGTGTATAGGGTGCTGTATATTTTTTACTAAATAAACTTCCTAAAATAATTGCATGCGATGGATGTCCTTCTACAAAACCCAACACCAATTCGTCTCCTGTTTCTGGATAAAAGAAAAAGCCTTTTTTATTAGTTGCGTACAGCGTAGACAAGCGTGCCCATACTCCTTCTTTAAGTTCTGGTTGGCTAGGAATGGTAACTAAAACTCTGTATTCGTTTTTAGGATCTTTATCTATTTTTTTAACTACTCCTATTTGTAATCCTGTAAAAGTAGCAACTCTAGAATCGTTATCGCTCTCCCAATCTTTCATGGTTTCTTCTGGAATTCCTAATGTTATTTCGGTATCCCATTCACCTGGTAAAATTGTATGTTTAACTGCTCCTATATATCCTGTTCCATTATAATTTTTTCCGAATCCTTTTAAATCTACCGTAGTATTAGGGACTAATTTAGGGTCACCTTGTGTATTGATACGTCCGCTTATTTTATTTAACCGAATCATCGTTAAATATGCGTCTGCCCAAGCTTTTAATGTGGCTTGTTCTAAAAAATTGCTAGTTTGTAGCTTGTGTTCTTTCCCTTTGTTTTTGGCCAACTTTTTTCCATCACTATCTCCTTGTTTATTAACTGTAGGTTCTGTTGCTGTTGCTTCAATCATTTTTTGTTGCGATGGATCCCAACAACTCGCTATTACTTTTGTAGGTTGATCGGCATCACTTAGCGTTAAGCTTTGTTCTTTGATTGTCGTTCCATACGTAAGGGATCTTGTTCCTTTTTTACCAACAGCAGGTGCAGCTATTGTAAGTTTACCTTCATTAATATCGATAACACATCCATTAATTTGTGCTCTCAATTTTATAAAATCCCAATCAGTGATTTGGTATTGTGTCAAGGATTCAAATTTTGCTTTTTGTTTAATCGTCACAGCTTTCTCTAAATCTTGTTCATCTAGTATACTACTGATTATTTCGGTATCATTTTTTTTATGAAAAGAACTAGTTCTCTTAGCCTCTGTCAAAGCTATTGCTTGGTCATGAGCTTCAAGAATCATCATCGGATTTCCATTTTTATCTTGTTCTATATTTTTACCGCTGATAATTCCTTTAAAAATAAGCTCTGTTTTGGTTTGATACCCTGCTTTAATACTGATCGGTTTTCCTATCTTAATTTTTGTTACAGATTTAAAGCTATCATCACCTTCAACTGGATTGCCATCAATCAAATGCACTGTTGCTTTTGGAATTTGATTGAGTTTTTTTTCAACTATTATTTGAGTTATAGGAAATTCTTTTTGAACCGGTTTATCATCTACTGTTATTTCTGCTTCTATTTGATGGGTTGGATTATTATATATCGTCGTACTCATAGAATTATTGTTTTAAAGGTGGGGCAATTATTTCTTTTCCTTGTGTTATATTTCTAAAAGAATCTAGTTTATTAAATTTTGCTAATTCTATACAATAACTCGGGTCTTTATAAATTTCGTTTGCAATACTTGTTAAGGTTACTCCAGCTGTAATCACTTTGTGATGCGTCATGTCTGGAGAATTTTTTTGTACTTTTTTCTGATATTCTTTATGGGTTATTTTTTGTTTAAAATCAGCTTTGATTTTTGCTCGTATCGGAATCCCATTACGATTAAAATGCGTGTATTCTATATCTATAGCTTCACAAAAACATCGAAATTGTAGAGTTCCCCAAGACAATAGAATGTTATTAGGAGTATGAATGTCTCCGTTAACCTGGTATACTAATTTTATAAAATTCTTAACTTGCTTTTTTACAACTATTTTTGAGTTTTTATCTACAACTCCTGATTCGTCAAAAATGAATTCAAATGATTGTTTTTCGGCTTCTTCATTTCCAAATCTGTAGACTTGTGTTCCTCCTATTACTGGAGTTTCTGTATAATTATGTTTTTTGGTTAGATGATAATTGCTTGGATTGATCTGTACTTTTATTCTACCTACTTTGCTCGAAAAACTTTCATCTTTATAAGCGATGATCGTCATTTTTTCAAGTTTACCATTTTTAATACTCATCTTCTTTTTAGTTTTTTATCCAACATTCGCTCGCAGGATTTAAGTAATTCTCGCTTAAGTTGTTCTGTATCTATAACTTCTTGTCGTTTTGAGTCTTGAAACACTTCACTAGTAATGATGAGCTCTTTTACAATTACTGTCATGTTATTATTTTTTGATGTTAGCAAGGTATCTCGTATCATCATGGTGTAAAATAGTAGTACTACGTGTTTTGTATAAATAAGTAATTTACTATCAAACTAATCAGTATCATTTTTTGTGCTACAAAAAATGGATGTATTACATTTTATACTCCCAACACAAAATCCCCGTATAAGTACGTATATACAGAAATCAAGTATGTAGTATCTTGCTAGTAAGGAAAAATGACTTCGATTTATGCTACTTAATTGGAGTTGTTAATTACAAAAAATAATTAGTTTTTTTATTACAATTAACTGATTATAAGTAAGGCTGAATTATAATTAATAATATACCATTTTGATTTGTTTAGGGAAGATAAATCAATTTGCATTTAAAAGAGGGTATTGTATGATGAACCTCCTAAAAAAGGTTTAGCATGCAGTAATTGTTAGGTATACGATACAAAATATGTAACCAAAATCTTTAAATCAAATATTATGGAATTAAAAATTAGCCCTTCGGTAGGGGTAGCTAGGCTAGGTAATAGTCATAAGCAATTTTGTCTTTCACCAGATAAAATCGGTGGACTTCCTTATGAGGCAGATGAATTTGGAAACAAATTAGGCCCTATTCAAAATTTTAAAGACGACGAGAGTCAAGTAAGAAGACAAGGTCAAGTTTTTAAAATTATGGATACAAATGATCATGAATTAACTACCTCATCGCCTACTGTTGCCTCTATGGAGTGGACAGTACACCTTGCTAATAAAAAAGCTGCTTGGTATCAATTTAGCGAATTAAAAGGAAATCTTTTATTTGGCCCTGGTAATAGTTATAAAGAACAAGGAGTTGAATTAAGAAATCCTTCTGTTAAAGGTGATGATAGGCAGGCTTTAATCATTGATCCAGGTCCTAGAACTATTTCTGGTGCTAAGCAAAGCATCAATTTTGATAAGTCATCTGTACCTCATGGATATCCTGCTCGCTTTCCATCTGAATATACATTTGAGGAAAATGGTACCCTAAGACCAAGAAAACCAGTCGATCCTGAAGGAGTTAAATATGGAACTGAAGTAACAACATTAGGAAATTTAAAAACAGATAATGACGGTCGACTTATTGTTCTAGGTGGATATGGTAATGCAGGAGGAGACGAACCTCTAACAAGCTATGGCGGTTCTAATACATGGCATGATGATATCTCTGATGGGCCTGTGTATTGCAAAATTACATTTAATGATGGTACTCCTACGGTTACATTACAGGCTTGGGTTATTGTTGGCTCACCTGATTTTGCTCCAGAAATAGTTAATATTTCTAATCTAAGCGATACAATGTTTGATGTTGGTGTACGAGCCTTCAATTTTGTACCTGAAATGCGCCATAATGGAGGTTTTAATAAATCGTATAAAGTAAATTATCAACGTGATATTTTACCGATTGTAAAACGTTTTGCTGCTTACCAATGGGTAGCTAATGTGCAATCTATGATGGCATTTTCTGCCAATGTATTTGATTTATCTGATCCTAGTGATGCTAATAAAGAAAATAGGTTAAACTATTTCTCATATTTTAGGCGTCCTAATGATAAGTCGAATAACTCTTCTAACCAACCACAATCAGAATTATTTAAAAAGCAAGGAGATAATATGTTTCCTATGATGCCTTTAAACTCTGGAAGTAATTCTGTAAGTAATACAACTATTGTCAAGTTTTTAGCACTAAATGACACACAGTATTTTATGCTAGAACAATGGGCTCATGGGAATTTTGAAAATAATTCTGATTATGCATCATTTCCAATAAGCAAAGAAGATCAAGCTAGTGTGGGAAATTGCGTAGGACTACCTATGTGTCCTGGTATAGAAGTTACATGGAGTTTGCAAAACCCAAAAATATATGAAAAAGCTTATATTATTGCAGATCAAAAAGGACCTGGAGGCTATAATGAAACAGGATTAACGCCCTCAAGAGATGAAGCCGAAGGAGGAGGTTGTCAACCTGGAGATTTAACTAAACGAATGGCCTGCCCGTGGCAAGCTGATTTCTTTCAATGTACAGTGCAACCTGTAAACTTTACAAATCCAGATTTCAATAAAGCAACTGTTACTACTACAGATACAGTGGCAACAACAACTAAAAAAGTATGGACAAACCCTGATCCTAATTCACTTGGAGAAGTTGTTCAATCTGATACTGAAAAAGGTACTAGAGTTTATGAAAACTCTCACAAAGAGCCATTACCTCCTACTTACTATTCATATTGGTGGCCACCACAAAGCCCATGGGATGTATTAACTGGTGAAGCTACTCTAGAAGGGCAACTAAATACTCATTTACCTTCAGGACAGCAAGTTAATTATGCACGTGGCATTAATAGTTTTGTGCAAATGGTTGAGCATTGGTCTGCTATGGCTTTTATCAGAAATGTAAATTCTCAAGACAAAGGGTTTCCGTATTTTACTGAAACAGAACGTACCAATGAACTTTTTTCATTTAAAGAATTAGGAATTGGACAAGTAACCGGTAATGATGCTGATAACGAAACAACTGTTCCTGTTTTTTATATCAATGAGGATTTAAAAAGTATCAGTGAGAAAAATGAAAAAGCAAAAAGATTAGTTGCTTTTCTTGAACGACGTACATTTAAAAAGATTAAAATTAGTAGTGAAGGACTTGGGTTACCACGTTCTGGAACAAGAATGAGACGCTAATGAAAACGACAATACAACATACAGATGTACTTATAATAGGTGGAGGTCCAAGCGGGGCCTCTGCCGCTTTAAGTCTACTAAACTATTCTAATTATAGTGTAACGCTTATAGAGCAATCCGATTTTAATCGTATCAGAGTTGGTGAACATGTATCTTCTAGCATATTTGATTTAATCACGTATCTGAAGTTACACAAAGATGATTTTGAAGAAGGGAGTTTTATTCCTTCTTATGCCAGCAAGGCTTACTGGGGAAGTGATAAAGTAAGTACTACCAATGCGATATTTACAACCGAAGAAGCTACTTTCCAGATGGATCGAGAAAAATTTGATTTCAAATTGATCGAAACTGCCGCAAATAGAGGAGCGACTATTTATCCTAGAACAAAGTGTTTGGATTATACACAATTGGAAGATAAGAGTTGGGAAGTTTCTTTGAGTCACCCAACAGAAGGTAAATTTGTTATGAAAGCTAATTATTTGGTCGATGCTACTGGCAGAGAGAGTAATGTATGCAGAAAAATAGGAGTTCCTTCAAAAAAGGTTGATAGTTTAATAGGTGTGGGATTATTTCTAGAATTAGAGGAAAATTCTAAAAAATTTGAACAAACATTAGAATCAGTTGAATTAGGCTGGTGGTATACTGCTTGTCTCCCTAATAACAAAATGGTCATTACTCTTTTCTCGGATGCAGATATCATCTCTGAACATAAATTACATCAACTTGAGGTATGGAACGAAACTTTACAAAAGAGTAAACAAATCAAACATTTGATTGATGGTGCCCGTACAATTTCGGACAAGTTATGGGTGAGAAATGCTCAAACGCAACTTAGTGATCCTAGAAATATTGATCGCTTTATAGCTATTGGTGATGCTGCTGTTTCATTTGACCCTATTTCGTCAATGGGAATTGGTTTTTCTATTAGTTCTGCTTGCTTTGCAGCAAAACATATCGCTCATGAACTTGAGGAGAATTCATCTTCTATAGCTCTGTTTCAAGAAGACATAATCAATAATTACAATCAATACCTTCAAACAAGAGCCACATACTATCAAATGGAAAAAAGATGGCCTTCTTCTAAGTTTTGGCAACGAAGAGCTAATTAAGTATTATAATATTGCTACACAATCAACTATAAATAATTTTTAAATGTGCCCATCAATCGATTCTGGGCACATTTAAAAAAGTGTGTTTTTGAGTAAATAATTACTCTATATGTTTGTAAATATTTATTAAAATCGAATAACAAAAAACATATTTTTAACTCTATGATTATATCCTTAATAGTTTAACCTTTAAAAATATCAAAATGTTATTTTTAAAGATTAAACTACTTTATTACTTCACAATTTTTCCTCTTTTAAGAACAAAATCAATTTTTTTAGTGTTTCTAATATCCTCTAATGGATTTGCATTCAGAATTACTAGATTGGCTATTTTACCATTTTCGATAGTACCTATATTATTTTCTTCTCCCAACATTTCAGCATTAATAATAGTAGCTGCTTGTAGGGCTTCAAAATTTGACAATCCTGCTTTGGTTAACAATTCTATTTCTCCATGTATATTTAAAACAGCTGGTGCTCCTTTTTCTTCTGTAATCATATTATCAGATCCAGCTCCAACCTTTACTCCCATTTTGGATGCGATTCGAACAGCTTTAAGAGCATTTTTAAGATCATCTGGGCTTCTTCGTTCATTATCATAAACATGTAAGGTTGCATCAAGTATGCTATTGTTATTTTTCATACTAGAAAACAAACGCTTTACTTCTAAGGTATTTTCATCCCATTGAACATTTTTCAGTTGATTTCTATAGGTAATTAATTCTTCTCGGTTTTTAAAACCATACCTGTCTTTTAAATCTCCTTTTATAAACTCATATTGTATCATATCTCCTGCATGAGACATTACATCTGCTCCTCCATTTGTTATATCTATAGCTTTTGTTGGTGGTACAACTGCATGTGCCCATACTTTTAATCCTTGTCGTTTTGCTTCATCAGCAACTTTTTTAAATAGGTTTTTTTCAACATTCATATATACTTTTATGGCTGTTGCTCCAATTCCTTTTACTTCAGAGATTACTTGTTTTAAATCAGTATCATTCGTAATAGCTCTTTGCCATGAAACTTCTCCTGCTTTTGCTCCCAAAGCAACCGATTGTGGTCTTTTATCATTTATAAAAAAATCGGGACCAGCAATAATGGTTGAAAAATAAACATCTGCTCCTATATTTTCTCCTATTAAAGTATTTCGTTTTAACAAAGTTAGCATTCTACCATCTCCTCCCATATCTCTAACACTTGTAACACCGTTTTTTACCGCCTCATGTAAGTGATGTTTTGCATCATTAAAAGTACCATGTGTAATATGTACATGAGCATCTATCAGTCCAGGGATGAGGTATTTACCTGATAAATCAAAGATTTTGGCACTCTCTGGTGCTTTCCTCTTTTTAGTATAATCAATCGCTTGGATTTTATCATTTTTTATCAATATATTTCCTTTCTTAAGCTCATTAGATATCATATTGATAATTCCTACATTTTTTAAGAATTTATAATCTCCATTTTTCGTTACTATTTTAGAACTCATTAATTCATCAACTACACTTTTTACAGTATTTGATGTACTTTCTTTTTTTATAAAACTTAGTGCTGCTTTTTTAGAGCTTTCGTTTGGGGCATTTGAAACAAATCGATTTAATTGCTCTTTAATAACAGCTTTGTCAGACTCTTTAGCTACTTTTTTTACTAACTCTGTTAATTTACTTTTAATCTGATCGGGTATTTGCGCTTGTATTGTAAATCCGATCATTAAAAGCATTATATAAATTACTATTTTTCTCATTCTTATATTTATTTAATTTTATCTTTTAGTTGTGTATTACAACTTATAATTAGTATCTTATATATAGGTTTCTATTTTATTGTTTTATGAATTAATGTTTAAAAATATTCATTAAAGCGTGTTGAAAATTTTCTCCTAATACTTTTTTAATATTTACATCCTTATACCCTTTTTTAAGTAAACCTTCGGCTATATCATAGGTTCTATACGGGTGATTTAATCCTTTAATAGTTAATAAATAATCCTCGTTTGTATGAGTTTGGTATTTTGCAGGAGCATTTTTCAAACGTTTTTTTCGATGCTCTAATTCTCCATAATCTTCCGTATATAAACCTTGATCACTACCAATCCCCACGTGGTCAATACCTACTAATTGTGCTACGTAGTCTATATGATCTATAAAATGATTAAAATGTACTGGTTCTTTTTCACGTATCATAAATCGAAGAATTGGAATTCCTATAACTCCTCCAGTTTTTGCGATTCCTTTGATTGCTTCATCAGTTTTGGTTCTTGCTACTCCTTTAGCAATACTTCTACAGGCACCGTGGGTGATCAATACAGGTTTTGTACTTGCATGAATAGCATTCATTGTGGTTTTATCTCCACAATGTGATACATCTACAGCCATACCAATTTCGTTCATTCGTTTGATAACTTCTCTCCCATAATCTGTAAGTCCTGTATCAATATCTACAAAAGCACCGCATCCTAATTTGTTTTGTCCGTTATACGTTATTTGTGACAATCGTAAGCCTAATCCATAAAATAAATCAACATCTTCAAGTGTTCTAAACTGACTGGATTCTTGATTTGTAATTAGCATTCCAATTTTATGAGTAGAATTGATGTTTTTCAATTTTTCTATAGTATCAATTCGTTCAAAGTAATTAGGATTTGAAGCTATGATACCATTTTGTTCTGCCATAAATTTGAGCATTCCTTCATAAGTTGGAATCATACTTCCCCAGCCAAATACATTGATTCCACAACTCATTACAAAATCGAAATCTTCTTTGGTAAACGAATTTGGTGTACTAATCCAATGTTTACCCAAAGGCATTCCACCTCGCTTTTGATACCAATTTTGATATGTTCCTAACATATCTAAGCAAGCAGTTTCTTGTACTAGTTTTTTTGTTTTATCTGAATATTTTTTAAGTGCTTCTATCACTGGTAACTCTGTGGTTGTTTTTATCTTTTCTTTCTCAGAATTACAGCTTCCTAATGTTGGTAATACTGCAACACCTGCCACAGTAATCCCCAATTTTTTGATGAAATCTCTCCTTTTTCTAGTCATATTTCTTATTTTTTTAGACTGAATTCTTACATACTTATCTCTATCTTTTATACATTCACATAAGTTGTTAATTACAACTATTAATACAAAATGAATGTTCTTTATATTTATGATAACAAAACAATCCTGCTGCAACATCTTCGATCGCTAGACCTACAGATTTAAAAACTGTTTTATCATTTGAATTGTAAAGTGTATTATCTTTTAGTATTTCAGAAATCTCAGCTTTGATCAAGTTATCAGCATTACACTCTAACTCAGTTGCAGGAATTAATAAATCTCCAGTTTCATTTACTACAGCTATTTTGCTGTCCACATATATGCTTGCTGTTGTTATAATATCGGTACTCAACTCTCTTGCATTAGTTGTGCATGCTCCAATAGCATTGATATGTACATGTTTTTGCAAGTAATCATTTTTTAATATAGGTATTGGTGATGCTGTTATGGTACAAATTATATCAGCATCTTTAGCTGCTGTAGCTACATCATTACAAATTTGAAAATCAAGTTCATATTTAGATCGTGCTTGCTCTATAAAATTTATTGCGTTTTGTTCATTCTTACTCCAAACACTCACATGTTGTATATCTCTAATTTTTAGCATTGCTTCTAAATGTTTTTTAGCTTGCACGCCACTACCTATTAGGCATAAATTATGTGCATCACTTATAGCTAGTTTATCGGTTACCAGTGCACTTACTGCTGCGGTTCTAATTGCTGTTATCTCTTCGACATCCAAACTACATATTAACTTACCTGTATTGGTTTCGAAAAGATGTAAAACACCTTGATAAGAACTTAAACCTTGTTTGTAATTATTAGAAAAAACACTCAATACTTTCACTCCCATAACTCTATATGGTTTTATATATGCTGGCATCATTCCTAAAATATTAATAGCATTGTTATCTAAAAGCATTTTAGAACGCAATAGGTTTACAACATCTTTTTCTATATCTAACAAAAAAAGCTTTTCCATAATCTCTATACACTCAGACATGGAAAGTAATTCTAATATCTCTTTATTATTAATAAACACTACTTTAAGTTTGTAATCATTTTATGTAATACATTTTTAAACACTTTTAATTCGTCTTCAGTAATAGCTGTTTCAGCTTTTTGAGTCATTAGATTTGCTGCTTTTAACGCACTATCTTTTATAGCTTTTCCTTGTGCAGTCACATATATTTCTTTGTTGCGCTTGTCCTCTACAGAGCTTCTCCTAGATATAAATCCTCTTTTTTCTAGAGTTTCAACTTGTCGGGTTATTGTACTTTTCTCTTTATTCGAAATTTTGGCTAGCTCTTGCTGATTTATACCGTCTTTGTTCCATAAATAGAATAGAATTCTCCATTGTTCTACGGTTATATCGATATCATTAGCTTTTAACTGAATCATTAAACCCGATACGAGTAAACGTTCTGCTACGCTAATTAATCTTGCTGATGAATTTAGATTTACTTTGATGGCTTTTAGCTTTTATTATTAGTTGCAATATACAACTTTAAAAATAAAATATTTATCTTAAAAAAATCTTACTCTCATAACTGATTTGGATTATATTAAAATGCAGGTAAGTCATCTTGTTAAAACTTAAAACAATTTAAAAAAAACAATGGGTTATGAATAAAAACATAATGAGAAAAAAATATGGAAGCACAGATAGTTAAGCTTTATCAATGAAACTATTTTATTTGAGCTTCAACGAAAATCATGGGCAATAAACCAAATACTAAGGAGTCTTTGTCGCTATTAATCTTACTAACATCATTTAAAAGCACTAGTAAATAATTTTAATTTTTTTATTTATTCAATTATCTTTGAGTAAATGATATAAAACTTACTATGGTAACTATATATGCTTGTTTACAACAAGCTAAAAACTGTAACAAACCATAAACTTTTTATTCCCTAAAGAATATTATTCCACTACTTTTATATACTCACAGTAATATTTTTCTGAAATTTTGTTTGAAAAATCATAAATAATTTTTATCTTTGCTTCATAAGTTCTTTAAAAGAGTATTGAAAATTGTAGTAATTAAAATTCAAACTACTAAAGTGTATTAAGTTACACAACCAATTAAGGTTCTATTGGCGACGACACGTAGCTCTCTGAAAAGAAAGCAACGTTGAAACTCGGTTAAAGCAAACGCTGAAAACACGAAGTCATTCAATTAAAGAAAGCTCTAAAGATGCATTTAGGAAACCCCTGAAAACGCGCTTGAAGTCAATCTGAATTGAATAAAACTGATAACTTGCTAAGTAGTCATTTAAGATACATTTATTTTAAGTAGCAAGGAATAATTTTGGGGTGATAATGTGAACAACGCATATTGGATTTAATTACAAGCGTATTGCAAATGTAGCAAGGCGATATTGCCTTTAATTAAATACATAAAAGATATGCGTAAAAAACACAATTATCAACACGTTGATGGTCTTATACTTGGTATAAGGACTATCCTTTCTGAGAACCGTTGTTCATTCTCAGATGAAGAAAAAGTTCATTTATCTAATGTAATTAGATATTTAGAAAACTCTAAAAAAGAAAGCGATAAAAAGCCTATAGATTGGAGTTTAGTTTTTAAAGGAATTGATTTACTCAACAGAGTAATTACCAATTTTGATGATTTACCGAACATTTTCTAACCTGACACCCCATTAATTTTTTCAAACAATCAAAGTATGGATTTAGGATTAGCAATAAAATCGATTAGAAAACAAAAAGGTTTAAAGCAAAACCAATTTGCTGAACTTTGTGAAATTACCCAAGCGTATTTGTCACAAATTGAGAATAATAACAAGGAGCCTAATCTTTCGACATTAAAAACGATTTCCAATAAATTAGAAATACCTTTACCTATTCTATTTTTTCTTTCAATAGATAGTGATGATATCAGTCCTGAAAAAGAAGATGCTTTCAACATAATTGCACCTTCTGTAAAATCATTGATAAATCAATTTTTTACTACTCAATGATTAAAACGCCAAAACATCTAGCCTTTACCTTAAAAGTAGATATAAAAGAGATATGTTCGATTCTCAATAATATCGACAATTTCTATAGAGAGAAAATTGAAATTAAAAAAGATAAGTTTGGCAAACCAAAATTAGATTCAAAAGGAGAACCTAAAAAAAGGATAATAAACCCAAGTACGAAAAGATTAAAAATAATTCAGACTAGAATACACAGAAACATTCTGAACAAAATTGAAATACCAAGTTATGCATTTGGTGCTGTTAAACGAAAGGACAACGTAGCAAATGCTAAACAACATCAAGGAAAAAAGTATAAATTCACATCCGATTTAAAAGATTTTTTTCCATCTATAACAAACAAAGCCGTTTTTAAAATGTTTGTAAGTCAAGGATTTTCACCAAAAGTTTCAAGCCTTCTTACAAAGTTGACAACTTATAAAGGCAGAATACCACAAGGAGCACCAACTTCTTCAACTCTAGCAAATTTAGTTTTCATCAAAACTGGAGATATTTTACAAGAATTTGCAAAAGAAAACAATGCAACTTTCACTTCATTCGTTGACGATATGACTTTTTCATCTGCAAAGGATTTTAAACATAAAATTCCACAGATTTTAGAAATTATCACGAATGACTATAAAATTAGCCACAAGAAAACGAATTACTCTAGAAATCCGAATATCACAGGACTTCACCCAATGAATAATCATCTGAAATTACCTGAATCATTTACTACAAAACTAGAGTCAAATGAAAACAGAACAGCGGAACAAATAACTGGATTAAAAATGTACAAAGAAAAAGTAGACAAAGCGAATTACGGAAAAAAGCCAGTTACCAACAAAGAACTGAGGTAAAAACCAAGTGAATTTCACTTAATTTACAACTAAAGTACTTCTATAATTATTATCGTATGGAATTCTATTTTTAACTATAGAAAAAGCCTGTTTTAGTAATTTATTACATACTGCTACAAGTGCTAATTTTTTACTCTTTCCTTTGACTGCAATTCGATCATATAAAGCCTTACATGATCGATTATATTTACAAGCGTTAAAACTACATGAAATAATAAATTTTGTAGTTTAATATTTCTTGTTTTACTAATTCTAGATTCAATAAAGAATACCTTTCAAAAGAAACAAAAATCCATTTTAAAGTTGCTTGATATTGGCTATATTTAGCTTTTATAAAACCATAAAGTAACAAATAGCGGTTTCTGCGCAGACTCCCGTTGTAGCACATTGATAAAAGAATGAAAATTAAGATTGTTTTACTCGGACTTATAATCTGTACGCAAATACAAGCTCAGAATTCTGAAAGACGAATTATGGGAAAGGATTACGCTGAAAAACACCTAATGTTGGCGTTGAAAAATAATGCTGACAGAACTAAAATGAATGAGAAGTTGATTCCCAAAAAAACAAGTGCAATTAACTATGCGGAACTGATTTTGTTTGAAAAATATAAAAAGGAAAATATTGAATTTCAAAAACCATATCAAGTTTATCTAATTGATGATTATTGGGTCATATTTGGAACATTACCAAAAAATTATAGAGGAGGTGTTTTTTCAATCGTTTTTGACTCTTGGAATGGGAAAATAATGAGATTAATACACAGTAAATAGAACGTGCTACAACAACATATATGCGATCATAGCAGCAAATTGATCAATCGAATGGTTGTTGTATTTTTGGTAAGGCGCAATACTTGCTCCGAAGAAAAGTTAGCAATCAATGCGCAGAAAAATCGAAAAGCAAGGTAACAATTTACTCCGCTACGACACATATATTAATCGTTACCATTAATTCTTAAAAAAATGAATAAATATAAATTATCACAATCTGAAAAAATTAAAGTCTTCTTGAACGAGTATTATTTTGGATATGGTGCTTTATATTCTATTTCAAGAATTATAAGCGGACCTTTAATTTTTATAATAGGTCTGAATCTATACCTCAATGGAAATACTAAATCTGGAATTAGCTATTCTGGAATTTTAATTGTCTTCGGAATTTATTACACCTTAAAACCTCTAATAACGCTTTTAACTCAAAAAGCTTGGTTTGAAAATTTTGACCTTGACTACTCAATTACCCCTGAAAAAATAATCATCCAATCCAACACAAGTAAATCTGAACTAGACTATTCTGAGTTGAATAAAGTTTTGAAAAGGAAAACATATTTCGCTCTAAAAACGAAATCTAAACAAGGAATTTATTTACCAATAAAGAATTTAGAATCAAACGAAATCGAAATTCTGAACGGAATGAAAAATTAATGGTAGTACTAGTAATCGTTGCACAAGTCGATAATTATAAAATATAAAGGAGAAGAAAAGCCTTTTTAAAATGCTTTTTTTCTGTGTTTAGGTGAATCTATTTCCAATAAAAATGGTCGATTTATAGAACGTTCCATTTACCAAGAAGCTTTAGAAGAAAATCAAAAAAGAGTACCTCTCAAAAGAAACAAAAATCCATTTTAAAGCTGCTTGATATTGGCTATATTTAGCTTTTATAAAACCATAAAGTAATAAACAGGGGTTTCTGCGTAGACTCATGTTTTACGTAATTTAACCAGGCAATGAAAATTCTGATTTTAACAATATTATTTTTGACTTTCAATTCGTGTGACGGACAAACAATTTACGAAATGAATAAGGCGGAATTAAAAAGTTGTCGTACTTGTCGACTAAAAAAGAAAAACCCAAATCCAAATCAAGATTGGGTTCAAACTGACTTAAATCGGTATCTAAAAATGGTCAACCCAATTTCGGAATTAGAGCCAGTCATATCTGAATATTTAATTGTTTATCCATCATTATTAACAGGAAAAGGAAATGCCTCAAGTAAAACGGTTGAACTACTTGATGATTTAAAATTAATTTCTCATGATTTTTATGGCGGTTATACTAGTTTCAATCTAAATCTACTTATCTACAATGATTTAATAATCTATTCACGGTTAAACACAGAAGTTGAAGAAAATGTATTTGAAAACATTTATTTAAAGAAAATAACTATTCCATTGACTTGTAGCGGTGCAGACATGGAATACTTCAAAATACACAATAAGAATTTGGAGGAATACAAAAGAAAGTATCCAAATTTTACATTAGAAATCGACATAAACAAATACACAACTGACGAATTGAACGCATACTACAACTTGAATGAAGTGGAATATAATTTAGGAGCTTATCAAGTTGATGAGTATTACCCTCATTTGGCAAACGGATTTATTAAAACACTTTTGAAACAAAAGAAATATGAAGTTTTAGAGAAGTTATTATTTGGTATTAATCCTGTTGGCAGAATTTATTCCTTTTCGGCCTTGAACATTGCTATGAATGATGGGTATAAACCAAGGAATGAAATTATTAATCAAATGAAAAAAGTAAAAGAAAATGGATTGAAATTCAAAAGTGGTTTAAACTCATCACATAGTGAGACAACCGATTTTGACTTTACGAATAAATTGAATTTTAATTAATAAAAAACTCTGTACAATAGCAGTAACTGTTGCACAAACTAATAATTATAAAATATAAAGGAGAAAAAAAGCCTTTTTAATAGGCTTTTCTTTTGTGTTTAAGTAAATCTACAACCAATAAAAATGGTCGATTTATAGAACGTTCCATTTATCAAGAAGCTTTAGAAGAAAATCAAAAAAGAGTACTTTTCAAAAGAAACAAAAATCCATTTTAAAGCTGCTTGATATTGGCTATATTTAGCTTTTATAAAACAATAAAATAACAAACAGGGTTTCTGGGTAGACTCATGTTGTAAAACATCAAGAATATTATAAAAGTGAAACTAGAGGATAGATGGAAAAATTTACTATTTTACAACTCAAAAAAATATTATTCTTTTTATATCGCAGGTAATATTGCTCTTTTTGCTTGTAGAATGTATTTTTTATTTAATCAAAACTATCTGTTAGGTATTCTTTCTATTATTGCTTCACTATTTTTTGTTAAAGATATAGTAGCGGTATAGTTAAAATCAACTAAGCGCTAAATTAAATCATTGAAAATTAAAAGTTTTACAACATTATATATAAAATCAGAGTAGAGTTTAGTGTTAGATAGAAAGGTCATTTCCTTTTTGCAGTGGCGCTAGATTTTTATAAATTAAACAAGAAATAAAAATGCGCAGATAGATCGATTGGTTCTGGCTTGTTTACCTTGCTCCTATTCATATATCTCGTGTTAGTCACAATTAGAAAAAATAAAATGAATTAAGAATTGTATAATATTAAATATGTTCCATTAACAGCAACAGTAGAATTAAAAAAACTACCTTCAATGAAAATTTTCAAAAGATTTTCAAAATTAGATTTAAAAACAAAAGAAATTGTAGAATATTTGAATTGGGAGAAATCAAAAAATGAATTAGTCATTTATTGTCGAGCAAGGTTTGATATAGAAATTCCTAAAAAATATAATTATCTAATTGATTTGAATAATCCATTAGAAGGAATAGTAATACATTCGGAGATTAAACATGCTTTATGGAATGGAGTGATTCCATTAAATATGATGGAAGAATTTTATCATACATTCTTAATAATAAAATTTAAAAATAGTATTCCAAATTGTTTGAATTCTCTTGTTGGTATTGATAAATCAGATTTGAAAATTAGATTTGCTCTATGTGATGAAAAAGACAAAAATATAGTTATAAATAAAATAAAAAACAATGACTAACAAAATACAAAAAACACCCTTCGGATCGCTTCGCTGTTTTTTGTACAAACCGTCAGACTGCCCAAAAAACTCAAGAATAGTAATTGAATAAAAATATGTATCTCACTGTTATACAAATTGACACATTATTTTATGGGTTATATTCAAGGTTTTGATCGAGGGCAATCATAAATGATTTCATTTGATGAACACCTATTTGAAAGTAATTTTACTTGTTACAAGAAATCAATGTGTTTCCAATAAAATGATCGATTTGTAGAACGTTTCATTTATCAAAAAAGAATAGCTTTCAAAAGAAACAAAAATCTATTTTAAAGCTGCTTGATATTGGCTATATTTAGCTTTTATAAAACCATAAAATAACAAATAGCGGTTTCTGTGTAGACTCATGTTGGCAGTAATTAAGTAAAAAGTGAGAATTAACTATAATTTACTATTAGTAACTTATTCGATAATATTAATTGGGCAGCTTTTGTTTGTTTTAATGTGGAGTCTCGGAATGAAAGAAAACGCCGAATTTAGTGTTGGACTAATTATAACAATCTCTATAGTAGCGTTAACGATAATTTCTTTGTCACTGTTTCCATATTTGACTAAAAAAGTTAAATCTCTAAAAAAACCAATTGGATTAATGAACTTACTACAGATTGTTGGAACATTGGCATACGGATTGTACCACTTATTAGAACTTGATTTGAATATATTTTTAATAATCGTAATAACATTGTATCTAATTTCCGGAATTATTTTATTAATTAAAATCGGAAAAGAAATTTTTTGAGTACTAAAAACTACTGTCAACATAGTAACTATTGCACAAGTCGATAATTATAAAATATAAAGGAGAAGAAAAGCCTTTTTAAAATGCTTTTTTCCTGTGTTTATGTGAGTCAATTACCAATAAAAATGGTCGATTTATAGAACGTTCCATTTATCAAGAAGCTTTAGAAGAAAATCAAAAAAAAAAGCACTTCTCAAAAGAAATAAAAATCCATTTTAAAGTTGCTTGATATTGGCTATATTTAGCTTTTATAAAACTATAAAATAACAAACAGGGGTTTCTGCGCAGACTCCCGTTGCCCACAATATGAAAAAAATACTCACGATAATATTTAGTTTAATAATTAGTCTTTGTTTTTCTCAAGGAAAAAAACAATTGATTGACTCAATAATTAAAGTCAATAGAGTGGATTCTGATTGTGTTGGATATGGTTGCGTGGTCAGTTCACAATACAAAAGGTTTCAGAAATTAAAACAAAAACTATCTGATAAAGATCTAATCGAATTATCAAAACATGAAAATCCAACAATTCGAACTTATACTTCGATTGAACTAATTCAGTCTGACAAAGCAAACGTTCCTGAATTACTATCAACTGAATTAGAAAAAAATGAAATGGTTAAGACTTTCGAGGGCTGTATAATCGACGTTGAACCGATTTCATCAATCATTTATCACGAATATTGGAATAAAATCAGAATTAAAGCATCTCAAAAAATAAAAGGAAATAATTACGAACAAGATTTAGCTATGAAAAAAGCTCTTGTGACCGACTTGACTATAGAAAAATTAGACAGTGTAATTATCTATTCAAGGAGAGAAGTTTATTGGCTACTTTATGACAGAACATTTGAAAATAGGAAACATAAAGAAAGCTATTTACCTCGAATTAAGGAGTTGGCTTTTAGAGAAAATAATGCTTATGCATTTGATTATTTAAAAAAATATTACTCTTCAGAATACTCGAGTGAATTAGAAAGCTATTTGAAAACTGACTTCCCGAATGCTAAATTTCAAACTGAAAATGAGGTTTTCTATTTGCACTCATTTATTAAAATATTATTGGAAAGTAAAAACGATTATTTAAAAAAAATTGCGATTGATAAACTAAAAACCGAGGAAATTTGGAAAAAACATAAGGGTTGGTTCAATACGACTATGAAAAAACACGGAATTGTACTCTGAAAAATAACTGTGGGCAACATCAATAATCGTTGCACAAGCTAATAATTACAAAATATAAAGCAGAAGAAAAGCCATTTTAAGAGGCTTTTCTTCTGTGTTTATGTGAGTCAATTACCAATAAAAATGGTCGATTTATAGAACGTTCCATTTATCAAAAAGCTTTAGAAGAAAATCAAAAAAAAGCACTTCTCAAAAGAAATAAAAATCCATTTTAATGCTGCTTGATATTGGCTATATTTAGCTTTTATAAGATTATAAAGTAACAAACAGGGGTTTCTGCGCAGACTCTCGTTGGCAACAAGCACAAAAACATTGTGAAGCAAGAATTTAAAAAACACATTGAATCTTATATCGAGTTATTCCCTGATTTAAACTTAGAAGAAGTAGCTTTTTTAAAATCATATCTTACAATAGAAGAATATTCTAAAAAGACATTTTTATTTAAAAGTGGAGAAGTTCAGAAAGAGATCGGGTTTGTATGCAAAGGTCTCTTGAGAAGATATTACATAAATGAAAAAGGAAATAAAATAACAACTGGATTCGTAAATGAAAATAAGTACGCAACCGATTACCCAGCTTTTATAAGACAAATCCCCTCAAAATACTTTATTGAATGCCTTGAACCATCAATAATTATAAAGTTGCCTTATGATAAAATTCAAGAAGGATATGACAAATTTAAACGTAGTGAAATGTATGGTAGATTGATAGCTGAATATGTTTTGACTGTACAAACCGATAGAGTAGAAAGTTTTTTATTCAAAAATGCCGAGGAAAGGTATCTTGATTTTATTCAGCAAAACAAAGACATCATCAACAGAATTAGTTTATCTCATTTAGCATCACATTTAGGTATAGAAAGACAATCTTTAAGTAGAATTAGAAGTAAACTTACTAAAAAATAAATATGTCACAAATGTGACAGGTGCTTATTAATTTAAAGTTCCACCTTTGCTTTATCAAATTCAAAAATATTATTAAATGATTTCAAAAAAAGCAAATAGTAAGTTTATTTTAATACTATCATTCCTGTTTTTCACTCTAGTTTCATTTGGTCAAAGTATTAATAAAACAGAGGCTTTTCATAAAAATATTCAGGAAAAAACAGACATGATTTTTGATAGTTTAGTAAAAATACGTCAAGATTTACATAAAAATCCTGAAGCATCAGGAAAAGAAATAGGAACTTCAGAAAAAATAGCTAAACACTTATTATCATTAGGTCTAGAAGTAAAAACTGGAATTGGTGGTTATGGTGTTGTAGGTATTTTGGATACAGGTAAAAAAGGAAAAAACATTGCATGGAGAGCAGATATGGACGCTGTATCGGTTCATAATTCTAAAAATGCATCAAATGACAGTAAGGTACATCATATATGTGGCCATGATGTAAACATGACTGTCGCACTTGGTATTGCAAACGTATTAATGAGTCAAAAAGAACAATTATCAGGAAAAGTATATTTTATTTTTCAACCAGCTGAAGAATCTTATACGGGAGCAAAGGCCATGATTGATGATGGTTTATTTGATATTATTAATCCGGATGAAATTTATGGTTCACATATTGGTCCTATGCCAACAAATATAATCTCTACAAAACCAGAATGGATGTTTGCTGATTATAAAACAGTTACTATTTCCTTCAAAAATTCAAATAAAAATGAAGCTATTATAGATTATAGTAAAAAACTTATTATGGAGCTTCAAAATGTAGCCCCAGACAGTAAGTTTTGGAATCCTAATAATTTAGGAGATCCTAACATTGGATTGGCAAGCCCTACTACTATTTTTAAAGATTTTCTTTTTGTAAATGAACGAAGTTTTAAAGTTACTGAAACCAAGAAAGAAGTAACTATTTCAGCATATTTTGGTGCTAGTACAAAGAATAAGATAAACTCTGTAATACCGCAATTAAAAGATAAAATAAATCATTCTAAATATACTCGAAAATTAATCGATGTTGTTTATTCTTACCAACGAGCAAATCTATACAATGATAAAAATCTTACTGAAAAATCTTTAGCACATATCTCTAAAACTTTCGGTGCAGAAAATATCATCCTACTATATGGAGAAATGCCTGATTATCGAGGTGATGATTTTGCTTATTTTCAAGAGCATATACCTGGAGTCTATTTTTATTTAGGAGGTTCAAATTTTGAAAAAGGAATTATTTCAATGCCACATCTACCTAATTTTCAAATTGATGAAAACTGTATCAAAACTGGTGTTAACTACTTTTCTTCATTGATAATAGAAAGACTTTTTGATTAAAGAAAAAGCCTGTTGCCAACAATGGTAATCGTTGCACAAGCTAATAATTACAAAATATAAAGCAAAAGAAAAGCCTTTTTAAAAGGCTTTTATTCTGTGTTTAGATAAATCAATTGATAAAATTGAAGTTCTTTAAATGAAGTATAATACGTCTTTATTAAAAATCTAGTCATCTATAAAAAGTGTCTTAGTTTTGGCTATACTTTTGCTCAGGTTTTTAGAAAATTTCAGATACTTTTTTAGGTTATAGGCAATAGCAGAAAGCATCATTATTTTGCTAGCTTGGTGGATTTGCTCAATCCCATAAATTGAGTTAGCGTTCCAAAGACTGATTCAACTGTACTTTGTCTTTTTCGCTTCATGTATTTCCCTTTCTTGTTATATACTCTCGTTTTATTTCGTTCGTAATGTTCACGATAATAGGTTTCAGAAAATTTCTTTTCTTCAGCTATTTTTTCTAAACATTGTATAGCTAATGGACAATTTTTGCATTGTTTGGAGGAACTACGGTATTCTTTCTTTTTAATCTTTGTTTGATAATCTAAAAACACTTTCTCAAAAGGAATAATCTTTCCCATTGGACATAGATAGTGATCTTGTTCTAAAAAAGCATAAACTCCTCCACTATTATAGTCTGTATCTGCAATAATATTTTTCCAAACAGAGCTTTCTTTCCACAAGCATTGGTGCAATCTTGAAACGATTTCTTTTAAATATTGATTATCTTTTTTATCGGCATGATAAGCCAACGCTACTGCTCGACTCTATTGGGTATTCGTACAGGTTTACAATACTGTTAATACTATAGTATTTTAGTATTTCTTTAAATTATCTCTAGTTTCTCATCTGATACGACACTCGAAAGGATTCGAATGTTAGCTGGACAACAGAATTAGTTACTGCTATGCTTTTATTCTCTTTCGACTTTTCTACTTGTTTATATATATTTCAAACTATTTTCAATTTGGTTTTATTGGATGTTATAGGCCCCTTCGACTGCATTTCGACAAGCTCAATGCCCATAGTGTAAATTCTTCATCTATCCTGAGCTTGTCGAAGGATTGCCTATAACAACGAGGCTAAAAGACTGGTTCCTGAGCGAGAGTCGAAGGGTAATGGCTTTTAGGTTTTGTTATGGGCTGAATATTCCATCCCACAAAGGGTGAAAAATAAGATTTCATCACCAATTTTTACTCCCCAACTAATCAACACCTATTTTATTCCGTTCTATGTTATTTGATGGCACTTTGTCTAATCCTGTTCCTTCGGATTACCTCTGTGTGTCGATATCATCATAATTATAGATGTGGACGATAATGTACGATTAGGGCGTCTATTTTTTTATCGATCATCCTGCTTAATTCCCCATCGATTCTCGCACTAAATTCCGATGTCCTGGGCGTGGCTGTGATCCTACTTTCTCTCCTCTCCACATACGTTATATGGTTTTTTAGGTCTCGCCTCAACTCATTCAAATACCCCCTTATCGTCTGCGGATTATTTATATTTAAGTCATTCAGTATTGCTGTCGTAGCTTGGGCAGTATTGATACCTGTACCAAAATCACTGTTTAGTACATTGATATTGGCTTGGTTTGCCTCCGCCGGCGTAAAGAACGTTGTTACGAATGCCACATGTTCAAAGTACCCGTTGGCGTCCACATTTATATTTTGATTATTTTGATGGCGTCTATACGTGCGCATCACATGCAAATCTACTTCATGAGAGATAGATTGAAAGGCTCTTCCTACATATCGTGGTTGAGTCAGATCCCATCCTTGACCGTCAAAATCTACCATTACTTTTAATGATCTTGCATTCCTGTTCACATGCACTGTCGCTGCTGGATCCCCGTCTGCGTTGCGTACTGAAGTTTTCACGAACCTCAGCTCAAACCCTGCATCCTGTTCCAAAGCAGGATATCCATCTATGGCCCTTAGCATATTCTCCAATGTATTTTGATGTGGATTCACAGCTTGCCGAAACCTGTTGCTAAATTGCACAGCGCGCTGAATAGGTTGTTCCTCACGTGTTAGTTCTCTGCCACGTGAAGTTAGATTGTTACTCCCCCCTTTAGCGTCTTTGTTTATCAGACCTTTACCCTTTACTCTATTATCAATAAAACCAATATATTTCCCGTCACCACTTTTCTGCTGAGCAACAGAATTAGCAACAGCCCTACTTTTATTCTCTTTAGGCTTATCTACTTGTTTATACATATTTCATCTGTTTTTTATTATTTTATAAATCATTTCAAACCTTTTAAATTTTTCTTTAGTGATTATCTTTTAATACATGTTATGGTTTGCACTTCAATTGCATTTCGCCTTGCTTCGGCTACCTGCCCTCAGTACGAGACTTCGGTAGGCAGGCGCTCAGCAACCATCGTTCAATACCCTCAGTGTAAATTTTTCATCTATCCTGAGCTTGTCGAAGGGTTACCTATAACAACTATTATATACCACTAGACGCTCTAGTAATTTTTATTTTTACTATATCTTTATCGTATACTGGTCTAATAACAGCTTATTGGGTGTTATTAGACCAGTGTACTATATATCCATCTCATCTAAAGGGGATTCTATAGTATCAAATCCCTTAGTTGTGATGTGCGTATATATCTCGGTAGTTTTAGAACTACTATGTCCTAATAAAGCCTGTATATACCTAATATCCGTACCTCGTTCTAGTAAATGTGTAGCAAAACTATGACGCAAAGTATGTAAGTGTGCTTTCTTTTTAATACCAGATTTAACTAATGCATTTCCATAAATTTTACGAATGCTGGTTATGGAATATCTTCTTCCAGTGGCTCCCTCAAAAAGGTATTCTTTAGGTTTATATACCTTATAATATTCTCTTAAAAGCAATAATAATTTTTTACTAAGTAATGTATTTCTATCTTTATTACCTTTTGCTCCTTTTACTATAATGCAATTACGCTCAGAATCTATATCTATTAGTTTTAGATGTAATACTTCAGATCTTCTTAATCCCGCAGAATAAATAGTAAATAAAATAGATTTATGTTTTATATTTTTAACTTGCTGTAATAAAAGTTTTACTTCATTTTCACTTAAGACTACAGGTAGTTTCTTGGCTTTTCTTGGTCGTTGTATAGCCATTGAATGCAATTGTTTTCCTAAAACTTGTTCGTAATAAAATTTTCTTTTTTATTATTTCCTCTGTTAATACCTGCAACTTGACAACTTTACTTTCATTCCTATTATGCAATGCACTAATTATTTATTGAACATACATCTTATTTACTCTTACTATTATAAGATTACAAACTTGGAAAAGCAGTCTATATCAAAAAGTGTTTATCATTTACTTTAATAAACATTTTTGTTTATTTTGTTAAAATTACACTTCAGTTGGTTTAGCACCTAGATTTACACTTTGATATCGCTTCCCTTTGACAAGTTTAAGTTGCAGTTTTAATTTTATTGAATAATCTATAACTAACCTGAAACCATTGTATAATAATTGTAGTTCAGGGTAATGGTTTCAAAAAGAATGTTATTGTCTTCTGCATTAAGAGTTGAAACTTCCCAATTGGTGGGATAGGCATTCATGAATTTCCATGAAAATACAGGGGCTCGTTTTTCGTTTAATAGAGAGACTAAGAGATCGTAGGTCTTAATGGGTTTATCAATACTAAATTCCATAGTGTTATCGCACCAAGTAGCTAGAGTACTTTGATGCAATGCCATTCCTCGTTTGAGTACCAATGGACTGTAACTCGTTTTAAGTGGTAATTGATGTTGAAAACGGTTTTCTCCTCCTTCGGCTATTGCTTCGGTATCGATTGTTGCTTTGATCCCAGAAATCTCTTGAAACCCATAATCCATGGGGTCTTTTGACCCCAGGATTTGTAGCTTAAAATGAAATGCTACAGGTGGATATAGATTTTTTTGCTTACTCATTTGCAATTACAATTCCTTCATGAGCAATTTCTAAGCTTTCTATTGCTACTTCTCCTCCTTCTGATTTTAAATCTACTCCAGAGATTTTTGTAGGAAATGCATTGTTAAGCGTCCATGTCATGGTTGGTGCTCCTGCTTCATCCAATAGTTTAATAACTACTGTTTCGCGCTTGATGGTATTCATTTTTATAGAATTAAACCAATCCCAAAAGCGATTGTCTTTTACAAATACTCCTTTTTTAAGAGTTACATTGCCTGAAGAAAACATTCCAGGCATTTTTATTGTCGAAAACTGTGGACTGTTTCCATGTCTATATTCTATTACTTTGGATTCTGCATCCAATCCTGAGACTTCTTGAAAAGCTAAGTCTTTTTGATCACCTATATCTACGCTAAAGTAAAAATTACTAATAGGCCATACGTTCTGACTTTGTACTGATCCATCTTCTGCCATGATTCTTATTTTTAAGTTTAAATTGTATTATGTATTTGTTTTCAAAGCGTTAACTGCTTTGTTTAGATTTGAAATTAGACAACACTTATCCTGTCTAACTCATAGGGATGAATTAGAGTGTTAGTAAAAAAGTGTTGTTGTTATTGGATATCCGCTATTGGTAGTACTATTGTATAGTGGATGTGATACCAAATAACATCAAAACAACTAGTGTTATTTTATCTCTTTATCTTGATGCTATTTGGTGTTATTTATCGATTGCTCGATGTAATATTTGTTGCTACAAAGTCATATGCTTTGTAGTCTTGTTTTAAGTGATTGTTATTTCTCTAAAGTTGTAAACTGATTGGATTTCAATAAATATCACTCAAAATAATTCCTTATGATTTCTGCATTTGTTGTTGGAATGTAATCACAATAAATTCAGCAGGTCTTGAGATCGCTACTTTTACACTAATGCGCATTATACCTTCTAGAATATCTGTAGAGGACATTGTTGATCCTAATCCTACTGATACTTCAAAAGCATCTTCTGGTGAAGCTCCTGCTAAGGCTCCTTGTTTCCATAAATTGGTCAAGAAACTACTAATCATACTGTTGATCGCTACCCAAGTATTTTTTACATTTGGTTCGAATACATATGCATTGGCTGCAAATTTTACCGATTGTTCTAGCATAATCATAGTACGACGTACGTTGATATATCTCCAATCTAAACTATTCGCATCTAACGTTCTTGCTCCCCACACCATTGTTCCTAATCCTATGAATGGACGAATCGCACATACTGCTTTTCCTAAAATTGGCGCGTTTAAGTCTTGTTGTTGGTTATGATCGATATGCACTGCTGGTCCGATAGTGCTGTTTACAGCTACATTTGCTGGTGCTTTCCAAACACCATGTTCGTTATCAACACGTGTAAAAATCCCAGCCATTGCTCCAGACGGTGGTAAAATGTTCTTTTTTTCTAATAAGGCTAACATTACCGACTTATAGGCTGGGAAGGTATTATTCATGATATAATTAAGCGTATCCGGATCACTTGGGATGTCGCTACCTTCTTCAATGTCTCCTGTTAAGGCATTGATATAAGGTGTCATTGCTTCTTGTTCTTTTTCTTTTAAATCTTCAATGCTTTGTTTTAATAATTCTTGTAATAGTGTAATACTATCTTCTGATAAATTTTTAAAACTTAACTCAGTTGGTTGTACTACGGTAGTTTTTAACCATGGGTAATAAGCTGATCCATAACTTAAAAAATCTGAACTTACCGCATCTCTAAAAGCTGTAATCGGATTATAGGAAGGATCGTCTAAGCCTTTATCTCCATTAAATACATCTAGGATAGCAACTCTGTTTTTTAACGTTCCACAATGATTCAACATTTGCTGTTGTAATGAGTAACAATTAGCTCCATTACTATCTGTAAATAATAACGCATCTGGAATCACAACCATTGTTGGTTCTACTTCTTTTTCTAATAAACGTAATCCATGGATGAATGGGTCTGTAGAAAAATCAGGCTTTACAGTTTCTCCTCCATACGTTCCTATTGCAATTACATAACAACTAGCACCTCCGTTTTGATAGAAAAGTTTTACCGATTCGTACATATAAAACAAGGTTCCTGGTTTTGCTGTAAGACTAAGATGCTTATCTAGCATGATAAGATCTGTTTCTGGTGCATCTTCTTGTTCTGGATCTACTGCTGTCATATCAAAAACAGTGTGCGCTCCTTTTCCAAAAAAGTTTTCGAACTCTAATAGTGAATCTACTCGAATTGGTTTATTTAAAAGGGATTTCCCTTTAAATGTTGCTTGTGCAGTATATCCTATAAATGCTGGGATTGCAGTTTCTACTGCTACTACAGAATTAGAAAAAGCATTCTTTTCTTCTATATAAACACCAGGTGTTTTTAATGTAAGACTCATAATATTTGTATTAAAAATTTATATATAAACTATCGTCTGCGTTTTGAATGCAGTTTTTTCTGTTCTATGGTGTTTTTTTATATTCTCTGGGTTTGCATTGGGTAATATTCGATCTTCAATAATCTGATATCTAATCGCATTATCATCTGTTGCTACTAACTTGAATATTGCTTGAGAATGTTTGCTATACGGAATTTCTTGATCAGAAATATAACTTATAGCTTTGGTTCCTAAAATGGATACTTCGCCATGATTGGTAAATGTATATGCTCCTTTGGTATCTATAATTTCATATTTCACCTCTTCTGTATTTTTTTTTGAAATGAATAAATACTCCCAATATGTTTTTTTGGTTTCAAACCGAAGGTTAATTCGGTGTACCTTCTCCGGTTTAATCGTTAGCATACACACGCCAATTGTTTGCTTAAGATTTTTATCGGTTAGAAAGAAGGTACCCGAAAACCCATTAAACTCCCAAGTATATAAACCATCCTCTTCATAACTCAAGTCCAATACAATGCTTTTTGATCCTGCTAACACTAGTTCTTCATGTACAATAGCATTGTGATGATTTTTTATTTTTATTTGCTCATTTTTTTCAACTTCTTGATCAAAAACAACCACTTGCAATTTTCGTTGAACTTCTTTAATTCTATTCTTTTTTACCATTACAAAAGTTTCATCTGTTTGAGTATCGAAAAACAAAATTTGATCTTTATTAATTAGTCCTTCTGGTATTTGCGTATACGTATAAAATTGTGGTGTTGTTACTTCAATCCAAAACAAAAGATTGATAGGTTCCATAGTATCTAGGTTTTCTTTTTTTGTATAAACCTCTATACTATTTAAAGTATAACGTATCCATATTTCTTCTCTTTGCAATAATTGCTTCGTTGCTGTAGTAGCGACTAATTTTAAATCGTTTTTACCTGTTGTTATATAAGTGTGATCACAGGTAATTTCTCCTACCAACTCTAAATTTGTCATTCTTATTTTTTAATAGGATTAGGTATTGCTTTTTCTACCATTGGGATGATTGCTTTCATTTTATTTTCAGTAATGGTAACTTGTTTCATTTTGTAAATAACAGATGGTTTGTATTTACTCGATAAAGCTGCCCAAAAATGTCCTTGTTCTTGAATATCAACATTGACTAATTCCATCGTTAGTTTTTCTATTTCTGAAGAAAGTCCTGGTGTATTTTTAGCATCAAATACAGGTTTATTTTGAAAAAAACTAATCGCAGAAGACAACCAATGTAATCCTTCAAGGTATTGTTCTGTTTTAAAACAAGAACTTATCATGATGTATATGTTTAAATTGGTAGGTGGATATTGTTTTGCGATACCACTACCTCGTTTAACATAAGGAGAATTGGTGGTGCGGTTATTTTCTACTTCTATATTAACTACTGTAAATGCTAATGTATTTAAATCTAAAAAATTATCTTTTCCTTCAGAAAGTTCGTGTAATATTACCGGTTCTTTTTGTAGTTGTAAAGCACTTTTAAGATATGCATTTAGTTGCTGATGTATGGTATGTAGGGTTAGTGAGATCATGAATATTATCTTTTTGACTGATATTTTTCTGTTATTTTCTGCTTTATATTACTGTGTCAAAATTGCTATAAAATTCAACTCTACATAAGCGCATTTCTACTGGTTTTTATAAACTAGGTATTTGTAAGCATTTATTGCTTAATCACTCACTTTTGTTTGTCCAGCTGTTGAAAATTTTATACACCCGCCCCATGTACACATGCATTTGCAGGTGTCATCTAATGCTGGTGTGTTCCCTATCAAAATAGTTGTTTTTCTCGGAATCCATGGCGTTACTGTCAATGGGATACATGGCATAGGCGTTAATACCCCTAATGCCGCAGTAGTTGCAGTTGCTACCATTGGATTGGCTATAGATGTACACATTGCAAATGGTACTATATTTACCATAGGTATATGATCCATAATGGTCGCTGCTGGTAAATTGGCTGTAGTTACACGTTTTAGAGGAAGAATGTTAAATATGGAAGGTGCTGTCCCAAATGTACAAGTTAATTGTGCACTAGTGCATGTTAATTTAGGCATAATTTATAGTGGTTTAGGAATTAAAATGAATCCGTATTGTAAATAAATTTATTTCTGTTCTTTATAAAAAAACAGGTGACTTTTGATATCACCTGTTTTATGTTTCTATTAAAATGGGGTTTGCATAGAAACTTCGAGTAGCTTATAGTCTATAGTTACTAGTTTATATATAAGAGCGTATAACACTAATCCAACCGTGTTTTTTGATCCTGTTTTGGAGAGTAGGCTCTTACGGTGCCCTTCAACAGTCCTGATACTTAGAAATAGTTTTTTTGAAATTTCGAGATTGGTATGTTCATGGCAAATCAATCTTAATACTTCTAATTCACGATTTGATAATTTTTCTTTTACTAAAAACTGTGAGTGTAGTGCTTTGGTTTCACTTCCTTCTGCATAAAGTATTATATCTTTATATGATTCTGTCATATACACACGCTCTTGATGTACGGTGTCAATGGCTTTACATAACTCTTTATGACTTATTTGTTTTGATAAAAAAGCACTAATTCCAATACGCCCCATTAAATTGATAAATGTACTGTTATAAAATGCTGTTAGAATTATAATTTTAATCTCTGGATACTTTTTCTTTATTATTTCGGTTAATTGTACTCCATTGTTTGGAGATACTTTTAGGTCAATAATTAATACTTCAGGTAGGTTATTTTTTAGTTTATCCAGTGCTTTTCTTCCATTTTCAACTTCAAATAATACATTGTAATTCTCTTCTTTTTGCAGAATTTCGACTAATCCTCTTCTAAACAATGTTTGACTATCGACAACTCCTATTGTTATAGTACTCATAGTCTTGTATTATTTAATATTGTTAAAAAAGAAGCTACTATCTTGTTGGTGTAAATTTTCGTTTTGATTTGATTATTCTTCATTGTGTGACAACATAATCCTACTCTATTTTTATTGGCTTTTCGGATTTCGCCTTCATTTTCAAAACAAATAATAGTAGCTACTCAATTGAATATTTTTGTTTTTAATGACTTTACAAATGTCTGAAAATATGAATTTTTAAGGTATAGTAGTTTTACTACTTTATTAAAACAAGTAGAATTACCTAGTACAATGAAATTGATTGTAAGTGGTATACATCACTAAAGAATATTTTTTTTTATCTTAAAAAAGTAAGATGTGCTAGTTGTGTGATACGAAAAAGAAAATACTAGCTGATTTAGAAGGTATAAAATATTATTTAAAAAAATACGCTAAAATCTTTAATGGATTTGAGCGTATTTTCTCTGTTATTACATATCTAATAAAAGTAATGTATTGGGATCGATTAATTGGTTTTTAACTGCATAAAGAATCAGCCCTACAGTATTTTTAACTCCGGATTTTAGTAATAGATTACTTTTATGAACTTCTACTGTTTTTATAGAAATAAACATTCTTTCTGCAATTTCTCTAGCAGTAAGTTGTTCGCATATCAACTCTAATATTTCTAGTTCTCTATCGGTAAATTTTTCTTTTGCTTCTAACTGTAATGCTGGGCTTTTATTAGAGATGCTTGAGCGTAAATAATTAATTTGATCGTAGCTAAAATAATATCCTTTTTCATGAATTTCATTTATAATTTCAATCAATTCTTCTGGATCAACTTCTTTAGGTAAAAAAGCATCACATCCTAATTTTAGCATTTGTCCAATAAATGACTCATTATAATAGGTTGATAATACGATTACTTTAAACATTTTTTCTCTAGTAGATAATTCTTGTAGTACATCTAGAGCAGAACCATTTTCCATTCGTAAATCTAGTAAAACTACGTCTGGTAGTATCTCAGCATTATCTATATATCTTAAAAATTCATTTCCATTTCCTAAAGTCTTTATCACTTTAAGTTTATTTTCTTTTTTAAAATAATCACTTAACAATCTAGCTATCAAAATATCATCATTTACGATCGTTATTTTAATCACTTCTTTTCCTATTTCCATAATCTTTTTTTTCTTATTTTGGGATTCTTATTATAAATATAGTTCCTGCATTTTTAGCGCTTTTATATTTATGTTTACCTGCTAATAATTCTGCTCTCGCTGTGATACTCTAGGGTTCAAGTCCATTTTTTACAACTATACAGAATACTAATTTATTACCTTCAATTTTAGGGCTATATTATTAGGACTTATTCGATAATTGATACATAGTATTAAATCAGTATTGCATGAATTTATCAAAAAATTCTGTTAACTTAATCAAAGCTAATACAATTGATAAGTTTTCTATTTAGTGATTTCAAAAGAACTTATTATCTATAGAGCATATCATTCATTAATATAATAGTCTTGAAAATATCTTTTTTCTTCTTCAATATAAAACTATAATATTTTAAATAATTCCTATATTCTAATGTCACAAAGATTCTGTTGTTCTAGCTACAATTTAAAACAAGTACTCGTATAATTACTTAATCTTTTTAATCACAAACTTCTACGCTTATACATTTCTGTATCGCACGCTAGTTTTACCCTTTCAAAAAAGACAAACTATAGATATGAAAATCTGTGATTTTATTAAAAAAAAATATTTCTTTTGGAGTTTATTAATAACAAGTATAAGTTCGTATGCACAAGAATTGCCTCCAGTTCCCGAACCACCAGAAATCGCTATAGAAAAACCTAAAATTATAGATAAAGTTCTAGAAGTAATCGGTACTGGTTTAGGAATTAGCAAACAAACAAAACACTATACTGCTGCTCGCAAAATCAATACACACATATTACACGAAAATGAATTAATTCGCTATAAAAGTGATACTACTTCGTTTCATAATTTACAAGACACTTTTTATAATGCAACGATTGACAGCTTAACACATACTGTTTTTGGTTGGAATCCTTATTGGGTTAAAAACGCATATAGATATTATACGTATGATCTATTATCTGATATTTCGTATTTCTCATACGAATTAGATACAAAAACCGGTGGCTATAAGGACATTCATGATTGGAATACTACTTCGATGATTGATATTGCCAAAATTAATAAATGTGCTGTACACATCACGATGAGTTCTTATGGAAGAAGAGAAAATAAACAGTTTTTAACTAATCAAAATGCTCAACAAAAATCCATTCGCACTCTCATTCAATTATTAAAATACAGGCGTGCTAATGGTGTAACCTTAGATATGCACCCTATTACCCCTAGTATGTCTGCTATATTTACACAATATGTCAATAGCCTAGCTACTGCCTTGCATCAAGAAGGTTTTAAATTAAATCTAGTACTTCCTCCTGTATATGACAAACATACCTTTGATCTTTCTAATTTAGTCCCTAATGTAGACTTGTTTATTATTTTAGGGTATGGATATACTTCTGATCGGTATCGTAAAGCTGGTCCCGTTAGTCCTTTACTTCCTGATGAGACATGGCAACTTCATTCTTTAGAAACAAGTATTGATAGCTATTTGGAGCAAGGAATTCCTCCTCAAAAATGCATTGTATCACTCCCCTATTTGGGAACTCAATGGCATGTGAAAAAGCCTGAAGTTCCTTCTTTAAAGAGCAAGCATCATGACTATTTCCCGATTAAATCTGCGTCCACTTTTCTTAATAATTATCATTTTGAACTTGATCCCTTGAGTTATACAATGTATACTTCTTTTCCAACAAAGAACAATCAATTTTCGCAAGTATGGATAGATACCGAAGAAACTTTACGACAAAAATATCAATTAATCATATCCAAAGGTTTAAAAGGAATCGCTATATGGGCATTAGGATATGACAATGGAACTACCAAGTTTTGGGAGTTATTAAAAGATACTTTTACAGTTCCCAAATTGCAAATTGCCGAAATAACGCCACAAGAAGAAACATCACTTACTATAATGGACAGTCTCTTGATTGCACAGCAGCAAATTCAAGAAGCAACAAATTTAAAACTAGCAGAAAAGATAGATGTCATTACCGAAAAAATAATTGATCTAAATGAATGGAATGCTAGCCTTGAACAAAATGATAGTCTTACCGAAACTGCTGATAATTTAAAAAAAGAAGTGTTTGGTTGGCATCCTCACTGGGCGGACGAAAGGTATAAAAGTTATAATTTCAACTTATTAACTACGCTTGCATATTTTTCATACGAACTACAACCCGAAACTGGTCACTATAAAAGCATTCATGATTGGGCAACTACAAAAGTGGTAGATTCTGCTCATGCAAAAGGAACCAAAGTACATCTTACAGTAACAAATTTTGGAAAAAAAAATAACCTTCAGTTTTTAAGTTCTATCAAAGCTCAAAAGCATTTTGTTAGTGAGATTGTACGGCAAATAGAAAAACGAGCAGCAGATGGCGTGAATCTAAATTTTGAAAACATTCCAAAAGAAGTAAGCGAGCATTTTACTCGTTTTGTTATTAGCTTGTCCGAAAGATTACAAAAAGAAGGTCTTGAGCTAAGTATGGCTATTCCAGCTACCGATTTTGAGTATGTATATGATTTTAAAACCTTGACCAATTTTGTCGATTATTTTGTAATGATGGGCTATAATTATCATTATAAAAACAGCGCTAAAGCTGGCCCTAATGCGCCCTTAAAAAGTAGTGCCAAATGGGGTAAACTAAGTATTGAACATTCTGTAAACACATATTTCTCCAGAGGAATTCCTCCTATACAACTTATTGTTGCTTATCCTTATTATGGTGTAGAATCCAAAACAGCTTCTATAAAAATACCAGCAAAAAATAATGGTTTTGTCAAAGAATGGACCTATGGTAATATTCGTAAAGAATTCAAAAAAGCACCTATTATTGACCTAGAAAGTTCCAGTGCCTATTACATCATCCCTAATCCATCTGATAATGGAATAAAACAATTATGGTTTGATAACGAAGAAAGTTTTGCTGTTAAATGTGATTGGATCAATCAAAAAAAATTAAGGGGTGTTGGAATATGGGCATTGGGATATGATCACGGCACAAACGAATTGTGGACAGTATTAAATCAAAAATTTGCTAAAGATCCCAATCAAGTTTCTTTAAAATCACCACATACAGGAGAAACGCTCTTTTTTAAAATAAAACATATACTCAATGATTTAAATTTGAACAGCAATACCGTCATAGCGCTATTATTTTTATTATTAGCAATCTTATTTATAGGCTTTTTAGTCGCTATCACCAACAGTCAAGTAGTAGACGTTATTTTCAACAACAAACTCTATCAAGCTGGTTTTATCATTCTTTTTTTAGTAATTATTGTTGCTGTTTTAGAATTAAAAAATCTAATTAGCAGTGTCGAAGTACTCTTCTTTTTAGGAGGTCTAATTGGTATTGTAATCACATTTATCATTCGAAAAAAAATTGTTGAATCTGAAAAAAACAGACCTTAATTATGGATAAAGTACTCGAACTCTTTCAAAATTTTAAAGCATTTATTATCCGAGAATTCCTTTGGTTTTTCCTAAGTATTTTTATCGCTATGATGCTTACCATTATAAGTTTATGGTTACTCAACGAATTTTCTATATCACTCATAAACAGATTGGAATGGCAGCAAATGGATGCTAACAGTATTTACCTAATTATAATGATTTCTTGGTTTACCGTTATCTACCTCATTAGACTTGTTCATGGTGCTATACTTTATCTAACCATTCCGACTCCAGAGGTTGCCGAAGAAGAATAATCGTTAATCATCTCTTTTGATATTTGTTTAGGGCGTCCGGGCTGGCTATTCGTTTCAATTCCTCAACTTCCTAAGGGATGTTTCGGGATTTACACTGCTATCCTTGACGCAAAAATGAATTCATCAAATCATTTTATACTTTCTACTTAAAATCACCTACATGTCAACTAAAACTCAATATATACAACGTACCGAAAAAGTAAATCCTAGTACTGATTTTTATGCTTTACGAAAAGAAGGTATTGCATATATACAAGAACTTTCTGGACATATGTGGACTAATTTTAACCCACATGATCCAGGACTCATCTTACTAGAAACGCTTTGTTATGCATTAACAGAATTAGGATACAAGAGTGATTTTTCTATTACAGACCTTTTACAATCAATCCCAAACGAAAAGTTTGTAGCACAAAATAACGCCTTATATCCTAAAGAAGATATATTTACTACACACCCAATCACAGTAACCGATTACAGGATGTTGTTAATTGACCACTTAGCTCCTATCATCAATAATGTTTGGGTTGAGGCAATTAAAAATCCTAAAGATGAGTTTATTGGTAAATATATTGTTTGGTTACTTCCAGACGATCAAATAACATTTGATCAAACTACCATTGTACAAAAAACTTTTGACTGTATGGCTGCTCATAGAAATCTTGGAGAGGAAGTACATGAAGTTCAATTTTTACACCGAAAAAAAGCACATATTCATGCAGAGCTTCAAATTACAAATGAAGCGTATCCTAATAAAATTCTTGCTGCATTTTTTCATCGTTTAGAAGAAGTTTTTCTTAATCCAACCTTTAGAAGGTATACCGAAGAAGAATTAACTGCAAAAGGACTTAGCACAGATGAAATATACGATGGGCCAAAAATTAATTATGGTTTTTTTGATAAGCAACAACTCAAAGAATTGCCTAAAAGCATCTCCATAGAAGAACTGATTCAATTGTTTTTTCAAATTGATGAAGGAGTTTTAAAAGTAACCAATTTCAAAGTTTTTATTGAAGATCAAGTGTATACAGAGACGATTCCTTTAGATCATTTTTTACCTCAATTTATAGCTACAGATCCAACGCATCAATTCTATTGTTATCAACAAGGAATGCAACTCACTATAGACCTAGAGCAAGTAAATTCTCTTATTGCGATTTTAAAACAAGGACAGCAAAGAAATTATACTATAGCCTTGCAGAAACAGTCGCATAATAGTGTTAAGGGTACTCAAAGAGATATCGCAAGCTTTCTTCCTGTGGATTATGACCTTCCAGCTATTTTTGGTGTTGGTCATCAAAGTTTGCCTAAATACAGTAGTTTAAAAGATCAACAACAACGCTATCAACTAACATCGTATTTACAACTCATGAATACGTTTTTAAGTAATGCTTCAAAAAAACTAGCCAATGTTGCTTCTTTTTTTAGTATACAAGAAAAATCTTTTCATGCAATTAGCAAAAAGTCTTATGATGAGTTATCAGAAGCTGAGCTATTGCAACGAAATACTATTTTGGATCATCTCTTAGCTCGTTTTAATATTAAGTTTCCAATGTATACAGAGGTACCTTATTCTAAAAAGGAATGGATTCGTTGTATTCGCACTAAAGAAAAATGTTTGCAAAATATACCTCAACTAACTGCAAATCGTAGCATGGGCTCTAACTTAAAACGACCGCAATGGGGAACTTCTAATATTGCTACTGCCAGTAAATGGCTTCATTTATATATGGGGTATCAAGATTATACTTTAAAGAGTGTTACAAAATCTATTCAAGAATTACAATATAAGCTTCTCAAAAAAAACCAACAATTCAAAGAAGAGTATATAAAAGAAATCCTATTAAAAGGAACCAATAATGCGTCGTATTCCATTGTTAAAAATAGAAGGTATTATATAGCTTGGTTAATACTAGATAATACTCGGTTGTATCTAGGAAAACGGAATTCTAAAATTAAAGCAAAAAAAATAATTGCCAATTATCAAAAAACAATAGAAAAAGCTAATAGCAACTCAAACCGATTTTACTTACTTGAAAATTATAGGGTACAAAAAGATGCTGTATTTACTGTGAGTTTATTTTTTCCAAGTTGGACTCATGATTTGCAAAGCAATCATTTTAAAGAATTTATTAAACTACAAGCTGTAGAAGTATTGCCTACACATATACATGCCAAATTTTATGCACTTCCGTACGAAGAAATGCAACAATTTGAAATCTTTTATCAAAACCTAGAACAGTATCCCAATCGTACTTTTTTAAATATTTCGAAGCAATATAAAAATTATGAGTTTTAGTTATGAAATATCATCATATAGAAACCGTGCAGTGTAAATTACAGATACATGATAAATCGTTACATAAATCGCTACAACGTCAACTAGTTCAATTTTATGACATTGGACTTTTTCAAGTATTAAATACTGTTT
Source organism: uncultured Aquimarina sp. (assembly GCA_947498595.1). GTDB lineage: Bacteria > Bacteroidota > Bacteroidia > Flavobacteriales > Flavobacteriaceae > Aquimarina. Next base: position 112,022 of record CANMKX010000011.1, read on the forward strand.
TTAATAAATATGCTGCATTTGAAATAGAGATTTCCAAAATTGAGTTATCATTACCTTCAATACCTTTGCATTTATTTAAAACCACCTATTTATCTCTTATAGAAACTGAACTTACTAATTATTTTGATGCTTATTGTAAAGACAATCAAAAGATAGCAAAAAACAAAACTGTACAAACGTCAAAAAAAGATACTCTAAGTATTTTAGTTTTTTATTTACAAAGAGGTTATTATCCATCTATTACTGCAAATTTTTTTGATATATGGGAACAAGTTTTTAAAGAACAACCTAATGTATTAATAACACGATTAATTGCTGTTAAATCTCAACAACTTATAGCTCGGTTAGTAGTACAATTACCTATTTCAAAATTATGGAAACTGATACAATTGCGATGTCCATCAATATCACTTTTGAAAAAGTACTACGCATTCTTAAAGCAATCATCTATAAATAACCATGTTGTAGATCGTGATTTTTGGCCTCTTGCTTTATGGATTTTATTAGATACGACACAAGAGATGACTTCAACTCAGTTTATCCAAAAGCATTTATATCATTACATTCAGAAAGTTACTATTTCATCACAATATTTAGCTGAGCGATTCTCGCAATTAAAGGATAAAAAACTAACGAATCTAGTAGCTCCAGTGTTTTTAAATTTGGAGCAATACATCTCTTTAAAAAAACTAGATACTTCAAAAATACTCACACATCCGTTAGAAAATTTAAATGAACAGGAATTGTTGCGAACTTCTTCATTTTTGAAGCAAATTTTTAATTCCATAACTTTTAAGGAACAAGAAGATTTTCTATACCACCAACCCTTTGTTGATATACAAAAGATACTGCTTAATAAAACATCTTTTTTTGATAGATTTTATGACCTCACCGTACAGATGTTTCAATCTGATATTCATCAAAATAAGTTCAAAGAATTTTTATTTCGGTATGCTTATGGTTATTTTCTATTTAGTTCACCTAATACGTTTAAGTTAGCTAATTTTATTTCAAATTTTAAAATTTATATAAGAAAATCTATTCGTCTTGGATATCACGATAAACAAGAATATTTATCAAAAAGTAAGCATAGCTTCCGCGCATTAATTCATTCTGAAAAAGAACAAATTTCTACTATTTCAAAAGGATTTACTACAACTAATCTTGGTTTACATTTTTTGCAATACAGTTGTTTTCCTCTTGATGCATTAACACTTACATTCTCTGTACTAGACACTATATTTACGTCTCTTTTTCAGTCTAAAAACAATATTCAATGGAGGCAAATTTATACAACATATCGTCAAAAAGGTAATCGTTTACATACTCCAGCATTGGTGAATTATTTTTCTCAAAAAACAAATAGAATTGAATTTCTTTTACAGTTAGATACTTGGTATCCTTTACAAAAAAATGAAATTACCTATATCAAAAAAGGGTTGCAAACAAAACAAAAGCAACAGCCTAATTTTGCGACACAACTAGCAACAACATTTCAAGAAGAAAACATTTATAAAATAATTGCTTATATAGAACCAGAACAACAACCTACTATTCTTCACTTTATAAAAAAAAGTACTAATCTTGTTATCCTTCAATCACTGACGGATAAGCTTACCGATTTTAAAAAAAATATTTACGCTTTTGTTTTATCCTATATTTTATTAGAAAAAGGGTATAGTTTCCGTAAAAAGAATTTTGTTGAACATCAAATCAAACGCATTGCTCAGTATTTTAATATAACTTATCAGGAACTATTATTATTATTTTCAGAAACACTAGATCCGAACAGCTCTCTGGGGAAAACAAAAGAATTATATTTAATAATACTAGCTTTAAAAAAAGTACATAAATCAAATTTAAATGACAGCTACAAAACTGATTTAAATCCTAATACCCATCTTTTAACACAGGATAACACCTCAACAGATTGGAGTCGTTTATTTGTTTATTATTTAACTCATAATGGCTTTCCACCAAATTCTTCAATCGATTCTATATTCCATTTGATTTCGCAAATTCCGATAACAATTACATCCAAAGAGGGTTTAAAGCATTTTCTTAAATCTCAAAAAAATATCACTTATTTTTTAACTTCAAAAATCGCCTTTAAGCAACATATCTCTTTAGACTCTATCGTGCGAATGATTTTTACTCATAAAAAACATCTTGATATTAATAAGCGTGAATCTCTAATACAACCAACATCTAAAAAAGAAGATATTATACATTGGACATCAGTATTTTGTTATTATTTAGAAAATCGAAAATTACCTCAATGGTCTACCTTTATTTCTATAGAACAATTACTCAAAAATTCTAATAATGATGCTGAAACACAGAAGAGGATAATCTATTTTCTTAAACAACAGAACAACACATCTTTTGTTTGGAAATCCATTGAATCTGTCTCTACGTTTGCTTTTTTTAGAAAGAAATTACTACAATATTTGATTCCAAGCACAACACAACAAAAAGCACTACTTGCAATTGCTAATTATTTTTCTCCAATCACATCAAATGATCGACAAAATTTTATCAAACATTTTGGAATTATAGCTGATGGTAGTGTATTCTGGAAAGTTCTTTTTAGTTCGCGTCAGTTATTTTTTTCAAATTCATCAAATCAATTACAGGTTTTTGGAGCTCGATTACAATATGGATATGGTATGCTTTTATCTGCTTTTAATATCGCATGTTTTGAGCTTATACAAGATACTGCGATCTTAAAAAAAATAACTCTAACTATAGATGACAAAACCTATTTTCAAGTAGCTGATGATGCTTCAAAACGTATCCTAAATAAATTGTTTTCTGCTCCTCTTACATTATCAAAATCAGAAATACAACAGCTTAAAGAACAACTACAGTCAACTTCTGAAAACATTTTCAATACGCTTCAAAATCTTCTTTCCGAAAAAAACATCTCACCATCAAAATTCTCAGAATTATACACACATTGGCTGACACTTTTTGCTCCAAATAATAAATCTGAACTAGTTTCTATTTTTAAAGAATTACACGTTTTATCTCATTACTCAAATAAATACACTTTTGAAGACTCCAAATTATTATCGTTATTTTTATGGAAAGCTACATATCATTTCTCTAGTAAAAAACTCCATTTGTATTATGAATTCATTTTTTTAGAACTAGCTCGTTATAGAAAAAGAATGTTTCAAATTTTGGTCGCTGAGTGCCACTCTATTGCTACAGAAAAACGCGACATCATGCCTCAATTATATCAAGGTTTATCGGTATTACTAATAAATCAACGTGATAATTCTCAAAAATTTAAGAATGATTTTCTTGTAGCTAATGAAAAAGATATTCCTGTTATCTCAAAAACAAAGCAATTACAGGAAGGTGTAGTTGTATCAAATGCGGGTATTATATTACTTTATAAATTCATGCCTTTATTATTTGAAAGATTAACTCTTTGGGATACTAATGCAAAAGAGTTTTTTAATATTGAATCTCAAAATAAGGCTGTATTACTATTGCATTATTTATCAACTGGAACTACTGATTTTGAGAATGAACATGATTTATTGATTCAGAAATTGCTCTGTGGATTACCTCCAGAAAAAGTTATTCAAAAAGAACAATTATTGAAACATGAAATGCAATTAAGTGATGACTTAATTATCGCCGCTATTCAACAATGGAAAAAATTAGGAACATTAAGTATTGAAGGTTTCCGTTCTACATTTTTAAATCGTCAAGGAGTCTTAAAAATTGTTGAGGATCTATATCAAGTCAACATAGAACCAACAGGAGTTGATATTTTATTAGATTATCTTCCCTGGACGATTTCAAATGTTCGTTTACCATGGTTAGAAAAAGTGATGCATGTTTCTTGGCGCGAAAAAAGTGTTTTTTAATTTATTTTTTATTTCTGAAAATAAAATCACAACTCCAGACAATCTATTTTTAGATATAATTTGTAGGTTTGAATTTATCAACGTAATGTTTATGAATAAAGCTAAAAAACCTTGGCCAACTAAAGATGCTATGGAACAAGTTTATGAAATGAATCTTTGGGGTGGACATCCTTCTTCATTTTATTCTGGTATGGGATCTCATGACCCTAAAATAACAATCCCTTATATTACTGCTCTTACTACTTTTTTAACATCCTTTAAAGATCCACTTATTGTATGTGATTTGGGTTGTGGTGATTTTAATATTGGAAAGGAATTGGTTTCATTAACCAAAAAATACATTGCAATTGATATTGTTACCGACTTGATAGTATATAACCGGAAACATTTTAAACAAGAAAATCTAGAATTTCATTGTTTGGATATCGCTACAGATAATATACCTAATGGAGATTGTGCTATTATTAGACAAGTATTACAACACTTATCAAATACTGAGATTTTGAGTATTCTAAAAAAATTAAGTGGTTTTAAATATATAATCGTGACAGAACATTTACCTGAAGGAAATTTTATTCCTAATAAAGATATCATTTCTGGACAAGGAATACGATTGAAAAAACAGAGCGGGATTGATTTATTAGTTGCTCCATTTAATTTTAAAATAAAAGAGAAAAAACAATTGGTTTCTTTTTCATCAAATAGTCATAAAGGAATTATAATAACGACACTTTATACGCTCTTCTAAATTAAAACCAAAGAGAAGCTATGCAAGCTTCTCTCTAGCTACATTATTTGATTAATATTCTGGACAGCAAGATCCACTCTGAACGATCCCTAAACATCTTCCTCCAGGAAAGGCACCTCCAAAAGCTGTTCCTTTTGCTGGGTACGAACAAACTTGTCCTCTGGTAGTAACTTCATGACTTGTATAAGTAGCAACACATGGACATGGATCAAAGTCTTTTAGCATTCCTCCAGTAATTTCTTTTTGCTCTATTTTACTTAAAGCTTTTCCTAAATTTAAAATTGTTTTTTTCATAATTATTTTGATTCTTATTTAATGATTGATTTAAAAATTAGTACGGCAAACTCCGTTATATACAACTCCCAAACATCTACCTCCTGGAAAAGGACCTCCAAAAATAGTCCCAGCAGCAGGATAAGAACAGCTACCTGTGGTTGCGTTGTGTACAACATAATCTGAGCTACCTGGACACGGTACAAAATCCTCAAACATTCCTCCAGTAATTTCTTTCTGTTCTGTTTTACTTAAAGTTTTTCCTAAATTTAAAATTGTTTTTTTCATAATTAAATGATTGAAATTAATTTGATTCTCTGATTTATTTCAAGGCACTCAAAGATTTATGCCTATTCCACTAAAGGAATATTGTTTATTCTGTTTTATTTAATTGGTAGTTTTTAAGAGTACTGATTAACTACAATTATCATATAAGTCTTCTATAAAATAATTCAAATCTGTACGATCATATTCTATGGGATATGACCTTCCGTTTATTAAGATTTCTGGCGTAAAATTGATTCCGTTATTGGTACACCAATTCTTTTCTTCTGCTAATACAGCTACATACGTTTCATTTGATGAACATTGCCCCCATTTTTCTAGCCAGCTTTTAGGTTCATTTTCCTCATAAATCTCATTCAGTGCTTTTAAACACGTCTTTGTTCCTTCGTTATTAAATATTTCTAATAATCTAGAAGTAATGACAACTGCTTTACTTTCTTTGTCAGTAGTATTGACATTAAAACGTACTCTTATCTTTACGTTATTTTTATGTCTTTCGAGTATCGTTTCTAATTGTTTATGAACCATCTTGCAATGACCACAAAATGGATTAGTTATAATTATTATTTCTAGTGTTGAATCTAGGTTTCCAAAAACAATCTCCTTAGTAGTATTAATTTGAGTATTGTAATATGTTTTTTTCTGAAGTAGACTATTGAATATCTCAAAATTTCGTTTGAATTTAGTGAGCTTTATTTTCTGATCTTTAAGTTTTACTACATCTGATAGTAATGGTTTTACAAAACTCCAACTCAAGTAAGCTGATATTAAACTAATAAGTATCGTAATTACATTACTTATTTCTTTTATAGCTACAAAAGAAAAATTTAAAACTGAAATGACTCCTTGAAACCAAAGTATTCCTACAATAGATATGCATAATAGACACCATGATTTTGCAACTCTATATTGATAATAAATAGAATAAATCGTTACAGGCAATGCCATTAAACTTATAAGATATAACAATTGATAATTAACATTGAGTATAGACGAAATTGCTAAACCAACAAAATACACCATGCTAATATCACTTAATTTAAAACTCTTAGTAATTCTAGCTCCTTTAGAGTTTAAAATGTTATCGCAACCTTTTTTTTCATCATTCCCTGAGCAAAAAGCATTACCTAATAAAGTAGTATCCCTTAGTTCTTGCTTTAGTATTGTATAGGTCAGCAATATCCCTAATAAAGATGCTAACAGATGTAATTGCGCCACCATTCCAACTCCTTTACTTATCAGTAAAAAAACAGTTAGTACCAATAAAAGCACTATTAGTATGTAATTTTTTAATTCAAAAGTGGTGGTATTTACATCGTTTTTGAGTTCGTTTTTTTCAACAGCTACGATAATACCTGTAAATCTTTTTAAGAATTCGGATATAGTTATTTTTTCAGTTTTTTTAGTTTCGTGAAAAACAGTATATGTTTCTGTACTTGTTGTTCTATATACAGTAACTAATTCTTTACTCGATGCCGTTTTTATTTGAGCAATGAATGCTTGCGGTAATTGCTCTAATGTAGTTGTATCTTTAGAAATTTCTGCTGCAATGTTTTCAATATTAAAATGATCCAAAACCCCTGTTACTGCATGTAAACTAGGATACGATGGATGGCTTTTTAATTGAAACCATAGTTCTTCTTTATCAAAAGAAATTTTATTTTTCTTTAGAAGAACTTCTACTGAATTTATTAATGTGTCTTTCAAAATGTGTAATCATTTTTAAGACTCTTCCTACTTTTTTAATTTGTTACCCTTTTATTTTAAAAAAAAATAAAATAATTAAAAAGAATACTGCAAAACCAATATAGTAATACACTGTATAATTATGCTCAAAAGTAGGGTTTGTATCTCCTATTAAAACAAAAGAAGCCCAATAAAATGGTGAAATATCGGATAAGGAATGTTTTTTTAAATAAGTACGTTTTGCATTGCTTAAAGCAACAACTTTTGACGAAGAATTGTCTAAATCTCTATAAAAATCTTCCATGATTTTGGCTGTAGAAGTATCATTGGCATTCCATAGAGAAGATATAACTGCATTTGCTCCAGAATGAAAGAAGCCTCTAGCTAAACTAAAAACCCCTTCACCATTATTAATCTCCCCTAAATTTGTTTCGCAAGCACTCAATACAATAAGATCTGCATTGTTTTTATAGGTATATAGTTCATGCAATTTAACTGTATCTCTAACAAAATAAATTTCTGGATTATTATTAGAATTTGCGTGGGTTGCTAAATGGATAATTTTTGAATCAATACTGTTTTTTATAAAATTTTGCTTAGTGGATTCTGTATGAAAATATGTTTTGCCTTTTAATATTTGATTTATAGTGGCAATTTCTTTTTGCGTATTTTCTAAAGAGTTCAGTGATTTATTAAAAAAATCAACTGGAGCAAATCCTATGAAATCACGATTTGTTTTTCGTTCAACATTAGCATTTTGTATCAAAAAAGGTATTGAATAGGCATAACTAATATCGTTTTGCTCTATTAAATATTTTAAAGTTTCCTTATTTGTAGTAAATGCTTCAAAAGGGATATCCTGCATCGAAATATCTGGAATAATAAGGAGTTGTTTATTCTTTATAAATGTTTCTAGATCATGGCTTAGAAAAAACTGTGTGTATATATCGTATGCTATCTCTTTGAAATGAGTTAATTCACTCTTAGTTTTCAAGGGTCTTGATATCAAATTTCGATATCTATTTAATTTAATAATTAAATCATTTGTGTTTTTAATCTTAATACTAAGATGATTATCTTTTGAAATAATTAATCCATATAAGCTTGGATTTATTAGATCATTTGTATCTAAAGTATATGAAATAATTACTGTATTGGGATCTAGTTTTTTTTGAATATTTTCTATCGATAATTCATTTGCATCAGGTGTATTAATAAGATAATTAGGGTTTTCTCTTTTGATAGAATCATTAAATACCTGGTAACGTTTTTTTAACTCAAATAAAGAATCTTTTTCTTTATTGTACACTACCTTTTTTCTGTCTAAAATTTCTTCTAATTTTAAAATACTCCTTTTTAAGTTTAATTTTTTATTTCTTATTTCTCTAGATAATCTAGATTGCTCAACATTTTCTTTAATTGTCTGAATCAATAGCAATGCCCTATTTTTTTCCATAAAATGTAACATCTCCTCCTCTTTTCTTAAAATATAAGCAGCTCTTATCCCTAAAGTATATGTTTTTGATGCTTCTTTTTTCCAAAGTAGTTTCGTACTCATTTCAAAACTATCATCTAAGACGATCGTGACTAACTGATCGCTAATTTTAACGGTTTTTATCGCTTTCTCTAAATATATTTTGTTTGTAGTTTGGTGAAATAAGTCTAATAGTATTTTTATTTTAGTTCTTAATGCTATAAAAACATTTCTTCTATCGCTTATCTTTAATAATTGAAATTGTGAAGGTTCTTGATGGTTTAAATTTTCGTGCTGATCGAAACTCCAATTCAAGGATTTTTCAATGTTTTTAAGAGCTTCTAAATAGTTGCTTTTTTGAAGGTAATAATTTGCTATGTTCCTATAGCTTTCTGCATTATTAATAGGATCTTTTTTGTCAAATAACAAACTCTTCTTCAGGTAAAATAATGTGCTATCTTTTTTTTGTTTTAAATATAATTCTCCTAAGTTTATATAAGAATTAGCAATTGTTGATGAGTCTTTATCCTGTAAAGCTTTTTCTAAGTTTTTATTATAATACTTGCGAGCACTATCAAAATCATTTAAATAATCATTTGCATATAAATTAGCATAAGCAGCATTTAAAGAGTAATATCTATTTAAATTAAGTATATTTTGGTGTAATTCTACTAAACTATCTGCTTTTTTCAAGTAAATCACACCTTTTTGTGATGCCTTTTTATTGTCTAAAAAATCGCATATTAATGATGTATTTATGTATAATGATAGTAAGTTTCTTCTCGAAGAAAAATTTTGTATTGTGTCTGTTTCTAATAAGTAAATTCCTTTTTTAGAATATTCTAAAGCTTTGTAAAATTCTCCTTTTCTTCTATAATATTTGCCGATTTCACCATAAGATCTAGCTACTTTATTTTGTGTAATATTTGAATTAATAACTTTTTTAAAGTATTTAATTGCTTGATCAAAATCATCATTTTTTTTACTAAATATTCCTACATTATAAAGTGCATTTTCGTATTCTACAGAAGTATCTTTTCTCTTTTTTAAATACATAACTTCTAATTTGGCATATTTACTAGCCAAAGTAAGCTCCTTCTTTTTGTAGTAATAAATAGAAAAATAATGAGCTATTTCAGGATAAGAAACAGAACTTTGAAAACAATCTAACAATAAACTGTCGATCTCTTGCTCTGTAATTTCATTTTGTTTTTTTATTATCTCATATTTTTCGTAGCAATTTTGACTACTCATAGAAAAGATTCCTATAAGTAGCCAAAAGTAGCATTGAAATATTTTGTTATTGATCATTATAATTACAGGTGACTCCATTACCGTCTCCAATTTCTATTCTCTCAACATCATCATCTGCTTCAATTCTAACCTTATGCTGAAAATTAAAATCATGAATAATAATTTCTCTAATTATCCATATTTCTGCATTAGGATTTGCTGTACATGGGATAACTTCAACTAATCCTAATGATATCACTCCTTCATTAAATCGTATCGTTTCTTTTTCTGCCTCGGTTGTATTAGGTTCGTATGTTATAATTATTTCGTTTTCTACTATCGTATAATTAACAGGAGTTCCGTCAACATATGTTAAATCTGGTATAGAATTCTTTTCAAAACTTACTGGTTCAATTTCAGTCAATTCATTGTTTTGTTGACAAGCCGTAAAAATACTAAGCGAAAGCAATAATACTTTAAAAATGTTTCTTTTCTTCATTTTTTATGAAATTATGTTTCTCTATTCTTTATAAAAATTAAAAATGTTACCCGCTCCAAAGTATAAAATTTTATTTTTGTGACTCAATTTTAAAAAATGAATGGTAGTTTTTTTTTAGAAAAATTAATAGCAGAAGATTCAAAAGCAATTACTGAAATCTATAATAGAAACTTTCCTTTTGTACAAAAATACATTTTACAAAACAATGGAAACAAAGAAGATACACAAGATATTTTTCAAAAAGCATTATTACAGATTATCATAAGGTATAAAAGAGAGAAGTTTAATATTACAGGGAATTTTGATGCTTATTTTTTTACTGTTTGTAAAAATCTTTGGAGAAGAGAATTAAATTTGCATAAAAAAAAGATAACTGATACAGCTACAATTGAATTACAAAGTGAATATAAAAATCATATTCAGGCACTTATAGAGCAGAAGAGACACGATTTGTTTATAGAGAAATTAGATAAAATTTCAGATAATTGTAAGAAAATTCTAAACTTCTTTTTTGCTAAAGTCTCTTATGAAGAAATTGTTAAAACTACAGAATATAGCTCTGAGTCTGCTGTAAGACAGCGTGTTTTTAAATGTAAGAAAAAGCTTATTCAATTAATTCAAAAAGATACTAGGTATAATTCATTAAGAGAGTTATGAGTTTAGAAGAAGATATATTAATAGAACGTTTTTTAAGAGATGATCTTTCTGATCCAGAAAAAACACATCTTTTAAAAAGGATAGAAAGTGACATTAATTTTAGAGATAAATTTTTACTTGAAAAACAACTTTTTGAAGCTTTAAATGAAGATGAATGGAGTCATGCATCTACTGTTGATCCAATAGAATTTTCAGCCTATAATACTTTATACGAAGATCATGCTAAACGAATTAATGATGTAATAGATACAGCCAATACTAGGTATCAGACTAAGAAAAAAACAAAAAGACTTCTATATCTTTCAAGTGTAGCTGCAATAGCAACTCTTATTATAATGATTAATTTTTATACAACTAAAGATCAAATTACGTCAACACAACTTTATACAAATTATATTGATCTTCAAGAAATCAATACTTTAGTCAATAGAAATACCGACAATTTAGCTGCTGAATTTACGCTAGCTAAAAGTGAATTTGAAAATAAAAACTATCAAGAAGCACTGATCAAATTCGATAAAATGCTTCAACAAGATCAAGAAAATAGTATTTTTTATATCTATACTGCATTATCTCAAGCTGAGTTAAAAAAATATACTGCTGCTGAAAAAACTTTAGATTTATTAATTAATAGTGATTTAATAGATGCCGAAAAAGGGTATTGGTATCAAAGTCTGATTTATATTAAATCTAATAAAATCAAAAAAGCTAAAAAACTACTTAATCATATTGTAGCACAATCTTATTATAAGTATAAAAAAGCCAAAGAGCTATTGGAAAAAATTGAGTAATCACTACTACGTAAGTAAATCTTTTATAACAAACAATAAGGCTTATGATTGATCATAAGCCTTATTGTTTGTTATATTATTGTATGTTTTAGTTTTATACGTTATTTTATTTTATTAATACGTACATCCACATTTACTCTTTATACACGCAAAGTCAATTCCTAAAGTAATCATATGTGATCCTGCTGTACTGGTTGGTAAAAATTCATTGACATTAATTTGATAACCATAGGCTACATAGAAATTGGCTTTCTTAACACCAATCATTGGTGATACTGATAAGGGTTTAAAATCCTGATCAATCAATGATCGCATTGTAATCCCCGCCCAGTAATAATCTGTCGAATGTCGATCTTTCTTTCGTACCTTAAAATTAAAATCTGTTGTCGATCGTCCATCTCCTGCAAAGTTTTGATACAATACCGATGGCTCATACTCCATATCCGTTAACTGATGTTGAAACGTATATCCTGTATACAAAAAATAATTCTGTATCGCTTGTGGTTCTGTTAATTCAAAATCATTGATCTCTTTCTTTAATAAATTGATCGCATTACCACTTAGAAAAAATCGTCCATAACGGTATAAAAATCCAATATCAAAATTAGAATTATTTACATTCAAACTCTCTAATCCTGGTGATAATGGATTGTCTGGATCTCCATTGTTAAACTCTGTTGCATCAATCCCAAACTGTGTAAATCGATAACTGATCCCAAAAGATAAATAATGATCATTATATGCATCTAATGTTAAGTGATGTGCAAATGATAATTGAACTCCTCGCTGAGTTGTAAATCCATTTCTATCATTAAACAAAACTGCTCCTACTCCTGATCGATCTGATATTCTTCCGTCTACAGATAATGATTGGGTACCGGGTGAATCTTCTATATTCACCCATTGTTCAAATCCTGATGCTCTTACCTGCCAACAATCTCCTA